>CAVXJO010000009.1:245000-248010 GCA_963762125.1 uncultured Thermoleophilia bacterium
CCCCGGTCCGCCGGCCCAAAGGCCGTCGGTTTCAGCAATGCAGGGTCACTGACGGGATAAATCATTTGAACCAGGCACACCCGAAGGCGTGCCAGGCGCACTGGCGTCCACCGATCATCGTGTCGTCAAAGACGACGCCGGCTGATCGGCTTCCTCATCCTGTTCAGTTTTCAAAGACCTCGTGCCCGTAGGCACTTGGTGAATCGTGAGCGGTTTCAGCGCGCACAATCCCTGCAGTGGTGATCGCGGGGTTTGGCTTACCTCACCACACGTCCCGGCAGGGACTTCGCAGTATACACGAAGTTGCCGAGCCGTTCAAACGATTCGCGCTCTTGGTCATCATCGAGACACTGTCTGCGAAGAGCGGACTCCCGAAGCGCTAGGGAAGTATACCCGCGGAAAGAGGCGTGTCAACCTCGATGCCGAGATTCTTTCTCGCAGGCTCAGATCGAGCCTGTGCGGCGCGATCGCAGCCGTCCGGGCGGCGCCTAGAGACCACGGATCACGCCCTGCGCCTGCGCCGACTTGCCGGCCTTGAGATGCTTGCCGGCGAGAGTCGCGATGGGCACGGCGAGCTCGGGGACCGGCTCGCCGTCCAGGCTGACGCCGCCCTGCTGGATGCGCCGCCGCCACTCGCTGCGCGTCTGGCCGAACCAGCGTTCGAGGACGGCCGGCAGGAACACCTTGCCGTCCTCCTCCACGTCGCCGGGCTCGAGCGCCAACTCCTGGAGGTCGGCGGCGGACTCGTGGCGGCGGAAGACGCTGTCGAAGTGCGCTTCCGCCGCCGCGGCAGACTCGGCGCCGCGGAGCCGCGCGATGACCTCGCGCGCGAGGCGCGCCTTGAGGTCGCGCGGGTTCACGGCGCCGCTCTCGAAATCCTCTTCGATCCGCGCCAGCTCGTCGGCGTGGTGCGCCGTGAGGAGGCGGTAGTACGTGAGCATCACGCCGTCGGGGATGCTCATGATCTTGCCGTACAGGTCACGCGGGTCCTCGGTCACCCCGATGTAGTTGCCCGTGCTCTTGCTCATCCGCTCGACGCCGTCGGTGCCCGGCAGGATGTCCATCGTCATGATCGCCTGCGGTTCCTGACCGAAGTACGCCTGCAGGTCGCGCCCCACGAAGAGGTTGAAGACCTGGTCGGTGCCGCCGAGCTCGATGTCCGCCTCGATCGCCACAGAGTCGTAGCCTTGAGCCAGCGGGTAGAGCATCTCCAGCATGCTGATGGGCTGGTGCGCCGCCCAGCGTTTGGCGAAGTCGTCGCGCTCGAGGATGCGCGCCACAGTCGTGGTCGCGGTGATCTCGAAGAGCTGCTCCATGGTCAGCGGAGCGAGCCATTCCCCGTTGTAGCGGATGTCGAGCTTGGCCGGGTCGTCATCGAGGATGTGGAACGCCTGCGCCTTGTAGGTCTCGGCGTTGGCGTCGATGACGGCGCCGTCGAGGCGTGGGCGCGTCTTGCTGCGGCCGGAAGGGTCGCCGATACGCGCCGTGTAGTCGCCGATGATGAGCACCGCCACGTGGCCGGCGTCCTGGAACTGGCGCAGCTTGTTGAGGACGACGGTGTGGCCGAGATGGATGTCCGGCGCCGTGGGGTCCACGCCGAGCTTGACGCGCAGCGGTCGCCCTTGTCGTTCGGCGAGGTCGAGCTTGGCCTCGAGCGCTCCCTCAGGGAGCACGTCGACGGCGCCGATCATGAGGTCGTCGATGAGGCGGCGGTCGGCCACGGCTCGGTCCTTTCGCGCGGGTACGGTGAACTCCGGGCCGGCCGGAGGCGCAGGGCGTGAGCCTGCACGAGAGCCCGCGCCGGGCGGCGCGGCCGCCGTGGATGATAGCACAGGGGCCCCGAGCCGGAGTGGCCGCGCCGGCGCCGGCGGCCCGTCGCCCTCAGGCCACGCCGCGGAAGAGATGCCCCGTCGTGGAACGTTCGCGCGACGCCAGCGGCGCGAGCGCTTCGAGGCCACCGGAGGCGAATGCGGCGCGTTCGCGCGCGTCCATGGCCGCCTGCTCGACGAGGAAGGTGGCGACCCCGGCCTCGCGCAGTCCATCCAGATTGGGCGCGAGGTTGGTGACGCGGGCGTTGAAGATCCTCGTGCCGCCGGCGTCCGCCTCGGCCGGGAACTCGTAGCCCTTGGCGTCCTCGAGGAGGAGCGAGACGTGCTGGTCGGGGCCGGGCGCCTCGAAGAGCCCCTCCGCCCGGCCCAGCAGGTCGCGTGTGTGCAGGACCTGTTGCCGCCCGAACGCGAGGATCTCGAGCGCCGGCGGCTCGCCCGGCGCGGCGGCGGCCAGCGCACGAGCCAGCACGCCGACCTCCTCCAGGGAGGCCTCGGGGGACGCCGTGACCGCCGCCGGCCACGCGCCGGCGAGCGCGGCGGCCACGCCGGCGGCGAGGCCGCTCAGGCCCTGCAGCGGGTACTCGATGACGTAGCCCGCAGCCAGACCGGCGAGCACACCGGCGCTCCGGACGACGACGGCGTCCCACGGCAGAGCCAGGATCGCGCCGAGCCAGGCCGCGTCCGCGTCGAAGAGGACCTCGGGCAGACGCACGCGCACGGGAGCCCCCGAGCGCCGCAGCGTCTCGAGGGCGTCGCCGGCCGTCGCAGGTGGGGCGCCCGTGAGCAGATCGAGGCAGTAGGCGCCGCCGCGCGGGAGCGGGAGCGGCGACTCGCCCGGGCGCAGGCGCAGGACCAGCGTCGGCGTCGGGCCCGGATGCGCCGCTCCCGCGGGCGCGAGCCGAGGCGCCTCCTGCAGCGATGCCGGCGGCGCCGGCTCGGCCCGGCCCCCGCCGGATGACTCCCGGCCGGCGACGCGCCGCCAGGCGGCCACGCGGCGCTCGCCGAGCTCCGCCACGGCCCGCCGCCGCAGATCCTTGAGGCCGCCCACGGCCAGAAACGCCCCGTCCGCGACGGCGAACTCGAGCTCCGCGAGGCGATACGGGGTACCGCCGAACGCCCCGAGCGCGCCGGGCGCGGTCCGCGCTGAGGGCGGCCGTCCTGGCGGCGGCAGCGGCTCCGCG
>CAVXJO010000010.1:0-133113 GCA_963762125.1 uncultured Thermoleophilia bacterium
ACCGGCGGAGTCATGGAGGCGGCCCTGCGCACGGCGTGGGAGATCGTCACCAAGACGCCGTTCCCCTTCCCCGACCTGCACGTCCAGCCCCGATCGAGGGCCTCGACGGCGTGAAGGTGGCGACCGTCAAGGTAGAGGGAGCACAGGGGACTGGGCGTTCCTCGAAGGCGCCGACCTGAAGGTCGCCGTGGCCCACGGTCTCGGCAACGCGCAGAAGGTCATCGACCAGATCAAGAGCGGCGAGGCCGAGTACCACTTCGTCGAGGTCATGACCTGCCCCGGCGGCTGCATCGGCGGCGGCGGGCAGCCGCGCCTCACGACCAACGAGGTGCGCAAGAAGCGAATCGAGGCCATCTACCGCGAGGACGAGGGCCGCGAGCTGCGCAAGTCACACGAGAACCCCGCCGTCTGCGCCCTGTACGAGGAGTACCTCGGGGCGCCGTGCGGCGAGGTCTCGCACCATCTCCTGCACACTCACTACTTCGAGCACGACCGCGTCTGAAGACGCGGCGCCAGGAAGACAGCGGCCGGGCGCGTGGGCGGCGCGCCCGTGAGGCGGCCCCGGGAGACCGGGGCCGCCTCCGGGGCCGCTGCAAGGGCAGGGCGGTCCGGCCGGTAGTGAGCTGCGAAGCGGGCTCAACTGGCGGTGTCCCGCAGGCTCAGCGATCAGTCGCCGCAGGCAAACTAACGTGGGGGGCGCCGAAGGTGCACCCCACACTATACTGAAGAAGGAAATGAGCGCAGACCAGGCACTGATACTCATCGTCGACGACGACTTCGACTTCCTCGAGATCAACCGCATCATCCTCGAGGGGGCCGGCTACCGCGTGGTCACCGCCACCAACCCGCCGAAGCGCAGGCGCGCATCGACGCCGAGGCGCCGGACCTGGTCATCACCGACCTGATGATGACGAGCATCGACGCCGGGTTCGCCTTCGCCGCCCGGCTCAAGGCCGACCCGCGCACCGCCGCCGTGCCGATCATCATCAGCACCTCCGTGAGCAGCGCCCTGGGCCTCGACTTCCACCCCGACTCGGCCGAGGACCTGGCCAAGATGAACATCGACGCCTACTTCGACAAACCCATCGACGCGCAGGCGCTCCTCGCCAAGGTCGGCGACCTGCTCGCCGTCCGGGGCTGACGGCGGCGGCGGGCCGGCGATGAACGAGGACAGAGTCTCCTACCTCCAGCTGGTCACCACCATCCGTGAGAAGTGCCGCCGCTGCTACACGTGCGTGCGCGAGTGCCCGGCCAAGGCCATCCAGATCCTCGACGGCCAGGCGAGCGTCATCCAGACGCGCTGCATCGGCTGCGGCAACTGCGTCACCGTGTGCAGCCAGAACGCCAAGCAAGTGCTCAGCGGCATCGAGGCGACCGAGGCCCTGCTCGCCGGCGAGGCGCCGGTCGCCGCCATCGTGGCGCCGAGTTACCCGGCCGAGTTCACGGAGTGCGGCACGGCCGCTCTGGTCGGCGCCCTCCGCGAGCTCGGGTTCGCGGGCGTGCACGAGGTCAGCTTCGGCGCCGACCTCGTCGCCTCCGAATACGCACGCCTGCTGGAGCAGGACAACGGACGCCACATCGCCACCAGCTGCCCGGCGGTGGTCAGTTACGTGCGCAAGTACCACCCCGACATCCTCGACAACCTCGCACCCATTGTCTCACCCATGCTGGCGACCGCGCGCGTGCTGCACAAGAAGTTCGGGCCGGCGCTCAAGATCGTGTTCGTCGGGCCCTGCATCGCCAAGAAGGGCGAAGCGCGCTACGAACAGTTCGAGGGCGAGGTCCACGCGGCGCTCACGTACGTGGAGCTGCGCGCACTGTTCGCCGCGCGCGGCGTCGGCCTCACCGCCCGCGACGGGGCCGGCGACGACTTCGACCCGCCGCACGGCAGCTTGGGCGCCCTCTTCCCCATCACGCGCGGGCTGCTGCAGGCCGCCGACCTCGACGAGGACCTCCTGAGCGGCGACATCGTGAGCGCCGACGGCCGCCAGAACCTCGTCGAGGCGATCACCGACTTCGAGCACGGCCAGACCGAGGCGCGGCTGCTCGACATTCTCTGCTGTGAGGGCTGCATCATGGGAGCCGGCTTCAGCAGCGAGGAGCCGGTCTTCAAGCGTCGCTCGGATGTGAGCGCCGAGACCCGCGCCCGCCAGGCCGACTTCGACCAGGCGGCCTGGGAGACGGCGGTCGCCGAATACGCCGACGTCGACCTCGCACGCACGTTCGAGCCGTTCGACCAGCGCTTCGACGACACGCCGTCGCAGCAGAAGCTCACGGAGATCCTGGCGCGCATGAACAAGTACGGCCCCGAGGACGAGCTCGACTGCGGGGCCTGCGGCTACGACACCTGCCGCCACCACGCCGTCGCCATCTGGCAGGGACTGGCCGAGGTCGAGATGTGCCTGCCCTACTCCCTCGAGGAGCTGCGCAAGACCGTCGACGAACTGCAGCAGTCCAACCTCTCGCTGGAGACGACAAAGGAGGCCCTGGTCAAGAGCGAGAAGCTCGCCAGTATGGGCCAGCTCGCGGCCGGCATCGCCCACGAGGTCAACAACCCTCTGGGCATCCTCCTCCTGCACGCCAACCTGCTGCTCGAGGACTGCGAGGCCGACTCCGACGTCTCGGCCGACGTCAAGCTCATCGTCGACCAGGCCAACCGCTGCAAGAAGATCATCTCCGGTCTGCTCAACTTCGCCCGCCAGAGCCGGGTCGTTCGCCAACCAACCGACCTCACCAGCCTCGTGGGCGAGGTGATGCGCACGCTGCCCATCGCCGAGGGCGTCTCCCTCGAGGTCGTCGACCATCTGGAGGACCCGGTGGCCGAACTCGACGGCGACCAGATCGTCCAGGTCCTGACGAACCTGCTCACCAACGCCCAGCACGCCATGCCCGACGGCGGCACGATCGTCGTGACCGTCGACGGCACCGATGAGAACGTCCTCATCACCGTGCACGACGAGGGCATGGGCATCCCCGACGAGAACCTCGGCAAGCTGTTCAGCCCGTTCTTCACGACCAAGCAGGTCGGCAAAGGAACCGGCCTCGGGCTTGCGGTGACTCACGGCATCGTCAAGATGCACCGCGGCCAGATCACCGTCGAGTCCAACGCCGACCCCGCCGTGGGGCCCACGGGCACCACCTTCAGCATCTCCCTGCCCAGGCTCGAGGCCGAGACGGACGTCCCGGCGAGCCTGCAGGAGATCACCGGGAGCTGACATGGACCCCGAACCCGAAGCCCGAGAGAGCCTCATGGACCCGCAACAGGTCACCCTCAAGGTGGCGATGGTCGACGACGAAGAGGCGCTGTGCCTGGGCGTGCGGCGCATCATCGAGAAGTACCGGGTGCACGTGCCCGACGTGCTCGTCGACGCCGACTACGAGTTCCGCCACTTCACGAGCGGCGAGGACTACCTCGCCTGGCTCGGCGGAGGCGGCGAGGTCGACCTGCTGCTGCTCGATCTCAAGCTGCCGGGCGTGGGCGGCATGGACGTCCTGGACGCCATGAGCGCGCAGGGCCGTGAGGTCCTCACCATCATGATCACGGCCTACGCGACCTTCGAGACGGCGGTCAAGGCGACCAAGCTCGGCGCCTACGACTTCCTCGCCAAGCCCTTCACCCCCGACGAGCTCCGCTACGCGCTGCGCAAGGCCACGAGCCAGCTCATCCTGAGCAAGCAGGCGCGCAAGCTGGCCGAGGAGAAGCGCGAGATCCGCTTCAACTTCATCTCTGTGCTCGCGCACGAGCTCAAGGCGCCGCTGAACGCCGTGGAGGGCTACTTGAACATCCTGCGCACCACGGAGGCCGACCAGAACCTGAAGATGGTCGAGCGCAGCATCGTGCGCGTCGACGGCATGAAGAAGCTCATCATGGACCTGCTCGACCTCACGCGCATCGAGTCGGGCCAGCGCGAGCGCGTGATCAAGCGCTTGGACCTGCGCGAGCTGGCCAAGGCGTCGATGGAGCTGTTCGCCGTCGACGCCGAGCGCCGGGGCATCACCGTAGAGCTCGAAGAAGGATCGGACATCGAGCTCCTCGCCGACCCCGGCGAGGTCGAGATCGTCTTCAACAACCTCATCTCGAACGCGGTCAAGTACAACCGCGACGGCGGGGGCGTCGACGTCAGGCTCAGGCGCAAGGGCGACGCCGTCACGCTGACCGTGCGCGACACGGGCATCGGCCTCACCGCCGAGGAGGCGGGCAAGCTCTTCAGTGAGTTCACGCGCATCAAGAACGAACAGACGGTCAAGATCCTCGGCAGCGGTCTCGGCCTGAGCACCGTGCGCAAGATCGCCAACATGTACGACGGCGAGGCCAAGGTCACGAGCGAGCCCGGCGTCGGCAGCACCTTCACGGTGACGCTGCACGACGCGCCGCCGGCCGGCACGGCGCCCGCGCGGGAGCCCGTCACCGACGTGGCCGCGTCGGCTGCGCCACAGCTCTGACGCGCGTCCGCGACCTCCCGGACGCCCTCCGCAGCCCTCTGCCCCGCGCTCCGGGAACGCCGGGTCGCACCCGCTCTGACCCGCTTCTCGCCCGTGCGAGTCTGGCCGATGCTAGCCTCAAACGCTCGTGACCCCTTGCACAAGCGGCCGAGATGCGTTAGAAATTGTTCGTAGTTGATACCAGGTCGAACGTAGACACTGTGGAGTGAGCGGCCAGCACCGATCGTCGTCTTCCTCGTCCGTCATCGCCCTCCCCTGACCTGGTCCGGGCGGGGTCGCGACAGAGAGACGGCAGCGGGCCGCGATGGCGGGGCACCAGCCTCGCCAGGGGAACGGCAACGGACTGAAGGAGTGCGTGGTGCCCAAGATACTCATCGTTGACGACGACCCGGACATCGTCGATGCCGGCCGCCTTGTCCTCGAGCGCGAGGGCTATGAGGTCATCGGCGCGGCCAATCGCGCCGAAGGCACGAAGAAGCTTGCCGAGGACAAGCCCGACCTCCTCATCCTCGACGTCATGATGGAGGAGCCCGACGACGGCCTCCGCATGGCTCGCGAGATCCGCAAGAACGGCAACGAGCTGCCGATCATCATGCTCACCAGCGTCAATGCCGCCATGGGACTCAACATCGACAAGGACGGCGAGATCGTCCCGGTCGACGAGTTCCAGCCCAAGCCGGTGGAGCCACAGACACTGGTAGCCAAGGTCAAGAAGCTCCTCGAGCAGTAGGAGAGGACTCCAGATGGCAACGACCACGATCACACAGGACCAACTCCGAGCCGACGTCGAAGTCCTGGTCGACAAGCTAGGCCCAGGCCGGAGCTCTCTCATCCCTATCCTCGCGGCTGTCAAGAGGCGCTTCCACGAGGTCGACTCCGAGTCCATGCAGACGATCGCCGACGTGCTCGATATCCACCCCGTGGAGGTCTACAGCGTCGCCTCGTTCTATGCGTTCCTGCACGGCGCCCCTGAGGGGCAGTTCGTGATCCGGCTCTGTGGCACGCTCTCGTGCGACTTCGCCGGCAAGGATGCCGTCGCCGACGCCCTCAAGAACGAGCTCGGCATCGGCTTCGACGAGACCACCGACGACGGCGTCTTCACCCTCGAGTGGGCGAGCTGCGTCGGCATGTGCGACCAGGGCCCGGCCCTGCTCGTGAACGACGAGGTCCACACGCGGGTCACCCCGGACACGGCGCGCGAGATCGTCGCCGCCTGCCGGGCCGCGGCCGTGGCCGAGGAGGGCTGAGCAGTGCCCGCTACGATCGAGACGCAGAGCAACGCTCTCACCTACGAGACCATCGAGCCAGAGGCCGGGCTCAAGGCGGCCCTCGCCCTGAGCCGCGCCGACCTCGTCGACTTCGTGCGCGACAGCGACCTCAAGGGCCGCGGCGGCGCCGGCTTCCCGACGGGCATGAAGTGGGGCTTCTGCGCGGCGGAGAAAGCCGACCAGAAGTACATCATCTGCAACGCCGACGAGGGCGAGCCCGGCACCTTCAAGGACCGCGTGATCCTTACCCGGTTCGCCGACCTCGTGTTCGAGGGCATGACCATCGGCGGCCGCGCCATCGGCGCGAGCCTCGGCATCATCTACCTGCGCGCCGAGTACACGTACCTGCGCCCGCACCTCAACGAGGTCATCCAGCGCCGCCGCGGCGCCGGCCTGCTCGGGCACAACGTCCTCGGCGTCGAGGGCTTCGACTTCGACATCCTCGTCGCCATGGGCGCCGGCGCCTACGTGTGCGGCGAGGAGACGGCCCTCATCGAGAGCCTCGAGGGCTTCCGCGGCGAGCCGCGCAACCGCCCGCCGTTCCCGGTGGTCGCCGGCCTGCTCAACAACCCGACGGTCGTCAACAACGTCGAGACCCTCGCCTCGGTGGCGGCGATCTTCGCCAAGGGCGCCGACTGGTTCAAGGGCTTCGGCACCGACAAGTCGACCGGCTACAAGCTGTTCAGCATCAGCGGCGACTGCGAGAAGCCGGGCGTCTACGAGTTCCCGTGGGGCATCACCGTCGCCGACCTGCTCGAGGAGGTCGGCGGAGAGGGCACCATGGCCGTGCAGATCGGCGGTGCCAGCGGCGTGTGCGTGCCCGAGAAGGACTTCGCGCGCGCGCTCGCGTTCGAGGACATTCCGACGGGCGGGTCCGTCATGGTCATCGGTCCGGAGCGCGACATCCTCGACGTGGCCGAGAACTTCCTCGACTTCTTCGTCGAGGAGAGCTGCGGCCAGTGCACGCCCTGCCGCCTGGGCAACGCCCAGATGCTGCGCGCCGTCCAGCTTCTCAAGCAGGGCGCGTGCCCACCCGAGTTCCTCGCGAACGTGAAGGAGCTCGGCGCCACCATGCAGGTCGCCTCGAAGTGTGGCCTCGGGCAGACCAGCCCGAGCGCCTTCCTCTCGATCCTCGAGGGCTTCGGCGACGAGATCGCAAACCGCGCCCCGAGCGCCTGACGAGAGCGAGGGAGTGAGCATGAGCAACCCCACCACGCCGATCCATCGCGCGCCGCTCTCGCAGCAGCACCGGCGCGTCATCACCACCACCAGCCCGGACGCCATCGGCGCCCAGGTCAGCGTCACCATCGACGGCGTCGAGGCCAAGGTCCCCTTCGGGACGACCATCCTCGAGGCCGCCAAAGAGGCCGGGATCAAGATCCCGACCCTGTGCGACCATCCGGACCTCGACGTGGCCGGCGTCTGCCGCATGTGCGTCGTCGAGGTCGAGGGCCAGAGGACGCTGCAACCCTCCTGCACCTTCCCGGTCGTCAACCAGCAGAAGATCAAGACGCACACGCGCAAGGTCCGCATGGCCCGCAAGCACGTGCTCGAACTGCTCCTCAGCGAGCACTACGGCGAGTGCTACAGCTGCGTGCGCAACGGCAACTGCGAGCTGCAGGCGCTGGCCGAGGAATACGGCGTCAGCGGCTACCCGTTCGGTCACCCGGACGCGTCGCAGTTCGAGCCCGACTATTCCAGTTACAGCGTCATGCGTGACATGGACAAGTGCATCCGCTGCCGCCGCTGCATCCGCACCTGCATCGACGTGCAGGAGGTCGGCGTGCTGGAGGCCGTCGGACGCAGCAACAAGGTCACCATCGAGACCTTCGAGGACATGCCGCTCGGCTCCGTCGTCTGCATCAACTGCGGGCAGTGCGTCAACCGCTGCCCGGTGGGCGCCCTGTACGCCAAGGACGAGACCGACGAGGTCTGGGCGGCCATCGACGACCCCGACAAGCACGTCGTCATCCAGACGGCGCCCGCGCCGCGCTCGGCCATGGGCGAGCTGTTCGACCTCGAGCCCGGCACGCCGGTCACCTTCGAGATGAACACGGCCCTCCGCCGCGCCGGCTTCGACAAGGTATTCGACACCAACTTCACCGCCGACCTCACCATCATCGAGGAGGGCACCGAGCTCATCTTGAGGCTCTACAAGGCCCTGGTGCAGAAGGACGCGAGTGTCGCCCTGCCGCAGTTCACCAGCTGCTCGCCGGGCTGGGTCAAGTATCTCGAGCACTTCTACCCCGAGTACCTGCCCAACGCCTCGAGCGCCAAGAGCCCGCAGCAGATGTTCGGCGCGCTCATCAAGACCTACTACGCCGACAAGCTCGGCCTCGACCCCGAGAAGATCGTGAGCGTCGCGCTCATGCCCTGCTCGGCCAAGAAGTTCGAGTGTAACCGGCCCGAGATGAACGACTCCGGCTACCAGGATGTCGACTACGGCCTCACCACGCGCGAGCTCGGCAAGATGTTCAAGGAGGCCGGCCTGCACGTGCCGACCCTGCCCAAGAGCGACTTCGACGACCCGTTCGGCTCGGCCACCGGCTCCGGCGTCATCTTCGGCGCCACCGGCGGCGTGATGGAGGCCGCGCTGCGCACCGTCATCGAGATGGTCACCGGCGAGAAGATCGAGAGCATCTACGAGCACGGCGACATCATCCCGGTGCGCGGGTTCGAGGGCGTCAAGTACGCCGAGATCACCGTGCCCAAGGTCGGCCCGGTGCCCGACATCGTCGCGCACCTCGTCCCGGACTGGGACTGGCTGGACGGCGCCACCCTCAAGGTCGCCGTGGCGCACGGCACCGCCAACGCCAAGAAGGTCATGGACGACATCAAGGCCGGCGGCAAGTTCAGCCAGTGCCACTTCATCGAGTTCATGGCTTGCCCGGGCGGCTGCCTGGGCGGCGGCGGCCAGCCGATCCCGACGAGTGACGCCATCCGCGCCGCGCGCGCCAAGGCCATCTACTCGGAGGACTCGGCCTACGGGGTGCGCAAGTCGCACGAGAACCCGGCCGTACTCGCCACCTACGGCGAGTTCCTCACCGACGGCCCCTGCGGCCACAAGAGCCACAAGCTGCTGCACACCGACTACACGGCGCGCGGCAAGTACATCCCGCAGGATTGACCGTCAGGATAGCCGGGCGACCGGGCTGCCATCCAGGCAGCCCGGTCGCCCCCATCGAGTACACTTGAGACCAATGGGCAACGAACCGGAGCAGAACCAGCGACCCGCCGTCACCTACGTCGACCCGTTCCGTGACAGCGCCGCCCTCAAGCCCATCGGCGCCGAGGAGCGGACGCTCCTGCGCACCGTGAACCAGAAGATCGCCGCTCGCCCTTCGCTGCGCGCCATCGTCGACTACCTCTTCGACAACACCCAGGCGCTCATCCCCTGCGACCGCATGGGCCTGGCCTTCGTCGACGAGAGGGGCGAGTTCGTCACCAGTTACTACAATCGCGCCGCCTACGAGAAGCTCTGGGTCAACCAAGGCTACAGGGAGTCGCTGCACGGCAGTTCACTCCTGGAGGTGCTGCGCAGCGGGCTGCCGCGCATCATCGGCGACCTCGAGGCCTACGGGCGTGACCATCCCCGCAGCCGCTCGTCGCGCCTGCTCATCCGCGAGGGAGTGCGCTCGAGCCTCACGTGTCCGCTGAGCGTCGAAGGCCGCGTGGTCGGGTTCATCTTCCGCAGCTCGCTACAGCCGCACGCCTACCGCCCGCAGCACATCGAGCTGCAGATGGCCATCGCCGAGCGCCTCAGCCAGGCGGTCGAGAAGGCGTGGCGCATCGAGCAGCTCGAAGAGGCCAACTACGCCTACACGCAGATGCTCGGGTTCGTGAGCCACGAGCTCCAGAGCCCGGTCGCCTCGATGGTCACCGACGCCCAGATCCTCACCCAGGGCTATCTGGGCGAGCTCACCCTCGAACAGCGCGCCAAGGTGCAGAGCATGGAGCGCAAGGGCCAGTACCTCCTCAGCCTCGTGCGGGAGTATCTCGACCTCGCGCGGGTCGAGGGCGGCGAGCTCAGGCTCGCCACCCGCTCGTGCGTGGACGTCATGAACGAAGTCCTGGAGGAGGCGGTCGACATCGTGCGCCCGCAGGCGGACGCGCACGGCATGCAGCTCATGACGTGCATGCCCTCGCCGGCGCTGCCGCCGGTGTGCTGCGACCCGACGCTGCTGCGCATCGTCACGGTCAACCTGCTCGACAACGCCATCAAGTACGGCAACGAGGGTGGGGACATCCGCGTCAAGGCGGAGGTCCTCCAGGACCGCAAGAACGGCGGGCGCCTCAGGATCAGCGTCTGGAACAGCGGGCCGGGCTTCAGCCAGTCGCAGCAGGACCAGCTCTTCCGGCGCTTCTCGCGCCTCGACGACCCGGCCCTCAAGAGCCGCCGCGGCACCGGCGTCGGCCTCTACAACTCGTGGCGCATCGTGCAGCTCCACAAGGGGCGCATCACGGCCGACTCCAAGCACGGCGAGTGGGCCGAATTCAGTTTCGAGATACCGGCCACGGCGGACTGCGCCGAGCCGCTAGCTGTCGACCGAGGGAGTAGTTCATGACAGCCGTTGCCACGACGGGGACGTTCATCGACGAGGTCGCCATCGACGAGGCGATGCACTCGGCGTCCACCAAGGACGCCGTGCGCGTGCGCGAGATCCTCGCCAAGGCCGGCGAGCTCAACGGGCTGGACATGGCGGAGGTGGCCGTTCTCTCGTCGGTGAGCGATCCGGAGCTGCTCGCCGAGCTCTTCGACACGGCGCGCGACGCCAAAGACGCCATCTACGGCGCGCGCCTCGTGCTCTTCGCGCCGCTCTACATCAGCAACCTCTGCAACAACGACTGCCTCTACTGCGCCTTCCGCGTGCGCAACAAGGAGCTCAAGCGCCGCGCGCTCACCCAGGAGGAGATCCGCCACGAGGTGGAACTGCTCGTCGACCAGGGCCACAAGCGCGTGCTGCTCGTGGCCGGTGAGTCGTACCCCAAGGACGGCGGCTTCCAGTACGTCCTCGACAGCATCGCCACCATCTACGACGTCAAGCGCGGCAACGGAGAGATCCGCCGCGTCAACGTCAATGTCGCTCCGCTCTCCGTCGACCGCTTCCGTGAGCTCAAGGCCTCCGGCATCGGCACGTTCCAGCTCTTCCAGGAGACCTACCATCGCGAGACGTACGGCGCCGTGCACGTGGGCGGCAAGAAGAAGGACTTCGACTGGCGCGTCACCGGCATGCACCGCGCCATGGAGGCGGGCATCGACGATGTCGGCATCGGCGTGCTCTTCGGCCTCGCCGACTGGCGCTACGAGATCCTCGCCATGCTGCAGCACATCCGCGAGCTCGAGCGCGCCTACGGCGTCGGCCCGCACACCATCAGCATGCCGCGGCTCGAGCCGGCCAGCGGTTCCGACATGGCCAGCCACCCGCCGCGGCCGGTGAGTGACATCGACTTCCGCAAGCTCGTCGCGATCCTGCGCCTCGCCGTGCCGTACACCGGCATGATCATGAGCACCCGCGAGACCGCCAACCTGCGGCGCGAGACCTTCGCCCTCGGCGTGAGCCAGATCAGCGCCGGCAGCCGCACCAACCCCGGCGGCTACGAGGAGGACGAGGAGTTCGACGCCGCGCAGTTCCAGCTCGGCGACCACCGCTCGCTCGACGAGGTGATCCGCGACGTGGCGAACCTCGGCTACGTCCCCTCGTTCTGCACGGCGTGCTACCGCCTCGGCCGCACCGGTATGGACTTCATGGACCTCGCCAAGCCCGGCGACATCAAGCACCACTGCGACCCCAATGCGCTCAGCACCTTCGAGGAGTACCTGCTCGACTACGGCAGCGCCGAGACCCGCACCATCGGCGAGGCGCTCATCACGGAGAAGGTCGCGGAGATGGACCCCGTGCGCCGCGAGCACACGGAGAACATGCTGGCGCGTGTGCGCGCCGGTCAGCGCGACGTCCTTTGCTGACGCCGGTCCGCCGCACCCAGGCCACCACCACGAGAAGGGACGACGCGTGAGCGATCAGCACATCATCCTCGGCATCCACATCTCCGACCGCCTCAAGAACGCGGTGGAGGTGCAGAAGGTCTTCACCGAGTACGGCTGCAACATCAAGACGCGCATCGGGCTGCACGACGCCAGCGAGAGCGTGTGTTCGCCGAGCGGAGTCGTGCTCATCGAGTTCTTCGGTGCGGAGGACGAAGCCGAGGCGATGAAGGCCAAGCTGGCCGGCGTGGAGGGCGTGCAGGTCCAGAAGATGGTGTTCGGCGCCTGACCCGCGAGCCGCGCCGTGACCAGCCGCCCATGACCGACGACGCGCGCATCGAGCGAGACCTGCTCGGCGAGGTGGCCGTACCGGCGGGCAGCCTGCACGGTGCGCACACCGAGCGGGCGCTCGAGAACTTCCCGCTCGCCGGGCGACCTGTGCACGTGGAGCTCGCGCGCGCGTACGGCGTGGTCAAGCTCGCCTGTGCGCGCACCAACCGCACGCTCGGCGCATGGGACGGCGATGACGCCAAGGCCGACGCCATCGAGCGCGCTTGCCGCGACCTCGCCGACGGCATCCTCGACGAGCACATCGTCGTCGACCGCCTGCAGGGCGGAGCCGGGACGAGCACCAACATGAACGTCAACGAGGTGCTCGCCAATCGCGCCCTGCGACTCCTGGGCAGGACTCCCGGCGACTACGCCCACGTCTCGCCGTCGGACGACCTCAACCTCCACCAGAGCACCAACGACACCTACCCCACCGCCCTGCGCCTCGCCGCCATCGACCTGTTGCACCGCCTGGAGGAGCAGATCGTCGCACTGCAGGAGGCGTTCCAGGCCAAGGAACAGGAGTTCGCGCACGTGGTCAAGGTCGGACGCACGCAGGGACAGGACGCGGTCCTCACCACCCTCGGGCGCGAGATGGGTTCCTACGCCGAAGCCCTGAACCGTGACCGCTGGCGCATCTACAAGTGCGAGGAGCGCCTCCGCGTCGTCAACCTGGGAGGCACGGCGATCGGCACCGGCTTCGCCGCGCCGCGCGAGTACATCTTCCGGGTGGTCGACACGCTGCGCGAGCTCACAAGCATCGGTTTCGCGCGCGCCGAGAACCTCACCGAGGCCACGCAGAACGTGGACGTGTTCGTGGAAGTCTCCGGCATCCTCAAGGCGCACGCCGCGACGCTGCTCAAGGTCGCGGGCGACCTGCGCCTGCTCAGTTCGGGGCCCGAGGCCGGGCTGGGCGAGATCCGGCTGCCGCGGCGGCAGGCCGGCTCCAGCATCATGCCCGGCAAGGTCAACCCGGTGATCCCCGAGGCCGTGAGTCAGGTGGCGCTGCTCGTGTTCGGCTACGACGCGACCATCGCCACCGCCGCCGGCCTCGGCAGCCTCGAGCTCAACGCGTTCCTGCCGCTGGTCGCCGACTGCCTTCTCGAGAGCCTGCGCCTGCTCGCCGGCGCCGACGAAGTCCTGCGCCGCTTCTGCGTCGAGGGCATCGCGGCCGACGAGGAGCGCTGCGCTGCGCAGGTGCGCGCCTCCAGCGCCGCCGCCACGGCGCTCGTCCCGGAGATCGGCTACGACGCCGCCTGCGAGGTCGCCCGGCGCGCCCACGAGGGCGGCACGACGATCCGCGACCTCGTGGTCGCCGACGGCATCCTCACCGCGGAGCAGTACGACGAGCTGCTCAGCGCCGAGGCCGTCTGCCGCCTGGGCACGCCCCAGACGCGCGGCCGCGGCGTGGAAGACTGAAGGGACCGGAGGAGCGATCGCATGAGCCTGATGGACGCACCCAGCAGCATGAGGCTGCAGACCGCTCATGGCGGGCGGGCCGCCCGCCTGGACGCACGGCAGCCTCCACACCTGGAGGTGCTTCCTTGAGCTTGATGGAGGCACCGAAGGGCATGCGGCTGCACATCGGCATCTTCGGCCGGCGCAACGTGGGCAAGAGCAGCCTCCTCAATGCGATCACCCGGCAAAACGTGAGCATCGTCAGCGACTTCGCCGGCACGACCACCGACCCGGTGGAGAAGCCGATGGAACTGCTGCCGCTCGGCCCCGTCCTCTTCATCGACACCGCCGGCATCGACGACGTCGGCGTGCTCGGCGAACTGCGCGCCAAGAAGACCACGCAGGTGTTCGACCGCACGGACTTGGGCGTACTGGTCACCGAGGCCGGGAGCTGGGGCGAGTACGAGGACGGCATCCTCGACGAGTTCCTCGAGCGCAAGACGCCCGTCGTCGTGGTCTTCAACAAGAGCGACCTCGTCGGCAAGCCGGCGCCGGTGAAGCGCCTGGAGGACCTCAAGCTGAGACCCGTCCAGACCACCGCCAGCGAGGGCCGCGGCGTGCTCGACTTCCGCCAGGCGCTCCTCGACGCGGCGCCGCCGGACTTCATCGACAACCCGTCGATCCTCGGCGACCTCGTCAACAGCGGCGAGCTCGCCGTCCTCGTGGTGCCCATCGACAAGGAGGCGCCGCGCGGCCGCCTGATCCTGCCGCAGGTGCAGAGCATCCGCGACCTCATGGACAGCGACGCCATGGCGCTCGTGGTCAAGGAGCGTGAGCTCCGCAACGCAATCGCACGCCTCAATCGTCCGCCCAAGCTGGTGGTCACCGATTCGCAGGCGTTCCTCAAGGTCGCCGCCGACACGCCGCCCGAGGTGCCGATGACGAGCTTCAGCATTCTCTTCAGCCGCTTCAAGGGCGACCTCGTCAGCCAGGTGGAGGGGACGCTCGCCGTCGACGACCTGAAGAGCGGGTCCAACATCCTCATCGCCGAGGCGTGCAGCCACCACCCCATCGCCGAGGACATCGGCCGCGTCAAGATCCCGCGCTGGCTCACCCAGTACGTGGGCGGCAAGCTCACCATCGAACACATGCAGGGCCACGACTTCCCCGACGACCTCTCCCGCTGGGACCTCGTCATCCACTGCGGCGCCTGCACGTTCAACCGGCGCGCGATGCTGGGGCGGATCCTGCGCTGCCGGCAGCAGGGCGTCCCGATCACCAACTACGGCCTCGTGATCGCCTTCAGCCTGGGGATCTTCGAGCGCGCGCTGCAGCCGTTCCCCGCCGCCCTCGAGGCCGTCCGGGTGGCGCGAGCGCGGCGGGCCGGGCACGCACCGGCGGAGCCGGTGACTTCCGGCCTGCCGGACGGCGCCGCCGTCGACGACCTCTGCTGACGGCGGCGTCAGCCACCCGACCGCCAGGCACTCGATGACGCCCACCACCACTCCCCCACCCCTCGGCGTCGCCGACGCGCTCTCGTGCGAGGCCGTCGACCACTGGCTGCGGGAGACCGACGACACGGCGCTGGAAGCGCTGTGGGCCGCGGCGGACGAGACGCGCCAGCGCTACGTCGGCGACGCGGTCCACCTCCGCGGCCTGGTCGAGCTGAGCAACTACTGCGTGCGCGGCTGCACCTACTGCGGCATCCGTGCCGGCAATCGCGGCGTCGAGCGCTACCGCGTCTCCGCGGAGGTCGCCCTCGAGTGCGCGCGCAAGGCGGTCGCCTTCGGCTACGGCACCGTAGTCATGCAGTCGGGCGAGGACTACGGCATCACCACCGAGTGGATGGCGGATCTGCTGCGCCGCATCCGCTCCGAGACAGCGGTCTCGGCGATCACGCTCAGTCTCGGGGAGCGACCCGACGAGGACCTCATCGCCTGGCGCAAGGCGGGCGGCGACCGCTATCTCCTGCGCTTCGAGACCTCCGACGAGGACCTGTACCGGCGCATCCACCCCGATCTCCCCGGCAAGGTGAGCGACCGCATGCGCATCCTGCGCCGCCTGCAGGAACTCGGCTATGAGGCCGGCACGGGGATCATGGTCGGCATCCCCGGGCAGACCCACGCGAGCATCGCCGCCGACATCGAGTTGTTCCGCGGGATGGACATGGACATGATCGGTATCGGGCCGTACCTGCCCCACCCGGCGACGCCTCTGGGGCAGGAGTTCGCACGGCGGCTCGCCGCCGCCGACTGGCCGCAGGACCAGGCGCCGAACAGCGAGCTCATGACCTGCAAGGTGGTCGCGCTCACGCGGCTGGCGCGACCCGACGCCAACCTGCCCGCCACGACCGCGCTGTCCCTGGTGAACAAGACCGGCGGCCGCGCCCACGGTCTGCAGCGCGGCGCCAACGTCGTGATGCCCAACCTGACGCCGGCCGAAGAGCGCGAGCGCTACGAGATCTACCCCGAGAAGGCCGCCGTACACGAGACGGCCGAGGCCATCAACGAGAGCATCACGCAGCTGCTCTCGTCGCTCGGCCGCACCCCCGGCGCCGGCGCCGGGGGCCGCCGGGACTGACGCCGGGCGGGGAACGACGAAGAGGCGGCCCGCGAGCGGTGATGAGTGGTGCTCCTGCGGCGCCCCCCTCGCTGGCCCGCTGCGTCGGCTAATGAGCGGTGCGCCTGCGGCGCCCCCCTCACTGGCCCAGCCGCGTCGGCTAGCGTCACCGGTCGCGTTCCGGTAGAATTCGTCCCCGCGTCGGGGTGTGGCTCAGCTTGGTAGAGCGCTCGGTTCGGGACCGAGAGGTCGGCGGTTCAAATCCGCCCACCCCGACCAGCTTCAGTCTTCTCCCACGCCTCCGCCGGCTTCCGCATCAGCTTCCTTCGTCATCCCCAGCAGCCGCGCGTACGCGTCCGGGTTGTAGCCGATGATGAAGTCGATGTCGCCGAACTTCACAAAGGGGAAGGCGGAGGCGCCGCGGCCCACCATCTCTTCCTGGATGTGGGCCTGCAGGCCCTCGTCGGCGAGATCGTAGTCGACGTAGGCGTACTTCACGTGCTTGTCGTCGAGCCACGCCTTCGCGTTGCGGCTCCACGGGCACGTACTCAGGGTGTACAACTCGACCTTGGTCTGCTCGGCCACGTCACGTCTCCTCTGGTGCTGGTCCTCTCACGTCGTCAGGCGCCGCGAAGGAGCCTGTCGTAGGTGGCCGGGTCGTAGCCCTTGACCACCCGGCCGCCGATGCGCACGAACGGGAACCCGTCCGCCCTCTCCTTCTGCATCTCGGCGGAGATCTTGTGCTGCAGCTCGGAGCCGGCGGTGTCGTATTCGATGACGAACGCCTTGATGCCTCGCTGCTTGAAGTACGCCTTGGCCTTGCGGCTCCAGCCGCAGGTGGTGAGAGAGTAGATCGTCACTGGTGGTGTACGCATCGTCGTCCTCCGCGCGCGGCCGAGGCCGCGTGGTCGCGCCTGTTGAGATCCCGTCTGCCTTTATACCCGACGCTACACCGGCACGCGCTCGGCCGGGCGGCAGCCCGAGCCTCGCCGCGACGTCACCCCGGCGACGGCGCGATTGCCGCCGCCGACGCCCGGTCATACTCCATCACGATGCGCCCGCGCGCGGCGTGGCGCGACTGCCGACCGCCGACCGAGGAGCCCCAGACGACCGAGCCGACCCCGAAGGCCCCGCCCCTCACCATCCTCTGGTTGCGCCGCGACCTGCGGCTGGGCGACAACCCGGCGCTGCTCGCCGCCGCGCAGCAGGCGCGGACGCGCGGCGGCGGGCTTCTTCCTGTCTACATAAGGGAACCTGCCGGCAGCCGCGACTGGGCTCCAGGCGGGGCGGCGCGCTGGTGGCAGGCACGCTCGCTGGTCGGTCTGGACGGCGACCTGCGTCGTCTCGGTTCCCGGCTGCTGGTCGATCACGGCGAACCGATGCTCACCGTCGCCGCGCTTGCGAGGCGGCATGGAGCAGCAGCCGTGGTCTGGGCGGCCGGGCTCGAACCGGCCGAGGCCGCCGACGACGGCGCTCTGCGGACGGCCCTCGCCGCCGCGGGAATCGAGGCGCTCATCGTACCGCCGGCCGGCCTCCTCGCCGACGCCCTCGCCACGCGCACGCGCGAGGGCCGGCCGTACACCGTCTTCACTCCGTTCTGGCGCGCCCGTCTGGCGGCCGGCGCGCCGGCTGAGCCGCTGCCGGCCCCGGTCGCGCTTCCGCCGGCGCCGGCGGAACCGGCAGGCCAGCCGCTCGTCGGCCTGACGGCCGCTCCGCCGCCGTGGGCCGCGGCCTTCGCCGAGGCCTGGCGGCCGGGCGAGCGAGGCGCGCACGAGCGTCTCCGGGTCTTCCTCGACGGCCCGCTGCGAGCCTATGCCGCCGACCGCGACCGACCCGACCTCGAGGGCAGCTCGCGGATCTCGCCTCACCTGCACTGGGGCGAGCTGACCGCCCGCCAGGTGTGGCACGCGGTCGGCGGCGTCATGGCCGAGGTCGGCCTGGACCTCGAGGCGGCCGTGGGCGCGTTGAGCTGGGACGAGGATCAGGCGCCCAGCCTGCGCCGTTCGGCCGGCGCCTTTCTCCGCCAACTCGGCTGGCGTGAGTTCGCCCACCACCTGCTCGCCGCCTTCCCGCGCACACCCGCGTGGCCGCTACGCGAGCGCTTCGCCGCCTTCCCGTGGCGCGAGGACCCGGCCGCTCTGGCGGCCTGGCAGCGCGGCCGCACCGGCTATCCGATCGTGGACGCGGCCATGCGGCAGTTGTGGGCCACCGGCTGGATGCACAACCGTGCCCGGCTGCTGGCAGGCTCGTTCCTCGTCAAGGACCTGCTGCTGCCGTGGCAGGACGGCGCCGCCTGGTTCTGGGGCACCTTGGTGGACGCCGACTTGGCGAACAACACGCTCGGGTGGCAGTGGGTGAGCGGCTGCGGGGCCGACGCGGCGCCGTACTTCCGCGTCTTCAACCCTGTGACCCAGGGACGGCGCTACGATCCCGACGGCGCCTACGTCCGCCGCTGGGTGCCTGAATTGGCCGGCCTGGATACGCGGTACGTGCACGCGCCGTGGCTGGCGCCGTCGGATGCACTCGCCGAGGCCGGCGTCACGCTCGGTGGCGTCTATCCGGAGCCTATCGTCGATCACGCCGAGGCCCGCCTGCGCGCGCTCGCCGCCTACGACCGCGTCCGCGCCCGCTGATCGCCTCGCGGAGCTCGCCGCGCCGCTCAGTCGAGAGGCACGATCTCCGGTACCGGGCGTCCGTCCGACCCGAGGCTCACGAACGCGAGCGTGCGCGGCATGCCGAAGCGCGCCTTGCCGGCCGCACCTGGATTGAGGAACAGCGTGCCCTCGCGCCACTCGACGGCCGCCCTGTGGCTGTGGCCGCTGATCACCAGGTCGAAGCCCTCGGCCACGGGATCGTGCCGCCCCATGAGACTCTTGCCGATGTGGCAGACGAGGATACGCAGCCCAAGCGCCTCGACCTCTGCCTCCCAAGGCAATTGGTCGTCCCAGAACGGCAGGTCGGTGTTGCCCAGCACCGCTGTGACGGGCGCGAGCGCCTCCAGCCGCGCCAGGACGTCGACGGTGCCGACATCGCCGGCGTGGATGATGCGCTCGGCCCCGGCGAGCAGGTCGTCCAGCGCGTCGTCGTAGTAGCTGTGCGTGTCGCTGACCACGCCGATGAAGGGCGCGGGACTCGGGGCTTCAGTCATGTGGATAGGATACAGGCAGCCATGGACGGGTGAGGAGGATGCGATGAAGGGTCTTGCCGGCAAGAAGGTGGTCATCACCGGTGGTACCAGCGGCATCGGGGCGGCGACGGCGCAGCGCTTCCGCGACGAAGGCTGCGAGGTCGTCGTCCTGGCGCGCCGCCCCGGCGCGGGCGTGATCGCCTGCGACGTCGGCGACCGCGCCCAGGTCGAGCGCGCCTTCGAGCGGATCGGCTCGCTCGACGTCCTCGTCGACAATGCCGGCGTCAGCCTGCGGAGCGCCGCGGTCGATATCGGCGCAGAGCAGTGGGACCAGGTCGTCGCGACCAACCTGAGCGGCGCGTTCTGGGTGGCGCAGGCGGCCGGCCGACGGATGCTCGCGGACGGTGGCGGCGTCATCCTCTTCACCGCCTCGACCAACGCGCTCGTCGGCTATCGCTACTACGCCGACTACAACGCGACCAAGGCCGGACTCGTGGCGCTGACCAGGTCGCTGGCGCTCGAGTGGGCGCCCACGATCCGCGTCAACGCCGTCTGCCCCGGCTACGTCCTCACCCCCATGCAGGCGGCGGAGTACACGCCGGAGATGCTGGAACAGGTGAACCGGCGCATCCCGCTCGGGCGTCACGCGACGCCCGAGGAGCTCGCCGGCCTCTTCGCCTACCTGGCCTGCGACGAAGCCGCCTACTTCACCGGCTCGGTGATCGTCATGGATGGCGGCGAGACCGCCGGCAGCGTCGTCAGCGGGCCCGGCGGCCCGGGCGCCTGACGGCGGCATGGTGGAGGCCGCGGCGGGCCACGAGCCATCCTCTGCTGCTATGCTGGCCGCGTCGGCGAACGAAAGAGGCTGAGCGATGCCTTTCAGCGGTACCCAGTTGCTGTTCGCCGCGGTGGCCACGATCGTCATCCTGGTGGTCATCGTGGTCGTGGTCCTGCTGCTTGCCAGGAGCGGCGGGCCTGAGTAGCCGCCACGGACTTCGGCCGGCCGGCTCATCGCCCCGCTGCCAACGCAACGCCGGCGACCGCGAGCCTGCCTGCCCGGCCCTCACGAAGCCTTCGAGTACTACCAGCGTTTGAGGAGAGACGAGCGCGCGTCCGCCTGCCCGTCTCGATGTACTCCACACGCCACACCGGGTGCTAGAGTCGAAGAATGGACGAGACACCCATGCAGATGAAGCCGAAGGCGCCCCGCAGTGGTCAGGGCCCGAATGACCGTCCGCAAAAGGAGGAGCGGATGCTCGCGGCGGCTCAGCACCTCTTCGCCGAGCGCGGCTTTCACGCGGTGAGCGTCCGCGACATCGCCGCCGAAGCCGGGGTGAGTCACGCCCTCGTCCACCGTTACCTGGGCAATAAAGAGGCCATCCTCGCCGCCGCCATGAAGCGCAATACCGGGCCCGTCCTCGGCATAGCTCAGGCCGCGGGCAGCGTGCGTGAGGCGGTCCCAGGCATGTTCCGAGAGCTACGCAGGCATCGGCGCGAGTATCTGAAACTGCTGGCCCGAATGGGCCTGGATCGCATGCCCTTCGACAGTATCAGGCCTGAGTTTCCGGCATTCGCACTCCTCATCGAACTGCTGGAGGCGGACGCCGCAAAGCGCGGCCGTGAGCTTCCGGACCCACGCGTGCTCGCTGCGTCCATCACCGCGCTCGCGATCGGATGGACCGTCACCGAAGACTGGCTCGTCAAGGCCGCGGGGTTGGAAGACGTCGACCCCCAGGTCATCGAGGCCTCGATCGGGCTCATCCTGGAGAGCATGATCAACGGTGATCCGTCGCCTGCTGCCCTCGACGACGTTTCGGACGAGCCGTCGAACGACACGTAGCCGGAGCACCCGCTTCCGTAGCGGCAAGACGGACTGCGCTGGAGAACGACTCCGATGCCGGTCACAAGGGCCATCTTCGTACGTTCATATCAGGCAACGGCTCGGCGCAATAGCGTCTCCCGGACCACGGAATAGCATGGTCGAGTCGATAGGAGAGCAGGAGCGTGAGGGACGATCAGCGCATCAGCTACAGCCGCTTCCAAGTACTGACGGAAGGTCAGCCGGCGTGGGCGCAGGATGCCCAGGGATCGCGGTTCTACTTCGACGGCTACTGCTTCTGGCGACGGACGAAGAGAGGCAGGAGCAAGCTGGTGACGTCCTGGCGGTCTCCACACCACGGGTGGGAGCACGAATCCGGATGCTCGTGTCGCCTGTGCGTCGCGGAGGTCGGCCTCAATCACGCGGTCGCCTGACCGGGCGAGCAAACCTGCGGGTCCCGACCGGACACGCGCTCGACCAGGGCCGCAACCTTCCGTCCACCTGACCTGCCGACGAGGACCTGCGCCCTCGCTTACCTGCCAAAAGGGTGGCCGCCGTTGTCACCGCTGACGACGGCAACGACTTGGTGTCGCCCGTGAGCGGCCCTACGCTGTCGCTGCGGCCCTGCTCGGCGGCTTGCAGACTGAGAGAGGACTGGCAAGTCGCAGGTGGCGGGGCCGCTTGCTTCTGTTCACTGCGCCGACAACACGTAACGGCACTCGCAAGGCGTCTGACAGTAGAAGATGCTCAGTGCACGACCCTCGGAGCGGGTGGCTCACCCCCCGAGGGTCGTCTTCTTTTGCCGCGAAGCGACGTCACCCGGCTCGGGGCATCGTCCCCCGTGTGACCGGAACATCCGTGCCCGGCGAGGCCCGGCGCGTCGCCCGCGGCTGAAGCTCGCCAACGTGCAGTCCAGCGGCGGCTCGGTATCTCAGGATCGTCAACGGAAACACCCGGCAACGCCCAGCAAGAATGGTCCAAGGGCTGACGGAAGCGGCAGCCGTGCAGCAAGGGAAGGCCCTGCAAGAGCCGCTGCAGAAAGCGTGGTAGCGGCGGTAGGACTCGAACCTACGACACGCGGATTATGATTCCGCTGCTCTGACCAGCTGAGCTACGCCGCCACGGCGGGTGCCTACGGTACCACAGCGCCCATGGGACGCTCAATCCGGCAAGAATCGCGCGCTCCGCCGGGCAGGGATCGCCGACACCGAAGTCCGCTCGACGCTGGACAATCGGTACAACAGCCGTCCGTCGCTTCGTCCGCACTGTGGTTGCACCCGACCGTATATCGGATAGAATGCGCATGTCATCACAAGCGCCGCGACGGGTCCCCCCCGCCGATCGGCCGCCATGGTGACGTGCGAGTCCCCCGTGACGGCCCGCTTCCCCTGGCCGGGCGTCACACTTTTTCAGCCGGGGTCGTCATCCCCCTGACGACCCCGGCTGCCTCTTATTTGGGCCCGGCCCCTCTTCGCCTCCGGCGCAGGGCCGCGCAGGCCTTCCGCCGCCCGCGATGCGGCCTCCTTGCCGGTTGAAAGCGGCCCTGCTTTCGGCTACGATTCCACGGCTCCCGGGGGAGTGCCCGAGTGGTTAAGGGGGCGGACTGTAAATCCGTTGGCGCAGCCTACCCAGGTTCAAATCCTGGCTCCCCCACCAAGCCCGGTTAGCTCAGCTGGCAGAGCACCTCCATGGTAAGGAGGGGGTCCGCGGTTCGAATCCGCGACCGGGCTCCAATCTCACCTGCCGCCGCTCCTCCCCGCGTCCGTGGTGTACCATGCCTTCGGGACGACAGCATGCTCGTGCACCTCTTCGGCGCCTTCCAGCGCATGCACCATGCGGAGCAGTTCGAGGGCGACGGCATCGGCCTCGCGACCGTGCAGCGCTTGGTGACTCGCCACGGCGGACGCATCTGGGCAGAGGCCGAGGTCGAGAACGGCGCGACCTTCTACTTCACGCTGCCGCAGACGGGCGCGAGTGCGCGGCGCAGTAGCCGTAGCCGGCGACCTCGATGAGTGCGGAACGCTTCGCCGTCTCGCGGCTGCGCCCGCACTCGATCGGGGTCGAGTCGACGAGCAGCACCGCGTCGCCGTAGCCCGGGCTCTGCGCGGCGAAGTGGGCCAGGAGCCACTCGATCGCGTCCGCCAGGCGCCGGCGACGCTTGTGGTAGCCGGCCTGAGCGGGCAAGACCGGGAAGAGATGGATGAGGCGCTGGCGCGCCACCGCGAGGAACCGGCGGTCGGAGGGGATGCCCATGATCGCCTGGGCCACGCAGAGGGTGACGACCTCGGCGTCCGTGACGCGCCTGCGAGCGTTCCTGCGCGCCTCTGGCAAGAGATCGTCGGCTGTGCAATAAACGACCGTGCAGAGAGTGTCGAGGTCGGCGTGCATCGTGGCCTCCAGGCAGACGGTGACTTAGGCACCGTCGGCTTCGGCCT
The DNA here is from genome assembly GCA_963762125.1 of uncultured Thermoleophilia bacterium. Classification (GTDB taxonomy): domain Bacteria; phylum Actinomycetota; class Thermoleophilia; order UBA2241; family UBA2241; genus CAIXSE01. The sequence goes on from CAVXJO010000010.1 coordinate 23,363, forward strand.
CTCTGCTTTGCTTTCCTTGCCTGAGGCTGATCTCGTGGAATCAATCATCTGATATGGATGTGGTCGTCAATGGGCAATGCGTTTGGCGGCCGGGTGGCTGGGGTCAGCGACGGTTGATCAGCCTGATATCCGCGGGTTGGGTACCGCACGACTTGTCTCCGTCGGCAGCTGCCTCTGTCTAGCGTCGCGGGTCGTCCCTTCGCGGGACGCCGCATAGGAGATCCGAGGATTCTGCTCCTGTGGGGCGCACCCGACCGCCAAACTCTCAGGCCGCGCGCAGCGGCTGCTCGGTGGCGATCGCCCAGACGAAGCCGGCCAGCTCGCGAGCCACACTGGCGGCGATCTTGTTGGAGTGCTTGCCGCGCGCGCTCAGGCGCTGCCAGCGCTTATGCAGGCGCAGCTGCGCCTGCTGGGCGCGGGCCACGACCTCGGCCGGCTGACCGGCCTGGCGGCGCGCCAGATGCACGGAGCGCGCCGGCCGGCGGCGCTGGTTGTGGGCCGCCTCGATCAGCAGCCGGCGGGCGTGGTTGTTGCCGGTCTTGGTGATCGAGCCCTGCCGGCGACGCTCACCCGAGGAGGACTCTGAGGGCACGAGCCCCAGGTAGGCCATGAACGCGGGCGCCGTCTTGAAGCGGGAGAAGTCGCCGATCTCCGCGATGAGCCCGATGGCGGTGAGCGTGTCGACGCCGCGCAGGCAGCGCAGGCGCCCCACCAACTCGCGGAACGCTTCGTGGTCGGCCCACTCATCGATCTGCCGCTCGAGCGCCTCGATGCGGCGATCGAGCAGGTCGCAGGCGAGCAGGTAGTCGTCGAACACCGTCTGCTGGGCGGCATGCTCGAAGGCCTGCTGGCCGAGCCACTGCCGGCGCGTGAGGGTCCAGCCCTTGCCGGGCAGGCGCCGATCGCGACGCAGCACGAACTTGCCGAGCCGCTGCCGCGCCCGAGCGCGATCCTGTCGGGCGTCCTCACGAGCGCGGATCAGGTCACGCACGGCCTCCTGCTCCGCGCTCGGCACCCAGATCGGCGCGAGCATCCCACCCTGGTAGAGCAGCGCCAGCTTGCGTGCGTCGCGCGCGTCGGTCTTGACTCTGTCGCTGCTGCGCCTGGGTATGAGGCCGGGAGCGACGTCCTGTTCCTAGTCGGAACTGCGGGGACCGCGCGGGCGACGGTCGGCAGCGCTCAGGACCGGCCGCGGGGCCGTCGCGTCACTCGAGGAGGAGCGTGAAGTCCGGATCCCGCAGGATCTCGAGGCACGCCGCGCCGACCGCAGCGTCGTAGCGGACGCCGAGACCGTTCTCGATCTCGGCGATCGTCTCGTCGAGCGAGAGCGCCGCACGGTATGGCCGGTGAGCAGTCATCGCCTCGACGACGTCGGCGACGGCGAGCACGCGCGCGCCCGGCAGGATCTGCTCGCCGCGCAGGCCCCCCGGGTAGCCCGAGCCGTCGAGGCGCTCGTGGTGCTGCAGCACGAGCTCCGCGACCGGGCCCTCGAACTCGATCGGCGCAAGCAGGTCGTGGCCGGCCTCCGAGTGGGCCTTCACCAGGTCGAACTCGGCGTCGGTGATGCGCCCCGGCTTGGAGAGGATCTCCGCCGGGATCACGAGCTTGCCCACGTCATGCACGAGCGCCGCCGTCCGCACTCTCTCGACGAACTGCTCGCTCCACCCCAGGCGCTCCGCGATCCGGACGGCGAGGGACGCGACCCGGCGCTCATGCAGCGCGGTGTAGGGATCGCGCATCGCGACCGTGGCGCCGAGCGCCGAGACGGTCGTGTCCAGAGCTCGCCGCAGGCGCTCCTCGCGCTCCTTGATGACCTCGTCCGCGTGCACGCGGTCGGTGACGTCGAGCGACGCACCGACCACGCTGCACACCCGGCCCTCCGCGTCGCAGACCGGCTCGCCGTAGGCCCTGAGATGCCGGACCTGGTGGGTCACCGGGTGGACGATGCGGTGCTCGACGCGGTACAGGGACCCGGCGGCAGCGTCCTCCAGGGCGAGCCGCAGCTTCTCGCGGTCGCCTTCGTGGCAGAGGGCGAGGACCTCCTCGTCGGACACCTGGTCGCCGGCGAGCCCGTGGATCCGCTGCCACTCTTTGGAGACGGTGGACATGCCGGAGGCGACATCCCACTCCCAGCTGCCGAGGTGGGCGAGGCTCTCACCCTGGCTCAGCAGGTACGCCGAGCGATGGACGACCTTCTCTGCCTGCTCCTGCACGGTGACGTCGCGCACGAAGCCGAACAGGGCGATCTCACCGCTGACCGGGTCGCGGCGCTCGCTGCGGTAAACCAAGTCGACGTGGATGCTGCCGTCTCTGTGCCTCATCCTGGTCTTGGCGGCCGACCATTCACCGGCGGCCGCGTGTACGTCGCGCAGCAGTTGCTCCCGACTCGAAGGATCTTCGAAGAGCGCTTCCCCGATGCCGGTGCGGTTCACCCAAGCGATCATCTCCGCGGGGTCGGCGAAGCCGAAGGTGCGTGCGCAATCGGGATTCACGTAGAGAAGTCGTCCGCCAAGCGTCGCCTGGAAGGTGCCGACGGGAGCGTTCTCGACGACACTGCGGTAGCGCGCCTCGCTCTCGTGCAGCGCCCCTTCGCTGCGGTGCCGCCGACTGATGTCGACGTCGGCGTAGTACACGCGGTCATACGTTCCCTCATGCCCGGGGACGACGGTGCCGGTCTCGAGGACCCGCAGCTGCCGGCCCCGGAGGGAGAGATTGGTCTCTTCGTACGTGGCCGAGCGCTCCCCTGCGAGCATCGCCGCCCAGAAGCGGTGGATGCCCTGGCCGCCCGCGCGCCCGTACAGTTCGCTGTTGTGCGTCAGCAGCTCCTCGCGGCTGTGTGCCTCGAAGAGCTCGACCGCCGCCTTGTTCGCATCCAGCGTCCGCGCCAGCCCGAGGCAGCGCTCGTACTCCCGGGGATGCGCAAGTATGTAGGCGATGACGTCGTCGATGCCCGAGGCGGAGAGCTCCTCGAGACGCGCCTTGACCGCGGACTCGTCCTGTTCCCACATGGCAATCGGCGAGTCCTCGAACAACGAACGGTAGCGTCTCTCGCTCTCGCGTTGCGCATCCTCAGCGCGTCGGCGCTCGGTGACGTCCTGGACCACACCGGTCACGAGGACGACGCGGCCCTGCTCGTCGCGTTCCGCCTCAGCCACCGACCAGATCCAGCACGGCTCGGTCGAGTGCGCCGCCACGATCTCATACTCGAGCTCGAAGCGCTTGTCCTTCTCGATGAGGTCGACGAGCGCCTGATGGACCATCTCGCGCTCGGGCGTGGTCGCTTCGACGTCCTCGGTCGAGAACGACGGGCTGTCCGCGTCGAGGCCGAAGATGCGCCGCGCCTCAGCGGAGCCCCAGAAGCGCGCGGTCTGAGGGTCGTACTCCCAACTGCCGACGCGGCCCACTTCCTGGGCTCGGGCGTAGCGCGCCTCGGACTTGCGCAGCGCAAGCTCCTGATCATGCTGCGCGCTCACGTCCCTTATGAGCGCAAGCACGCAGATCGGCTGGCCGGCCTCGTCGTGGATGACCGAGGGCGTGAGGACCACGGGAAAGCGCTCCCCGCTCTTGCGCACGAAGAAGAACTCTCTCGCACGCGCGTCTCCAGCGAGACAGCAGTGCAGATCGCGGGCATAGCGCTCCCGCTCCTCCGGCGGCCAGTAGGGATGCGGCACGCCGGCGTCGATCAGCTCCTCACGGTCATAGCCGACCATGTGGCACATCGCCGCATTGACGTCGAGGAGCCTGCCGTCTGCGTCGAGCAGGGAGAACCCCTCCCGGAACTGCTCGACGAGCCGGCCGATCGACCTGCCGTCCGACAGAGGATGATCGGCTTCGCCACTCTCGAGACGCTCGCGCGTGCGTTCGAGGCCGGTCACCGGCCGGTCGCGAGAGAGACACACTCGATCCACTGCATGGTTGCCCGCCATGCCCACCCTATCGACCAAGGTTGTGCTTTGCTTGACACACGATAGAGGACCCGTGCCCCGGGCAACGGGCCGCGCGGCGCAGAGTCAGCCGGCCGAGCTCCCCCGAAGCGTGCGGATCGCGCGCGAGCCCTCGCCCACGAGCGCGACGATGACGAAGATCCAGGCTCCGAAGTAGAGGAACCAGGCGGGCGCCGTCTGCGTGGCGAGGTACAAGCCGGCGAGGAACAACCCCACCGCGACGAAGATCGTCCACGTCCACAGCCACTTGGCCTGACGATTCCAGATCTGCAGGACAGACAGCCCTAGCGCAAGTGCGCACACGACGAACTGCGGCAGCAGTCCCATACGCAGCGTGAGCGTAAAGATGATGAGCCCGGCGAGTGTGTTCTTCAGCCACACGGGCATGACCGGGCGCGGCCTCGGGGCAGCCGGCGGGTTCTCGGAGGCCGGCCGCCGGTCGGGAGCCGGCTGCGTCCGTGCGGACGTGGTCTTCTTCTTCGGTGCCACAGTACTCCTCGAGTTCGGCCGCGGCCCGCGTCAGCAGATCCGCGGCAGCAGTTCGCCGACAGGCATGTCCAGCACGCGGCGCGTGCCGAACGGCGTGCGCAGGGCGACACGGCCGGGGTGCGCGGCGGTGACGAAGCCGATCCGCCGCGCGTCGCGCCCGTACGGCGCCTCACGCACGGCGGCGATCACGGCGTCGGCCGCCTCCGCCGCCGTCACCAGCACCATCTTGCCCTCGTTGGCCAACGTCAGCGGGTCGTAGCCCAGCAGGGCGCAGACCGAGCGCACCGGCGGGGAGACGGGGATCGCCTCCTCCTCGACCTCGATCCCGAGGCCGCTCTCTTCCGCCAGTTCGGCGAGCACGGTGGTGAGCCCGCCGCGAGTGGGGTCGCGCAGGAAGTGCAAGGCCTCTTCCCCCCCGTGCCCGCGCGCCGCTTCGACTGCGGCCTCGACGAGGCCCCACAGGGGCGCGCAATCGCTGCGCACCTCGACGCGCACGTCGAAGTCCCCGCGCGCCGCCAGGATGGCGACGGCGTGATCGCCGACGCCGCCGCTCAGGATGACGGCATCGCCGTCCCGGACGGCGGCCGATCCGAGCTCGTGGGCCACGACGATGTCACCGACGCCCGTCGTGGTGATGAAGAGGCCGTCGGCGGCGCCGCGCTCCACCACCTTGGTGTCGCCGGTGACGATGGGGACGCCGGCCTCGCGCGCCGTGGCCGCCATGCTGGCGCAGACGGCGCGCAACTCGTCCACGGCGAAGCCCTCCTCGATGACGAAGGCGGCGGCGAGCGCCAGCGGCCGCGCCGCCGCCGTCGCCAGATCGTTGACCGTGCCGGCCACCGAGAGCCGGCCGATATCGCCACCGGGGAACCTGAGCGGCTGCACCACGTGCGCGTCGGTGGTGAAGGCGACGCGGCCGGAAGGCGCCAGTGCGGCCGCGTCGTCCAGTCGCTCCAGCACCGGATTGGCGAACGCGGCCACGAACACGTCCTTGACGAGGTCCCGGTACAGCTTGCCGCCGCTGCCGTGTCCGAGAAGGACGCGGTCGGCGAGGGGGCGATCAGTGAACGGTGCTCCTTCGGCGCCCCGCTCGCTAGCCCGCCTTCGGTGGCTAGTCATCGATCCCCCTGTAGCGGTAACGCGCGGCGCACGCGCCCTCGCTGCTCACCATGCAGGCGCCGACCGGGTCCTCGGGCGTGCAGCGCGCCGCGAACAGGGAGCAGTCCGCGGGATCGGTCACGCCGCGCAGGACTTCTCCGCAGCGGCACCCCTTCGGTTCCAGCGAAGGACCCGGGTCCACGTCGAAACGGCGCGCCGCGTCGGCGTCGGCGTACTCCTCGCGCAGCGCGAGGCCGGAGCCGGGGATGACGCCGAGGCCGCGCCAGTCGGCGTCGCTCGGCTCGAACACCTGCCGCAGCAGACGCTGAGCGACCTCGTTACCCTTGGGACGCACCGCCCTCGTGTACTGGATGCCGATCTCCGGCTCGCGCTGCCGTACCAGCATCAGCAGCGCCTCCAGCACGTCTGTCGCTTCGAACCCGGCTACCACGCCGCCGATGCCGTACTCGCGCGCCAGGAACTCGTAGCAGGCCGTGCCGGTGATCACGCTCACGTGCCCGGGAAGCAGGAACCCGCTGATCGGTGTCTCTCCCAGATCGAGGAGCGCGCGCAGCGGCAGCGGCATCGTCTTGTGCAGGCTGAGCAGGCTGAAGTTGGTGAGCCCGGCGGCGCGCGCCTCGAGCAGGGCCGCGGCCGTGGTCGGAGCCGTGGTCTCGAAGCCGATGCCGGCGAAGACGATCTGCCGGTGCGGCTCCTCGGCTGCGATGCGCAGGGCGTCGCGCGGTGAGTAGACGACGCGCACGTCGGCGCCAGCGGCGCGCTCCCCCGCCAGCGTGCCGCGCGACGCCGGCACCCGGATGAGGTCGCCGAACGTCACCAGCGTCACCTCGGGCAGCCGGGCGAGCGCGAGCACACGGTCGAGGTCGGTCATGGCCGTCACGCAGACCGGGCAGCCGGGCCCGCTGACGAGGCGGACGCCGTCCGGCAGCAGTTGGCGCAGCCCATACCGGGCGATGGCCATGGTGTGCGTGCCGCAGACTTCCATGAACGTGAGGCCGGTGGGCGCCTCCGAGCGCAGCTCGGCGGCGAGCCGGCCGGGCTCGTCGGCGGCGGTCATCGCGAGCCGAGGTCGTGGCCGCCCAGGGCGCCGCCGGCGGGGGCGGCATCATCTTCCGCGTCGTCATTCTCGCCGAACGCGGCCATCTCACGCAGGAGGTCGTAGGTCTCCTGTGCCTCCGCCTCGTCGAGGACGCTGATGGCGAAGCCGGCATGCACGAGCACGTAGTCGCCCACGGCTGCGTCCGGCAGCAGCATGACGCTGCACTCCTGCTCAAGCCCCTCCACGGCGATAGTCGCGCGGGCGCCCTCGAGAGCGGTGATGCGCATGGGAAGGGCGAGGCACATGGACTGCCATCCTGTCGCGGTCTGGTCTGTGTTGACGGGCCTGGACGGGCGCCGCGTTCAGCACAGCTGCCCGCGTCGCGCGAGCACAGTATAGCCCGCGACCGCCGCCTGCCCCAGCGAGACGCCGCCGTCGTTGACCGGCACCAGGCCGGCGGCGAGCACCTCGAAGCCCTCCTCTTCAAGCCGCTGTTCGCACAGTTCGGAGAGCAGCCGGTTCTGGAACACTCCCCCGGCGAGCGCGACGGCAGGCGGGCCGCCGGCGTCGCGGACGCGCCGGCAGAGGTCGAGCACCACCTCCGCGACGGTGACGTGCAGCCGCGCCCCGACGACGCCGGCCGCGGCACCAGCCTCGAGGTCGTCGAGGACGCCCTCGACGACCGGCGCGAGGCGGACGACGGCCGGCGCGCCAGACTCGGCGCCGGCGTCCGGAGCGGTCGGCTGCGCGGCCGCCGCGGCCCACGCGCCCACCCACTCCCGCGCGCCGCGGCGCACGCCGGCCGTGGCAGCCGCGGCGTCGCCGCCGAGGGTCCACGCGTAGCCGCTCGTGGCCGGCTCCAGGGCCGACGCCATCATCTCCAACTCGATCGCCGCCTGACCCTCATAACTGATGGACCGGCGCACGCCGGCCAACGCCGCGACGGCGTCGAACAAGCGCCCGCAGCTGGTCGTGAGCGGCGCGTTGATCCCCAAGTCGACTTGGCGGACCAGCGCCGAGACTTCCTCGTCGCTCGGCGCGCGCGCGGCCGGCTCGCCGCGGCCTGTCCCTCTCAGGAGCGCGAAGGCGCGATCGAGTCCCTTCGGCCCGAGGAGCGCGTAGCTCCAGCCGAGGGCGGTCCGCCACGGGTGGTTGATCGCGGCCGCGCCGCCCGGCAGCGGGAGCTCCTCGAAGTGCGCGACCCGGCGATAGCCGGTCAGGTCGCAGACGAGGATCTCGCCACCCCACAGGCGACCGTCGTCGCCGTAGCCGAGGCCGTCCATGCTGACGCCGATGACCGCGTCCTCGCGGCCGTGCTCCACCAGCCGCGCCGCGACGTGCGCGTGGTGATGCTGCACCGCGACCTTGTCCGCCTGCGGCAGGCCGAGCGCGTACTTCGTCGCCAGGTACTCGGGATGGAGGTCGTAGGCGACGATCTCGGGCTCGAGGCGGAACAGACGACGGTAAACCTCGACGCTGGCCTCGTAGTGTTCCAGGGTCTCCAGGTTCTCGAGGTCGCCGATGTGCTGGCTGAGGAACGCGTTGGCGTCGCGCGTGATGCAGAACGTGTTCTTGAGTTGCGCGCCGACTGCGAGCGTCTGCGGGAGCGGCCGCGACAGGGCCACCGGGAAGGGGGCGTAGCCTCGGGACCGGCGGATCAGCCGGGGCCGGCCGCCGCGCACCTGCGCGACAGAGTCGTCGTAGCGCACGGCGATCTCGCGGTCGTGGACGAGGTAGGCATCGGCTATGGGCCTGAGACGGCCGATCTCCTCCCAGCCCTTGACGATCGGCTCCTCCGCCAGATTGCCGCTGGTCATCACCAGCGGCCGGCCGGCGGCCTGCAGGAGCAGCGCGTGCAGCGGCGTGTACGGCAGCATCGCGCCGAGGTAACGCTGGCGGACGGCGACCTCCGGATCGACCGGGTCGCCGCCCCCCCAGCCCACTTCCGGCCCCGGCTCGCCGGAGGGGCCGACCTCGCGCCACTCGAGCAGCACGATCGGGTGTTCCGGCGACGTGAGCAGCGCCGCTTCCCCAGAGCCGACACGGCAGTGCGCACGCAGCTCCTCGAGGCCGACGAACATGACCGCCAGCGGCTTGTCGGGGCGCCGCTTGCGCAGCTTCAGGCGGCGCACGGCCTCGCCGTCCGCGGCGTCACAGGCGAGGTGGAATCCGCCGAGACCCTTGACGGCCAGGATCTCGCCGCCGCGCAGCAGCTCTGCGGCGACGCGGATGGGCGCCGCCGGGTCGCCTTCGGCGCCGGCGGCGACCTCGACGGCATCGTCCTCGCCACCCGCGCGCAACCTGAGCAGCCGCACCCGCGGGCCGCACACCGGGCAGGCGTTGGGCTCCGCGTGGAAGCGGCGGTCGCCCGGGTTCTCGTACTCGCGGCGGCACGCGGGACAGAGCGGAAACGCGCGCATCGTCGTGCGCTCGCGATCGTAGGGAAGGTCCTCGATGATCGTGAACCTGGGCCCGCAGTTCGTGCAGTTGGTGAACGGATAGCCGTACCGCCGGTCGCCAGGGTCGAGGAGTTCGCGGCGGCAGTCGTCGCAGGTGGCGATATCCGGCGAGACGAGCTGGTAGGCGCCGGGGTCGGCGGCGCTCTCGAGGATGACGAACGCGTCGCCGGCCGGCGGACCGTCGGCGGCGACGCCCGGCCGGACGTCCCACACGTCGCAGGCGGCGATGTGGCTGCGCGGCGGCGCCTGCGCCGGCAGCGCCGCGGCGAATCCGGCCACCGCGTCACGACCGCCCTCCGCCAGCACCTCCACGCCGGCCGACGTGTTGCGCACCCAGCCGCGCACGCCCCACGAAGCGGCCAGCGAGTACACGAACGGGCGGAAGCCGACGCCCTGCACCACGCCGCGCACACTGAGGCGAACCGCCGCAGCGAGGGCATCGTGGGATCCGGGCGCGCTGCCGCCGGGCGCGGCGCCCTGAGAGTCGCCGCCGGCAGGCTCGTTGGGCCGGAGAGGACTCACGCCGCCGGCTCCGGCGAGGAGTGCACCTCCGGCGCCCCCTTCGTCGAACACGCTGCGTCGCTCATTGAGTGGCGCACCTCCGGCGCCCCCCTCATCTATCCCACCGGGTCGGTCAATCCGGGCAGCGGAACTGGTAGTCGTCCTTGTAGTGCAGTTCGCCGCACTCGGGACAACGCAGCTCGTACCAGAAACCGATCGCCACCTGGTGCCGCTCGCAGAAGCGGATGCGTCCGGCCAGCACCTCAAGCTCCGGCGCGCCGCATGACAAGCAGGTCAGCAGGATGTCGTCGCCGAGGTCGTAGGCTTGCTCCAGACGCTGCATCGCTCCGGTCCCGCCGTCGTGCTGCAGCAGCTCAGCCTCGCTGCCGGAATCGAAGCCCGAGGGGACGTCGATGGGGCCGAGCGGGCCGGCCAGACCGGGCAGGAAGGCGAGCCGCCGTCCGGCCACGCGCAGGTACTCCTGGAAGCCGCACCCATCGGGCTGACCGCCCATCAGCTCTCGTTCGTGCTGCTCCACCAGGTCGTGTGGCGCGACGAAGCAGCGCATATCGAGATGGTCGACCACGATCGGTTCCACGTTAACCGTGCGCGGCCTGCCCCGGCCGCGGTGGTAGTCGCTCGGCGGGACCAGCGAAAGGCAGCCGATGCTCGGGTCGGCCTCAAAGGCGGCGATGGCACGTTCGAGCCATCCGAACTGGAACTCGAGCGTGTCGTCCACGCGGGCGAGGTAGTCGCCGGCGACCAGTTGGTGGACGCGGTCGAGGCCGCAGTGAGGACCGCGGACACCCGGGTGCTCGAACTGCAGCGCCCGGATATGCCCGCGCAGATGCTGGCGCAGCAGGTAGGTGGCGTCGTAGTCCTCTGGGCCGCACGCGACCACCGCGAGCTCGGCGTCGGCTGGTGATGACTCACGGATGCCGCGCAGGGCGGTCCGCAGTTCCGGCAAGCCGCGGGAGACGAAGGCGACGATCCCCGCGCTGCTCACGCCGCGCCCCGCTCGTGCACGAGTCCGAGTAGCTCGAGTACCCGCTCGGCAGCCGTCACCGACGAGGAGAGCTCCTCGCCGAACGCCTCTGCGTCTGCCGCCTGGAAGGCGAACATGAGGACCTCCTCGGGCACGCCGTGATCGAGCCTGAGTACCGGCTCGAGCGCCGCAGCGCTGCCGATGTCGTGGGCCGGGGCACTCTGCAGCGCCCTAATAATGATACCGCAAGTGAATCAGCGCACAAGTCCGCATGGAGGAACATACACCCCGGGGGACGGCGCAGCGGCGGCGCGGGCGCGTCCCTGACCGTCTCAGTCCAGCCCGACCAGCCCTTCGCGGATCGCGTACTTGACCAGGTCGGTGACCTTGTGCATGTCCAGCTTGTCCATGATGTTGCTACGGTGCGTCTCCACGGTCTTCCGGCTCAGGCACAGCAGGTCGGCGACGTCCTGGTTCGTACTGCCCTCGGCGATCAGCTTGAGGACCTCGCGCTCCCGCGCCGTGAGCTCGACCGCGTGGCGCTGCTCCGACGGCTCGTGCACGCGTTGCAGGTAGTCGTCGAGCACCGCCTCGAGCGCCGTCGGCTGCAGGACCCGGCCACCCTGGACCACCGCCCTTAGGGCCGACAGAAGGTCTGCCCCGTCCACCGTCTTCAGCAGGTAGCCGCCGGCCCCGGCCTGCACGAGACGCAGCACGCAGTCCTCCCGGTCGTTGCGCGTGAGCACCAGCACTTTGAGGTCCGGGTAGCGGCGCACGAGTTGACCGGTGAGCTCGAGTCCGTTCATGCGCGGCATGATGGTCTCGGTGATCACGACATCGGGGTGGCACTGGCCGATGAGGGGAAGCGCCTCGAGGCCGTCGCCGGCCTCGGCGACGACCCGGATGTCCGGCTGCGCGTCGAGCAGAGAGCGGACGCCCTGACGCTCGATCGCGTGGTCGTCCACGAGCAAGACACGAATCTCGGCTACAGCCCCGTCCATTGATTCACACACCCCTCAGCCAGACCAGGCGCAGGCTCCACCCACCCTGGCTCTCGTGCTTCATACCAACCAGATTCTAAGGTCACCACCCTAGAGCGGCAACAGGAGCCGAGCGCCAGCGCGGCTGATACGCCGGCGCGCGGCAGGACAGCATGGCCATGTGCGGACGTTCACATGCTCGGCTTCGGCGCCGGCAGGACGCGGAACGGCTGGAGGAGCGGAAAAGGGCCGGCGGCGCTCCCTCTTCGGCGGCGCCGCCGGCCTGCTCACGTAGGTCACGGGCCGGGGACCGGCCCGGGTCCAGCTCTACTTGACGGTGACCGTCTTCACCGCCGAGGTGTTGGAAGTACCGGAGTGCGTCACGCGCACGCGGATCTTGTACTTGCCCTTCTTGGCGGGCGCCTTCCACTTGAGCGAGTAGGCGCCGGCGGAGGAGAGGTTCACGGACGCGCCGTTGACCCACTTCCTGGACGTCGACCGACGGCTCTGGAGCGTCGCCTTGACCGTGTGGGCGGGGGTCTGAGCCTCGGCGCCCTTCACGGTGATCCTCCTCCCCGCCTTGACGGTCCTGGCCGCGGAGATCGAGAGCGTGGTGCTGTGACAGAGAGTCGGGGTCGCGCTGGTCTTCGGGGCTGAGATGCCCGCGAACGCCATCGCGGCCACCGCCACTGCCAGGATGCCGATGGTGAGTGCCCTTATCATTGTCCTCCTTCGTCGTCCTGCTGGTGGCGCGGCCGGCGTGGCTGGCCGCGGCGCGGCGGGAACACCGCTGCTCCGTGCTCGACCGACGGAGTCCGAAGCAGTTTAGCGGCTCCAAAGCCACGAAATGGCAAACGCCTGTTGAGGCGGTGTGAAGAATGCGCGGCGGCGCTCCCACCGTTGCCAGTGCCGAATCCCCCTGCTACCATCGAACATACGTTCGTCAACGGCCCTCGGAGGGACCGCCATGGAACCAGTCATCAGCTCGCTCGACTTCGTCGCCGTCCCGTCCAAGGACGCCGCCCGCTCGCTGTCGTTCTACGTCGACACGCTCGGCCTACGCCCCGACGAGCGCGCGAAGTTCGAGTTCTGGGTCGGCGGAACGTGCTTCGCCATCTGGGAGCCCGAGTCCGTAGGCATGCCGTTCACTCCGCAGAAGGAGCAGCCACCTGGCCCTGCACGTCGAAGACGTGGCCGCCGCCAGAGTCGCCCTGGAGAAGAAGGGCATCCAGTTCGCGGGCGCCACCCTCGACACCGGCGTCTGTCACATGGCCCTGTTCGCCGACCCGGACGGCAACAGCCTCATGCTGCACCACCGGTACGCGCCGCGCACCTGAGCTCCGCCCGCACCGGTCGCCCGCGACACGTCCCGCAGGCACGCGCGGCCTCGCCTCGGGCCCGAGTGCCCGATTTTCGCGGCGCCGGCCGACTTTGCGCGCGCGCCCGCCGTGCCCTAGAATGCCAAGGCTTCACTCTTGGGCCGACGTAGCTCAGCTGGCAGAGCACTTCACTCGTAATGAAGGGGTCCGCGGTTCGATTCCGCGCGTCGGCTCCACTTCTTCACCTGCGCGTTGCAGGTTCGCGTCCCGCGGCAGCCAGGTCCGCGGTCAGCCTGCCCGCCGCATTGAGGGCCGACTGAGATCACGGCAGCCCTCGCGAAGCGCCCGGAGGCAGACGCGCCGCCGCCGCTCCGGCCTCAGTCTTCGGTCTGCGTGAAGAGGGCGTGGAGGCTGCGGGCACGCAGGGCGCAGGATGCAACCAGGTTGGCCTGTAGCCCGCGCCGGTACAAGGCGTTCGGGTAGAAGGAGATGAAGTACATCCACTGGTCTCTCCACCCGTAGCTCCCGAAGCCGTAGCCGAGGGGTTCGCGCGCCAACTCGATGCCGTTGAGGACGAGAGCGAACCCGGCGCCTTCCGGCTCGGTCGATTGCGCGAAGGGAAGCTGCTGCACGATGAGCAGGCCGGCGCCGTAGTGGGGGTGGCGCGCCGCCGGGAGGACCTGGCAGCGCGAGGTCAGATCCCCGAAGGGGACCTCTACGATGGCCCCCTCGCCGTCGGCGGAGGCCGAGACCGAGACAGGCCCGTCGACGTACTCCTGGACGGCCGCCTCGAAATCCTCGGGCGCCCAGACAGAGGGCCCCCTGCCGGCGGGGACGACGAGCGACTCGATGACCGCGGCCATCTCGTCGGGCTGCGCGCGCAGGCCATGGTCTGGGTGGCCGCTGATCGCGACCTGGGCGCCGACCCGCGTCGCCAGCTGAGGCGCCAGCATCCCCGCCTCGCCGACCTGCAGCGCCGCCGCCATGCCGATGAAGGGATCCAGCCACGCCTCGTTCTCGTCCCAGACCCTGGCGAGGGAGCTGAGCGAGAGGGTGCCCTCCTCCTCGTCGTAGACCAACCCGGCCATCGACGCGAACGACAGCACCTCGCTGTTGATCAGGGACAGCGCGCGCTCGTCCAGGACCACGTCGCGCAGGACCTCCGTGCGCACCCTGATCAGGTAGCCGACGGCCCCACCGGGACCGCCCTCTTCCCTCCCGATGACCTCGATGCTCTGCGCCAGTTTGTCGGCCCACCAGCGAAAGCCGTCCGGCGTGCGCACCGCCCAGTAGTCGTCGACTTTGAGCTGCTGGGTGTAGAGCCATTCGAGAGCGCGCGTGCCTGCGTCCATCTTGGTCCTCCTGATGTCCCATGCACCAGTCGTGGCCCGGCGCAGTGCTGGGGCCAGTCTACAGGAGGGGCCCGATCACCACCCCTGCTTGCCGCCGGCACGGATTCAGACGAGAATCCTGGCAGCGAACCCCACAACCCCCTGAAGGAGACCTTCCATGGCGTATGCAGAGGATTTCGAGAAAGCCCTCCAGGTGGGCCGTCCCCCCAACATCCAGGCCCTCTTCCCCAACTCCAGGGCGCTGATCGTGAGCGGCAAGGTCGTCGACCGGGCGATGCGGGCCAAGGGCAAGGCCATCGCGATGGCCGCGAACGGGCGCAACTCCTTCGTCATCCGTGGTGCGCTGCGGGCCGCCCAGCGGGCCAAGGCCGCCCTCATCATCGAGATCGCCAAGTCCGAGGGTGGGCAGAAAGCCTACTGCGCCGTGAACTACTGGAACATGGCGCGCATCGTCGATGCCCTGTGCAACGAGATGGGGATCACCATCCCCGTCGCGATCCACGCCGACCACTACGGCATGAAGAACGAGAAGGACCTCGCGCAGGCACTGGTCGAGATCCCCACCATGTTCGAAGCGGGCATCACATCCATCGCCATCGACGCCTCCCACCAGCCCAACGACCAGAACCTGCTGGCCAACCTCGCCGTCAATCCGAAGATCCCGGCGTGGGCCGGCCTGGAGACCGAGATCGGCGAGATCAAAGGCTCCACGGGACTCTCCACGCCGGATGAGGCCCTGTTCCTCATCCAGGGGCTCAACGCGCACGGCATCTTCGCCGACTGGATCGCGCTGAACAACGGCACCACCCACGGGATCGAGGCGTCCGACGCCGGCATCCAGGTCGGGCTGACCACGAAGGTCCACGAGGCCCTCACGCCCTACAGCGTCAGCGGCGCCCAGCACGGCACCTCGGGCAACAGCTCCGAGCGGCTCCGCGAGATCGCGGCCAAGACCCACACCACCAAGGCCAATGTGGCCACCGCCCTCCAGATGATCTCCTGGGGGCTCGAGGTGAACGACTACGGCAACGCGCAGCTCGACGCCGACGGCAACTTCATCAAGGTCGAGGGCGAGGGCGTGACCGAGGAGATGTGGGCCGAGGTGGTCGCCTACGCCGACGAGAAGGGCTGGAAGAAGGGCGACTACAAGAACCTCAACCTCCCCTTCGAGAGCAGGTTCCTCGCGCAACCCGCGGAGATCCGCGAGCGGATGGTCCAGCGGGTGGAGGACTTCGTCTACAAAATGCTCACCGAGGTCCTCAACACCGGGGACACCGCACCTCTCGCCGTCGAGGCGATCCTGGCCGCCGGGTCCTACGACCTCGGCGCCAAGGTCGGACGCATCGAGGACCCCGCCGACTGGACCGACGAGAAGATCGTCGAGAAGGCGAAGTCGCTGGACAGCGACAAGGGCGCCGAGGGGCACTTCGACGACTAAGGGGAAGCCCCGAAGAAGCGATGTGTGGTGCCCGCTGACGCCGCCCTGAGTAGACCCGAGCACGGCGGCAAGCCGACACCGGCCGCCGTGCTCGGCGCTTGACCAGGGGGCGAACGTCGCGCCTCTCTAGGCGTCCTCCGCCGCGGATCCCGCGACGAGGCCGCCGCCCTCCTCGACCAGCGCGCCGTAGGTGTCGGGCCGCCGGCACTGAGCGCCCCACACCTCGCGCCGGCGCCACTCGCGCAGCGCGCCGAGATCGAGGCGGACGACGCAGACGGCCTCCGCCTCCCCGGCCTCGAAGACGCGGGTGTCGCGACTGCGACCCTCCGCGTCGAAGGCGATCGGGTCGACCACCGTGGAGTGGCCGTTCTCCTGCGGCGCCGCATAGTTGGCCACGGCGACGGCGAGCATGTTCTCGAACGCCCGCGCCCGCACCTGGCCGAGCCGGTTCGCCTCGAGCTCGCAGGCATTGGGCACGAGGAGCAACTCAGCCCCGCCCAGCGCCAGCACACGTGCGGCCTCCGGGAACTCGCGGTCGAAGCAGATCATCGCTCCGACGGAGACGGAGCCGGCGGGGGTCTCCAGAAGGGCGATGGGGAACTCCCTCCCCCGCGTCAGCGCCTGCTCCGGCAGGTCGAAGCTGCAGGTGTGCACCTTGGCGTAGCTGAGCGCCGCGTGGCCGCGCCCGTCGAACAGCGTGACGGCGTTGCGCGGCCCCGCAGGCGAGCGTTCGAGGTAGGTCACGGCGATCGCCATGCCGAGCTCCGCGGCGAGGTCCGCATAGGCGACGACCCATGGGTCGTCGCGGGCGATCGCCTGCGCGCGCCAGCGCCCGAGGTCGCCGCCGGGGAAGGAGTAGCCGGTGCTCCACAGCTCCGGGAACAGCGCGACGTCGGCGCCGGCGGCGGCGGCACGCCGGCAGGCGGCCAGGCCGCGCTCGAGGTTGGCCTCCCGGTCGTAGCCTGCGCCGGCGAGCTGCAGGAGCGCGAGACGGAGCTCGGTCGTGCTCACCCCTCCGCCGCCTCCCCCCCGCTCTCCGCCGCTGTGAACAAGGTCGTCTCGCCCGGCTGCAGGATGCGCACGTCCACCTCCGGCGCCAGGTGCGCGGCGTACCGGGCGAATGCGTATGGCCACTGCGCCCACTTGGCGTTGAACTCGGGCGGCAGCCACGGCGGGTAGATGGTGCCCCAGTGCACCGGCACGCAGGCAGCCGGGCGCAGCAGCTCGAGCGCCTTGGCCGCCGACAGCGGGTTAAGGTGGTCGCTGGGCAGGCGCGGGCCCCAGCCGCCGACGGGCAGCACAGCGACGTCCAGCGGCGCCAGATCGCGCATGTGGTCGAAGAGGCCGGTATCGCCGGCGAAGTAGGCGCGGAGCCCCGCCGAAACGACGTAGCCCAAGGCCGCCGACTCGGGCGCGAGCGGGTGGCGCGTGCCGGTGTGGTCGGCGGGCACCGCCTTCACGAGCACGCGCGCAGCGGCTGACGGACCGCCCTCGCGCGCGCGGCGGATCTCGACTTCGTCGCCGGCCTCCAACTCGATGGGTACGAACCCCAGGCGCCGCAACAGCGGCCCGACACCGCGCGGCGCGACAATGGGCGTACTCCGGTCGACGAGCCGCAACGACGGGACGTCGAGGTGGTCAAGATGAGCGTGCGAGATGAGCACGGCGTCGAGACCCTGCCGCACCGACGGAGGCGGGATGGGGCTGCGCCGCATGAGCACACCGATCCGTCGCCGCAGCAGCGGGTCGGTGAGCAGCCGGACGCCGTCCATCTCGAGGAGCACCGTCGCGTGCCCCGCGAACGTCAGCGAGAGCCTGGACGTCGCTGGATGCGTACCCATGCAGCAACTCTACCCGAGACGGCGACGGTCGTCGGCGTATCCGGGCCGCCGGGCGACGCCACCGTCGTTGACCCGACCGGCAGACAGCCCCTCAGCGGCGGGTTCGGTACGATCATGGGCCGCAACTGCCGGGCCGTGGTGGGCCGCTCAGTCGAGCCTGAGGAGCTCGCGGATGGCCGCCTTGGCCTCCTGCGGGCTCGGATCATGCGGGTACGTCGTCTCGGCCTCGAAGACGCGGCCGAGACGCAGCTCGCCGCGCACCTCGTGCATCACGAGCGGATCGGCGAGGTCGGCGACGCTCACCCCGAGCGTCTCGGCCACCGTCCGCTTGGCGTCGATCAGCCGCATGCCCTTCGCCATCTCGAGGCGCGCCACCAGGTCTCCAGCGGCGCGCAATCCGTTCATACCCGAGGCGACGGCGTGCGCGATCGGCATGCCGAAGGTGTCCCCCGAGCCCACCTACAAGCCGTCGACCTTGAGGACGTCGACGCAGGCGCGCGAACAACGCGACACGGCGTCGACCGGACTGAAGGCATACATGGGCACGCCGCCCACGCCCATGCCCACGTTGGCGTGCACGGGGATGCGGGCCACGTCCATGCACGGCTTCATGAAGGTCAGCGCCCTGGCGACGTTCCAGGCGACCGTGTGGCTGGTGTTGACGTTGACGGCGGGCCCGAAGATGGTGGCGCCCGCCTCCTGCACAACCCGGCACTGGCCCTCCGGCTTGAGACCGGCCAGCCGGGTGCCGTGGAACTCGAGCTCGCCGTGCGTGCCGAGCACGAGCTCCCCGGCCATGCCGACCATGATGCCCATGGCCGGATAGGCGGCGCGCAGGCGCTCCACGGCGAGCAGGGTCGCCAGCAAGTCGGCGTCGCCGCCGGCGCCCGCGGTGTCGAAGTTGATACCGTCGGCGCCGGCCTCCCACAGCTCGCCGGCCACGTGGACCATGTCCTCGACGGCGAGTTCGACCGCCTCCTCCTGCGCCGCGCGCGCCTCGTCGATGCGCATCGCCGGGAGCAGCTCCGACCAGTTGCCGCACGGCCCGTCGGGACGCGAGTAGCGACCGAGGTCGGGCTGGGCGCCGTAGTGCACCGGGATGGTGACACGCTCCTGCGCCTCCTTCATCGCCTGCTGCTCGGCGCCGACGATCGTCTTGACGGCTTTGTACGAGTAGTCGATGTGGTAGAGCTCGCACGAGTCGGCGCCGAGGCACTGCTCGTACTGCACCAGGGCGTCGACGCGGCCGCCCTGCTGCGGCGTGCCGCTGCCGTCGAAGCTGAGGACGACCTCGTCCCCGATGTCGACGGCGGTGAAGCGCGCGCGGCTGGCGAAGATGTCGAGCAGGTGGTGCAGCTCATCCGCGCGCAGTTCGGGCGCGCGCGCCCGGACGGCGGCCGCGCGCGAGCCCTCCTCGAGCTCGTTCTTGAGCTCGCTGCGCGTCAGCGCGACGGCGGAGCCGTCCCCCTGACGCGTGACGGTCCGAGCTTCCACGCGGCCTCCTGCCTGTCGGGCGGCGCCCGCTCTCCCCTGCGCCGCGTCTTGTGGTAGCAGGATGCTACGCACGCTCCCTCGCGGGCGCAACGGCCGATCCTTGGACAAACGTCGCGACAGGATGAACGAACCTGAGCGGCGGACCGGCGTGCGTGCGACCGCCCGGGGGCAGGCAGTCGCGATGGCCGGTGGCGTCAGACGTGGCGTCTTGGGTGGCGACACCGCTGGTGCCACCCGTCGCGGTGTACATGTCGAGGGTGTGAGCCAGCCCAGCCGCATCACCTTGACACCCCGGCGTGGGTCCCGACATGTCGCCCAGCCACCTTCGGTCAGTTATCCGAATAGCCAATCCGACTGTCCCGACGGCACGGACCTCTACGCCCGCTGTCACGCCAAGGCGAGCGACGCGCTCGCCGAGTACCACCCCGAGCCGCTGCCCGACGACGTCGCCAAGCGCATCCGCGCGATCGTCGAAGTGACCGACCGCCCCGCCGGGGTCGGCTGAAGCGCAGGCCGACCGCTGCGCCTCCGACTGCGCGGCCTCGTCGGCGCTGCCGTCGAGGCGGTCAGCGGGTAGCCGCGACGACCGCCCTAGGACTCGAGCAGCATGCGGTCCACGGCGAACGCCTCGCCGGCGACCTCGTGGAACTTGTCGATGAGGTCGGAGACCTTGAGGGCCTGCTTCTGCTCGCGCGAGATGTCGAGCACGACGCGACCGGCATGCATCATGATCAGCCGGTCGCCGTAGCGGAGGGCGAGCTCCATGTTGTGCGTCACCATCAACGTCGTGAGGCGACGCTCGGTGACGATCTCGCCTGTGAGCTCCATGATCGTCGCCGCCACCTTGGGGTCGAGCGCCGCGGTGTGCTCGTCCAGCAGCAGGAGGCTGGGCTCGGCGATGGTGGCCATGAGCAGGGACATCGCCTGGCGCTGGCCGCCAGAGAGCTTGTTGACGCCGGCCTTGAGCCGGCCCTCGAGCCCCATGCCGAGGCGCCCCAGCTGGACGCGCATGACCTCACGCCGTCTGTTGGTGACGCCGAAGCGCAGCCCGCTGCGCCGCGAGCGGAGCAGCGACATGGCGAGGTTCTCCTCGATGGTCATGCTCGGCGCCGTGCCGGCGCGCGGGTCCTGGAAGACGCGGCCGATGGACCGGCTGCGCACGTACTCTCCCTGCTTGGTGACGTCTCGTTCGCCCAGTTCCACTTTGCCGGCCGTCACCGGGAAGGTGCCGGCCACGGCGTTGAGCAGCGTCGACTTGCCGGAGCCGTTGGACCCGATGATGGTGACGAACTGCCCCGCGGGGACGGCGAGGTCGATCTCGCGCAACGCGACGACCTCGTTGACCGTGCCTGGGAAGAAGACCTTGCGCAGGCCCTTGAGCTTGAGCTCGGCTGGAGCGCTCACGTCCGCACCACCTTCTTGCGGACGGTCGGGATCGACAGCGCCACGACGACCAGAACAGCGGTCAGGAGCTTGAGGTCGGTGGGCGCGATGCCGAGCCGCAGGCTGACGGCGATGAGCAGCCGGTAGACGATCGATCCACCGATGACGCTGAAGAGCACCCAGCTGATGCTGCGCACGCCGAAGATGACCTCGCCCATGATCACGCCGGCCAAGCCGGCGACGATGGTGCCGATGCCCATGCCCACGTCGGCGAAGCCCTGTTGCTGGGCCACGAGCGAACCGGTGAGCGCCACGAGGCCGTTCGAGACCGCCAAGCCGACGATGCGCGTGAAATTGGTGTTGGTGCCCAGAGCGCGGATCATCTGTTCGTTGTCGCCGGTGGCCTGCAGTGTCAGGCCGAACTCGGTGTGCAGCAGCCAGTCGAGGAAGTACTTGACCACGACCGCCAGGACGGCCAGCGTGATGATGATGTTCCAGCCGATCATGGCGACCGAGAGGAGCTCGCCGATCTTGTCGAAGATCACCTTGACGCCGAGCAGCGGCGTGTTGCTGCGTCCCATGATCCGCAGGTTGACGGTGTAGAGCGCCGTCATGGTGAGGATGCCGGCGAGGAGCTTGGGACCGTAGTTGCCCGAGTCGCTGTCGCCCGACTTGAGCAGGACGTGGAGAAGTCCGGTGACGAGGCCGGCGCACAGACCCGCGCCCACGCCGGCGACAGTCGCCATCAACGGCGAGTGCCCGTTGACGATGAGCGCACCGGTCACGGCTGCGCCCAGCGGCAGGCTACCGTCGACGGTCAGGTCGGGGAAGTCGAGCACCCTGAAGGTGAGGAACACGCCCAGCACCATGAAGCTGTACACCAGCCCTTGGAGGAGTGCGCTCTGAATGGTGACGATCACGTGCCGATACCTCTCGTGCTCGGAGCCGGGGCCGTACTCACGGCCCCGGCTCCGCAGAGTCTATCGCGGCGCCGCAAGGCGTCGCGAGCTGGACTCAGTACTTGTTGACGGCCTGATCGATGAGGTCCTGCGGGAGGGTCACGCCCTGAGCAGCAGCGGCCTTCTCGTTGACGGAGAGCTGCAGGTTCTTCGCAAACTCAACGGGGATGTCGGAGATCGGCGTGCCGCTGAGGACCTGGGCGGCCATCGCGCCCGTCTGCTTGCCGAGATCGTAGTAATCGAACCCGTAGGCCGCGACGGCGCCGCGCTTGACGCTGTCGGGGTCGCCGGCGACCAGCGGCATCTGGTTCTGCTCGGCCACCTTGATGATGGACTCAAGCGCCGAGACGGCGGTGTTGTCGCCGATCACCATGATGGCGTCGGCGCGGCCGATCAGCGACTGCGCCGCAGCCTGGACCTCGGCGGAGGTGCCGGCGGGCGCCTTGACGATCGTGAGGCCCATCGTCGCCGCGTCCTTCTCGGCCTGATTCACGAGGAACACAGAGTTGGACTCGCCGGCGTTGTACACCATGCCGACGGCCTTGGCGTCGGGACGGAAGGTCTTGACGAGCTCGAGGATCGGCTTGACCGGCTGCATGTCGCTGACCCCGGTCACGTTGCCCGACGGCGCGTTGGGATCCTGCACGAGGCCCGCGCCCACCGGGTCGGTGACGGCGGTGAAGAGGACCGGCTTGTCGGTGATCGCCTTGGCAAGTGCCTGGGCCGTGGGCGTTGCCACGCCCAGGACGAGGTCGAGGTTATCACCGGCGAACTTCTGGGCGATGCTCGCCGTGGTGGCCATGTCGCCCTCAGCGTTCTGCAGGTCGTACGTGACGTTGGTGTAGCCTGCCGCGGCAAGCCCGTCTTTGAACCCGTTGACGGTGGCGTCGAGGGCCGGATGCGTGACGATCTGGCTGATGCCGATCTTGTAGGCCTTGCTGGTATCGGCGCTGGGGCTCGCGCTGCTGGTGGTGTCGCCCGAGCTGCTGCCGCACCCGGCTACCACGCCGGCAACGGCGAGCACGAGCACCAGCGCCAGCGGGAGGGCCAGTTTGAAGGCGCGGTACATGGGTCTCCTTTCGAGTGCCGAACGAGTGACGCATTCTAGTGCGCCGAGTGTGCGCATGACAAGCATCCGCACGATATGCGCGGGCTACACACCGGCCGCAGGAGCACGGAACTGCGGTGACGGGTCGCTGCCGCAAGACCCGGCGCCTGCGGACGGCCCGATGCCCGGCGCGCAGAAGAAGTGGGCGGCGGGCCATCGACCCGCCGCCCACTGCGACGCCTGAGCGCTGAGGACGGCGGCGGGTCCGGGGGCGGGCCTCCCGCCCCTCCCCGCGCCGCTCAGACCATCAGAAGCTCGTCGTACGCTGCTTGAACCGTTCGACCGAGTTGATCGGGATGTCGAGCAGCTTGCTGATGTTGAACTTGGCCTCCATCATGCCCGGCTCGGCCGGATGCGTAGAGGAGGTCATGGTGAGCAGGCCGAGACCGTGCTCCTGACGGATCAGCTCCATGGCCACAGGATCGGAAAGGTCGCGCGTGGAGCAGCCGAGCTTGCCGGCCACGTACTCCTTGGCTTCCTTGAGACGCATACGCCTGGTCATCTGCATCCGCGCGACGAGATCTCCCGCCGCCCGCATACCGCCCATGCCGGACGCCTGCGTGTGGGCACCCTCCATGCCGAGGGCGTCGCCGGTGCCCACCTAGTAGCCGTCGATCTTGAGGATCTCGACGAAGGCCTTGCTGGCTCGCGAGGTGGCGTCGGCAGGCGGGAACAGGCACGTCGGCACGCCACCGACGCCCATGCCCACGTTCACGTGGACGGGGATCGTGGCTACCTCGGCGGCCGGCTTGATGAAGGTGATGGCGCGGGCGATGTTCCAGGCGGTCGACTTGCCGGTGTTGATGTTGACGGCCGGCCCGTAGATGCTCGCGCCGGCCGCCGTCACCATGCGCAGCTGCTCTTTGGGCCACATGCCGGCGAGCCGCGAGCCGTCGAACTCGAGCTGGCCGTGCATGCCGAGCACGAACTCGCTGGCCATGCCGATCTCGATGCCCAGATGCGGGTACTTCTCGCGCAGCTTGCGGCAGGCGGTGAGGGCGGCGAGGAAGTCGGCGTCGCCCGCCGCCCCCGTCGTGTCCATGTCGATGCCGTCGGCGCCGGCCTCGATCATGGCGTCGGCGACGAAGTCGATGTCTTCGACCAGCATCCCGCAGGCCTCGACCTGAGCATCGCGCGCCTCGTCGATCTTGCCCATGGGCAGCAGCTCGGACCAGTTGGGGATGGGGCCGTCCGGCTTGGAGTAGCGGCCCAGGTCGGGCATGGCGCCGTACTGCACCGGGTTGGTGAGCAGCGCCTGCGCGATCTTCATGGACTGGCCCTCGTGGGCGACGTTGGTCTTAACCGCCTTGTAGGAGTAGTCGGCCTGCCACAGTTCGGGCATGTCGATGCCGAGCAGCGTCTCGTAACTCTGCAGATCCTGCACCCGGTTGCCGATGTGCTTGGTCCCGGTGCCGTCGTTGCTGAGCACGACTTCTGCGCCGATGTCGACCGCGGTGAAGCGCGCCGACGATGCGTAGATGTCGAGCAGATGGTCGAGCTCGTCCTGCGTGAGGACGTCGACCTTCGCCTTCTTGGCCGCGACCTGCGTGCCTTCTTCGAGATCGGCTTTGATCTCGGAGCGGGTCATCTCGACCAGCGATCCATCACCCATGCGAGTCGGGATCTTGGGCTCCACCAGCATCACCTCCGTGCTTCATCCAGATCGATCGCCGGCGCCGTGGCGCGAGCGAGGCCCTCGAGCTACCACGATGTGAGCGAAGCGATTCGACCGCAGTCCGGCGGGCCTCCGCGCGCCAGTCTACAGCGGCGTGCTCGGGACACGCCACCGGCCGGGAGGGACGTGGGCTGCACACGAGAGCGCGCAGAGATTGGAGCCGGCGGGCGGAATCGAACCGTCGACCTGCCGCTTCCCGATGCCCCATCCCACATAAGGAAGCCCCATCTTACATGGGCCATCCCGGTCGCGTCGAAACGTACTCTGAGCAGGGGATTCACTCGGCTTTCACTCCATCGTGTCTCAGTCGGCATGACGGGCTGCAGGTCGCTGCGCGCAGTCGCGGAGTACGTTTTGGAGTACGAGAAGTGCCCGGCATCGGTGCGCCGCTCGTCTTGCCGTCACGGGTCCTAGTAGACTCGCTCCGTGGAGTCCGTCAGAACGTGTAAGAAGTGCGGCCAAGTCAAGCCGCTGACCGTCGAGTTCTTCCCGGCTGAGAAGATCCTGGCGAGCGGGTTTCGCTACGAGTGCCGCGAATGCCGCAATGCACGGAGGGCAAGGTATGAGGCTCGGAAGCGAGCCGAAAGGGACGCGCTCTTCGCAGCCCATGCCGACGAGTTCGCACGTCGGCCCCGCGTCAAGGTGCCGTTCAGGGTTTGCAGAGTCTGTGGGCTCGCCAAGCCAAACAGCCCGGACTTCTACTATCGCCTGGGCGGGGGGCGACGGGGACTTTCCCCTGAGTGTCGCGCATGTTGCAGCTTGCGCAGGGCTCGCGGCTACGCGCAGCGGCGGGATGCGAGGACAAACACACCGGCGAAACCTACAGATGGGCCTGGGCGAGCGCGCATCGGAGCTCCGTTCAAGGTCTGCAGCAAGTGCGGCGCGGTCTTGCCGAAGACTGCCGAGTTCTTCGCCCCGCAGCCGTGGGTTTCCGAGCACAGGCTAACAGCAGCGTGCCGAGCCTGTGAGAGGGCTGCTACGCGGAGAAGTTACCGCGCCAAGCGAACGGAGTACACCGCCAAGCACTCCGCCTACATGAAGGCTCACCCGGAAATGAGCCGCGCCTATGCGCAGCGGTACCGGGAGCTGCATCCAGGGATCGGCAGCAAATGGGCTCGTGAGAACCCCGAGAAGAACCGGGCCAAGAGAGCCAAACGGCGTGCGCTTGAGTTGGGGGCTACAGGTTCCTACACGCCGGCCGACGTAGAGTCCCAACTGGCCCGACAAGGGTCGCGATGCTTCTACTGTGGCGTCGAACTTTCCGCTCACTACGAGGTAGACCACTTCATCCCATTGACTGCGGGCGGGGGGAATGACCCCGACAATATCGTCCTCGCGTGCCGCCGCTGTAATCGCAGCAAGAACGCCAGACTGCCTTGGGAGTTCATGCCCGAACGGTTCCCAGTTCCAGAGGACGCGGACTAAAACGTCACCCCCTCTGCCCCGTCATCACCGTTCCCAAGCCCACAACCGCCCTGTACGGTGACCAGGCGGCCCGTCGTAGCCGACTTCCAGCGGAAGACTGCCGACGGGACGTAGTGAGGGCCGCCACACCTGCCGAGACATACAGGGTGGCGGCCCTCGTCGCGTCGGCTCCTGGAGAGCCACGCGAAGGTCAGACGGATCTAGGACTTCGGCTTGGCCTTGACCGGCCGCTTCGACGGCGGCAGCGGCTCGGGCGCCATGATCGGCTCGACGCGGTACCAAGGGGCGCCGTTCTCGTACCAGTCCCAGTCCTCTTGCGTCACCTCCCGGACTTCGCCGTCGAGGCCATTCTGGTAGGTGCGTGTCAGTGGTGTGGGCATGGGATTCCTTTCGGTTGGGGCTGGTCTACCAGCCGTAGTCGGCTGGGCGTTCGTAGTCGCCGGGGCGCTCGAAGGGTCCGACGTGCAGCGGGTCGAGGCAGCGGGGCGGCGTGTGTGAGTGCGGGCGGGAGAGCGCGATCGCGGCGCTCATGAGCAAGTCGTCGTGGGTACGGCCACGGGCCTCGAAGCGGACGTTGCCGGCCTTCGACTGCTTGATCGAGAAGTTCGCGAGCTCGCGGCGGAACGTCTCCGCCAGTTCGATATCGGGCGGGATCGTGAAGCGGCCCCGCTGCGAAGCGGAGAGCAGCGCCGCGATGGCGTCACCCTTGTGCAGGCTGTGGCCTTTGCTGGTCGCGGTGCTGAAACCGCCCGAGAGCGTGCAGGGCATTGGGCACCACGGCCCCAAGCGGTCGTTCTGGTACGCCTCCCAGAACATGTCGAAGACGGGCCGACCGGGGCCGCCGTAGTCGACCACGAGTTGCGTCACGTCGCGCAGTACCGGGTCGGTCATCATCGCGCAGACGTCTTCCACGATCTGCGGATAGGCGGTGTTCAGCGGCCAGCGCCGCAGGTTCCTGACGTGCCAGGTGTCGATGACGCGGCGGTCCGTGTAGCCGCGCCAGTGCGAGCCGTCGGCGCCGGCGGGGATGACCTCCTCGAAGCGGTTGTCTGGCGGGCGCGAGTCGCCGGGTGCGATGACATGGACGAGCTCCAGCAGGGTCGACGCCGTGTAGTCGCTGGCGGCCCCGAGGTCGAGACCGAGAGTCAAGTGCATGTGGGGCTCCTTCCGAAGACGATGGGCACGACGCCGAGGCGGTCGCTGAAGATCTTGTCGATGGTCTCGCTGGAGAAGATCTGCTCCTCGAAGTCGGAGAACTCGCAGAAGAACTCCTGGCGCACGTACCAGGCCGCGCCCGACTGCATCTCTTCGGCGAGCCACTTCTGATCGATGCGCTTGCACTGGTCGGCGGTCACCTTCACCTTGTGCCAGCGCTTCGGGCCGGATTCCGTCCACTCGTGGTAGAGGAAGCCGCGGCGGCCAAAAGGGGTCGAGGCGAGAATCATCTGGGCGCCCGTGACACTCTGCATGGGCCTCAGCGCCTCCCACATGGCATCCGGGATCTGAGAGCTCTCGTCGCAGCAGATGAGGGAGGGGCTGTAGCCGCGCACGGTGCTGGGCATCGACGGCAGGCTGATGATGCGGCTGCCGCTGCCCTCGAGCACCATTTGGCTCACGTTCTCACTGGTGGTGACGACCGGCCGCCCGATGCGCTGATACATCTCCTTCGCGTGCGCAAGGATCTCTGCGGCCTGACGCTGGCCGGCGGACACGAGCAGGGCGGTCGAGGCCGGGGTGAACAGGGCGTGGCGCAGGGACTTGAGGGCGAGGGCGAGGGACTTGCCCGACTGACGCGAGCAGAGGGCGATGGTGTCGCGGTCATCGTCCAGGAGCGCGGCCTGCCAGTCATCGAGGTCGGGGTAGCCGCAGGAGGCAGCGAATGCGCGGGAGTCAAGCGCTATGGCCATGTGCTGCGCATAGGTGAGGGCCGGGGCGCTCACGGTGCGGTGCCCGCCTCAAGCTGCAGGCGCTCGGCAATGCGGGTGCGTATCTCGGGCTGGGCGGCCAATTCGGCCATGACGATCTGAATGGCGGCCTGGCCCTCGGGGTGCTGCAGCAGGTTGATACTGACGACGGGCTGGTCCTTGAGCTCGCCTGTCACCTTGCCCAGCAACTCGAGGAGGCCGCGTAGCTGTGCCACGGCGGCCAGGGCTGCCGACACCTTGCCGTCTTGCTCGGCGGCCTGTAGCAGCCTCTCTGTGCGTTCTATGAGGTGCTCTGTGCGCCTCAGTAGCGTGGCCGCGGCTTCTACCTCGTGCTCTGCCTGCATCGCTGCCAAGGCGGGCGACAGGTGGCGGACGGCGTGGCGTTGCACGGCGTCCCGAGACACACACCACCGGCGCGCAATGGTGCGTTGCGAGATGCCGGCCACGATATCCCGGTCTATGCCCTCACGCTCAGGATGGGCGCAGATCGTGCAGGTGGCGCCCATGCCTCAGCGCTCGCCTTGGAACGTGCACGTATGCGGTTTCGAGCCTGAGACGCGACCACTCACGCACGCGCATACTCCGCTCCGTACTCCGAGCCTCGAGCGTGGTGCACTTCCCAGGCGTGCGGTGCGCATCATGCGCCAGCCTCGCCGCTCTCCAGACTCACGCCCGCACTCAGCGCTGCCTCGCGGGCACTCTCCAGCGACGTGCGCGTGATGCTGCCCGTGGTGATGAGCGCGTCGTCCAGCGCGCTGACCTTGGCTAGTGCCTCACCGACAGCACGGCGAGCAGGGTCGGCGGACTGGGCGGACACCTCCGCGGCCACGGCGCGGATACTCTGGGCCGGCTCAGGAGCCTTGGAGATGCCCTTGGCGCGCAACAAGCTCTCGCCGTAGGAGCTGGCCGCACAGGCCCCGAGCTCGCTGTCGGGGTCCTGGACAAGGACGAACATCTCGGCCACGGGATCGGATAGCCTCTACGCGCATCATGAGTTCCTGGCGCACCATGGCCTCACGCGCCGGGTCGACACGCGGCAGGGCGGCCTCCTGCAACTGCGCCTTGATGATCAGCACGGCGGCGTCGGCGGTGCTCTGGTACTTCCTCACCTCGCTCTTGCCCTTCTCGATGGCCTCACGGATGAGGCGCTCGCGGCCGGCGGGGTTCATCAAGTCGTCGTCGCGGAGCACCTCGACGCGGTACTGTGCCGAGGCGGCGGCCTGCAGCGCCTTGGTCAGGTTGGCCTCGAGGGTCTTGTACGTCTCGCGGATGCTGTACGTGACTCCGCTGAGCGGGCGCCACCGGCTCAGCGCTTCCGCCTGGCTCTCGCGGATGCGGTCGCGGAGCTCCTGCAGTTGATCGGTCATCGTGTCACTCCTCAGTGTCGGGGTCGGTTTCGAACGGGACATAGGGCCGCAGCGCGGACAGCCGCACGTACAGGCGCTTGGTCACGTGGCGCTCAGGCGACGAGCACGTCAGGGCTGAGTCGAAGGAAGTGCGCCGACGACTTGGAGTTCGGCGACCGCCATGAGTGTCGCCGTAGCGTGGCGACCATTGCGGTCGTCCACTTCTGGCGTGCCGAAGTCGGATCTAAGGGTCAGGCCGGTCGCACGGCGGGCGAGGCGTCTCCTCGCACTCGCACGGTCGGGCAGGTGGGCGCGGTCTTCGGCCTGCTCTTCGGTTTCGCTGGCGATCAGTGGAGGTGTAGCTCCCTTTCCAGGTGGCACTGTAGAGTTCCTACGCTCGTGTTGTCTGTCGGATGACAGGCGGGTGCGATTCGCTCAGAATCCGCCGTCTCATTACCTTCAATCTCAAGGCGTCGTACTCAAGGCTCGAAGCACGCAAGGCGGAACCGCACGGTTCTGCATGCGGGTACCGCGCCGTTCTGCTTGCGGGTACCGCGCCGTCCTGCTTCGACCTGAAAGCAGTACCGCGCCGTTCTGCTTTGTCCGGCAGTTCCCGCAATGCCACGGGCCTCCAGGCTCGGGCGAGAGGACCACGGCAGGACTTGGGTGTGGCCGAGGTAGCCACGCTCATGGACGTGAACGAGGCCGGCGGAGGCGAGTCGACGTAGTTCCCGGCGGACCGATCCGGTGTGCGCTACCAGCTTCATTGCCAGCCAGCCACTATTGACGGCCACCGCTTCGCAGGCGAAGGACTCTTCCGCGTCACAGAAGTCGTCATGGCCCATGCCGGTGGCCGCTGCCAGGTCGATGCGACCACGGCCAAGCTGAAGGACGGCCAGGAGTAGGAAGATCCGCAGTTGCAGGACGGTGAAGGGCAGTTCGAGGAGTTCCACCACACCGCGTTCGTGATTCGGGGGAACGCGCCAGCGTGTAGCCGGCCCGGCTCATCGTTGATGAACTGCGGTTCGGGGATGCATGGGGGTTGAGCCACACCGTCACGGCTCCCGGCCGCAGCAGGCGCACACGGCCTCTTCCCCGCCCCAGATCGTCTCGTGCGGCACGCCCAGGTACTCGAGGTACACCGGCAGAGACAGGAGCCTTTTGCGCCCCAACTTGAGCACGCCGGGAAGTTCGCCGGCCGCGGCCATGCGGTAGAAGCTGGCGCTGCTCACGGTCGTGAGGGCCGGGTACGCCTCGTCAAAGGTCACGGTGGCGCGGCCCTCGCGCCAGGCGCCCATGAGCTCGGGCATGTTCACGTCGTCACCTTCGCCAGATCCTCGAGGAGGCGGGCGTACCTCACGGCGTGCTCGCCTCGCGGCAGGTACTTGCCGTTCTCCCACGAGTGCACGGCGGCGGGCGTCACGCCGATGGCCTCCGCCACGTCCGCAAGGCTCAGGCCGGCAGCGGTGCGCAGGGTGCGTGCGTCCGCGGTCCTCAGTAGCTTGTGCGCCTTTGCGATCCTGAGCGGCCTTGCTGTCATGGACTTCCCCTTCAAGTGGGCGTATAGTCGGTCTGTAGTCGCATGGTAGCCAAGCACGCGAGGAAAGGCACGGCATAGTCAGATGACGGGAAACAATGCGAGCACGCGGGGACCACGAGTTGGTGGTGGGTCAACGGCCCGGACAGGGACTCGAAAGAGCTGGGTCAACGTGCCATCCCATATGGCCAAGGACCTGAAGGTGCGCCTAGGGCGGTCGGACGCCGGCCGCCTCTTCATGACCGGCCTGCGCGTCGGGGCGCCGGACGGGCATGGGAACCCTACGAGATCAAGCACCTCGGGAACATCCACTTGGGCGAGATTCTCGGTGCGATCCGCGAAGCGGTCAGCCATCGACGACCCTGTGTGGCAATCGACGCTGCTCGGCCGGGCGCAACAAGGCGAAAGTGCTCGGCACGGGACGCCGAGGCCCGGTCACCGATGCAGACACGGACCGACGCACGAGGGAGCTCTACGAGGCCAGGCTGGCGGCCGGGGCGAGCAGGCCGAAGCCGTGATGGAAACAGCAGTCGCACCTCGGCAAGAGCGAGTCGCAGGTATACCGACGCCTAGCACGCACCCGAACGGAGGAGGACAAGCCATGACCGGCAACGTCCAGAAACGCCACGGCGCCTGGCGCGTCGTGCTCGAGCTCGGCGAACAGGCGGCCCTGCGCTGCCCGACGTGCCGCAAACGCTACTGGAGTGACGGCCCAGAGCCGTCCTGCCCCGCCGACCACGGCGAGCCCGAGGAGATCGTGGCGCGGCGGCAGGAGATGCTGCCCGCCAAGTACGAGACGAAGAAGCCGGCGCAGAAGGCCCTGCGCGACGAACTCACGGACCGCGAGCAGGGCGACCATGTGAAGCCGGTAGACCTGACGGTGGCCGAGTACCTCGAGACGCGCTGGCTGCCCTCTCTCGACTCCGAGGAGCTCTCTGCGGCCACGCCTGAGGCGTACAAGATGCACGTCGGCCGCCTCGTGCCGTTCGTCGGCAAGATCCCGCTGCAGGAACTCAACCGTAACGACGTGGCCGTGATGGCGGCGCGCATGGCCCGTGAGGACTCGAAGAAGACGGGCCGCCCGCTCTCCCCTGCCACGCGCAGCGGCGCGCTCGGCGTCCTGCAGCACGCCCTCAGTGACGCGGTGGAGGCCGGCCTGCTGCGCAGCAACGTGGCGGCCACGGTGAAGAAGCCGCGTGTGCGTCGGCCTGAGATGCACACGTGGTCGGCGCCGGAGTTGGCCGCGTTCCTGCAGGCGACCCGCGAGGAGCGCATGGGGCCGCTATGGCACCTGCTCGCGCTCACGGGCCTGCGCCGCGGCGAGGCGCTCGGCCTCAAGTGGTCCGACGTGGACTTCGAGCACGGGCGCCTCGAGATGCAGCGCCAGCGCAAGATCGTGCGCTATGAGGTCATCGAGGGACCGCTCAAGACGGGACCGCGAGCCGTGGCGCTCGATGCGGAGACGATCGACGCCCTGCGCCGGCAGAGTCAGCGGCAACTCGACGGCGCTGCGGAGTGGGGCGAGGCATGGGCAGGCGGTGACTACGTGTTCACCCGTGAGGACGGCGAGCCGTGGCACCCGGACCGCGTGCGCGTCCTCTTTCAGGAGTCGATCAAGAGGGCGAAGGCGCCGCGCATCCGTATGCACGACCTGCGCCACACCTGGGCGACGTTGGCTCTGCGGGCGGGCGTCCATCCCAAGGTCGTTCAGGAGCGCCTCGGCCACGCGAACATCCGCATGACGATGGACACGTACTCGCACTGTCTGCCGGACATGCAGGAGTCGGCCGCGGAGCTCGTGGCCTCAGTCGTCGCAGCGGCGCTCGAGAAGTAGTTGCGCGGCGTAGGAGTACGTTTGGAGTACGGAAGGCCCCGAGAGGGGCCTTTCTGCGGGGTGTTTCGAGGCTAGGTGGAGCCGGCGAGCGGAATCGAACCGCCGACCTGCCGCTTACAAGGCGGCTGCTCTACCAGCTGAGCTACGCCGGCCCGGTGACAGTCTACCGCAGGCGTGGCGGGCTGAGCACAGCGACGCCGGGCTATACTGACCGCATGGCGTCGCGCCCCCGCACACCCCGCGTCCTACGCCGCTCCATCCTGGCGCTCTGTCTCCTGATGCTCGCGCTTGCAGCCGCCGTCGCAGTGGTCACCGCGTGCAGCCCCGACCAGGTCACGGCGGGCTCACCGGGCTCCGCGGCGCCGTCAGCCGAGCCGCAGGTCACGCGCGTCGCGCCTGCCGTCAAGGCGCGCAGCGGCATCGTCGTCGACCGGCGCAGCGGCACAGTGCTGTGGTCCAAGGGCCCCGGCCTGCGGCTGGCGCCGGCGTCCTGCACCAAGATCATGACCGCCCTGCTGGTGCTGGAGTACTACCGCGACCTCACGCGCATGGTGCGCGCTCCTGCCAGCGTCAGGCTGTACCAGCAGGTCGCCATCGGCCTGCGCGCGGGCGACCGCATCAGCGTCAGGCAGGCGCTGCGCGCCACCATGACAAAGAGCGCCAACGATGCCTGCGTGACGCTCGCCACGGCCGTCGGCGGCAGCGAGACACACTTCGTCACGCTCATGAACCGGCGCGCCAGGCAGCTCGGGCTCACCCACACGCACTTCCTCAACTCTCGCGGCTCGCCCAAGCCGGGCCACTATTCCAGCGCGCGCGACCTGGCCAAGCTCGGCCGCTACGCCATGCGCGACGCCGACTTCCGCGACCTCGTCGGCGCGAAGACCCGCGTCATCACCTGGCCGCCTTCGCACCGCATCACCGTGACCTCCCACAACCGGCTGCTCGGCTACCCCTGGGGCGACGGCATCAAGACCGGCGCGACCGCGCAGTCCAAGATGGTGCTTGTCGGCTCGGGCACGCCGGGCGCACTCAGTGTCCCGCTCATCGTCGTCACGATGCGCGAGCCCACGCGCGATCAGGAGGAGAGGGACAGCGTCGCGCTTTTCATGTGGGGGGCCGGCCAATACGAAGAGCGCCAGATCGTGCGCACGGGCGATGAGATCGCGCAGTTGGCGGTCACCGGCGAAGCGCCGGTCACTGTCGTCGCCAGCGCCGACCTCTCCGCAGTCGTTCGCAAGGCCACTACGGTGTCACCGACGCTGCAATTGCCGGCAGAGCCGCTCGCGGAGCGGCCGGCGAACGGCGAGGTGCTCGGCACGGTGACGTATCGCTGCGACGGCCTCGTCGTGGGCCGCGTCGATCTCGTCGCCGGGACGATCGCAGGCTCCGGCGGCCTGTGAGTCCGCGTTCGCCCGGCCGCGACACGCTCCTGCCGCCCGCCCTCCTCGCCTTACTGCTCACCCTCCACGCCCTCGCCGCCGTCGCGACCCTCGCCGCCTGCGACGGCGAGCCCTCACCGGCCGGGACGGCGCCGCCAAAGGTCAAGGCCTGGACGGGGATTCTCATCGAGCGCGACTCGGGACGCGTGCTGTGGAGCAAGGAACCGGACCGCGAACTTCCGCCCGCGTCCTGCACCAAGATCATGACCGCGCTGCTGACGCTGGAGCGCGTCAAGGATCTGGATGCCTACGCCGTCGTGCCGAAGATCCCGCTCCCCCAGAAGGTCGGTGTCGACCTCGCTCCCGGCGACCGCATCACCGTGCGCGAGGCGCTCACGGCGCTCATGGTCAGGAGCGCCAACGATGCGGCGCTGACGCTGGCCGCGTACGTCGCCGGGAATGAGGGGAAGTTCACGCGGCTCATGAACGAGCGCGCGGGACAGCTGGGCCTCACGCACACGCAGTACAGGAACTGCCGAGGGACACCGGAGGACGGCCACTACTCCTCGGCGCGCGACCTGGCGACGCTCGGCCGGTTCGCCATGCGCGATGCGACGTTCCGCGAGCTCGTGCGCCAGAGTACGGCGGTGATCCGCTACCCTCCCAACGCGGCCGTGCCGGTAGAAAACCACAACCGGCTGCTCGGCTACCCGTGGGGCGACGGTATCAAGACGGGGGCGACCGGCGCCTCCGGCAAGGTCCTCGTCGGCTCAGGCAAGCCCGGCCCCGTCGCCCTCATCGTCGTCACCATGCACGAGCCGACGCGCGAGCAAGAGGTCAAAGACGCGGTCGCGTTGTGCGAGTGGGGGACGGCCGAGTACCTGCGGCGCTCGGCCCCTTCTGCCTCCCCGTTGCCGTCTCCGTGATCCGGTGCCGCCAGCTCAGCCTCCGGTCAGGGCCCTGAGCCGGTCGGCCGAGCGCACCGGGACGTCCAGCACGCGCGCGACGTTGACCTTGGCCTCCACGGCCAAGGCATCGTTCACCGTCGCCGTGTCCTCCGTGGGGATGGTGCCGAGTCCGCACTCGCGGCGGGCGTCGGCCATCGCCACCGGGTCGCTCAGATCGGCCGGGCTCACGCCCAGTCTGTCCGCCACGTAGGCCTTCGCTTCGGGAAGCCGCATGCGCCGGGTCATCTGCATGCGGGCCACCAGATCTCCGGCGGTCCGCAATCCGCCCATTCCCGACGCGACACCGTGGCCGATCCCCTGGCTGTGGTTGTCGCCGGCGCCGATCTACAAGCCGTCCAGCCGCAGGAGGTCGACGCACGCGCGCGAGGCGCGCGAGACGGCGTCGACCGGCGGCAGCGCGTGCATGGGAACGCCGCCCACGCCCATCCCCCCGTTGAGGTGGATGGGGATCTCGGCGGCGTCGGTGCACGGCTTGACGATGGTGCACGTGCGCGCCACGTTCCAGGCGACCGTCTTGCCCGTGTTGACGTTGACGGCCGGCCCGAAGATCGAGACGCCGGCCTTGGCGGCCAGCCGCATCTGGCCGGCGGGCCACAACCCGGCCAGGCGCACGCCGTCGTACTCGAGCTCTCCGTGCATGCCGAGCACGAACTCGCTGGCCATGCCGATCTGGATGCCCCAGTCCGCGTGCCTGGCACGGATGCGCTCGATGGCCCTGAGGGCGGCCAGGAAGTCGGCGTCGCCAGCCGCCCCCGCGGTGTCGAGGTTGATGCCGTCGGCGCCCGCCTCGTACATGCCTTCGGCGACGTAGACGATGTCGTCGACGGCGGCCTCTACCGCTTCTTCCTGGGCCGCGCGGGCCTCGTCGATGCGGCCCAGCGGCAGCAGTTGCGACCAATTGGGGATCGGGCCGTCGGGCACCGTGTAGCGCCCGAGGTCGGGCATGGCGCCGTAGGCGCAGGGGACGGTGAGCAGAAGCTGCGCCTGACGCATGATCTCCTGCTCGAACGGCAGCACCGGTTTGACCGGCTTGAACGAGTAGTCGTGGTGATAGAGCTCCACGGTGTCGGTGCAGACCGTCTGCTCGTAGTTCTGCAGGTCCGTGATGCGCGAGCCCGTGTCCTGACTGCCGACGCCGTCTGACGTGAGCACGACCTCGTCGCCGATGTCGACCGCGCTGAAGCGCGCACGACTCGCGAAGATGTCGACGAGGTGGGCGATCTCGTCTTCGCCCAGCGGCGCGACCTTGGCCCGCTTCGCTCCCGCCTCAGTGCCGCCGTGGATGTCGGCCTCGATCTCCGCCCGGGTCATGCGCACCAGCGACCCATCGCCCATGCGCGTCGGGATGCCTTCCATCGCCCCCTCCGTCGGTCGTGTGGTGAGCGCGCCGTCACCGGAGCGTCTACCGCTGCCGTGCGGCCTCCCCGGCAGTGACCCCGAGGCTATAGGCCCACGCCGCTCCTGTCAGCGGCGGATACTTCGGCAAAGTTTACGGCGGCTGAGGGCAAAGATGCGGCGGCCGTGGCAGATGGGCGCCGGGCGCGAAGCACGAGCCCCGAAAAGGGGGCGAGGCCCCGTTGGGGAACGGGGCCTCGCACAAGGGCTTTGGGGCAAACCCTCGTTGTGGGGGGGCTTCGCTTGCCAGCGAAAGGAGCCACTCACGTCCTCCCCAAGGAATGTTGCGGCCGCGTGAAGCGGCGCGAACCACTGCGAAGGTGGGATTGGCGCCCGATTACAGGGCAGGCGCCGGAGCCGGTGTGGGGCCGGACCGCGCCCTGAAGATGGCCGAAGGCCGGCGACCAAGCCGCTTTGGGGGCGGCCGTCCGCCGGCCCTCAGGCCGTGGTCCGCCCGGGGCCGGGGCGAACCAAGAAGATAGGAGGTACCAGCGCTTGCTGCTGGCAGCGGGCTTCTCGGAGACGGGAAGCCTCGCAGAAGGGACAGTAGGAGCCGTGTGTTGAGCAATAGTTAACTGAATATTAACCGATATGAAGCGCGCAGACAGAAGAGTCTGCCCACTGCAGGTCGATTAGGACAGGTTCACGACCGCTTTGACGAGTCTCGGAAGGGGACAAATCGGCTCAAGCGAGGTCCAACTGCCCGTTGCGCTCGTCCTGCCCGGCCGTCAACTCGAGCAGGTGAGCCTCGTCGATCACCACGACACCGAGCGCGGCCGCCCTCTCCAGCTTGGACCCGGCGTCCACCCCGGCCACGACGTAGTCGGTCGCCCTGCTCACCGAGCCGCTGACCCGACCACCCGCGGCCTCTATGAGCCCTTGGGCCTGCCCGCGGGTGAGCGTGGGGAGCTTTCCGGTGAGCACGAAGGTGGATCCGGTGAGCGGGCCTTCCCGGCGCGCCGGGCTCTCCTCGACGAAGCGCACCCCAGCGGCGCGAAGCTCCTCGATCGTGGCGCGGTTGTGGGCGTCGCCGAGGAACTGCTCCACCGCCTCGGCGACGATCGGCCCGATGCCGGCGACGTCGGCCAGATCGGCCGCGGCGGCGGCGAGCAGCGCGTCCATGCTGGGGTAGCGCGCCACCAGCGCTTGAGCGGTCACCGAGCCGACGTGGCGGATGCCGAGCGCGTAGAGCACGCGCGCGAACGGCCGCCGCTTCGACTCCTTGACGGCGGCCAGGACCTTGTCGGCGCGCTTCGCCTCCACCAGCTCGAGCGCGCCATCCTCGCCCTTGCGTGTCTTGCCGCCGAACCCCGGCAGAGCGACGACCTTGCCGGCCTCGAGCCGCACGAAGTGCTCGCGCTGGAGGCCGTACAGGTCGGCGACGTTCTCGATGAGCCCCTGACCGTGAAGCAGGACCACGGTCTCCTCGCCGATCCCCTCGATGTCCATCGCGCCCTTGCTGACGAAGTGCTTGATGCTCTCGACGAGCTGCGCCGGGCAGGAGCGGTTCGGGCAGCGGACGGCGACCTCGCCCGTCTCGCGCACGGTCTCCGAGCCGCAGGCCGGGCACGCACGCGGCATCGTCCATTCGCGCAGGCCTGCGTGCCTCTGCTCGCGGCCCACGCGCCGCCCCTCGGCGTCGTCGGTCTCGCCCGTCGTCACGGGACCGACGACCTGCGGGATCACGTCCCCGGCGCGCTGCAGGATCACGTCGTCGCCGGGGCGGATGTCCTTGCGCCGGATGTCGTCCTCGTTGTGCAGGGTCGCGCGCTCCACGGTGACGCCGCCGACGAAGACCGGCGCCAGCACGGCGAACGGCGTGAGCACGCCGGTCCTGCCCACGTTGACCTCGATGCTGTGCAACCTGGTCGTCGCCGTGGTCGGCGCGAACTTGAAGGCGATCGCCCAGCGGGGGTCGTGGGCGACGCTGCCCAGGGCCCTCTGGAGGGCGATCGAGTCGACCTTGACCACGGCGCCGTCGATGTCGTAGTCGAGCTCGCTGCGGCGCTCCTCCCAGGCGCGACACGCCGCGGCTGCCTGCTCGATGCCGTCCAGTGTCACGATCCGCGGGTTGACCTTGAACCCCGCGGCGCGCAGCCACTCGAGGGCGCTGTGGTGATCGGGCAGTTCGAGACCCTCCGAATAGCCGATGGCATAGCACCAGACGTCCAGAGGCCGTTCCGCGGCCAGCCTCGGGTCGAGCTGGCGGATGGACCCGGCGGCGGAGTTCCGTGGGTTCACGAATGCACTGAGGCCGGCCGCGAGGCGCTGTTCGTTGAGCCGCGCGAACGCGGCCAGCGGCAGGTAGACCTCGCCGCGTACCTCGACCACGGGAGGCGGGGCGCTCGAGAGCAGCCGTAGCGGCACAGAACCGATGGTGCGCAGGTTGGCCGTGACATCCTCGCCCACCTCCCCATCGCCGCGCGTGGCGCCGACGCTGAACACGCCGTCGCGATAGGTGAGCGAGACGGCGAGGCCGTCGATCTTGGGCTCGACGACGTAGCGCAGCGGCACGTCGTCGAGCTCCAGCGCCTCGAGCAACCGCCGGTTGCGCTGATCCCACGCCAGCAGTTCCTCCTCGTTGCGGGCGTTGGCGAGCGAGAGCATCGGCTCCAGGTGACGGACCTGGGAGAAGCCCTGGAGCGGGGCCGCCCCGACTCGCTGCGTCGGCGAGTCCGGCGTGCGCAGTTCCGGGTGCTCCTCCTCGAGGGTCTGCAGCTCGCTGTACAGCGCGTCGTATGCGGCGTCGTCGATCTCCGGCCGGTCGAGCACGTAGTAGAGGTGCGCGTGCCGATTGATGGTCGCGCGCAGTCCGGCCGCTCTGGCCGCCGCCTCAGTCGCACTCACCGTATCCCCCTTTCGCGGCCGCCGTGCGGCCGCGACGCCTACCCGCTGGTGGTACCCTCCCCCGGCGCGGCGCTCACGCGACGCCCTTCGCCGCGCAGGCACAGATCGAGCAACTCGACGGGCGCCTCGAGCCAGTAGTCCGGCCCGGCGGCAAGCAGCGCCTCGGGACCGAACACCCCCCAGGCGACGGCCGCGGTGGCCATGCCGGCCGCGCGGCCGGCCTCGATGTCCACCGGGCTGTCGCCGACGTAGAGGGCGCCCTCTGCCGACCCCCCGAAGCGCTCCAGACAGAGGCGCAGCGGCACGGGCGAGGGCTTGTGCTCCGTCGTATCGCTCGCCGTGACCACGACGCTGAAGTACTCGCGGAGGCCGACGGCACGGAACGCCATCTGCGTCGTGTCGGCGCTCTTGCTCGTGACGATCCCGACTTGCTTGCCGGCGGCCCGGAGGCCGTCGAGGGCCTCGGCGACGCCGTCGTACCCACGGATGAGCTCGTCGTGCCGCCGGTGGTTGTACTCGCGGTAGACGTCGTAGAGTTCCTGCGCGTGCTCGGCCGAGAGACCTCGCATCTGGGACATGAGCGGCTGTCCGACGCCGGCCAGGATCACCTCGTCGGGCAGCGGCTCGTCCAGCACCGTGCGGGTGGCGTAGCGGAACGACTCGACGATGAGCTCGACCGTGTCGACGACGGTGCCGTCG
Organism: uncultured Thermoleophilia bacterium; assembly: GCA_963762125.1. Lineage (GTDB taxonomy): Bacteria > Actinomycetota > Thermoleophilia > UBA2241 > UBA2241 > CAIXSE01. The sequence goes on from CAVXJO010000010.1 coordinate 62,806, forward strand.
AGGTCGAAGATCACGGGGTCGAAGCCCGCTTCGCGAAGCGGCGCGCCCGCGCGGCCGCCGCCGCTAGCCACGGAGACGCTCCAAGTCGAGGTCCCAGCCGGCCAGGTCGGCCAGCAGCACCGGGTCGAGCAGGTCGTAGCTCAGCGGCGTGACGGCCACCGCACCCGCGGCGACCACCTCGAAGTCCGTCTCGACCCAGTCACCGGAGGCTGGATGCTCACACGGCAGATAATGCTCGCCGGGAGCGGAGCCGTCGCCCTCAGCAAGGGTGACGTAGTCGTGACAGCTGGCGCCGCCGAGCCGCGCCGGACGGATGCCGGTGATCGCGGCCAGCGGCCGGTCGGGGAGATTGACGTTGAGGATGCTGTGGCGCGGCAGGCCGCGCTCGATGACGTGACCGACCATCGCGCTCAGCACGGGTTCGGCCTCGTCGAGCCAGCCGGGCTCGAACTCCTCGACCGAGAAGGCGACCGCCGGGTGCCCGCGCAAGGCCGCCTCGAAGGCAGCGCCGACCGTACCGGAGTAGGTGACGTCGGCGCCCATGTTGCCGCCCGCGTTGACCCCGGAGACGACGAGATCCGGCGTGGGGCAGCGCAGGCCGAGCAGGGCGATGCGCACGCAGTCCGACGGCGTGCCGTCGACGGCGAAGCCGCGATAGCCGCCGCCAAAGGAGCGCGGCTGCATGGAGAGCGGGCGGCGCACGGTGATGCCCCGCGCCACGGCGCTGGTGTTGCGATCCGGCGCGATGGTCGTGACCTCGCCGAGGCCGTCGAGGGCGCGACGCAGCACGGCGATGCCGGGGGCGTCGATCCCGTCGTCGTTGGTGAGGAGGATCTGCAGGGTCACACCACGATTCTAGCCGAACGCAGGTCGACGTTGTCCGCCGGCGTCGGCACGGCCTCGTTGACGACGTTGATCGCGGAGTCTCGTCTGCCGCCGCGCCCACCCGTAGCCTGTGCCGGCGACAGGCGTCGAGGAGCCACATGGCAGGATTGGCACGGCGTCCGTCGTAGGTGTGGCGAAGCAAGGCCGAGAAGGAGCCGCGTGATCGTAACGACGCACGTCCCGAGTGACAGCGGCGGCAGACGCTTCACCCTGCGGCGAGGCGTCGCCTTGCTGGCGTCGCTCGCCGTCGTCTCGGGCCTGGTCACCGTCGTCGGACCAGGGTATCTCTGGCCGCTCTTCCTCTTCCCTCTCGTGCTGGCGGCGGTGTTCTTCTTCGAGCTCGGCAGCCTCGCGGTCACCGTGTGGCTCGGCAACTTCTTCGTCCTCTACTACAGCTTCGTCGCGCCGGCGACGCCGGAGATCGTGCGCCAGGCCCTCCTCGGCACGGCGCTCTTCTTCGCCGCCGGTCTCCTCCTCGGGCGCGTCCAGCGCCGGCACTGCGACGCTCAATGCGAGCTCGCGGCCAGCACGCTCACCGACCGGCTCACGGGGCTGTACAACTACGGCACCTTCGTCGACTACCTGCACAACGAGGTGACCAAGGTCGACCGCTACGGCGGCGAGCTCGCGCTGCTCATGCTCGACCTCGACCACTTCAAACAGTTCAACGATCGCCATGGCCACGAGGCGGGCAACGACCTGTTGCGGAGCCTCGGCGCCGCCGTGGGGTCGCTGGTGAGGGACGCAGACGTCGCGGCTCGCTACGGCGGCGAGGAGTTCGCCGTGCTCATCCGCGGCGACGAGGCCCAGGGCTACGAGCTCGCGGAGCGCCTGCGGCGAGCCGTCGAGGGGGTCACCGTGGATGTCCGCGGCGGCGACCCGGGGCGCACCACCATCTCCGCCGGCATCGCCACGTACCCGGCCGGCGCGGCCGACGAGGCCGAGCTCATCGAAGCGGCGGACGCCGCGCTCTACGAGAGCAAGCGGCGCGGCCGCAACCGCGTCACCATCTTCACCGGCGTGGCCGGCGAGCGGGAACTGCCCGCGAGCCTGTCCGCCTGAACGGGCGGGGCCGCGCCGGCGAAGCGGCGCGCGGCCGGCTTCACTCCGGGAACGTCACCCGCGGCAACCGCGTGTCGGCGCGCGCGAACGCCTCGCCGCAGAACAGCTCGACCCCGTTGCGCGCCAGCACGTGCTGCTGCTCCTGGTCGCGCACGCCGGTCGCGATGAGCTGCGCCCCGATGCGGCCGGCGAAGCGCACCAGCAGCTGGACGACCTCCACCGCGGTGAGGTCGCCGGCGAGGCCGGCGACCAGCACCGGGTCGAGACACAGGTACTCGGGACGGGCCTCGGCGACGAGTTCGAGCGCGGTGAACTGCGCACCGAGGCCGGAGATGCACAACTGGAAGCCGAGGTCGCGCACGTCGGCGAGCGTGCGCAGCGTGGAGGCCGTGTTGCTCATCAGGTCCTCGGCGTCGATCTCGAACACTACGTGCTGCGGGACCAGCGCCTGGTTGAGAGAATAGAACTCGCTCACCGCGACGACGGCGGCGTTGGGGAGCTCGCCGGCGGCGCAGCCGAGGAACAGCAGATCGTCCGGCTCCAGGCCGGCCGCCGCGGAGACGGTGGCCTCTCGTGCGACGATCCCGTATGAGGCCAGCACCTGGGAGCGGCGGGCGACGTCGAGCAGCACGTCCGGAAGCCGCAGGGGCGAGTAGAACGGGCCGCGCACGCTGCTGCGGTAGCCGATCACCTCACGTGCCACCGGCTCCACCACCGGCTCGAAGAGAGGCTCGAGGTCCCCCCTGGAGACACAGTCGGCCAGGGTCGTCTCCAGATCGAGGTCGTAGACCGCCGCCTGCTCCTCCGCCGCCTGCATCGCCAGCGCGAGGCCGTGCTGCAGGTTCTGCTCGAAGGTGAGCGCGGCGTCGACGGCGAGGACGGCGGAACCGACCGACGGGTGCACGCGGTCGTACACACCCGGCGCGAGGTCGTTGAGCAACAGCGACTGCAGCCGCTCGTACACGCGGCGGGTCACCGCCGCCAGGTCGTCGTCGGCGATCACGGCCGCAGACCGCGGGGGCGACAGCAGCACGATGAAGGCGTCGTCGGTGAGTGTGAAGTCGCTGACCACGTCGAGACGGCGCAGGGTGCTGCCCACCATGCCCTCGAGGTTGGCGGCGACGGCGTCGAGGATCTCAGCGACGATGCGCCAGCCGAACACGGGCTCGAGGCGGCCGTAGCGGGCAAGGCTGACGTAGAGGAGGGCGACCTGTCCGGACTTCTCGAGCTCGAGCCGGATGGAGTCGGCGATGAGGTTGAGAGACGGGAGGCGGGAGGGGCCGTCGCTGACCAGTCCCCGAAGGGTGGTCTGCGCCTTGCGCAAGGCCTCGTCGGTCGGTCGCTCCACGCGCCTCACCCCCCGGCGAGTCAGGTCGCCTTCTGCGTCTCCTTGGCCTTGCCGTCGCCGGACGCCGGCTTCTCCTTCTTCTTCTCGCTCTTGGCGGAGTCGCCGTCGCCCGAGGAGCTCTCGGTGGAGCGCGAAGAAGCGTCGTCCGAGCCGGATTCGCGGCCGCCCGCGGGCCTGCCGGAGCCCTTGCCGTAGTCGGTGGTGTAGAAGCCAGAGCCCTTGAAGTGGATAGCGACCGGGTGCAGCACCTTGCGCAGCGCGCCGCCGCACTTCTCGCACTCAGTGCGTGGGTCGTCGCTCATCTTCTGCATGACCTCGAACGAGGCCCCGCACTCGTCACACCGGTACTCATAGATTGGCACGCGAAAGTCTCCCGGGCGTGATCACAAGGGGCCTGAGTGTAGCACAGGCCGGCCGCCGCACGCTGCGCCGTGCGGCCGGGCTCACGGTGCGAACGGCGGCAGGTGCCCGGCGATGACGAGGGCCGGGTCCCAGGCGCGGATGCGCCGCCAGGACGCAAGGATGGTCTCGGCGGCCGGGCCGGCGGGCGCCATGGCGTCGAACTCGGCCCTTGCCGGCCCGATGGTGTCGCCACACAGGACCACCCGTCCCCCGGCGGTCTCGGCGGCGAGGCTGATGTGCCCGTCGCAGTGGCCGGGTGTGAGCGCCCACTCGAGGCCCGGCGCGAGCTCGCCGCCCTCGCCGGTCAGGAGTTCGAGCGGCAGCAGTTCCAGCAGCCCCCCGGCGAGCGGCCAGTGCGCCGACGCGGTCTCGATCTCGTGCACGGCCACCGGCGCAGGAACAGAGGCGCAGCCGCCGGCGTGGTCCAGGTGGGCGTGCGTGAGCACGACCAAGTCCACGTCGGCGGCCGAGAGTCCCCGCGCCTCGAGGGCGCGGAGCACGGGGTCGTTCTGCAACGGCAGGCCCGGGTCCACGAGGATCGTCTTCGGCCCGCGCAGCAGGACGGTGTTGGGGAACGTCGTCATGCCGACGACCGGACGTCGCTCGCGCAGCTCGCGGTACTCCACGAACGCCTGCGGCGAGCGATGCTCCGGCAGCACGTCGACGGCGCCGCCCTCGACGCTGAAGACGAAGCGCGCCGTCGGGATGAGGAGGTCGAGCTCGTAGGTCATCGGACCGTACCGGCCGCGGTCACTCAACCGCGCCTACGTCGGCGTCTTCGCGAGCGTAGAGGAAGTCGACCTTGTCCAGGTTGAGGATGATGAAGGGCGCCGTCTCGAACAGTTCCTGGTTGCCCTTGTTGTAGATACGCACTTTCGAGAGCGTGAGCCGGCTGTCGCTGAAGGCGCGGATGTAGTCCGACGGGCGCCTGGAGCTCGCGCGCTGACCGACGCCGAAGTGGGCGATGCCCACGATCTTGAACTCGCCGATGTAGGCCACGACCTCGAGCTCCTTGAACCCGCCGTCCGGCATGGCGTCCACACCGGCCCGGGCGTCATCCATCGTCTTCTCCTCCTCCGAAGGCGGCCGGGGCCGCATCAGCAGCGCGTGGCGCGCCGCCCTGGGCGTGAACGGGGGCCCGGCCTTCTGCAGCGCACGGCGTCCCGGCGAAGGCGCGGACCGCGCCCCGGCCGGGACGGGCAGCCAAGCGGAGCCGGGCGAAGGCCTCGCGCCGCGACTCTCCGAGCCGCGGCGCGAGGATCACTCCGGCAGCGGCGCCGATCACGCCGCCGAGCACTGCGTTGCGTGTCTTCCCCATGCCCCGACTATAACCACAGCGGGCTACTTCGTGAACACGAGGCCGCCCTCTGCCAAGCCTACCTTGACGGTATCGCCGGCGGCGAACCGCCCGCGGAGCAGCGCGCTCGACAGCGGGTTCTCGACGAGGCGCTGGATGGCGCGCTTCATCGGCCGCGCGCCGTAGTCGGCGTCGTAGCCCTGTTCCGCCACGAACTCCTTGGCCTCCCGGCTCACCTCCAGGGACATGCCCTGACCTTCCACAAGCGTGCGCAGGTGGGTGAGAAGCAGGTCGACGACCTCGGTGAGCTGCTCTTTGCTGAGCGGATCGAAGACGATGACCTCGTCGATGCGGTTGAGGAACTCTGGCCGGAACGACTTGCGCAGCTCGTCGAGCAGGCGTTTCTCCAGGTCGGCGTGCGTCCTGCCGCTGGCCTCGGCGGCGAACCCGAGCGGGTTCTTGCCGATGACGCTGCTGCCCAGGTTGCTGGTCATGATGACGACCGTGTTCTTGAAGTCCACGGTGCGGCCCTTGCCGTCCGTGAGCCTGCCGTCGTCGAGGATCTGCAGCAGGGAGTGGAAGACGTCCGGGTGCGCCTTCTCGATCTCGTCGAAGAGCACCACGCTGTAGGGCCGCCGTCGCACCGCCTCGGTGAGCTGCCCGCCCTCGTCGTAGCCGACGTAACCGGGCGGCGCACCCGTGAGGCGGGACGCGGTGTGCTTCTCCATGTACTCGCTCATGTCGAGACGCACGAGTGCTTCCTCGTCGTCGAAGAGAAACTCGGCGAGGGCTCGCGCCAGCTCGGTCTTGCCGACGCCGGTCGGGCCGAGGAACAGGAACGAGCCGATGGGACGCTTGGGGTCCTTGAGCCCCGCGCGGGCCCTGCGGACGGCCTCGCTCACCGCCTCCACCGCCCGCTCCTGACCGATCACCCGCCCGTGAAGGTCGCTCTCCATCGAGAGGAGCTTGTCCGCCTCCTCCTGCAGCATCCGCTGCACGGGGATGCCGGTCCACTTGCTGACGAGCGCGGCGATGTCGTCGGCGTCCACGGTGGCGTCGGCGATGCCCTTGTCGGACAGCCAGGCGTCCTTGGTCGTGACGAAGGTCTTCTGGATCTTGTCGCTCTGCTCCTTGAGCTGGGCGGCGCGCTCGTAGTCCTGCACCTGCACCGCCGCTGCGCCCTCGCGCGTGAGTTCCTGGAGCTTGAGCTCCATCTCACGCAGGTCCGGCGGCAGCATGGTCGCCTCGATGCGCAGTTTGCTCGCCGCCTCGTCGAGCAGGTCGATGGCCTTGTCCGGGAGGAAGCGGTCGCTGATGTAGCGGTCGCTGAGGTGAGCCGCCTCGCGCACGGCGGCGTCGGTGATCTTGACCTTGTGGTGCGCCTCGTACTTGTCGCGCAGCCCTTCGAGGATCGCGACGGTCTCCTCGACCGTCGGCTCTCCGACGAGGATAGGCTGAAAGCGGCGCTCCAGGGCGGCGTCCTTCTCGATGTGCTGCCGGTACTCGTCCAGCGTGGTGGCGCCCACACACTGGAGCTCGCCACGGGCCAGCATCGGCTTCATCATGTTGGACGCGTCGATGGCGCCCTCGGCGGCGCCGGCGCCCACCACGGTGTGCAGTTCGTCGATGAACAGCACCACGTCCTTGGAGCGCTGGATCTCGTCGAGCGCCCCCTTGAGGCGCTCCTCGAACTCGCCGCGGTACTTCGAGCCCGCGACCATCGCGCCGAGGTCGAGCGCGAGCACCCGCCGGCCGCGCAGGATCTCCGGCACGTCGGCATTGACGATCTTCTGCGCGAGCCCGTCGGCGATGGCGGTCTTGCCCACGCCGGGCTCGCCGATCAGTACGGGATTGTTCTTGGTCCTGCGGCTGAGTACCTGGATCACGCGCTTGATCTCCTCGTCGCGGCCGATGACCGGATCGAGCCGACCCTCGCGGGCCATAGCCGTGAGGTCGCGCGTGTACTTCTTGAGCATGCTCTCACCGGTGGCGCTGGCCTCGTAGTCGGTGCCCGTGGCGCGCACCTGGGAGAGCGCGTCGCGCAAGCGCTCCTCGGTGATGCCGACGTCTTTGAGAATGGCGCTGCCGGGACCCTCGCCCTCGAGCAGGACGCCGAACAGCAGGTGCTCGGTGCCGACGAACTCGTCCCCCATCTTCTGCGCCTCCTGGACGGCGAGATCCAGAGCGGCCTTGGCGCGCGGCGTCATGTAGAGCATCTCGTCGGGCCCGGAGGGTCCGCTCGTGCCGACCGGCTGGTTCTGCGCCATCTGGTCGGCGCGCGTCATCAGGGCGCCCTTGTCGACGCCCAGGATGTTGAGGAGCTGCTCGATGATGCCGCCGGGCAGGCTGAGCACACCGATCAGCAGGTGCTCGGTACCGAGCACGTTGCGCGGGCCCCGGCGGACGACGCCTTGCGCCGTCTCCAGGGCTTCGCGGGCTCGCTCGGAGAACTTGTTCACGTCCATAATGTGGTTCCTTGGATCGTCGCTGGACTTCTCTGGAAGGGAATGGGCCGCGGGTCGGGACCCGGAGGGGCGGTGCCCGCGGCGTCAGGCGTGCCGGCGTCGCCGTCCGATGTGGACGACCTGGGTCCGGGCCACCGGCACCAGGTCCAACCGATGCGAGCGCTCGACGCGCTCGACCTCGTGGCGCATGGCGTCCGCAGCCTCGTCCAGGCGCGCCTGAAGCGCCAGCATCTGGCGGCGCATAGTGTCCAGTTGCTCCTCCATCGCGAGCACCCGCTCCACGCCCGCGAGGTTGAGCCCGAGCTCAGTGAGCTCCTGGATACGCTGCAGCCGCTCGACGTCGCGCTCCGAGTAGCGGCGCGTGTTCTTGGCCGTGCGCCGCGGGCGTACCAGCCCGCGCCGCTCGTACAGGCGCAGCGTCTGCGGGTGCATGCCTGCGAGCTCCGCCGCCACGGAGATCATGAAGAGCGGTCTGTCGCTATCTGGTTGCTGTCTCACGACCGGTTCTCCGCCGTCGGTCTCTGCGCCGTTCAGTCAGCCGTGGAACGCGGGTCCGCGAACGTCGCCGCCAGCTTCTCGAACAGCTGCTTCTGGTCCTTGGTCAGCTTGCCGGGGATCTGCACCCGGAGCTTGACCAGCAGGTTGCCCTGGCCGCCCTTGAGCTTGGGCATGCCCTTGCCACGCACGCGCAGTGTACGCCCATCCTGGCTGCCGGCCGGCACTTTGAGCGAGACTCTGCCGCCTCCCGGCGTCGGGATCTTCACCGTGGCGCCCAGCGCAGCCTCCGACACCGTGACCGGCACCTCGACGACGAGGTCGTCTCCGCGGCGCTCGAACAGGTCGTCAGTCTCGACGCGCACGCGCACGTAGAGATCGCCGGACGGGCCGCCGCGGAAGCCGGCCTCACCCTTGCCCTTGATACGTATCTTGCTGCCGTCCTTGACGCCCGCCGGGACCTTCACGTTGTACCGTCGCATCTTGTGCTCGACCCCCGTACCGTGACACGTGGGGCACGGGTCCTCGATGATCGTGCCCTGCCCGTGGCAGCGCGGGCAGGGCTCGGACATGGCGAACGGCCCCTGGTTGCGCGCCACCATGCCGCGGCCCTGACACATCGGACAGACCTTGGGCGTCGTCCCCGGCTTCGCGCCGCTGCCGTGGCAGGTCTCGCAGGTGTCGGCTTTGTCGACCGGCACCCGCACGGTCACGCCGCTCAGCGCGTCGTCGAACGACACGGTCACGTCGGCCTGCAGGTCGTCGCCGCGCTCGGCAGCCCTGCGGCGGCCGCGACCGGCCCCGCCGGCCGCGCCGCCGAACAGGTTACCGAGGATGTCGCCCAGGTCGCCGACGTCGAACTGGACGTTGCCCTGGCCGAACATGCTCGGATCGAAGCCCTGACCGGCGCCGGGTCGGAACCCCCCGCCGCCGGGTCCCGCGCCGAAGGCGCCGAGCCGGCTGAGCTCGTCGTACTGCTTGCGCTTCTCGGGGTCAGAGAGGGTCTCGTAGGCGGTGCTGACCTCCTTGAACTTCTCCTCCGAAGCCTTGTTGCCCGGATTCTTGTCCGGGTGGTGCTCGCGCGCGAGCTTGCGGAACGCCTTCTTGATCTCGTCCTGCGAAGCGTTCTTCGTGACGCCCAGTGTCTGATAGTAGTCGGCCATCTCCGCCTGCTAGCTGGCCACGATGACCTTGGCCGGCCGCAGCAGCTTGCCGTGCAGCAGGTAGCCACGCTCGAGCACCTGCACGACCGTGCCTTCGTCGTGATCGGTCGACGCCTGGGTCATGATGGCTTCGTGATACTCCGGGTCGAACGACGTGCCCGGTTCGACGTCGATCTCCTCGAGGCCGTGACCGGCCAGCGTGCCGCGCAGCTGGTCGGCGACGAGGCCGAAGCCGGCCAACAGCTGGCCCTCTTCGTGCTTGCCGCCGGCCTCGAGTGCGCGGCCCATGTTGTCCATGACCGGCAGCAAGGACTCGACGACCGTCTCGGCCGCGCGCAGACGCAGTTCCTCGTTGTCCCGCTGCACGCGCTTGCGGTAGTTGTCGAACTCCGCCTTGAGGCGACGCAGGTGATCGAGGTACTCGTCGCGCTCGCGCGCAAGGGTGACAAGCTCGTCGTCCGCCTCGCCGGCCACCGGCTCCGCCGCCTCGTCGGCGACCTCGGCGGGCTCTGCGGGCTCTGCGGCCAGCGCCTCGGCGGCCTTCGCGGCCTTCGCGCGCTTCTGGTCCTGTGTCGTGTGCTTCCTGTCCGTCATGTCCGCTCTCTGCCTTCGTGCGATGTGCGGCCTGCGCCGCTCCGTCTCACCGGAGTGCCGGCGGGGCGAGGCCCTGCGCCCCGCCCCGCCGGTCTTCACGGCGTCGTCTGTCTCAGCTCTCCGCCTTGGTGGCCTCGACCGTCTTCTTGGCCTTGACCTCGATGCGCTTGGGCTTCTCCGCCTCGGCCTTCGGTACCGTGACCGTCAGGATGCCGTCCTCGTAGCCGGCCTGGATCTCGTCCGGCTTGACACCCTGCGGCAGAGCGAGGCTCCGCTGGAAGCTGCCGAAGCGGCGCTCGACGCGGTAGTAGCGCTCGTCCTCGACCTGCTCCTCGAACTTGCGCTCGCCCTTGATGGTGAGCACGTTGTCCTCGACCTCGATCTCGATGGCATCGGGGTCCATGCCGGCCAGCTCGGCCTTGAGCACGACGGCGTCCTTCTTGTCGAAGACGTCGACTGCCGGCAGCCAACTCTCCTGACGGTTGTTCCAGACCTGGTCGACCAGCCGGTTGAACTGGTTCTGGACCTGGGTCATCTCGCGGAACGGGTCCCATCTGATGATCGCCATGGTCGACACCTCCTCTGGATGTCGGTGGCGGCGGGCGGCGCCGGCGTGAGCGGCCGCCCGCCGATACTTCCCCGCGCTACTTGCTCTCGTCTTCGTCGATGACCTCGTAGTCGGCCTCTTCGACGTTCTCGTCTTCCTGCGCCGAGCCGGAGCCGTCGGAGCTTGACGCCTGCTCCTGCTGCGCCTGCTGGTACACGGCCTCGGCCAGCTTGTGCGAGGCCTGCATGAGCGTCTCGGTCTTGGCCTGGATCGCTTCCATGTCTTCGCCGTCCAGCGCCGTCCTGAGCTCGGCTCCCGCAGCCTCGATGTCGGCCTTGGTCGACGCCTCGACCCTGTCGCCCATGTCGCGCAGCGACTTCTCGGTGCTGTACAGCAGGTTCTCGGCGTTGTTCTTGACGTCGGCCATCTCGCGCGCCTGCTTGTCCTCGTCGGCGTGCGCGTCGGCGTCCTTCATCATCTGCTCGATGTCCTGCTCGCTGAGGCCGCTGGAGGCGGTGATCGTGATCTTCTGCTCGTTGCCGGTGCCGAGGTCCTTGGCGCTCACGTGCACGATGCCGTTGGCGTCGATGTCGAACGTGACCTCGATCTGGGGGATGCCGCGCGGCGCCGTCGGGATGCCCACGAGCTGGAACTTGCCCAGCGTCTTGTTGTAGGCCGCCATGTCGCGCTCGCCCTGGAGCACGTGGATCTCGACGCTCGTCTGGTTGTCGTCGGCGGTGCTGAAGATCTCGCTCTTCTTGGTCGGGATCGTCGTGTTGCGGTCGATCAGCCGGGTGAACACGGCGCCCTTGGTCTCGATGCCGAGGCTCAGCGGCGTGACGTCGAGGAGCAGCACGTCCTTGACCTCGCCGGCGAGCACGCCGCCCTGGATGGCCGCGCCCACGGCGACGACCTCGTCCGGGTTGACGCCCTTGTGCGGGTCCTTGCCGATGAGCTCCTTCACCCTCTCCTGCACGGCCGGCACACGGGTCATGCCACCGACGAGGATCACGTCGTGGATCTCGCCCTTGCTGAGGCCGGCGTCCTTGAGGGCGGCGTTGACCGGCGCCACGACGCGCTCGACCAGATCGTGCGTGAGCTCGTCGAACTTCGCGCGCGTCAAGCTGAGGTCGAGGTGCTTGGGCCCGTTCTCGTCCGCCGTGATGAACGGCAGGTTGATGGCCGAGCTCATCGTGGTGGAGACCTCGATCTTGGCCTTCTCCGCCGCCTCGTAGAGCCGCTGCAGCGCCATCTTGTCGGCGCTCAGGTCGATGCCCTGGCTCTGCTTGAACTCCGCGACCATCCAGTCCACGACGGCCTTGTCGAAGTTGTCGCCGCCGAGGTGCGTGTCGCCGTTGGTGGAGCGGACCTCGAACACGCCCTCCCCGAGGTCGAGGATGGAGACGTCGAAGGTGCCGCCGCCGAGGTCGAACACGAGTATCGTCTGGTCGTGCTCCTTGTCGAGGCCGTAGGCGAGCGCGGCCGCGGTGGGCTCGTTGATGATGCGCTTGACGTCGAGCCCGGCGATCTTGCCGGCGTCCTTGGTCGCCTGGCGCTGCGAATCGTTGAAGTAGGCGGGGACGGTGACGACCGCCTCGTTCACCTTCTCGCCCAAGTACTCCTCGGCGTCCCGCTTGAGCTTCTGCAGGATCATCGCGGAGATCTCCGGCGGCGAGTAGGTCTTGCCGCCGATGTCGACGGAGGCGTCGCCGTTGGAAGCCTTGACCACGTGGTACGGCACGATCTTCATCTCTTCGGAGACGTCGCCGTACTTGCGGCCCATGAAGCGCTTGATCGAGAACACGGTGTTCTCGGGGTTGGTGACCGCCTGACGACGGGCGACGCTGCCTACGAGGCGCTCGCCGCTCTTCGAGAACGCGACCACTGACGGCGTGGTGCGACCGCCCTCGCTGTTAGGGATGACGGTCGGCTCGCCGCCTTCGAGCACGGCCATCGCGCTGTTGGTCGTGCCGAGGTCGATGCCGATGACTTTGGCCATTGAACTTCCTCCTTGGGGGATTACTCTGCTGAGAAGCATAAAATCTGAGTGAGATGCTGTCAACTTTGTACCCTGTGAAACGGAGCGCAAACCTGCCGCCGAAGAACTGCCGAGGGCGCCGGCGCGGGCAGGCTTCGCCGCCGCCACGACGAACGTGACGGCGGAGGTGAGAGCCGGTGGCGAGCCGCCCCGAACGCGTTTCAGGACAGATCAACATCCCGCGCTGGGTGCAGCTCGCCGTGCTCCCCGCGCTGCTCATCATCGGATGGTTCGTGCTCGGGGCGATCGGCCAGGTGGTCTTCATCTTCCTCGTCGCAGCGCTGGTGGCGCTCGTCCTGAACCCGCTGGTCCATGGCCTCGAGCGACTCCATGTGCCGCGCTTCGCCGGCGTGTTCCTCGTCTACCTCGGGTTCATCGCTGTCGTGGTGGTCGTGGCGGCGCTCATCTGGCCGCCGGTCCTTCATCAGCTACGCAGCCTGACCTCCGCGCTGCCGGGCATGGGCGACCAGGCCGGCGAGACGATCGCCCGCCTGCAGCGACTGAGCGACCGCGCCGGCCTCGGTATCGACGTCGCCTCGCAGATCCGCAAGACGCTCACGGCGATCGCCGACCGGATCCCACAGTTCACCGGCAACGTGGTCGTCGTGGGCGTGACCGTCGTGCGCCAGATCACCTACTTCATCATCATCGTCGTGCTCTCGATCTACATGCTGCTGGACGGACGGCGCATCAGAGCGCTCATCGCACGCCACTTCCCCACGCACAGTGAGGAGGACGGCCGCGAGTACACCCGGCGTGCGAGGGGTGCCGTGGTCGACTACATCAAGGCGCAGGTGCTGCTGTCGACGGTCATGGGCGCCAGCGTCGGCGTGGCGATGTGGATCCTCAGCATGGTGGGCGCATTCCCCTCCGGCGGCCGGTACGCACTGTTCTTCGGCGTCTGGGCCGGGCTCATGGAGGCGATCCCCTACCTTGGGCCGGTGTTGGCGGCCGTGCCGCCAAGTGCGGTGGCCGTCTTCGACTCGCCGCTGTCGGCGCTCTGGGTGATCATCACCTTCGTCCTCATCCAGGAAGTGGAGGGCCACATCCTGGTGCCGGTGATCATGGGCAGCCGCTTCCGCGTGCATCCGCTCGTGGTGATCTTCGCCATCCTCGCCGGAGGGGAGATCCACGGCATCACCGGCATGCTCATCGCCATCCCGCTCATCCCGCTGATCAAAGAGACGTGGGCGTTCTTCCGGCCGCGGCTGCAGTTCGAGGGTTGGTGTGCGGCGGTCACCGGCAAGACCGTCGCCGGAGGGCAGGCCCCGGCGGGGCCCGACGCCGGCGACGACTCCCCCGCCGCCTGACTCTCGCCCCGGTCGCGCGCGGGGCGCTCTCTTCGCACGCTCCACCCGGAAAACCGGTAAACGGTTTCTTCGCGGACGAGCGTGGGCAGGCACATTTCACCGAGGAGGGGGAATCATGCAATCCGCTGCGCCGACCGCGCCGACGCTCGCTCCGGACGCGGCCTTCCCAACATTGCTCAATGTTTGCTAACACCCTCGAAATCCTGTATACCTCCCCGGGTAGAGACCAGCGACGCCTCTGGCGGGCCGCTCTGCGAGTAACCATGGGGACTTGGAGCATCGACATCCAACCGGAAAGTGCGCCCACTGCCATGTGCAATCCATCACATGCGGCTGCGCCTTTCGTCGCCCATCCGCGTCCCACTTCCACGCACGAATGTCGCCTCTCGTCGCCCGGGCTTCGTGAGGCGTGTTCGACCCATGATCCGCTTCGTGAAGGGAGGTGATCCAGTGAGAGCGGACAGAGTTGACTATCCCATCCATTCATCCAAGGAGGTGACCATGTTCAAACGCGTGACCATCGTTACGCTAGTTGTGGCCGCCTTCGTGCTGATGCTGGCGGTCCCCGCACTGGCCTTCAACGGCTATCGTGGCGACTACACGGTCAAAGAGGGCTGCGCGTGCCACGTGACCAGCATTGGCTCAGTCCCGCCAATCACTCCCGTCTGGGAAGGTTCGAAGCACGCCGAGGCGGGTGTGGACAACCAGGCCACGCGGCTTCCGTACGGCTCGGTGTGCGCGGGCTGTCACACGTCGAACTTCGACCCGACCAAGGTCGTGCCGACGCCGACGGCGACTGCGGCCAACGGCAACGTGTCGTGGGGCGCCAGTAACGGCATCCCCGATCCTCTCACTCAGTCCACCGGGGAATTCGCCTCGTCGGAGAACTTCGTCGGCTGCTCATCGTGCCACTACGGCACGAGCGCCCTCGGCCCGATCTTCGGCGAAGACTCGAACGACACGACGCACACGGCACCATATGGCCAGTTGGCGAACGCCGACATCTGCGGCGCCTGCCATTCGCGGTACTCCTACACGGTGGACGAATTCGCCGTGATGGACGTTCCATACACGAAGGTGACGACGCCGATTCCGGGCACACCGATCACGCCGAACCCGAACCCCACGACGGCGATCCAGCCGCAGATGGCGATCGGGTATCCGATGCTCGGTGCGCCGGGTACCAGCGGCTGGGATCCCGCGGCACCGCTCAGCGACTACCTCAATATCCCCATGACAGGGTGGACTCCGACGCCCACGGCGACCGACGCCGCTGGACTCATGACCTACTGGAAGGACAGCGAGGGCAGCGACATGCTCTGGCAGCAGGTCGGTCATGACGGTAGCGCCGCTCAGTACCCTGAGTGGGCCAACGAGGGTCACGCGATGGCCCTGACCGCACTCACCAGCCAGCCCTTCTGGGCCTCGTTCCCCGAGGCCACAAAGCAGCAGTGCCTCGAGTGCCATTCGGCCGACTTCCGCATCATGAAGGAGGCCGGCAAGTCGGTCACCAGCGCCGATGTGCAGTACGGCATCACCTGCGTAGGCTGCCACACACCGCACGAAGCCGGTACCACCAAGGGCAAGTGGGACGAGGAGTTCGACGCTCAGCTCATCGGTGACCCCAAGAACAGCAGCAACCTGTGCATCACCTGCCACAACGGCGAGCTCCCGGTGGGCCAGGAGGCCACTCCGGGCACCGAGATCCATCATCCGATGAAGGAGATGATGGCGGGCTACGGCGCCATCGGCGTGCCAGAGATCCCGAGCGTCCACGAGGGCAAGTGCGTCCAGTGCCACATGCCTCCGACCAGCTACAGCCGCGGTTCGGTCCAGCTCGGTGGCAACCACACGTTCACGATCATCAAGCCTGAGGTCGCCGCGGAGTCTTCGCCGATCCCGGTCAGGACGACCACCCCGTCGCCGGGCGCGACGCCGGTCGTGACCATGGGCCAGATGCCGTACTCCGCCTGCACGACGTGTCACGGCGGACAGGCGCCGGACGACCCATACGCGACGTACCTGCAGGGCACGATCGAGCAGCGGCAGTCGTGGACGAAGGCCAAGATCGAGCAGATCTGGAATGAGCTCGACAAGGCCGCCGTCAATCTGGGCTATGCCGACGCCGACGCCGCTCAGGCGGCTCTCGTGGCTATGCCCGAGAGCGACTGGTCAAACGCCCAGCAGCTCTTCCTGAGCTCGTTCACGAACGTCGAGTTCGTGGACAGCGAGGGCAGCTACGGCATCCACAACTGGGCCTACTCGGTCCGGATCGTCAACACGGCCATGGCGCAGGCGAAGTCCGTCACGGCCGAACCGCGCAAGTACGTAGTCACTCTGAACCGCGTTGCCAAATACCGCCACGTCAAGAGAAACGCCAGGGTCCCGTTCAAGGGCGGGGTTCAGACCGGTTTTGGACTCGCTGCCCAAGGCAAAGTCACCCTGCAGATCAAGAAGAAGGGTGGAGCCTGGAAGAACTGGACGAAGGTTACTCTCAAGACCAACGGCACGTACTCCAAGACCCTGCGGATGAAGAACAAGGGTACGTGGTACGTCAAGACCAAGATGCCCGGCGACGGTGCTCTCAACAAGACCGGGTACAGTCGCTACTGGAAGATCATCGTCAAGTAGGAACTGCCTGCGGCCACACCGGCCGTCATCGTTCACAAGGCAGTTGAGTCGCGAAGGGCGGCTCCCCCTCGGGGGAGCCGCCCTTCGCACGTACGAGCAGCCGGCAGTGACGGATGAGCTCTCCCGCGCGAGTTGACGATCACGGTCCGCCACCGCACCAGTCCTGCCGAACGGTCACCAGGACCGCCGTGCACACCTCGGTGGCTTGCCGATTCGGCTGCCGAAACCGCCACATCGTTGCCGAACCCTACACTTCCTGCGATGAAGCGCATAGACTGGCAGACGCGAGCCTCCCCGCTCGCGCAGGCACTCCGTCGTGGCGACGACCCGGCGCGAGACCCGGGAGCCGCCGGCCCTTTGTCTCAGGGGGATGAGGTAGCACATTGTGGGGTGATACGCAGACCGAGGAGACCTCAACCCGCGCCCTGACCGAGCCACGTCTCACGCCGCCCCAGCCAGTCGGACTCTCGTGGCGGCGCCGTCAGCATCAGGCATCCCCGACCTGGCCCGCGAGGCAGGGCGGGGGCAACCGTGAAGGAGAGCAGCCCACATGGCCGAGTGCGTACCGAACCGCAAGCTCATTGCGGAGCTCATGGCAAAGGAAGAGAAGAGGCTCGAGGCCGAGACGCCGAAGTCCTTCGAACTCTACCAGCGCGCCCTCAAGCACATGCCCATGGGAGTCGCCTCCACGTATCACGCGCGTGATCCCTATCCCGTCTACTTCACCCACGGCAAGGGCCCGCACATCTGGAGCGTCGAAGACCGCGAGATCGTCGACTTCCACAACGGCTACGGCTGCATGGTGCAAGGTCACGCCCATCCGCTCATCGTCGAGGCGATCCAGAAGCGGGCGCCGCTCGGCACCCAGTTCGGCCTGCCGACCGAGGACGCCATCATCATGGCCGAGCACCTCTCCGGGGCGTTCAAGCTCCCCCAGTGGCGCTTTGTGAACTCGGGCTCCGAGGCCACCATGGACGCCATCCGTGTGGCCCGCGCCTTCACCGGCCGTGAACCCATCGTCAAGATGTTCGGCTCGTACCATGGCCATCACGACTACGTCATGGTCAGCATCGGCGCGCTCGACTACGGCAGGATCGGGCCGCGGGACGACTATGCGTCGCTCCCGTACGGTGGCGGCATCCCACAGAGTTCGATCGACCTGACCGTCCCGGTGCCGTTCAACGACCTCGAGAACATGACCAGCCGCATCGAGCGCATGGTCGAGGAGGGCAACCCGCCGGCGGCCGTCATCATGGAAGCAGCCATGATGAACCTCGGCGTCGTGCTCCCCGAGCCGGGCTTTCTTGAGGGCGTGCGCGCGCTCACCAAGAAGCACGGCATCGTGCTCATCTTCGACGACGTCAAAGTCGGCATCTGCACCGCCCGCGGCGGCGCCGTCGAACGCTGGGGCGTCGTCCCCGACATGGTGACCCTCGGCAAGGCGATCGCCGGCGGCACCCCGTGCGGCGCCATCGGCGGCAGCGAGGAGATCATGGAGAAGGTCAACGACGGCACCGTCTTCCAGGTCGGCACCTACAGCGGCAACCCGCTGAGCATGGCGGCGGCCCGCGCCAGCTTCGAGCAGGTGATGACCGACGAGGCCTACACGCACCTCAACGCACTGAACGAGCGGATCATCGCCAAGTGCGACGCCGTCTGCGCGAAGTACGACTTCCCCGGCTACACCGTCGGCATCTCGTCCAAGGGCTGCGTCAACTTCGCGCTCGACAAGATCACCGACTACGAATCCTTCATCAAGTATCAGGACAGCGAGCTCGTCGCCCTGGCGTGGCTCTACAACATCAACCGTGGGCTCATCATCGCCCCGGGCCGAGAAGAAGAGTGGACGCTCTCGATCACCCACACCGACGCCGACGTCGACCTCTTCGTCGACGCGTTCGAGGACCTCGTCCGCGACGTCAGCGCCTGACGCCAAGTCGCGGATGGGCCGGCCGCCGGGAGCGGCGCCGGCCGGTGAGCACACAAGGGGCGGGCGGCCACACAGCCACCCGCCCCTTCGTCTGTGCTCAACCCGAACGGCCCGTCACAGCTCCGGCCCGCCGGCCTCCCCGTCCTCGGTGACCCCGCCGACGGCCGGCTCGTCGACCATGTCGTCGAGCAACTGGCTGACCTCGGCCCAGACGCTGTCACGGTGCGCCTGCAACTCCTCGACGTCCTCGGCGCGTGACTGCCTCTCCGCCTTGACGAGCAGTACTCCGGCGTCGGCGAGCTTGCCGAGGATGCTCACCACGGTGATCTCCTCGAGATGGCTCCCCTGCGTGATCTCCGCCACGGTCCTGGCCCCGTCCACCTGCAGCAGCACGGCGAACTCGTCGCGGCCCATGAGTAGGGGGTTGCGCGGCAGCGTAGTGTAATCGCCGTTGCGCACCAGCACCGTCGACGACTGCCCGAGCATCTCCACGGCGAGACAGTACTCTCCCCCGAGCGCGCTGATGTCGAGCAGCACGGCGTGGGTGTCGACGGTGATGAACTCGACCGGGCGCGGCTCGGCGTCGACGACGAAGACGAACGTCCCCGCCGGCTCGAGCTTGGCGGCGACGAGCGTGTTGGCGATCTGGCGCGACAGCACTTCGCGCAGCGCGTGCTCGGCCACGGCGCCGTGGTCGACGAGGATGCTCCCCACTGGCCGGGGCCGCGCCTCCTGCTCGGCCAGCGCGAGCGACAGCTGCTGCTCGTTGACCAGCGACCGCTTGAGCAGCTGGCTGCCGATGACGGTGTCGGCGGCCACGCGGGTGGAGTCGCGCGTCTCCGCGATGCGGCCGTGGACGAAGTGGACGTCGATGAGCCGCTGCGGACACTCGATGTGCAAGGTGCCGGAGCGGCGCATCCTGCCGAGTATCTGCAGGATCTCGACGACGCCGAACGTATCAAGCGTGCCCTGCATACTGCCACGAAGTCTATAATCGGCGCTGATGAACGTCGACCTGCACACGCACACCTACCCGGCCTCGGATTGCTCCCGCATCTCCTACCGAGACTACATCGCCTGGTGCGTCGACAACGCCGTCGAGGCGGTGGCCCTCACCAACCACGGCGACATCTCCGACAACCTGCGTCTGGCACCGGCGCTGGCGGCCGAGGGTGTCCTGCTCATCGACGGCATCGAGATCAGCACGCTGTTCGGAGACTTCGTCATCTTCTCGTCCGACCTCGCCTATCTCGAGACGCTGCGCAGCGTCCAGGACGCGCCGCGGGCCGGGAGTGTCCCTGAGCACGCCGCTGTGGTCTGGGTGCACCCGGGCGCCGGCGGCGGGCGCAGCGGCTCCGCCTACTACCCCGGCATCGAGAACATGGTCGCAGGGATGATCGACGCCGTGGAGGTCTTCAACGGTTCCTGGCTCAACGATCGCTACGTGCGGATCGCCGAGCAGATCGCGGCCGATCTTGGTCTGCCGCGGACCGGCGGCAGCGATGCCCATGAGGCGACTGAGCTCATGACGTGCTACACGGAGCTGCCCGACTCCGTCTCCTCGACCGGCGACGTGGTGCAGGCCCTCCGGCGGGGGCAGACCGTGCCCCAACGCCGCCGCGCGCCGGCCACCCGGCGGCGCTTCGGATTCTTCTAGGAGGACCCCATGTGGACGCTCGAGGTACAGACCCGCCAGCGGGTGAGCTTCGTCGACATCAGCAGAGACGTCGCCGGCCTGATACCCGCGTCCGGCGACGGCGCCGTGGTCGTGTACGTCCCGCACACGACGGCCGGCGTGACAATCAACGAGGACGCCGACCCGTCGGTGCGCGCCGATCTCGAGATGGCGCTGGAGCGCCTCGTGCCGAGCGACCTCCCGTTCACGCACGCCGAGGGAAACTCCGACGCGCACACCAAGGCAAGTCTGATGGGCAGCAGCGTCACGGTGCCGGTGGTGGCCGGCGCGCTGCAGCTCGGCACCTGGCAAGGCATCTACTTCGCGGAGTTCGACGGGCCCCGGCGGCGGCGCGTGCTGGTGACGTTCCTGCCGGCCTAGTGGTTCCGGTCCGCCACGTGCGGAGCCCCGCGGGCCGCGCGTCGCTCGGGCGCGCTGTCGAGCATCGGCCAGTCAGCGGCCCAGCATCTGCTCGAACAGGTGCCGCAACGGGTCGGTGTTGAGCCGGCCGCCTCCGTGCCGCAGGAGCAGCCGCTCGGCGGTGAGGTGCTGGCCCTCGGCCCAGAGTCCGCGCAACCAGTCGCCCGCCTCCCGCGATGCGTACCAGTCCATGCCGAAGTTCTCCTGCAGCATGAGGCGCAGGGCGCCCTCAAGCATCCAGGCGCGCAGGTAGCTGGCGCAATAGAAGCCGTCGTCGACGTCGGCGAGGTAGTTCTCCTCAGGGACGTCGACCTTGGTGGCTGAGCTGAGCCTGCGGCTGTACTCGGCCGGCATGCCCTCGAGCGAGCCCGTCTGCGCGTGCAGCGTGGTCTCGTAGGCCAGTTTGGCTGCGTAGCGCCGCATGAAGTACAGGTCGTTGACGGCGGCGAAGCGCACGTAGTCGTCGCTGTCCTCGTAGTCGAGGATCTCGGCCAGCCAGCGGCGGTTGAGCAGCAGATGGTCGAAGGTGAAGGCGAAGCCCTCGGTAACGGCATTGTCCCCGAGGTGCCGGTACTCGAAGGCAAGATCCCGGCGCACGTGCGCGAAGTGCTCGGTGTGCCCGGCCTCGTGGAGAAGCATGCCGTAGTCGTCCTGCCCGCCGTGGGGCAGCACCACGAGATAGATCTCGTCGGGGACGCGCACGGGAGCGCAGAAGGCGCGTGGTGACTTGAGCTGCCGGACCTCGGTGTCGAGGTGCACGTTGGGCTGGGCGTCGAGGTCGATGCCCATGCCCGCCAAGGTGCGGCGCAGGGACGGGATGAGCGCGTCGCCCTTGAAGACGCCGTCGAAGCCCTCGGCGCGCCACAGCGCGGGAAGATCGGCGTAGTCGAGTTCTGCGAGCGTCACGCCGAGGCGCTCGCGGACGAGGCGGTCCATGACCCGCTCGTAGATGCCGTCGGTGTCGGCCAGGAACCCCTCGAGCTCGGCGCGGAGGTGGTCGTAATCGAGGCCGCGCACCGTGCCGTAGAGTTCCTTGTAGTCCGGGTAGCCGAGCTCGAGCGCGAGGTCGTGACAGCGCCGCCACAGCGTGTCGAGAAGAGGGTTGAGGTGCTCCGCCGTGGCGGCGAGGCGCGCCGCCTGGATGCGCGCCCGGCGCCCCCTGTCCGACTCGTTGCCCTGGACGACCCCGGCCTGGCGCAGCCCGAAGGTGTCGCCGTCGACGGTGATCGTGGTCTCGCCCTCGGTATTGGCGATCTCGTCGCCGAGATGCTTGGTCTGCTCGCCCATGAAGCCATCCACGGTGAAGGCGAGCAGGTAGGCGAGGCGCAGCTTCTCGTCGTCGACCGCGCTCGCGTACAGCCCCTCGAGGCCGTCGATGGCCTCCTTGGTGAACAGCTCGGGGTAGCGGTCGTAGACTGCCGCGGTATCGCATCTGGGCTTGCGCCCGGAGAAGTGCTCGTAGTACTCGAGATCGAGCGCGCCGACGAACTCCTCGGCGCGCCGACGGTATCGCTCCAGATCGAGGTCGCTCACAGCATGACTCCTTGTTCGAGGGCCCGCGGCGGGCCGGGCGGTCCACGGCCGACTCTACCAGCGGGCACGGGGCCCGACACCCCCCGCGATCGTCGACCGGGTGGACGATCGCCTCGGCGCTGAGCGCGGGTGTCGTCCGCGGTGGCGACGCCCGGCGGGCCGCTCGCGCGCTCGGCTCGCGAGCCCCCAGATGAAGGGGTACACTGGCTGACCATGCCCCCGCGCCCCGGAGATACCGTCGACCTCGAGGTCACGACGCTCGCCTACGGCGGGCAGGGCGTGGCGCGGCTGGACGAGTTCGTCGTCTTCGTGCGCGGCGCCGTGCCCGGCGACCGTGTGCGCGCACGGGTGACCAAACGCAAGCACTCGCACGCGGAGGCGCGGACGCTCGAGATCCTCTCCCCCTCGCCGCGCCGGGTCTCCCCCCGCTGCCGCCACTCGCAGGAATGCGGCGGCTGCGAGTGGCAGACGCTCGCCTACGAGGCGCAACTCGAGTTCAAGCAGCAGCAGGTGGTCGACTCCCTGCAGCGTCTGGCCCACCTCACGGAGTACCGGCTGGAGCCGATCCGCGCCATGGAGCACCCGTGGCGCTACCGCAACAAGATGGAGTTCTCCTTCGGCGCCGACGAGGCCGGCGAGCTGGTACTCGGCCTGCACAAGCGCGGCTCCTGGAAGGAGATCGTCGACATCGTCGACTGCGAGCTGGCTTCCGAACGCATGAACCGCGCCCGGCTGGCCGTCGCCGAGGCCTGTCGCGAGCTCGGTCTTGAGCCATACTCGCGCGACGGCGACGGCGGCCTGCTGCGGCACCTCGTCGTACGCGAGGGACGCGCAAGTGGCGACCTTCTCCTCAACCTGTTCGTCGCCGCCCGCTTCCCCGATGAGGCAGAGCTCGCGGCGCGCGTCACCGCCGAGAGCGGCTGCAACTCGCTCGCCCTCACGGTGAACGAGTCGCGCGCGGACGCCGCCATCGGAGACGGCCCTCACATGCTGTCCGGCCCGCCCTTCCTGCGCGAGCGTCTCGCCGGCATCGACCTGCGCGTGCCAGCCACCGCCTTCCTGCAGACCAACAGCGCCATGTGCGAGGTCCTGTACGACACGGCCCTGAGGTTCGCGGCGACCGAGCCGGCGCGGCCATCCGTGGACCTCTACTGCGGCATCGGCTCACTGAGCCTCGCGCTCGCGCGCGGCTCGCGCGCGGTCCACGCGATCGAGATCCAGAAAGAGGCGATCGAGGCGGCGCACGTCAACGCGGAGTTGAACGGCGTGCAGAACGCCTCCTTCTACGCGGCCGATGTGCGGCCGCTGCTCCGCTTTCCGCCGCACCCCGTGCTCGACGCGGAGCGCGCGGAGGCTGCTGACCGACCCTCCGTGGTCGTGGCCGACCCACCTCGCGCCGGCTTGGCACGCAAGGCCCTGCAGCGTGCGGCGGCGCTCGGCGCCGAGCGCTTCGTCTACGTCTCGTGCAATCCGACCACGCTCGCCGGCAATGCCGCGGAGCTCGCCGAGCTGGGCTACCGGCTCGAGGTCGTGGCACCCGTGGACATGTTCCCGCACACGCACCACATCGAGACGGTCGCGCTCTTCGCGCGCGCGGACTGAGTCACGAGCGCGGTGCGCCTTGCGCGCTGCGGACCCCGCGCAGCAGCAGATCGGCGTTCACCGCCAGGAACGCGACCGACAGCAGCGGAAGCGCCGGCAGCGCCGTCCACCACATCGCCAGAGCGATGGTGCCGAGGAACGACCCCACCATCGCCACCGCACTCCAGCCGGTCCGCAGCCCGAAGCGCCGCGCCGCGCCGAGATACAGCGAGAAGAAGAGGATGTCGCTGACGCCGAGCCCCGTGTAGGCCTCGGCGTAGCTGTAGCCGGCCCACGTCACGACGATCGTGAAGTAGCCGACGACCACGGGTCCCTTCTCGAGGATCGCCTTGGTGGGCCCGGCAGCGACGCTGACGATGTCCACGGCCGCCGAGACCGCGGCCACGACGACGATCCAGCTGAGCCGCTCCAGTTCGTCCGCGATCCAGATGCCCAGGGCGGCGGCGAAGACGACCTTGGCGACGTTCGCCGCGGGCACCAGCCCGACCCAGACGAGGAGCGCGGCGCACGGGAGGGCGGCGAGGGCGACCAGCGGGAGTCGCCGCCCCAGCACACTCAACGGCAGCATCGCCCAGACGAGCGCGGCCACCGCCGTGAGCACGATCGCCGCCGACACCATGATGTCGGCGCGCACCGGGAAGGCTGGAAGCAGACGGCTGCCCCAGCCCCACCCCAGCAGGACTGCAACGGCTCCGGCCGGCAGGAGGAAGCGTCTCACGTGACGGTCCCACAGCGACCGGCCGGAGCGAGGGCCGCGCCAACAGGCACGCCCGAGGTCGCCGTCCGGCTCACGCGCCTCAGTAGGGTGGGATGTTGTCGTACCACTCGCCAAGCTGGCGGAAGGCGCGCCAGAAGCCGGCCTTGAGCCGCTGCTCGTCGAGGGAGATGTCGATGTCGGGCGTGACGAGCACCTCGGTGCCCGGCGTGAAGTCCACGATCTCGCCGGGCGCATAGGCGAGCTCGCGCGCCAGGGGCACCGTCGCGGTGTTGAGCGCGGCGACAGTCTCTTCGCCCATGGCGACGATGAGCTTGGGATTCACGGTCGCGAGTTCGCGGCGCAGGTGGTCGAGGCACTTGGCTTCGGGGTGCGCCTCGCGGACCTCGCCGCACTTGATGACGTTGGTACCGTACAGCTGCAGCGGGTCGATCTTGAGCCGCTGGCAGCTCTTCATGAGCGCCGTGCCGGCGCGGCCGAAGAACGCGACGCCCTCGTGCAGCTCGGAAGGCCGCGCCTGGTACTTGAGCAGGAAGATGTCGGCCATCGGATGGCCGGAGCCGATGACGGGCATCGTGCGTGCGTGGCTGCAGCGCGAACACCTGAGGATCTCTCCGGTCAGCTCATTGATCTCGCTGATGGCCCGGGTCAGGTACTTGTCGTAGATCTCGTTGGGTTGTGCCACGCGGTACCTCTCTCAGGGGGTGCTGGCTAGAGTGTTCGCGTCACCGCGCGGAACTCCTCGCGCCTCCCGGACAATTGCCGATACGCCCTGATTATCCGCGCGCTATGCAGGAGAATCCACCTGCCCGTCGTCCTTGGCGCCACCCCCCATGGTCGTCTGCAGCAGTTTGAGCGACTGCAGGTAGATGAGGCTGCGCGGCCGGCGGACGATGCGGCTCTCGGCGAGAGCGGCGATGAAGTCGTCCGGACCGGTGAAGTCGTCCATGCCGCACAAAGTCGTGCCGATCCCGGGCAAGACGTGCGCATCGCTGCCGGCAGCGGCGGGCACCCGGTACCGCTGAGCGAAGCGCTCGGCCTGCTCGTTGAACCCGGGGAACGCGAGCCGGGAGTTGAAGACTTCCACCACGTCGATGTCGGCGACGTTCTCCCGCAAGACGGCGGGACTCGGGATGGTGTGCAGCCGGTCGAAGGGGTGCGGCACGTAGGTGATCCCACCCTGCTCCCTGATCGCGGCTATCGTCTCCGCGAAGGACATCCCGCCGGGGATGGTGCGCTCGATGAAGAGACCGATGATCTCGCCCTCGCTGCTCTTGACCTCCTCCCCGACGATGACGCGCACACCGTAGCGCTCGGCGAGGTCTCGCGCCTCCAGCCCGCCGGCCGCGCTGTCGTGGTCGGTGATCGCGACCACGTCGAGACCGACCTCACGAGCGCGCTCGAGGATGGCCGGCACAGGCATCACGCAGTCCTTGCTGTGATGCGTGTGGATGTGGAAGTCGGCGAAGAGCTCGCGCTGCTGGCGGCGGCGGCGCGGCAGCGGGTGCCGCCGCCGGCGCGCCACCTCCTCGTACACGTCCACGATCTCGGCGGTGACCCGCTCCCAATCGTAGCGGCGCGAGGCACGGAGCGCGTGCTCCGCCAGCCGGCGCCGCAGTTCGGCGTCACCGAGGAGGCGGGAGAGCGCCGCCGCGAGCGCCGGCACGTCGCGCGGCGGAATGAGGAGTCCGGTGCCCTCGTTCTGCACGACCTCGTCGTACCCGGGGATCTGCGAGGCGAGGACGGCCGTGCCCGAGGCCATGGCTTCGAGGAGCGCGACGCCCGCCGTCTCGGGCCCTAGCGACGGCGCGCAGTAGACGTCGGCGGCGCGCAATAGCGCCGCGACCTCGAGCTGCGACAGCCGCCCGTGGAAGCGGACGCGATCCTGCCACGCCGGCGGCACCAGGCGGGCGTAGCGGCGCTCCTGGAGGTCGGCGCCGCAGACATCGACGACGACGCCGGCGTGCTCGGCCCCGAGCAGCCGGAGGGCGCGCAGGAGTACCCCCAGTCCCTTGCGTCGCTGGGCGCCGGCGCTGAAGACGACGCGGAGCGGTCCTGGCGGGCGCGCTTCGGCCGGGCGAAAGACCTCATGATCGACGCCCGGCGGAATGACCCGGTACGCGCCGGGGAACGACATCGCCGCGGCATCGCGCACCGCCACGGACGAAGCGATCGCCGCGTCCAGCGAATCGAACAGGCGGCGGAGCTGCGGCCGCGTGGACCAGAACGGTCGCATCTTCTCGGGATTGGCGTGGAAGGTCGCGACCAGTGGGCAACCGGCGTAGCGCAGCGCGGACCAACCCAGGCCGGGCACGAAAGGCTCGTTGAGATGCAAGAGGTCGAAGTCCTCCGCCTCGAGCAGCACGTCGATGTTGGCGATGAGGTCGGCGGGCGCGGCGATGAGTTTCAAGGAGCCGCTCTCCTTGACCGCGTATGTGGCGCCGGCAAAGAAGAAGCGCGGGTACGGCTCGTCCGGCAGGAAGACGGTGTCCCGCTCGCCGGTGAGGACCGCCTGCACCCGGCGCTGCGCCTCGTCCACAGCGGGGCGGTCGGCGCTCGGCGCGATCACGGTGACGCGGTGCCCGGCTCCAGTGAGCCGCTCCGCGAGCGCACGCACCTGGTCGTTGACGGCCGACTGGGTGGACCAGAGGAACGGCGTGAGGATGCCGAGCTTCAGTGCCATGCGCACCATGCTACCGCACGCCGGCCGTGCCGCACGCGCGGGTGAGCGACCGTACACACGAGGGGGCGGCGAGGGCCACCGCCCTCACCGCCCCCTCGGGACCGCTGCGACTCGCCGTCAGCCTTGGCAGACGGCGCCGGCACCCGGGCCGTCGCCGCTGATGAACTCCTCGGTCATGCGCCGGCACTGGTCGTCCGGATGCTGCACCGGCGGCGACTTCATGAAGTAGCTGCTCGGGCCCTCGAGCGACCCCGCCAGACCGCGGTCGAGGCCGATCTTGGCGCAGCGCACCGCGTCGATGACGATGCCGGCGCTGTTCGGAGAGTCGACCACTTCGAGCTTGAGTTCGATGTTGAGCGGCACGTCGCCGAAGGTGCGGCCCTCCATGCGGATGTACGCCCACTTGCGGTCGTCGAGCCACTTGACGTAGTCGCTGGGCCCGATGTGCACGTTGTCCGCGCCCATGTCGTAATCGAGTTGGCTGGTGACGGCGTTGGTCTTGCTGATCTTCTTCGACTCGAGACGCTCGCGCTCGAGCATGTTGAGGAAGTCGGTGTTGCCGCCCACGTTGAGCTGGCTGGTGCGCTCGAGCTTGACGCCGCGCTCGCGCATGAGGCGCGTGAGCACGCGGTGCACGATGGTGGCGCCGACCTGGCTCTTGATGTCGTCGCCGATGATCGGCACACCGGCCTCGACGAAGCGCTTCTGCCAGTAGGGCTCGCGGGCGATGAAGACGGGGATGCAGTTCACCATGCCGCAGCCGGCGGTGAGGATCTGCTCGGTGTACCACTTGGTGGCTTCTTCGCTGCCGACGGGCAGATAGTTGACGACCACGTCGGCCTGGGTCTCCTTGAGGATGCCGACGATATCGGCCGTGGCGCCCGGCGCCTTCTCGATGATCTGGGAGAGGTACTTGCCGAGACCGTCGTGAGTCATGCCGCGCACGACCTTGACGTCCTTCTTCGGCACCTCGGAGAACTTCACCGTGTTGTTCGGCTTGGTGAAGATCGCCTCGCTGAGGTCCTTGCCGACTTTGTTCTTGTCGACGTCGATGGCGGCCACGAACTCGATGTCGCGGACGTGATAGCCGCCCACCACGGGATGCATGAGACCGGGGACGAAATCGGTCTTCTTGGCGTTCTTGTAGAACTCGACGCCCTGCACGAACGACGAGGCGCAGTTGCCGACGCCGATGATCGCAACGCGAACTGGATTGCCCAAGATCGGTCTACCTCCACTGGCTGCGGCCGCCCGGGGCGGCCGCCTCGATCGGAGCGGGGTCCGGGCACACGACTGGGGCCCGACCGGCTCGAGATAACGCGCGAGAGTATATCACGCGGCGGGTGGCAGCCCCGGCCCCCGCCCGCGACGGCGGCTCAGTACCGGCGGCCGCCGCGCCCCGAGGGCTCGGGCCACAGGTCGTCGCCGAGGTCATCACCCGTCCCGGGAGGTTCTGCGTGCGTCGCCGACGGTTGCTCGGCGAGGCGCAGCTTGCGCAGCACGTGCAGCATGCGGTGCACCACCGTGATCGCGGTGGCGACCGCGAGCAGGTAGAGCATCCACACGAGGAAGCTCGTCCCACCCGGCTCCCACCAGGAGAACAGGAGGCCGAGGCCGAGGCCGACCAGGCGCTCCGGCCGGGACATGAAGCCGACCTTGCAGTCCACACCCAACGCCTCGGCGCGGGCGCGGGTGTACGAGACCATCTGCGCGGACCCCATGAAGACCAAGACGGCGACGATGGGGCCCCACTCTGGGCCCGCGCGCACGAAGTAGATCACGAGGGCCGCCGCGACCATGAGTTCCGAGACGCGGTCCAACGTGGAGTCGAGGAAGGCGCCCGCCTTCGTCGGTCCGACACCCGCGCGCGCCACGGCGCCGTCCAGAGCGTCGCAGAGCGAGGCGATGATGCCGATCACGAGCGCCCACACGAAATGGCCGGTGATGATGAGCGGCACTCCGGCCACCTGTACCAGCAGGCCGATGATGGTCATGAGGTCGGCGGTGAACCCGCGCCGCGCAAGAACGACGCCGGCGCGGAAGAACCCGCGCCGGGCACCGTCGGTATAGCGGGACTTCAGGTTCGCCACGTCAGCCGTCGCGCTCGCGCACCGTCACGGCCGATTGCGGCGCGGTGCTCGGCTGCACGTTCATGGCGAACACCCAGGCGGCGAGGACGACGAGCGCCCCGGCGACGGCGTCGATGATGAAGTGGTTGCCGGTGGCGACGATCGCGAGCAGCACGACGAACGTGTAGATGAAGCCCAGGAAGCGCGTCCAGCGGCCGTGCGCGAGCGTGTAGAGCATGATGCCGAGGAAGAGCGCGTAGCCGAAATGCAGGCTGGGCATGGCAGCGAACGGGTTGGCGAGCAGGCCGTTCTCGAGGATGTGCTGGCGGATACCGTGCAGGAAGTTGATGTCGGCGACGCCGGAAGTGAAGATCATCCGCGGCGGCGCCGTCGGCAGCAGCGCGAACACGAGGACGGCGATGAAGTTCATGGCGAGGAACCAGTTGCGGTAGAACCTCCATCGGCCGCGCCGCTGCGTGAACACCCACACCATGGCACCGATGATGATGGGCAGGTGGGCGTACTGGTAGATGAGGACCAGCATGGTCATCAGAGGTTCGAGCGCGCTGACGCGGCCCTGGATCCACGGCTCCCACCAGATGCCCAGGGCCTTCTCGAGGTTCATGAAGAAGACGCCGTTCGCCAGCGCCACGGCTTCGCGGCCTTGCGCGAGCGCGCGCGAGAGGTCGTAGGCGGCGTAGCACGCCATCATGATGATGCCCTGGCGCACGACATCCTCGGCCCCTGAGGGGGCGAACGAGAACCTGGCGTCGTTGAGGAGCCGACCGACCGTGGGCCTGAGGCGAGCGTTCACCCTCTTCGACCTCCCGTCAGGTGGACGTCACGGGCGGGCGCCCGTATCCAATGAACGATAGCAGAGCCGCGAACCGGCGGGCAACTGAGAGCGCCACGTGACGTCGTTGTCTCGAACCAGCCCGTGCCACGTCGGCGCGGGCGTCATCATCATTGCTGTGTTGTTCCCGTCAGGCCGATGGGGTCCTGCGCCACTGTTGCCCTCTTCGGGCGCTCGGCAACCAGTGCAGGAGTCCTGGAGAAGGAGTGAGACCTGGTGGGCCGTGAAGGATTCGAACCTTCGACCTTGGGATTAAGAGTCCCCTGCTCTACCAACTAAGCTAACGGCCCACGCTCACGCGAGGCGATATGGTACCAGCCCGCCACGCTCTTGCCAAACGACGCCGTCAGACGCCGAACACGTGGCGTCCGGCGACCTCGTAGCCCTCCTCGACGACCGTCTCCTCGATCGACTCGAGGCTGATCGCGTCGGTGTCGAACTCGACGCTGACGGTCTTCTCCGCGACGTCCACCGCGACCTCTTCGACGCCGTCCAAGGCGCCGACAGCGTTCTCGATGGCCGTCTTGCAGTGATTGCACGACACCGTCGGCACGTTGAGCAGGACGTGAGTCTCAGCCATTGTCGTTCCTTCCTGATGCCGCCGCCGACCCGAGCTCATCGAGCCTGAAGGTCGCCGACCGGCCCTCTCCGAGGTCGACCGTGACGCTGTCGACCGGCGCCAGCAGATCCGTGACTTTTCCTTCCCCCTCGGGGGTCTTGACTATCGCGCCGCGCTTCGGCGCCCGCTTGCGGAACGAGACGTACACCTGGTGCTCGTACTTGAGACAGCACATCAGGCGGCCGCAGCAACCGCTGATCTTGGTGGGGTTGAGCGGCAGGTTCTGGTCCTTGGCCATGCGGATGGAGACGGGCTCCTGGTCGCCGGCGAAGGTCGCGCAGCAGAGGCTGCGGCCGCAGGGACCGTAGCCGCCGACGATGCGCGACTCGTCCCGGGCGCTCACCTGCTTCAGTTCCACCCGACGGCCGAGCCGATCGCCGAGCTTGTTCTGCAGTCCGCGGACATCGGTGCGCTCCTCCGCGAAGAACGTGATGGTGAGCTTGGGGGCGTCGAACGACTGGCGCGCCTCGACGACCTTGACGTCGAGCTTGAGGTCGGCGGCGAGCCGCCGGCACTGGGTCTTGGCGTCGAACTCCGTCTCGCGATGCGAGGCGATGGACTCGAGGTCCGCAGCCGAAGCTTTGCGCAGCACCCTGCGGAGGCCGCGCGGAGCGTCATCGGCGCTGAGCTCGTCGGGGCCCTTGACGACCCGTCCGAAGTCGGCGCCGCGCGTGGTGTCGACGACGACGCCGTCACCGGGGGCGAGCTCGAGTCCGCCGGCGCTGAACTGGTAGACCCTGCCGCCGCCGCGGAACACGACGCTGCAGATCCTAGGCACTGGTGGAGACCTCCTCGAAGCGCGCGAACATCGCCTGCAACGCGAGCTTCTGGTCGATATTGAGATACAGGTCTTTGCGGGTCTTGGCGGCGACGCCCAGGAGACGGGCGTAGTACTCCGGCGTCGCCACGACCGCCTCGACGAGCGCGTCGCGATGGTCGCTGTTCCAGAGTACATCGGATGCCCCGGAAGCGACCACCCAGAGGTCGCGCACCCACGAGACGAGGAGATCCAGCGCGTCCTGTGCGGCGAGCCGGCGGCGGCGCGCTTCTTCGCGCTTCGCGCGCCCTTCGGCCTTGTCGGTGTACCACTTGAGGTCTTTCTTGTCCTGGAACTGCTGTACCAGCTCCGCCGACCGGTGGGCGAGCTCCTCCTGCACCTCCTCCGCGATCCGCGCCTGCTGCGTGGCGAGCAGGTCGATGAACGCGGCCGCCGGTTCGGGGCCTTGGGACGACCGGGCCCCGGAGAAGATCTGGGCCACGTACTTGAGATACTGCTCCCGCAGGCGGGGGCCGGCCGCGTCGTCGACGAGGCGGGCGGCGCGCTCCACCGACCCCTGCGACAGATGCGCGAGCGCGTCGCCGGTCGCGGAGTCGAGACCGTAGCGCTCCGACAGATAAACGCTCACCTCGGCGTCACTCACCGGCCGGAACTCCACCACCTGGCAGCGCGACACGATCGTGGGCAGCACGCGCTCGAGGCGGTCGGTGGTCAGCAGGAAGACGACATACGACGGCGGCTCCTCGATGCTCTTCAGCAACTTGTTGGCCGCCGCGGGATGCAGATACTCGACCTCCGGGATGACCCAGATCCGGTGAGCAGCGGCGAACGGCTTGAGGCTGAGCTCCTCGATCACCGGCTTGATCTGCTCGAAGCGGATCAGGTCGCCCTCGCGCTCGAGCACGTGCAGATCGGGGTGCAGGCCCTTGCGGGCGCGCTCGCACTCCGGGCAGGCGCCGCAGTCGCCGCAGGAGGAGACGAGGGCAGCGCCCAGGTCACGTGCGAACGCGGTCTTGGCGAGGCCCTCGGGTCCGGCGAGCAGGTACGCGTGACTCAGCGAGCCGTCGCGGACGACGCGTTCGAAGAAGGCTTTGGCCTGCGCCTGGCCCGGGATGCCGGCGAACACCGCCCTCCTCCCTCAGCCGCCGAGCCGCAGGCCGGCGCCGGCGACGGCCTCGAGCGCGGCAGCCTCCACGTCGGCCGCGACGAGCTCGACCTGGCGCAAGCCGTCGATGAGGCGGACGCGCTCGGGGAAGCGGCGCGCGAGAGCGGCGAAGCCGGCCGCCACGCGCTGCTGGAACTCGAGACCCTCCGCCTCGATGCGGTCGGCCCTGCCGTCGCCGGCGCCGGCTCGCGCCAGACCCACGACGGGGTCGACGTCGAGGACCAGCGTCACGTCGGGCAGCACGCCGCGCAGCGCCGGCGCGTTGACGGCGAGGACCTCGTCAATGCCGAGCTTGCGGGCGAAGCCCTGGTAGGCAAGCGACGAATCGACGAAGCGGTCGAGGACGAGCACGCGGCCGGCGGCAAGCTCGGGCAGCAACACCGTCTCGACGAGCTCGGCCCGGGCGGCCGCGTAGAGCAGCGCCTCGGTCCAGGGCGCCAGCGTCGACGGGCCGTGCAGGAGGACGCTGCGGATGGCCTCGCCGGCCGGCGTGGCCCCGGGCTCGCGGACGACCGAGCCCGGCGCGGACGCCGGCCCGACCGGCAGTCCGCAGGCGGCCAGGCGCGCGCACAGGAGGGCCGCCTGGGTACTCTTGCCGCACCCGTCGCAACCCTCGAGGCTGATGAGGACGCCGCCGCGCTCGCGCATGCCTCTCCCCCGCCGACTCGCGGCGCCGCCGCTCAACCGGCTTTCTTCCGCGCCCGGTACTTCTCTTTGCTCGGGCAATCGATGTCGATGCACAGCACCCACGGGCGCCCGCGCCCACCGCCTCCGACCACCTTGATCTCCGGCCAGCCGCATTCATCGCAGACCTTGCCGGTGGGCACGATCGTACCGCGCTGCGGCAGCGGGAACGTCTGGCCGCAGCCGCGCCGCGGCCGCTCGCCCTCGGCGGCGGGCTGCCGTGGCTCCACGCCCTCCTTGCCGACGCAGGCCGCGAAGCGTTTGCCGGTCTTGCCGCGCAGCACGCGGAGTACGCCGCCGCAGTTCTTGCAGGTACCCAGCGTGAGGTCCTCGCGCACGCCGCTCTTGATGCGGTCACGGATGTCGGCGATGTGGGCGTCGAGCAGCTTCCAGGCCTGCTCGAGCATCTCCTGGCTCTCGTGGACCACTTCGTCGCGGCGCAGCTCACCTTCACTGATGCGGTCCATCTGCCGCTCGAGGGCGGCGGTCATCTGGCTGGACGAGATGTCGACCGGCGCCTGCTCCATGGCGGCGTCGAACGCCGCGATGAGCGCCACGCCGAGCTCGGTGGGCTCGACCGGATTGTCGCGCACGTAGTTGCGGTCGTAGAGGTGCTGGATGATGTCGGCGCGCGTCGCCTTGGTCCCGAGGCCGAGATCCTCCATCTTCTCGATGAGCTTGCCCTGGCCGTAACGGCCGGGCGGCTGCGTCTCCTTGGCCTCCGAGCGCAGGTCAAGCACCTTGAGGGTGTCGCCCGCGTGCAGCGGGGGCAGCGGGCGGTCGCGCTTGGCGGCGTACTTCTCGTAGACCTCGAGGTAGCCCAGCGACGCAACCCGGGCTCCGTAGGCGAGGAACGGCTCCGGGCCCAGACTGATGTCGACGCGCTGCCGCTCGATGACGGCCGCCGGCAGCAGGGTGGCGAGAAAGCGCCGCACGACGAGTTCGTAGACCTTGGCCTGGTCTCCCGAGCCGAGCTCCTTCTCGGGGACGCCCACGGGGTAGATCGGTGGGTGGTCGGTGGTGCGCTTCTTGCCCCGCGTCGGCGTGAGCTTGTCCTGACCGGCGAGCCTGGACGCGGTGGCGGCGACCGGCGCCCAGCCGGACAGCTCGCGCAGGCTGCCGCGGAGGTCGAGCGACGACGGATAGACCGTGTTGTCGGTACGCGGGTAACTGATGAGGCCGTCGAGATACAGTGATTCGGCCGCGCGCATGGCCCGCGCCGGGGTCATGCCTGCGCCCGAGGCGGCACTCATGAGCGCCGTGGTGTTGAACGGCGCCGGCGGCTTGTCCTGGCGCGGCTCGGCCTTGTAGGCCGAGACCTCGGCGTTCTCCACGCCGGCGCGGCCGAACGCCGTCTCCATCGCTTCCTGCGTGTCGAAGCGACCCTTGGCGTGCGCCACATCGAACGGCTCGCCGTCGTACTCGAGTGTGGCCTTGAGCTCCCAATAGGGCACCGGCACGAACGCGCGGCGCTCGAGCTCGCGGTCGACGACGAGGCGCAGGGTCGGCGACTGGACCCGCCCGACGGACAGGTAGTCGGACCCGTAGCGGTACGAGGCCAGCGACATGAAGCGCGTGAGCACCGCGCCCCAGATCAGGTCGATGTCCTGCCGGGAATGCGCCGCCTCCGCCAGGTTGAAGTCGACGGTCGAGGGCTTGGCGAAGGCTGCCGTGACCTCCTCCGGCGTGAGCGCGGAGTAGCGCACGCGGATGTGCCGGTCGGCGACCGCCTGGGCCACCATGGGCTTGACGTGCGGGTCGCCGTTGACCGGCTCCGGAGCCGGCGCCTTGGCGCGCGCCTCGGAGCCGTCCTTGGCCGCCGCCTTGCGCTTCTTCTTCTCGGGCTTGTCGCCGGGGTTGTGCCTGAGCGCGTCGCCACGCAGGATCTCGAGCGCCTCGTGGCCGATGAGCTCGCCCTCGCGGTCGTAGTCGGTGGCGATGACGAGCTCCGTCGCGCCTTTGGCCACCGTGCGCAGCGCCGCGAGCGTGCCGGCGGCGCCGCCGTCGACGACCCAGGCGAGGTCGGGCTTCTCGATCATGTCGCCGAGGTACTTCAGGCTCCAACGTTTGTACGTGTTGGGAAACACGCTCTGCATGACGTGGCCGCGCAGGCCTATGGCGACGGCGTCGCCGTCGCCATAGGTGAAGTGATACGAGCGGACCTTCTGGCGGCCGCGGCCGTGCTCCTTGACGACGACCTTGCCGCCGAGTATCTCGGCGATCTTGCGAGCCGCGGAGTCCTTCTCTGTGACGATGAGCTTCACTGGTACCTCAGGGAGGCGTGAGACGAACGACCAAGACTGCGGGAGTTAATACCACCCCGCAAACCTGGCCGTCGAGATGACGTTGGAGGGTGTCCCCTCAGGCGAGAGCCGCTAGGGCCTCGTCGCGCGTAGCATGCATCGAGAACACACGGTCGAGACCGGTGACGCTCAGAACCCGCTCCACAGGACGTGTGGCGACGACGATCGTCATCGCCCCGCCGGCGGCGTGCACGCGGCGCACGCCGCCGATAAGCACGCCCAGCGCCGTGGAGTCGATGAACGTCACCTCGCTGAGGTCGACGACAAGACGCTTCACCCCGGAGTCGAGCAGCTCGAGGAGACGCTCCTTGAACTGCGGCGCCGTGAAGATATCGACCTCACCACTGAGGACGACCAGACCGAGATCGTCGCCTTGACGCTCGCTGGAGACGCTGAACATGTCGCTCATGTACCGTGTCCTTACTTGGTCGCCGATGGAGATGGAGTCGGGGTTGCCTGCGGCGCGTTCGTGGCGATCCAGTCCTTGACCTCCGAGGCGTACGGCGACTTGGGGTCGAGCTCGAGGAACCTGGTGAACGCGAGCATCGCCGTCGTGACGTCGCCGGCGGAGCTCGCCGCAGCGCCCAGATTGAAGAACGCGTCCGCGCTCTTGGGCGTGAGAGCCGTGATGTCGCCATAGACGCCCGCCGCCGCCTGAGAGTCGCCGAGCTGGCTGTAGACGCCGGCGAGGCTGGTGAGCAGATCGAGCCGCTGCTTCTTGATGGCAGCGCCCTTTTGCTTGGCGAGCAGCTTGTCGGCCTTGGCGTAGGCCGCGGCCGCACTGGCGAGGTCCGACGTCAGCGCCGCCGAGCCCTGTTCCTGCGTGGACGACCTCGAGAGATACGCCTCCGCGAGGCTGATCCAGGCCGCGGCGTCCTTGGGGTCCGTCGTGGTCGCGGTCTTGTACTTGGTGACCTGCTGATCCAGCTGCTGGGTCACATCCTGCTGAGCGCTGTTGAACCACGTGCAGCCGTTGAGCACTCCGGAGTACCCGACGACCAGGAAGGCGGCCATGAGGAACGCCATGCCCCCGAAGACGATCTTCTGCCAGAACTTGACCCTGCGGCGATCGAGCAACACTTAGATGGTCTCCTCTCGATGAACGGGCGCCTGCCACCAGCCTGAGTCGGCGGCGCCGACCTCGACCGCGCCGATGCGGATACGGTCCTGCAGCCTTTCGCGGACGGAGATGGCGGTGGAGCGGATCGCGTCCGCGTCCGCGCCGACGTGGGCGCGGTCGCGGTACAACTCGCGTCCGCCGATGACGGTGAGCGTGATGTCGTCCTGGTTGGCTCCGTAGACGAGCGCCGAGT
Source organism: uncultured Thermoleophilia bacterium (assembly GCA_963762125.1). Taxonomy (GTDB): domain Bacteria; phylum Actinomycetota; class Thermoleophilia; order UBA2241; family UBA2241; genus CAIXSE01. Next base: position 99,385 of record CAVXJO010000010.1, read on the forward strand.
ACGGGTCGGCGATCGGCGCGAAGTGCGAGCGCGAGACGTCGACGGCGATGAGGTCGGCGCACTTGCCCGCCTCCAGGCTGCCCACGTCGGCTTCCATGCCCAGCGCCTCCGCGCCGCCGAGCGTGGCGATGCGCACGCACGTCTGCGCGTCGAGCACGCTGACGTCGCGTTCCACGGCGCGGTGCAGGAAGAGCATCGTGCGCATCTCATCGAACATGTCCATGATGTTGCTCGACGCCGGGCTGTCGGTGCCGAGGCCCACGCGGACGCCCTCGTGCAGGAGATCGGCGAGCGGCGCGACGCCGCAGCCGAGCTTGGCGTTGCTCTTGGGACAGTGCGCGACGGCGACGTCCGCGCTGCGCAGGATGCGGATGTCGTCGCGGGTGACGTTGACGCAGTGGACGGCGAGGAAATCGCGATCGAACACGTTCCATTGCTGCAGATACTTGATGGGCGTGACCCCGTAGGGCTGGACGAGCATGCGCTCCCAGCCCATCTTCTCGCGGTAGTCGTGAGCGAACTTGCCCGAGCCGGAACGGATGTAGGTGAGCTCCTCCCGGCTCTCGGCGACGTGGCTCATGACCTTGAGGCCGCGCTCACGGGCCAGATCGCCCACCGCCTGATAGAGGCGGCTGGACACGGTGTACGGCGCGTGCGGCGCGAGACCGATCTCGATGCCGGCGGCGGCGGCGGCCAGCGCATCGTCGAGCCGCCGCACCACGTCCGCCATGGTCTCGTCGAAGCGTGAGTCGTCGACGCCGAAGACCTCGAGATAGACGCGACCGCGCAGGCCGGCGGCCCCGACCGCCTCCAGCGTCGCCGCGCCATAGCTGGTGTCGGCGATGGTGGTGATGCCGGACGACACGGCCTCGATGGCGCCCAGCCGGGCGCTGACGAGGTACTCTTCCGGCGTCAGAGACGCCTTGACGTCGACGAGGCTGATGATCCAGTCGCCGAACTCGGCGTCGTCGAGGATGCCGCGGAACGACGTGTACTCGACGTGGCTGTGACAGTTGACGAAGCCGGGCATGATGATCGCCTGGCCGAGGTCCGAGAACGCGGCGCCCGGATGCTCCGCCACGAGGCGAGGGGCGGGACCGACGGCCAGGATACGGCCGCCGCGCACAGCGACGCCGCCGTCGGGCACGACGGGCGCGGCCACCGGGAGGACCCAGTCGGCACGGTAGATCGTGATGTCACGGTCGGAGTCGGGCACGTGGCAGCTCTCAACGAGCGGGGGCGGGAAGCCCCCACGTCGTCGGAGTATAGGGGAGCCTTCCGCACAGTGGCAAACACGCGCCCCGGCTCATCAGCCCCGCTTCGCGGCGATATACTCCGGGCACCAGCGACGGGAGGGCCGCAGCGTGCAGCAGGGACAGGGACCAAGCATCTCGCCGGACGTCGTCACGAGCGCCGTCTGGGACGCCGTCAAGGAGTTGCCCGGCGTCTGCGACCTCTACCGCAACCCGCTGCAAAGCCTCGGCGAGAAGGTCCATCTGGAGCGGCGCGGGCCGGTGCGCCTGGACAGCGGCGAAGATGGCCCGGTCCTCGAGATCCACCTCGTCGCCGCGACCGGCTCGGACCTGGTCAGCGTCGGTGAAGCGGTGGCCCGCGCTGGCGCCACCTACCTCGCGCGCGCGACCGGTCACCCCATCACCCGCGTCGAGGTGCACATCGACGACGTCGCCGACCCCTCGACGTGAGGGCGATCGACCTGACGACCGCCAGCGCCGACCTGCTGGCGCCCTGCTGCGCCACCTGCACCTGGTGGCTGGTCCGGCCCGGCGCGGACGCCGGCGCGGACCTCCGCGGCGAGTGGCAACGGGAGGCGGAGGCGGAGGCCGGCTTCTTCGGCCGTGCTCTGGTCGACGGCGACGCAGTGATCGGCTGGATGCACGTCGCCTCCTCCCGTCTCATCCCTCGCGGGCGCTGCCTGCCGGCGGGCCCCCCGGCCCCCGATGCCTACGTCCTCACTTGTGCCTACTTCTACGACGAGGAGTACCTGCACGGGTTCCGCTTCCTGCTGCAGGAGATCGAGGCCGCGCTCAAACATCGCCGGGCCGCGGCGCTCGAGGCCTTCGGCCTGCGCCACTCGCGCGCTGACGGCGCCTTCCGCGGCTACCTGCGGGAGCTCAACCTCTTCAATCCGGACGTGCTCGAGGGCGGCGGATTCAGGCGAGTGCAGGAGAAGGGCGAGGTGGCGCGGTTCCGCCTCGACCTCGCGTCGCTGGTGGAGGCGCCGCGCCGCAGCGTGGCGTGGGAGCACGTGCAGGCGCCGGCAGGCACGCAGCCGGTCTGACGCGAGCGGCCCGCGGACTGCCGATGGCCTAGCGATACAGTCGCGGCAGGCGCTGCTTCCAGTCGTCCGGCACGACGGCCTCGAGCGCGTCGTCGAGCGTCACGATGCCGAGCAGCCGCTGGTCCGCATCCACGACCGGGATGGCCAGGAGGTCGTACTTGGTCATCACCCGGCCGACCTCCTCCTCGTCCGCGTCGGCCGTGACCTGGACGAGGTCGTCCTCCATGAAGGCGGTCATCTGGTCGTCCGGCGCCGCGAGCACGAGATCGCGCAGGCTGACGACCCCGACGAGCCGTTCCTCCGCATCGACGATGTAGAGGTACGTCATCATGTGCTGCTCCGGGCGCTCGCGGCGGATCCAGTCGAGCGCCTTGCCCGCGGTGGCCTTGCGCGGCAGCATGACGAAGTCGGTCGTCATGAGCGAGCCGGCCGTGTGCTCGGGGTGGCTGGCGAGCAGGCGCAGATCCCGTTCGCGCTTGTCGGGCAGGAGCGAGAGCAGATCCTGGGCCACAGGATCGGGCAGCTCGCTGAGGATGTCGGCCGCCTCGTCCGCCTCGATACGCTCGAGCACCTTGGCGGCGCGTTCGAGCGGCATCTCCTGCAGCGCCGCCGCACGCAGTTCCCCGTCCATCTCCTGCAGCGTGTCGGCGGCCAGGTTCGCGTTGAGTGCGGCGAGCACCGCCGCCCGCTCGCGCGGCCCGACCTGACCGACGATGTCGGCGATGTCGGCGGGATGCAGTTCGGCAAGCTCGGCGAACGCCTCGACGAAGTTGAGCCGCGAGAGGCGCAGGGCAATGAGGTTGACGTCTCTCCAGGGCACGAAGTCGCCGCTTCTCTTCGGCAGGCGGCGCGAGAGAAACCCGAGCCCGAAGCGCCGCGCGAGCGCCGCCGAGCTGGCGTCCACGCCCGAGACCACCAGGTGGTCCTCCGCGGGCTCGAGCACGACGTCCTGCACGCGGACGAAGGTGCGGCGGCGCATGTCCAGCACCTGGTTGTCGAGCAGCGCGTCGACGAGCGACAGCTCGTCCGGGCGCAGCGACGCAGCCTTGACGGCCTCGTGCGGCACGCCGAGCACGAGGCGCTCGCCGTCGACGTCGATCTCGGCGATCTGCCCCCACGAGGCGGCGAGCTGACCCTCGTCGCGGTCGACAAAGAAGGCGGTGACCACCGGCGGGTCCATCGCCGTGCTAGCCACCACGTCCGCGAGCTCGCCGACCTCCGTACCGGCGGCGTCGTAGACCTTCATGCCGGCGAGTTCGGAGAGCGCGAGGGAGCCGGGGATCTCATCCATGCGGGGGTCGCCCATCCTTTCCTGACGGTGCCCGGCGAGGATACTCACGCCGCCGCCGGACCGTCAATCGTCCGCCTGGCGGAACGGACCGTCCAACTATGGCGTGCATACCCTGCCCGTGCGATATGCTCTCGCGGTCAATCCCCCACTAAGACCCCGACACAAGGAGGACGAGGTCTCAATGGAAGCGGTAGAAACCGGCTCGGGCAACGCCCTGGAGCGGTTCTTCAAGTTCAAGCAATGGAACACATCGCTCGGCCGCGACATGCTCGCAGGGCTCACGACCTTCATCGTCATGTCCTACATCATCTTCGTGAACCCCAGCATCCTCGGTCTCGGCGGCGAAGGACTGCCCTTCGCGGCGGTGCTCACGTCCACCTGCCTCGTGGCCGGCGTCATGACCATCCTCATGGGGGCGGTCACCAACCGCGCCTACGCCATCGCTCCCGGCATGGGACTCAACGCGGTGGTGGCCTTCAGCCTCGTCCTCGGCCAGGGCCTCACCTTCCCTCAGGCCATGGGCCTCATCTTTCTCGAGGGCGTCGCCATCACCATCCTCGTGCTCACCGGCTTCCGCGAGGCCATCTTCAAGGCCATCCCGCTGGAGCTCAAGAAGGCGATCGTGGTCGGCATCGGCTTCTTCATCCTCTTCATCGGCCTCGTCGACGGCGGCATCGTCGTGGCCGGCAGCGGCACGCCGGTCACGCTCGGCAACTTCGTCGGCGTGCCCGTGCTCGTGACCATCTTCGGCCTCGCCGTCACGATCATCATGCTCACGCGCGGCTGGCGCGGCGCCGTGATCCTCGGGATCATCTTCTCGACCATCCTCGCCACCATCCTCAACTACGCCTACGACAAGACATCGTTCGCGGAGGGCGTGGCGGTCATCCCCAGCAAGGTCATCGCCAACCCCGACTTCAGCCTGCTGGGCCAGTTCAACTTCGGCGCCTTCAGCAAGCTCGGCGTCACCGCCGCCATCCTCTGGATCTTCAGCCTCATGCTGTCGGACTTCTTCGACACCATGGGCACGCTGGTCGGCGTCGGTCAGCAGGCCGGCTACGTCGACGACAAGGGCCACCTCAAGAAGCTCAACCGCCTCCTGTTCATCGACTCCCTCGCCGCCGTCGCCGGCGGCGCGGCCTCGTCCTCGTCGGCCACCACGTACATCGAGTCGGGCGCCGGGGTCGCCCAGGGTGGGCGCACGGGGATGGTGGGCATCACCGTCGGCGTGCTCTTCCTGCTGGCGATGTTCTTCTCGCCGATCGCCGGCATCGTCCCGGCCAGCGCCACGGCGCCGGCGCTCATCATCGTGGGCTACCTGATGATGGCGACGCTGACAGCCGGAGAGACCATGGCCGAGGACGAAGAAGCGGGCCGCGGCCTTGTCAAGCGCGCCGTGGCCGCGATCAACTTCAACGACATCGCCTTCGGCCTCCCCGCCGTGCTGACGATGACGATCATGCCGCTCACGTACAACATCACGAACGGCATCGGCGCCGGGTTCCTCTCCTACACGCTGATCCGCGTGACGCAGGGCAAAGCCAGAGAGGTCAGCTGGATGCTGTGGATCGCCTCGGCCGGCTTCCTGATCTACTTCCTGGTGCCGCTTCTGCAGTCCAAGGGCTGGGTCTGATACCCGCGCTCTGAGAGCGACCGCAGACCGCTCCCACTGAAGGGGCGGGCCGCCGCAGGGCGACCCGCCCCTTCTGCTATCCTTGCCGCCGAATGTCCGTGGTGCTCCTCATCATCGCGCTCGCGATCATCCTTGCGTCCGCCGAACTCTTCACCAACGGCGTGGAGTGGTTCGGCCGTTGGTACGAGCTCGGCGAGGGAGCCGTGGGCAGCGTCCTCGCCGCCGTCGGCACGGCGCTGCCCGAGACGCTCATCCCTATCATCGCCATCGTCTTCACCGGGACGGCCGCCTCGAACGACATCGGCATCGGCGCCATCCTCGGGGCGCCGTTCATGCTCGCCAGCCTCGCCATGGTCGTCACCGCGGTCGCCGTGGTCGTCTTCACCTGGCGCGGCCGCCGCCCGCTGGCGGTGACCGTCAACGAGGAGGTCATGCGCCGCGACCTCAGCCACTTCCTCGTCGCCTACGGACTCGCCATAGGGGCGGCGCTCGTGCACGTCCGCGCGCTCCACTACGCGCTCGCGGCCGGCCTCGTGCTCTTCTATGCCTACTACGTGTACGAGACCATGCGCAGCGAAGGCGATCTCGGCGAGGACACCAAACCGCTCTACTTCCACCGCGACCCCGAGATGCCGCGCCGGCAGCGGATCTTCCTGCAGATCGGCTTCGCGCTGGCGGGCATCATCGTCGGCGCCGAGATCTTCGTGCGTGAGGTCGAGACGCTCAGCACGACGCTGGGCGCTGCGCCCCTCGTCGTCTCGCTGCTCGTCACCCCGATCGCCACCGAGCTGCCGGAGAAGTTCAATTCCGTGCTCTGGATCCGCCAGCGCAAGGACACGCTCGCGCTCGGCAACATCACCGGTGCGATGGTGTTCCAGAGCACGTTCCCGGTCTCGATCGGCTTGGTCTTCACGACCTGGCAGCTCACCGGCGACGCGCTCGTGGCCGGCCTGCTCGCGCTCGTCAGCGGGACGGTGTTCTACGTCACGCTGCGCGTGCGGCACACGCTCAGCTGGTGGTCGCTCGGCGGGGCCGGCTCCGTGTACTTCGCGTACCTGGTGTACGTGTTCGCGCTCGCCCGCTGAGCGGCCGGGCCCGGGAGGGCCCGGCCCTCACCGCAACGCCGCAAGTGAGCGCTACGAGGCGATGACGAGCAGCACCGTCGACCCCGACGGAACGACCGTCCCCGTATCCGGCTTGACCTGCACCACCGTGCCCGGCTCCTGGCCGGTGTTCTTCTTCTCGCGGAACGCGACGGTGAGGCCGGCGGCGCTGAGCTCCGACGCAGCGGTCGTGGACTGCATGCCGTAGACGTTAGGCACGGTCACGTCGGCGGCGCTCGGGCTCGGGGACGGCGTCGCGGTGGGCGATGGTGAGCCCGTGGAGACGACGATGCTCACGAGCGACCCCTTGTCGACCTTCTGGCCCGCCGCCGGGTCCTGGCTGATGACGGAACCCGCCGGCACCGTCGTGCTCGTGTTCTGGGAGACCGTCCCGAGCTTGAGCCCAGCGCCGCTCAGCGCCGCCTCGGCGTCAGCCTGCGTCAGGTTGGTCAGGTCGGGCACCGTCGCCTGCGGTTTGCCGCTGCTCACCCAGTAGGTGACGGTGTCGCCGCGCTTGACGTCCGCACCGGCCGCCGGGTCCTGCTTGAACACCTGACCCTCGGCGACCGCGTTCGACTTGCCGGACTTCGGCGCGCCCTGCAGGTCGTTCTTGGTCAGGAAGTCGTCGACGGCGCTCGCGGTCCACCCCTTGAAGTCGGGCAGGGACACGCTCGCGCTGCCCTTGCTCACCCAGATGTCGACCGTGGCGCCCGCACGCAGCTTGGTGCCGCTGGTGGGCGCCTGACGGCTGACGAAGCCGGCCGCCACACGATCGGAGTACTCCTCCTGCACGCCGGCCTTGAAGCCGTCCTTGTCCAGCGCCTTGACGGCGGCCGCCTTGCTCAGGCCGATGACGCCGGGCACAGTGACCTTGTCGCCGCTCGTCGTCCACCACAGCGCGACGGCGACGGCGGCGATGACAGCGACGAGGAGGAGGACCAGCACGAGCGGCCACTTCGACTTCTTGCGCCGCGGCGGCATGGGCTGGTCGAGCACAGACGTCGTGCCGGCCGCCGTCATGGCCGCGGCGCCCATGACGCGCGTGCGCTCGCCGCCGGCGTCGAAGGCGGCCGCCTGCACGGGTCCGCCCTCCCTGGCGGCGCGCAGGTCGCGCGCGAACGCCGCCGCCGACTGATAGCGGTCGGCCGGGTCCTTGGCCATGGCTTTGAGCACGATCTGATTGAGGGCGTACGGCATCCCCGGCACCAGTTCGGACGGCTCTCTCGGCACCTCGTTGACGTGCTTGAGCGCCACCGTGACGGCGCTGTCGCCCTTGAACGGAACCGTGCCGGTGAGCAACTCGTAGAGGACGACGCCGACGGAGTAGAGATCCGAGCGCTCGTCCACCGGCTGGCCCTTGGCCTGCTCGGGCGCGAGGTACTGGGCGGTGCCGAGGATCGAGCCTGCCTCCGTCATCCCAGAGTCTCCGGCGCGCGCGATGCCGAAGTCCATGACCTTGACCGTACCGTCGCGGTCGAGCATGACGTTCTGCGGTTTGATGTCGCGGTGCACGATGCCGTTGCGGTGGGCGAAGTCGACCGCGGCGAGCAGCTGCAGCGTCACGGCCACCGACTCGTTGCCGCTGAGGCGGTCGCGGCGGCGGATGAGGTCCTTGAGGGTCTCGCCTTCGACGTACTCCATGACGATGTAGTACGTGCCGTCGAGCTCGCCCCAGTCGTAGATCGCGACCAGGTTCTGCTGGTTCAGGCCCGCTGCGGCCTTGGCCTCGCGACGGAAGCGCTCGACGAACGTAGCGTCGTTCAGGTAGCGCTGGAGCAGGACCTTGACGGCGACGTGCCGGCCGAGAGTGAGGTCCTGGCACAGATACACGTCGGCCATGCCGCCGCCGCCGAGCTTGCGCACCACGCGGTACCGGCCTCCGACCACCTGCTCTGGCTCGAACACGTCGCTCACATCCGCCTGCCTCTCTCCTTCTTCCTCATGCTTACGACCAGGGGCGCACAGTCCCTGCCCATCAGGGCAGGGCGGGCTGCGCCAGCGCCGCCTTTATCACCGCGGCGGCGAGTGGCGCGGCCGCCTCGCCTCCGGTCGACTGCGTGTCTTCGATGACGACCGCGATGGCCACCTGCGGGTCTTGCGCCGGCGCGAACGCGATGAACCAGGCGAGGTTGGTGCCGTCGCCCTTCTCCGCCGTGCCGGTCTTGCCGGCCACCTGGATGCCTTCGAGCGCGGCGGCCGTCCCGGTCCCCGCGTTGACGACGTTCTGCATCATGGTGTTGAGCTGGCTGGCCGTGACCGCTTTGGTGGCCACCAGCCATTGCTCCGGCTGCGCCTTGCTCACGACCGTCCCGTCCGGCGCCACGATCTCCTGCGTGTAGTACGGCTTCATCACGCGCCCGCCGTTGGCCACGCCGCCGGCCACGAGCGCCATCTGCAGCGGCGTGGCCAGCAGCCTGTCCTGGCCGCACGCCGCCCAAGCTACAGCGAGCGGGTCCATGAACGCGTCCGGCGACAGCAGGCCCTTCTTGCCGTACCGGCCGCTGGGGACGACCTCCCCGTCCGGCAGGGGCAGCGGAGGCGTCTGGTAGAAGCCGTAACGCTGGGCGCCGGCGATGAGCCGTTTGCGCCCGAGCAGGTTGCCGACCTTGCCGAAGGTGGTGTTGATGGACGCCGTGAGCGCGTAGGTGAAGATGTTGGGGCCGAACACCTCACCGCCGTAATTGGTGACCTTGCCACCGAACACCACGTAGGTGCCGGTGTCGACGAACGGGGTGTCCGGCATGACCTTGCCGGCGTCGAGCCCTGCCGAGGCTGTCACGACCTTGAACGCCGAGCCGGGCACGTAAAGACCCTGCGTCGGGCGGTTGAGCAGCGGTGCCGCCGGGTCCTTGCTGAGCGCGGACCAGCGCACGTCGAGACGGGCCGGGTCGTACGTCGGGGCCGACGCCGAGGCGATGAGGGCGCCCGTCTTGGGGTCGAGGACGACGATGGCGCCCTTCTTGCCCTGCAGTTCCTGCTGGGCGGCCTTCTGGACCGCGGGCACGAGCGTGAGCTTGACGTCGGCGCCCTTGGGCCGGCGTCCGAGCACCTTGTCCACCCAGTTCTGCACGCCGAGGTCGCTGGACTGGCCGGTGAGCGCGTCGTTGAGTTGTGCCTCGATGCCGGAGCGGCCGTACTGCACGGAGTCGTAGCCGACGAGCTGCGGCGCCATGGTCCCATTGGGATAGTCACGGTAGTAGTAGCCGGAGCGGCGCTCGGTGCCGGCGATCAGGGTCCCGTCGTAGCCGACGATGTCGCCGCGCTTGATCTTCATCTCTTTGGCGATGCTGCGCTTGTTCTCGGGGCGGTCCTCGAACCATTGCGCGCGCACGACCATGATCCACGTGAGATTGACGACGAGCGCCACGAAGAGCACGACCGCGACGATGAACACCTTGGACATGGCTCTGTTCATCGGCCTACCCCTTCTCCGCCAGGCGCCGGCGCTCGAGATCGCTGCCGCCGCGGATGATGTTCGTCCGGTTGGAGACCATGAGAAGGAGCGCGACGAGGATCAGGTTGGCGGTGATCGAGCTGCCGCCGTAGCTCACGAAGGGAAGCGTGACGCCGGTCAGCGGGATCAGCCGCGTCACCCCGCCGATGATGATGAAGGACTGGATCGCGAACGCCGTCGCCAGCCCTGCCGCCAGAAGCTTGGAGAAGCCGTCCGGCGCGTTGACGGCGATGCGGAAGCCGCGCCAGACGAACAGCAGGTAGACGAGGACGACGCCGACGGCGCCGAGCAGACCCATCTCGTTGGCGATCGCCGTGAAGATGAAGTCGGTCTGCAGATCGGGGACGACAGGCTGGCGATTCGCGTAGAGCAGGTAGCCGCGGCCGAACCCGGCGCCGACCACACCGCCGTCGGCGATGGTGAACAGCGACTGCAGCAGCTGGTAGCCGGTCGTGGCGGCGTGGGGCCAGGGGTCCAGCCACACGGCGAAGCGGTCCTGCACGTGCGGGACGATGGAGACGGCGATCGCGCCGGCGGCGGCGAACAGCCCCACGCCGGCGACCACGTAGACGACGCGCGCGGTCGCCATGTACATGAGCGCGACGAAGATCGACATGAAGAGCAGCGCCATGCCGAAGTCCTTCATGAAGACCAGCATGGCCAGCGACAGCACCCACATCACGAGCAGAGGGCCGAAGTACTTGAACGCCGGCAGGGGCACGCCGAGCACGTGCCGCTGGGGCACCGAGAGCATGACCTTCTTGTCGTCCAGGTAGCCGGCCAGGAAGATCACGATCGCCAGCTTGGCGAACTCCGACGGCTGGATACTGAACCCGAACGCGTGGATCCAGAGCTTGGCGCCGTTGACCGTCGTGCCGAGCACGATGGTGATCACCAGCAGCGCAAGACCGACGGCGCCGATGAGGTAGCGGTAGCGGTCGAGCTTCATGTGGTCGCGGACGAGCATGACGGTGAGGACGAACAGGCCGGCGCCGGCGAGCAGCCACTGGCCCTGCAGCAGGGCCAGCGCCGGCTTGATGCGAAAGATCTCCGTGAGGCCGACGGCGGCGAGCAGCGCGGTGATGGGCAGCAGGAACGGGTCGGCCTGCGGCAGGAAGACGCGCTCGAGCACGTGCAGGAGCAGGAAGATGCCGACGAAGATCAGGCCGTAGACGATCGAGACGCGGTTGATCTCACGAAAACGGCCGGCGTAGACGGACACGTAGGCCATCGTGCTCACCGCGCCGGCGAGGACGAGGAAGGCCAGCTCCAGGTTGCGCCGGCTCACGGCCACATCCCGAGCAGATTGGACAGCGAGAGCGCGTCCTCACGATCGCCAAGCCGCTCTTGGTCGACCAGCGACTGCGCCGCCGGAGAGAGCGAATCGTAGCTCACCACGCTGCGCCGGTAGACGGCGTGCAGCGGGATGGGGCCGACCGTGCCCGGCACGCCGCTGTAGATGGCCAGGCTGCCGTCGTCGACGCCGACGAAGAACACCGTGCTGAGGAAGAACGCGCCCGCCGCCAGCGTCACGGCAAGCAGCGTCAGCACCCCCGCGACGACGCCGAGGCGACGTACGGAGCGCTTGCGCCGGCGCGCCGCCGCGGCCACCGGGTCGGCGGACGTGCCCCCGCCGTCTGGCTGCTCGGCGCGAAGCGCGGCCAGCGCGTCGGCCGCGTCGCCGGCCGGACGGTCCCCCGCCGACGCCTCCCCGGCGACGACGAACGGCAGCTCGCCGGTGTCCTCTGCGGCCTCAGGGTCAGCCGCCTGGACCAGCGTGGTCTCATCCTCTTCAGGGCCGTGCGGGCCTTCGTCGACGCGCACCACGACGGCCGTGATGTTGTCCGGGCCGCCCTCCCGCCGAGCCTCCAGGACCAGGCGCTCGGCGGCGGCCTGAGGGTCGCTGCGCGTGAGCGCCATGCGGATGGCGTCGGCGCTCACCGGCCCGCTGAGGCCGTCGCTGCAGAGCAGCAGCACGTCGCCCGACAGCAGGTCCTCGGTGAACTCGTCGATGCGCGCCTGCGACTCCGTGCCCAGAGCCCGGCTCAGGATGCTGCGATGCGGGTGGACGGCCGCCTCTTCCAGGGTCAGGCGGCCGTCTCGCACCATCTCGCCGACCAGCGAGTGGTCGTCGCTGATCTGGCGCAGCTCACCGTCGCGGAGCAGGTAGGCGCGGCTGTCGCCGATGTGCGCGAAGCGTGCCGTGGCGCCTTCGATCACGAACGCGGTGAGCGTGGTGCCCATGCCCGCCTGCTCAAGATTGTCGTTGGCGCGCCGGAACACGGCGGCGTTGGCGGCCTCCGCAGCCGCGTGCAACGGAGTACCCGCGGCCACCTCGGCGGCGAGCGTCTCGGCGGCGAGCCCGCTGGCGACCTCGCCGGCGTTGGCGCCGCCCATCCCGTCGCAGACGGCGTACAGCGGCGGCCGCACGATGAAGGCGTCCTCGTTGGTCTTGCGGTGGAGGCCGATGTCGGTGAGGGCGCCGTGTCTGGCGACGAGCGTCACCGGGCGCTCACTCCTCGTAGCGGAACGTGGTCTCGCCGACGCGCAGCCGGCTGTCCAGCTTGAGCTGCGCCTCCGTCACCTGCTTCTCATTGACGAAGGTGCCGTTGGTGCTGCCCAGGTCCTCGACCCAGTAGAACTGGCCGCGCAGGACCATGCGGGCGTGGGTGCTAGACACGAACTGCTCGTCGAGCACGATATCGCTGTTGGCGGCGCGACCGACGGTGATCCAGCCCTCGAGCGGGAAGACGACGCCGGGTGGGATGATGGGACTCTCCTCGACGATGAGGCGCGGGTTGATGTGGGCCGAGAAGTCCATCTTCTGACCGTCCATGGTGCGCTCCACCTCGCGCTCCTCGCGGCGCTGCTCGCGCTCGGCCGGCGTGAAGACGGGCGCGAGCCTGTCGCCGGCCGGCAGCGCGACGTCGGGAGCGGCGGACGGAGCGCCCCCGCCGCGCACGTTCCGCACGGCGGTCTTCACGACCTGCCAGACGAACAGATAGAGCAGGACGAGGATGCCGATCTTGAGTACGAGCAGGACGATGTCGATCATGCGAGTCTCCCGCGCCGCGCGCCGCCGTGGCCCGCCGGCGCCGTGGTCACCCCGGCCTCCCGGTCAGGGCTGCCTCTCGAACAGGAGCTCGGTGGTACCGAGCTCGATGCGGTCTCCGTGCTGCAGCACCACCTGCTTGACGTCGCGGCGGTTGACCCGCGTGCCGTTGGTGGAGCCGAGATCGAGCAGCATGAACCCGCTGTCCTGACGGCGGATCTCGGCGTGCTGGCGCGACACGTTGGCGTCGGTGAGCACGATGTCGCAGCGGCGGCTGCGGCCGATGACCGTGACCGCCTCCGTGAGCTGATAGTCGCCCTGGCGGCCGCGCAGGATGCCACGGGCTGCGGAGGGGCGCGGCGGCGTCGCCACCGGCGCCGCGGCAGGTTCCTGGTAGAGCACGGTCTGGTCGATGACGGGGCCGGGTGCGATCGCCGCCGCGGGCGGCACGGCCACGGACGGAGCCGCGAGCGCGGCGGCGTCGGCCGTCTCGACCGGCGCTCCCATGGTGCGCGTCGCGATGCCGAACTCGCCAAGATGCAGGTCCTCGTCGCAGTGCAGCTCGATGCGCGGCGGGGCGACGAGGGTCCAGCCCTCACGCCGCGCGAACGCCGTCACGTAATTGGACAGCTCGGTCTTGAGGGAATCTTCGAAGGAGACGAGGTGGTCGTGGTCGTCCTTGCCGAGGTAGACGTCGAACTCGTTGGGCACGTAGACGTTGGAGACGCCGACCGTCTTGTGGTCGCCCATCTCTTTGGCCAGTTTGTGCGCGAGCTCGACCGGCTGCACGCTCGACTTGAACGCGCGCCCGAACCCGCCCTCGACGAAGCCCTCAAGCTTCTTGTTCGCCTTCCTGAAGATCCCCATCGTCGCCTTCCTCCGGCGCTTCTCCGGTGGTCAGGACCAGCGGCAAGAGTATCACGGCGGCGGGCACGGCCACACTCCACACGAGCGGCCACAGGCTCGCCGGGTAGTCCCACACGACGACCGGCACGACACGGTACACAGCGAACACGGCGGCGAACGTTAACGACCAGATCCAGAGGCGCGTCTCGAGGCGGCGGCGGGTCAGGGCGTAGCCCAGCGCCGCCGCCAAACCCGCCCACACCGCGGCCTGCAACAGCGTCGGCGCGGCAAGCGCGTGCACAAGCACGCGGCCGGCCGCCGTGAACGGGTCGCCGGCCGCCGCGACGGCCGCGCCGACATGCCAGCGCGGCTGCTCCAGCGTGAACGGGCCGCGCGGGGCGCGCGTGAGCAGCAGGAACAGAACGGTCCCGACGCCGGCCCAGGCGGCGGTGAGGGGGCCGCGCACGCGGCCCAGCAGGGCCGCGGCCGCCGGCGCCAGCAGCGTCAGGTAGGCCGGCGTGAGCAGCAGCGCGAACGCCGGCCACAGCGCCGTGATCGGCCTCTCGCGCGCGACCAAGAAGAGTACGATGGCGAAAGCCAGGTACGCGGCGCCGGCGCTGAGCGAGACGTTGAACAGCGGGAAGGCGAGGCAGCCCAGGAGCCAGGCGAGCCCGACCTCCGGGACGACCGCCCATACAGCCGCGCCGATGGCGACGAGCGGCAGAGTCCAGCTCCCCGGATAGGCGGGCAGCGCGCCGAGTACGACGGAGCTCGTGACCGCGGCGAGCAGCGCCCCGCCGGCGCGCTCCGCGACCTCAGAGACGCGGCCCAGCGGCCGGAACAAGCTGCGGGCCTTCTGCAGGCGCCGCGCCTGCAGAAGGCCGCTCCGCAACAGGTCGTCGAAAGCTTCGCTGAGGTAGCCCGGCGCCGGACGCTCGGCCGGCCGCGGCGCGCAGGCCGCGTCGACCAGCGTGATCAGCTCGTCGGGCAGGTCGGGACGCAGCTCCGCCAGCGACGGCAGCCGCGCCCCGGCGACGTTGGAGAGCGTCTCCGCCGGGGTGTCTCCGCGCAGCGGGTGCGCCCCAGCCAGCAGTTCGTAGAGCACCATGCCGGCGGAGTAGACGTCGGTGGGGGGCTGCACGCGGCGGCCGGCGGCCTGCTCCGGTGACATGTACGCGATCGTGCCGATCACGTCGCCGTCCCCGGTGAGGGTGTCCGAGTCCATGAGGTGGGCGATGCCGAAGTCCATGACCTTGACGTGGCCGTCGTCACCGAGCATCACGTTCTGCGGCTTCACATCGCGGTGGATGATGCCTTGGCTGTGCGCGTAGGCGAGAGCGTCGAGGAGCTCGACGCCGACGGCGACCACGTCCCCGTCGCCGAGCTCGTGGCCGAGCTTGTCCAGCGACTGGCCGCGGACCAGCTCCCAGACGAGGATGCTGCCCTCGCCGTCGGCGAACCAGTCGTAGAGCGCGACGATGTTGGGGTGGTCCAGCGCGGCGGCGGCCTCGACCTCGCGTACGATGCGCGCGCTCAGCGCGCGCCCGTCGGGCACTATCTTCAGCGCGACGGGCTCGTCGAGCGTGACGTCATACGCCTCGAAGACCTCCGCGAAGCCACCGCTGCCGATCTTGCCGACCAGCTCGTAGCGGTCGCGCCAGTCTGCGTAATAGGGAGCGGTGTTCGGAGCTGCGACGGACATGAGGGCTCGCTTCGTCCTGGGGTTTGCTCGGTATTCGGTATGGTACAATCCGAACCCTGTTAGAGCCGATGGGCGAGTGGCGGAATTGGCAGACGCGCTAGGTTCAGGGTCTAGTGAGCTTACGCTCGTGGGGGTTCAAGTCCCCCCTCGCCCACCATCCACCTAGAAACGGGGGGTCCGCGGGGTGGATTTCTTCGACGAAGAGACGAGCCGAGCGCCCGCCGAAGCAGGCGGTCCGCCATCCGCTCCCTCATCCCGTCGCCGACCCGACCGCCGCCGCACCCGCACCCAGCGCCTCGTCATCCTTGCGCTCATCCTGTTCGCCGTCGTCTTCGGCATCGCCTGGTGGGCGCGCAGCTGCCAGCACAACCGCAAGGTGGGCAGCTACCAGACCTACTTCGACGGCGTGTCCACGGCCATCGACGACTCGGTCGCCCTCGGCAAGCAGGTCTCGGCGATCATGCTCGACCCCACCAAGCTCTCGCGCGAGGAGCTCACCGCCAAACTCGGGCAGCTCACCGCCCAGCAGGAGGAGATCGCCGTGCGCGCCGGGCGGCTCGAGCCTCCGGGGACGCTCACGGACGAGCAGGTCGTCTTCTCCACCGGCATGAAGGTCCGCGCCAGCGGCTTCAGGCTTTGGCGCGCCGCCATGCTCGGCGCCCTCGCCAACAAGAAGATAGGCGTCAAGCAGATCACCGGTCTGGACGGCTACTTCAGTGGTCCGGACGCCTACTACCAGGAGCTTGTCTACCTGCCCGCCCGCCAGGCGATGGCCGACGACGGCGTCAGCGACATCGCCGTGCCTACCTCGACCTATTACCTCACCTGGAAGGCCCTCGACCCGGACACGGTCAAGGCGATGCTGGCCAATATCGGCAACTCGCCCAAGCTGACCGGCATCCACGGGGTCGCCCTCCTCGGTGTGACCGCCCAGAGCGGCTCCGGCGACGTGAAGCTAGTCAAGGGGCGCAACAACGAGGTCCCGGCGTCGGCGGATCTTGCCTTCGTCATCCAGGTCCAGAACCAGGGCAGCGTGGCGGAGAAGAACGTACCCGTCACCGCCACGCTCACGTTGCCCGGCGGTTCCACGATCAAGCAACAGACCTCGATCGCGACCATCGCGGCCGGCAAGACGCAGGACGCCACCATCACCGGGTTCAACATCCCCGCGGAGGCGCTGAGCAAGGTGGTCACGCTCAAGGTCGTGGCCGGCCCGGTGAAGGACGAGCGCGTCGAGTCGAACAACTCCGCCACGTACAAACTCCTCCTGCAGCTCCAGTAGGCGGCGGTGCAGGCCTTGCGCGACATCGCCCCGTATGTGGCTCTGGGGAGTGCGGCCCTCTCGCTCGTCCTTCTCATCCTGGTGGTCGTGCTCCTGGCGCGCGTCGGCCGGCTGCGGCGCGCCCAGACCGTGGTGCTCGGACGCCACGAGCAACGTGACATCGTCGCGCACACCGAGGACCTCGCCTCCCAGGTGCGCAACCTGCGCGAGGCGGTCGAGCTCCTCACCGACCAGCTCGACGACCAGAAGCGCCACCTCGACCGCGCGCTGACCAAGCGCGCGATCGTGCGCTACGACGCCTTCCGAGACGCGGGCGGCGAGCAGAGCGCCTCGTTCGCGCTGCTCGACGAGTACCGCTCCGGCGTCGTCTTCAGCGCCATCGCCGCGCGCGACTTCGCGCGCATCTACGTCAAGTACCTCACCGAGGGCGTCGCCGACCGCGACCTCTCGCCCGAAGAAGTGCAGGCAGTAGATACGGCGGTGCCGCGGCCGCTGCGCTCCGGCGAGGAGAGCCCGCGGGCGAAGCGGTCGCCGCTGCCGCAGAGCCCGCCGCCACCGGGCATGGGAGTCGGCGAGACCGCCGACGCCGAACGCCGCGAACCGGACGGCGCCGAGTCCGCCGCCTCGCCGGAGGCAAGCGCCGCGTTCGAGGCCCTCGGTGACGCCGTGCCCCCCGGTCCCGGCGCCGCGCCGGATGAGCGCCCGGCGGCGGCCGGCGACGCGCCGTCCTGGGAGCCCGGCGCGGACGACTTCACCTGGGAGCCGCCGTCGCAAAGGCCTCCGGGAGGAGGCTCTTCCGGCCACTGACAGGGCGGCGCGCCCGCAGACCGCACAGCGCCTCATCGACGGCCGCCCCGAGCCTCGGCTCGCTCCCTCTGCCCCTCCGCGAGCGCCCAGCGTGGTCTGATAGCCTAGCGGGTAGGAGCAGACCAACGAGCGGAGGAGACACCGGCGTGGCACAGGGCAGCGACAGGGTGGCCTTCTTGGGCCCCGAGGGCACGTTCACTGAAGAAGCGCTGCTCGCCAACATGCCCGCGGGCGACCTCCACCCCTTCCCGTATCCCTCCATCCGCGACGTCCTCAGGGCCGTGCAGAACGACGAGGTGCCGCTGGGGATCGTCGCCATCGAGAACGCACTCGAGGGCTCAGTCCCGGTCACCCTGGACAGCCTCGCCTGGGGCTTCGACGGCCTGCAGATCGTGCGCGAGGTCACCCACCCCGTGCACCAGATGCTCGTCACCAGGACGGACATGCCGCTCGAGCAGGTCACCAAGGTGATCAGCATCCCGCACGCCTACAACCAGTGCCGCGAGTTCATCCGCGAGCACCTCGGCAACGTCGAGCACGAGGCGACCGATTCCACCGCCGAGGCGGTGCGCCGCGTGAGCCGAGTCGACCGGCCGTGGGCGGCCGTGGGCACGCGCCTCGCCGCGGAGATGTACGAGTGCCACATCGCTGCCGCGGACATCGAAGACTTCGAGGACAACCGCACGCGCTTCGTGTTCGTCGCCAAGGAGCGCGCGCCACAGGACCTCGGCGGGCGCTACAAGACCAGCATCGTCTGCGGCATGGACCAGGACGAGCCCGGCAGCCTGCTCCTCATCCTCAGCGAGTTCGCCTATCGACACGTCAACCTGAACAAGGTCGAGTCACGCCCCTCCAAGAAGGCCCTGGGGCACTACGTGTTCTTCATCGACCTCGACGGGAGCATCGAGGACACTCAGGTCGCGCAGGCGCTCAAGTGCCTCGCCTGCAAGCTGCCGTGGCTCAAGGTCCTGGGGTCGTATCCGGCATGAGCGGCCCGGCGGACACGGGAGTGGCGCAGCAGGGCGCCGCCACCGGGGAGCCGTCCGGGGCAGGCGAGCCGTCCGAGCCGCAGCAGAGGCAGCCGGCCGCGATCGAGTCCTCCAGGGGTCTGTTCTTCGTCCGCCGCGTGACGGCGATGCACGACTTCGAGCTCTTCTTCGTGTCCTCGGTCGCGACCATCCTGCTGGTGCGCGCCATCCTCGCCGCCACAGGATGGCCGCAGCTGGGCGGCGGCAAGATCCACTTCGCCCACCTGCTCTGGGGCGGCATCGGCATGCTTCTCGCCTTCATCCTTTTCATGGCCCTGCAGGGTCGCCTCTGGGACTTGCTCGCGACCCTCTCCGCCGGCATCGGGTTCGGTCTCTTCCTGGACGAACTCGGCAAGTTCATCACCTCCGACAACGACTACTTCTTCCGGCCGGCGGTGGCGATCATGTACGTCCTCTTCGTCGTGCTGTTCTTCCTCTTCCGCTGGCTCGGGCGCGTCGACAGGATGAGTCCCGAGACCGCGCTGGTGAACTCGTTCGACTTCGCCAAGGAAGCGGTCATGCGCGCCATGAACCGGGGCGAGCGCGACGAAGCGCTGTATGTGCTCGGCCGCGCCGACCAAGCCGACGCGATGGTCCAGGCGCTCACGGCGGCGCTGCTCCAGGTCCGGTCGCCGGAGACCGAGCCGAACGCGGCGGCGAAGGCCTGGCAGAGGCTGCAGGCGTGGTACCGGCGGCTGATCACGAGGCGGCGGTTCCGCCGCTTCATCCTCGGATGGTTCGTCGTGACGTCCGTCCTGTCGCTGCTCGGGATCTTCGCCCTCGATGCCACCCCGGGGCAGCTCAATCTCATGGATGTGGGCGAGGCGCTCGCCGCCGTGCTGACCGGCGCGCTCGTCATCGTCGGCCTCGTGCGCTGGAGAACCTCCAAGCTCAGCGCCTTCCGCTGGTTCGAGCGCGGCGCCCTGGTGGCCATCCTCGTGGGCCAGTTCTTCTCCTTCTACCACAACCAGGTGGCCGCCATCTTCGGCCTCCTCTGGCTGCTGCTGCAGCTCGCCGTCATCCGATCGATGGTCTCCGCCGAGCTCTTGAGCACGGCGACTCGCCTTCAAGACGCGTCTTCGGGAGGTGCACATGGAGCGCATCAAGTGTGAGGTCCGCGAGGCGGGCAGGGACGACCGCGGGATGCTGCTGCTTCTCGCGGAGGAGGCGCTGCACCCCCTCGCGGAGGGCGCCGGCCACCCGGAGCGGTACCATGCCGGCGACATCGTCGGCCTGCTCGATCGTGCCGACGTCTTCGTCGCGCAGTGCGGCGACGAAGCCGGCGGGTTCGTCGCGGCGGAGACCGACGGGGACGCCTACGCGGTCCGCTGCATCTGCGTGAACCCAGGGTTCGAGGCGCGCGGCGTCGCCAACCAACTGCTCGACTGGGTCGAGGGCCTGGCCATCGCGCGCAAGCTCTCCCGGTTGGCAGCGGTGGTCCCCGAGTCGGACGCGCCCTCGCTGCGCCTCTACCGCGGGCACGGCTTCAGCGGGCACCCCTCCGGCACGGAGATGCTCGCGCTCGAGAAGCGGCTGCCGGGGACGACGGACTGAGGGCGCCGATGCGGGTCTCCCTTATCGCCGTCCCTTACGACCTGGGCCGTGCCGACGTCGGCACGGGGCGCGGCCCCGCGGCCTACCTCAAGGCCGGGGCAGCGGAGACGCTGCGCGCCCGCGGCCACGAGGTCGAGATCGTCACCGTGCGGCGAGAGGCCGCCTTCAGCGACGAGCTCCAGGCTGTGCTGGAGGTTGACGAAGCGGTGGCGGTCGCCGTGGACGAAGCTCTCTTCGCCGACTCGTTCCCGCTCGTCGTGGCCGGCAACTGCAACGTCACGCTCGGCGTCCGCGCCGGGCTGCAGCGCGGCGGCGAGGGCGACGCGGCCCTCGTGTGGCTGGACGCGCACGGTGACTTCAACACGCCTGCCACCACGGAGACCGGCTACCTCGACGGCATGCCGCTGGCGATGCTCTGCGGCCGCGCCTATCGCGAGGCGGTGGAGCACGTGCTCGAGGCTGAGCCGCTGGCGGAACGGGCGATCGTCCACGCGGGCGGGCGTGAGTTCGACCGCGAGGAGCTCGAGTCCCTCGTGTCGTCGCACATCCAGCTCGTGGGCGGCGGCGAGTTGAGGGATCGCGGCCCGACCGAGGCGCTCGCCCCGGCGCTGGACGCGCTCGCCGCGGAGACTCGCGACGTCAGCGGCCGGGGGCAGCAGGACGTGCCGCCGGCGCACCTGCACGTGGACCTCGACGTGCTCGACCCGGCGGCGGCGCCGGGCGTCATGTTCCCCTCACCCCACGGTCTGTCGGCGGCGCAGCTGCTGGAGGCCCTCGACCTCGTGCGCGAGCGCTTCAGGCTCGTCGCGGTGACCGTGACCTCATTGACGCCGGACCGCGACGGAGCGGGGATCACCCTCACCGCCGGCCTCGCCGTGCTGCAACGCGTGACCACGGAGCTGGCCCGAAAGCGGTGAAGACGCCGCGAGCCCGGTGGCCGGCGCACGGCGACGATGCCGCGGCCGCCGCCCGGCCGCTTGGCCCGTACGCGAGACGCCCGGCCGTCTCGCGCCTCAGTGGTAGATGTAGAGAGACTCGCCCACGAAGGAATGGTCGTAGATCCAGTAGCAGGCCCAGATCGGCTCGCGCACGCAGCCGTGACTGGCCGGGTACGGCGGCACCGGGGCGTAGCCGTGGATGGCGAAGTTCCCGACGAAGCCCATCGTGCGCACCAGGACGCCGAAGCCACCCGAGGTGGTGAACGAGTGCTTCTGCTGGATGTGGAAGCTTCCCTCGGGCGTGTTACCGGTGGCGCCGGTGGAGACGCAGATGATGGCGAACGGTTTGCCGCGCTTGACGAGCATGAGGATCTGCCGACCCTTGTCCACCTCGATGTGAGTGACCGGGCTCGAGTGGCGCGCCTTGATGAGCTTGGCGCCGTCCAGCTTGCGCCAGCAGACAGTGTTGAAGACGTACGTCCGCGGCAGCCGATAGGCCTTTTGGAACGCCATCACCGAGTCTTTGACCGACGTGGTGAACCTGGAGCCCATGCCGGGGATGCGGAACTTCAGTCGCCGCAGGCCGGTCAGCATACCCTTGACGTAGGGGCCGCTGGACCCCACGGAGAGCTTCTTCGCCCGCACGGCGACCTTGGTCTGCAACGAGCTGCCGGCGAGCCCGGATGAGGCCGCAAGGTTCACCTTGAGCTTGAACGCGTCCACGCCGCGGAGCGGGATGCGCAGCACGGCGCGCCCGCCCTGCACGCGAGCGCGGTAGCTGCCCACGGTCGCGCCACGGTGGACTACCTTGACCACGACGACGCCGTCGTACGCGGAGGGCGTGACCTTGACGACGAACCTGGACGGAAGGAACGGCACGAGACTGCCGTGAGAGATGGTGAACCTGGGCTTGACCGACAGCGTCTGCGCCGCGGCCGCCACGGCAGGATCGGCCGCGAGCTGTGCGACCACGTCGCCGCTGCGGCGCGCTGTGAACGTGACCTCATAGGCTCCGGTCGCGTCGGTGCGATCCCGGCCAGCCTCCGCGCCGCCGATCGTGACCACGACCTCCTGGTCCGCAGCGGCCGGGTCCAGGGTCCCCGCGACGGTCACGGGATCGCCGAACACGACGGTACTCCTGGAGAGGACGCCGCTGAGGACGCTGGGAACGGGCTCGGCCGTGGCGGCCGTGGCCGAAGAGGCATCGACTGCAGCCGCGGCGGCCGACGGTGAGGCGACCGCCGCCGCGTCGGAGGCGCCGGGCGAAGCCGCCGCAGACTGCGGCGACGAGGAGGCCAGTGCTGGAGCAGCGACGACCAGGCAGATCGCCACGGCGAGCAGCGCGATCGCGACCAAACGGGGGCGGGCCGGACGCTGGGTGGTCTGACGCATTGAGCTGCTCCCTCGTGGCACTTCGGTGTGTCAGTTCGCTCAGTACCAGCAGCGTAACACGGGCGCTCGCGGCGCCGCGACCGCCGGACGGCAGCGGTGCGATACCATGAGACGGCCGATCGACCCTACCTCGAGGAGAGACGATGCTCGACGTGAAGATGGTCCGCGCCAACCCGGACGAGGTCCGCAGGGCCTTGCAGCGCCGGGGCGACCCCACGTCGTCGCTCGACGAGTTCCTCGCCGTGGAGGAGCGCCGCCGCCAGCTGCTGACGGAGGTCGAGAGCCGGCGCGCCGAGCGCAAGCGGGCCAGCGATGAGATCGCCACGGTCAAGAAGGCCGGCGGCGACGCCGACCAGGCCATCGCCGCCATGCGCGCGCTCGGCGACCAGATCAAGGAGCACGAGGCGGCGCTCGCCGAGACGGAGGAGCGCCTGAACGCCATGCTCCTGGAGCTCCCCAACATCCCGCTCCCCGACGTCCCGGACGGCGGCGAAGCGGACTCGGTCGTCATGCGCAGCGTGGGCACCCCACGCGAGTTCGACTTCGAGCCCAAGGACCACCTCGACCTCGGCCTCGCCCTCGACCTCATCGACATGGAACGGGCCGCCAAGGTGAGCGGCTCGCGCTTCGTCTACCTCAAAGGCGACCTGGTGATGCTGCAGTTCGCCCTCGTCAACTACGCGCTCGCGGTAATCCAGTCCAAGGGCTTCCGTCCTGTCATCCCTCCGGTGCTGGTGCGCGAAGAGGCCATGTACGGCACCGGCTTCTTCCCCACCGACCGCGCCCAGGTGTATGAGACGGTCGACGGCGACTGCCTCGTCGGCACCAGCGAGGTACCGCTGGCGGCCATGCACATGGAGGAGTTTCTCGACGAGAAAGCGTTCCCGATACGGTACGCAGGCTATTCCACCTGCTTCCGGCGCGAGGCCGGCGCCGCCGGCCGCGACACGCGCGGCATCCTGCGCGTGCACCAGTTCGACAAGGTCGAGATGTTCAGCTTCTGCGCGCCGGAGCAGAGCGGAGCCGAGCACCTGGTGATCCTCTCGGCGGAAGAGGAGATCCTGCAGGGCCTCGGCATCCCCTACCACGTCGTGAACATCGCCGCCGGAGACCTCGGCGCGCCGGCGGCGCAGAAGTTCGACTGCGAGGCCTGGCTCCCCGGGCAGCAGCGCTACCGGGAGCTCACCAGCTGCAGCAACTGCACGGACTACCAGGCGCGGCGGCTCAACACGCGCTTCCGCACGGAGAAGGGGCCGCGCTTCGTGCACACCTTGAACGGCACCGGGGTGGCCGTCGGCCGCACGCTCATCGCCATCATGGAGAACTACCAGCAGGCCGACGGCAGCATCGCCGTGCCCGAGGCCCTGCGGCCGCTGCTGGGCAAAGACGTCATCGGCGCCTGAGCGGCAAGGCGGCCGCTTCGGCCGGCCACGTCGGCTCCAGCTCACAAGGAGAGGACCGCCGTTTATCGCGCCGCGTCACTTGACCGAGCCGGCGAGGAGCCCCTGCACGAAGTACCGCTGGAAGGCGAAGAAGACCACCAGCGGGATCGCCAGCGAGAGGAACGCCGCCGGGGCGATCACGTCGATGTTGGCGCCGAACTGGCGCAGCTGCGTGAAGATCGCCACGGTGATCGGTTGCGTCTTGCGCGCCAGTGACAGCGCGACGATCAGGTCGTTCCACGTCCACAGGAACTGGAAGATCGCCAGAGAGGCGACCGCCGGCCAGCTCAAGGGAAGCACCAGTCGCGTGAAGATCCGGACCTCGGACGCCCCATCGATGCGCGCCGCCTCGAGCAGTTCCGCGGGGATCCCCACGAAGAAGTTGCGCAGCAGGAAGATCGCCAGCGGCAGCCCGAACGCCGTGTGGAAGAGGACCAGGCCGATGATCGTGTCGAAGAGGTGCGCCGCGTCATACAGCGAGAAGATCGGGATCAGCGCCAGCTGCAGAGGCACGACGATCATGGCCACGACGCCGAGGAACAGCCAGTCGCGGCCCGGGAACTTGATCCACGCGAAGGCGTAGGCGGCGAGCGCTGCGATGAAGATCGGCAGGATGGTGCCGCCGATCGAGATCCAGACGGTGGTCACGAGCGCGCTCGTGATCGCCCGGTCGGAGAAGATCGCGCGGTAGTTGTCCAGCGTCGCGAGACTCGGATCGGAGAGAACGTGCCACCAGCCGTTCGACGAGATCACCTGCGCCGGCAGCAGCGACGTGAGAAGCAGGCCGAACGTCGGCACGAGCCAGAGGACGCCGACCAGCACGAGCACGATGACCACGGGAGCGTGACCCAGCACACGCACGATCCTCTGCCCGAGGCCCCCCCGATCATGTACAGCTTCCGGAGCCGTCGTCCGTTCTTCCGCGTCCGCGGTGACCGAAGCCATCAGTCCTCTCTCCTGAACCTGCGGATGTTGAGCAGCAGCACGGGGATGACGAGCACGAACAAGAAGACCGCGATCGCCGATCCGAGGCCGAAGTCGTTGACACCGCCGAAGGCCGTGCGCCACATGGCGAGAGCGATCACGTTGGCGTCGTCCTGTACCGACGCCGGGGCGACGGACAGCACGATGTCGAAGACCTTGAGCACGTTGATGATCATGGTGATGAACACGACGGTCAGCACCGGCATCAGCAGCGGGACCGTCACGCGGCGAAAGACCTGCCACTCGGTGGCCCCGTCGGTGCGTGCCGCCTCCAGGACGTCGCGCGGGATCGAGGCCAGGCCCGCTGCGACGACGACCATCGCGAACCCGGCCCACACCCAGATGTACGAGATGATGATCGCCGGCGTGATCAAGCTCGAACCCAGCCACGGCACACCGGCGTACGGCTGCCGGAAGGTCTGGCTCGAGATGCCGACGTTGTACGTGCCCGAGGGCACCGACGAAAAGGTGAACGCGCCGTCGTTGGCCGAGGTCGTGGTCGCGATCTCTTTGCCGCCCTGACCGAGCAGCCTGAGGGTGACGCCGGGGATGCCGAGCTCTCCCTGCTCGACCTTGCCGGGCTGGCCGCCGCCCGGCTTGAAGTCACGCCACACGACCCCGGTGATGCCCCCGGAGACGGGCGCAGGGTCCACGGCCTGGACGCCACCCTTGACGTCGCTCAGGGGTATCCCCGTGAGGCCCATGAGCGCCACCTCACCGGGATGGATCGGCGTGCCCAACGTGAACCCCTTCGCCGGAGATCCCGCCAGCGAGTCGGTCGACGCGGTCGCACCCGAGAGCACCCCCGGCGGGTGGACCGCGTCGGTGACCACGCGGATAGCCGCGTTGATGGTGCCCTGGCTGGGGTCCTGGATGTACATGATGTGCCAGATGACGCCGGCGGCGAACAGCGAGATCGCCATCGGCATGAACACCGCAGTCTTGAAGGCGACCGACCAGCGCACGCGCTCGGTGAGCACGGCGAAGATGAGGCCGATGGCGGTCACGAGCGCGGGGACGACCAGCACCCAGATGGCGTTGTTCTTGATCGCCGTGAGGAGGACGCTGGTCGTGAACAGCGTCTTGTAGTTGTCGATACCGACGAAGGCCGTGCCTTGCGCGTCGTAGAAGCTGCGCACGATCGTATAGATCGTCGGATAGACCACCCACACGCCGAGGAACACGATGGCGGGCAGCAGGAACCCGGCCGCGATCAGATAGCGGCGATAGCGGCCGGGGTCCTTGCCCGCCGGTTCCGGAGCCGGTGGAGCCTCCTGAGCCGGGGGCTCCACCGCGATGCTGCCGGAAGCCATGACGTCACTTCCCGTAGGCCTTGGCAGCAGCCTTCTGCAGGGCCTGCTGCGCGCCCTTGACGTCGCTCGGGTTCTTCAGGAAGTCCTGCAGGACCTTCCACTCACCCTGGCCGACCGTCCCGCCGAACGCCGGCGGCGCGAGGTCGCTCATATCGAAGCGGAAGACCTCGGCCGACGCCAGCGCGCTGGCCGTGGCCCTGGAGATAGCGTCGGGATAGACGCTCGGATCGACGTTCAGGTTCGGCGAGGAGAAGCCGCCGACCTTGGCCCAGATCGTCGCCGCCTCGGGCGTGGCCAAATACGTGACGAACGCCTGGGTCGCGGGGTCGTCCTTGAAGGCCACGATCGTGTCGCCGCCCCCGACCACGCTCGCGGGCGAGCCGTTGATGGACGGGAAGGCGAACTGGTTGAAGCCGGTCTCCGGCTGCGCCTTGGTCGAGTCGAGGATGACGCCCTGCACGAAGTCGCCCTCGAAGACCATCGCCGCCTTCGGCGGGGTGGTGTAGACGTTGGTGACCGACGTCGGGAAGTCCGTCTGCAGAGCACCCGAGGTGCCGCCGGCGATGTTCGACGTGTCACTGAAGATCTGCGCCATGTCGTTGAGCGCCGTCGTGACCGACGGATCGGTCCACGGGATGTCCAGAGTGGTCAGCTGGTCGTACATGTCCGGACCGGCCGTGCGCAGGTAGATGTTCTCGAAGAGGTCGGTCAGGGTCCAGCCGTCGGCGCCGGCGATCGAGTAGGCCTTGACGCCGGAGGCCTTCAACGTCTTGGCCGCCGCGAGCAGGTCCTCCCAGGTGGCCGGGGGCTCCACGCCGGCGTCCTGGAACGCCGTGACGTTGTACCAGACGGTCGACTTGTTCGCGCCCTTGAAGACAAAGCCGTACAGCTGCCCGTCGACGGTGCCGAGGGTGATCCAACTGGGACCGTAGTTCTGCTTGAGCACGCTTTCGGCGTAGGTGATCGGCTTCAGGGCGCCCTTGGCGACGAAGTCCTTCATCAGGCCGGGCTGCGGGACCGCGGCGACGCTCGGCGGATTACCGCCCTGGACCGCCGTCGACAATACCGTCGGCAGCTGGTCGCCCGCTGAGGTGTAGGTCACCTGTACGTTCGGATACATGGCCGTGAAGCCGTCGATGACCTGTTGGAACGCCTTCTGCTCGCCGCCGCTCCACACGGCCATCACCGAGACGCTGCCGGTGATATCGCTCGCCGACGAAGGCGAGGCGCTGCTCGAGCTCGATCCGGAACTGGAGCCGCAGGCCGCGGCGAACACGGCGATTGCCGCGACGACCGCGATGCTAAGAAGAAGTCGCCTGAGATGTTGTGGTCGGTGCATGCTGGTCCTCCTTGAGGGTCGCGTCGACGTCCCGGAGGACGTCGTCTCCCGCCCGGCGCGGAGCGTCCGCGCCGTCATAGATGCCGAGCCCGCTCTCGATGTCGAAGAAGTGCAGGGCCCGCGTGTCCACGGCGACGTCGATGACGTCGCCCTCGCGGACGCGCGTGCGCGCGTTGAAGCGGCCCACGAGCTGAGATATCTTCTTCTCGCCCGCCGCGTGGGCCTCGTACTTGTGGGTCGTGCCGACGTCCTCGGCCAACTCTTTCGTGTCCTCCGTGAGCACAGGAGGGGCTTCGATCTCGAAGTGCGCGTTTACCTCGGAGCCCAAGGACTCGCGCAGGACGAGCTTCCCGCGCAGCCGGCGGTCCTCGGGGACGTCTCTTGACAGCGCGGCGTCCTCGAGGTCCTCCGGCCTGATGCCGGCGACGACCGTCCGGCCGGCGTAGTCGGTCAAGGCGGGATGGACCTCCAAGGCCTCCGGCGCGAGCGTCAAGATCTGTTCGCCGATGGCAACACGGAACCCGTCGCCGTCCGACTCGACGGTCGCCTCGACCATGTTCATCGTCGGGCTTCCGATGAAGCCGCCGACGAAGATGCTGACGGGGCGGTCGTAGAGCTCTTGGGGCGAGGCCACCTGCTGCAGCTCGCCCTTGCGCATCACCGCCACGCGGTCGCCCATCGTCATGGCTTCGATCTGATCGTGGGTGACGTAGACCGTGGTCACACCGAGGTCGTCTTGCAGCGTGCTGATCTCAGCTCGCATCTGCACGCGCAGCTTTGCGTCGAGGTTGGAGAGTGGCTCGTCCATGAGGAACGCTTGTGGCTCGCGCACGATCGCGCGCCCCATGGCGACCCGCTGGCGCTGGCCGCCGGAGAGGGCGCGCGGCTTACGGTCGAGGAACGCCTCGAGCCCCAGCACCTCCGCGGCGTGGCGCACGCGCTTGTCGATCTCGTCCTTGGGAACCTTGCGCAGCCGCAAGCCGAAGGCGATGTTGTCGTAGACCTTGAGGTGCGGGTACAGCGCGTAATTCTGAAACACCATGGCGATGTCCCGGTCGCGCGGCGCCATGTGGTTCACGACCCGGTCACCGATGAGGATCGTGCCGGACGTGATGGTCTCGAGCCCGGCGAGCATGCGCAGCGCCGTTGTCTTGCCGCATCCGGAAGGTCCTACGAGAACTACGAACTCGCCGTCGCCGATGTCGAGGTTCATGTCCGAGACGGCTTGGGTGCCGCCGGCATACACCTTGGTGACCCCGCGAAACGAAACTCCCGCCATACCCGGCACCTCCCGCAGCAAGGGAAACCCGGATTCATCCGGGTCGGTATTTCATCGTCCCTGTCTACGAGTTTCCCGAGGGTCTGGAACGACAAACGGTCGTCGCCGTCGACACCAAGCCTGCGAGGGGACGGCGTGGCGGGGCGCGAGAACGCCCCCCGGGCGCCCTCGCGCAGGCACCGGGAGGACCTAGCGCAGCCGGTCGCCGGCGGCGGCCAGCGCGGCGTCGATCATCTTGCGCTGGTTCTCGCGCGTCATGTGGGTGGCGTCGAAGAACCCGGTGGGGTCGCCGCCAAACGACGACACGCTGGTCATGTCGACGACGGCGAAATCGTACTGCTCCTGCAGTCGCGTGAGCAGGCGCAGGACCTCGGCGTGGCGCAGGCGCCAGCCCGCCCCCTGCACCGCCGCCAGCACCTGCGGCTGCGTCGGCGTGAGTACGACGAGGCCGGAGCCTCCCCAAGAGGCGAAGAGGCGCAGGGTCTTCTCGACGTAAGCCTGCGCCTCGGGGTCGAGGCGCACGAACGAGCGGTACTGCGCCACCTCCTCGGCGCTCCACTTCTTGAGCGCCTTCGGGCCGGCCTTGGCTTGGCCGGAGGCTGGGGTCTTGACGGTGCCGTCGGGCGAGATCCGCTTCAGCCAGCTCGCCCGCACCTTCTCCCGGGTGGGGTGCTTCTTCCACACCTCGTAGGAGGCCTTGAGGCCGGTCCACGAGGCGAGCCAGCCGAGCTCGTCGAGCTGGGCCGCCGCCTTGGCCCGCCAGGGCAGATAGCGGCTGAACCGCGACTCGGCAAGCAACGAGGGCGGCAGCGGACCGCGAAGGAACGCCTCCACGTCGAGCAGCCAGAGGAAGTCAGGCTTCGCATGTGGCCATCGCTGGTGGACGACCTCGGTGAAGACGTAGGCGTCTGCTGGCCTGCCTGCGGTGACCGCGGCGTTGAACGTGCGCAGTCCGGTGGCCTGCTGGACCCGCGCCGCCTCGACCGTCCAGGCGCGCGACGACCCATAGATCAGCAGCTGCGGTGGCGTTCGCGATCCCGTGAGCAGGTCCGCCTTGGTCGAGCGGTCCTGGTTGACGCGCGGCGGGAAGAGGCCGACGCCGAAGACGCCCCAGGGGTCCGTGAGCAGGTTGAAGGCGACCACGACGGCGACGAGCACCGCGGCAGCGACGAGCGCTCCGGCCACGAAGCGGCCCCAGCGGACGCGGCCACGCGCCGGCGTCACGACGTCGGTCTCGGCAGTCGGAGGCTCGCCCGAGGCGGCCGGCCAGTCTCCCGCGGGAGCCGCCCGCTCGCCCTCGGGCACAGCGCCGCCCGGCGCCACGGAGCCCGAAGCGTCGTCTGAGGTGATCGGGGTCATCGGGGAAGGATCGGTGCCGCCGTCCCGGCGGCGCGCCTCAGTCGACCGGCGACGCGGCGCCGTAGCTCGCGCCCTCGCCGTCCTCATGCCAAGGGATCACGTACGAGCGCACGTCGACGCCGGAGAAGGTGGTCTCCAGCAAGGCCTTGACCCGGCGCAGGTCGCGCTCGAGCAGCTCTCGCTGGTCGAACCCGAGCCCGCCGAGCGCGCGCGCGTACGCGGCACACTCCTGGTGGGCGACGAGGTAGATGGTGCGCACGTCGTGCGCCTCGACGATCTCGCGCACGTAAGCGAGCGCAGCGCGACGCTCTGAGCCCGGCCGCGTGAGCGGCAGCGGACCGCCGGGCACGATGAGCCGGTTGGCGTCGGCTTGCCCCAGCTCGGCGAGCAGGGCGTTCTGGCGCTCCGCGACGAGGCCGTCGGAGCAGCCGATGATGAGCGTGGTCATGGGCGCGAGTATGCCAGACCCAGCCTCATGCGGCCAGCTACGACGGTTGGTACACTTGGCGTGCCGGAGGGGTGGCCGAGAGGTCGAAGGCAGCGGTCTTGAAAACCGCCAACGGGGTGACTCGTTCGTGGGTTCGAATCCCCATCTTCACCAACGACGCTGGTCGGCGAGGACCGCTCGCAGCAGGTGGCAGGCCGACCCTGAGAGCCGGTGGAGCACAGATGATTGCCGCCATGAACGGCATCTGGGGCTTCCGCGTCGCGTCGAGGTCGTGTGTCTGATCGTCAGTGGACCGGGTAACCCCATCAAGGAGCCGATTGCGCAGCGGCTCGTCCTTCAGCGCCGACTGGAGAGGAATCCATGGGTACTCGCAGCGAACACGTCGACGAGCTGATCGCCAGCGGCAGTGACGGGCGGGGGGACATTTCTGGCCCAGCTGGTGACCTCATCCAGGAAGCCGATCCCGACATCGCCGAGGACGTGAAGTGGAGAAGGCCCAGCAACCCGCTGGGCTCGGCGACCTTCGAGCACGACGGGGTGGTCTGCGCCGGAATCCTGCTGAAGGGTCGCGTCCGGTTGAGCTTCTTCGAGGGTGCGAGCCTCCCCGACCCGGAGGGGATCTTCAACGCCCAGCTTGCGGGCACCAAGTCCAGGGCGATCGACTTCCCACTCGGAGTCGCGCTTCCCGACGACGCCGTCAAGGCCCTGGTGCAAGCGGGCGTGGCCTTCAATCGGGCGAAGGTGGCCGGCAAGCGGAGGTAGCGCGGATCTTCAGCCGATCGCCTGCTGCACGAGCGTGGTGATCTCGGCCTCCTCGGCCGCGGTGAGCTCGGTGAGAGCGAACGCCACGGGCCACATGCGGCCATGATCGAGTCTGGCGGCCTGCTGGAACCCGAGAGTCGAGTATCTCGTCTTGAACTTCTGTCCGCTCTGGAAGAAGCACACGACCTCGCCGCCGCGGGTCCAGGCCGGGCATCTTGTACCACAGCCTTGGCGCCAGCTCGGGCGCGACGGTCTTCAGCAGCTTGAACAGGCGCTCGGCGATCACCCGATCGTCGTCCGCCATCTCGGCGATGCTCGCCAGCACCTTGGCCTCCGCGTCCGACTTCTTTGCGGGCCCCCTGCTCGCGCGCTCCTCGGCCATCACGCACTCCCTTCTCGATCCGGTCCTTGCTGGCTTGCGCTCGGTAAGTCACCCCGACCTGCAGCTCACCGGCGATCTTGCCGAGGAGGCCCGACGCGAGAAGCCCAGGGCCGAGTGGGCCGGACGCATTCTCACCAACGGACGGCAGTCGTCGCAGGGCGGCTCTCACCGCCTCTGACATGTGCCCAAGCTGCCAATGGATCTCCTAACTGATCGCCTCCGGTCTGTCGGGGGCCGCCAGTCCGGCCGCCTCGGCGGCATACGCGGCGGCGCCCAGCGCGTGGGCGCCCATGTGAGGGATGCCTGCAGCCTGCCCGCCGCCCTGGCCGCCGCCACCGCCGCAGGGCCGCTCACTTCCCGGGCGGCGGCATTGCCAACGAAACGGCGGTGGATCCCCGCTGCTACGTCAAGCCACCACGAGCAAAGGCACGGGCTCTGGCGATGGCCTCACGGGGGCGGGTGTCCCCGGGAGCCTCTGCCTCGAAGAGTCCGAGCACCCGCTCGGCGCAATCCGCCGCCCACGCGGCAACGATGCGCCGGTCTGCTTGGCTCAGTGTCTGCGGCGAGCCCATGTTCACATTCTGCCAGACGTCCGGCTGCTCGGCGCCGCGTCCGTACCAGCGAGCCGAGCGGTACACGCGGATCGCTTCCCTCTGCGCGGATACCCTCAGACGGCAATCACGTCGTCTCCGACTCCAGCACATCGGCCACGGGTCGTCGTCCATGGCGAGGTCGCCCGCCACTTTGCCGGCAATGCGCCGGCAACGGAGGCTACGCACCCAGAAATCCACTGGACGCCGTAGCGGTCGAAGAACTGACCGTAGAGTCCGAAGGGCATCTCGTGCAGCGGCTGGAACCACTGCTCGCGTGCGCCCCTGGCGAGCCGGTCGAACACCGTCTTGAGTTCGTCTTGATCGTCGCTCGTCACGAAGATCCCCGACATGTTGCCCAGTAGCGGCTCGAACTCAGGCGACGCCATCCAGTCGGTTGCCGATATGTCGACGCCGTCCCTCACCAAGCGTGCGTTGATGATCCGGTCGTGCTTCTCAACGGGAAACATGTCCTTCATCGGCGTGTCGGCGAGCTTCGTCATGTGAGCTCTCCTCCGAGGCACTCGCGGTAGAACGTCATTGCCTCGGCGCAGTCTCCGTCGAACAGCAGGAACGGTGTGGAGTGCAGCATGATGGCTCCCTTGTCGCCGGCTTCGTCGCTCTCGTTGTTCTGGTCTCATAGCCATTGCCGAGGAACGTCTAACAAGGCGTTCGAGCAGACCCGCAGAGAAAGCTTCGGATGTGCCGTGCGGGGAAAGGGAGTGACATGGCCAAGCTCGTGTTCGGAATGAACCAGTCCCTGGACGGCTACGTCGACCATATGGCGTTTGCGCCAGGCCCCACGCTCTTCCGCCACTTCATCGAGGAGGCTCAGGGGCAGGCGGGCAGTGTGTACGGTCGCCAGATGTATGAGATCATGCGTTACTGGGACGACGATCATCCTGAATGGGATGCAGAGGAACACGCCTTCGCGGCGGCGTGGCGGAACCAGCCGAAATGGGTCGTCTCGCGCTCGTTGAAGTCGGTCGGCCCCAACGCCAGGCTTGTTGAGGATGATCTTGAGGGCGCGATCCGCGAGCTGAAGGCCGAGCGCGACGGGGAGATCGAAGTTGCCGGCCCGGACTTGGCGCAAAGCCTCACCGAACTCGGCCTGATCGATGAGTATCGAATCTACCTGCACCCCGTCGTGCTCGGTCACGGCAAGCCGTATTTCGCCGGACCCCGGCCGCCGCTCCGCCTTATGACCTATGATCGGATTGGCGAGGATGTGATCAGGTTGACCTACGCTGCGGAATGACCCGCGCTTCCAGCCGACGACGCTCCGGCGTGTTCGCTCGCTACGCCTTGGTAGTCCTCTTCGACGAGGTCGCCCACCGGGGCGGCGATGCCTCTTCCGACGCGTGCGAACCGCCGGGCGAACAGGGGCCTCCGCCTGACTACGTCGAGGAGTCCCGCGTCGAGCCGGGGGCCAGGAGCCCGAGCTCGATGG
>CAVXJO010000011.1:0-57984 GCA_963762125.1 uncultured Thermoleophilia bacterium
GAGCCTGGACTTCACATCGAGTAGACTGTGCCGGTCTCGACCGATCTCGGGAGGACCCACATGACCGACTACCCGCTGCGCGCCGCCGCCCTGGACGACGAAGGGTGCGCCGCGGTGCATGCCGCGACCATCGAACTCCTCGAGCACACCGGGGTCGAGGTGCACCACGACGAGGCACTGGCACTGCTTCAGAAGGCGGGCGCCCATGTCGACGGCACGCGCGCCCGTATCCCGCGAGCGCTCGTGGACGACGCGCTCTTCGCCGCGCCGCGCAGCATCCCACTGGCGTCGCGCTCGGATGCGCCCGGCATCACGCTCGAGTCCGGCCCCGTCTACTACGGCACCGGCTCCGACTGCCTGTACATGCTCGGACCCGACGCCCGGGAGCGCCGCCCGGTCAACCTCGACGACGTCGAGGACATGGCCGCCCTGCAGGAGAAGCTGCCCGCCATCGACTTCGTCATGTCGATGGCGCACCCGCACGAGCTCAGCGCCGACTTCGCCCCGGTCGCCCAGTTCGCCGCCATGCTGCGCGGCACCTCCAAGCCGCTGATCATGGTGCCGGAGGCCGGCACCGACGTGGCGCTGTTCAAGGAGATGGCCGCCGTCTGTGGCGCCGCCGACAGCTGGGGGCTCTACGCGATGCCCACGCCGCCGCTCGTGCACGGGCACCACTCGGGAGAGCGCCTCATCCGCTGCGCCGAGCTCGACGTCCCTATGGTCTACGCCGGCGCGTACCTGCAGGGCGCCACCGCGCCCGCCTCCCGCGCCGGTTGCCTGCTCCTCACCAACGCCGAGATGCTGAGCGGGCTCGTCATCGCCCAGCTCGCCAAACCCGGCGCGCCCTACGTCTACGGAGTCACCCAGGGAGCCATGAACGCGCGCACCGCCCACGTGCTCTACTGCGCGCCCGAGGCGATGGCCAATCAGCAGGCCTCGGCCGACCTCGCCAGGTATTACGACTTGCCGACCTTCGGCTACGGCGGCTGCTCGGACTCCCTCATGCTCGACGACCAGTGGGCGTTCGAGGCCGGCATGACGCTGCTGACGGCCGCCGTCAGTGGCGTGACCCTGCTCCACGACCTCGGCTACATCGCCTCGGGCACGGCCTCGAGCTACGAGTCGGTCGTGGTCATGGACGAGCTGGTCCGCTGGGTGAAGGCGTACCTGCAGGGCGTCATCGTGGACGAGGTGACCCTGGCCGCGGCGGAGCTCGCCGAAGTCGGCCCCGGCGGTACGCACCTGGGGCGCAAGTACACGCGCCAGCACGTGCGCGACTACCTGCAGGCAGACCTGGTCTCCCAGGACCAGTACGACAGCTGGGCAACCGCCGGCAGCACTTCGCTGCTCGACCGCGCCGCGGCGCGCACGCGCGAGCTGCGCGAGAGCGAGCGCGCCTACGCGCCGGCAGCCGACGCGCTGCGCGAGCTCGACGCGCTCGTCGAGCGCGCCCACGGGCGCGGCGCCTGAACCACAGGGGGGTCGCCGTGCCGGCGGCGGTCACGCCAGCGCCGCGAGTACCTTGTCGGGCGTGAGCGGCAGGTCGGTCAGCACGGTGCCCAGGGCGCGGTTCACGGCGTTGACGACTGCCGGAGCCGCCGGCACGGTGGCGATCTCCCCGACGCTCTTGGCGCCGTAGGGCCCGTCGTCGCCGGGGTGCTCCACGAGGAGCACCTGCACGTCGGGCATGTCCGGCGCGTTCACGAGATGGTAGTTCTTGAAGCCGGCAGGCGCCGGACGGCCGGCGTCGTCCAGGCCGACCTCCTCGCAGAGAGCGAACCCGATGCCCATCTGGACGCCGCCCTGGAACTGCCCCTCGACCATCTTGCGGTTGATCGCCCGGCCCACGTCGCCGACGGCCAGGAACTCCGTGACCCTGGTCAATCCCGTCCAGCGGTCGACGACGACCTCCGCGAACTGGGCCGAGTAGGCGCCGGGGTTGGTGGTGGCCTGGTGGGTGTAGTGGGCCGTGACGTCCTCCCCGAGCCGCGCCCTGGCCGCGGTGACGATAGCGCCGTACCGCAGCCGGACGGGAGGGCCGGCGACCGTGCTGACGCAGCCATCGCCGGCGCGAAGATCCGCGGGCGGCCGCTCCAGCACCGCGGCGGCGGCCTCGACCAGCCGCTGCTTCAGGGCGATCGCGGTGTGCTGCGCAGCCGCTCCGCAGACGTAGGTGACGCGGCTCCCCAGGCAGCCGAGATCGTAGGGCGTGAGCTCGCTGTCGGCCTCGCTGACGGCGACCGCCCCGGGGTCGATGCCGAGCTCCTCGGCGACGATGAGCCGCATCGCCGTGAGGGAGCCGCAGCCGACCTCATGCAGGCTCGCGCCGAGCGCCACACTGCCGTCCTCGTTCATCTGCAGCGTCATCGTGCTGAAGTCGGGGAAGCCCTCGGCGAGGACGCCGTTCTTGTGCGCGCCGCAGGCCACGCCGACGCTCGTGCGATACCGACCGCGCCCGGGCGGCACCGCCACCCGCTCGCCCCAGCCGAACGCCTCGGCGCCGCGAGTCAGGCACTCGCCTATGCGCGCGTCGCCGAGCGACATGCCCGACAGCGGGTCTGCGTCGTGCGGATTGATCAGATTGCGCAGGCGCAGCTCTACGGGGTCTATCGCCGCCTCTCGCGCGACCTGGTCCATGGCGATCTCCATCGCCGCACAGATCTCCGGGGCGCCGTAGGCCCTGGCTCCTCCGGCCACCGGCGTGGTCGTGTAGGCGACGCGGCCGTGATGACGGTACCGCGGCACCCGGTACAGGCGCAGCAGCTTGTGCGCCATCATCTCCGCGTAATCGGGCGAGCTGGACGCGTAGGCCCCGGCGTCAAAGTCGGTGTCGGCCTCCACGCTCTTGAGCACGCCGTCCGCGCCGGCTGCCAGCTTCAGGCGGGTGGCGGTGGCGCCCCGGATCATGGTGGCGTAGATGCACTCCTCACGGTCGAACGCCAGACGCACGGGGCGCCCCAGACGAAGGGCGAGGAACGCGGCCACCGGCTCCAGGATGAACTCCTGCTTGCCGCCGAAGGAGCCGCCCATGGGCACCTTGATGACGCGCACGCGGTTGTAGGCGAGACCGAGCAGGTCGGCGACCACCATGCGGGCGCCGAAGACGCTCTGCGTGGCGCTCCAGATGGTCAGCTTACCGCTCGCGTCGTAGTCGGCGATGCAGGCATGCGGCTCGAGGGCGGCGTGGTGGATGCGCGGCGTGGAAACGGAGGTCGTGAGGAAGAGGTCGTCCGGCTGCGCCGGGACCTCGTCCCCAGCCCGCACGTCGTACTCGTGCGCCAGATTGCCCCCGGGATGGATCGGCGCCGCGCCCTCGCGCAGCGATTCCTTCGGCGACAGCAGGACGGGCAGCTCCTCATACTCCACGCGCACGAGTCGCGCGGCCGTCACCGCCGCACGTGCATCCTCGGCGACGACCGCCGCCACCCGGTCGCCGGCGAAGCGGGCGGTGGCGGCGAACAGGGTCTCGTCCTCGGGGCAGTCCTGCCCCGGCAGGATGCGGTAGCGGCCGTACCGCTTGTCCGGGGCGTCCTCATGTGAGAAGACCGCGACGACTCCCGGCAGCGCCAGCGCCTCACTCGCGTCGACGCTCGCCACGCGGGCGTGCGCGACCGGGCTCAGGACGAGCTTGGCGTGCAGCATCCCGGGGAGCTCCATGTCGGTGGCGTAGACGATCTCCCCCCTGACCTTGAGCGCGGCGTCGGCGATGGGGTGGTCTCGACCGACGGCTCTCATCAGGCGATGGCCCCCGACCGGATCAGGTCTTTGATCGGTCCGACGTCCACCGGCGGCGCGTCGCCGGCCGCCATGGCCGGAATCACGCCGCGTACCAGGTCGTGGGCGGCACCCGTCCGGCCGCCTAAGGGAGAGGAGCCGCGCACGTCGATGGCCTGCGCGGCGACGAGAAGCTCGACGGCCACGATGCCTTCCCCGAGACCGACCACTTCGGCCAGCCGGCGCGCTGAGAGCGGCAGCAGCGTGGCGCGATCCTCGATACCTTCGGCGCCCGCCGTGCTCAGGACGGTGAACGACACCGGCTGGGCGAGCAGGCTGGCCTCTGCGGCGAGCGACTGGGCGGCGACGGCATGGATGCTCAGGCCGAGATCGGGGCCGCCTCCGGGCAGGAGCCCGGTGGGGAGTCCCGACCACGGCGTGTCCAAGAGCTTCACCGAGCGCTCGCTGGCGGAGCTGAGGACCGACGCCAGGAGGATGCGCACGTAGTCGAGCGCGGCGGCGACGCCCACCGTCTCGTAGACGCACGCCGACAGGATCCGGCCCTCGCTGACGGAAACGAGCGGGTTGCCCTGGGCGGCGTTGAGCTCGACGCCCAGGAGCTGCAGAGCATGTTCCAGCGCGGTCCGCGCCGCCGCCTGAATGGGCGCCACGCTGCGAAAGGTCAGTGGGTCCTGCAGGTTGCGGGCGGCCCCCTCCCGCCAGAGATAGCTGCCGGCCAGGAGTCGGCGGAAGCGCTCGAGGGTGCGCGCGAGCGCCGGATCGCGACGGGCGTGCTCGATCGCCGGGTCGAGAACGGACAGGTTCGCGGCGAAGCCCTCGAGCGCAAGCGCGCCGGCGACGTCCGCCGCATCGAGCAGCCGCCCGGTGTCGCCCAGCGCGAGCGCCGCCAAGCCGGTACCGAATGCGCCCGAGTTGATCAGCGCGAGCCCTTCGCCGGGGGCGAGACCCACGCCGGCAAGCACCCCGCGAGCGATGTCCGCCATCGGGGCCAGGTCGGAGGCGCCGAGCGAACCGAGCGACTTGACGGGTGGAGTCTCCCCTCCGTTCAGCGCCTCCGCGAAACGCTCGGCGATGAGGGGCCGCACGCAGGTCGACCCGCCGCAGAACTGGTTGAGGAGCACCAGCATGGCGGCCCGCACCGCCTCGCGCGGCGCATCCGGCCCTTGGCCGACGTGGCTCTCGGCGATCTGTCGCCAGCTGAACGAGTTGTCGTCGCGACGCAGCGACGTGCGCTTCTGCGCGCCGAGGCCGGTGGTGAGCCCGTACGTCGGCAGGCCGCGCTCGAAGATGTGGTCGGCCAGCGCGCTCGCCTCGCTCATCGCCTCGAGCGCGGCCTGACCGATCTCGACGGGCTCGTCGTGGCGAGCCACGGCGACGAGCCCGTCGAGCGTCAGGTCGCTGCCGGTCAGGGTCACCATGGTGGGACTCTACCGCCTCAGCGCCGGCCGGACATGACGAAGCGCCGGACCCCGTCGAGGTCGAGACCGTCGAGCCCGATGTCCTCGAGCTGCAGCCCCTCGGCCCAGTAGTCGCGCTGCAGCATCACGCCCATGATCTCCACCATGGCCCGGGTGACCGGCAGCTCGATGCCCAGCGCCTCGCCCAGCCGCACCATGGGCACGAACGAGTAGATGATGTCCTCGCTGCAGACCTGTTCCAGGTACGCGGCAGTGGCGAACCAGTCGGCGTGGGGCGACGAGCGCAGTGCCTCTCCGATGTCGCGGCCGTCATACAGGTACGAGCGCTTGTCGAAGTCGAACTCCGTCTCGAAGTTCTCCGACCCGACGTGCGCCGCCAGTCCCGCGCGCTCGGCGTCGAACGCGTCCACGAGCCTCGCGCCCGGGTTGGTCGCATCCTGATAGAACTTGCCGCCCATGTAGCGGTCGAAGTAGAAGCCGGCGATGGGGATGGTGAGCGTCACGTGGATCGGCGGGTTGCCCGCGGCGGCGATGTTGGTGTCGAGCACCGAGGCCGCCGGGTCGTACTGGGTGTAGATGCGCTTCACGACGTCGTAGACCTCGGGGCTGCGCTCGCCGGGGAATGCGGCGACGCAGAAGTGCCGCTTGAAGCGGCCGATGTTGATGGCGTCGCCCCGCGGCTGGCAGATGTAGGGCATGATGTTGGACTCCGCCAGCGTGACGTCGGGGAGCACGCCGGCGAGCCGCCGCGCCTGCCGCAGCGACCCCCAGTACCCGGTGTTGAAGAGCACGATCTGGCCGGCGCCGAGGTGCGGGGCGAGCGTGTCCACGAACGCGTCGTGGTACATCGCCGGTACCGTGACCATGACGACATCGGCGCCGGCCGCAGCCTCTGCCGGGTCGTCGGTAGCGCCGGCGAGCGCCGCGAAGCCCGTCTTGCCGGCCGTCGTCTCCGAGTCGGCGGTGACCTCGATGCCGCCGGCGGTCCGCACCGCGGCGATCTTGCCGGCGAGCGCCGGCAGCTCGAAGAACGTCACCTCGAGTCCCTTGAGCGCGTTGTCGGCGGCGATGGCGAGACCGGCGGCGCCGGCTCCGCACACCGTCAGGCGGGGCTTGTCGCTCATGCGTCCTCCTCGCCGCCCACGCCGAGCACGTCGCGGCAGTAGCGGATGCTGCGCACCAGAGCGTCCTCCTCCATGCGCATCGCCTCGCCGGCGTCGTCCATGGGGATGTCAAGGTCGGTCTCGATGTTGATGCGCCTGCACTGCGACGTGTCGCGGATGAGTTCGTAGGCCCGTTTGACGTCGATGTCGCCCTCGCCGACGGCGCAGCCGGTGAGGCGGAAGCCCCAGATCTCGAACTCGATGCGGTCGTCGCGGAAGTGGTTGGTGAAGGCGCGCGGCGCCAGCTTCTCGATGGCCTCCATCGGGTTCTCCATGGCGTGGAACGCGTTGACGGTATCGATGCAGGCGCCGACGTTGGGTTCGTCCACCCGGTCCAGCAGCCAGAGAAGCTCGTCGGAGACGAGGTCGGTGTGGTTCTCCACCGCGATGCGCACGCCGTAGTCGGCCGCACGGGGAGCGTACCGCTTGAGCAGTCCGGTCATCCGCTCGAGCCGCTCCATGATCTGCGGGTGGAAGCGGCTCCCCGAGATGGGCCGCGGCCGGACCATGTCCATGCCGACCTTGACGACGTCGGCGCCGAGGTGGTGAGCGATCTCGACGCCCTCGCCGATGTCGTGCTGGACGCCGATCTCACGGTGGTCCCAGTCCATCGAGAGGTTGTACTCGATGTAGAGGCCGCGCTCGTCGGCGGCGGCCTTCACTTCGCGCAGATACGCCGGCTCGAGAGACTCGAGGACGGCGTCGTCGAGGTGCACGCCGTCGAGGCCCAGGTCCACGAGCTTGTCGAAGAGCTCGAAGGTGCTGAGCTGGCGGCCCCAGGGCAGCGAGAAGCCTGCCCAGCCCTGGCCGATGCCGTGCATGTTGAAGCAGAACGTGTGCACGCCGAGCTGCATGCGATCTCCTTGGTCGGGGGCAGAGGGACCGGCCGCGACGGCGCATGCCCGTTCGGCCGGGGTCCCGTCCGCCGCCGGCTCGTCGCGGCGGACGGGACTCGCGCCCTCACTCGCTCTCGTCAGCCGGGCCGGTCACCGGCCCGGCGCTTCAGGCTAGGACAGGGACGCGTGCGTCAGGTCGAGGAACTCGGCGCCGTTCGCCTCGACCCCACTGACCTTGCTCGTCGTGGCGCGGAGCACCTCGATCCAGTAGGCGATGATGATCGGCGTCTCGTCGGTCTGGATGGTCGCCATCTGCACGCCGATGTCCCTGCGCGCCGCCTCGTCGAGCGTGGCATCATACTTCGTGGCGAGGTCGTCGAACTGCGAGTTCTTCCAGTGCGCGCTGTTCCAGACGCCCTTGGACGTGAGCATGGGGAGGAAGAACTGCGACGGGATCGCGCGCGCCGCCCAGTCGGTGATGCCGAACGGAACCGTGAGCCACGGCGCACTCGCGTCCTTGCCGTAGTACTGCGCCTGGCTCTGGAGCTGGATCTTGACGTTGATTCCGGCCGGCTTGCACTGCTGCTGGATGATCTGCGCGTACTGCGGGACCTCGAGGTACTCCTCGGCGACCAACTGCACGTCGAGGCTGGTCATGCCCGCGTCGGAGAGCAGTTGCTTGGCCTTGGCGTAGTCCTGGGCGCGCTGCTCGATCGACACGCCGATGGGATAGAGCGAACTGAACACGTTGTCGTTACCGAGGAGGCCCTTGCCGTCGAACAGGGCCTGCAGGATCCCGGGCCGGTCGAGGCAGTAGGCGATCGCCTGGCGCACGCTCTTGTTGTCGAAGGGCGCCTTGTCGACGCGCATCTGGACCTCGCGCATCTGCGTGGACGGCGTCGAGACCACCTTGATGTTCGGGTCGGTGAGCAGCGCCTGCGAGCCCTGGAACGGAGTCGACAGCTGCATGTCCTGGCTGCCTGCCTGGAGCTGCAGGGTCTGGGCCTGGTCGTCGGCATAGGTGAACACCGCCCCATCCAGGTAGGGCAGGCCCTGCTGCCAGTAGCTGGGGTTCTTCGTGAACGTCGCCGACTGCTTGGCGGTGTAGGCGGTCATGGTGAACGGCCCGGTGCCCACAGGGTTCTTCTCGAAGTTCCCGTCGTAGTTCTGGGGCAGGATCACGCAGTTGTAGTTCGTCGACGAGACGAGGTAGGGGAAGTCGACGAAGGCCCGATCGAGCGCGAACTGGACCGTGTTCGCGTCGACGGCGCTGATCCCGCCGGACGACAGGATGCCCTGGAAGCTGGACAGCGCCGAAGAGCCGCTCTTGGGATCGGCCAGGCGCTTGAAGGTGGCGACGACGTCGTCGGCGGTCATGGGCTGGCCGTTGTTGAACATGACGTTCTGCCGCAGCTTGAACGTCCACGTCTGCGCCGTGGCGTCCGGCGTCCAGCTCTCGGCGAGGACCGGTCGCAGCGACAGGTCGTTCTCGACCCATGCCAGGTACTCGCACACCTGCTGCACGGTGGCGATGGCGCCGGCGTCGTACATGACGATCGGGTCGACGGCGCCGGTGGGCGGGACCAGGGCGACCCGCATGGTGCCGCCCATCTTCGGCGCTGCGCTGGCGGACGCCGTCGCCGTCGCCGT
Organism: uncultured Thermoleophilia bacterium; assembly: GCA_963762125.1. Taxonomy (GTDB): domain Bacteria; phylum Actinomycetota; class Thermoleophilia; order UBA2241; family UBA2241; genus CAIXSE01. The sequence goes on from CAVXJO010000011.1 coordinate 8,803, forward strand.
GGAGCCCGACGAGCCGCCACAGGCCGCCAGCAGGGAGCCGATGGTCGTCATCGAGAGGCCGAGGACCGTGCCGCGCACCAACAGCTCGCGCCGCGTCATCCGCCCCTTCTGTACCTGCTCGACCAGGTTCTGGCCGAGTTCGCGCTGCAGTTCGTTCTCATGCATGCCGCTATCCCCCTTGGTCACGTGTCCAGAGCGCCGAAGACGGCGATCGCGTGTTGTGCCTAGATTAAGGCACTATGTGCTTGGGTTTCCCAGTTCGCAAGGTTGAACACAGGGATTCCCCCATTTGGGACGACTCCGATCGGTCGCCAAGCAGTGGACGGCGCTTGCGCGTCGTCCGCCGGCTTCTGCCCCGAGCGGGTCCAAGATGCCGGACTCGAGCCGGTATCAGCCGAGACAGTACTCGTCGAGTTGCCGCCGCGTGACCGCGTCGAGGTCGTCCGGCGGCTCATGAGCGGCGAGAAGCTCCCGGGCGCGGCGGGCGGCGACTGCGACGGCCTCCTCGCCGCCCGCCGCGGCCCAACGCTCGAAGGTCTCGGGCGCCGGCTGGCCGACGCGCTCGAAGTCGCGCGCGTGGCCGCGCGTGTGCGGCTGACCCAGGTAGCCGCCGCCGGGGCCGACCGCGTCGATGACGTCCTCGGCGAGGTCGTCCTCGCCGGCGCGGACGGGATCGACCGCAGCGCGCAGGGTCGAGATCAGGTCGGCGTCGAGCACGAACTTCTCCAGCGACAGCGCGTTGAAAGAACTCAGCATGCCTGCGGCCTGGAAGAAGAAGTGGGCGCCGGCGAACACGGCTGCCGAAAGACCCGCCGCGGACTCGGCCATCGCGCGCCCGTCCGCGGCATGCGCGTCGGTGGCGGCCGCGCCGGCGCGGACCGGCAGGCCGCACAGGTGCGCCAGCTGAGCAGTCGCGACCGCGAGCCGCGCGAACTCAGGCGACCCGAACTGCGCGGCGCCGGTCCGCAGAGACGCCATCACCGGCAGGCCGCCATACACGAACGGGGACCCCTCGCGGGCGGCCTGTCCCAGCACGAGAGCAGCGAGTACTTCCGCGTGCTGCACGGCCAGCACGCCCGCGATCGTCGCCGGACCGGTGGTGCCGCCCATCACGCACGACGTCATGCACACGGGCTGTCCCAGCCGGGCCCAGCGGAGGAGGATCCGCGCCGTCTCCCCGGAGACCAGCAGCGGCGCAGTGGTGTTCAGCACGATCAGGGCGCGCGGCCGGGCGTGCCAGTCCGCGCCGAAGAGGATCTCGTTGATGCGCTGGCTGTCGTCGACGTCCTCGTCGACGGAGGCGACCCACTCTATGGCCTTGTCGCTGGCCAGGAGCCGCGCGTGCGTGCCGCGGCGCGTCCGGACCTCCTCGGGCAGGTCGAGCGGCTCCATGCAGTCGCTGTTGAAGTCGATGGCAGGCAGCTGGTGGCCGAGCTTCGCCGTAGCCACGAGGTCCGCGAGCGTCCCCGCCCGCAGCGCGCGGCCCTCGAGCACATAGGCGGCGCCGGAGCCGGAGGCGAACACCCGTCCGTCGGCGCCGCCGAGCGGCAGGCCGAGCTCGGGCCGACGGCCTGCGAGCACGAACGACGAAGGCACGGTCGCCAGCGCCTGCTGCACCAGGTCCTCGTCGAGGAGGACGCGGCGGCCGTCGCAGCGGGCTCCGCGCGAGCGGAGCAGCTGCGACGGCCTCGTCGTCCTGCACGAGGACGCCGGTGCTCTCGAGCACGCGCAGCGCGCTCTCGTGGACGGCGGCCACAGAGGCCGCCTCCGGGAAGCCGGCGTCGACATTCATCGTCAGCCGCCCGGCGTGAACCCGGCGACCAGCTCCTCGATGCGCGCCGCCAGCTCCGCCGGCAGCGGCGCGGGCTCGTGCGTCTCGAGCAGCTTGAGGGCCTTGCGGCGAGCCTTCTCGGCGAGGTCGAGGCCGCCCTCTTCGGCCCAGCGCACGTGGCCTTGGCGGTTGATGATCGTCGGCCGCCACTGCGCCGTGCGCACGTTCTTGGCGGTGTGGCGATGGGCGAGGAAGTCGCCGCCGGGGCCGACGTCGCGCACGACGTCGACCGCCAGCGTCGCCGGCGTCACCTCGACGCCGGCGAAGAGCTTGCGGTTGAGCGCGATGTATTCGTCGGTCAGCACGATCAGCTCCAGCGACCCGGTCATGCCGAAGTCGAGGTAGCCGAGATCGTGGTTCAGGTTGGACCCGGTGCCAAGGCTGATGAGCGTGAGCTCCGCGGCCTCCATCCCCGCCTGGGCGTCGATCACCTGTGCGTCGGTGGTGCCTGCGTAGCCCCAGTTGGGCAGGTCGAGCCAGCGGGCCATCTCCACGGCGCAGGCATAGCCCATGAGGTACTCGGGCGCGTTGTAGGAGCTCTGCGAGGTCGCCATGTCGAGCACCGCCGGGCCGATGCCGAAGAGGAACGGCGCGCCCGGGCTGCGCAGCTGGTGGATGACCAGCCCGAGCAGCGACTCGGCGGTTCCCTGGCAGGTCTGCCCGGCGATCGTGATCGGCGCTGTGCCGCCCGCCAGCGGCGCCGGCGAGTAGATCGCCGGGATGCCGTGGTCGGCGCAGAACAGGAGCTTGTCGAGACTGTCGACCGGGTGACTCAGGGCGCTGGTCGGTTCGAGATAGAGGACGAAGTACGGCTTTGCGCAGAGCTCGTCCACGCCGCCGCGTACCGCGGCGGCGATGTCCGTCATCACGGCCAGGTCGCCGGCGTTCTCAGCGACGACGCAGAGCGGCTTGGTCGTGTTCGCGACCATCGCGCGGAAGCTGGCAAGCAGCGCGCGATGCGGGTCGATGTCGCCGGGGTGGGCGTAGGCCATGACGAAGTCGACGTTAGGCAGCGCGTCGCAGAGACGAGCCGCCATCTCACCGTCGGCGAGGATGGTGGGCCGGTGCTCACCGGTATCCACGTCATAGACGCTGGTGACCGCCGAGCCGTTGCCGAAGTAGGTGTTGTAGCGGCCGAGAGACATGGCGTGCTCGCCGGCGCGATCGTACACCTCCACCACCGGCGGCGCCGTGCGCCGCGCCTTCTCCACGAGCTCGCGCGGCACCTTGACGAGGTCTGGTTCCACGACCTCAGCCCCCGCCGCGCGCAGCAGCTCGCGGACCTCCGCACTGTGGACGCGCTGCCCGATGGTGGCCATGATGTCCAGTGCGGCCTCGTAGATGGCGACCTTGTCGTCGTCGCTGAGATACGAGAGGCGGGCGCCCACCACTCAGCCCTCCGCCGCGGCGGACGCCGCGGACGCTCCCGGCGTGAACCCGGCGACCAGCTCCTCGATGCGCGCCGCCAGCTCCGCCGGCAGCGGCGCGGGCTGGTGCGTCTCGAGCAGCTTGAGGGCCTTGCGGCGAGCCTTCTCGGCGAGGTCGAGGCCGCCCTCTTCGGCCCAGCGCACGTGGCCTTGGCGGTTGATGATCGTCGGCCGCCACTGCGCCGTGCGCACGTTCTTGGCGGTGTGGCGGTGGGCGAGGAAGTCGCCGCCGGGGCCGACGTCGCGCACCACGTCGACCGCCAGCGTCGCCGGCGTCACCTCGACGCCGGCGAAGAGCTTGCGGTTGAGCGCGATGTACTCGTCGACGATGACGACGAGCTCGAGCGACGCGGTGAGTCCGAAGTCGAGGTAGCCCACGTCATGGTTGAGGTTGGAGCCGGCGGCGAGACACAGAAACGCCAGCTCGCCGATCTCCATGCCGGCCTGTGCGTCCACGACCTGCGCGTCCGACGTGCCGCCGTAGCCCCAGTTGGGCAGGTCGAGCCAGCGCGCCATCTCGATCTGGCACAGGAACGTCATCAGGTACTCGGGCGCGTTGTAGGAGCTCTGCGAGGTCGCCATGTCGAGCACCGCCGGGCCGATGCCGAAGAGGAACGGCGCGCCCGGGCTGCGCAGCTGGTGGATGACCAGACCGAAGAGCGACTCGGCCACGCCTTGGCAGGTGTGGCCGGCGACGGTGATCGGCGCCGTGCCGCCCGCCAGCGGCGCCGGCGAGTAGATCGCCGGGATGCCGTGGTCGGCGCAGAACAGGAGCTTGTCGATGCTCTCGACCGGGTGGCTCAGCGGGCTCACCGGCTCGAGGTACATGGTGAAGTACGGCTTGGCGGCCAGCGCTTCCGGCCCGCCGCGCAGCGCCTCGCCGATGGCACACATCACGGCCAGGTCGCCGGCGTGCTCGGAGGTCATGACCATGGGCTTGGTCGTGTTGGTGACCATCGCCTTGAAGCTCTCCAGGTAGGAGCGCTGCGGCTCGATGTCGTTGGGATGCGCGCACGACATGACGAAGTCGATGTTGGGCAGCGCGTCGCAGAGCCGTGCGGCACGAGCGACGTCGGCGAGTGCGCTCGGGCGGCGCTCGCGGGTCTCGAGGTCGTAGGTGCTCATGAGGTCCGAGCCGGTGCCGAAGTAGCTGTTGTGGCGGCCCAGGGACATCGCCGGCTCGCCGGCGCGGTCGTAGACCTCGATCATCGCCGGCGCCGTGCTCCGCGCCTTCTCCACGAGCTCGCGAGGGATCGTGACGAGGTCGGGCCCGGTGACCCCGCAGCCTGCCGCGCGCAGCAGTTCGAGCGCCTCGGGATGCAGGACGCGCATACCGATGGAGCCGATGATCTCGAGCGCGGCCTCGTAGATGGCCGTCTTGTCGGCGTCGCTGAGATAGGTCAGGCGGCCCGGGCGTGCTCCTTCTCCGCCCGCGCCGGACCGTTCGTGAGTATCTGAGGTGGGCACTGTCGGCTCCTCCGTGGTCCTGGTGAGAGTCTCGCGCGCTCCACCCTGACGCCGCTCACGTGCCACATCAAGCCCTCGCCATCGTTGTCCAGAGTTCTGAACTCGTTTTCGTTGTCGTGCGGCCGAACGGCCGCTATGCTGGATTACCTTGGAGGTGGTGGCGATGACGAAGGAGCACAGACCCGACGAACAGGGGACGACCTGGGGAGCCGCCCGCGTGCTGGACGTGCTCGAGTTCCTGGGCCGCCGCACCAGCCCCGCGCCGGCAAGCATCATCGCCACCTCGTGCCACATCCCCCGCTCGAGCACCTACGGACTGCTCAACCTGCTCAGGGACCGGCGCTTCGTCACCTACCGCGCCGACGAGCGCGCCTGGTCGCTCGGCTCGGCGGCGTTCGAGCTCAGCGCCGATGCGCCGCTGTTCGCTCACGGACTTGCGGTGCTGCGCGCGTTCGCGATCTCCTCGCGCGGGCTGACCGTGCAGCAGATCGCCACCGGCTCCGGCTTGTCGCGCGGCGCCGTGACGCGGATCCTCCCGCACCTCGTGGAGAGCGACCTGCTGCACGCCGACCCGGACGGCACCTTCTCGCTGGGATTGGAGCTCGTGAGCCTTGCCTCCCGCGTCGGCTGGGTCGACCGCCTGCGCATCGCGGCGCGCGCGCACCTCGTGCGGCTTCGCGACGCGACCGGCGAGACGGCCAACCTCATCGTGCTCGACGGCGACCACGCCATCTACGTCGACCAGGTCGAGAGCTCGTACGCGCTGCGGCACAGCGGGTGGGTGGGTCGCCGCGTACCGCTCGCGGGAACGGCGACCGGCGCGGCGTTCGACGACCGCACCACGTCGCACGTCGCCAAGGATGCGGTCGAGACCGGCGTCACCGCTATCGCCTGCGCCATCGACCTTCCCGGCGACGACGCCGCCGTCAGCATCACGGCGCCGAGCTGGCGCGTCGAGGAGTTCGGCGTGGTGCGCGCTCAACAGATGGTAGAGGCCGTGGCGCGCGAGATCGCCCAGCGGCTGCGCGCGTGACGGCGCCTCGTCAGAGCCTCGCGGCGACGGCGATGTCCGGGCGCGACGGCGAAGCCGGCTCGCGCTCATTTGCGTCCGTAATCCCGGACATACCCCCGCACGTCTGGGCATGCCGACGAGCCTCACCTACAGTCGCGCGTGAGTCAGCAGCGGCGCTGCCCGCGGCCCTGCGGGCCGCCAGTTTCGGCGCCTGAGCCCCGCGAGAGGAGACACACCCGTGACCATCATCCTGGACGGCTCGTCGCTCACCGTCGAGAAGCTCGTGCTCATCGCCCGGGAGGGTGAGCAGGTGGAACTCGACCCGGCGGCTCTCGAGCGCATCAAGGTCTGTCGCGCGATGATCGAAGAGAAGATCGCGGCGCGAGAGATCATGTACGGCACCAACACCGGCATCGGCGAATTCAGCGAGATCGTGCTCGACGACGACCAGGTGCAGCAGTTCCAGCGCTTCCTCGTCTACAACCACGCCGCCGGCATCGGCGAGCCCGCGCCGATCGAGGTCGTGCGCGCCGCCATGGCGGCGCGCGTCAACGTCCACGCCCACGGCAACTCGGGCAACCGCCCGGAGATCACGCAGACCCTGGTCGCGCTGCTCAACAAGGGCGTCACTCCAGTCATGAGCTCCAAGGGGTCTGTCGGCGCCTGCGGCGACCTCGCTCCGATGGCCCAGATGGCGCTCGTGATGATGGGTGAGGGCGACTCCTTCTATCAGGGCGAACGCATGCCCAGCCGCGAGGCGCTCGAGCGCGCCGGCATCCCGATCCCCGGGCTGGAGGCGCGCGACGGCCTCGCCACCATCAACGGTTCGAACGTCCTCACCGGCATGAGCGCCCTTCTCTGCTACGACGCCGACCGCTGGCTGCGCCAAGCCGAGATCGCCGCCTCGATGAGCCTCGAGGCGCTGCTCGCCAACCTCAAGCCGTACAACAGCAAGCTGCATGAGTTGCGCGGCTTCTCCGGCGCCGTGCGCAGCGCAGCCGCGATCCGCGCCTGCATCGACGAGAGCGACCTCGCCACCGGCAGGATCAAGACCAAGGTGCAGGACGCGTACTCCATGCGCTCGACGCCGCAGGTCGTGGGCGCCGCCCACGACGCCGTCAGGTGGGCGAAGAGCCAGGTGGAGATCGAGCTCAACGGCGTCGGCGACAACCCGATCTGGGTACCCGAGGAGAAACTCACGCTGACCGGCGCCAACTTCCAGGGCACGCCGGTCAGCCTCCCGATGGAGATGGTGGGCCAGGCCATCACCATGGTCAGCGTGCTGAGCGAGCGCCGCCTTAACCGCATGGAGAACACTGCGACGAGCCAGGGCCTGCCCGACTTCCTGACGCCGAATCCCGGCTTCTACAGCGGTCTGATGCTGAGCCAGTACACCGCCGACATGCTCATCACGGAGCAGCGGATCCTCTCGGCGCCGGCAGCGACGATGAGCATCCCCGCCGCGGCGGACCAGGAGGACTTCGTGTCCATGGGCATGAACACAGCCCTCAAGAACCGGCAGATCCTCGAGAACGCCTACGGCGTGCTCGGCATCGAGTTCATGGCCGCGGCACAGGCGCTCGACTTCCGCGACTTCACGCCGGGCAAAGGCGTCCGCGCAGCCAAGGCCGTGATCCGCAAGCACGTCGAGCATCTCGATGTGGACCGCCCGCTCTTCCCGGACCACAACGCTATGGCGGCCCTGGTCGAGTCCGGCGAGATCCTGGACGCGGTCGAGGCCGAGGTCGGCCCCCTCGGCGTTGCCGCAGCCGGCCCGCGCACGGCGCCCTGAAGGGTCCGGGCCCCGACGCTCTTTGCCGCGGCTCTTCCAGAAGAAGTACCGGAGGACGTCGACCATCAGCCATCGGCCCGATGCATCCTCGCGCCCCGAAGTGCGCCGGCCGCGGATCTATCCGGTCTGGTCGTCCGCGCTCAGGAGCTCGCGGATGGCGGTGAGCTCGTCGTGCATCGCCGCCAGTTGGACCTTGAGGTCGCCGACCTCCGCCGCCGCGCCGGCCTGGTCCACGGGCGCGGGGATCAGCACACTCGCGAGGATGCTGGCCAAGGCCCCGATGATCCCCACGCCGGCGAACATGACGAACGCACCGATCACCCTGCCGACCGCACCCACCGGATACTGGTCCCCGTATCCCACGGTCGTGATCGTCACCATGGCCCACCAGAGCGCGTCACCGCCGGTGGTGATGTTGGCCTCCGCCACCCTGCTCTCCGTCTGCACCATCACGACGCTGGAGACCGACAGCACGGTCATGGCCGAGATCAGGGTGATGAACCCCGCGTACTGGCCACGGTTGGCGAGCACGTCCTTGGTGATGCTGCCCTTGCCCTGGGTGCCGAAGAGCCTCACGACGCGGCCCAGACGGCTGAGGCGGGCGAGCCGCAGCAACGCGCCGTACCGGGAGATCCCAAGGCTGGGGATCGAACCTAGAAGGTCGAGCCATCCCCGCTCGCGGAAGAAGTACCTGTGCCACGAGGACGAGCGCCTGATGCGCAGTCCGAAGTCGAAGAGGAACACCAGACAGATGACGAAGTCGTAGGTCTGGAGCAACTGGATGGTCGCCGGCGCCAGCCACGGAAGCAGCAGCAGCACCATGTCCAGGAGCGACAGGATCGTGAGCAGCAGGATGAACAACTCGTACGAGTTGCTCAGCTTCGGCTTCGTCGCCGCGCCGGTGGTCACGATCCGCCTCCTCCTCCAAGGCCCGCGCGCCGACGGCCTGCGGCCGCCGCGCCCAGCATGAAGTCGAAGTTCGGCGCGAAGTCAGTCGACACCTGTTCCGGCGGCCGGCTCGGGGGTGGTTTCACGCGTCCGCGGCGACGAGCGGCGCAATCGGATGGGAGAAGTGGCGGGAGCGACGGGGCTCGAACCCGCGACCTCCGGCGTGACAGGCCGGCGCTCTAAACCAGCTGAGCTACGCCCCCGCGAAACGACGCTGACGGCCGGTCGCAGAGCGAGCGGCCGCGTTGCAGCGAATGCGGAGTCTAGCATACGGTCTGCAGCGCGGCAAAACGGGCGGCGGCGCAGCTCGACGCACGCGCGGTGGACGTCAGCCGGCCTCGGGGCCGGGGCCGCCGCCGGGGCCGCCGCGCTCGAGGGCGCGCCGCGCCGAGTAGCCGCTACGGCGCGTCTGGATCGCGTACTGGAGCACGGCGCGGCCGAAGGACGGCCTGCCCGGCAGGCCGTGCAGGCCACGCACGCGAGGCGCCGCGATCGCATCTTCGTAGGCCTCCAGGATGCTGTCGGTGATGCGGCCCCAGGAGAGCTCGGCGGCGGCGGCGCTGCCGGCGGCCGCGAGGCGCCGCCGTTCACCTTCATCGTGCAAGAGATCGTAGAGTGCAGCGGCAAGGGTGACGGGATCTCCGGGCGGCGTGAGCCGCCCGGCCTGCCCGTCGCGCAACACCGCGCGGTACCCCGGCAGGTCTGAGGCGACCACCGGCACGCCGGCCGCCATCGCCTCGGCCAGGACGATGCCGAAGCTCTCCGCAGCCAGCGATGGCGCGCACACGATCTCCGCATCCGCCAGCTGGGCGATCTTCTCTTCGTCGGCGATCCAGCCGAGGGCCTCCACGCCGGCCAGGTCGACGGGAAGCCCCGTTCCGTTGCGGTCGGTCTCGAGCAATTGCCGGCGCGTGGCTCCGGCGACGACGAGCGTCGCGTGCGGCAGGCGGTCATGCAGGAGCGTGAACGCCCGGAGCAGCACGCCGAGTCCCTTGCGTGGCTCGGCGCGCCCCACGAAGAGGATCCGTCCCTTCACCTTGGGCGCCCCGACCGCCGGTGCGTACTTCTCCACCGGCACGCCGTTGGGGATGATCCGGTACGGACCGGGGAACCGGCTCTGCGGGAACGACCTCGCCGCCTCACTGACGGCGACGCGCACGTCGAGCCGCCGCATGACGGCGCCCACCACCGGCCTCATGGTGTCGTAGTAGCCGGACGCGTCGAGCGCCGCGTGGAACGTGCCGACCACCGGGGACGTCGCCATCGCCACCGCCATTATCGAGACCATCGGCGTGCAGGGCTCGTGGACGTGCAGGATGTCGAACCGGCTGTAGCGGATGGCGCGGTCGATGCGCTTGACGACCTGCGGCGAGAAGTTCACGTACGCCATTGAGCCGTTGCTTGGGACCGGTACGGCCGAGCCCACGGGGATGAAGCGCTCGGCCATCGCGTGCTGGCGGCTGTCGACGTGGCGTCGCGCCGGGGTCAGCGCACCGACGGGTGCGATCACCCACGTCTCGTGGCCACGCTGCTCGAGCTCCTCGGCGAGATGCTCGATGTGGTGGTTCACGCCGCCCGGCACGGTCCAGGAATACGGGGACACGAGGCCTACGCGCACCCGGACCCCCTTCTCAGCGCTCGTCCCGGTCCAGCACGAACCGGTTCCACAGGACCTTGGGGGAGTCCGGCAACGGCGCTCCCGGCGACCCGCGCAGGCGCGCCCCGAAGAGCACGCTGATGAGCAGCAGCGGCCCGAGCGCGCGTCGCGGGCTGCGATGCAGCGCGAGGCTGATGAGCGGCAGAGAGAGCGCCGTCACCGTCACCGCCTCCGCGTGACGGTGCAGCAGGCTGCCGCCGACGAGCGGCACGCAGCCGATGGCCATCATGGCGGGATCCATGGCGAACGCGGCGCCGAGGGCGGAGGCGGCGCCGCGCCCCTTGACGACGGTGATGTGTCCGCACATCGCCGACACGCCGATCGCGGCGACTTCGTTGTTTCCGGCGCCGCCAAGACGCGACAGCGTCGCCGGCGCATACGCCTTGAGCGTGTCGAGTGCGAGGACGAGAGCGCCGGCCTTCCAGCCGACGCTGTGCGCCACATTGGAGGAGCCAGCCTTGTGGTCGCCCAGGTCGCTGAGTCGCTGGCCCGTGAGCGCCCGGGTGACGAGCTCGCCGGTCGGGATGCCGCCGGCGGCGAAGCCCGCGGCCAGCCCCGCCAGGGCATGAAGGGCGCCGTGACGCCGCTCGCGACGGGCGCTCACCTCGCCACCGCCCTGCGCAGCAGCTCACGGTAGCGCTCGCCGACGACGGCCGGGGTGTGCCGCGCCAGAGCGAGCTTTCGTCCTTTGGCGCCCATCACCCGGCGCTGCTCCGGCGTCCGCCGCAAGATCGACGCCAGTGAGGCGGCGACCTGCTGCACCGAGTGGCCGTCGACGACGAAGCCGGTCTCTCCTTGGACGACCGCCTCGGGCGCGCCGCCGGAATCGCCGGCGATCACCGGCAGGCCGGCGAGCGCAGCCTCGGCGAAAACGATGCCGAAGCCCTCGACCTCCAAACCGCCCCAGCGGCTGCGACAGGGGGAGGCGAAGACGTCGGCGGCGCGCAGCCACTCCTTCATCGCCTCGTCGGCGAGCGCGCCGGTGAGGTGCACGCGCTCGCCCACACCGCGCTTCTGGGCGCGATCGTACAGGCCGGTGGCCAGCCTGCCCTCGCCGATGATCACGAGGTGCAGGTGCGGGAACTCGCTGCGCAGAAGGGCCATGGCGTCGACGAGCTTGTCCTGACCCTTGCGCGGCACGAGACGGCCGACGCAGACGACGATCTGGCCGTCGATACCGAGGCGCTCGCGCAGACCCGCAGCCTCTTCGTCCCGCGCGGGCACGAAGTCTTCGACGACCAGTGGCGGCCGCAGGACCTCAGCGGGCACCTTGGGCCCGGTCTGCTTGCGCGCAGCCTCAGCCGTGTACTCGCTCACGGTGAGCAGCATGGCCGCCTTGCCGAGCACGTGCCGCAGCATGTTGTTGACGCCCGGCACGACGCCGGGCAGCGTGACCTCGGCGCCACCGAGGAACACGACGTAGGGCAGGCCTCGCCGCTGGCGGAGGCGCGGCCCCAGAAGGCCGGCCGGCAGCGGGTGGCCGAGTTGGATAAGCTCCGCTCCCTCGCGCTCGGCCATCTGCTCCACCGTGTGCAACATCGCGTTCGTCGGCCAAAGGACCGACGTGGAGGCGCGGACCACGGTGTAGGGATGGGTCGCGTCGAACGCCGCGGCGTCGATGTGCGCCGGCGCCAGGATCGCGACCTCGGAAGGATCCAGGGTGCGGATGACGCCCCAGTAGTACGACTGGGCGCCGCCGATGCGCGGTGGGAAGTCGTTGGTGACGAAGAGCGTGCGCGGCGCGCGCTCGGCTGACGTGCTGGCTGCCAGGTCTTCCTCCCGCTGTCGTCGGCACGGACCCCCGCCGGGGACGAGTGCGCTCCACTCTACCATGAGCGCCGCTCAGGCTCGGCTCGGCCCGGGCCGTGTGGCGTGAGCGGCGCTCCAGGCGGCGGCATGCTGCAGTCCCGACCTCTCACCCGTCCTGGCGCCGCGCCCTGAACCGCGTGCTCCCTGGGCCCCCGACGCCGTCGACGAGGGGATGAGCCGGGATGCCGTCAGGTGGCGCCTTCGACGACGGGCAGAGTGAGCGTCGCGCGCGTGCCCACGCCAGTCTCGCTTTCCAGGGAGAGGCTACCGCCATTGCGCGCAGCCAGTTCACGGCAGACCCAGAGGCCAGCGCCGAGGCCCGGAATCCGCAGGCTCCGAGGCAGTTCGCCCCGTAAGCCGAAGTCGAATGCTTGGGCGAGCTCCTCAGGAGAGATGCCCGGGCCCGTGTCCGCCACCTCGAGCGCCACCGTGCCGGGGTACGCGCCGACGGCGATCCGCACGGCGACGGAGCCTTCGCTGGGCGTGTAGGTCACGGCGTTGCGCACGAGGTCGGCGACGATCTGTCGGACGTCGTCGCGGTCTGCCCACGCCCGCGGTATCGGGGGTGCTCCAGACTCGACGACTACCGGCGGTCCACCCTGGCCGTCGAGGACGCGCAGGGCGACGACCTCTTCCGCGATGTCGGCGAGCCCCACCGCCTCCGGCGTGGCCGGCGCCGGCGAGCAGTCGGCCCAGCCGCTATCGGCGACGCCCGTGATGAGGGCCTCCAGGCGCACGACGTTGCGCTCCAGCACCTCGAGGAACTCGCGCTGCCGGGGGCTGAGTTCCCCGGCTCCCTCTTCCAACAGCAGCGAGAGCAGCGGGTAGATGACGGCGAGGGGGGCGCGCAGTTCATGCCGGACGTGCGACTGGCGTTCGCGCGCCGCCGCCACCGCCACCTCGAGCGCGGCGCGCCGCCGCAGATGGTGTGCCGTTCGTCTCCCCCGCCGGTCCGGTCATGCTCGTACCCTACCCCAGCGTGGCCCTCTCGGGACGGCTGAAGCCCCCCTTACGGGCTTGGGGATGCTGGCGTTGAGGCCGTGTAGATGAGTGACTCCTTCCCGCTGGCGTCCAGGAGCGTGAGCGTCGTGCCGTCCACCGCGAACCGGTTGGCCTCCGCCGGCAGCAGGAGGTATGTCTGTTCGGCGCGCATGTCCGGCTCGGGGCCGGCCATCATGGTGCTGGCGAGCTCACCGACCGAGAACGAACCGTCGTCGCCGGTCGTGTAGGGGCACCCGTATTGGTTGACCGCGGAAGTACCGCCGATGCGGCCTTCCTTGAACTCCGCGGTGATGGTGAAGTCATTGGGATCCTGGCTGCCGACCGACCAGCCGGTCAACCGCTAGGCGGAGCCCTCCAGTGACACCTGATGAGGGGTCGTGACGTCGCCGTTCCCGCCACCGCTGGAGCCGGACGAGCAGCCGGCGACGAAGGTCGACGCGCCGGCCACCGCCAGCAGCGTTGCAACCACGAGCAGAGCCGTGCGCAGCACGCACGGCAATTCAGCGTCAGTGGGTGGGACCTCATGGTTCCCGCGGTTCACTCTCATCGCCTGACTCCTCTCGCCGACCCTCTCCGGGATGACGGAGGAGCGGTGGCCGAGGTTCGCGGCCCCGCGGCGGGGACGCTGCGAGTGGTGGGCGATGCTGGATTTGAACCAGCGACTCCCTGCTTGTAAGGCAGGTGCTCTACCCCTGAGCTAATCGCCCGCGCGCACAAGTATACGACGCTAGCGCTTCGTGAGACGCTGGCGTGCTTCCGACAGGCTCCCCGGAAACTGTGCGCCGCCACGGATCTCTGGCGCGCAACGAAAGAGGGGCGGGAGGCCCTTCCGGCCTCCCGCCCCCGTCCTCGCGCGCTACGGCGCGTCCGTGGTCGCGGCCTCAGTTGTTCGCGCCCAACTCGCGCCACGTGCCCGGGCGCACCCGGACGCTCTGGATCACCGGCTTGTTCAGGTTGGAGATGACTTCCGCATTGTAGTTGACGGCCCGGGTCCCCCTCAGGTCGACCGTCCCTTTGGCCAGCACCATGCCGTGGATCTCTGCGTTACCGGTCAGCAGCACGCCGCCCATGATGTACACGACGCCGTAGAGCTTCTTCTTCTGGCCGTTGCAGTCGACGTTGCCGTTCAGCACGATGAGGATGCCCGGGTTAGCGGCGCTCCAGATCGAGTCAGCGCCGTTGGCGTCCGTCTCCGTGTCGGGGATGTCCTTGAGATCGACGTCGCCGTTCTCGATGACGATGATGCGCGGCTCGCTGCTCCACGCGCCCGCCGGCACCGCGGCGGCGTTGGTGAAGTACTTCCCGTCACCCTGCGCCTTCTCGATGAGCGCCAGGAGGATCTCGTCGGGGAAGATATCCGTGAGTGTCGTGCCGGTGTCGGGATTGATGGCCACACCCGAGACGTCAGACTGCCCATTCTGGTCTACCGTGCCCTTGACGTACGCGCTGGCGTAGTCGGCCGGCGGGTCGTCGGGCGGGGGGTCGACGCCGAGGACGGGCTGGTGGCCGGTGCCCTTGAAGACGGCGTCCGAGTCAGTGTACAGAGCCACCCGCTCCTTGATCGTCAGAGTATAGGTGATCTTCTCGACCAGAGCCATGACCTTGGCCTTACGACCGCCGCTGTTCGCCTCCGCAACGATCCAGAGAAGGTTATTGGCCGGCACTGCGGCATCCCCATCCTGATGCACGTTGTAGCGGATTCCCGGAGAAGCGCCCCCGGATCCATCGTCGTCGTAGAAATGGACAGTGACGAACTGGCCGGACGCCGGGCGCGGGAACTGGCTCGCAGGGAACTTGGCTTCGAAGTCGCCCGGGAGAGTCGGCGTCGGCGTGTCCACGACGGGCCAGTTCACCCATGCGGCCGCCTGCCCCGCGTCGAGCCCCGCTTCGGCGACGTTGAACACCTTCGCCTGGGTCCTGTGTCGGGTCGTGTTGCCCATCACGTTGGACGTCAGCATGACCAGCGCGCTGACAAGAATGGCGAGGGCCGCTATGACCCCCATCAGCAGGATCAGCGAACTGCCCCGCTGGCGACCCCGATCTGTGTGTCTCATCTTCGCCTGCCGTTCTAGAAGTTGCGCTGGTTGCGCGGCTGCACCACGTTGACGATCTTCATGAACTCCGGCGAGCTTCCCGGCCGAAGGTCGACCAGCAACGTGATCTTGATCGCCTTGATCCTGAGGGTGTTGGTCGGCATACCGGCGGTGCCGGTGGAACGCTTCAGATCGCCGGCGCCGTCATAGTAGTAATACTGGAACAGATCGGCGCTGTGAGCGGTGTTGACGACGTGCTCGACGACCGCTTGCTGACTATCGTCATTGGTACCGAACGTCCTGTCGTCGCCCGCGAGCTCCCGGTACAGGGTCTCGCCCACCAGCCTATATCGCATGAGGTGGGGCACGGTGGATGGATCCGCATCCGCGGCCATATTGAACGTCGTGTTGAAGCGGACCGACGACGGGCCAAGATCGGTGGAGGAAATCGCCAAGGGGTCGGGAAGAGTCGCGGGAGCCGCCTGGGCATCCCGGAGCTCGCGCGTCAGCCGCTCCATCGCCATCTGCGCATGGTCACGCTGCTCCGCCGATTCTGCGGCGTTCGCGTACGCCTTCGAAAGCGCGAACCAGGTACCCAGGATCATGGTGCTGACGATGCCCATGATGATGATCACGACCAGCAGTTCGACCAGCGTGACACCGGACTGGCTCTTCCTGAAGACCGGCTTCATGTCGACCACCTCACGGGATCGCCGCCTGGGCGGCGGTGTGCGGACCAGCGGCCCCGGAGCAGGTGAGGTTCTGCGACACTGGGGCGCTCGTCTGTCCGTTGTCTTTCGCCCACACCCACCGGAACTGATAGACACCGGACGGCTGGCCGTTCCAGGCCGCCGACGTGACGGTGAAGACCGGGGCCTGCATAGTCGTGACCTGAGTAGAGCCGACCTTTAGGGCCGTGCTCGTGCCCGCGGGACCGAGGTACCAGAGCTCCAGGTTCTGCAGATTCTTGTAAGGACTCGGCACGTCGTTAACCTTGGCCGAGATGTCGTAGCTGACCACGGACGGCGTGACCACCCGCGGCCACAGCTCGGTGCCGACCGTGCCCGTCGGGTAACCCGCGGCGACCGAGGCGGCGCCGGAGTCGGGAGATGTCGAACGATATGACTTGACCGTGTAGTACCTCGTCGTCCCGGTGCCCTGATCGAATGACGCCGTCATCGGCTGCCCGGCAGCTAGCGTGTTGATGAGCGTCGTGGTCGTGCCGTCACTGACGTACACGTGGTAGCCGTCCGCGAGCGGCGCGGCCGCCCACGTGAGCGTCACGGACGTGCCGCTGAGATCGGCCCTGAGCTCCGTAGGGGCGGCCGGCGCCACGACCGGCGCGCTGTTGATGGGCACGTCCACCCACGCGACCGTGCTCTCCTTCCCGACCCAATCCACGGCGATGACCTCGTAGTGGTAGGTCGCACCAAAGGCCAAGCCCGTGATTTGGGTCCCCGTGCTCTTCCAGAAAGGCTCCACACCGGGATCCCCGTGGACCAGCGTCCTCGTGCCGCTGGGGTCGGTCTGGTACACGAGGTAGTGGTCGAGATCGGTGGCCGTCGACGCCGTCCACGTCAGATCAATGACTCCGTCGTTGCCGCCAGTACCGGCGCCGTGGCCGTCCAGGTTGGTCACGGCCGGGGGCGGACCCGTCTCGACCTTCATGCTGCCGATCAAGGTCGACGCCTCGCCGACGTACCCTGTGGTCGAGAAGGCGCGCGCCGAGAAGGTGTAGTAGCCGTCGCCGGCGCCGTTGCCGCCCGCGGACGAGGCCCAGTAGACGTAGAACTCATTATCCGTTCGGCCGACGGTGCCGGCCGGTTGGTCGCCGGTGTAGCTCGGCGCGTCGTAGGGGACTTTGAAGGTCTCCCCCGGTGTCACGCTGATCTCCAAGCGCCCCATCAGAGTGTGCTGGTTCGGAGGGACGCCGAAGGTCTTCGGCTCCATCGTCGGCAGGTCGGCCTCGTCGACGAAGTAGCTCACCCTGATCGGCGTTGTCGCTATCTCAGTCTTGGTGAGGACGTCGAGCTTCGTGGCGTCGAGACGCGCATCGATGATGCGGGGGCCGGCGGACTGGCGATAGACGACGGTCGACAGCGACACGCTGTTGTGCGGGTACGGAGCGCCTCTCCAATCCACGGTCACGGTCACCGTCTTGTAGGCGATCCGCGTGTCCGTCGCGGAGACGGGGACCTCATTGACGTCGTAGCGCACGTCGAAGATCCTGTCGGTGGTCCCGTCTGGCCCGTTGGACGTCTTTCCGAACAGCCCGAAGTGGAAGTCGGGGTCCTCCAGGTTCGCAGTCGAGAGCTCCTCGTACCCCAGCTCCCGGACCTTCTCGAGACGGTCCTGTGCGACGCTCAGGGCGAGGGCGCGGGCGCGATCCCCCTGGCCGGCCTGCAGCGCCTGGACCACCACGGGCACGATCGCCGCAAAGGCGATGCCTGCGATGATGATGGTGACGAGCAGCTCTATGAGCGTGAGGCCGGCGTGCCCCGAGCGGTCACAGGCCTGCCAGAAGTGCCTGTTCATTACCCTGCCTCCGGATAGCGGGTAGTTCTCTAGTCGCTGTATCGGCGGGAAGCGGGGAACCATGAGCCCTCTCATGCTCACCGTGGCCCCACCGCGCGGTGCCCTTAAGGGTTCGCCCGCCCCTCCTGCGACCCTGCGCCCGCCTCAAAGGACGGGTCGCGAGACCAGACGATCATTCTGCCACTACTGTGACGGTGACGAAAGCGATGGCCGTCGCGTTCGCACGCGAGCGAGCCTGCGTTGCCAATGCTGGCGACGGCAAGTACAAACTGGGCGCCGGGCGGTCGGGTCGAGGCTCGGGCGAGCCTGAGACAGTACGGGGCTGCAGGAGGGCCTGAGGGCCCACGCCGGCCCGCCCCGGAACATTCGTCCAGAAGGGCTTGCGCGCTACTGCTGCTGCAGGCTCTGCAGATCGCTGAGGGTCTGCTTGAGCGCGCCGATCTGGCGGCCGTACTCGGCGAAGTCGCCGGCTTTGAGGGCATTTTGGGCGGCTTCGAACTCGGTGTTGGCGCGCGCGATGAGCTCCTGGGCCTGGGCGCTCAGGGTGCCGCTCGCGCCGCCGCTCGCGCCGCCGCTCGCGCCCCCGCCCGTCGTGCCGCCGCCGGTGCCGCCGGTTCCGTTGCCGGCCCCCGTGCCGCCGGACTCGTTGCCGGGCAGGAAGCTCTGCCCGAACGCCGCAAGGAGCGCCTCCGAGAGCGTGGGCTTCATGGCGACCACCTGCTGGGCGTTGCCTTGGCCGCCGGCCGGCGCTGGGGCACGGTAGAACACGATCACGCGCTTCAGCTGCGGCAGTTCGGTCTGCGTCGACTGGAGGTACAGGGGCTGCACGTAAAGCAGCGAGTCCTCGATGGGCACCACGAGCAGGTTGCCCAGAATCACCTGCGACCCCTGCTGCCCCCAGAGCGTGCGCTGCGAGCTGATCTCCGGATCCTGGTTGATCGTCGCCTCGACCTGGCTGGGGCCGAAGACGGTGTAGCTCTTCGAGAAGATGTAGTTGAGCGACTTGCCGTAGTCGGGCAGGTCGGAGCGGGCGCCGAGCCAGGAGATCATGTTCTGGCGGCCGTTCGGCACGAACGGCAGCATGAGCAGGAACTCCTCCTTCGGCGCGCCCGGGAGCCTCATGATGACGTAGTAGGCCTCCATCCTCCCCGGCCCCGAGAGCGCCACGTTGTCGGGGATGGCCCACTGGTCGCCCTTGTTGTACAGCACGTCGGGTTCGTCAACGTGGTAGGTGGAGTACACCTCGGCCTGGACGTTGAACAGGTCCTCCGGATAGCGCAGGTGGTCGAGCAGCGGCTGTGGCATCTGGTCCTCGGGCGTGAACAGCGACGGATACGCCGCCTGGTAGGTCCTGAGCAGCGGGTCCGTGGGGTCGAACACGTAGTACTTCATGGTGCCGTTGTAGGCGTCGACCACGATCTTCACGGAGTTGCGCAGGTAGTTCACTCCGCTCTGCGGCGTCGAGTACGGATACCGGGCAGTCGTGGTGTAGGCGTCCTGGATCCACCACAGACGGCCGTCGGCGATCACCATGTACGGGTCGTGGTCCAGGGTGAGGAAGGGCGCTGCGTCGCTGATCCGCGGCTGGATCGAGTTCTTGATGATGATGCGGCTCTTGCTGTCGATCGACGACGTGGTGAAGAACTTGATGGTGCCGAAGTGCACGGAGAAGGCGAGCCGGTTGAGGAGCGGGGAGATGGGGATGCCGCCGGTCCCGGTGTACCGCGAGTAGACATCGCCGTCGGGACCTGGATAGTCGAACTCCCTGTCCTTGGTCTTGACCAGGCTGTAGCCCGTGCCGCGCTCGCCGTAGTAGATGCGCGGCTGCTTGATCTCCAGTCCGGGCACGCTCTGCGGCGGGATGTCCTGCACGAGGAAGTCGGGTGAGCCGTCGCTCGTGACCTGGTTCACCGCCGACATCGCCACGCCGAAGCCGTGGGTGTAGGTGATGTGCTGATTGACCCAGGTCTGCGCCTGGCTCGGCAACCCGCCGATATTAAGTTCGCGCGGAGAGAGCATCGTCTGGCGATACACGCCGTCCACCGTGTAGCGGTCGACGTCGGCGTCGAGGAACGAGTAGTACGGCCGGAGTTCCTGCAGCTGCCGGTAGCTCGTGACCAGCGTGGCGGGATCCCACAGGCGGATGTTGCGCAGAGTGGGCTCGTTGTCGGCCAGCTTCTGCGGAGTGAGCGGGGTCTTGGGTGAGAGATTGGTCTGGGTGATGCTGTTGAGCTGGTAGGCAAGCTTCGTCGCTACGAGGTTGTTGGCGATGTACTTGCGCTCTTTGGTGAGCTGGTTCGGGTTGACGATCAGCGACTGGTAGGCGGCAGGGACGATGCCGCGGAGCACGACGAGGGCGACGATCCAGACGACGATGGCCACCGGCCACCACTGACGCCGCCGCCAGATATTCCAGACCAGAACGGCGGCGAGCAGGAACGCGATGCCCATAGTGACATAGGTGAGAGGCAGCCGGATGTGCACATCGGTGTAGGCGGCGCCGTAGATCGCGCCGGCGGTCGAATACAGGAGATCCCAGCCGCGGAACAGCTGGCCGACGCCGACCACCACGAAGATCGCTGCAAGGATGCCGGAGAGGTGGGCCACCGCGCGACCGCCGAGCTTGATGTCGAACTGCGGCAGCTGCGGCGCGGCGGCCCGCTGCGCGCGGGCGAACGGTGAGGCCGGCCCGGCCTCTTCTTCGCCCGCCCCGCCGGCTCCCTGGGCTCCGCCGCGGCCGGCAGTCTGCGTGAGGTCGATGCCGCCCATCACGACGTGCATGATCGCCGCCAGCACGAGGGAGGCGATCAGCGCGCCGAACACGAAGGTCTGCAGCGCCTGCCACATCGGCAGCGAGAACACGTAGAAGGCGATGTCGTGACCGAAGATCGCGTCCTTCTCGCCGAACGAGGTCTGCTTCATGTAGAGGAGGAACGTCTGCCACTGTGAGGAGGCCGAGACGCCGGCGATGAAGGCGGCCACGAGGCTCACGCCCAGGCCGCCCCACCCGACCAAGCGGCGTACACGGTCACTGCGCGGCTCGAGCAGGTCCCCGGCGGCGGTGACGCGATAGCTCGGCGCCAGCCGGCGCGCGAGCTCTACGTTGAACTCGACGATAAGGAGGAAGATCGCGAAGGCGGCGACGCCGACCAGCACCTGCCACCAGATGCGCGTCCAGAACACGCCGCGGAAGCCGACCTCGCCGAACCACAGCCAGTCGACGTAGAGGCCGAGGATGCGGCTCCCGAAGACGAGCACGAGGATGACGATCGCGGCCACGACCGACGTGATGACGCGGCGTCTCAGTTGGCGGCTGTGCCGCGGCTTGGGCGGCTGCTTCTTAGGGCGGAGCGGGCGGACGTTGTCCATGCCCCTAGTATGGCAGATTCGAGGAAGCTCGTAACTGGGGAGTGGAGCGCTGGCGACGAGCGGCGCCCTCTCGCCGTCAGTTGTGCGCTGCCTTCTCCGCTCTCAGCATCGCCGTGAAGCGCTGGACCATCTTCGGATCGAGTTCGTGGGCGGCGCGACCGCGCAGGTCGTCGGCGCCGTCGCCGTTGTACGCGGCCGGGTCGAACCGGCGGCACACCGCGAAGGCGCGCGCGACGCGAGGGATCTCGACCCCCCGCCGTCCCTCCGGGTAGCCGGCCCCGTCCCAGCGTTCGTTGCCGTAAACGAGCGCGTCCACAGCGTTCTGACGCACCTCGTTGGGCTCGGCCGAGCCGTTCTGGCCGGTGCCGAGGATGGCCTGCACCTCGTCCTGCAGGGCGCCGCCGGTCTCATGGACCGCCAAGGCGGTGACCAGACCGGCGGTCTCGGCGTCTCCGAGGTCGATGAAGGCGGCGAAGCGACGGCCGACGGCGGCCAGGTCGCCCTCGAACTCCGCCATCGCGCCGGCGACGGCGTCCGTGTAGAGACAGACCCGGTTGCGGCCGCCGGACTTGGCGCGCAGCAATGCGGCATCGGCGGCCCCCAGCACCCCGTCGCTGTCCTGGGCGGATTCGGGGTACGCCGAGATACCGATCGACATCGTCACGTGCAGATCCGGATGCCCGGGGTCGAGCATCGCGACAGAGACCCGGATGCGCTCGGCGAGCGTCCAGGCCTCGTCGAGCGTCGTCAGCGGCAGGATCATGGTGAACTCCTCGCCACCGTAGCGGGCGAGGTAGTCCGACTCGCGGGAGCAGCTGCGCAGCACGCCGGCGACCGCACGCAGCACGTCGTCACCGCGCTGGTGGCCGATGGTGTCGTTGACCGCCTTGAAGTGGTCGAGGTCCATCATCAGCAGACAGAAGTGCTCGCCGTAGCGCCCGGCGCGGCTGACCTCGGCCTTGAGCGATTCCTGGAAGTGGCGGTAGTTGTAGATGCCGGTGAGGCCGTCGCTGATGGCCTGGTGCTCCATCTCCTCGTAGGTGCGCGCGTTCTGGATGGCGATCCCCGCCAGGTTGGCGAAGAGTTTGACCGGCTCGAGGTCGCTGGTGGCGAAGGTGCGGCCCTCGAAGCGGTCCAGGGTGAGGACGCCCGTGACCTTGCCGCGCACGCGCAGGGGTACGACGATGCTGGCCTGGGGCACATCTTCGCCGGTGCCCGGGACGTGCACGCCGCGAGGATCGTGCGCCACGTCGTTCACGAGCTGCGCTTCGTCGTGACGCACCACCCACCCCGCCAGTCCCTGATCGATGGAGAGGCGGAACTGCCCGTTCAGCTCCGCGTTGATGTCGCGCGAGAAGATGCACACCAGCTCGCGCGTCGCCTCGTCGAGCATGCGGATGTCCATGGCGTCGTAGACGACGATGTCCTTGAGCATGGCGGTGATGCGCGAGAACACCTCGCGCTGGTCGAGCGAGCTGAGCAGCAGCGTGCTCACGTCCATGAGCTCGTGTTGCAGCGCGAGCTGGCCCTTGAGCTGCGCCGACGTCGTCTCCAGCTCGTCGTACTGCCGGGCGTTGCGGATGGCGATCGCCGCGAGGTTGGCGAACAGGCGCGCGGGCTCGAGCTCGCGCTCCGCGAACGTGCGCCCGCCCAGCCGGTCCATCGTCATCACGCCGAAGACCTCGTCGCCCACGGAGAGCGGCACGAGGATGCAGGCCTGTACCTCGTCCTGTTCGGTGCCCGGGATGTAGACGGCGCGCTCGTCCTTGGCCATGTCGTTGATCAGCTGGGCCTCGTTGTGGTTCACGACCCAGCCGCTGATGCCCTCGTCCAAAGCGATCGCGAAATCGAAGATCTCCTGTCCGTCATGCTCGTCGCGGGCGTAGATGGCCACGAGCTGGCGCCGCTCCGCGTCGACGATGCGGACGTCCATGGTGTCGTAGTCGACGATCTCCTTGAGCGTGTCCGCGATGTGCTCGAGCACCTCGGTCTGCTCGAGCGACGAGAGCACCGCGCCGCTCGCGCTGAGGAGCTCATGACTCAGCGCAAGCTGCTCCTCGAGCTGCTTGGACGCCTTCTCGGCCTCGCCGTACTGGCGCGCGTTGTGGATGGCGATGGCGGCGAGATTGGCGAACAGCGTGACGGGCTCGAGCTCGCTCTCGTCGAACGTGCGCTCACCCAGACGGTCGAGCGCCAACACCCCGATCACCGTGTCGCCCAGATGGAGGGGAGCGATGATGCTCGCCTGTGGCTCCCACTCGGTGCCCGGCACGAGCGCGCCGCGCGGGTCGTTCAGCATGTCGTTGACCAGCTGCGCCTCGTTGTGACGCACGACCCAGCCGCTGACGCCGACCTCGGTCGAGCTGCGCCAGGAGCGCATCTCCTCACTGTCGGCGTCGTCCAGGCTGTAACCGCTGTACAGCTCGTCGGTCTCCTCGTCGACGAGGCGCACCTCGAGCGCGTCGTAGTCGACGATCTCTTTGAGGAGCGTCGCGATACGTGCGAACACCTCGCGCGGCTCGAGCGTCGCGAGCAGCGCGCCGCTGAGCTCCAGGATCGCGTGGCGCAGGGCCAGCTGCGCCTGCAGCTGCGCAGTGGCCTCCTCGAGCTCTTCGTACTGGCGCGCGTTCTCGATCGCGACGGCCGCGTGCGTCGCGAACACCTCGAGCGACTTGACCAGCTCGAGCGTCGGCAGCCGACGGTCGCCGGGGTCGTAGAGATCGAGCACGCCCATGAGCTCGCGGCCCTTGTCGTAGAGCGGCACGAAGAGGTCGTCGCCGCTGCTCCACTCGTCGGACCGGCGCGGGCCCAGGTCGAGCTCAGGCAGGTAGTGGAGTTGCTCCTCCGTCCACTCGTGACGGCGATGGTCGACGAAGTAAGAGGAACCGATCTGGTGCTTCTCGAGGAAGAGCTGGTCCCAGATGCGAGAGGGGACCGGCCGCTCGAACAGCATCCGGTCGAACTCGGGGAACTCGCCGACCGTGGCATGCGCGGCGAAGTCACCGCCTGCCTCCCGCAGGTACACGCTTGCCTCGCGGAAGCCGAAGGTCTCGCTGAGCGCCGTGGCGATAACGTGGACGATCGCGTCGAGCGCCAGGCTCGACTGCAGCTGGTTGGCGAGCTTGATGAGACCGCGCAGCAGTTCTACCTCGCCGCGCTCTGTCTTGCGATTCTTGCTCCCGAACGCCATTGGCTCCCCCGCTGGGCACAGCCGCTTCGAAGGGTGCCCACCAGTCTACGTCCGTGGGGATGCCCGCGACACGGCCGACGCTCGCCTTGCCTACGAAACTCGTTTCGGCAAGCTCGTGGAATTGCTTGAGAGGAACAAACGTCCATCCGGGCCGCGCCGGCAAAGGGTACCCGGCCCGGGTCTGCGGCGCGTCAGCCGCTCGCGTGCGCCCCCAGCCTCAAGAGTCGCCGTGCCTCGTCCGGGGTCGCGCAGGAGCGGTCCCACTCGCGTGCGAGGCGCACGACGCGGCCGACCAGCTCGGCGTTCTCCTTCGCCAGCACGCCCTTGTGCAGGAAGATGTTGTCCTCGAACCCGAGGCGCACGTTGCCGCCCAAGGCGAGCGCCGTCATCGTCACCGGCATGTGCCAGCGGCCGATGCCGGTGCAGGTCCAGGTCGATCCCTCGGGGATGCGGTCGACCAGGAACAGAAGGTTCCGCGGCTCGCCGTTCATGCTGCCCGGCACGCCCAGCACGAAGTCCCAGTGCAGCAGCGGGCCGGCCGGGCCATACGTCTTGACCAGCTTGAGCGCGTTGTCGATCTGGCCGGCCTCGAAGATCTCGAACTCAGGCCGGACGCCCTGCTTCTGCATGCGCTGGTAGAACTCGCTCATCAGCGCCGAGTCGTTGAAGAAGACGTCGTCGCCGAAGTTCGCCGTGCCCGTGGTGAGCGACGCCATCTCCGGCCCAAGCTCCAGCGGCTGCAGCCGCTCGTCGGCGGTCATGCCCATCGCGCCACCGGTGCTCGTCTGGATGATGATGTCCGTCCGCTCGCGGATCGCCTCGATCGCCGCGGCGAAGACTTCCCTCGCCTGCGTCGGGTTGGCCTCGGCGTCGCGCACGTGCAAGTGGTACATCGCGGCGCCGGCCTCCCGGCAGCGCGCCGCATCGGCGCCGATCTCCGCCGCCGTCACCGGCAAGCCCGGTTGCGCGTCCCTGGTCGTCTCGGCCCCAACGCCGGCCACGGTGATGATGAGCTTGTCCATCCGTCCTCCCCCCTTCAGGAGGGCGGGGCGCCGGAGGCGCCCCGCCCGACCGCATCTGGCAGGCTACCCCTCGTAGGGGAACTGCTGGTGCACGAACGCCAAGCTCTCCTCCACGACCTCGAGCGCCCGGTTCAGATCGTTCTCGGTGTGCCGGTAGCAGATGTACCAGTGGTGATACGGCTGCACGAAGAGGCCGCGACGGATGCACTGCGTGTAGAACTCCGTCCGCCGCTCCTTGTACTTGCCGTCCGCGTGGTCGAAGGTCAGGAAGGGCATCGGCGGAATGCCGCTCTTGGTCACCGGGACGCCGCTCTTGGCGACGATCTCGCCGAGCGACGCGAGAAACTTCGTCCCGCGCTCCCAGATCGCGTCCTGTACCTTCTCACGCTCGAGGATCTCGAGGCACTTCATGCTGGCCGCCATCTCGAGGCTGTTGGGGAAGTAGGTGGAGCTGAGGAAGGCGTCCTTGACGTAGACCTCCATGACCTCGCGCTTGCCGACGAGCGCGGCGATCGAGTAGCCATTGGCCATGGCCTTGCCGACCGTCGTCAGGTCGGGAGTCACGCCGTAGCGCTCGCTGGCGCCGCCCATGGCGACGCGGAAGCCGGTGCGGATCTCGTCGAACGTGACCACGGCGCCGTGCTTGTGCGCCAGATCGACGACCGCCTGGAGGTAGCCGTCCGGCGGCGCGATGATCGGCTTGGCCATCGGGTGGCCGACCGGGGTGATGATGACGCCACCGATCTCGCCCGGGTTCTCGGCGAACACGCGCTCGAGCTCGGCGATGTCACCGTACTCGAACTCCTTCGTGAGCTCGAAGACGGCCTCGGGCACGCCGCCGTGATGCTCGACGCACCAATCTCCCCAGCCGTGGTAGCCGCAGCGAGCGATCTTGTCGCGGCCGCTGTAGGCGCGCATCGCGCGCACGGCGGCGTTGGTCGCGTCCGACCCGGTCTTGACGAGGATGGTCTGCTCGCCGCACGGCATGATGTCGGCGAGCCGCTCCTCAAGCTCGTTCTGGAGCGGCTGCACGAGGCTGAAGCAGAAGCCCTTGTCCATCTGCGCCTTGGCGGCGTCGTTGATCTCGTCCTCCACGTAGCCGAGGATGATCGGCCCGTAGGCGCAGAGCATGTCGATGTACTCGTTGCCGTCCACGTCGACGATGTGGCCGCCGTGGCCGTGGGTGATGAACACCGGGTACTCGCCGACGACGAAGTTGTAAGCGCGGCGGATGCCCCCCACGCCGCCGGGGGTGAGGCGCTGGGCATCGTCGAGCATGGACATGGACCTGGTGAGGTTCAGCTTGGGGGCGCTGTCGACGGTCTTCGTCATGCGAGCTCCTTTCGAGCCGGAAGAGGCGAGGCGCTCCGGGCTTGCCGGTCGGACGCAGCCGCGTCGCGACCATCGGGTGCCCGTCCGCCTGTAGGTTCACGGTAGGCAGGTGCGGCGGCCCGGTCTCACCCCGGGTCCGGCCAGAGACGGCTGTAGATGAGGAGGATCGTCACGGCGGGCTCCCTCCCGAGCCTGCGCGGCCCGGTACGACGACCGTCCCGAGCCCTGCGGCCGGCGGCGGCTATCCGCCTGCGGCCCGCCGCCAGAGCGTATCGGATACGACGTCCCCGTGACAGCCTGCGCGCCTGCGCGCGAGGGAGAGCGACGCGGCAGGACGGTCGCCAGGATGTCCAGTCCGGACCTTGCGCCATCAGGCCTCCACCTCGCCTACCGCTTCCTCCGGCGACCCGGCAAGACCCGCTTCGGCGGCGCCGAACGACACCACGAGCACGGCGCCGCCGAGGATCAAAGCGCCGCCGATCAGCGTCCAGAGCGACGGCCGCTCGGCCAGCAAGATGAACGCGAAGACCGGCGCGCTCGCCGGCTCGAGGAGCCCGACGACAGAGGTGTGCTGCACGGGGATGTAGCGCATCCCGTGCAGGAAGATGGTGCCGCCGAGAGCGGTACTGAAGACGGCGAGCGCCAGCACCGCCCAGAAGTCGCTGAGGGCGAACGCAAAGCCGACGCCGGCCCACTGGATCATGCCGAGCGGCAGCATGACCACCGTCACGACCACGCCGTTCGAGATGAGCATGGTGCTGCCGTCGACGTCGGCGCTGAGCGTCTTGGCGACCAGGAAGAAGACGGCGAGCAGGAGCCCGGCGGCAAAGCCCATCGCCACTCCGAGGCTCGACACGCGCAACGCGGGATCCATCAAGCCCGGCGCGAGCATGACGGCGATGCCGGACACAGCAAACACCAGCGCCGCGACGACGACCGGCTCCGTGCGCTGCTTGAGCAGGCGCGGCGCGACCAGCGCGATGTAGATGGGCGACATGTACGAGAGAAACACGGCGAGTGCCACGTCGAGGTGGCGCAGGGCGAGCATGAACGCGTAGAGCTGCAGGGCGTCGAGGAGACCGAGCGCGAGCAGGCGGCGCGACACGCCCGGCCGGCGCGACTGCCGCAACCACCGCCCCGCCCCGCCGAGCAGGGCGACCATGACCGCCGCCAGCGCCATGCGCATGCAGAGCACGGTGCTCGCCGGAAGGTCGGTCATGCCGACCCACGCGCCCGTGGCGCCGAACATCACGGCCGAGCCACCGACCATCGCGTAGCCTCTGAGCCGGTGCGGGCCAGGCCACTCCCCCATCAGAGCGGCTCCGCTCCAGAGGCCGCGGCGATCGAGGTATCGCCTTGGGCGCGCCCGAAGACGACGATCAGGAGGCCCGCGCCCAGGATCATCGCGCCGCCGACGACGGTCCACATCGTCGGCAACTGTCCGACCAGGAACACGGCGTAGAGCGGCCCCGCGACCGGCTCCACGTAGCCGAGGATGGTCACGTGCTCCACGCGCACGCGCCTGGTCCCCTCGATCCAGAGCGTGTACGGGATGGCCGTGCAGAGGATCCCCATGACGAGGGCGGCGACCCAGGCTTTGCCGTCCAGATGGTAGCCCGTGCTGGCGAACTGCCAGATGGCAAGAGGGAGGACGAACAGCGTGTCGACCGCCGCTTCCGCAGTTGAGATGGTCGAGGGGGCCACCAGCTTCGTCAATCCCTTGACAGAGATGGCGTAAGTCGCGTAGCCGAAGCCGGTGAACAGCGCCGCCAGCATACCGAGCAACGAGACGTTGACGCTCTCGCCGACGAGGTCCGGAACGAGGATCATGGTGAGGCCGGCGAGCGCAAGGACGAGTACCGGCCACACGATCGGCTCTCGCGGCGCCTTGAAGAGCCGAGGCGCCGCGAGCGCCACCCACACAGGCATCAGAAACAGCATGAACATGGCGATGGCGACGCTGGTGTGGCGCACCGCGTAGAAGAAGAGGAGCAGCGTGAGCGACGACATCGCCGCCATGAGGATGAGGCGCCAGGCGGCGCCCGGACGACGCCAGTCGGCGAGCATCGGGCGCCGCAGGAACACGGCGCCGAGCGCCAGCGCCGCGAACGCCATGCGCAGACAGAGAATGATCGCCTCGGGGGCGTCGGCCCATGCGACCAGCGGCGCGCTGCCGGCCATGCCCAGGTACGAGACGAGGACGATGACGTAC
Organism: uncultured Thermoleophilia bacterium; assembly: GCA_963762125.1. Taxonomy (GTDB): domain Bacteria; phylum Actinomycetota; class Thermoleophilia; order UBA2241; family UBA2241; genus CAIXSE01. The sequence goes on from CAVXJO010000011.1 coordinate 37,441, forward strand.
CCGAGCAGGTCGCGATGGCCGGCCGGCTCGGTGGCCGGCGCGGTGGCCGGGGATGCGGCAGCTCCGCCGCCGCTCGGCCGGCCGCCACTCACAGCGGCGGCTCGGGCCCAGGATCGCCGGCGCCGAACACGACGACAAGGGCGCCGGCGAAGAGGATCAGCGCCCCGCCGGCGAGCGTCCATCCGGCGATGCCCTGACCGAGGAAGACGAGCGCGTAAATCGGCGCGGCGACCGGCGTGAGCAGCCCGAAGATCGAGCTGTGCTGCACGCGGATGCGCGCCACGCCGTCCATCCACATCGTGTACCCGAGCGCCGTGGCCACCAGCCCCATGATCACGGCGGCGACCCAGTCGCGCGCGGTGAGGCCCTGTCCGGCCCCGGCGAACTGCCAGAGGGCCAACGGAAGGATGAACAGCGCATCGAGCAGGCACTCCACGGTGACCAGCGTGACGCTCGATACCTCGCGCGTCAGTCCTTTGACGATCAGCTGGAAGAAGGCGAAGGCCCACCCGGCCGCCAGCCCGGCCGCGAGGCCGAGCGCCGAAAGCCCCACGGCGGTGCCGGTGAACGCAGGCCACAGGATGAGGGCCATGCCGCCGACGGCGATGGCCAGCGCGAAGTACACGAGGCGCTCGGTCGCCGCATGCAGAAAGTGCGGGGCGACGAACGCCACCCAGACCGGCTGCAGAAACAGGAAGAAGGTGGCGACCGCCACGCCGATCGAGCGCACGGCGAAGAAGTAGGCGATCATCGTGAATGCATCGAGAGCGCCCATGAGGAGCAGCCGCTGCCACATGCCGGACCGCAGCACCCCGCGGAGCGGCCGGCGGCGGGCGAACACGACCAGCAGCACGGCCGAAGCGAGCGCGAAGCGGATGGCGAGGAGGACGCTCTCGGGGGCATCGGCCCACGTGACCAGCGTCGCGCTGATGCCGAACAGCAGGTAAGAGACGATGACGAGGCTGTAGCCGAAGCGGTCGCGGCGCGGGGGCGCGGCGACGCTCGGACCCTGCACGCCGCCGGTCATCCCAGCGGCTCCAACTCCGGCTCGCCGCGGGCATACAGCACCACGAGGATGCCCGCGGCGACGATCAACGCCCCACCGACGACCGTCCAGCCACTGGGCCGCTGGCCGAGCAGAACGAGCGCGTAGAGCGGGGCACTCACCGGTTCGATGTACGCGATGATGCCGGCATGCTGGACACGGATGAAGTGCAGGCCGTCCATGAACAGGCTGAAACTGAAGGCCGTCGTCACCAGGCCGAGCAGGGCCGCCATCAGCAGGTCGACCCCCGAGTAGCTGCAAGCGGCTGCGCTCACGGCGAGCAGGCCGGGGACGAGCATCGCGGCCGCTGTGAACGCACTCTGGGCGAACACCACCGGCGTGCTCCGCACGTCCAGCCCGCGGAGGCTCTTGGCGAACAGCAGGTAGACCGCATACATGAGACCGGCCCCCAAGGCGCAGGACAGCCCGGCGGCCGAGAGCTTGACGTCCTCGAGCAGCAGCCCCGGGACGAGGATCAATGCCATGCCGGCCAGGCCGACGGCGAGGGCGACGTAGACCACCCGCTCCGTCTTCTCCCCGAGAACCCTCGGCGCGACGAAGGCGAGATACACGGGCGCGAGGTAGCTGAGGAAGATGGCGACGGCCACGCCCGTGTAGCGGATGGCGAGGAAGTACAGGATCAGATTCAGCGAGAGTGCGACGCTGATGCCGAGCACGCGCAGCGGCGCGCCCGGCGTGCGCAGGTCGCGCCAGCTGCCGCTGACCAGCACGACGACGCCGAGCGCCGCCGCCGCAAAGACCATGCGCAGACAGAGCAGCATGGTCGCAGGCATGTCGGCGTAGGTCACCATCACGCCAATCGAGCCGTTGGCGAGGCTGGCGAGGCCCACTTCGAAGTAGCCGCGCATGCGCTCCGAAGGCTGGACGGCCTTTGCCACGCTGGGCCCGGAGGGAGGAACTGCCCGTGCGACGCTCACGTCAGCGGCTCGACAACTTGTTCGGCCTCGCCCTTGCTGAAGGCGATGACGAGGATGCCGGCGGCCACGATGAGGGCACCGCCTGCGTACGTCGTCCACGGAGGCGTCTCGCCGATCAGCAGGAAGGCCCAAAGAGGTGCGGTCACCGGCTCCAGATAGCCGAGAATGCCGCCGTGCTCGACGCGCACATAGCGCAGTCCGTCACTGAACAGGCTGAAGCACAGCGCGGTGTAGACGAGGCCGCTGACCAACACGATCGCCGCGTCGGTCCACGTGAGGTGGTAGTCGCCGCCGGCCGTCTGCCACACGGCCAGAGGGGTGAGCAGGATCACCGTGCCGGCGCAGTAGAACAGGGCAAAGGTGGAGCCGCGGACGCCGGCGTCGGCCATGCTGCTGATGAGCATCATCGCCGCCGCGAACATGAGGCCGGCCAACAGGCCAAAGACGACGCCGGGCGTGGTGACGGCGCCGTCGTCAGCGGTAGCCGCCGGGAGCACGAGGAGAGCCATCCCGCCCAGCGCCACGGCGACGGCGACCAGGTCGACGCCGTGGCGCCGCGTGCGCAGCACCACCGGCGCCAGCAGCGCCACGAACACCGGCGCCATGTACTCGAGCGAGACACCGACGGTGACGCTCGAGGCCCGGATCGAGACGAAGTAGAAGATCATCTCGAGCGCCACGACGAACCCGAGAAGCACCATCCTTGGGAGATGGCCGGAGCGGCGCACCTCATCCATCCCGCCACTCACGAAGAAGATGACCGCAAGCACGATGCCGGCCAGCCCCATGCGCGTGACGAGCAAGAGGCTGGCCGGCATCGTCGATACCTGGATGAGCGTCGCCGAGGTGCCGAGGATCAGCGACGAGGCCGCGATCTCCGCGAAGCCGCGGAGGCGCCGGTCGGGCTGCGCGGCGTCAGTCGCTGGCGAAGCCGAGGCGACTGGAGAAGACATCCAGAAAGCGCTTGTCCGTGGCGAGGTCGAGGAACTCGATGCGGTCGCGCAGGCGAGCCATCCGCCTGCGCGCCCTCACGTCGATGAGCGCGATCTGGGCGCCGACGCCGGCGGCGTTGCCGACGAAGGCGACGCGCTTCGTCGCCACCGGCGGGAACAGGCCGAGATACTGGGCGGCGCCGAGGTCAAGGTAGTTGCCGAACGCGCCCGCGATGTAGACGGTGTCGAGCTCCTCGAGCGGGACCTCGAGGCTCGCCATGAGCAGTTCCCAGCCGGCGTGGATCGCGCCTTTGGCGAGCTGCAGGCTGCGCACGTCGTGCTGGGTGAAGACGATGTCTCCGTGCGGGCCCGTCGTGAGCAGGTACTCGCTGCCCTCCTCACCCTTGCGCACGCGCGGGTGGTCCGACTGCATGCGGCCGCTCTTGTCGACGACGCCGGCGTGTACGAGGCCGGCGAGCAGGTCGACGACGCCGGACCCGCAGATGCCGATGGGTTCTTCGCCCGCGATGGTGACGATGTCGACGGCCTCCCCCTCGGGCGTGATGCTGACCCGCTCGATGGCGCCGGCGACGGCCTTCATGCCGTTGCGGATCTGGTAGCCCTCGAAGGCGGGGCCGGAGGCACAGCTCGTCACGGTGACACGGCCGTTGTGGGCGAGTGCGATCTCGGTGTTGGTGCCGATGTCGATCGCCATGCTCGGGCGCTTCTTGTTCGCGAGGTGCGTAGCGGCGATCACGGCGAGAGCGTCCGAACCGACGAACCCGGCGATGGGTGGAGGGAAGTACACGCCGCCGTCCGGATTCATGTTGATGCCGAGCTCACTGGCGCGCAGCGTGAGCGGCTCGGCCGCAGCCGGCGCGAAGGGCGCTTGGCCGAGCCCCACTGGGGACAGGCCGAGGGCAAGATGATGCATGGCCGTGTTGCCGACCACAGTCATGTCGCAGACGTGGTTGACGTGGATGTCCTGACGCTCGAAGAGCACCTTCAGGTTCGCGTTGATGCCCTCACGGACGGCGGCCGCGAGCGTCGCCGTCTCGTCGTGCTGCGCGGCGTGCGCGATCCGGCTGATGACGTCTTCGCCGTAGCGCATCTGCGGGTTCTCGACGGCTTCCTGGTCGATGAGCGTACCGCCGCGAAGGTCGAACAGGTAGGCGATCACCTTGGAGGTGCCGATGTCGACGGCGACCCCGTAACACTCGCAGTCGCGGTCACCGGAGTGCACGTCGATCACGCGCTTGCCGTAGCACGTGGCCGTGACCTTCCACTTGCCGTTGCGCAGCGTGGCAGGGAGAGACTCGAGCACGTGGAGCGGGACCTCGACCCCACCCAGGCCCTGATCGAAGCGTTCCAGGTCGGACCGCTTGTCGGCGAGCGTCGGCGGCTCCAGTTGCACCGACACCGTGCGCACCGCCGGGTGCGCGGCGCCGTGCGTCAGCCTGGACGTCGTGAGGATGCGCCGCTGCCCGGCAGTGCCGCGCACCTCGATGCTGACGCGCGCCGAGCGAGGATACGCCTGGCAGGCCAGGCGCCAGCCCTCGGCGCGCAGCTTCTCCGGAATCCGCTTGAGCTCGCGTTCCGTGGGTGCTGTGAGCTCGCCCGAGCCAAGACGCATGAGGCACTTGCCGCAGGTGCCGCGGCCGGCGCAGTCGGTGGGGATGTCGATCTGGGCGCGCACGAGACCGTCGAGCAGGTTCTCCTGCTCGTCGACGGTCAGTGTGATACCGATGGGCTCGACGAAGACTTTCGGCACGATCTCTCCTTGTGTTCCGTGAGGACAGGCGGGCGGCTCTTCCGGCCGCCCGCCCCACCGGCGACTCTACCGCCGGAGGTCCTCCCGGTCCTACCCCTTGGGCTCCGCGCTCAGACCTTGGCCCCCTCAGACCTTGGCCATGCCGAACACGTCGGCCATGCGGTTCTTGCGGTTGACGACCTTCTGCATGCGCGCGTCCCAGACCTCGCTCAAGGTCGGGCCGTGTTCCGAATCGAACATACCGGCCACGCCCAGCCGCTCGCGGTCCTCGTCGCATCCCTCGCAATGACATTGGCCTTCGACGTAGTCGTCGGGCTCGGTGTACTTGCTGATCACGCCCTCGTAGTTGCGCAGAATGATCTGGCCCGGCGCCTGGCTGATGATGTAGTTGGGGAAGACCGGCGTCTTTCCGCCGCCTCCGATGGCGTCGATGATGTAGGTCGGCACGCCGAAACCGGTGGTGTGGCCGCGCAGACTCTCGTAGATCTCGATGCCCTTGGCGACGCTGGTACGGAAGTGCGCGGTGCCTTGTGCGAGGTCGCACTGGTAGTAGTAGTAGGGCTTGACGCGGTACTGCAGCAGCTTGTGCGAGAGCTTCTTCATCACGCGGGCGTCGTCGTTGATGCCGCGCATGAGGACCGTCTGGTTGCCCATCGGGATCCCGGCGTCGTTGAGGCGGTCGCAGGCGAGCTTGCTCTCGGGCGTGAACTCCTGCGGGTGGTTGAAGTGCGTGTTGAAGTACAGCGGCTGGTACTTCCTGAGCATCGCCACCAGTTCGGGAGTGATGCGCTGCGGGCAGACGACGGGCATGCGCGAGCCGATGCGGATGATCTCCACGTGGTCGATGGCGTGTACGCGCTCGAGGATGCTCTCGAGCTGGCCGTCGCTGAGGACCAGCGGGTCGCCGCCGCTGATGAGCACGTCGCGGACCTCGGTGGCGCGCTCGATGTACTGGATCGCGTTGTCGATCTCGGTCTTGGCGACGATGTCCTCCGTGCCGCCGACCAGGCGGCGGCGGGTGCAATGGCGACAGTACATGCTGCACATCTCAGTGACGACGAAGAGGACGCGGTCCGGATAACGATGCGTGATACGCGGCGTGGGGGAGTCGAAGTCCTCGGAGACGGCGTCCTCGAGGTCCTCGGCGTGGATCACGAGCTCCGCGGGCGTCGGCACTCCCTGCATGCGCACCGGGTCGGTGGCATCGTCGGGGTCCATGAGCGAAGCGTAGTAGGGCGTCACGGACACGCGGAACTTGCCCATGCACGCGTCCAGATCGTGACGCTGTGCGTCGGTGAGGTTCAGTACGCCGGCGAAATCGTCGGTGATGGTGAGGCGATTGCGCAGCTGCCAGCGGTAGTCGTTCCAGTCGGCGTCATCGACGTCTTTGAATCGCGGTATGTCCCTGCGGTCTCTGATCATGTGAGCGTCTCCTTCTCCACGAGGCTACTGACCCTCGTGGCTCCCTGCTTCACCGCTACGCCCGGTGTCCACGACGCCGGGACGATGATGCACCCTTGCATACAGAGCTTACAGCGTCTGCACCTGTGGGCCGTTGCCGGCCCGCCAGGTCCGCTAGAGTCCGGGTCCGGCCACGATGCGCTCGATCACGCCGCGAGCTTCTGCCCCGAGCGGAACGCACGCGTGCCCGGCGAGCAGCTGTCCGGCGAGGGCCGTCGCCTTCTCGTAGGCGCCCTCCCTGCCGGAGGCGATCCAGGCGTCCCACATGCTGCGGTCGAGCAGACGGGGACGCCACACATCCTTCATGTGGCGGCGCGTGTGGCGCTGGCCGAGGAAGTTGCCACAGATGTCGACTTTGCGGATGGCAGCCAGCGCGATCGTCTCTTCGTCGACGTCGATGCCGGCGGCTATCTTGGCGTTCCAGCTGAAGATCTCGCTGTCCATGACCAGCTGCTGGGGGCTGTAGGCGGTGGCCGCGCCGAGGGTGCCGGCTCCGCCGGTCACGTCGGCGCCCGAAGCGGTGGTCGTCATCGAGACGAATGCGTCCTGCTGACAGGCCTGCCAATCCGGCTCGTGGCTGGTCGTGCGCACGCCGCCGGCGACGAGCGGCAGGCCCACGCGGGCCGCGAGCTGCGCGGCGGCGAGCTGGAAGAGCGAAGCCCTCGGGCCGGCCGGCGGCAGGCCGGCGGCACCTGGGTCGGCGACGTAGAAGAAGGGCGCGTCCGCAGCCGCGGCCCGGACGGCCGCGCAGCCGGCGAGCACGCCGGCGTGGTGACGGATCAGCGCTGGGCCGAGGTCGGACACGGTCGGTGCGCCGGCCTCCCCGGTCGCCGCGGACGGAGCTGAGGGCGGCGCGGGCGCGCCGGCCGCGGCGTCGGCAGGGGCCAGCACCAAGCCGACCGGCAGGCCGGCGCGAGCGAAGACGAGCGCCGCTTCGCGCGCGCCGGCGCCAGCGCAGAGGGAGAGTGGCGGGCGACGGCGGGCCTCGGCGGCGGACCCGGCGACAGTCGCCGCCATCCTCGCCGCGGACTCGCCCTCTCCCGCGGTCGTCAGCAGGCCGGCCATCACGTGCTTGCTCGTGCCCGCGAGGCAGCGCGCAAGCGCGCCGAGCGCGGGCACGCCAGCCGCACGCAGCGGCGGGCCGGCCAGCACGGCCACCTGCGGCAACGCGTCGGCGAGACGGACGGCATCGTCCAGGTCGACGACGGTAGCGGGGACGGAGTCGCCGCCGGCGAGACGACGCACCCGTTCGGGCGCGCCGGCGGGTCCGGCGGTCGCGGCGCCGGCCGCCAGCCACACGAGGCCGGCGCCAAGCGTCACATCGTGTTCCGGAGCGCGACCGGCCAGGACGAAGCGCGACGGCGCCGACTGAGCCGCGGCCTCAGCCGCGGCGCCCTCGGCGCCCAGCAGCTCCAGCGCGGCCTCGTGCACCCGCGCGACGTCGTCGTCGCTCAGCACCTTGAGGGTGAGCCGCGCCCGGGTCGTCAGGATCGGGTGCGCCTCCACGGGCCGCGCCGCTTCGCTCTTCGGCTCGCTCACCGGCTGCTCCTTTCGGCCTCGGCGAGCACGGCTTGCAGCCGGTCGCGGATCGTCTGCTCCAAGGCGAACGCGCGTGGTTCGTCGCGCAGTTCCTGCGTGCGCGCCGCCACGCGCTCCTTGAGCGTGCTCGCGCCGGCGGCTGCCCAGCGGTCGTGGGTCGCGCGGTCGAACAGGCGCGGGGCCCACGTCTCGCGGTGGTGCCGGCGCGTGTAGCTCCGGCCCAGGTGACTGCCGCCGGGGCCGACGGCGTCGATCTCGTTCAGCGCCAGCGCATCATCGTCGACGCCCACGTCGACGAGCAGCGCGCGGGCGTAGCCCACCAGCTCATCGCCCAGGACGATCGTGTCGTAGCTGCTCTGCAGCCCGCTCTCCAGGTAGCCGACGTCGTGCAGCAGCGTGGCGCGACTGAGCGCGCCGAGCACTGCGGTGATGCCCGCCTCGGCGGCCCACTGCTCGTCGAACGTCTTCGCGTCGGCGACCGCCGCGTAGGCGAAGCTCGGAAGACCGTAGAATCGGGCGAGATCGGTAGCTGCGGCGTTCCCGAGAAAGTGCTCCGGTGCGCCGTACACGTCGACCGCGGTGCGCATGTCGAAGGCGCCGCAGCCGACGCCGTAGACGAAGGGCGCACCGCTGCGCGTCAACTGGTGGACGACCAGACCGCTCAGCGTCTCGGCGTTGCCGATCACGATGGTCGCGGTCATCGAGGCCGGCGCCGTGGTACCCGCGGCGGGCGCCGGCGCATAGACGAGGGGGATGTCGAGCTCGGCACAGGCGCGGACCTTGGCCAGTGCCTCGTCACTGTGGATCAGCGGCGGGTTCGGCATGGCGTAGCAGCCGAAGCTCCGGGCCTCGCCGCACAGCGCGGCCATGTCCTTCATGCGGCGAAGTGAGACGGCGTCGTGCGCCGTCGTGAGCAGTGGCTTGCGCGTGCCGGCGAGCATGGCGGCGAACTGGGCGAGGTCGCCGACCTGTGCTGCCACGTCGTTCGGGAGGCCCATGCTCATGACGAAGTCGAGGTTCGGCAGTTTCTCGGCCAGCGCGGCCATGCCCTCGACGTCGACCGTACTGCTCCGCCGGCGCTCCCCCGTATCGGGGTCGGTGACGTAGACGCAGTCCGACCCGGTGCCGAAGTAGCTCCTCCCGTCCTCGAGCTCGAGGCCGCCGAGCGCGCCGCGGCGCGCGTGACCCTCGCCGCCGGACGCGCCGCGCTCCCTGAGCTTGAAGTGGCGCGGCGCGCTCTGCAGGGCGGCGTCCACCAGCGCGGCCGGGATGCGGGCGCGCGTCCCTTCGACGCGCGCGCCCGACTCCCCGAGCAGCTCGAGGGCGACGGCGTGACGGACCTCCACGCCGGTCTCCTCCAACAGCGCAAGCGTCGCCTCGTGGACGCGCCAGCAGGCGGCGTCGTCCCAGACGATGAGGCGCGCGGCCGGCATCAGCGGACCTCGGCGGTCATCGATTCGTTCCGGCGGGCATCTGCGCGTCAGGCGGGACCGTCAGGCCCCGGCCAGGTCCTCGTCGGCGCGCTCGACGATCGCGCGCAGCTCCAGCAGCACGTCCTCCGGGAGCGGCTCGGGCTGGTAGTTCGCCAGGATGTCGTCGGCGACCTCCGTGGCCTTCTCCAGGGCGCCCCTCTTGCCCTCGCGCAGCCACACATCGTACGGCGTGCGGTCCCAGACAGTGGGGCGCCAGATCTCCTTCATGTGCCGGCGCGTGTGCTTCTCGGCAAGGTAGGTGCCGTTCGGCCCGACCTTCTTGATCACGTCGAGCGCCAAGGTCTCATCGTCCACTACGATGCCGTCGGCGACCTTCTGCACGATGCCGTAGATCTCGCTCTCCATCACCATGTGCGGGTAGCTGAGGATCTTCGAGCCGTTGAGCAGCCCGGCGCCGTTCATCATGTCGGCGTTGGTCATGACACTGGCGAAGGTACTGAGCGAGTCGTCGATGGCGGCCTGCCAGTCGGGCTCCTTGGCGCCGGTGGCCATCGTGCCCATCGCCATCGGCACGCCATAGAAGTGGGCGAGCTGCGTGGAGGCGCCGGCGAGCAGGTAGTCCTCGGGCGAGCCGCCGGTGTAGCCGCCGGTCTTGAGGTCGATCACGCTCGGGGCGCCGGCGAAGAAGGCCGGGACGCCCGGATAGGCGAGCTCGAGGAGGACGATGCCGCTGAGCGCCTCGGCGTTCTGGACAACAAGACTGCCGGCCAGCGTCGCAGGGCCGGTCCCGGCGGCAAGCGGCATGGGCATGAAGCCGCTCGCGAGCCCGTGCTCCGCGGCCACGAGGTTGGCCTCGAGGTTGGGGCCGTCGTGCGCCAGTGGATCGACGGCGCACTGCATGAAGCTGAGGATGGGGCGCTCGCGCAGTTTATCCGCGCCGCCGGCGATCGCGGCCGCCATCTCGACGAGGTAGCGGGCGGGCTTCTCGCCGACGGTGGTCACCGTCTGGAAGTGTTTGCTCGTGTTGGTGAACACTGCCTCGGCGTCGTGCAGCGCTTTGGACGCCGGGGGTACGTCCTGGCTGGTGACCACAGGGCCCCAGTAGTAGCTGATGTTGGGCAGCGCGTCGACGAAGCGAGCGCTGGTCGCCGCGTCCTGCTTGGTGCTCGGCCGCTTCTCGCCCTTCTTATGGTCCCAGACGAAGACGCCGGAGCCGTCGTTGCTCAGGTAGCAGTGCTTGCCGTCGATGAGCATGTCGCAGGCGCGGTCGCGGCCGGCGAGCACGTAGCTGTCCGGCACCTGCGAGACGGCCTCCATGACGATCGCGCGAGGGAGCTTGGCGACCTGCGTCGCGCGATCGACCTCGCAGCCGTTCTTCTCCAGGACGTCGAGGGCGCGCTCGCTCGGGAACCGGATGCCGACCGTCTCGAGGACGTCTAGGGTCGCCTCGTGGATGCGCTCGAGCTCGCTCGGATTCAGGACGTCCCACCAGAGACGGGGGGCGATGGGGTTGATTCGGGAACTCATTGCGGCAACCTCGCAGGGGTCCGACGACGACAGGTCAGGGTGGAGTCGGCAGCGGGCGGGCAGTCGCGGTGTTGCTCAGGAAGAGCCCGTCCGCGGAAGCGGAGGGCCTAGAGACCGCAGGCGCGGTTGATCGTGCTGATGCTGATGCTGGGAACGGCGGGCACGGGCCGGAGTCTATCACCGCCCTCGCGCGCGGCAAACCGCCGTTAGACCCCGACGTTGCGGCTACTTGCAGCGATTTTGCGGGCCGGCGATGTCCACCGGGTGGCAATCGGCACCCTGTTCTCGCCGGCGTCTGCACGCGAACGTCGCGGCACGCTGTCCATCAACGGACAACCGCACGCTGTTGCCGTGTTGGGAACACACGCGTGGACCGGCGCAGGCTGGTCCTGGCGGATGCGGGGCGTCGGACGGCATCCGGTCGAGGCTTTCACGCTGGCGCACGCGGATGCTCGTCCGGGCAAGTCTCATCCGAGGAGGCCTTGTGGTGTTTCGGATCAACGGCAACGACCGCAGGCGACTCCCGGAGGTCCGGGGCTCCCCTCATCCACGACGATGGCGAACACGCCGCAGCTCTAGCCGGACTGGAAGCTCTGTTCGATGCTGCTCCCAGCCCGGGACGCCGCAGGCGGGTGAGGTGGCCGCGCGCGTCCGAGGTGCTCGCACGCGAGCGCGGGCTGAGCATCCGCCTGATCCGCGCGCTGCACGAAAGGATCTGGATCCCGTTCGAGATCCTCGCGCAGGAGCCTAGGCTGGCGGCGTAGCGCCACCGGCCGAGTCGGCGATCCTCAGATCGGGTCGGGGCCAAGCTGCTCGGCAATCGAGCGCCCGAGCTCCCGTGCGTGTGCCATGAGCTCGGCGTCCTGCGCCGCCTCGCCCAGCTTGTCGGCACACCCGCCGAGGGCCACAACGGGCAGCTCCTCGGGATTCGAGAGGGCCAGAAACCGGCGCATGGCGGCTAGTGTGTCCTCGGCATCCGACTCCCCCGCGATAGCGACGAGGCCGACCACCTTAGGAGACAGCTGCTCTCCGCCGTAGTACCGCGTGGCGTTGCGGTCCATGAAGGTCTTCATCTGGCCGGAGACGTTCTCGTAGTAGATCGGCGTCGCAAGGATGAGCCCGTCGGCGGCGTACACCTGCTCGAGGATGCCCGCCATGTCGTCGTCGTGCGGGCACGCCCGCTCGCCACAGAACTCGTGACCACTGCAGAACTCGATGCGCTTGTCCGCAAGCACGATCCGCGAGCAGTCGCACCCGCTGCGCTCGAGCTCCTCGATGGCGGCGTCGACCAGGGTCGCGGTATTGCCACGCCGCCTGGGGCTGCCGATCACGGCGACGACCTTGGGGCGTGAGTCAGGAGCGGTCATGTGGACCTCCGAATGCGTAAGTGAGGCGGCTGATACCGCCACCGATTCCGCGCACTCCAGCACCTGCTGGTACAGCACGTCCCTCTCGGCCACCCCAAGGCAGTCTACCCGCAGCCGGGTCATCAGTCGACACCGCTGCCCGGCACGACATCGCCGTCGGCGGCGTCGCAGTGTCCTTGCCCTGCTAACCCTGTCTTTGCGCCGCTCGCTGCCTCACGCCGGACCCCAGGCACTTGCATCTCGGGCTTGCTTGGTTTACATCGAACCAGCCTTCCAGAGAATGCAGGGGGGCCGCGATCAGGCGGTTGGCCGCGCGGCCCGCCAAAGGAGTCCTTCATGTCAGCAGCCGATCCACGCACAAGAGGGCGCACCGGGCAGACGCCGTCCTCTCTCGGGTACCGCATGCCCGCGGAGTGGGAGCCTCACGAGCGCTGCATCATGGGATGGCCCACCAAGCTCCGCATCGGCTCCGTGTGGGGAGAGCAGTACCTCCTGGCCATGGCGAACTACGCGGCCGTCGCCCACGCTATCGCGCACTTCGAGCCGGTGCTCATGCTCGCCCGTCCCGGTGAGGCCGCAGTCGCGCGCAGCTATCTGGGCCGCGACGTCGAGGTCGTGGAGCTGCCGATCGACGACTCGTGGCTGCGCGACAGCGGACCGCTGTTCGTCACGCACCCGGACGGCACCCTGGCGATGAGCGACTTCGTCTTCAACTCGTGGGGCGAGAAGTACCTGCCCTACGACAACGACGCCGCCATCAGCCGCCGCCTGGCCGAGCACTTCGGCGTGGAGCGATTCGCCGCCCCGATGGTCCTCGAGGGGGGCGGCATCACCGTCGACGGCGAGGGCACGCTGATCACCACCGAGAGCTGCCTCCTGCATCCATCGCGCAATCCCGGCCTGACCAAGGATGAGATGACGCAGCACCTCAAGGACTACCTCGGCATCGAGAAGGTTGTCTGGCTCATCTCCGGGCTGGGATTGGACGAGGATCCCGACACCGACGGTCATGTGGACGGCGTCGGGGCGTTCGTCGGCCCGGGCAGGGTGCTGCTCCACATGGTGCGCGACCCGCAGCACCCGGACTACGAGAACCTGCGAGAGAACCGCCGGCGCCTCGAGACGACCGACGCACGCGGCCGGACACTCGAGGTCGTCGAGTTCGATGCGCGCAGCCGACCGGTGCTGATCGGTGACACGCCGACCGTCGAGACGTACATCAACTCGTACTTCGCCAACGGCGCGCTCATCGTCCCGACCGGGGGAACCGGAGAAGACGACCTGGCCACCCTCGACGCGCTCCGCGAGATCGTCCCGGATCGTCAGGTCGTCGGCGTGCCTTGCCCCGTCATCGGCTACGGCGGGGGCGGCATACACTGCATCACGCAGCAGGTGCCCCTGACGTAGAACTCGGCCGCGCTGCGTTGAGACGACCGCGAAGCTGGACAGAAAGCCCGCGACCCGGTGATGCTTGGCGCACGATGAACGTCCAGCACGTCTACGACGATGGCCTGTGCATGCAATGCGGCACGTGCGAGGGAATCTGCCCCACGGGGTCGGTCTCGCTGCAATGGGACCTCCGCGTGGGTCACCATCTCCGCGTCGATGAGGAGTCCTGCACGGACTGCGGCCGCTGCCACGCCGCGTGCCCGGGGCCTGGCCTCGACTTCTCGCCGCGCGCCTGGTGGCGCGAACGCAACGAGGGCGCCCGGTTCCAGGACTTCCTAGGACCTTGGCGCCGGCTCTGGTTCGGCTGGTCAGCCGACCCGGAGACGCGGCACTCGGGTGCCTCAGGAGGCGTGGCCACGACGCTCATGCAGACCGCACTCGAGACCCGCACCGTCGACGCCGTGGTGGCGGTACGGATGAGCGCGGCCAATCCCCTCGAGGCCGAGGGCGTCATCTGCCGCTCGTCGGAGGACGTCGTCGCCTGCCGCGGCTCCAAGTACAACGTGGCGACGATCAACACTGTTCTGCGGCGCATCCTGGATGAACCCGGCCACTACGCCTTGGTCGGTCTGCCGTGTCACATCCAGGGGCTGCGCCTGGCACAGCGCCGCTCAAGGCAGCTGCGCGAACGAGTGGTGTTCACCCTCGGCATCTTCTGTGGCCTCACGGAGGAGCCGCGCGCGACCGCCGTCCTCGCTCGTCAGGCCGGCCTCGACCCGGCGGAGTTGAGAGACGTGTCCTACAGAGGGCCTGGCTGGCCGGGTGGGATGCGCCTCGTCAACCAGCTCGGTACGGTCCGGTGGCGGGCCTATCCGGACTACGTCGACCGCGGGTTCATGGCTCTCGTGCCACCGCGCTGCCGCGTCTGTCCCGATGCGCTGGCGGAGCTCGCGGACATCTCAGTCGGGGACGCTTGGCTCGACCGGTTCACGGGCTCGGACGGCGTGAGCGACATCATCACACGCACTCCCGTCGGCGACAGTCTGCTCGAGAAGGCCGCCCCGCGTCTCGTGCTGCAGGCCGCAAGCTCTCGGGAGATGGTCGCGTCCCAGTCTGAGACGCGCCACGTAAAACGGCAGCTGTGCCGCGGCCGGCTCTGGCTCCGCTCGCGGATCGGGCGGCCGGTGCCCGCCTACCCCGGCCTTGAGCTGTCGGCGTCGGCAGGCGATCGCGTGCGCGGCGTCGGCGACGCCATCCAGGAGCGCCTGTCCCGGCTCCTGGTCGACAGGCGCTACCCGGACTGAGAAGCCGGCTCCCGTCCTGACGCCGACGTCGGGCCGGTGCAGCGGGCGGTCAGTCCATCTCGTCCCGGCGCCAGAGGGTGACGCCCTTCGGCATCGAGATGTTCAGGCAGCGCCGCAGCGCCCGTGAGACCGGGTCCGGCCTGCGGCCCTCGTCTTCCATCACCTCACAGCGCTCGATGGCACTGCGCACGGCCCGGGCGCCGGCCGAGCGGATGGGCTCCGGCGGCAGATAGGTCGGTGGCTCGGAGACCAGCGGCGACTGCGCGTAGTCGTCCCGGAGGCCCAACACGACCGAGGCCAAGGTGCGGCCGATGAGGTTGGAGGCCGAGACACCGTTGCCGGAGTAGCCCAGGCCGTAGTGGATGTTGCGACGCTTGCCCAGGACCCCGACCCAGGGGACGCCGTGTTGCGTGCGCTCCAACGGGCCGCCCCAGCGCCACTCGACCGCGAGGTCGCGCGTCGCCGGCAGCATCGCGCGCATGTCCGCGACGATCTCTCCGATCTCGCGAGCGTCGTGATAGTGCGCCGGGATGACGCGGCCGCCGTAGCCGAGGCGGCCGCCGCCGCGGCCGAAGACGACGCGGTCGTCCGCCGTGCGCTGTGCGTAGTGCACGGCAGTGCGTCCATCCCCGAAGGGACGCCCGGCGGCCCACCCGAGGCGGTCCAGCGACTCCGGAGACCCTGCCGTCGCGACCACGTGCGAGGGGATGATGAAGACGGCGCGGCGCAGTTCCGGGACACGGGCGAGGCGAGCGCCCGATGCGAGGACGACCTTGTCCGCAGTCACGCTGCCGGACGGGGTCTTGACGACCGCGGGCAGCGTGCGCTCCACACCGACCATCGGCGTGGCCTCGTAGATGCGCACGCCGGCCTCTACCGCCAAGCGTCGCAGTCCCTGGGCGAGCAGCGCCGGCTGGACGCTCCCGGCCTGCAGGATCAGCAGGCCGGCTTCAGCCGCCGGCGCGCCCGACATCTTCACGGCCTCGTCCCTGTCGAGCACGCGGAAGAAGTCGTCGCGACCAAGATCGCGCGCCAGGAACGCCGGCGCGAGGACGCCGTCGACCTGAGCGGGAGACAGCGCCACAGTGAGGCCCCCTTGAAACGAGAGATCACAGTCGATGGCGCCGTCGCGCACTGTGTCGCGGATGTCGTCGAGACTACCTCGGGAGGCGTCGACCAGCCACAGCGCGGCCTCTCGGCCGAAGCGCGAGACAAGCTTGGGCAGTACGTCGTCCCAGCCGTTCACCCACCCGCCGTTGCGGCCGCTGGCGCCGGCGCCGCAGTACTCGCGCTCGACGAGCACGATATCCGTGTCCGGCGCGAGCCTCTTGATCGACAGCGCCGTCCAGAGGCCGGTGAACCCGCCGCCGACGATACACACGTCGGCGCGTTCGGTGGTCGTCAGCGGCACGAGTTCGCGCGGCTGCCAGCGCGGGTCGCCGCCCTGCCAATACACCGCCGCGCGCGCCGCGGCGCCGGGCCCCGCGTTCGCTGTCCTCAGCTGATCCTCCATCCTCGCTCAGTCCTCCAGCCGTCTCGCCGTCGACCGCCGGCGTCCTGTCGGGTCCGGCCCCCGCGCTAGATCCAGAAGCCGGACGGCTCGGAGAGGTCGGGGTGCTCTCGCTCGAAGGCCAGCGCCTCTCCAAGCGTCCGTACCCAGTCGTAATAGACGCCCTTGCAGTGGACGAGTTCGACGCCGAGGTCGCGCAGGCGGGCGAGGCCGAAGGCGTGCGCGCCCGCCGGCGAATACACGGCGTCGACGGCCACCACGACGCGGTAGCCGGCCTCCACGAGGCCGACTGCCGAGTGAGTCACGCAGACATCGGTCTCGAAGCCGCACAGCACGGCCGTCCGGCGAGCAGTCGCGTCGATCGCCGCCATGATCTCCGGGCAGGCGGCGAGATCGAAGACCGGCTTGGTGAAGACCGGCGCCGTGCGGCCGACGGCCAGAAGCACTCCGACCGCCGTCGGCCCATTCCGCGCCGGATCCTCCTCGGTGAGCACGGCCGGCACGTTCAGGGCCATGGCCGTCCCGGCCAGCCACGCGGCTCGCGCTACCGCCCCGCACACCTCCTCGGCGTCGTCCTCGTCGAGCCTGTCGCTCCAGAACTCAGGCTGGAGGTCGATGACGATGAGGACGGAGTCGTCGCGCTCGAGCAGCGGCATGATCGCCTCCACGGCGTTGACGGGCCCACGGGCAGCCCTCTCCGTGGGCCGCCTCTGTCCCGCACGATACCACCCGACGGCTGCGCGCTGCGCCGTGACGTCGGTGCCCCGACCGACGACTTCCGCGGCCGGCCAACTTGCGCGAACTTCGCACCCGGCGCGACCCGCGCGTGACGGATTGCTCGGCGAAGTTGGGGGCGCGGGAAGATGACGCTTTACTCGCGCGCATCCCCCCCATACGCTCGAGTCCTGCGAGCGGCGGGACGCCCCCGCGACCACGCCCGTGGGGCCGGGCGACCTGACGCCGTTCCGCCTCACCCGTCGTCTCGCCGGCCGACACACATCGCTTGTCAGCGGAGGTGCTCCAGTGAAGCGAAACCTGCACGCCGGGCGGCCCAGCTCGGGAGGGCTCAGCCTGAACGTGTTCACGGAGGCCGAGCTCGACGACATCCACCTCGCCTCGCTCGAGGTCCTTGAGCGGACCGGGATGTGGGTCGAGGCCGACGATGCGCTCGATATCTTCGGCGACGGCGGCTGCGTCGTCGACCGCGAGACGCGCATGGTGCGGATCCCCCCCTACCTCGTCGAGGAGTCGATCCGCTCCGCCCCGCCCAAGAGCTTCCTCTGTGGCCGCGACCCGGATCAGGACCTCGTCCTCGAGGCGGGCCGCGTCTACGTCTCCAACTTCGACGAGGGCATCATGATCGTCGACTCGCGGACGGGCGAGTACCGCCACCCGGTGCTGCAAGACGTGCACGACGCGGCGCGGCTGGTCGACGCTCTGAGCGACATCGACACCTACGAGTCCGCCGTTCACCCCGGCGACGTCCCGGAGGAGACCGCCAGTCTCCACAAGTGGGAGGCCGCGATCCTGAACACCGGCAAACCGGTGGGGACCGAGGCCACCAGCGCCTACGACTGCCGGAAGTTGATCGAGATGGCCACGGTGGTCGCGGGCGGCGAGGACGAGTTCCGTCGCCGCCCGCTTATCGGCTTTGGCGTCTGCCCCGTGAGCCCGCTCAAGCTGCCACGCGACGCCACTGAGGTCATCATCGAATCGGCCCGCGCCTGGTGCCCGGACACGATCCTCAGCATGGCGATGTCCGGCGGCTCGTCGCCGGTCACCCTGGCCGGCACGCTCGTGCTGCACAACGCCGAAGTGCTCTCCGGCCTCGTGCTCGCGCAGCTCGTCGAGCGCGGCTGCCCGGTCACGTATGGATCGTCGACGACGGCCATGGACCTCAAGCTGGCGGCGGCGTGTGTGGGCTCGCCCGAGCTCGCCCTGTTCAGCGCCGCCTGCGCGCAGATCGCGCGCAGGTACCTGCTCCCGAGCTTCGTGGCCGGGTTGTAGGCGGACTCCAAGCTCGGTGACGCGCAGACCGGTCACGAGAAGACCCTCACCGGACTCCTTCCTGCGTTGGCAGGCGCCAACCAGATCTACGGGGCGGGGATGATCGAATCGGGCGTCACCTTCGACCTTGGCCAGCTGGCCATGGACAACGAGATCGCGAAGATGATCAAGTTCGTCGTGGGCGGCATCGCCGTCACCGACGAGACGATGGCCGTCGACGACATCGCGAAGGTGGGCGCGTTCGGCGACTTCCTCTCCCTGGACGCCACCCTCAGACACATGCGCGAGCTCAGCCAGACCGACCTCCTTGACCGCCGCGTGCGCGAGGATTGGGAGGCAAGAGGAGCGACCGACCTTGCCACGCGGGCGCGCGCCCGGGCGCTCGAGCTTGTAGAGTCTCACCGGCCGTTGCCCATCGATCCGGACGTGGCCGAGCAAGTGCACCGCATCATCGCAGTTGCAGACCGTGAGAAAGGCGTGACATGAAGGAACCACTCAAGCAAGCCGCCTTCGTCGCCGCCGAGGAGCACGAGGCCAGCATCGTCGGCTTGAGCGCCCTGCTCACGACAACGCTGCCGCGCATGGCGAAGACGATCGCCGCGCTCAAAGAGGCGGGCCTCAGGGAGCGCGTCAAGATGATGGTCGGCGGCGCCCCGGTGACGGCCGCCTACGCCGAATCGGGAGGCACCCCATGACGGCGACCATCGACCGCAAGCGGCTGGCGACGCTCAAAGCGCGCGAAGACGAGGACTTCGTCGCGCGCCATCCCCGTTCGCGCGAACTTTTCGCGCGCGCGGGCGAGCACATGCTGGACGGCGTCCCCATGAACTGGATGACGCGCTGGTCGAGCCCCTTCCCGCCCTACGTCGCCGAAGCCCACGGAGCCCGGTTCACCTGCGTCGATGGACACGAGTACATCGACTTCTGCCTCGGCGACACCGGCGCGATGACCGGCCATTCTCCCGAGGGACCAGCCGCCGCTATCGCTGCGCAGGCCGCCCGCGGCATCACGACGATGCTCCCCACCGAGGACTCGCTCTGGGTGGCCGGAGAGCTCTCCCGCCGCTTCGGGCTGCAGTACTGGCAGCTGGCACTCACGGCGACGGACGCCAACCGTTTCGCCGTTCGTCTGGCCCGTCACATCACGAAGCGGCCGAAGATCCTCGTCTACAACTACAGCTATCACGGCTCCGTGGACGAGACCATCATCACCATCAACGACGGCGTGCCGGGGCCCAAGCCGGGCAACGCCGGCCCGCCGGTCGACCCGACCGTGACGACCAAAGTCGTCGAGTGGAACGACCTCGGCGCGCTGGAGTTGGCGCTCGAGCCCGGCGACGTGGCCTGCGTCCTCGCCGAGCCCGCCCTCACCAACATCGGCATCATCCTGCCGGACGACGGCTACCACGATGCGCTCCGCCGGCTGACGCGCGAGACGGGAACGCTGCTGGTCATCGATGAGACGCACACCATCTGCGCCGGCCCCGGCGGCTGCACGCGGGCGTGGAGCCTCGAGCCCGACATGGTGACCCTGGGAAAGCCCATCGGCAGCGGTGTCCCCGCCGCCGTGTATGGCTTCGGCCAAGCGATCGCCGACCTCATTCACAAGGACTGGGACTACCATGCCGCGGATGAGTGCGGGATCGGCGGCACGCTGGCCGGCAACGCCCTGAGCGTGGCTGCGGTGCGCGCGACCTTGGGCGAAGTCCTCACTGATGAGGCATATGCACGGATGATCCCGCTCGCGAGACGTTTGGCCGACGGCGTCCAGGCGGTCATCGACGAGTTCGCTCTGCCGTGGGTGGTCAAACGCCTGGGCTGTCGCGCTGAGTACTGGCCGCGGCCCGTGCCGCCGCACAACGGCGGCGAGGCGGCCGCCGCCGAAGACGAGGGACTCGACCGCTACCTGCACCTCTTCATGCTGAACCGCGGCGTCCTGATGACGCCGTTCCACAACATGGCGCTCATGTCGCCGCAGACGACGGCAGACGACGTCGATCGGCACACGGAGCTTCTCCAGGAGGCCGCGCGCGCGCTCGTCGGCTGAGCCTGGTCCGGCCCGCCGCGGCCGCCAGCCTCTCGGATTCGCGCCAGAGCCGGTCCGCGCGGTCGACGCGGCAGCCGCCGTGTTCGAGCGCCTCGGGCGCGGCCCGCCGGCGGACATGGCACCGTACGCGAAAGGGGCGGCGAGGCGCTCATGCGCCTCGCCGCCCCTTCGGCTGCCGCTCACGGCCTTGCAGCCGGCGCCTTACAGGTTCTCGTCTCCGGGAGGCAACGGCGTCTCACCCATGGGGCCGTCCGAGAGAGGGATCTCGGGGATG
>CAVXJO010000012.1:0-203403 GCA_963762125.1 uncultured Thermoleophilia bacterium
CCGCCGTCGCGCCGGCGCGGCGACAGGCCTCGGCGAGGATGCCGACGAGGCGCTCCGAGAGCGCGGGCACGACGGCAGCCGGCGCGGCCAGCACAGCCTCGAGGAAGCGCAAGGCGTCGTCCAGGGAGCTGGGCTGCGCGAAGATCCGAGGGTTGGTGACGACGCGCAGAAAGCCCGCAATCACGGGCGCGGTGACGGCCACCGGCTCGGGCCCGAGGAGGGCGCCCTCGAGCCATGCCCGGTAGCGCGCGCACGCGGGCGTGTCATCGCGCGCCGCGTATACGAGCACGTTGACGTCGGGCAGGATCATGCGTCGTCTTCCGGCGCGCCGCCGGCAGGAGCGGCCGCGGGCGGACCGGACCGAAACGCCTCGTCCCGCTCTGTCTCCAGGAGCTCGAGCAGGCGGGCGTTGTCGTCCAGGTCCACGCCCGGCCGCAGACCCCCGCCGCCGATGACCGGCAGCCTGACCGGCTGCCGCGCGGCGGCCTCCCGACGCCGCGCGAGCGTTTCGCGCAGGGCGTCCTGGATGACAGAGCTGAGCGTGCGGTGCGTGTCGGCGGCGACCCGCTTGTACTCCGCCAGCAGGCTGTCGTCGATGGTGAGTGTGGTGCGGATGAGGGCCTCCATACATCGAAGCATCTCGCTCTTGCATCATAACATCAATACCCCTCCCCGGGTTACGCTGTCAGACGCACGGCGCCCCGCGCACGAGCACTTGATCGGCGGCGCACCGCACGTCGCCAACGTGCTGCCGCGGAGCGCTGGTGTTAGCATCCCGGCATGATCTACGACCTCGGACACCGGCAGGTGGCGCTCCTCGTCATCGACGTGCAGCGGGAGTACTTCGACGAGGACGGCCCGGCCTACGTGGAGCACGCGCGCGACATCGTCGGCAACGTGAACCGGCTGATCGACCTGTTCCGCGTGAAGGGTCTGCCCATCGTCTTCGTGAAGCATCAGCACCGCGCCGACGGCAGTGACGCCGGCCGCATGGGCGACTTCTCCGCGCCCGACGAGGAAGACTCGTTCGTCGAGGGAACGCCGCGCGTCGAGATCATCCCCGACTTGCGCGTGGAGCCGGGCGACGTGGTCGTGACGAAGCGCCGCTACAGCGCCTTCCTGGGCACCGACCTCGAGGCCGTGCTGCACACCGCCCGCACGCGGGCGGTCGTCATCTGCGGCCTCATGACGAGCTTCTGCTGCGAAACCACGGCACGCGACGCGCACGGCCGCGACTACGAAGTGCTCTTCGCGGCCGACGCCGTCGAGGGCCCCGACCTCGAGGACGCCGACGGCCGCGAGGTCCCGCACGACGTGGTGCTGGCGAGCACGGTGACGGCGCTCGGCGCCGGCTTCGCCGAGATCGTGAGCACCGGGGAGATCATCGCTCGCCTGGGCTGAGCGGCCCGCCGAAGGGCCGGGCTCGTGCCGGTGGCTGGACACGACGACACGCGCGCCGCCGTATACTTTGGCATCACCAATAGGTTTGACCGATCCGGGGTATCTGCCAAGGAACGACAGCACCCCCAGGAGACACTGCGCGATGGACGACCCCTTGCCCGGCGGCGCCGCCGCCGATCCCCGCGAAGAACAGCTGGTCGAAGACCTCAGGCGGGTCTACTCGTCACTGCAGATCGCGAACCTGCCCACCTGGCTCCGGCTGGACGTCACGATGGCGCAGCTCAAGGCGTTCGTCGCCATCGAGCGCGCCGGCGAGACGACCGTCGGCGGGCTGGCCGCCGACCTCTCCATCGGCGAGTCGTCGGCCAGCCTGCTCATCGACCAACTGGTGAAGCGCGGCTACGTGACGCGCACGCAGGACGAGGCCGACCGCCGGCGCGTGCTCGTGACCGCGTCGGAGCTCGGCGACCAGCTCATCTCCGAGCTCCGCCACGGCCGCCGGCACACGCTCCACGAGTGGCTCGCCGACCTCGACGAGGGCGAGGCGGCGGCCCTGGCCCGGGGCCTCGCGGCCCTGAGCCGCGTCGCCGCCGCCCACACCGCCGCCCTGCGCACGGAGGAGGCGAGGCGGTGAGCACCCGCGTGCCCTACAAGTGGATCGCCCTCTCCAACACGACCCTGGGCACCGTCATGGTGCTGATCAACGCCTCCAGCCTCCTGATCGCCCTCCCCGCGATCTTCCGTGGCATCCACCTCAACCCGCTCGACCCGAACAACTTCGTCTACCTGCTCTGGATCCTGATGGGCTACGGACTCGTGACGGCCGTGCTGGTCGTGCTCTTCGGCCGCCTCGGCGACATGTACGGGCGCGTGCGCATGTACAACGCCGGGCTTCGTCATCTTCACCCTGGCCGCCGTCGCGCTCTCGCTCACCTGGGGCTCGGGAGCGTCCGCCGCCCTGCACATCATCATCTTCCGCATGGTGCAGGCCGCCGGCGGGGCGATGCTCATGGCCAACTCGGCGGCGATCCTCACCGACGCGTTCCCGCACGACGAACGCGGCATGGCGCTCGGCATCAACATCGTCGCCGGCCTCTCCGGTTCGTTCATCGGGCTGATCCTGGGCGGCGTGCTCGCCGCCGTCGACTGGCGCCTCGTCTTTCTCATCAACGTCCCGTTCGGCGTGATCGGCACCGTCTGGGCCTACCTCATGCTGCGCGAGACCGGCACCCTCCAGAAGGCGCGCATCGACTGGCTGGGCAACGTCACGTTCGCCGCCGGGCTGCTCATGCTGCTCGTCGGCGTCACCTACGGGATCAAGCCCTACGGTGCGTCGAACATGGGCTGGGGCAGCCCGTTCGTCATCGGCCTGATCGCCGGCGGCATCGCCGCCCTGGTCGCCTTCGTCCTCATCGAGCTGCGCGTCAAGGACCCGATGTTCGAGCTGCGCCTGTTCAAGATCCGCGCCTTCGCCGCCGGCAACCTCGCCGTGCTGCTCTCCTCGATCGCCAACGGCGGGCTGCAGTTCATGCTCATCATGTGGCTGCAGGGCATCTGGCTGCCGCTGCACGGTTACAAGTACGTAGACACGCCGCTCTGGGCCGGCATCTACATGCTGCCGCTGACCCTCGGCTTCCTCGTGGCCGGACCGTTCTTCGGGCGCCTCTCGGACCGCTACGGCGCGCGGCCGTTCGCCACCGCCGGCATGCTGCTGGCGGCGCTGAGCTTCCTCCTGCTCATGGTGCTGCCGGCGAACTTCGTCTACCTGTGGTTCGCCCTCATCCTGTTCCTGAACGGAGTGGCCTTCGGCATGTTCGCCGCACCCAACACGGCGGCGATCATGAACAGCGTGCCGGCGCGCAACCGCGGCGTCGCCTCGGGCATGCGCGCGACCATGCAGGCGGTCGGCCTGCCGCTCTCGATCGGCATCTTCTTCTCGCTCATGGTCGTCGGGCTGACGGCCGCCGTGCCCCGGGCGATGCTCAGCGGCCTCACATCGCACCACGTGCCCGTGCAGCTCGCGACCGGCCTCTCACACCTGCCGCCGACCGGTTACCTGTTCGCCGCGTTCCTCGGCTACAACCCGCTGCAGCAGCTGCTCGGCGCGAAGGTGCTGGCCGCCCTGCCCCATCTGGACGTGGTCACCCTGATCGGCAAGAAGTTCTTTCCGGCGCTCATCTCAGCGCCGTTCCGCCACGGCCTGGTCGACGTGCTCGTCTTCGCCGCGGTGATGTGCCTGGTCGCCGCGCTGGCGTCGTGGCTGCGCGGCGGCAAGTTCGTCCACGACGAGGCGCACGGCCACGCGGCGCTCGCCGGGGTCGGGCCCGGGAGGGGCGGCGGCCACGCCTCTTCGCGCGACGCCCGCGACGACGCGGCGCAGCCCGACGCGGCGCGGGCACGCTCCGGCCCGAGGCCGCGGGGGCGGGGTGACGACCGGGGGTACTGAGCCGGCCGGCGAGCCGGGACCGGAGCAAAGGTCTCCCCCTATGCCGCCTGCGCCATCACGCGTCCGACCTCCCCCAAGGATGCCCCCAGCGCGAGCAAGGACCTGACGAGCAGGTCGACGGAGACCGAGGCGTCGGCCGCTTCCATCTTGGCAAGGCGGGACTGGCTGGAACCAAGCCGCCAAGCCACCTCGGCCACTCAGAATCCGTCGGTGGTGAGTAGCCCGGGCAGCTCGGAGTCGACGCCGGCGACAGACTCCTGGGCGTCGGCGGTGATGCGATGCAGGACGGCGCAAAGAGCGCCGACGGCGGCTAGCGCCTGCTTGGCCTCCTGAGCCTCGGCGAAGTCGTCGTTGTGGTACGAGACGGCGAGCGAGTCGTTCAGGTGAGCGGCGAGGGCGCCCGAGATTTCGGCGAGGCGTCCGAGCTCGAGCAGGAGCGCGTGGAGGCGCGCGAGCTCGGTCTGCGCCCGCTCGCGCCCCCACGCAGGCGCGTCCGCCTCACGGGCGCGCGCCTCCTCCGCGTCCACGTAGTGATCAATGAGCCGCACGAGACGGCCGGCGAGCGCCTCCGGTACGCCGGCCTCCACCAGGTCCTCGGCCTCCAGTTCCCCGGCAGCCAGCTCCGGACAGCTGGGGCTCAGGCAGATCCAACCACAGCCGTCGTCGTCCAGCGTGCTCACGTTGGGAACCATCGGCTCGCTGCACGAGTCGCAGGTGACGGCAAGGAGTTCGCCCACGAGGACCTCCCGGAGTCGCGGGTTCGGGTCAGCATAGCGAGTGTGCCACGATCAAACTAGGATCGTCCACCTTCCAGCGTGGCCTTGAGGTCCGTCTGAATCGTCAACTAGTATCGTCACGATTGCAGCGCGCCCCTACTCGGGAGGATTCGCATGGCGGAGGAATCTGGCTCTGCTCGTGCCCGCTACGGTTGGGAGAGCGACTTCCCGACCTTCTCCGAGACTGAACCCCAAGTCATCCGCATCTCTCTTGAGGACTTCCTCGGCGGCGCCGGGCCTCTCCAGATGGACGCATGGGAGGACTCCATTCCCAAGATCCAGGTTGAGGTGGGCGAGGTCGTCGAAATCGACGAGCTTGCCGAGCAGTACACCGCCATCCTTGAGTACGAACTGCCGCTGGAGTCGCGCCGTCCCGACGTCGTCCTGCTCGTCAACGGGGCCGTCGTTGTCCTTGAGTTGAAGGGCAAGAGCGAGCCAGCGCAGGCCGACCTCGACCAGGCCGCGGCGTACGCGCGCGACCTCCGCTGCTACCACAAGCACTGCGCCGACCGCGAAGTGCACGCGGTGGTGGTACCTACCTTTGCGCCCGGATACATCGGCGTGCGAGATGGCGTACACATCTGCGGACCCGCATCGCTGCATCATCTGATCAACGACCTCCAAAGACCCTGGGAGGGCGGGCCGCTCACAGCCGAGGAGTTCCTTGCGCACGATGCGTACTGCCCACTTCCCACGCTCGTGCAGGCGGCGCGCGAACTCTTCATCGATGGCAAGGTTCGGCCGATTCACAGGGCCCATGCTCACACTCAGCCCGCAATCGATGAGATTGCGCGCATCGCGCACGATGCGGCTCGCACGCACACGCGCCACCTGGTGCTCGTCACTGGCGTACCCGGCTCAGGCAAGACTCTGGTTGGCTTGAGCGCTGTGCACAATCCGGCTCTCGACGACCTCGCAGTCGAACGCGCCAGTGGAAAGCCAACAGCCCCTGCCATCTTCCTCAGCGGCAACGGTCCGCTCGTGCAGGTCCTGCAGTACGAACTCCGCGGCGCTGGCGGCGGAGGCAAGACCTTTGTTCGCGACGTAAAGAACTACGTCAAGCAGTACCTAGGTGACGGCAAGCAGGTGCCGCCGCAGCAGTTGATTGTGTATGACGAGGCCCAGCGTGCATGGGACCTCGAGCAAGTCACAGCGAAGCACAGCCTGCCCTTCCCAAAGAGCGAGCCCGAAGCCTTCGTCGACTTCGGCGAACGCATTCCAGAATGGTCGGTGCTTGTGGGGCTCATCGGCTCCGGTCAAGAGATCCATGTGGGTGAGGAGGCCGGCCTCGGCCAGTGGCGGACGGCGCTCGAGAAGGCAGGCAACCCCGAAGGCTGGACGGTCCATGCTCCGCAGAAGGTCCTTGATGAGTTCTTCGGCCCAGATTGGGCCGGCGGGACACGGCTGGCCGCGCACTCGCAGGCCAGCCCAGCTCTCGAGCTCACCGTAGAGCTACGTTTTCACTTCGCCGACGATCTTGATGAGTGGGTCGAGACCCTCCTCGAAGGTGACGATCCGGCGCGTGGAAGAGAGCTTGCGATGCTGCTGGAGAAGGCGGGCTACCACCTGCGCATGACACGCGACCTCGAGACCGCGAAGGACTACCTGCTTGAGCGGTACGCCGAAGCCCCTGACGCGCGCTTCGGGCTCGTGGCCTCCTCCCGCGACAAGGTGCTGGAGCGAGACTGGAGCATCCCAAACGGATGGCATGCAACGCAACGAGTTCAGCTCGGGCCGTGGTATGGCGAAGGCGACGGGGATCCCCGCTCCTGCCGCAATCTGACTCAGTGCGTCACCGAGTTCGGTGCGCAAGGCCTGGAACTGGATGCCGTCTTGCTTGCCTGGGGCACGGACTTCGTCCGTGGCGTCAGCCGTGATGGCAGCGAGTCTTGGTCGAATGACTACGCTAAGAGGCACCAGCGGGCGTCGCACGTGAAGGACCCGTTCCAACTGCGCGTCAACGCCTACCGAGTACTACTCACGCGTGGACGAGACGCCGCTGTCATCTTTGTGCCGCCAGACTCGAAGCTCGACCTCACGGCGGCATGGCTGCAGGCGCACGGCGTCAAAATGCTGGATGACACGGCCCTCGCGGCGTCGCGGCCCAACCTGGCAGCGCCACGCGAGGAGCCGGAGAGGCCTGTACCCGAGTCCAGACCGCCTGAGGACCGAACGCAGAGCCTGCGCGTTGAGCCCGATGAACCATCCGAGCATGTCCTCGACGGCGTGACCTACGTGTGGACCAGAAGACGCTGGTACAACAAGAAGACCTTCCTCAACCCCCCCGCCTCGGTGCTGAGCAAGCTCAACGATTTGGTCAGAGCTCCCCCATGAGGAAGTGCCAAAGGCTCGTCCGCGTGCGGGGGTAACCCACGGCCACATTGGAGCGATTCCGGATGTAGCCGTGGGCGCGGTGTTTCCGGACCGAAGAGCACTCCGGGAAGCGGGCATCCACCGGCCCCTTCAGGCCGGCATCTGCGGTACCGGCAAGACCGGTGCGGAATCGATCGTGCTCAATGGGGGCTACGAAGACGACAAAGACTCAATGGGCGAGATCGTGTACACCGGCCACGGTGGGAATGACCCGAACACCGGGCA
The DNA here is from genome assembly GCA_963762125.1 of uncultured Thermoleophilia bacterium. GTDB lineage: Bacteria > Actinomycetota > Thermoleophilia > UBA2241 > UBA2241 > CAIXSE01. Next base: position 7,222 of record CAVXJO010000012.1, read on the forward strand.
CAGGTGGCCGACCAGACCCTCACCGGCACGAATCTGTCGCTGGTACGTAGTTGCGATTGGGGCCGTCCGGTGCGCGTCGTGCGTGGTTGGCGCGAGCCTGGGGGGCTGGGACCAAAGGCCGGGTATCGCTACGACGGGCTCTACCGCGTCATTGAATACCGTGAGGAGCGAGGCAAGTCCGGCTACAAGATCTGGCGCTTCCGACTCGTACCGTTTGAGGAAGGCAAGGAGTAGCCCGCCTCACTCCCGCGCCGTGGCTGGCCAGCTTGAGGGGCGTACCCGCCGTGAAGGCATCGGACTCGAAACCTGTACCAAATGCAGCGGCATGGCTTGCGGGAGGCGGCGCGGCGGAGCGCCACGCCGCCCTCACCCGCCTCCTCGGCGCCGCGCCGGATGCCCCGGAGGTGCAGCAGGCGCGGCGCGCGAGACGGATGTCGGGTCCCGCACCTTCCCACGCCCTACACGGCTCAAGCGCGCGCACAGCTCAGTCCTGCGGCGTGCCGTCCTCAGAGAGCGCGAGTGCGGCGGCGACGGGAGAGCGCTCGCCCGTGTCGTCGACGAAGAAGACGTCGACCGTCCCGACCCCGTCACGCGTCACGAAGGCCACGACCAGGGTACCGGCGAGCTGCGACCGGGTGACGGCCGACGGCTTGAACTGCGCGTAAGCGTAGTGCTGGTCGTCGGTGATCCACACGGCGGGGCGTGCCAGGCCTGAGGACGCGGGCGTTGCTTCCGCACAGACGATGGCGCCGCTGCCACTGATGGGATTGACGAAGTGGCCTGCCGCGCCACCGCGCAGCGCGCCACTGAGCTCCGTGGAGAGGGCCCCAAGGCCGTCATCGTCTGCGGCTGCTCCGTCGCTGTCGGCGACGTACTCCGTGCTGAGGTCGAGAGCAAGGTCGGTCTGCACCTGCAGCGCCAGAGTCTGGGCGTTCTGTCGCAAGATCGACCGCTTCGCCTGAGCCCCGAAGGCTGGGATCGCCAGAGCCGCCACCACGCCGGCGATCGCGCAGACGATGAGCAGCTGCAGGACGGGAAGACGCCTTCCGTCGCCACTCTCAGATGTCCTGCGTCTCACGACCGCCTCCCGTCTCGTCCTGGAACAGACATCGGCGAGGGCGCCCGTGCACGCGATGGAACACGAAGCCATGGAAGGATGCCCAGTGAGGTCGGGAAGGACGGGTGAGCCGCGAAGCGCATCTCAGCCGGCGGTGACGCGGTTCCTTCCAGCCTCTTTGCTGCGGTACATCAGCTGGTCTGCCCGGCGCACCAGGCTCTCGGGCGAGTCGCCGGGCTGCAGGAGAGAGACGGGCATTCCGCAAGACTGCCGCAGACGGCCCTCACGCCAGGAGCGCGGCGATCTCCGCCTGGGCGCGCGGGTCGGCGTCCCGCGCCTCGACAGCGAGGTTGACCTGCATGTTCGCCTCGGCCACCTCGAGCAACTCGGGCGGGATGGGGTAGCGCTTCTCCCGGGCTAACCACCGCAGCACCCCGGCGAGGCGCCAGATCGTGGACTTGCCCGCATGCACGGGCACAGGCTCGGGCGCGTCGCAGGAGACGATGAGCTTGCGCACGTTCTGTCGCGTGACCCCGAGGAGCGATGCCACGTCGGTGAGGCCGACGAGGTCGGGAGACGCCTCGATGAGCGCGGCATCCGGAACCGCCGAGCGCACGCCGGCGACGGCGCTGCCGACGGCGCGCGCCGCGTTCTCGGCCTCCCGGGTGAACTCGAGCGCGAGGCGCCCGCGCCTGCCGACGCCGACCACCGCGTCGTCACAACCGGCGGCTCCGAGGCGCTCGATGACAGCGTCCGTATCGGCGCCCCGCGAACCGAGTGCGAAGGTCAGTGTGAAGGTGTACTCGGTCAACAGTCAGTCCTCATCGTCGCCGGGGGCGCGACGGGTCCCGACGCACCCGTCCACGACTCTCCGAAGCTGCCGGGCGTGATTCTCCGGGCTGCGAGGCGTGCCCCAGACCACCGTCACGCAGAACTCACCGCAGCGGCAGTCGGGATCGTTGTGCGGGCAGTACATCTTGCCCCAGCCGTGCGCCCGTGCTCCCAGGGGCTCGACACGCCAGCCGCGATGTTCGGCGTACCTGAGCGCCTTCTCGATGTGAGCATCTGGATGCCGCCTTCTTGGCACGTCACTTCCTCATGAGTATCCGCAGGTCCACTGGTAGTTGTCAAGTGACAACCACACGCGACGATGCGGGATCCGGGTCCCATTCTTGTGAGCCGCCGCGCTGGTTCAAGGGTGGACCGCCAACGTCCACCCGGTTGCGCGACGAACGTCCACCCCGGCTGCGGACGGGCGGCCCTGCGGTAGCATGGCAACGAGATGCGCGACCAGCCGGCGACAACGGCGCCCGACCCCATACCGTGGCTCCTCAAGGGCGGCGCGGCGGAGCGCCACGCCGCCCTCACCCGCCTCCTCGGCGCCCCGCCGGATGCCCCGGAGGTCCACGAGGCGCGGCGCGCGATCATGACGGAGGGCCCGGTGCCCACCATCCTGGCCGAGCAGCAGGCGGACGGGCACTGGGAAGGCCCAGACCGCTTCTACAGGGCCAAGTACCGCGGCACCGTCTGGACGCTGCTCATCCTCGCCGAGCTCGGCGCCGACGGCGCCGACGCGCGCGTGCGGGCCGCCTGCGAGGCGGTCCTGCGCGATGCGCAGGACCCAGGCTCAGGCGGCTTCAGCTACGACCGCAGCAAGAAGGAGGGCGGCGGCCTCCCCTCCGGGGTCATTCCCTGCCTCACCGGCAACCTGGTCTTCAGCCTCGTCCGCCTGGGCATGCAGGGCGACCCGCGCGTGCAGCGGGCCGTCGACTGGATCACCACCTGCCAGCGCTTCGACGACGCCGAGGGCGACGCGCCCACCGGCTGGCCCTACGACACGCGCGAGATGTGCTGGGGCCGCCACACCTGCAGCATGGGAGCGATCAAGGCGCTCAAGGCGCTCGCGGAGATCCCGCCCGAGCGCCGCACGCCGGCGATGCACGCCACCATCAGCGCCGGCGCCGAGTTCTTCCTGCGCCACCACGTCCACAAGCGCAGCCACGACCTCTCCCGCGACTCCAAGCCCGGCTGGCGCCGCTTCGGCTTCCCGCTCATGTATCAGACCGACGCGCTCGAGATCCTGCTCGTGCTCACGCGCCTCGGGCGCGAGGGCGAGCTGGCGTGGGCGGGCGCGGCCGCCCGGACGGCGCCGCCGGCACGCCGATCCTGGGCGACGAGCGCCTGCGCGAGGCGCTGGACCTCGTCGCCTCCCGCGCCGACGCCCAGGGCCGCTGGAGGCTCCAGCAGACCTTCAACGACCGCTTCGTCGTCCCCATCGAGGTCAAGGGCGCGCCCAGCCGCTGGATGACGCTGCGGGCGCTGGAGGTGCTGCAGAACGCGTCGTCCACGCCGGAGTCGCCGTCGCGCTGACCGCGCCCTGATCATCGGTCGTCCGCAGGCATTGTCACTCTGTGCGGAGCTTAGGCGCCCACCTACGATGGGCGGATGAAGACCCTCTTCCTTGACGAGTCCGGCGACCACAGCTTGAGCGCCATCGATCCGCAGTACCCGGTGTTCGTGCTCGGCGGCGTGATAGTGGACTCCGAGTACGCAGCCACCGAGATGGACGCCGCCGTCCGTCGACTCAAGCTCGACGTCTTCGGTCGCGACGACTTCACGTTGCACACGGCTGACATCATTCGACAACGAGGAACATTCACGTCCCTCGTCGATCCGGCGGTGCGCCATCTCTTCCACAGCCGCCTGAACGCTCTCATGCAGCGCCTCGACTACACCGTCGTCGCCTGTGCGATCCGAAAGGACGCCCACCTCGCAGCCTACGGAGCAGCGGCGCTTGATCCCTATGCCCTCAGTCTCAACGTGCTGGTCGAGCGGCTCTGCTTCGCGCTCGCCGACGCCCGGGAGACCCAACAAGGGCTCATCGTGGCGGAGCGCCGTGACCAGGCGCTGGACTCCGCACTGCTCGCGTCGTGGCGCCATCTGCGCGAACAAGGCACTTCATACCTCCGTCCCGCGGCTATTCGTGATCGGACGACGCACCTTCGGCTGGAGAGCAAGGGAGCAGGCATTGCCGGGCTTGAACTGGCCGACCTCGTCGTCTCGCCCATCGGCCGGTTCGTGGCCGGAAAGCCTCCGCGTAAGGACTGGGCGATCGTCGAATCCAAGCTGAGGCGGCGCAAGGGCGAGTACCTCGGCGCCGGGCTGGTGATCCTGCCCAAAGAGTAAGGCCGGGACCCGCTACGCAGTTCCCGACCTCTGCGCCGAGTATCGGCAAGGGGCGGCCAGGTGTCAAGAGTGACGACCGGCCCGACGGCACAGGTCAGCATGACTCAGGCGCTCGACGAGTGCGGTGACGACGGATCGTTCGAACGGTCGCTATGGGTGCGCCCAGGAAACCCAGCGGGAGCATGGCAAGGCCATGCGCGACCGGCCCTTGAGAACGGCGCCCGACCCCATCCCTTGGTTCCTCGAGGGCGGCCCCTCCGAGCAGCAGACGGACGGGCGCTGGGGAAGGCAACGGATGAACCTGACTCGCCGGGGCATGTCACGTATGTGGAAGCCCCGGCAAACACACGAGCAGCCATCCGAGAGCGCGTCCTCGAGCGCAGACGGACCCCCAGGTTCGTGGTCCGCGATCGGCGGTCGGGCTTCGAGCGGCGGCGCTCGCGGAGCCGCACGACGCCGGGCGCAGCGTACGAGTCGTCGCTCGTCTACCTGCGCGACCACCCCGCAGCGCTGATCGGCCTTCTGGCGCTGGCCAATCTGCTCAGCGTCCTCGACCTCGTGCTCACCCGCATCCTTCTCCGCCTGGGCGTCCAGGAGGGCAATCCGTTCATGGGCTACCTGTTCCACAGCAGTCCCGTGCAGGCGGCTGTCGTCAAGGTCGGCATCATAGCCGCGGCCTCCCTGGGCATCTGGGCGCTCCGCCGGCGGCGTGCGGCGCTGGTGGCCGCTCTGTTCCTCGTCGGCGCGTTCGCCGCCGTGGTGCTCTACGAGCTCCTGGGTCTGGCGCGACTGATGTAGGCACGTCGGGGCCGTCGCCCTCCCTCTGACAGAGTTGCTCAAGGTCCACGCCCCACGGTCCGACAGTCCAGCTGTGGGTACCAAGATGATCGGACAACGCTGGGTGCGCGTGCAGGAGGCAGCCGGCCTGCTCGGGGTCAGCGCCAGCACGATGCGTCGCTGGGCGGCCCAGGGCAGGATCCCGTGCCGGCGCACGCCCAGCGGGCAGCGCCGCTTCCTCGCTGCGGACCTCGAGCGGTGTCTCGCGTGCGAGGCGCCACCGGACCGCGATCGCCCCTCCCAGACCACGCCCGAAGATTCACGCTCCTGGTCTACAAGCTGACTACCGTCTTCGGCTGGCAGCTCGACCGCAAGGTCAAGGTGGCGGTGCAGCGTCGCCGCCCCCTTCGGGAGCCGCTTGATTCAACCTCACCTGCAGCCTCATCCGCCTCCGCCTGAGAGCGCCAGCGCGGCAGCGGTGGGAGAGCGCTCGCCCGCGTCGTCGACGAAGAAGACACCGATCGTCCCCACCCCGTCACGCACCACGAAGACGACGACCAGGGTGCCGGCGAGCTGCGACTTGGTGACAGCCGACGACCTGAACTGCGCGTAGGAGTAGTGCTGGTCGTCGGTGATCCACACGGCAGGGCGTGTCAGGCCCGAGGACGCGGGCGGCGCTTCTGCGCAGACGATCTCCCGGCTGCCGCTGACTGGGTTGACGAAGCGGCCCGCCGCGCCACCGCGCAGCGCACCGCTGAGCTCCATGGAGAGAGTCCCACTCGGCGCCGGCGGTCACCGCCTGATCTGGAGATCGACACCGGGGCGAGCGGGCGTCTCAGCCGCCCGTGACGCGGTTCCTCCCGGACTCCTTGCTGCGATACATCAGCTGGTCCGCCCGGCGCACCAGGCTCTCGGGCGAGTCGTCGGGCTGCAGAAGAGTGGCACCGAGCGAGATCGTGACGGTGACGCTCTCCTGCGGCAGATCGAGACGGGAGGCCTCGACGAGGGCCCTCAGCTTCTCGCCGAGAGCGACCACCTCGGCCTCGGCGCTCGTCTCATAGACGAGCACGACGAACTCCTCACCGCCCCAGCGGCCGACAACGTCGCCGCCGCGGACGTTGTCGCGAAGGGTCGCCGCCACCATGCGAAGGGCCTGGTCGCCGACATCGTGGCCGTAGGTATCGTTGAAGCCCTTGAAGTGGTCGATGTCCCCGAACAGCAAGCCGGCCGCGGGCTCCCGGCCCTGGAACTCGGCGACCACGGCGCGCAGCCGGCCGTCGGTGTAGCCACGGCTGCCGACGCCGGTGAGCGCGTCGCGCTGCGTGGTGCGGCGCAACTCGCGTACCTCGCTGCGCATCGCCCGCGCGCTCGTGTCTGCGCTGAAGGTCTCGACGGCCCCGACGATCTCGCCCGAGGCGTCACGGAGTGGCGGCGCCTCGGACGAGCACCGGCACGCGGTGCCCGTCGGCGTGGTGGAGGAAGACCTCGGCCTCGCGGGGAAGCCCGTCGCTCATGCACGCGGCCAGCGGGCAACGGTCTTGGCACAGAGACACGCCGTCGGCATCGACATGGTTCAACAGGTGGTCGCTGCAAGAGTGGCCGATCATCGCTTCCGCTGAGTAGCCGCTGATGCGCTCGGCGCCCTTGTTCCAGTAGTTGACCACGCGCTCGCGATCGACGAAGTAGACGCCGTCGTAGAGGTTGTCGAGGATCTCTCGGTACAGGTCTGCGTCGTCGCTCATCATGCCTCCAGGACCGGCCGGGGCTTCACGCCGCCCGCTCGCCCGTCAGACGCTGTCACATGCCATGGAGTGCGTATCGGCTGAATCGCCTCAACCGTCAAGCGTTGCCTCCGGGGCCACCTGTGCGGCGGTCCGACTCCGGCTATCATCGCCGTATGATCCGCTCTGTCCACGCTACCGCGTCCCGGCTCACGGCACTGCTGCTCGTGCTGCTGGCGCTCGCAGCGTTCGCCGGGGCGTGCGCCGCGGGCCTCGGGCTCGCCATCCGGAGCGAGGGCACGAGTGAGGCGGCGCCGTCCTCACGCGTGAGCGCCAAGCCGACGCCCACGCCCACGCCCGCGCCGAGCGGTCGTCCTCGCCCGGTGTTGAGGGACCTGGCGTACGCCGGCGGCTCGCCGGCCCAGAAGCTCGACCTGCATCTCCCGGCTGCCGACGGCGCGCTGCATCCCGTGGTCCTCTACATCCACGGCGGCGGCTTCCACGTAGGCGACAAGGCGGGCGGCCACTTCGCACCGATCCGGGACGCGGCCCTTCGCCGGGGCTACGCGGTCGCCTCCGTCAACTACCGTCTGACGCAGGAGGCGACGTTCCCGGCCCAGATCAACGACGTCAAGGCGGCGATCCGCTGGCTGCGGGCCAGGGCGTCGCGCTACGACCTCGACCCGACGCGGATCGCGGTCTGGGGCGCCTCGGCCGGAGGCAATCTCGCGGCGCTGGCCGGAACCTCCGGAGGTGTCGCGGCGCTCGCCGGCCGCAGCAAACACCTCCGACGCTGGTCAGACAGGGCCCAGGCCGTCGTCGACTGGTGTGGCCCCATCACGTTCCTGCGCACGAACGCGGACGTCCGTGCCGCCGGCTTCGGGCCCCGCCACAGCAGACGCCCGGAGTCGTACCTGTCGCGGTACGTGGGGGCGGCCCTGCCGGTGGCGCCCGGCAGGGTCAGGGCCGCCGACCCCACCACGTACATCAGCCCCGACGACCCGCCCTTCTTCATCGAACACGGCACCGCCGACGGCATGGTCCCGATGCGGCAGTCGATACGCTTCTCCGCCGCGCTCGAGGAGACGCTCGGCCCCGACAAGGTGACCCTGAAGATACTGCCCGGCGCTCACCACATGGGCGCCGAGTTCTTCACGCCGCAGAACCTGGCACAGGTGTTCGATTGGCTGGCGGCTCAGCTCCAGTAAGCACCCGCTCCCGCACAGCATTAGGACCAAGAGCGGGCCCAGCCGCCGGGTGACGCTGCGGGCGCTCGAGGTGCTGCGGGCGGCTGGCTGATCCTGGGGAGACGCCGTCGCCCGTCTCGCCCCTCGCGTTCCGTGTTGATACGATGCTTGGGCTGGATTGGCGCACTACCGGAGGGGATTCTATGCACATACGTCGATGTCTCACGCTGCTCCTGCCCGCACTGTTATGCGTAGCGGCGCTCGCGGTTGCGGCCGGAGTGGTAGCCCCGCCGGCCGCCGCCGGGGGGGCTACCGGGTATGTCACCGACCAGTACGACAATCCTCTCGGGGGGATCCTTGTCGAGGCGCGGGACGCCCAGTCCGGAGTCATGGCCGCCGAGACGACCACCGAAGCCACGGGGGCCTACAGCCTGACCGTCGACACCACGCCGTCGGGCTCGTACAAGGTCTGCGTCTCCGACCCCTCAGGGATCTTCATCACCACCTACCTCTGGGGTAAGGAGTCGTTCGACGATGCCTACGTGTTCGGATGCGCCTGATCGCAAGAGCCGCTGGAGGTCATCCAGCTACGGACCAGCCTGACGGGCACGCTCTCGGGCAAGATCACAAATACGGCCGGGACAGCGCTGCCCGGCATGACGGTCACCGCCCGTGTCGACGGCGGCGGCCAAGGGCAGATCACGACGACGTCCGCGGCGGACGGCTCATGGGTCATTGATGGCCTGGGCGTCGGCGCGGGTCGCCCCTACTCCCTGAGCTTCCGCGACCCCTCCGGTGCGTTCCTGCCGCTTGACTACGACGCCGACCCGTCGACGCCGGACACACTTGACATGGTGAAGGTGGTCGCCGGCCAGACGGCCACGGCCGATGCGGTCATGCGCCGCTACTCCACGCTGTCGGGCATGGTCAAGAACGCGGCCGGAGCCGCACTGTCGGGGATGACGGTCACTGCCCGCCTCGAGGGCAGTGCCCAGGACCAGCTGACGACGACCTCCAAGGCGGACGGCTCCTGGGCCTTCACCGGCCTGAACGTCGGCGCCGACCGCCTCTACTCCGTGAGCTTCAGCGACCCCTACGGTGTCTACCTGCCGCTTGACTACGACGCCGACCCGTCGACGCCGGACACACTTGACATGGTGAAGGTGGTCGCCGGCCAGACGGCCACGGCCGATGCGGTCATGCGCCGCTCCTGCACGCTCAGCGGCGTCGTCACCGACAGCCGCACTCGACTGCCGGTCGCCGGCGTCCAGGTAGAGCTGGCCCTCGCGCCGGGTCAGCCGCCGGAGAGCCAGAGACACCAGACGTCCGGCGGCGTCACGGGCGCCACGGGCACGTACACGATCACCGGCATCCCGGAGGGCGTCTACGTCGTGGTCTGCGACGGCCGGCCGCCGGTGTACGGCGTCCAGTACTGGCCGGCGGCGGCGGCGCCCGAGGAGGCGACCCAGATAGCACTGACGCCGTCGGCGGCGTCCGCCGTGGCGGACGTGGTCCTGCACCACGACGACACGCGGCCCACCACGGCGGCGCTCAACCGCATCAAGATGCGGACGCGGAGCACGGCGAAGCTCAAGTTCCGCGTCACCGACGCGTACGGCGACAACGCCAAGCTGACACTCGTGGTGGCCACCAAGAGGGGCAAGATGAAGGCGCGCGTCAGACTCGGGGTACGCCGCATCAACGTCACACGCACCACGAGGTGGCGCCCATCCGGCTTCGCCCCGGGCAGGTACACCTGGTGGGTGACGGCCACCGACCTGGCCGGCAACACCCAGTCCAAGATCGTCAAAAAGGCGCTGGTGCTGACGCGCTGAAGCCGATGACGCGGGCCGGCTCTGAGAGCCGGCCCGCGTCCTGGTTCAACGTCTTCACCCTCTGGGGCAAGAGCTCGCTGTTCGCTAGCGACGTTGACCCCGTCGGCGGGCCACGACGACGTGCTCGCCGCCAGGTACAAACGGTAGGCGCCGCGGCCGGCCTCACTCCAGGAGCGCGACGATCTCCGCCTGGGCGCGCGGGTCCGCGTCTCGCGCCTCGTCCACAGGGCTGGCCTGTGGCCTGCTCAGGCCACGGCCTCCGCGGCGGGCTCCGCCGCCTCGCCCTCCGGCAGTTCCCGCATCTTGAGCAGCGGCGAGCGCAGCAGCCATATCACCGCCAGCGAACCGCCGGCGGCCGCGATCCACAGCGTCTCGCGCGTGCCGATGGCGGTGGCCAGGACGCCCGCCGCCAAGGACCCGAGCGGGCGCACCCCATAGTTGACCACCATGTAGGCGCCGGAGACGCGCGAGCGGAAGCGGTCGGGGACCACGGCGGCGAAGATCGAGCCGATGCTGATGTCCAGCATCACGACTCCCAGTCCGGCGCCGAACTCCGCCCCCAGCAGGCAGAGCAGCACCAGAGAGCGCGGTCCGCCGGCGAGCGGCACCAGCAGCAGCGACACCGGGAACAGCACGCAGCCCACGACGAAGACGGGACCGACGCCGATGCGGCGCACCACGCGGCTGGTCACGGCCGCGCCGATCACCGCACCGACGGCGCCGGCGCCCAGCACCACGCCGAGCGTGCCCGGCGCCACGCCCAGGGAGCGCGTCGCATAGAGGACGAACAGCGCCAGGAAGGCGTAGTCGAAGAAGTTGAGCGTGGCCGTGGCCAGCAGCGCCGGGCGGACGATGGGCGACGAGGCGATGAAGCGCGCGCCGCTGAGCAGCAGGCCGCGGCGCTCCTCCTCGCGCGGCGGCTCGACGACCTTGACCCGCGCCAGGTACGCCGCCGAGACGAAGTAGGACACGGCGTCCACGGCCACCGCCAGCGGCGCCGTGAGCGCTTGCACCAGGATCCCGCCGAGGCTCGGCCCCACCACGCTCGCCACCGCGCGGCTGCCGTTGAGCAGCGACTGCGCGCCCACGTAGCCGTCCCGCGGGACGAGCGCCACGAACAGCGCGCTGTACGCGACCATGAAGAGTACGCTGAGGCTGCCGGTGAGGAACGCGATCACGTACAGCACCGGCAGCGACAGCAGCCCGAGGGCCGCGGTGAGCGGGACGAGCGCCAGCAGCAGGCCTCGTCCCACGTCGGCAAGGATCATCAACTGCCGGCGGTGGCCGCGGCGGTCCACGAACGCTCCGGCGTGCAGCGAGAACAGCAGGTTGGGGATGAGCGCCGCGGCCGTCAGGTAGCCCATCTGCGCGGCGCTCGCGTCCAGCACGAGCACGGCGACCAGCGGCAGCGCGATGAACGACACCTGGTCGCCGATCAGAGACACCGTCTGCCCCGTCCAGAAGCGGCGGAACTGCGGGTGCGTCCGCAGGAGCGCGGGGGTGAGACGGGAGAGTGCCTTCATGGTGCGATCGGGCCGGCGGTGACGCGGCGTCAGCCGCCGGCCTCCTCCTTCGGCTGCTGCCACGGGAAGGCGAAGTTGAGGATCGTGACCGGGCGAGCGCCCTCCGGGCGCAGGTCGGCGCGCTCGGCCCGGGCCAGATACTGCTCGAACAGGCTCCAGATGTCGCGACCCAGCTCGTCCAGCTCGCCGGCGGTCAGGTGAAGCGCCACGTCGTTGAGCTGCGCCGCCTCCTGCCACTCGCGCGGCTCCTCGTCCTTGCGCTCGATCCAGCCCATGACTGCCTCGAAGTGCAGCTCGGCCACGACCGCCTCGAGCAGCTGGCCGGCGGCCCCGGCCTCCTGCCCGGTCATGACGTTGGGCCAGCTGGTGAAGAAGGCCGTGGCCCGCCACGGGCGCTCACGCCCGCGGCCTCCCCCGGCCTCCTCCACGAGCCCGTACTTGGCGAGCTGACCGAGGTGGAAGGTGCAGCGCTGCGGCGTCTCCCCCAGTTCGCGGGCCGCCTGCGTCGCGGTCAGCGGCCCTTGCAGGCGCAGCAGCCCGACGAGCTTGAGCCGCGTGGGATGGGCGAGCGCGCGCAGCGCGTGCGCATCGCGCAACTCGACGCTGCGCGGCCGGCCGGTTTCGGGGGTCTCGTCAGTCTTCATGTCTCACAAGATACCCTTTAAAGCATATCTTGTAAAGAGGCTGCCGTTGTCTCGGCTTCCGGAGCAGCGGAGGTCTGATCAGGCCAGCCCCATGCTCCGCAGCTGGCCCTCCGAGTAGCCGAAGAAGTGTGCCGTCTCGTGCAGCACCGTCACGCGGATCTGCGCGGCCAGCGCGGCCGGCGTCGCACACACACGCTCCAGGTTGGCGCTGAACAGGTGGATCGTGTCAGCGTAGGGGGCGCCGAAGCTGGCCGAGCGCCTGATCAGCGGCACGCCGTGGTACAGGCCGAGGATGCGCGGGTCGATGCCGTCGGCCACCATCTGTGGCAAGGGCCGGTCCTCGATCAGGATGGCGACACCGTTCAGCTCGTCGAGCAACTCCTGGGGGAGCTCGTCCAAGGCGGCCTGGGCGACGGACTCGAACTCTGCTGGAGACAGAAGCTGCCGTGGTCGCGCGGCAACGGCATCGAGTCGCAGCACTTGGGCCCACTCGAGAGTCATGCCGTCGCGATCGCCGCCGGCGCCCAGCGCGCGACCGAGCAGATAGCGCGCGTCAGCTTCGCGGCCCGGCGGAAGGCCTCCCGCGGAAACGACGGCGCGCGCACGCTCGGCGGCTGCACTCGCGTCGCCTTCGCCAAGGAGCCGCCAAGCCGCGTTCATCTCCCTCTCGAATGACATACCGGCATCATAGACCGGCGCCGACGCGTGAGCGCTACGCCGACGCCCGAAAGGGGTTCCTCAATCGTCCGCGGCCCACTCCAGGGCCGCCTTGAGCTCGTCGATCTCGAACAGCCTGAGGCGACCGCCCATCATCCAGCCGAACGCCTTGACGGCGTGCCGCACCCAATCGAGGTCGGTCACCACGGCGCAGCGCTGCCAGTCGCCGAGGTGCGAGAACCCCAACGTCATGTCGTGCCACTCGGCTCCCGCTGTGAAGCGATCGAACTCCGCGCCGATCTCGAAGACGAAGCGAAGCTTGTCCCCTCCCGACAGCGCCTCCTCGATGGCAGGCATGAGCACGCCCGTGTAGTCGTCGGCGTCCACCTCGCCCACGGCCTCGAACGCCAGGACCCCGTCGGGCGCACCCTCGATCAGCTGGATCATGCCGGACCTCCCCGTCTAAGCAGGGCGCGGACGCGCCCCGTGGTCTGGCTCGACGGTACCCCACGAGGATGCGACGCGAACTTGCGCGGCGGCCGGAGCGCGAGCTCGTCGATCCTGCGGCGCGAGCCCGCGCGGAGCGCTACGGACGAGTCGACGCACAGGCAGGGAGCGAGTCTTGCCGAAGCCGCGCGCGTGGGGGTCCGCCACGGTCCGGAAGCCCGAGGGGCCGGCTCTTGCCGGCCCCTCGGGTCTTGGTCACGCAAGGCGGCTCAGCTTCAGCGGGCCGCCAATGTCGCGCGCGTCGCTAACGGACGGTGAGCCTCTGCGACGCGGTGTTGGCCTGCGCGTTGCCGGCCGCGTCGGTCGCGCGCACGAAGAACCGGTACTTCCCGGGGCGCAGCGTGCAGCGGAACCTGGCCGTCTGCATCCTGTTCACCGGCCGGGTGCCCAGGCGGAGCCGCTTCACGACCTTGCCGTGCCGGTTCTTGATCGTGATGATGACTTTGGCCGTGCCGGCGTTGGGCGTGGCGTCGCGGACCTGGTACTTGAGCGCCGCGACGTGGTGCCGGCGCGCGCGCACGGCACGAGGAGCTCTCGTCGACGGCTTGTTGCTGTCGTGGTGGACCGTCAGCGTCTTCGGAGCCTCGGCGTTACCCGCGGCGTCCGTCGCGTGGTAGGTGATCGTGTGAGTACCCTGCATGGCGCCGGCGCCGCCTCCGTAGAGAGCGCCCAGGTCCACCGTCGTGCGCGATCCACGCACAGTGACCGGAGCGCCGGCGTCCACGGCATAGCTGATCGAGGCGACGCCCGATCCGCCGCGGTCCGAGGCCGTCAGGGTGATCACGAGGACGCCGTTGCACCAGCCGTCGGCGGGGACACCACGGGCGACCGTCGTGGGCGCCGTCGTGTCCTTCGACTGCGCCGGCGCGTCGACGGTGAAGGCGAGGGCGTTGGAGGTCGCGCCGCCGGCAGGCGTCACGGTCACGCTCGTCGCGCCGGGAGTGAGGCCCGCGGGCACCGTGGCGGTCACGGAGTTGGCGCTCCAGGCTCTGGTCGCCGCCACCGTGGTGCCGAAGCGCACGGTGCCGCGGCGGCCGAGGTTCGTGCCGACGATGACGACGCCGGCGCCGGTCTTGGCGTGGTTCGGCGTGAGGCTGGCGATCGCAGCTGCGGGCTTCGGCGTGGGCGTGGGCGTGGGCGTGGGCGTCGGCGTGGGCGTCGGCGTGGGCGTGGGCGTGGGCGTGGGCGTGGGCGTGGGCGTGGGCGTGGGCGTGGGCGTCGGCGTGGGCGTGGGCGTCGGCGTGGGCGTGGGCGTCGGCGTGGGCGTGGGCGTCGGCGTCGCCACGGTGATGCTGTAGGTGGCGGCCTTCGCCTGGCCGGAGGAGTTGTTGGGACCCTTGACGCACCAGACCTTGTAGTAATAGGTACCCGGAGCGGTGGGGGCGGTCATGTTGGCTGTCCACGAGGTCTGCGAGCCGGGGCCCGCGTTGACCGCGAGCCAGGTGGTCGTCGTGCCGCCGGCGTCGGTCTGCGCGATGTGGTACCCGCTGTTGCCGCTCGAGGTGAGGCCGATGCTGATGGCGACCGTGTAGGCAGCCCCGGCGGCGGGCGTCGTCGTGCTGGGCGTCGCGGTCACCGTGCCGGACGCGGTGCCTGTGTGGCAGCTCGTGCAGACGGTAGTCCTCGACGGCGTGGCGCTCACGGAGCCGGCGATCGCGGTGGCCAGCACGGCCGCGGCGGCGATCACCAGCACGATCAGGGTGGTTACGTGGCGGATCCTCATCAGTCAGTTGCTCCCTGGTTCGCTGGCTGGGTCAAAGCATCGTGCGATCGGCGCATAGGCGGACCTCCTGGGCTGGGGACGGGGTAGTGGCGCGCGAGGATTCCGTGTCGCGCCCGAGATGGCTGCGACGCCTCAGATGAGCGTCTTCTCGCGGCACGGAACACGCTAGGAGTACTCCCAGAGGGGGTCAACCCAAGTGGTGGTTAGGCTCGTTAAGGCACGCGAAGCCAGGGTAAGGGGATCTCCAAGACAGGCGGGCAGAGTCGGCGCGGATGAGTGGTCGAGCGACCATCCGTGACCCGGCGGCGCGCCGTTCGTTACGACGGACCGCCGCCCGTCTTGTGCTGCTTCGGCTCGGGCGCCTATCGCCGCAACCGCAGAACCACCGAGGTCTCCACCTGGCGTTCGGGGATGTCCCAGTAGCGGCGCAGCAGACGATCCTTCTCGGCCGGCGCGACCAGGGCGAAGCCGTGGCGCTCGTAGAACGCCACGGCCCACCAGGCGGCCGCCCAGGTGCCCACCAGCAGCGGTCGCGCCGACGGTCGCGCAGCCGCGTCCACCAGATGCCGGAGCAGCCGGCTGCCCACCCCGCCGCGCTGCCGCTCCGGCCGCACGTAGGCGTGCCGGATCAGCGTCACGTCGTCGACCTCCCGGACGCCCATGATGCCCGCCAGCCGCCTTCGTCATCGAACAGCCCCCAGAAGCGCACGCCGGCCTCGATCTCCCCCACCATCTCCGCGCGCGGCATGTACGGCTGATGGTAGCGGTCCTTGGGGATCACGCCGGCGTAGGCGGTGGCGGCGGCGTTGACGACGTCGACCATCGCCGGCAGGTCGACGTCGACGCAAGGGCGGATGATCTCGGGGCTCACGGCTGACGGTCAGTCGCCGGCACGCCGTACCGCGGACCCGCCGGAGACGTCGACGGCCCCGAGTCTCGGGTCGCCTGCGTACTCCAGCGTGGAGCCGCCGCTCGCATCCACCGCCAGCCGGCCGGTGATCGCGACACGCCCGCGCGACCCGCCGGACAGCGTCAGGTCGGCGCTGGTGACGAGCAGCCCCATCAGCTCCAGGCGGCTGCCGCCGGAGACGTCCAGCCGCAGCGCGTCGGCGCGCCCGGTGAACGCGGCGACGCTGCCTCCGGACACCTCGCCGGCCAGCGCGTCCCACTGGACCTCGCCCTCGGCGCGACTCGCTCCGGACAATTCCAGGGTCGCGCTGCCCATGCCCTTCAGCGTGGCTCTGCTGGCCCCTGAGACGACCAGCTCGAGGTCGTCGCCGGTCGAGACCCCGTCCACGGTCGACGCGCCGCTCACCTCGAGCCCGCTGAGGTGCGGCAGCGTCACCGTCGCCCTGAGCGTCACGTCGTGATAGCGCCACAGCGGCGCCAGGCCGATGTGCAGCGTGTCGCCCTTGAGCTCCACCTTGAGGTGGTCCTCGACGAGGTTGTCGTCGACGGTCACGGAGACGGCGCTGGCAGCGCCCCGCTCGACGGACGCCGCGAAGCCGCTGTCGACGACGACCTTGGTGAAGCCGGTGTAGTCGTAGGTCTTGGTCACGAGCTTGCCGGAGCCGGCCACCTGACCGAGGCCGCCGGTGCTGGGCACGTCGCAGCCGGCGGCGGCGAGGATAATCGCGAGGAGCGCGGCCGCGAGCAGCAGCGCCGTCGCGGCCGCCCCGCTCCGCGCACGCACCACGCCTCGTCTCGCGACAGCCTTCCGCCGCCTCACGATGACCTCCCGCGCCGGTCCCTGATCAGTCTCTGCTGATCATAGTGCCCTGTCCCGGTCCCGGAGCAGCGGAACGGCGTCCGCGGGCGGGGCGGCCGTCACTGTGGGTACGAGCAGAACTGCGGAGCCGCGGAGAGACTCAGGGGCGGGCCGCGGCAAGACCGGGCAAGGCAGCAACGACCCGCCCTTCAGCCGATCAGCGTTCCGCCAGGACCGCCTGCAGGAGCGCGCCGCGGTCGGGCGTCGCCGAACGAGACGCCGAGTCGTCGTCGCGGAAGAAGGGGTTCGCCACCTCCATGTCGGGCGTGCGCACGGCGTCCAGCGTCGGGCGCCCGTCGTCGTCCGTGTACTGCCTGCGTGCGGCGCCGCGCAGGCCCGCAGAAAGGCAGTCGCGCAGGAGACCGGCAGGAGCCGGCGTGGAGATGCACTTGGCGGCGCCGGCCCTCCACGAGTCGGCCGTGTCCTGGTGCGCCGGCGAGGCCAGGACCACGATGTAGGTGTCGTCGCCGTGATGGAAGTCCCGCACCAGCCGGCACATCTCCGGACCGTCGATCCCGGGCAGATCCCAGTCGATGAACGCCACTTCCGGCGGGCTCTCCTCGAGCAGGACCTCGAGGGCGTCATGGCCGTCGTCGAGGGAGATCACCTCGAGCCGCTCGCCGGCGTCCCGGCTCAAAGTCTCCGCGAGAGCCGTGCGTGCTGCGCTGCTGCTGTGGGCGATGAGGACTCTCATCTTCGCTCCCTCGATGGCGCCGCCGGGGCTGGCGCTGTTGCCGTCTGCACCCTTGGCGTCGGCGTCGGAGGGGGAGCCGAGCATAGGACGAACGTCCAGATGGAGCACCTTCCGGCTACAGGGCTGACAACAGGTCGCTCCCCGGCCGCCGGCCGGCGGCCGGCAGCCGGCAGGCAGCCTTCAAACGCGCGCTCGCCGGAAACCGGCGCGCAACTACCAGCTGGTCCGGGCGACGAGCAGAAGTTGCGGGCCCGTCGCGCCGTCTACGCCGCCTTGTCGGCCCGCCGCGGCGGCACGTTGTGGTTGATGCGGAAGACGTTGTCCGGGTCCCACTTGGTCTTGACGTCGACCAGCCGTTCGAAGTGTGCGCCGAAGCTTGCGCGCAGCTGCTGCTCACCCTCTTCGAGCAGCCCGGGGAAGTTGAGGTAGTTGCCGACGGTGTACGGCTCGAGCGCCTCGATGAACCGCCGCGCCCAGGCGACGTTCTCCTCGTCCGCGGCCGGATCGTCCCAATCGGCCTCGGGGTTGACGAGATAGCCTGCGGAGCGGCCGGAGAAGGCGGAGCCGCCGGGAGGCTCTTCCGCGAGCGCACCCCCCATGAGCCAGATGTCGATCGTGCTGAGCGGCGACGGCTGCAGGGCCGCGTACTCGGCGATCACGTCGATGACACCGTCGCTGAGCTCGTCCACGGCGGCCGACTTCCAGTAGTAGTGGCGGCCGCGCGGGTACTCCTCGTCGAGGAACTGCTGAAGTTGCACGTAGGGCATACGACCACTGAGGTCGGCGAGAGGTCGCCCTAGCGAGCGCAGCGGCCGCAGCGCCTGATCGCCCTCGCCCGCCGGTCCTGCATACGCCCCCGCGACGGCCACCATCGCCTTGCCGGCGTGCTCGGCAGGGACGCCATCCATGCCCTCCGGCACTCTTCCGGTGAAGGCGAGCGGCGCGATCTCGCGAGGCACACCGGCCGCGGCGAGCGTGCGGAAGGCGCGCAGCACCTCCCTCGTCTCGGATCCCGTCGTACAACACCAGCGCGTAGGCGACCTCGGGACCCACCGGATGCAGGCGGAACTCGAACGTGGTCACGACGCCGAAGTTGCCGCCCCCGCCGCGCAGCGCCCACAGCAGGTCCGGGTTCTCGTCCACGGTCGCCCGCACCGACTCGCCGCGCGCGGTCACTACCTCGGCGCCGACAAGGTTGTCGCAACTGAGTCCGTGCTTGCGCCGCAGCCAGCCGAGTCCGCCGCCGAGCGTGAGGCCGGCCACGCCCGTCTCCGAGACAAGGCCGGACGGGGCCGCGAGGCCGTAGGGCTGCGTCGCCGCGTCCACGTCGCGCCACACAGCGCCTCCCTGGACCTTCGCCAGACGGCGCTCTGCGTCCACCTCGACGCCGTTCATCTCCGAGAGGTCGATCACCACCCCACCCTCGCAGGTGGCCGTGCCGGCCACATTGTGCCCACCGCCGCGCACCGCGAGCGGCAGGCCGTGCCGGCGCGCCACCTCGATGGCCGCGGCCACGTCCTCCTTCGAGCGACAGCGAGCGATCGCCACCGGTCGCTTGTCGATCATCCCGTTCCAGACGGCGCGCGCCGTCTCGTAGTCATCGTCGCCGGCGCCCACCACGTCGCCCTTCAAGCGAGCTCGCAGGGCCGCGACGACGTCATCTTCTGTCCGATCGGAAGCAGTCATGACGACCTCCCCGTGAGTGCGAATGCTTTGGGTGTTCCCGTCGGCAGGCGAGCGTTGGCCGTTGGCCCCGAACGGCCGCGGCGGCTCGAGGCGAGAGGCGGGCGGCGCGGAACAGGCGGCGCGGAGCTGATGGCGCACGGGGGGCGTCCGCTCAGGCGCGGAGCCGCAGGCTCAGGCGCGCCGCACCCTCCGCGTCCGCAGGTCGTAGCTGTCGCCATCTGCGAGCACGTGGAGAGCGAGGCCGGCGACCGACAGCGCGCGGCCGTCGCCCGCCGCGGCCGGCGCAGGGTCGGCGCCGTGGCCGTCCACCACGCACACCACTCCCCGGCCCATCACGGTGGCGACCCGGTCGGGCGAGATCTCGAGGCCGCAGTCCTCCTCGATGCCAAAGCCGATCGTGTCCGGGTACGCCGACACCATCGCCACCAGGCGGCCGAACCGCGCGCGCGTCACGAAGTGCGTGTCCACGATACCCTCGACCAGGCCGAGTCCGGGCGCCCTGCGGATGGCCCCGACCTCGTGGAACGCGGCCGGGTCACCGCGCACGATCACCGGGTCGCCGAGCGCCATCGAGCCCGCGCTCGAGCCGCCGACGACGAGACTGGGGCCGCGCCGGCGCAGCTCGGCGACGAACTCGGTGCCCATAAGGATGTCGAGCAGCCGCAGCTGGTCACCGCCGGTGAACATGACCGCGGTGGCGTCGCGGAGCGCGAGCGCGGTCGCCGGCAAGTCGGCATCCGCGCGCGCGCGGACGTCGAGCACCTCCACGTGCTGCGTGTGCTCGAGTTCGAACGCCGCGAGGTAGTGGGCGATCGTCTCGGCCCTCTCCTCGCTGGCTGTGGGCACCACGAGCACGCGCGCCTTGTCGGCGCCGCCGGCGAGCTCGACGAAGCGGCGCACCAGGCGCCGGTCCATGCCGTCCTCGCCGGAGCCGCCGAGCAGCAGCCGCCACCCCGCGCCGGGCCCGATCACGCGCTGCTCTCGGCCTGCGCGCGCAGCCACTGGATGGCCTCGTGCACACGCCCGGTCATGCAGCAGACGAGGTCGCCGGGCTGCGCCAGCTCGGCCGCGCGCTCGATCGCGTCCTGCTCGACGGGCACGCGCTCGATCGCGGCCGCGTCCAACCCGGCGGCCTTGAGGAAGCGCTCCTGCAGGTCCATCAGCTCGCCGGGAGCCCGGCCGCGCAGGTCGTCGGCCTCGTAGATGACGGCCGCGTCGAAGACCGGCGCCAGCACGCCGCACACCTCCTCGATGTCCTCGTCGCGGCGGTCGCCGACCACGTCGAACACGACGATGCGGCGACGCGCGCCGAGGCGCTCGACGAGCTGCACCAGGCTCCTGTAGGCATGGGGGTTGTGGGCGTAGTCGAGCAGATAGTCCACGCCCCCGATGGTCATCAGGTTGAGGCGCCCCGGAGTCTGCAGCGGCGACGGCAAGAAGGAGAGCAGGGCGCGCCGGATCTGGTCCACGTCCACGCCGCGCGCATAGGCAGCGGCCGTGGCCGCGAGCGCGTTCTGGACGTTGAAGTCGGCGCGGCCGCCGAGCGTGATGGGGATGTCCTCCACCCGCGCCACCGGTACAAGGTGGTCGTTCTCGAGCACGGCGATGTAGCCCTGCTCGCAGATGACCGCCGTGTGCCCGCGCTCGACGTGGTCCAGGACGATCGGGGTTGGTCGAGCGCAGCGAGAACAGCACCACGTGCTCGCGGCAGTACTTCGTCATGTCCACGCACAAGGGGTCGTCGCCGTTGAGCACCGTGGTGCCGCCTTCGCGCACGGCCTCCGCCACGACCGCCTTGACCTTGGCCAGCTCCTCGATACTGCGGATGTTCTGGAGGCCGAGGTGGTCGGGCTGCACGTTCAGCACCACGCCGACGTCGGCGGTCTTGTAGCCCAGGCCCGAGCGCAGGATGCCGCCTCGGGCCGTCTCCAGCACGGCGCAGTCGACGAGCGGGTCGCGGAGCACGACCTGGGCCGAGTACGGGCCGCTCATGTCGCCCTCGGCGATCAGGTTGCCGCGCACGTAGATCCCGTCGGTGGTCGTCATCCCGACGCTGGAGCCGGCGTGCTCCATGATGTGTGCGATCAGGCGCACGGTCGTGGTCTTGCCGTTGGTGCCGGTGACGGCCACGATGCCGATGTCGTGCGGAGCCCCGCGCGGGAACAGCATGTCGACGATGGGCCGCGCCACGTTGCGCGGCGTGCCCCGTGCGGGAGCCAGGTGCATGCGCAGCCCCGGCGCGGCGTTGACCTCGATGACGGCGCCGCCGACCTTCTTCACCGGCTGCTCCAGGGTCGGCGCGATGACGTCGATGCCGGCGATGTCGAGGCCGACGATGCTGGCGACGCGCTCCGCCATGAAGCGGTTGGCCTTGTGCACCGTGTGGGTGACGTCGACCGCCGAACCGCCTGTCGAGAGGTTCGCCGTGAGTTCCAGCCGGAAGACTTCGCCTTCCGTCAACACCGTCTCGAGCGTGTACCCGGCACGCTGCAGCAGGTACGTCGTCACGTCCGAGGTCGACAGCCGCGTCATCACTTTCTCGTGGCCGTAGCCGCGGCTCGGGTCGCGGTTCTCGATGGCGATGAGCTCCTCGATGCTGTGCTCACCGTCGCCGGTCACGGCCGCCGGCTCGCGCATGGCGGCGGCCACCAGGCGCCCGTCGACCACCAGCATGCGGTAGTCGTTGCCCGTGTAGGACTTCTCGACGATGACCTTGTCGCTGATCTCCTTGGCGCGCGCGAACGCCTCGCGCAGGTCAGTCTCGTCGCTGATACCGGTCGTGACGCCCTTCCCGTGATGGCCGTCGTGCGGCTTGATCACGACCGGATAGCCGAGCCACTCGGCGTCCTCGATGGCGGACTCGACGCGCCGGACCACCGTGCCCTTGGGGACCGGGATGCCGGCGTCGTCAAGCATGTGCTTGGTGAGGCGCTTGTTGCCGGCCGTCTCCACACCGATCATGCTCGTCCGCGAGGTGATGGACGCCTCGATGCGACGCTGGTACTTGCCCTCGCCGAGCTGCACGAGGTTGTAGTCGTCGAGGCGGATGACGGTGATGCCTCTGTGCTCCGCCTCCTCCACGATCGCCGCCGTGGACGGGCCGAGGAAGTGATCCGCGCTGATGTCCTCCAGCTCGCGGATCACGCCCTCGAGGTCGACGCTGTCGCGGCGCCCCCCGACGAGTGCGTTGACGATGCCGATCGCGCGCTTCCCGGCCGTGATCCCCGCCTCTTCGACCCAGTAGCTGTAGATGACCTGGTAGACGCCGGGGGCGTCGGTGTCGATGGTCTTGCCGAACCCGACCTCCATGCCGGCGATGTACTGCAGCTCGAGCGCGAGGTGCTCGATGACGTGGCCGAGCAGCGTGCCCTCGCGCATGCGTTTGATGAGGCCGCCCCGCTCGTCCTCCGAGCAGCGGTGCTCCTCGAGGCTGGGCAGGAGCTCGAGCAGCGCCTCGGTGAACCCGGGCAGGGCGTTGGTGAACACCTCGTCGTACTCGCCCAGGTCGATATCGAGCACGATGACCGGGCGATAGCTGTAGTAGTTCGCGCCTCTGATGGCGCGTGCATCGAGCAGCTCGACCATGACCCAACCCCCAGTTCGGCAGGGTGCCATCTTACATCGGGGGTGGCGGTCGCGAGACGAGCGGCGCCGGGCCCCGGGGCGGCGCTCGGCCGCTTGGGTGGGCGCCGCCTGGATGCACGTGTCCCGGCGCATCGGCTACCCGGCGACGGACTATGATCGGCGCATGATGCGCTCGGCCAGACCGAAGACTCCGGCGATGCTCGGGACGCTGGCGATGCTCGCCGCGGTCATCGCGGCGTTCGCCGCATTGAGCGCCGCCGCAGTCGGCTGCGGCGGCGCGTCCGGCGCCTCCACGTCCGCGGCGAGCGCCGGGAGCGTGACCAGCGAGTCGGGCCCGCCGCAGGCCAGCGCCGTCCACAAGGACCTGGCCTACGGGAGCGACTCCGCGGCCCAGAAGCTCGACCTCTACCTGCCGGCGACCGGCACGCCTCCCTATCCCGTGATCGTCGCCATCCACGGCGGCGGGTTCATCAGCGGCGACAAGAACGACGTCCTGATGGGGCCGGTGCGGGAGGCGCTGGGACGCGGCTACGCCGTGGTCGGCGTCAACTACCGCCTGAGCGAGGAGGCGACGTTCCCGGCGGCCATCATCGACGTCAAGGCCGCCATCCGCTGGCTTCGCGCCCATGCCGGCGAGTACCAGCTCGATCCGGCGCGCTTCGCCGCCTGGGGCCACTCCGCCGGCGGCACCCTGGCGGCGCTGGCAGGCACTTCCGGGGGCGTCGCCGCCCTGGCCGGACCGGACCCGCAGAACGCCGACCAGTCCGATCGGCTGCAGGCCGTGATCGACTGGTACGGTCCGATCTCGTTCCTGCTCACCGACCGCGACTTCCGCGTCGCGGGCTTCGACCGCACGAGCGCCGAGGGACCACGGTCGTTCCTCTCCCAGTACCTCGGGGCTCCGCTGCGCGAGGTGCCCGGCAAGGTCAAGGACGCCGACCCCATCACCTACGTCACGCCCGACGACCCGCCGACACTGATCGAGCACGGCACCGCCGACGCGACAGTGCCGTACCCCCAGTCGCAGCGGTTCGCCAAGGCGCTGGCGGCCACGATCGGCGCGGACCAGGTGACGCTGCGGATCTTCTCAGGCGCCGGTCATGTGGACCCCGTGTTCTTCGAGCAGGGACACGTCAACGAGGTGCTCGACTGGCTCGACGCGCAGCTCGACTAGGGGCCGGTCGAGGTGGCGACCGGGCGGGCTGAGCGCCGGCGCCCGCCCGGTCCCCCTCGTCCGTCAGTGCGCGCCCGAGAGTCTCGCCGTGGTCTCGATCGCCACCTTGGTGAGCGCCACCGCGAACGGGAAGTTGATCTTGGCCGACGTGTCGCCCATGTCGTGATACGCCGCGCGCATCAGCCGCGTGAAGTAGTTGAGGTGCTCGTTGATCAGCACCACCGGGTAGCCGTTCTCGGAGAGGATGATCGCGTCGGTGTTGTAGAGGTAGCTGCGCACCGAGTACCTCGGCTCCAGCAGCGGCGTGAGCTGCGGGGAGACGTCCGCCTGGGCGTCGAGGGCCACGGACGCCATGTCCAGTGAAGCGGCGCTGGGACCGGGGTTGATCTGGAACTGGGTCTGCCCCACGCCGGCGAAGCCGATCATGTCGAGGAGCACCATCCCGGCGATGTCCTGGCCGTCGTCCAGCATCTGACTCACCAGCGCTCGCGCGCCGAGGTCGTCGGCGGGGAACTCCTCGCCGGTGAAGTGCACCAGCCAGATCGGGCGTTCCGGTTGCCTCGTCTTGAGGACCGCCGCCGCGCGAAGCAGGGCGGCGGTCGCCGACGCGTTGTCGTCCGCGCCGGGCACGGCCTGATAGATGCCTTTGAGGGCGAGATCCTCGTCGAACGCCGTGTCCACGTGATCGGCGATGAGCACCGGCGCGAGACGCCGCTGCGTGCCCGGGATGACGGCGACCAGGTTCGTCTGCGGCATCCCTCGCCAGGTGAACGACTGGCGCCAGGTGTCCAGCCCGAGCTGTGCGTAACGCTCCTCGAGATAGCCGAAGACGTCGGCCAGCTGGTTGTCCGCGAGCGCGTTGCTCTTGTTCGTGAACGTCACGCTACGACCGCTGACGGGGAACTCGGCCGGGGCCTCGCCGTCCATGGCGAGCAGGTCGGCCCGGTAGGCGGCGTCGAAGTCGGCCGGCCACTCGGTGATGACGGCCGAGCCGGCCGCAGGGCCGGGCGTCGTCGGCGCATCCGTCCAGACGATGTCGGACGGCCACGTCGTCTGCGCGTCCGCGGCCGAGACCACGTAGGTGATCGGGTCCCCGTTCAGCCGCGCCGGCGGCGGCACGACGAGCGCGAGGCGGCCGGCCAGGTCCGCGCGCTGTGAGTAGGCGGCGCTCTGCGCGGACGGCAGCCAGGCCTCCCAGCAGCCGGCCAGGGCAGGATCCTCGGCGCGCTCGACCCAGATGCAGTTGCTGAAGGCCGGCTCCACGTTCCAGCCGTAGTCGTCGGGGGCGCCGAAGATGTCCGTGTAGTCCGCCGGCGCCGCCGGATCGAGGGTCTCCGGCACGAACGTGTTGGGATCGGTGTTCTGGATGTCGGCCGGGCTCAGCCAGCGCCACGGGTCGGACGCGGCGACGCGCCAGCGAGCGAAACACCAGGTGAACCGTCCGCGGTCGTCGCGGATCGGCCAAGCCTCCACCGTCAGCGCCTGCTTGTTGGCGATGACCTTCTTGGCGATCAGGCTCTGGCGGATGCCCTTGAGCTGCAGCTCACCGAGATCCTTCAGCGTAGCCGGAAGCCTGGCGACCCTTCCGTCGACCGGCGTGAGCTTCAGCGCCAGCTCGCGTGGCGTGGAGCCGAGGTAGATGGGGGAGCGCTGGAGCGAGTTCGCCTCCAGGTGAAGCCACGGTCTGGCGTCCTTCGCCAGCGCCGCGAGCGACTCCGGTGACGTCGGGACGGTCGTCGGCGACGGCTTCGCGAGGCCGGCGGCGCCCCCAGCTCCGTCGATCTGCGCGGCGCCGGCAGCCGTCGCCATCAGCGCGGCACCGCCGATCAGCAGCAGGATGAACAGAAAGAGACGCGCTGACTTGGCCATAGTGGTACCCCCGTGGATGGCGTGGACAGCCGCCATGCTAAGGGGCTCACAGGACAACGGCAATGGACCGGCGTAGCCCGGGTGGCGACGCCGGTCTGCGACCGGGCCGCGACCGGCCCGTGGCCGTCGTCACGCGGCGAGTCGCAGATCCCTGCGGGAGCGGAACTCGGCCTCGGTCTTGAGGACGTGCAGGCCGTGGACCACGGCGTCGCGAAGGACGCGCTCGAGACGCTTGTGCATGAAACGAGCGGACCAGCCGCTCCACGATTCTTCCGTGGTCACGCGCGAGCCCCGCTGCGTCGGTTCGATGCGCCAGACGTGGACGGCGCGAACGCCCATGGTCGAGCCGGTCCATCCCAGCTCGCGCCCGTTCTCCACCGAGCGGAGCACCGACGTGATCGTGTTCGGACCGGAGCGCCACACGAAGGTGCTGCCGGGCGTCAGCTCTCCCTCCAGACACCCTCTGCCACGTCAGGGTTCCATGCCGGCCAGTGGGTGATGTCCGCGAGCAAGGCCCAGACCTCGCCGGGCGACGCCGAGACGTCCACGCTGCCGCTGGCGATGATCGGCGCCGTCTGGTCGATGTCCATCTCCGGTCCTCCCCTCAACGCCTGAGTCGGTCCCAAGCAAGTGGAGCGTTTCTACCCAGTTCGCGGCGGCTCGCACCTGCCGGGTGAAACGGCGGAGAGACCTAGAGCTGGGACGACAGATGCACCGGAGCTTCCTCGAGCGTGTCGGCGCGCACCACGCGGTCGCGGCCGCCGTCCTTGGCCGCGTACAAGGCCCGATCGGCGCTCGCCAGCAGTTCCTCGGCGGTGTCGTGACCGGCGAGCGTGGCGACGCCGATGCTGATGGTCGTCGAGGCGTCGCCGCGTCCCACCCACAGCTCGGCGACACGCGTGCGGATGCGCTCTGCGACCTCGATCGCGGTCTCCATGTCGGCGCCATGGAGCAAGACGCCGAACTCGTCGCCGCCGTAGCGCGCCGCGATGTCCCCGCGCCGCACCGACGCCGACATGATGCGGCTCACCCGGCGCAGCACCTCATCGCCGACGAGGTGGCCGTGACGGTCGTTGAGCTGCTTGAAGTGGTCGATGTCGCAGAAGAGGAGCGCCACATCGCCGTCGTTCAGCCGCGCGCCCTCCACCGTGTCGTGCAGCAGTTCGTGGAAGCGCCGGTGGTTGTACAGGCCCGTGAGCGAGTCGGTCATCGACTCGATCTCGGCCCGCGTCTGCCGGGCGCCGGCCGTATGCATGATCTCCGAGAAGGTGTCGCTCACGGCGCTGCGCAGCACGCCGGCCGGCAAGTCCTCACCGGGCGATCTGTTCGCGACGACGAGGCCCACGATGGCGCCATCGTCGTCGCGCAGCGGCGCCGCGGCGCCGATCCAGGTGCCCCAGCGATCGACCGTGACCACGTTGGCGTCGTTGCGGCGGCCGGCGAACGTCTCCAGCGCCAGATCGTCACAGAAGACCACCTCGCCGGGGGCGACGACGTCGGCGTCGTCATCGTCGTCGTCGACGACGACCATGCAGCGCAGCTCATCGACCAGCGTCTCGGTCATCAGTGACTGCACCTCGCGGTGCGCCAGGCGCGTCTCTCGCAGCGCATGCAGGACGCGCGCGTACGCCGCGCTCGCGGCGTCCTCGGGGCGGCGCAACGCGGAGTGATCGGCGATATCGATCCGCTCGGCGGCCCCGTCGGCCGCGGCCTGCAGCGCGTCGCGCTGCTCCGCCATCCTGGCGAGGACGCGCACGAACGCATCGACCAGGACCGGGTCGAACTGGGTCCCGCTGCAGTCGCGGAGCTCCGCCAGGCACTCCTCGCGAGTGAGCGCCGGGCGGTAGACGCGCCGCGAGGACATCGCGTCGTACGAATCCACCAGGCAGAGGAGCCGGGCGATCAGCGGGATCTCCTCGCCGGCCAGGCCGTCGGGATAGCCGCCGCCGTCCCAGCGCTCGTGGTGGTGGCGCACCCCGGCCACGAAGTCGTGGTCCAGCAAAGACTCGATGATCTCGGCGCTGACGGTCGGATGCTGCTTCATCAGCGCCCACTCCTCGTCCGTGAGGGTCCCCGACTTGAGCAGCACGCGGTCGGACACGGCGATCTTGCCGATGTCGTGCAGGTAGGTGGCTTCCTCGAGCTGCTGGATCGCCCGCGGCGTCCAGCCGAGCTCCGCCGCCAGCAGCACGGCATAGGCGGCGACGCGGGCCGTGTGGCCGATCGTGTACATGTCCTTGGCCGTGAGCGCCGAGCTCAGCGCCCGCAGGTTGCCGAGGTGCAGCCCCTTGACGTTCTCGAAGAGCTGGGCGTTGTGCATGGCCATGGCCGCCTGCTCGCCAAACCCGCGGGCGAACTCGAGGTCGTCCTCGGAGAACGTCCGCTCGGCGGCCGTCTCCACCAGGGTGAGCATCCCGAGAGCCGCGCCTCCGAACCTCAGGGGGACGGTGAGGCAGGTCTTCTCGCCATGGCGTTCCATGGACTTCCGCACGTCGTCGGGGAGAGACGGGTCGGAGATGGTCTCCATCACGACGTCGCCCGCCTCCAGCAGCGCCCTGTCCGAGGGGTAGTCGTCGAGCGCGTAGGGCTTGTCCATGTCCTCGTACGTCCCCGGGTGCTCCTCGTAGATGGAGCGCATCGTCAGCGTGTCCGTCTCTTCGTCGTATTCGTAGATGAGCGCTTCGGGGAAGCTGAGCGAGGCCGCGGCCGTCTTCACCAGCGCCGCGAGGACGTCCTCGATGTCCAGCGACGACGTGATCGCCCGCCCTGCTTCGAGCAGCGACGTCAGCCGTTGGGCGTGGCCTGCCTGCCGCTCGAACAGCATGGCGTTGTCGACGGCCAGGGCCGTCATGCGCGCGCACGACTCGGCGACCGCGATCTCCTCCGCGCTGAAGACGCGCTCGCGGCCGGTCTGCGTGATCTCCAGCGTTCCCAGGATGCGCCCGCGCGCGCGCAGGGGCGTCGCAAGCAGCGCGCGCTGGTCCCACTCGCGCATGAGGGCACGCTCCGCTTCACCCAGACGCGGATCGTCGAGTGAGGCCGTCGCCACCGTCTCACCCCTCTCGATGACGCTGCACGTCGCGGCCCAGTGCCCGAGCGGGAACCGGCGTCCCACCCAGGCCTCCACCACCTCGCCGTCGACCCACGCGGCGAGACACTCCACGTCTCCGTCGTCGTGCTGCGCCCACATCTCGCAACCGCTGGCGTCCAGCAGCGCGCAGACGCGCCGGCACGCCGAGTCCAGCACGGTCCGAGGCTCGAGGCTCGAGCTCAGTTCGAGGCTCAGCTCGTTCAGCAGCCGCTCCTGCCGGGCCCGGGCCTCAAGCTCCACGTTGCGCCGCTGGAGGTCGTGGAACACGCGGGCGTTGTGCACCGCGGCCGACGCCTGGTTGGCCAGACCCATCGCGAGGTCGAGCTCCTCGGAGGTGAAGCGGCGTTCGCGCTCGGTCTCGCAGATGACCAGCACCCCGAGCGTGACCTCTCCGAACCGCAGCGGGAGCGAGAGGCAGGTCTTCTCTCCCCACTCCTCCATGGAGGCGCGGCTCTGCGCGTCCAGCGCTGGATCGGACAGGGTCTCGAGGACCGGCTCGCGGCTGAAGAGGATCTCCCGCTCTCTGGGCCTCTCCTCCAGCAGCAGCACGCCATCGTCGATGGTGAAGCCGTCTTCGGCCCCGAAGCCGGCGCGTTCCAGCAGGGTGTCCTCGTCCTGCGCGTACTCCCAGATGACGCAGTAGCTCGCGCCGAAGGTGTGCACCACCTCGCGCGCCACCGCGTCGAGCACGTCCTGCAGGACCAGGCTGGAGGTGATGCTGCGGCCGGCGTGCAGCAGGGATTCCACGTGCGCCTGCTGCTCGGCGCGCAGGCGGTCCGTCTGCAAGCGGTGCACGGCGAGCGCAGCGAGGCCGCCGAAGTCGCGCGCCAG
Organism: uncultured Thermoleophilia bacterium; assembly: GCA_963762125.1. Taxonomy (GTDB): domain Bacteria; phylum Actinomycetota; class Thermoleophilia; order UBA2241; family UBA2241; genus CAIXSE01. The sequence continues at coordinate 36,737 of CAVXJO010000012.1, forward strand.
AGCCAGGTCGCCGGGCGTCAGGCGCCCGCAGCCGGGGCCGGTGAACAGCAGGCAGCCGTTGATCGTCGTTCCGAGGCCGAAGGGCACGGCGAGCCGCGCAGGTCCATGCACCGGCTCGCCGCTGGCGAGCATCTCGCGAGCCTCCGGCCATTGGTCGAGGGGCGGCGCCAGGTCGTCCGCGCCGGAGCGGCACACGAGCGCGCCGGCCGACGGGTCGTGCTCGTAGACGAGACACTCCGCCACGCCCAGGCATGCCTCGGCGCTGCGGGCGATGAGCTCGAGAGCGACGCGCGGATCGTCTGCGCCGGCGACTTCCCGGGCCAGCTGCGCGACGGTGGATCCTCGGTGTGCATCGTTCCCGTCGCGTCCCGCGCGTTCCGGCCGGCCACTCCCGCCGTTGCCCGGTGAAAAGCTGTCTTCGCGCCCCCGTACACAATCCTCGAGGAACCGGGCCAGGTCGCTGCGCAAGAACTGCCGCTGTCCGCTCGGGGAGCGGCGGCACGGCACCATCCCCGCGTCGGCCCAGCGCCGCAAGGTGTACTCGCTCACTTCCAATATCTCGGCTGCCGCCGCCACACGGAGCCAGCGCCGATCACGCGAGCGGCGCTCCTCTTGCTCTCTCATACCGGCATTGTCGGCCGAATGGCCTCATTTCTATAGCATCTCTTTGCGACTTCGGGGCTCAGCGCCGGCGCGACAGCCAACGCGAGCGTCTAGGCGGACGACGCCCGGGGGAACAACCCCGGTATGGCGTTCTCCCCTGAGGACATCTCCAGGCAGGCGACACGCAGACCAGCGCAGCCGGACCGCCGTCGCCGGCGGCGGCGGCTGATCGTGAAGGAGCGGCGCTCCGGCTTTGACCGGCGCCGTTCCTTCGGCAGTTCGCGGTTGGCCGCGGCGCTGGAGGCGCCGGCTCTCCGCCTGCGCGACCAGCCGGCGCTCCTCCCCGAGTTGCTGGTGCTGGTCAATCTCTTCAGCCTGGTCGACCTTCTGATCACCCTCCAGCTCCTGCGTCGGGGCGCCGTGGAGATCAATCCGATCATGGCGCACCTGTTTGAGTCCGGCGCCGGCCCCGCCGCCGTCGCCAAGATCGGCGTCGTGCTGGCCGCGACACTCGGCTTGTGGCTGCTGCGGCGCCATCGGGCCGCGCTCACGACTGCCATCGCCCTGGTGGCGGTCTACGGATCGCTGATCGCGTACGAGCTGGTCGGGCTCGCCTGGACGATCATCTGACGCTCGCCGGCGCCGCTGCCCGAACACTCGTTCGCATCCGTCCGCCCCCGGTGCTAGCCTGCCGGCAGCCCATCCGAGGAGGACGTCTCATGCTCGTCGAGCTCAACGCCGACCAACTCGCCGCCGCCCGGCACGGCGACGGGCCGCTGCTCATCGTCGCCGGCGCCGGCACCGGCAAGACGGCCACGCTCGTCCACCGCGTCGCCCGGCTCATCGAGCGCGGCGCCGACCCAAGGCGCATGTTGCTGCTCACGTTCACGCGCCGCGCCGCCGCCGAGATGCTGCGCCGGGTCGAGGCGGTCCTCGCGGCGCGCGGCCACAGCACGGGCGGCGCGTCCGAGCGCGTCTGGGGCGGCACCTTCCACGCCGCCGCCGCCCGCCTGCTGCGCATCCACGCCCGGGACATCGGCATGCAGCCGGACTTCACCATCATGGACCGCGGTGACTCCGAGGACCTCATACACGTCGCGCGTACGCGCCTCGGTCTCGGCCGCGGCGGAGCGCGGTTCCCGCAGAAGTCCACCTGCCTCGACGTCTACTCGCGCTGCGTCAACGCGCAGCTCCCGCTGAACGAGGTGCTGCACACAGCGTTCCCGTGGTGCCTGCCGGCCGAGGAGGGCCTGGCGCAGCTCTTCGCCGCGTACACGGACGCCAAGGAGGAGCAGCAGGTGCTGGACTACGACGACCTGCTCCTGTTCTGGCGCGGCCTGCTCGCCGACCCCGCCGGCGGCGCCCGCGTGCGCGAACGCTTCGACCACGTGCTCGTCGACGAGTACCAGGACACGAACGCGCTGCAGGCCGACATCGTCAGCCTGCTCAGGCCCGACGGCACCGGGGTCACCTGCGTCGGCGACGACGCCCAGGCGATCTACGGTTTCCGCGCCGCCACCGTGCGCAACATCCTCGACTTCGAGCAGCGCTTTCCCGGCGCCGACGTCGTCACGCTCACGCAGAACTACCGCAGCACCGCACCCATCCTGGCCGCCACCAACGCGATCATCGGCGAGGCGGCCGAGCGGCGCGACAAAGAGCTCTGGACCGACCGGGCCGACGGCGGGCGCCCGGTCCTCGCCACCTGCCGCGACGAGGACGAGCAGACGCAGTGGATCTGCGAGCGCATCCTCGCGCACCGCGAGCAGGGCACGCAGCTCAAGCAGCAGGCCGTGCTCTTCCGCGCCCAGCACCACTCCATGGCGCTCGAGATGGAGCTCTCCCGCCGTAACATCCCCTTCCACAAGTACGGCGGCCTGCGCTTCGTCGAGATGGCGCACGTCAAGGACCTCGTGAGCTTCCTGCGTCTCGCCGAGAACCCCAAAGACGCGATGGCAGGACTGCGCGTCCTCGGGCTCGTGCCGGGCATCGGGCCCAAGACGGCGGCGGCGCTGCTCGAGAGCCTCGGCGCCGCCGCCGGCGACTTCGCGGCGGCGTGGGCCGGCGCCCGCGTCCCCGAGCCGGCGCGCGCAGTCTGGCCGGCCGTCGTGGAGCTCTTCGCCACGCTCACGCGCCGCCGGCCCGTCCGACGTCCCGGCCCAGGTCCACGCCGTGCGCAGCGTCTACGGGCCGCTGCTCGAGCGCCGCTACGACAACGTGCAGGCGCGCCTGCGCGACCTCGAGCAGATCGAGGGGCTCGCGGCGCGTTCACAGACGCGCTCGCAGTTCCTCGCCGAGCTGGTGCTCGACCCGCCGTCGTACACGCAGGAGCTGGCCGGCCCTCCCCTCCTCGACGAGGACTACCTCATCCTCTCCACGATGCACTCGGCCAAGGGCCTCGAGTTCGACGTCGTCTACGTCATCCACGCCGCCGACGGCAACATCCCCTCGGACATGGCCACGGGCAGCGCCGCCGAGATCGAGGAGGAGCGGCGGCTGCTCTACGTCGCCTGCACGCGCGCCCGCGAGCAGCTCTACGTCAGCCATCCGCTGCGCTACTACACGCAGCCGTGGGCCAAGGCCGACACGCATGGCTACGCGCAGCGCTCGCGGTTTCTCACGCACGCGGTGACGGCCCACTTCGAGCAGCTCCAGACGGGGCCTGAGAGGCCGGAGGAGCAAGAAGGGCCACTCGGCCGCGTCACCACCGCCTCCATCCGCGCCGGCGTGCGCTCGCTCTGGGAGGCGCCGGCAGAGGCCTGACCGCCCGGCTGCGGCACTCGCAGAACGTAGAGGGGGCAGCGCCCTCTGGGACTGCAGCCCTCCCGGGCCGGGGCTACGTCTCGGCCTGCTCGAGGTCCGCGTCGCCGTCGCGGCGGAAGTCCCAGGTGAGGTAGTCCAGGCTCATCGGCAGGCCGAACTCCAGGGTCGAGATGAACTGCACGCCGACGTGCACGCTCAACGGCCGGCAGGAGAGCAGGTGACCTCCCTTGGTCCTGTCGGCCGACAGGAAGTGCAGATGCAGGCCCGGCACGCTCAGAGACCCCAGGAACGATGGCGTGAAGAAGCCGGCCAGCGTGCCCTCCGCCTCCGCGAACGTGAACTCCGCCTGGTGCTTCGCCACCTCGACGAGCGGCAGGTAGTTCTCCTGGCGCGACACGGAGCGCACGCGCACATCCGCGAACCTGCCCTCCACGCGCAGCGCGTAGAAGAGGTTCTGCGACGGCAGCAAGCCGTCCAGCCAGGCGAGGAACTGCTCGTAGCTCGAGGCGGAGCCGAGATCGCCGTAGCTCACCGGCGCGTAGAACGTCACGCAGGCGAAGGGTGATGCCGCCGGCTCCGTGACCTCGTGGACCCGACCGTCGCCGGCGATCTGATAGACGCGCCCATCCAGGATCACCATCTCGCCGTCGAGGCCGTCGAAGGTGCCGATGCCGAAATCCCCGTGCTCGAGGATCTTCGCGAGCGGCACTCTCTCCCTGTAGATGCCCTCGACGAGCGCGTTCACCGGCGCACAGAGGTAGATCGTGCTCGGTCGCAGAGATCCAGCCTGGATGTCGCGCTCGACCATGGCGCGCATCCTATCAGCGGCCGCGAGGAACCCGGCGTGCGGAACCCGGCGGGGCGAAGTGAGAGCCGACTGTATGACTGAGTTTTCACTATCGGTCATATGGTCATATATTAGCATCATGCCCCGCGCCTTCACCGATACCGAACGCGACACCATCCGCAGGCGACTGCACACCGCCGGCCAGGACCTCTTCGTGCGGCGAGGCATCCGCGCCACCACCATCGAGCAACTCGCTCGCGCATCCGGCATCTCCAAGGGTGCCTTCTACTTCTTCTATCCATCCAAGGAGGCGCTCTTCTTCGCCATCGTCGAAGAGATCGAGACCACCATGCAGGCGCGACTCGAGGAGCAGGTCGCAGAGGCGCCGCACGACGCCGTCCGGCTCCTCCTCCGCGCCTCCTTGCAGGCTCGCGAGGAGAACCCCCTGTTCGACGTCGCCACCTCGGAGGAGGCGCTGGCCGTCATGCGCACCATGCGACCCGAGGAGCAGGAGGCGTTTCTGCGCCGCGACATCGAGATGACGCGATCCATCGCGGCGCGCCTCGCGGCCGCGGGCGTGACCGTGAAGGTCTCGCCGGAGGTCCTCGCCGGCCTCCTGCGTGCGATGGTGTTCGTCGGCATGCACCGCGACGACCTCGGCGCCGGCATGGCCCCCGCCGTCGAGGACTTCCTCGTCGACGCGCTCTCGGCCGCGCTCTCCGGCGGCGACGCTCGCCACGCCGGCCGCCATGCCGCGCAGTCGCGGGCAGGCGGCGCGTCATGACCGCCATGCCCGCCATCCAGACCTCCGGCCTGTCCCGCCGCTACCGTGACGTGCTCGCCGTCGACGGCCTCGACCTCACCGTCGAGCGCGGCGAGATCTACGGCTTCCTCGGCCTGAACGGCGCCGGCAAGACGACCACCATCCGCATGCTGCTCGGCATGATCAGGCCTTCGGCCGGCCACGTGACCCTGTTGGGCACGCCGGTCCGGCGCGGCGGCCGCGGGCCGTGGGACCAGCGTCGGCTACCTCGTCGATGCGCCGGCGCCCTATCCCGGACTGTCCGTGCTCGAGAACCTGCGCTCGGCGGCGCGCCTGCGCGGCGTCTCCGACGCCGCCGTCTCGCGCGCCGTCGAGCGCATGGGCCTCAGCCAGTACGCGGACCGCAGGGCGCGCTCCCTCTCGCAGGGCAACCGCCAGCGGCTCGGACTCGCCATGGCGCTCTTCCACGAGCCGGAGCTCGTGATCCTCGACGAGCCGGCGAACGGCCTCGACCCGGCCGGCGTCGTCGAGGTCCGCGACCTGCTGCGGACGCTGACTGCGGACCGTGGCGTCACCATCCTCATGTCCAGCCATATCCTCGCCGAGGTCGACCGTCTGGCGACGCGCATCGGCATCATCCACCGCGGGCGCCTGATCGAGGAGCTGAGCGCGGAGGAGATGGAGAGAAAGCGGGCTCTCCGTCTCGTCGTCGAGGCTCGTGACACGGCGGGCGCGCGCGCTCTTCTCGAGGCCGCGGGCTACGAGCCCCAGCCGGTCGACGGGCGGCAGTCGGGTGACGGGCGCGTGGTCATCACGCAGACCCGCGCCGTGCAGCGTCCGGACGAGGTGTCTGCGGCCCTGGTCGCCGGCGGGCACCCGCCCACCAGGCTCGCCGTCGAGCAGGAGGACCTCGAGGAGCACTTCCTCCGCCTGACCGCTCTCGAGGAGGCGTCATGAGCGGGTTCGTCGCGGCGCTCCGCGTGGAACTTCTCAAGGCGAGGCGCTCGGTCGCCCCGGCGCTGACGGCGATGGCCCTCGCAATCGCGCCACTGGTCGGCGGCCTCTTCATGTACATCCTCGCCGACCCGGAGCGCGCCCGCCGCATGGGCCTGATCGGCCAGAAGGCGCAGCTGGTCGGCGGTGGCTCCGACTGGCCGGCCTACTTCGCCTTTCTCGCCCAGGCCGCCACGGTGGGCGGTTTCGTGCTCTTCGCCTTCGTCATCGCCTGGGTCTTCGGCCGTGAGTTCTCGGACGGCACCGTCCGCTACCTGCTGGCGCTGCCCACCTCGAGAGCGGCGATCATCACCGCCAAGCTCGTCGTCGTCGCGCTGTGGTGCGCCGCGCTCACCGCCCTCATCACGCTTCTGGGACTCGCCGTCGGCGCGGCCCTCGGACTGCCGGCGTGGTCGACCGGCGCCCTGTGGCTGGGGCTGGAGCACGTCTGGGGCGGCGCCGCGCTCACGTTCCTGATCGTGGTGCCGCTGGCGCTGCTCGCCGGCGTGGGCCGCGGCTACCTCGCGCCGCTCGGCTTCGCGATGCTGATGCTCATCCTCGCGCAGGTGATCGGCGCGACCGGCCGCGGCGACTGGTTCCCCTGGTCCATCCCCGCACTCTACGCGCAGGTCGCCGGCTCGGCCGGCGGGGGAGTCACGGCGATCAGCTTCGTCATCGTCGCCGTGACCGGCCTCGCCGGCGCTGCCGGCACGTTCGCGTGGTGGCTCTACGCCGACTTCCCCCGCTGACCAGGCTCCCTCGCCGCCCGCGAGGCACCCTCGCGTGGACCGGCGGGCTTGAAGAAGCGCCGCTATGGGTAAGTCAGAACTAACCGTAAGCATCGACTGACCGAGTGACTATGGATGCAGCCCCTCAAGACCCAGCCGCCGCGGCGCTGGCCGCCCTCGCCGATTCCACTCGTCGCGCCATCCTGACCGAGCTTCAGGCGGGTGAGCTGGCCGTCGGCGAGCTCGCCCTCAGGCTGCCGGTGACGCGCCCGGCGGTCTCGCAGCACCTCAAGGTACTCAGAGACGCCGGCCTGGTGAGCGAGCGCGTGGAGGGGACCCGGCACCTGTGCCGGCTGGAGCCGCTCGGTCTGAAGTCGCTGCGATCGTATGTGGAAGACCTGTGGGACGTCACGCTGGATCGTTACGCCGTCGCCGCAGAGGCGGCGCGGGACCAAGGAGGAGATATGTCCCTCACAGACATCGCGCCGGTGGTCAAGACCATCGTCGTGCCGTTACCCCCCGATCGCGCCTTCGACCTCTTCTTCGAGAAGATCGCCGACTGGTGGCCGCTGGCCACGCACTCGGTCTTCGAGACTGCCGCCGCAGACGTGGCCGTGGAGTCGCGTGAGGGGGGACACATCGTGGAACAGGCCGCGGACGGACGCCGCTCCGAGTGGGGCGAGTTCATCGTCTGGGACCGGCCGCGGCGAGCCGTGTTCACGTGGCACCCCGGCTACGATGCCGCCTCGGCGACCGAGGTCGAGGTGCGCTTCAGCGCGGAGGGAGAGCTGACCAGGGTCGACCTGGAGCATCGCGGCTGGAGCGCGCTCGGCGATCGCGCCGAGGCGACCCGCGCCGGCTATGAGACCGGCTGGAACGACGTGTTCGCGGTCCGCTACGGCTCGGCGGCTCAGGGGGCGCTGCACAAGCCGCCCCGCGGCGCCTGACGCGCCCCCCTGCGTACGCGCGTGAGCCCGGCAGCCCCTCTGCGTTGCAGGACGGCTGCCGGGCTCACGCGCTCCGGTCGTGCGGATCGGCCTCGTTCTGGCTCAGCCTCTCATCACTGGGTGGCGTGACAGCTCGAGGCTGTGCAGCCGGTGGCCGGACACGTGTAGGTCTGGCCGCCGCTCGAGCTGCCGGAGCCGGACTGGCCGTAGCCGTTCCCGTTGCCGTAGCCGTTCCCGTTGCCGTAGCCGCTCGAGTCGTCGCCGTAGCCGTACGGGTCCGTGGTGGCCGCGCTCCCCGACTGCCCGGTCGTCGTCTGCGAGCTCACGGTCTGCGCACTGGCAGTGGACGTCCCGAACAGGCGGCCTCCGAGCTGGATCGCCGTGAACACCGCGAGCCCGGTGAACAGGGTGAGGACGAGGACTGCGGTCGTGTTCCTGAAGTGCTTCATCGTTCTCCTTCTGCGGTGAAGTCAGGGGCGAGAGCGGGCATCGGTGTGCACCGGTACGGTGGCGTACTGCTCGCCGCGCGGCGCCTTCTCGAGGCGCCGTGTCGCGAGGCGGATGGCGATGATGGGATCGTCGGCGACGCTCCGGCGGGGGCGCCCGAGCTTGCCGGCCGTCTTCACGATCCAGCGCCAGTGCAGCGCGAAGTGGACCAGCAGCAGCAGCATGGTCGCGTCGGCAGACCACCGGTGCGTGGTCACCCACAGCGACGTCGGCACGATCGTGATGCCCACCGCCTTCGCCACGTACTGCGAGATGAGCAGGCCGCTCAGCATCACCGTGACCGCGGCGACGAAGAGCGCTGCATCCACCACGATGTTGGCCTTGGGCGTCGCGCGCACGATCTCGGCGAACCGGCTCAGGATGCGGAGCGTCTGGTCCCAGTTGATGATGACGTGGAAGAGCAGCGGCACGACGGCGATCACGCACAGCCACTCGTGCACGGCGATCCGGGTCCAGGCGGGGTTGTAGCCGAGGAAGAGCACGCCGAACAGCGCGAGATCCAGCCAGAGGCGGGTTCGTGCGGTCATCGACGTTCCTTTCGCGGGGGGAGTGCCTTCGGCGCCAGCCCGATCGCCGAGCCTCGACCACTGTAGGAGACGGATGTGAAGCGCACGTTGAGCGGCGGCTACAGGTCCGTAACCGGCGCGGGCGCGAAGAGTGTCACGCCTCCACCTGGGCGCCCGATTACGGACCCGTAGCCGCGACGCAGACGGAGCGCAACCTCGGCCGGCGATACTCGTCACAGGCAGCCGGACGAGTCCGGCCACGACCTGACCAGTGAGGTGCGCGATGTCCGATCCGACCAACGAGAACGCCGGCGCCACACCGCCGGAGAACCCGCCAGCAGGCGAGGCGCAGCAGCCGGCCGGTGAGGGCGCGGCCGCGCCGCCGGCCGCCGCCGCCGAGGCGCAGACCGCAGCCATGCCGGCCGCCGGTCCGGCGACAGAGCAGCCTGCGGCCGTTGCTCCCGAAGCGACGACCGCTGTCTACGCGGCCGCCCCTGCCGGCGCTCCCCCCGCGCCGCCGGCTCAGGCCTGGTACCGGCGACGCTGGGCCATCATCTCCGGCGCGGTCGCCGCGGCCGTGATCCTGTTCCTCGGCGGCATGGCCGTCGGCGCCGCCATCGGCGACAACGGCCGGGGTGACTTCCGCGCCCTCCACAACGCGATACCCGGCAGCGGCCAGGGCTACGGCCACGAGGGCTGGGGTGACAACGGCATGGGCCGGCGCATGGCCCCGGGCATGGGCCAGGGCGGCCAGGGCTACGGACACGGCTGGGACCAGGATGGCTACGGCCGGCCCCAGGCTCCGGGCGCGACCCCGGTCCCGCTCCCCAGTCAGCCCGCGTCCCCGCAGGCGCTCACGCAGTGACGCTGGCGCGGAAGCGCGCCCGCCCCCGCTCTCCCCGGCGGGGCGGGCGCGCCCCGTGCTACGATTCCGGCCATGGCTGACCGCGCCCAGACCATCCTCGTGATCGAGGACGACCCGGCGGTGGGCGAAGCCCTCGTCGAAGGGATCGGCACCGAGGGCTACCAAGTCCATTGGGAGACCACGGGGGAAGGCGGCGTCGCCTTCGCCCGCGACTTCTCGCCGCAGCTCATCGTCCTCGACGTGCGCCTGCCCGACGGCAACGGGTTCGACTTCTGCCGCCAACTCCGGCAACTCGGCCTCCGCCAGCCCATCCTCATGCTCACCGTCCAGTCGGACCAGATGGACAAGGTCCTCGGCCTGGAGATGGGCGCCGACGACTACCTCACCAAGCCCTACCACCTGCGCGAACTCATCGCCCGCATCCGCTCGCTGTTGCGCCGGGCCTACGGCGAGTTCGCCTCCGCCGAGGCGGACGTGCTGTACGCGGGGGATCTGACGATCGATCGCACCCGCGCCACCGTGACCCGCGAGGGCCGCTCGCTCAACCTCACGCCGACGGAGTTCCGCCTGCTGGTCTTCCTCGCCCAGCACCCCGGCCAGGTGTTCAGCCGCGGCCAGCTCATCGAGAACGTGTGGGGCAGCGACGCCGACTTCTACGACGACAAGACGGTGAGCGTCCACGTCCGCCGCCTGCGCGAGAAGATCGAGCACGAGCCGAGCGCCCCCTCGGTCATCCTCACGGTGCCCGGCATCGGGTACCGGCTCGCCACGTAGGCGCGCGATGCGCAGGCACTCGCTCAGATGGAGGCTGGCGCTCACCTACGCGGGCATGGCGCTGCTCACCGCGGTGATCCTCGGCGGCATCCTCATCGGCGTGCTCGCCGGCCACTATTCCAAGGCCGAGGACTCCTACCTGACCGCCAGCGCCAAGCTCATCGTGGCCGACCCGCCGCCGCTCACCACGGTGCAGGACCTGACCTCGTGGGCCCAGGCGGCGGCGCTCACCACCCAGACACGCGTGCAGGTGTACTCGCAGAGCGGCAGACTGGTGGTCGACTCCGGCTCGCCCAACACGCTCGACGCGGAGACGTTGCTCGGCCGCGGCGAGGGCTTCGGCCGCCGCGACCACGGCGGACTGCCGAACCCACTCGGCAACGGCCTGTTCGGCAGCGCCGGCGGCGCGCGCTCCAGCCGTTCACTCACCATGGACATGGGCAACGGCGCCTACGTGAAGTTGTCCGAGGGACCCGCCTCGGGCCGCGACGCGCTGATGAGCGCGGTCCTGGCCTGGATCCTGGCGGCCGCGCTCGCCGTCGGCCTCGCGGCCCTCGCCGGCTACCTGGTCGCCGCACGCATCGCGCGGCCGGTGGTCGCGCTCACGGAGGCCAGCGACAAGATGGCCACCGGCGATCTCGGCGCCCGCGCCCCTGTGGCCGGAGGCGACGAGGTCGGGCGCCTCGGCGAGTCCTTCAACGGCATGGCGGCCCGCGTGCAGACCACCGTGACCTCCCTGCGCCGCTTCGTGGCCGACGCGGCGCACGAGATCGGCACGCCTCTCACGGCGCTCCAGGCCGACCTGGAACTGGCCCAGCGCAAGGCGACGGGTGACGACGAGCGCCGGCTCGTCGACCGGGCGCTGGTCCAGACCGGACGCCTCGCGAACCTTTCGGACAACCTGCTGCAACTCTCGCGCCTCGAAGCCGGCGAGCCGGCCGGCGAGCCGCAGAGCTCAGACCTCGCCGTCGTCGCTCACGAGCTCGTCGACGGCGTGGCCTCCCGCGCCGAACAGGCCGGCGTCGAGCTCGTGGTCGACGTCGCCCCGGGGCCTCTCCGTGTGCCCGTCGAGCAGGCGCGGCTCCAGACCGTCCTCGTCAACCTGCTCGACAACGCCGTGAAGTTCACGCCCGAGGGCGGCGCCGTGACGCTCTCCGTGCGGCAGCAAGCGGGCCAGGCCGTGACCACGGTGGCGGACACGGGCGTCGGCATCCCGGCGGAGGAGCAGCGCGCCGTGTTCGAGCGCTTCCACCGCGCGCGCAACGTCTCCGCCTACCCGGGCAACGGTCTTGGGCTGGCGATCGTGAGAGCCGCCGTGGAGCAGAGTGGCGGCCGCGTGTCGTTCGCCAGCTCGGAGGCCGGCACGACCTTCAGCGTCTCGCTTCCGCTGGTCTAGTCTAGACGGCGTCGGGGGGGCGGGTGCCGGTCTCGGCCTGATCCGCGGACGCTGCGGGCGGCCGGGGCGGCCCCTCGGAGCGCTCCAGCCCGGCCGGCTCGACACCGCTCCCATCAGGCGCCTTCTCCGCACCCTGTCGGGCGGGAAGGTAGCGGCTCAGCCGCAGACCCTGCGCCCGCCGACCGGCGCGCTCCGGCGAATCCACCGCATCCTCCGCGGTCGCCGGGAACCGGCCCGGCACGGCCGCAGAGGTGACCACCGTCGCGCCGGCGGCGCCGGCTGCGGTCGCGCCGGTCTTCGCGTGCTTGGGGATCACGTTGATGATCGCCTCACACGGCAGGTTGTCGAGCACGTAGTCGATCGTGCGGCCGAAGACCTTGTCGGCAATGCGGCGCTTGCTCTGCGAGCCGAGGATGATCACCTCGGAGCGGCGGGCGATGGCTTCTTCGACGATCGCCCGGCCGGCCGACCGCGCCGTGACCACGACCGGGGTGAGCTTCACGTTGAACATGTCGGCGGCCTGCGCCGCGCGTTCGAGGATCCGGCCGGCCCGCTGGCGTTCCTCCGGCAAGCTCGCGTCGATCGGCAGGTTCAGCGGCACCTCGATCACGTAGAGCGCGTCGATGGAGGAGTTGCGCTCCGTGGCCAGCTGGCAGGCGAGCACCATCATCTCCTCGCTCACCGCGGTGTCGCGCACCGGCACCAGGAGCTGGTCGTAGACCACGTCCTCCTGCAGAGTCGTCGGCAGGGTCGGCGACTTCACCGTCTTGGTGAGCGAATAGCCCTGCGCCTTGCGGAAGATCACGTAGGCGACGATGCCGATCCCCACCCAGGCGATGCCGATGAAGCCGCTCAGCGGCTTGAAGTAGAGGATGATGCACCAGACGGCGAAGGTGCAGATCCCGCCGATGACGGCGGTGAGGGGGACCGACACGCCTCGGAAGTCGAAGTTGAGCGGCGGACGGAACGGCCGCGGCAGATCAGGTTCCTTGCGCCTCAGGACGACCACGGAGATGTGGGCGGCGGTGAACGAGATCATCGAGCCGAACGCGTAGAGGTCGGCCAGCAGCGTGACCTGGCCGGGCAGGATGAGGATCACGGCGATGATGCCGAAGAAGATGACCGCGACGTAGGGCGTGAGGCGGGTCGGATGCACGCGTCCGAGGATGCGGGGCAACTGGCGGTGCTGCCCCAGGGAGAAGGCGAGCCGCGACACGCCGATGATCCCGGCGTTCGTGGCGATGAACAGGATCGTCGCCGCGAGGATGCCGACCCAGGGACCGAGGATCCAGCGCAGCCAGGCGACGTTGTCCGGCAGGAAGCGAACCATGCCGAGCACCGGATCGGCCACGTAGTTGCTGCCCAACTGGGTGCCGTAGAGCTTGGTCACCTGCCGGCCGCCGACGGTCACGACCTCCCCGGTCGGCTCCTGGGCAGGGATGACCACGGTGCCGTCGGAGAGCGTCTCCAGGGGCACGTAGGCCGTGATCCTGGGGTCGGACTTGAGCACATACGTGCCCTCCGGCTTGCCGGGAATGACCACCACGGGAACCGTCTCGCCGGTCGCCGGGTCCACCGGGACGGTGTTGAAGTCGACGTTCATCGACGAGAGCGCCGCCAGCGGCATGCCGATGTACACGACCAGTACGGCGATGATGACGAAGTTCATCGAGCGCGGTACGTCCTTGTCCGGGTGGTGCGCTTCCTCCGCCATGTTGGAGATGGTCTCGATGCCCGTGTAGGCCACCGTGCCGATGGCGAGGCCGTACAGGAACTGGCCCCAGGTCGGCGCGACGCCCCAGTGGATCTGCGACAGCAGGATCGTGGGCTCGAACAGGAGCACAAGCGCGATGATCATGATCAGGACCTGCGTCCCCAGGTCGAGGAGCGCAAGGACGACGTTGAGGGCAGCCGCCTCCTTGATGCCGACGATGTTGATCACGACCAGGACGGCGATGGCGATGGCGCCGCCGATGATGTTGTACGGCGGCTGCTTGAGGACCGGCCAGAAGATCGAAAGATACTGCGGCACGAACAGCGCCGAGATGGCGATCGTGGCCGTGTAGGTCAGCATCTGCGCCCAGCCGATGCCGAAGCTGGCGAACTCGTTGAAGGCGCGCCGCGTGAAGCTCGAGGCGCCGCCCGCCTCGGGCATGGCTGCAGTCGCCTCCGAGTACGACCACGCCGTGCAGACGAAGAGTGCACCGGTGATGACGAAGACCGCCGGGGTCAGGCCGAGGGCGGCCACGGCGACGACGCCGAGGGCGTAGTAGATGGAGGACCCTACGTTGCCATACGCGGTGCTGAAGAGGGCTCCCACCCCCAGCACCTTGTGCAGCGATTGTCCTTCTCGACGTTTACGGCGTGCCACGGCGTGTCCTGTGCGAACCCGGTCAGACCCTGAAGCCGGGCTCGCGCACGACCACGACCGGGCAGCCCGCCCGCATGACGACTGCAGGCGACACATTGCCCGTGGACGCGTGGCGGAGGCGTGACCGTGGCCGGCGGCTCATGGCGATGAGCCCAGCGCCGCCGGTCTCAGCCTCATTGCCACGCACTACCTCGACCTCGACGGGGTCTTGGGTGGAGGCGACGAGATCGGCCGCGGCAGCCGTCCGGGCGCCGGGGCCGCCGCATGCGAGCATGCTCCTCTCGATCACCTCAACCCTCCTCGCACGACGGACCAGGACTGCTTCCCTCCTCAATTGAAGCAGTCCCACTCACGCCCTACATCGAGCGCGAGAAGGAGCATGCCTCCATTCGTTAGACTGAGAAATCGGTCATCCGAAAGGCTGAGCGTCACAACTGGTCCCTGAGCCTTGAGTGAGCGTCGCGATGCCGGCGTCGGCGCGTCAGACGAGGCCGCGTCGGATGGCGATGGCCGTGGCCTCCGTGCGCGTGGAGACGCCGAGCTTGGACATGACGCTGCTCACGTGCGTCTTGACGGTGGCGACGCCGATGACCAGGCGCCCGGCGATGTCGGCGTTGGTGAGCCCGTCCGCCATGAGCTTGAGCACCTGCTGCTCGCGTGCCGTGAGCGAGTCGGCGCCCGGCTGCGGCGCGGACACCGAGCGCACGAGCGCGTCGGCGGCCTCGGGCGCCAGCGTGGAGCGCCCGGCGTGGGCATTGCGCACGGCGTCGGCGAGCTGGTCGGCCGACACGTTCTTCATCAGGTAGCCGATCGCGCCGGCGCGGAGCGTCTCCCCGATCAGGTCTTCCTCCGTGAAGCTGGTCAGGGCGACGACCTTGGTGCCCGGGCACGAGGCGAGGATCCGCCGCGTCGCCTCGATCCCGGAGGTGCCGGGCATCACGAGGTCCATGAGCACGACGTCCGGCCGCAGTCCTTCGCAGAGCCGGACCGCATCCTCGCCGTCGCCCGCCTGTCCGACCAGTTCGATGTCGTCGAACATCCCGAGCACGACCTCGAGCCCGCTCCGCACCAGCACGTGATCGTCGACGATGACGACCCGGATCTTGCCCTCGCCGGCGTCCGGCACCGCGCCTCCCTCAGTCATGCTTCTCCGTCCTGACGCCATTCCGCCGTCACCGTCGTGCCGGCGCCCGGGGCGCTGTCGACGGTGACCGCCACTCCGGCCTCCAGAGCGCGCTCGCGCATGATGGCGAGCCCGAAATGCTCGGGGGTCACCGTGGCCTCGTCGAACCCGCGCCCGTCGTCGCGCACCGTGAGGCGCGCTGCCGGTCCCGTGAGGTCGAGCATAACCCACGCCTCGCCCGCGCCGGAATGACGACTCACGTTCTGGAGGGCCTCCTGGGCGATGCGGAACAGCGCCACAGCGACCTGCTGCGGCACCCGGACGCTCCCCCGCACCTCGTGGTGTACGGTGACGCGCGACCCGCCTTCGGTGGCCGCGGCCAGCTGCTCCAGCAGCGTGGTGAGCGACGCTTCGGCCAGCGTGACGGGGCGCATCTCCATCAACAGCGTGCGCATCTCGGCGAGCGCGCCACGCGCCAGCCGCTCCACGTCTTCGACGTTCTCGCGCGCCTCGTCGGTCGTCGGCCGCCAGCGGCGGCGGATGGCCTCGGCCTTGAGGCTCGCCGCGAACAGCGACTGCGTGACGGAGTCGTGCAGGTCACGCGCCAGCCGCGAGCGCTCGGTCGCCGCCGCGGCCTGGCCGATCTCGTCCCGCAGGCGCGCGTTCTCGATGGCCAGCGCGACCTGGCCGCCGAACGACGCCGCCAGACGCACGTCGAGGTCGGTGAACTCGCGCTCGCGCCGATAGGTCAGCGCGAGCACCCCGTAGGCCTCGCTGCGCACCAGCAGCGGCACGGCGAGGAGCGCGCCGCCCGTCTCGCCCTTGGCCACCGGTACCGGCGCGCGCTCGGCGAGCGCGCGCACGACGGCGTCGTCGCGCCGCGACACGGGCAGCGCACCATCGCACGACAGCGAGCCGGTCGCGGCGGCGACCTCGAGGACCTCGGCCTCCGGATCGAAGCGGTAGACACAGCAGCCGTCGCTGCCCAGCAGCTGGCTCGCCTGATCGATCACCCGGCCGAGCAGGTCCGACAGCGGCCGGTCCGAGTCCAGCACCACGACCTCCTGCAGCGTCTGCAGTTGCGCCGCCAGCGACTCCAGCATCACGGTGGTGGAGCGCTCGGTCTCGTAGAGCTGGTCCACCTGCTTGAACAGGTAGGAGAGGGCGATGAGCGCGACCCCGCTGAGCACGCTGAAGCAGACGACGGTGATGGTGGGGCCGTCGACCCGGTCCTGGATGATGATCACGTAGACGGCGAGCCCGAGACAGACCAGGGCAACGGCGATGGTCGTGCGCACGCGGAGCGTCAGCGCCGCCAGGGTGACCGGTACGAGATAGAAGCCCGCGATCGGATAGCTGGGGATCGCAAGGTCGAGCACCAGGGCGCCGGCGATCGTCGCCGCCACCAGCACGGTCACCAGGAAGCGGTGGCTGCCCAACGCCGACACCCGCCCCACAAGGCGGGGGAACCGCCGCTGGTGATAGGCCGGGTCGCCGGCCGTCGTCGTCACTCAGGACCTCCCCGACGATTGCCGCCTCAGCCTACCGCCCACACCCGGCAGCACCAAGGGGGCGCGCAGGACGCTGCTCCAGCGTCAGAAGAGGTGCTCGATGAGGATGTTGACGCCGATGCCGATGAGGATGAGGCCACCGACGACCTCCATGCGCCTGCCGAGGAGCGCCCCGAAGCGCCGGCCGAGGTGCAAGCCGACGGCGGTGAAGACGAAGGCGACGACGCCGATCACGATCGCCGGGAACCAGATCGAGACGCCGAGGATCGCCAGCGACAGACCGACGGCGAACGCGTCGATGCTCGTCGCCACGGAGAGCACGACGAGCGAGGCTCCGCGCGTGGCGTCCCTGGCCGCGCGCTCCGCCTCGTCCCCCCAGACGGCCTCGTAGATCATGTGGCCGCCGATGGCGGCCAGCAGGGCGAAGGCGACCCAGTGGTCGACGCTGCTGATCCAGCGCTCGACCGACCGGCCGGCTAGCCACCCGACGATCGGCATGAGCGCCTGGAACAGGCCGAAGTGCCAGGCAAGCCGCAGCGTCGTGCGGCGGCTCACCCGGGTCGCGTTCAAGCCGATGCCGATCGACACGGCGAACGCGTCCATGGCGAGGCCGACGGCGATACCGAGGAGCGTGAGGGGGTTCACGGGCGGCTGCGCTCGGCGCTCACTGGGATCACGGCACCTCCAAGGCTCTGCCCCCGCCGGGGAAGAAGAAAAGACCCCGGCACCTGTCGTGCCGAAGGTCTTGCCGCGAAGTGCGCGACCGGGGCGAGGCCCGGGATGTCGATCGCGCCGCCCGTGGTGGCAGGCCGGCTACTCCCCAACGGAACGCTGAGTCTAGCCGCGCGGCCGAGGAGGGGTCAACTGGCGCCGGCCGGACGGGACCGCCGTCACCGGGTCGCCCAGGAGGCTGGCCGGCCGGCCGGAAGTAGGCGTTGCCGGCATCCTGCTCCGGAGCTACGCTGCCGGCAGGTCACCGAAACGGAGGGTGACAACGCCAGCGAGCCGCACAAGGCCGTCGTCAGGAGGAACAGCATGACCGCATCGACAGTGGCTGCATCGGGGTTCCTCACCGCGCATAGCAGCCTTGGGGCCGACCTGACGCTGCTGGTGTCGGTGGCGGCCATCGTCCTGCTCAGCGCCGGCGTCTTCCTCGCCCGGCGGCGGCGCTACGACGCACACCGCTGGACGCAGACCGTGGCAGTGCTCCTCAACGCCGTCATGGTCGTCACCTGGATGCTGCGCTCGCTGGTGCAGTACATCCTCCCGGGGATACCGGGGAGCCTCAGCGAGCGCGGACACGCCCTCGCCGCCGTGCACGCCGCGACCGGCGCCGTCGGCGTGGCGCTCGGTCTCTTCCTCCTCGTGCGCGCCAACCAGCTCACGCGCCGCCACGAGAGCGTGAGCCGCTACAAGCCGGTCATGCGCATCGCCTACCTGGTCTACCTGGCCGGGTTCTTGCTCGGCGTCGCGCTGTACGTGGTGACCTATGGCTGAGGCCCGGGACGTCCTACTCGTCTTCCCGGGCCGGCAGCGCGCGCCCGATCCCCAGGTGCCGCTCCAACTGCTCCACGTGGCGTCCGCGCTGCGCCGCGCCGGCTACCGCCCGCGCATCGCCGACCTGCGCCTCGGCGACTTCCGCACCCTGCCCCTCGGCGACCCCGTGTTCGTCGGCATCACCGCCATGAGTGGTCCTCAGATCCGCTACGGCCTCGAGTTCGCAGGGCGAGTCAGAGCGGAGCTGCCGGGCACGCCCATCGTCTGGGGGGGTGTGCACCCGACCCTGCTGCCCGAGCAGACGGCCGCGGACGCGCGTGTCGACGTCGTCGTCCGCGGCGAGGCCGAACTCGTCGTCGGACCGCTGGCCGATGCACTCGCGGCCGGCGAGCCACTCGACGCCGTCGCCGGCATCACCTACAGGGAAGGAGGCGCCGCCGGCGCCGACGTCGTGCGCTCCACCGCGGACGCCGCGCTCGTCGACCTCGACGAAATCCCGCTGGGGCTGCCCTACGAGCTCCTGCCTCTGCAGCTCTATCCGACGCTCCAGGCCGGCCGCGTCCACCTGCAGACCAGTCGCGGCTGCCCGAACCGCTGCGGGTTCTGCTACAACACCGCCTTCAACAAGCGGCGCTGGCGCGGCAAGAGCCCGGAGCGCGTGGTCGACGAGATGGAGTGGCTGCTGCGCCGCTTTCCGCAGGCGAAGATCCTCGATCCGGTCGACGACAATCTCTTCGTCGACCGCAAACGGGTGGAGGCCATCTGCGAGCTCATCCTCAGCCGCGGCCTCAAGTTCCGCTGGCGCGCCAACTGCCGGTTCGACTACCTCGCCCGCTACGACGCGGAGTTCCTGCGCCTCGTCGAGCGCGCCGGCTGCATGGAGCTCGACTTCGGCGGCGAGAGCGGCTCGGCGCGCATGCAGGACTTCGTCTGCAAGGACGTCTCCGCCGACGAGATCCTCGCGGCCGTGGCCAGCCTCCGCCGCTGGGCGCCGAGCATCGACCCCTTCGTCTCGTGGCTGAGCGGGCTTCCCGGCGAGACCTACGCGGACATGGAGAAGACGTTCGACCTCATGGATGCGATGGGGCGCGCCAACCCGCGCACGCAGCACTACGGGATCTTCCTCTACACGCCCTTCCCCAGCCCGCTGCTCGACGAGCTGCCGCCTGAGTTCACGCCACCGGCGTCGCTGGAGGAGTGGGGCCGGATCGAGGTGTTCCACTTCCTGCCGCCGTGGCACACCCCCGAGTATGTGAAGAAGCTGCGCTCGATCTCGGCGGTGACCCGCTGGGCCTTCTACCCGCGCTCCCGGATCGACGAGCACGGCGCCGCCTTCAAGACCGCCTACGGCGCGATGTGCGCGGCGGCCCGGGTGCGCTGGCGTCACCGGGCTTTCGGCTTCCCTGTGGAACTGCGTCTCGCGAACGCGGCCGCGCAGCACCTCCGCGGGTTCCTGTGAGCGCTGAGGAGCCGGCTGCGCTGAGCAGGCGCGGCGCCGGCGGCGGCAGCCGCGGCGGTGTGGCCCGCAGCTCGCCCTGGGCGAGCGGCGCCTGGGCGTGGCCGCGGACACCGGACCGGCGGCTGCTGGCGCTCGGCGTCCTCCTCCAGATCGCCCTAGCGCTGCTGGCGTTCGATCACGCGCACGACATGCGACTCTTCCAGGCGACCGGGTACCTCGTCGCGACCGGCCACAGTCCCTACGCGCCGCTCGACCTCAGCGCCGTGTTCCACGACGCGGTGTTCCAGGGGCGCCTCGCGATCGGCTATCCGCCGCCGTGGCCGTTGCTGCTCGGCGGCATCTACCGGGTGACCTACGCGCTCGTGCCCGACCTCCACCTGTACGCGGCGGCGATCCGGCTGCCGGTGATCGCGGCCGACGTCGGGCTCGCTTACCTAGCCGGCGCGGCGCTCCAGAACCTCGGCGCCGCGCCCTCCGTCGTGCGCCGCGCCTGGCTGGCGCTCCTCTTCAATCCCTTTCTGCTCTACGTGGGCGCCGTCTGGGGCCAGATCGACGCCGTGGTCGCGCTTCTCTCCCTGGCCGCCCTCCTGCTGGCGGCCTCCGGCCGGCGCGACCTCTCCGCCGTGACGCTGGCGCTGGCCGTCTGCGTCAAACCGACGGCGGCCCCGATGCTGCTCGCCGTGCTCCTCTTCGTCGGCGCGCCCTCCTTGCTCCGCGCGGCGCGCTATGCGTCCGTCTTCGCCGTCGGCGCCTTCGTCTTCTACGTCCTGCCCTTCCTCGTCCTCGGATGGGACGCCTCTCCGGCCCACATGGCTAACGCACAGCTGTCCATGATCGGAGCGATGTCCCTCACGGCGGTCGCGCGCCTCTGGACCGAGTCGCTCGCCTTGGGCGGCCACTGGTGGCTTCTGGGCCTGCTCTGGGCGCCCGCGCTCCTCGTCGCCGCGCTCGTCGCGCGCGGCAGGTCACGCGAGCCCGCCGGCCTTCTTGCCGTCGGCGCGGCGCTGACGCTCGTGTTCTTCCTCTTCCGCACCTGGCTGGCCGAACCGAACGTGATCGTCGTGCTGGCGCCGGTGCTCGTACTGGCCGCGCTCGACCGGCTGGACCGGCGGCTCTTCACCGCACTATGGGTCGTCCCGCTCGCCTTCGTCGCGGCCGACGCCTCGCCGCTGCGACTGCTGTGGCGGTTGTTCCCCGCAGCCGCGGACGAGGCGCTGGCGTTCGCCGGGGCTCACGGCGACGTCACGACGGCCGTGAGAGCGGCCCTGGTCATCGTGTGGCAGGTCGTCGGCTGGTGGATCGTCGTCGCCTGTCTGCGTAAGCCGGGAGCCGAAACAGCGGGGTCCGGCGCGGCCGAGGCGGCCGCGAAGTCCTCCTCGCCGGGCCCCGGGCTGCCGCAGGCCAGGCGCGTGGGTGCCGGCTCGGCGGGCGCCGCGCCGGCAGGTGCGGCCGATCCCGTGCAGGATGTCCTGCCGTGAGGACCGTCTTCGAGCTGGGCGACGGCCTCGCGCTGGCGCTGGCGGAGACGGCCGGCGCGGGAGAGCAGCCTGATCACGGCGCCGTCGGGCCGTACCCCACGAGCGGATTGCAGAAGGGGCTCCTGCTGCTCGACGAGGGGCGGGAGCTCAGCAGCGAGGGCGTCGGCTTCGGCGTCCCGATCCTCAAACGCGGACCGCGGGCGGTGTTCCCCGGCAGTGGTGAGGCCGTCGTCCATCCCGGGACCCCGCGCGCGATCACGATGACCTACGCGATGGACCGCGTCGAACGGCTCGGCGGGCGCCGCCACCGCAGCTTCTTCCACAGGCCGCTCGATGAGGCGCGCGAGGCATTCGCCCTTCTCTACCGGCGCGCTCCGCTGCTTCGTCGTCCGCTGCTGGCCGCGTCCAACGGGATCCGCTGGCTGCTGCACGTGCGCACGCGGTTCGAGCCGACCGCCCCGGTCGCAGTCGTGCCCGTCACCTATCGGGCCGGCGATCGCCCCGGCGAGGTCGTGGTCAGCGCCGATCTGAGCCGCCTGCCCGACGCCGTGACCGAGGTCGTGCTGATGAACGAGCTCGGGGCCGACGTGTTCGACCACTACCGGGACAGCGACGGGGCCGACCTGCAAGGGACGGGCATCGGCGCCTGGAACCAGGTCGGCGCCGCCACGGCCTCGTTCGTCGCCGAGGAGAGCGGCGTCTCATTCACTCTCGAGAGCGGT
The DNA here is from genome assembly GCA_963762125.1 of uncultured Thermoleophilia bacterium. Lineage (GTDB taxonomy): Bacteria > Actinomycetota > Thermoleophilia > UBA2241 > UBA2241 > CAIXSE01. Next base: position 58,530 of record CAVXJO010000012.1, read on the forward strand.
CCAGACCCGGATGCGCCCGGCGTGCGCCTCTACCGTGGCCGCGAGGTCGCCAAGGGCCGGCTCGCGTGGGCCGGGTTCGGCTACACCCTGCGGCCCGGCCCGCCGACGTTCACGTACACGCTGCACGTCGCACGCCGCGAGGTCCGGCGGTGAGCTCGGTGCTCCTCGTCTATCCGTTCTTCCGTCGCTCGCTCGACCGCTCGCGGTTCCGCTTTCCGCCGCTCGGGCCGGCGTACGTGGCGGCGAGCCTGCGCCGGGCCGGTCACGAGGTGAGGCTCCTCGACTGCACGTTCCTGAGCCGCGAGCGGGCGTGGGAGCTGGCCCTCGCGGCCCGGGCGGACGTCGCCGGCGTGTACTGCATGGCGACCATGCGCGAGGACGCCCTGTGGTTCGCGCGGCGACTGCGCGGCAGGTGCGACCTGCTCATCGCCGGCGGCCCCCTGCCGACCTGCGAGCCGGAGTCGTTCCTCGCCGACTTCGACGTGGTCGTGCGCGGCGAGGGCGAACAGACGATGGTCGAGGCCCTCGCCGCGCGCGCAGCAGGAGCGGACCTGGACGCCGTGCCCGGCGTGGTAGCCCGGAGTACGGGCGGCGCAGCCGGCGCGGCTCCGGAGCGACCGCTCGCCGCCGATCTCGACGCCCTCCCCTTCCCCGCTCGCGACCTGCTGCCCAACGCCGCCTACGTCAAGCACGGGCGGCGGCGCTACGGCTACGCCGTCACTACGGTGATGAGCAGCCGCGGCTGCCCGTTCGCCTGCGAGTTCTGCAGTAACGTCGTCTTCGGCGCCTCCTACCGCGAGCGTTCACCGTCAAGCGTCGTCGACGAGGTCGAGGAGGCGCTCGCGCTGGGCTACGACCGCATCGCCTTCGCCGACGACGTCTTCACCCTGCGCCGCGAGCGCGTTGCCGCCGTCTGCGCCGAGATCGAGCGACGCGGGCTGCGCTTCGCCTGGGAGTGCCTCGCCCGGGTGGACGGCATCGACCGGGCGACCGCCGAGACGATGCGCAGCGCGGGCTGCCGGACCGTCTTCTTCGGCATCGAGTCCGGCAGCGACGAGGTCCTGCGCATGATGCGCAAAGGCATCACCGCGGCCCAGGCCCGCAAGGCCGTCTGGGCCGCTCACGCGGCCGGCCTCGAAGTCGGCGCGTTCTTCATCCTGTGTTACCCGGGCGAGACCGACGAGACGGTGCTCGAGACCCTCCGCTTCGCCGCATCCCTGCCGCTCGACTACATCGGCCTCTCGATGCCATACCCGCTGCCGGGGACCCCCCTGGGAGAGCGGATGAAGAGCCGCGTGACGGGCGAGTCGCGGCCCGACGGCAGCCCGCTCATGAACCAGCAGCTGACCTACGAGGGCGAGTTCTCGGCGGCCAAGATGCGCTTCGCCATCCTCGCCGGCAAAGGACAGTTCGTGCTGCGCCGGCGGCTGGGGCGCTTCGGCCCCGCCGCCCTCCGGCTCACGCAGGCGCCGGTCGAAGCGCTCTTCCGGCGCCTGCGCTGACGGCCGGGCCGACGGAGCCGATCCCGGTTCGGGACCGGCCACTCCGGAGGGCGCCGGACCCGCGGCCCGCGACCGGCGCCGCGGTCGCCGGCCGCCGCTCGCCTCAGGCGGCGGTCGTCTGCTTGGCAGCGAACGCCGTCATCGTCTCGTCGATGCGGCGCCGCAGCCAGCTCTCGTCGATGTCGGAACCGAAGACGAAGGTGACCTCGTTCTCGTGCGTCCAGTCGCGGCCCTCGTCGTCACCACCCAGACGCTCCCACAGCCGCGACCCCGGGAGGGGCATGGGCACGTTGAAGGAGATCTCCGCGAGCGGCAGGTCGAGCGCGAAGGCCAAGGTCTGCTCGATGTCGGCCGCGGTCTCGCCCGGATAGCCGACGATGAAGAAGGCGGCGACCTCGATGCCCGCCTCCCGATACACCGTCGCCGCCCGCACCCCCTGCTCCACCGTGGTCTCCTTCTGCATCAGGTCCAAGGTCGCCTGGCTGCCCGACTCGAGACCCAGGTAGACCCTCCGGCACCCGGAGGCTCGCATGAGCCGCGCCGTCGAATGGTCGATCCCGCTGACGCGTGAGAGGCAGCTCCACGTGAGTCCGAGGGGCGTCATCCGCCGGCAGAACTCCTCCAAGTAGTCGCGCCGCAGCGTGAACGTGTCGTCGGCGATCCACAAGCCGTCGTACCCGAAGTGGACGATCTCGTCGATCTCGGCGAACACGGCGTCCAGCGGGCGCAGGCGTACCTCGCGACCGAAGACGGGCTTGGAGCAGAACTCGCACCCGAAGGGACAGCCGAGCGTCGCGAGGAGCGTCGTCGGCCGATGGCCGGTGCGCGCCCACTCCCGCTGGTAGGCGCGGTGGTCGAAGTCGCCGCGGTCCGGCAGGGGAAAGCCGGCGATCTGCTCCTGCGTGTGATGCACCGGCGGATTGTCGACCCGAGAGCCGCGCCGATCCGTGACGAGGCCGGCATAGTCTTCGAGCGGCAGATCGCCGGCCGTGACCGGCGTCGCCCCGCGCTCCAGGTACTCGCGGCAGAATGCGGGGAAGCTCAGGTCGGCTTCGCCGCGGAACACGACGTCGACATGGGGAAGGAAGCGCCCCGGGAAGACGGTCGGCAGCGGGCCGCCGGCCACCAGCAAGGCGTCGGGCAACCGTTCACGCACCGCGGCGGCGAGGCGGACCGCGTTGCCGGTGAGGCTTACCATGGCCGAGATGCCGACGACCGCCGGCTGCCAGGCGACCAGGTCGTCGAGGAGCGCGTCGAGCGAACTGAACGTGCCGTCGAAGACCCGCGCCTCGACGCCGGCACGCTTGAGGTGGGCGCTGAGCAGTGCGAGGCCGAGGGGCGGGAACAGGACCTCGGTCCTCGCCCTGGTGCGGAAATAGGGAAACACCAAGGCCACGCCTCGTTGCCGCATGAGCCCCGGTGTCTCGACCATGAGCAATGCTGGCCCGCCACGACGCGCGCGTCAACATCGACTTCCCTCGGCGCGGTACGCGGGGCTGCGCACGGTGCACGCGCTGTGGCAGTATCGTCGGCGATGGACGTGCGCGCACTCATCGACCGGCGCTACTCGTGCCGCGCTTACCTCGAACGGCCGATCGCCGCGGGGGACCGCGATGCGCTCGCGACGTTCATGGCGGCGAAGACGGCGGGACCGCTCGGTTCGGCGGTGCGCTTCGGCCTCATCGCCGCCTCGTCGGACGACGAGGGCGCTCTCAAGCGTCTCGGGACCTACGGCTTCATCAAGGGCGCCAGGGGGTTCCTCGTCGGCGCCGTGCGCAAGGGGTCACGCGACCTCGAGGACTACGGCTATCTCCTCGAAGGGCTCGTCCTGCGCGCCACCGAGCTCGGGCTGGGCACCTGCTGGCTGGGTGGGACCTTCACGCGCAGCACCTTCACGTCCCGCTTCGGCGGCGTCGACCGCGACGAGACGATCCCCGCCGTCGTCTCCGTCGGCTACCCGGGAGACGACGGCACGGAGCGCATCCGCGAGCGCGAGGAGGGCACGCGGCGCTACCCGCCCGACGAGCTCTTCTTCGGCGACGAGTGGGGCGTGCCGCTCGGCCGCCAGGGCACGGACGGCTACGCCCCGGCGCTCGAGGCCGTACGCATGGGCCCCTCCGCGACCAACAAGCAGCCCTGGCGCATCGTCCGTCGCGGCGGCGACTGGCACTTCTACCTCGAACGCACGAAGGGCTACGGCAAGGGCAGCCCGTGGTTCAAGCTGCTGCGCATCGCCGACCTGCAGCGCGTCGACCTCGGCATCGCCATGTGCCACTTCGATCTTGTGGCGCGCGAGTCCGGCCGCGACGGCCGCTGGATCGTCGAGGACCCGGGCCTCTCGTTGCCGGGCCCGGGCATCGAGTACACGGCCACCTGGCGCGGCTGACGACCGGGCCCGACCGGGCCGGCCCGGGCGACGTTCATCTCCCGTTCATGCACTGGCGGAGACACCCCACCTCAGATGGGTGGATAGTCCCCGACCGCGCCGTCCCCCACGGCGCACAAGGAGCACGACATGGAAGCAGAATGGGAAGGCGCCGGGCTGCCGGCGAGTGACGCCGCCCGGTGGGAGGCGCGCGAGCGCGACCGGGCGCGGACGCGCCCGTGGACGCTCGCGCGCCCCGCCGGGGCGACGGCCAGGTCCAACAGGTTCCTGGCCAAGGTGCTCGGCGTCCTCGCCGCGGTCGGCATGTTCGTCAGCGTGGCGCTCGTCGTGCCCGTGACGTCACTGTCGTCACTCGCCGGCCCCGGCGGTGCGCTCACGGCCGTCGGCCGCGTCACCGCCATGTCGGGCACGTACCTGCTGCTCGTCACGCTGCTCCTGATCGCGAGAATACCAGCGGTCGAACGGGCTATCGGCCAGGACCGCCTCGTCAAGCTGCACCGTCGACTGGGACCGGCGATCCTCGGCCTCATCAGTGTGCACGTGGTCGCCGTCGTCCTGGGCTACGCCGCCCAGGTGTCCGCCGGCCCGTGGCACGAGCTCATCATCCTGGCCACGACGTTCCCGGGCATGATGCTCGCCGTCGCCGGCCTCGGCCTGCTCTTCCTGGCCGCGTTCACGTCCTACCGGTACGTGCGTCGCCACATGAAGTACGAGACCTGGTGGGCGGTCCACCTGTACACCTACCTGGCAGTCGCGCTTTCGATCCCGCATCAGGTCCTGACCGGCGCGCCCTTCATGGGTCACCCGCTGGCGATGGCCTGGTGGCTGACGCTCTGGTTCGCGACCGCCGGCGCCGTCATCGTCTATCGCTGGGGCCTGCCGATCGCGCGCAGCCTCCAGCACAGGGTGACGGTCCACAGCGTCGAGCAGGAGGCGCCGGGCGTGGTCTCGGTGACCATGACAGGCCGGAACCTGCACAAGCTGGAGGCCTCCGGCGGCCAGTTCCTGCACTGGCGCTTCATGAAGCGCGGCATGTGGTGGCAGGCGCACCCGTACTCGCTGTCGGCCGTGCCGACCACCAGCCGGATGCGGATCACCGTCAAGGACCTCGGCGACCACAGCAGTTCGTTGGCGGCCATCGCGCCCGGGACGCGCGTGGCCATCGAAGGCCCCTACGGAGCCTTCACGCATCGTGCGCGGCACACCGACCAGGTCGTGCTCGTCGCGGCCGGCGTCGGGGTCACGCCCGTCAGGGCGCTGCTCGAGGACCTGCCGCGTCACGTCGACGTCGTCGCGATCCTGCGCGGCGCCAGCCGGCGCGACCTGGTCCTGCGCGACGAGCTGGCCCACCTGGTGGGCGAGCGCGGCGGGCAACTCCACGAGGTCATAGGGCCGCGCTCGCACGCGCGTCTCGACGAGCAAGGCCTGGCCGGGCTCGTCCCCGACATCGCCGACCGGGACCTGTACGTCTGCGGCCCCAACGGCTTCATGCAGGGCGTCATCGCCGCCGCCCGCAACCTGGGCGTCCGCGGCGAGCGCATCCACCACGAGGACTTCGCCTTCTAGGCGTCCGCGACCAGACCCGACCACGGGAGGAGTCATGAAGCGTTCAGCAATCGTCATCGCCGCCACCGCCGCCGGTCTGGCCGCCGTGATCAGCTTCAAGCCGCACGGCGTCGCCGGCGGCGTCACCACGGCGGCGTCCACCGCCGCTCTCACCACCGGCAACGCCAACGTCTCCGGCGCCCAGACGGTCGTCGGCAGCGTGCAGCAGCTCAGCGGCGGCCTCGGCGACATCCAGGTCAAGGTCACCGCCGCGAACGGCAAGATCGTGAGCGTCGGCATGGCCCAGATGAATCTCCACGGGCCGCAGAGCCAGCAGATCTCGAACAACGTCATCCCGCAGCTGGAGCAGCAGGTCATGGCCTCCAACGGCGGCCCCATCCACGGCGTCTCCGGCGCCACGTACACGAGCCGTGCCTTCGGTTCATCCCTGCAGGCCGCGCTCAGCCAACTGAAGGGAGGGGCAAATGCGCAACTGGCAGCAGCAGGTAATGGGAACGGTGGTCTCGTTCAGTCTCCGGGAGGACAGGAGCACGACGACTGAGCGCGGCGAGGTGCAAGCCCAGCGCGAGCTCATCGCTGAAGGAGTGGAGCGCGCCCGGGCCAAGCTGCAGTGGGTCGACGACGTGTTCAGCACCTGGAAGCCAGGGAGCCCGGTAAGCCGGCTGCGCCGGGGTGAGATCCGGCTCGAGGACACGCCGCCCGAAGTCGCCGAGGTGCTGGAGCTCTGCCGCCGCGTGCGGGTCGCGTCGGACGGCTGGTTCGACCCGTGGGCGATGCCGGGCGGCGTCGACCCGACGGGGCTCGTCAAGGGCTGGGCGGTCGAGCGCGCCCTCGACGAACTGAAGACGGCCGGGGCGCCGGCGGCGATGATCAACGCCGGAGGCGACATCGCCGCGTTCGGACAGCCTGCCCCCGGCCAGCCCTGGCGCATCGCGATCGAGAATCCGCTCTCGATGCAGCGGATCCTCCTCACGGCCGATCTGGCCGCAGCGGGCGCCGTGGCCACCTCCGGCTCGTACCAGCGCGGCGCGCATCTGGTCGATCCGCGCAGCGGCGGCCCCACGACTGCGCTTCTCTCGGCCACGGTGATCGGGCACGACCTGGCGTTCGCCGACGCGCTCGCGACCGCCCTGTACGCGTCCGGCGGCGACCTGCTCGAGCGCCTGTCGCTGATCACCGGCTACCACGGGTTCATCGTGGACGGCCGCGGCGACATCCACGCCTCGCGGGGCTTTCCCATCGTGCTCCGCGGCGTGGAGGCGGTGCCGGCCTGAGGCCCCCGGGGGCAGCAGACGCACCGCGGCACAAGGCCGGCCGGACTCCGCCAAGGGAGTGCGGCCGGCCGTCCATCGTCGTTGGGGGGAGCCGGCGTCTCGGCTGCCGCGGCGACCGGCAGCTGCCGCGGCGCCGGTGCCGGACCAGCAGCCGTGACCGGCGGCGGCCCGCCGCCCGCCGCGGTTCAGGTCGCCGGCAAGGTGAGCGTCACGCGGGTGCCGGCGCCGACCTCGCTCGCCACCGTCAGGTCGCCGCCCATCCCGCGCAGCGCCCAGTGCGCGATGGCGAGCCCGAGTCCCGAACCCCCTCGTGCGCGCGAGCGTGCCTCGTCGCCGCGGTAGAAACGGTCGAACACGTGCTCGAGCACCTCGGGCGGCATGCCCTCACCGTGGTCCGTCACCACCACCTGTGAGCCGGCAACGACGCGCAGTACCGCGATCTCCACGGTCGCTCCTGCCGGAGAGTGCTCCACCGCGTTGCGCAGCACGTTGCGCAGGGCGCGGCGCACGTGGCCCTCGTCGCCGACGGCGGGCGCCACGCCGGCGGCCTCGGCCCGGAGCGTCACGCCGGTGGTCGCGGCCAGCGCGCCCAGCTCGTCCGCGGTCTGGCGCGCCAGCGCGACCAGGTCGATCGGCTCACGTGCCAGGGGCTCCTGATGGGCGTCGATCCGGGAGAGCGTCAGCAGGTCCTCGACCATCCCCGACATCCTGTCGACCTCCTCGAGCCCGCTCGCCAGCACCGGCCGGGTCGCCGCGTCGAGGTCCGCCCCCCGGAGCGCCACCTCGAACTCGGCCTTCATGATCGCCAGCGGCGTGCGCAGGTCGTGCGAGGCGTCGGCCACGAAGCGCTTCTGCGCCGCCACACTCTCCCGGATGGGGCTCAGCGTCCGGCGCGCGTACAGCAGACCCCCGGCCCCCACCACGACCACGATGACCGCATCCACCACGACCAGCTGCCAGCGCAGCGACCCCAGCGAGCGGGAGACGAACGCCTGCTCCGATTCCGTGTCCCGGTAGGCGCCGGACGCCGCCGTCCGGATGTCGGCGCGCACGGTGAGGTACATGAAGACGCTCGAGACGACGACCAGTACGACGACCAGCGCCGCGAACAGCAGCGCGAGCCGGCGACGGGCGCGTACGAAGACGTCCGGGCGTCCGGGCTCAGTCACGCGGCCGGCCCGTGTCGCCCTCGCCGTCCGCTTGTCCGCCGTCCGTCTCGTCGGCACGCAGCACGTACCCGACTCCGCGCACGGTCTCGAGCCGCACGCCGCCGCCCGGCCGGTCGAGCTTGCGCCGCAGCCGGCCGGCGTAGACGTCGACGATGTTGGAGAAGGAATCGAACTCGTCGTCCCAGGCGTGATCGAGGATCCAGTCGCGGCTCAGGACCTCGCCCGGGTGCAACAGGAAGAGGCGCAGCAGGCTGAACTCCTTCGGGCTCAGAACGAGCGGCTCGCCACCGTACCTGGCCACCCGCGCCGCGGGGTCCAGGGTGAGCGTGCCCATCGTCAGGACCGGCGGCAGCGCCCGGCGCGGCCGGCGCAGCAGCGTGCGGATGCGCGCCAGCAGTTCCTCGAAGGCGAACGGCTTCACCAGGTAGTCGTCGGCGCCGGCGTCGAGGCCGGTCACCTTGTCGGCCGTCGCGTCCCGCGCCGTCAGCATCAGCACCGGCAGGGTCAGACCCTGCTGGCGCAGCTCCTTGCAGAGCGTGAACCCGTCGACCACGGGCAGCATCACGTCGAGGATCACGAGGTCGTAGGGCAGCTGCCCGGCGGAGCCTCCGGAGTCGGGGGCGCCGCGCCGGGCCGCGAAGCGGCGGCGCGCGGCGCCCCCGTCGTAGAGCACGTCCACGGCGTAGCCCTCGGCCTCAAGCCCCGTCTTGAGGGCCTGGGCCAGCTTCTCGGCATCTTCCACGACCAGGATCCGCACGCGACCCAGCCTCCACACTCGGCGTGACGTTCTCTACAGCCTTCCCCGCCGCCGCCCTGCGGTCAAGCGCGCCGTAGACTCCACGGCGAGCTGCCGGTCCCGACGGTCGCATATGATGTGAGGTGGTCCGCAGCGCAGCCCCGAAGGAGTCCGCACGTCCCGTCCGACCCGCAAGGTCCAGCGCGCCCAGAACATCAGCCGCATGTGCCTGGTCTGCGGTCGCGACAATCCCTTCGGCCTCCACGCGCGCTACTACGAGCTGGCGCCGGACGAGCCCGCGGCCGCCGGCGCCGACCCCAGACTCGCGTCTCTCAAGTCCGGCGCCGAACTCCTCGGCATCTTCACTCCGCGCGAGGAGCACCAGAGCTACCCGGGACGGCTGCACGGCGGCGTGAGTTCGGCCATCCTCGACGAGACGATCGGGCGCGCCATCCTCCTCGATCAGCCCGACACCTGGGGCGTCACCGTCGAGTTCAGCGTGCGCTTTCGCCGTCCGCTGCCCCTGGGCGAGGAGATCCGCTGCGTCGCGCGCATCACCCGCGACACGAGCCGGCTCTTCGAGGGCTCGGGAGAGATCGTCCTCGCCGACGGCTCCGTGGCCGCCGAGGCGCAGGGCAAGTACCTCAAGCAGACGCTGCCCGACATCACCGACGGCGACTTCGCCGAGCGCGAGTGGTTCGCCGACCAACGCGAGCGGCCCGAGGACGTCGAGCTCTAGGGAGCGTCGCATGCGCGACGCTCCCCGAAACGGCCGAGGGCGGGCCGTCCTCCAGGACGGCCCGCCCTCGGCGCTTTCACCCTCCGGCCTGCGCGGCCGGAAGAAGCTTCACTTCACCTTGAACGTCATCGCCCTCGACTTGGAGGCCTTGGACGTCGCGGTCTTCGCGATGGACGCGGTCATGCGGTAGGTGCCTTTCTTGCCGGGCTTGTACTTCCAGGCGTAGGCCCCGGTGGCCTTCCCGGTGACGCGGGCCGTCTTGACCTTGACCCACTTCGCGCCCTTCTTGCGGTCGACCCTGACGGTGACCTTCTTGCCTGCCACCGTGGTCGCAGGCGTAGCTACACCCGAGGCCTTGACGGTCTTACGAAGCCTGATCGTCTTCGGCGTCACCTTCAGCGTGACCTTCGTAGCGATGACAGTCGCCGTCGCTGTCGGCGTCGGGGTCGGCGTCGCGGTCGCGCTCGGGGTCGGAGTCGGCGACGCATAGCCGTGGCAGCCATTCGTCGTCCCGCAGCCCGCGGTCCCGTGCAGAGTCTGGGCGGCGATGATGGTGGCCGTGGCACCGTGGCAACTCACGCACGCGCTCGGCAGGGGCGGGGTCGCCGTGCTGAGCGTGTGGCACGTACCGCAGGCCTGAGCTTTGTGGGTTGTCTTGTTGTGGAAGGCGTCATTGAACGAGTAGCTGTGGCAACTGCTGCACGGCCCAACCCCGTTCACGGCGGTGTCGAACGTGGGCAGCGCCTGGGCGTTCTGGGCGCCGATCGATGCGCTCACGGCGATGACCGCCAGCATGATCAGCAGAGCGGTAGTGGCCATCAGGATGGGAGTGGAGACTCCCCGCCTGCCGGCGTGTGCACGCACGATCCCCATGTAGCTCCTTTGGTTGTGTCTCATGTCACAAGCGTCTTCGGGTGACACTTTACCGGGTATTGAGCGTCTCCGCCACCGAAACTCCCTGGTCGTGCACGAGCGTGCGCGACGGGGTAAAGTGTCCGCGCGCGACCGTCTCGAGAAGGAGCAGCCCGTGCCCGTCGCAGACCGCCCCCGCCCCCCCGTCACCGCCTGGGTCCTGCTCGTCCTTCTGCTGATCCAGGGCTTGGGTGGACTCGCCGGCGGGCTCTCGCTCACCATCGCACCCGACGGATCGATCCTGCAGATGTCGACGTCTCTGCTCGACGGCTCGCCCTTCCCTGACTTCCTCGTCCCGGGCCTCATCCTCATGCTCGTGCTTGGGGTGCTGCCGCTGGTCGCGGCCGTCGGCCTGTGGCTGCGCCGCAACTGGGCCTGGTACGCGGCGTTCGTCGTCGGCTGTGGCCTCATGATCTGGATCCTCGTGGAGATCGTCATCATCCCCTACAACTGGCTGCAGCCCCTCTTCGGCGGCGTCGGATTGCTGATCTTCGTCGTCTCACTGCTCAAGCCGGTGCGCCGCTTCTACGGTGTCAGCCTGCCGGGAGATGCCGGCGCCTGATCTCGATGTGCCGGCGGCGCCCGGCATCGTCAGCGCCGACAACACAGGTCCCTGCAGACCGGCGGCGAACATGCCGATGCACACCGGGCAGAAGAGGCCAGCGGGAGCTTCCGTGCGCAGAGAGAGCACCAGACAGCGAGTGTTCCTTACCTTCGCCGCGGGCGACCTTGCGTGCGCGCGGCCAGAGACTGCGCGCCTCCTGGCCGGCGGAGGGATCTGCCTCGATCAAGCACTGACCGGCGAGCCCTTCGCGAGCGAACGCGGCGCCATCATCCGCGCCAGCCTGCTGACGCGTCTGCGCCACTGCACCAGCGCCCTCTGCCTGTACGGGGCGCGCACGGCCGACGATGACTGGGTGCGCTGGGCGCTGGAGACCGCGGCCGAGCTCAGGCTCCCCCTGCTCGGCGCCGCCCTGCCCGGCCAGAAGTCGAAGGACGCGGAGCGCTACCTGACGCGGCTCGGCGCCGAACTGATCCCGCTGAATCGCGATGCGATCGTCACGCGCACGCGAGCGTTCTCCACTCGCCGCATCGCACCGGCGATCGACGCGGCGTCCATCGCCGAGACGCTGCATCTCATGCGCCACCAGGTGCGCTAGCCGCGCGGCGGTTTCCCGCGGCCACGGCCGCGCTACGTCCCCGCGAGAACGACCAGATCCCGGCCACGCGCCTTCGCTTCGTACAGCGCATCGTCGGCGCGTGCGATGAGCGCGTCCATGGACCCTCCGGCGTACACGGCCCCGCCCAGGCTCACCGTGACGGCGAGATCGCGTTCAGACGCCGTGAACGGCGCTTCGGAGGCGGCACGGCGAAGGCGTTCGAGAAGTTCGCTGAACTCGGCCGATGAGACTCCCGGCACGACGACGAGAAACTCCTCGCCGCCGAAGCGCCCGACGCTGTCGCAGGGCCGCAGCGTGGACTCCATCCTGCGCGCCAGCTCACACAGCACGTCGTCGCCGGCAGCGTGCCCGAACTCGTCGTTCACCAGCTTGAAGTGGTCGATGTCGAGCATGCCGACGGCCAGCCGCGTGCCTTCGCGCGCGGAGCGCTGGAGTTCCTCGTCGAGAGCCTCCACGATGGCGCGACGGTTGGGCAGGCCCGTCAGGGGATCGGTATGCGCCTGCACCTCCAACCTCGTCTGCGTCTCGATCAGCTCCTCATTCAGCTCGACCAGCCGGCGACCCACCCCGATCCTCGCGCGCAGTTCGGCGGGGTCGTAGGGCTTGCCGACGTAGTCATCCGCGCCCGCTTCGAAGCCGGTCATCATGTGATCCTTCTCCCCGAGAGCGGTGAGGAGGATCACGTAGGGGGGCTGGCGCGTGTCGAGGGCCCGGACGCGGCGGCACACATCGATCCCGTCCATCTCCGGCATCATCCAGTCGAGGATGGCGATCCTGGGGGCGTCGTCTGCCTGCAGCACCCGCCAGGCGTCGGCGCCGTTGGTCGTCACCGCGACATCGTAGCCCCACTTCTCGAGCACCTTCTTGAGGAGCACGCGAGAGGTGATGTCGTCCTCTGCGATCAGCACCCTCATGACCGCCCTACTTTCCGTGAGAGGTCTTCCCGCAACCGTTCGAGTTCGCCCTCGAGACGGGCGGCGAGCCCGCGGCAGGCGTCCATGTCCCCCGCGGAGGCGGCGCGTTCGACGTCGTGAGCGGCTGCGCACACGGCTTCGGCCCCGATGCTCGCCGACGCGCCTTTGATCGTGTGCGCCTGACGGCGGGCGGCTTCCGCATCACCGCCGGCCAGGTCCTCCTTCAGCAGGTCGACCTGACGCGGCACGTCCACGAGGTACTCGGCGAGGATCTCACTGACGGCCTCGCGGTCGCCGTCCAGCAGGACGAGGAGAACGTCCGGGTCGAACACGACCGACCAGGGAGCAGCGGCCTCGTGCCTGATGACCTGCGCCTCACCGACACTGGCTTCATCGGGCGGACCCTCTTCGCGCCGCATCCAGAGGGCGATCACGGCGGCGAGCTTGTCCGGCTGGATCGGCTTCGACAGGTAGTCGTTCATGCCGGCCGCCAGACAGGCGGCGCGGTCGTCGGCCATGGCGTGCGCGGTCAGGGCGACGATGGGCACCTCATGATCGAGGATCGGTGACGCCGCGTCGCGGATCCGCCGGGTCGCGGTGACGCCATCCATGAGCGGCATCTGCACGTCCATGAGGACGAGATCGAAGCGTCGTCGCGACAGCGCCTCCACGGCCGCCAGCCCATCGTCCACCGCCTCAGCTGTGTATCCCATTCGCTCGAGAGTCTTCAGCGCCACCTTGCGGTTGATGGCATTGTCCTCGGCCAGCAGGATGTGCGCCTTGCGCTTCTCTCTCCGCCAGGCTGTGGCGCGTGACGATGCGCCGGACCCCGGCCTCGGCCGAGTCTCCGCGGTGCATGACGACCATGAGACAGTCGAAGAGCTGAGACTGCTTCACCGGCTTCGTGAGGTAGGCAGCGAAGCCAAGGCCCTCAAGACGGCCGGCGTCGCCGCGGGCCCCCATGGAGGTCATCATGATGAGATGCACGCCGGCAATGGCGGGGTCGGCCTTGATCAGGCGCCCGAGCTCCTCGCCGTTCATCTCCGGCATCATCATGTCCAGGATGGCGACGTCGTAGGGCTCCCCCAGGACGACAGCCGCGCGCAGCTTCTCCAGCGCCGCCGCCCCACTGCTCACCTCACGATGCTCGCACTCCCACGACTCGAGCATGCCGGAGACCACTTTGCGGTTGGTCTCGTTGTCGTCGACGGCGAGCACTCGAGCTCCGACCGTGCGTCCGGCGTCCATGTCGTCCAGTGCCATGACCAAGCCCGGGCCCTGGCGCGAGAACGCCGCGGTGAACCAGAAGGTCGAGCCGGAGCCCGGTTCGCTCTCCACGCCGATCTCGCCGCCCATCAACACCGCGAGGCGCTTCGAGATCGTCAGCCCAAGGCCCGTGCCGCCGAAACGGCGCGTCGTCGAGGCATCGGCCTGGGCGAACGCCTCAAAGAGGCCATCCGCCTTCGCGGGGCTGATGCCGATCCCCGTGTCCGCCACCGCGAAGCGGAGCGTCGCGCCGTCACCGGTCTCCTCGACCAGACTCACGGTCACGGCGATCTCGCCGTGATCCGTGAACTTCACCGCGTTCCCGAGAAGGTTCGTGAGCACCTGGCGCAGCCGCCCCGGGTCCCCGCGAAGCGCAGAAGGCACGTCCGCCTGCACCAGCGCGGCGAGCTCGAGGCCCTTTGCCTGCGCCTGCAGAGCCGGGAGGTCGCAGGTGTCCTCGACGGTGGTGCGCAGGTCGAAGTCCAGCACCTCCATCTCGAGCTTGCCGGCCTCGATCTTCGAGAAGTCGAGGATGTCGTTGATGATCGTGAGCAGCGCGTCGGCGCTGTTGCGCACCGTCTGCGCGTAGTCGCGCTGCTCAGCGTCGAGGTCGGTGTCCATCAGCAGCGCCGTCATCCCGATCACGCCGTTCATCGGCGTGCGGATCTCGTGGCTCATGTTGGCGAGGAACTCGCTCTTCGCGGCGTTGGCCGACTCGGCTTCAACGGCGAGCTGGTTGGCCCGCGTCATGGCGGTCTGGAGGTCGCGGTTGGCGGCGTCGGTCTGCTCCTTCGCCCTCTGCAGAGCGTCCTCAGCTGCGCGCCTTTCGCTGATGTCCCGGCAGAACGAGACGTCGAAGGCCTCACCGTCGAACTCGAGGTACATGGCCGTGACCTCCACCGGGACGATGCTGCCGTCCCGGTGCAGGTGCCGCGACTCAAAGGTCAGAGAGCCCGCATCTCGCAACTCGGCGATGTGCTCCGGCCAGTGCTCCAGGGGAACATGCGCGTCGATGTCGTGGATCGTGAGCGCGTTGAACTCTTCCGCCGAGTAGCCGAGCGACTCGAGCGCAGTGCGGTTGCCGTGGAGAAGGGAGCCGTGTGCGTCCATCCAGAACACGATGTCGGCGGCGTGCTCCACGACGAAGGTCGCGAAGCGCAGGTCTTCCTCAGCCCTGCGGCGTTCGCTGATGTCCCAGGTGACACCGCTGAGTGAGACCGGCACGCCCGCCTCGTCGCGGCGCACCTGGGCCCGCGCCGCCACGTAGGCGACGGAGCCGTCGTCACGGATGACGCGGAACTCCGCCTCGCGGGACGCACCAGTCTCGCGCGCCTGTGTGGCCGCGGCTTCGACCGACGCCACGTCATCGGGATGGATGCCCGCCTTGAACACTGACCACGGCGCAGAGTGTGCGTCGCCCGGCAGGCCGTACAGCGCCGCGACCGTCTCGTCCCACTCGATCACATCCGACCCGGTCTCCCACTCCCAGACGCCGACCTGCGCCGCGCGCAGCACCAAGTCGAGCCGCTCACGACTCTCACGCAGCGCCTCCTCGGCGGCCCGCCGCTCAGTGACGTCGCGAAAGGAGATGATCGCCCCGGTGACGAGCGCCGTCCTTCACGAGCGGCCGGGCGATGTACTCGACGGGGAAGCAGGTGCCGTCCTTGCGCCAGAGGACCTCGCCATCCACGCGGCACTCCAGACCGTCAACGTAGGCGCCCTGCTGTGGGCACTTGTCCGCGAGGGTAGGCGCTGCCGTCCTCGTAGCGCATAGTGGATGGCGTCGTGGACCCGGACCCCGTGCAGGTCCGCCGCCGTCCAGCCGAGCATCTCCTCGGCGACCGGATTCATGAAGGTCACCTGGCCCCGATGGTCGACGCCGAAGAGGCCTTCGCCGACCGACTCCAGCAGGTGACGGGCGCGCTCCTCCGCCTCCACGAGAGCGGCCTCGGCTCGCTTGCGCTGGGTCGTATCGCGCAGGACGCCTTCTACGCCCTGCACTTCTCCGCTGGGATCACGGTAGAAGTTGGCCGTGACCGCGCCCTCGACGATCGTGCCGTCACGTCGCAGGAGGGTCACCTCGAAGTCGCTCGCCGAGCCGTCGCGCTCGATGCGCTCGAGAAGAGCGACGCGCTGAGACGGGTCTCTGTAGAACTCCTGCGCGAGGTCCATGCCGATGGCATCGTCCACTGAGTCGTAGCCGAGGACGCGCGCGAACGATGGGCTGGCCATGATCAGCCGGCCTTCGCGGTCGGAGCGGTAGAAGACGTCGCCCATGCTCTCGAGCACCGAGCGGTGCTCCCGCTCGCTCTCGGCAAGCGTGAGCGCGTCGATGCGACGGCGCTCCTGCACGACGGAGAACCCGATCACCATGAGCGCGAGCAGCAGAGTGATGAGCAGCGGCACCAGGCGCTGCTCCGCCACTGTCCGGCGCCCACTCCGAGGCGTCGACGTCGACCCCCAGCACGCCGAGCACCCGCCCGCTGTACGGCTCGCGGACGGGGACGAACGCAGACGCCTCGACACCCCTTTCGTCCGAGTACGGACCGACGAGGACCGCCCGGCCGCCTCGAAACACCTCAGCCATGGCCGGTGACGCATCCCGGGCAGGAGACCCGGGCTCGGCGTGGGCCCTGTCGTTGGCTGGGAGCCCGTCGACGGCGAGCAAGATAGCGTCGCCCTTCTCCTGCATCAGGTAAAGCCGGCGGACGTCCGGGCTCGCCATGGTCATGAGCAGGAGCTGCTCGCGCAGCCGCTGGTAGTCCTTCGTACCGACGTCGGCCGGCGTCGCGGTCTCGGCGGCGAGCCTGTCGGGATTGATCCCCCCGGTCACCAGCTGCGCTCTCCCCAGCAGGCTCTGTCTGGCATCGGAGTCGGCGTGGCGCCCCACGCGGGTCGCCGCATACAGGCCGCCGGCCAGCACCACGGCGAGGGTGAGGGCGACTCCGGCCTCGACCAGCAGCCCCTTACGGCCGAGAAGTCCCGGATGCTCTTCCTTGAGAAGGGTCCGAAAGCGGTACCAGAGGGCGAGCACGAACGGCACGGCGAAGCCCATGGCCAAGAGGTGGACGGGGAACCCTGACGCGTCGTGGAACCACGGCCGATTGATCCATTCCGCCGGCGGGAACGACGCCGGAGCGGGCACGCCGAACTCGACGACCACGACGCCGATCAGGCTCGCGGCTGCGACCATGAGAGGGCGCCGTTGTCTGTCGCCGCGGCGGGCGAACCGCCACATCCCCGCCGCCGCCCAGAGACCACCCACGACTCCCAGGAAGTAGCTCGCCGCGGCTTCGAACCCGGCAACCCCGGCGAGGAGGCCCGACGCGGAGAGGGCGGCCAGGACGGCGACCACCCACGGGCCGACCCTTCTGCCGCCGGCCGCGGCCCAGCAGCGTCGCGCGAACTCGAGGAGCAGCAAGCAGCCGACCGTGTAGGACGCCGTGTGGACGACCCCCGTAGCGGTCCAGCCCGGGAGCCCCACCGCGAGCAGATCGGCCGTGGATGAGATCGCCATGCTCGCGGCAGACAGACCGAGCCAGCGCCACGGCAGCGGCGATGAGACCGTGGTCGAGAGCCCGAGCAACGCGGCCGCGACGACCGCCAGGCCGAGTGCACTCACGAGGAGGACGAAGTCCATCTCGACCTGTGCCACCACGCACCACCCGCCTGTAGCCTGGATCGGTCGTCGCTCCCGGACTCTCTTGTGTGCTATCGGGGCAACGCGACTCACACTTGAACGTCAAGGTGAGAGGTTCGCGACCCGCGAGTGAGGGCGGGGGAGCGCCGGGTCTGCTACCGGAGCCGGCGCCCCGCATGACACACAGAGCCTACGGGCAACAGAAGCCCAAGGGACCGGCGCCGCGGGCTCCGGCGACCCGAGCGCCACTCGCAAGGAGGACGACATGGACATCGGCATCATCGGTTCGGGCCGCGTGGCACAGACTCTGGCCACGAAGCTGCTCGAGCTCGGCCACGCGGTCATGATCAGCTCCCGCGACCCGGCCAAGACCAAAGACCTGGGCGACCGGGGCACGGTCCCCTCCGCGGACGAGTTCGCGGCGGCACAGCGAGCGGCCGGCCGCAAGGCGGCGGCGGGGAGCTTCGCCGCTGCCGCTGCCCACGGCGAAGTGGTCATGAACGCGACTCTCGGCGGCCGCTCCCTGGAGGCGTTGGAGGCCGCCGGCGCGGCCGATCTTGCGGGCAAGATCCTCATCGACGTCTCCAACCCACTCGACTTCTCCCAGGGCATGCCGCCCACACTGCTGTTCTGCAACAGCGACTCGCTCGGCGAGCGCGTCCAGGCGGCCTTGCCCGACGCTCGCGTCGTGAAGTCGCTCAACACCGTGACCGCGCAGGTCATGGTCGACCCGCGCCAGCTGACCGAACCGACGACGATGTTCGTGTCCGGCAACGACCAGCAGGCCAAGGACTGGGTCCAGCACGAGCTCCTCGAGGACTGGTTCGGCTGGGAGCAGGTGCTCGACCTCGGCGACATCACCTCCGCGCGTGCGCAGGAGATGTGGTTGCCTCTCTGGTTGCGGCTCATCGGTGCGACCGGGACCGCGGCCTTCAACCTTCGCATCGTCGCGTCGACCTAGGCTCGGGCGCCACTCTGTGCCACAACCGCCCGCAGTGGGTACAAGGGCGTCAATCCACAGCCCCGAGGAGGATGCGTGCCCGAGGTCACCGATACCAGCGCCCGCGGCGAGCGGGCGGGCGAGAGTCTCGCCGAGTTCGTCCGGCGGCTGCCCAAGGCGGAGCTGCACCTGCACATCGAGGGCACGCTCGAACCCGAGCTTCTGCTGGAACTCGGCCGCCGCAACGGTGTCGACCTGCAGTGCTCCACGGCCGAGGAATGCCGCGCCCGGTACCGCTTCAGCGACCTCCGGAACTTCCTCGACATCTACTATGAGGGCGTGGCCGTCCTGGTCGAGGAACAGGACTTCCACGACCTGGCCGCGGCCTACGTGCGCAGGGTCGCCGCCGACGGCGCGAGACACGTGGAGGTGTTCTTCGACCCGCAGAGCCATGTGCCCAGGGGCGTCCCGTTCGGCGACGTCGTCGGCGGCATCACCCGGGCGCTGCGCCACGGTGAGACGGAGCTCGGCGTGACCTGGCGGCTCATCATGTGCTTCCTGCGCGACCGGCCGGCCGCCGAGGCCATGGAGATGCTCGAGCTGGCGCTGCCCCACCGGGACGTGATCGTGGGAGTCGGGCTCGACTCGGCCGAGCTGGGCCACCCTCCGGGCGAGTTCGCGGAAGTGTACGAGGCGGCCCGGGCGGCGGGCTTCGTCGCCGTCGCCCACGCCGGCGAGGAGGGCCCGCCCGAGTACATCACGGATGCCCTCGACCTGCTCAAGGTGCGCCGCATCGACCACGGGGTGGCCGCGATCGAGGACCTCTCGCTGCAGCAGCGACTCGCCGGTCTGCGTACCGCCCTCACCATGTGCCCACTCAGCAACCTCGGACTGCAGGTGACGCCCGATCTCTCGCAGCACCCACTCAAGAGGCTGCTCGACGCCGGGCTCGTCGTGACGGTGAACTCGGACGACCCGGCCTACTTCGGCGGCTACCTGCTTGACAACTACCTCGCCGTCCAGCGGGCGCTGGGGCTGAGCCGCACCGACCTCGCGCAGCTGGCCCGCAACTCGATCGCCGCGTCACTCCTGCCCGAGGCGCGCAAGGCCGAGCTCGACGCCGAGATCGACCAGGTGCTCGCAGGGAGCTGAGCCCGCGGGGCGGCTGCGTCGCCGCGGCCGCCGGCCGGTTCCGCCGGAGCCAGAAGACAACCGCGCCCGTCCGGAGTAAAGTCCGCGGATGAGCTCCGAACCTGGACCCGAACCGGGCCACGGAAGCGAGCCGGAGCGTCCGCCGCGCCGGCGGCGACGCCGGCGCGCACTCCGCATCGGCATCGTGCTCGTCGTGATCGCCGCGATCTTCGCCGGTGCGTCCCTGGCCGCGGCCGCCTACACCGAGCGCAACAGCTTCTGCGAGCACGCCTGCCACGAGATGGCGCCCTACGGCGCGACCTGGGAGAAGTCGGCCCACCACCAGGTGGCCTGCGTGCACTGCCACATCAAGCCGGGCACGGTGCAGTTCGTGAAGGCCAAGGGCTCGGCGCTGCGCGAGGTCTGGGTCCACTTCACCGGCGACGTCAAGGCCCCGATCGCCGTGACCCGCCACATCCCGGACGCGACCTGCACCACCAGCGACTGCCACCCGAGCGGGAGCGTCCCCAGCCCGATCACCCTCGTCAGCGCGGCCGCCGCCAGCGCTTCGCCCTCGCCGGCCGCGTCCTCAGCCCCGCCTGTGACCTTCTCCCACACGCAGCATCAGGACGGCATACCCTGCATCGACTGCCACTCCCAGGTAGTGCACACGAACGTCCCCGGCAAGCCCTTCATCGACCCGGCGAGCATGGCGTTCTGCCTGCGCTGCCACGACGGCAAGCAGGCCTCCGGCGCCTGCCAGACCTGCCACAAGGCACCCCACGCCCAGCGCGGGCCGTGCACGGATTGCCACGAGCTCGGCTCCTGGACGTCCACCTTCAAGCATCCCGTGACTTTGGGTCCGCAGCACCAGAAGATCGTCTGCGAGAAGTGCCATACCAAGGCGAGCGCGTTGGAGGTCGGCTTTCCGGCCGGCTGCGTGAGCTGCCACGCCAAGGAGCACAAGACCGTCAAGCAGGTCCTCTGCGCACGCTGCCACGTCGCCACGCACTGGAAGCCCTCGACGTTCGAGCACCCGCAGGCCGGCTGCCAAGACTGCCACACTCGTCCCCACCCAGACCGCGGCGCTTGCCTGCGCTGTCACACCACGTCGTCGTGGGCCAACCACTTCCGGCACCCGGTGGCGCTCGGCGGTCCCCACGCGAGCTTCTCCTGTGAGAAGTGCCACACGAGCGGGCTCGACGCGCCCGGCAGGGACTGCAGCAGCTGCCACGGCAGCCGGCACGGCGGCCTCACCGACTGCGCCCGCTGCCACACGACCGGCTCGTTCGTCCCGTCGACCTTCGACCACCCGCCGGCAGGCGAGCACAGCGCCGGGTCGTTCCCGTGCAGCGCCTGCCACCCGAACGGGAACTTCACCGGCGCCTACTGCTCCTGCCACGGCGGCAACCCGCCGTCCGGCGACTGACGCCGCGGCCAGAGCGGCCGGACGGCCGGCGTCACTGCACTCCAGTCCTCTTCGCGGCCGTCGCCCAGCCCGACGACGCCCGTCAGCGTCAGGCCGTGGCGCCGCCGTCGACGACCATGGTGCGGCCGGTGACGAAGCTGCCGTCGTCGCTCGCCAGAAAGGCGACGGCGGCGGCGAGCTCCTCCGGCCGGCCGATGCGCTTGAGCGGGTAGACGTCCTCCATGCCGGCCGTGTATGCGACCGGGTCGGGCGCCGCGGCGATGGCGTTCGCCAGCATCGGCGTGTCGAAGATCGCCGGGCTGACGCTGCAGACGCGGATGCCGTCCGGGCCGTGGTCGATGGCCAAGGCGCGCGTCATCATCACGACCCCGGCCTTGGCGGCCGAGTAGACGGCCGCTCCCGGTTCGCCGTGGATGCCCGAGTCGCTGGCCAGATTGACGATGACGCCGGCCCGCCTCGGCACCATGTGCCGCAGCGCCGCCCTGCACATGAAGTAGGCGCCCTTGAGGCAGACGCCGACGCACCACTCCCAGTCCTCCTCACCGGTGTCGAGAATGGACTTCTCGAGCCAGACGCCGGCAGAGTTCACGAGGATGTCGAGACGTCCGTGGCAGGCGACGGTCTCGGCCACGAGGCGATCGCAGTCGGCCACCGAGCTCACGTCTCCCAGGACCACCGAGTGCTCGCCCGCGTGTGCGCGCGCTCGCGCCGCCGCGCGCGCGGCGACCGTCTCGGTCTTCTGACGGTCGCGACCGGCGATCGCGACCGTCACTCCCTCCTCCGCCAGCCGGTAGACGATCGCCTCACCAAGGCCCGAGGAGCCGCCGGTGACGAGGGCAACCTTGCCGTCCAGTCCGCGCATACTTCCTCCTACTGCGCCACGTAGCCGCCGTCGACCGGCAGCAACACGCCGGTGACGAAGCTCGCGTCGTCGCTGGCCAGGAACGCGACCGCCGCGGCCGCCTCGGAGGGCAGGCCGATGCGGCCGATCGGGTGCGCCTCGTTCAGCAGTTCCCGGTACGATTCGGGTGTCATGCCGATCTGGCACGACTCGCGCTCGAACAACGGCGTGTCGATCTCGCCGCAACAGATGGCGTTGACGCGGATGCCGCGGGCGGCGTAGTCGAGCGCCATCTGCTTGGTGAGCAGGGCCACGCCGCCCTTGCTCGCGCAGTAGGCGGCCGCGGCGCGGTCGCCGACGAGGGCGGCGACGGAGGCGTTGTTGACGATCGCGCCGCCGCCCTGCGCGAGCATGACCGGCACCACGTGGTGGGCCACGAGGTAGACCGCCCGCAGATTGACGCCGACCTGGCGGTCCCACGACTCCTCGTCGACCTCGTGCACCTCGCCGGGCTCGAAGATGCCGGCGTTGTTGAAGAGCACGTCGAGGCGCTCGTAGCGGGTGGCCACTCCCTCCACGAGCACCTTCACCTGATCGCCGCGCGTCACGTCGCAGCGCGCGGCGCTCGCAAGCTCGAGCCCGCGGTCGCGCAGCGCGACCGCCGCGGCCTCGCCGGTCTCACCGTCCAGGTCGGCGATCACGACCGCGGCTCCCTCTTCGAGGAGCCGCTCCGCCGTCGCCAGCCCGATGCCCGAGGCTCCGCCGGTGACCAGGGCGACCCTGCCCTCGAACCGGCGACAGGATGCGCGATCGGACCCGGACCCGGCGGCGGCGCCCCCCGCGCCGCTCACGCGCCACTCTCCTGGACGGGCGCGACGGAGCCGGCGTGGTCGCGGGCCCTCTTGTACTCGGAGTCCATCTCGAGCGCACCGCCGGGGAACCCGTACTCCCTCTGCAGGCCCACGAAGTCGTCGCAGGTGAACGCCTGCGCCGGGAAGACCCCGGCCTCCGGATTGCCCTTGTACCCCGCCAGTCTGCCGGTAGCGAGGAGCTCCAGCGCGATCACGCCCGGGAACGCTGTCTGCGCCACCACGCCCTGCGTGCCGTAGAGCGCGACGCTCTCCTGGTTGTCGGCCACCTGATAGAGATAGACCTGACGCTCCAACCCGTCCTTGCGCCCGCGGACCCAGGTGCCGGCGCAGGTCTGACCCACGTACCGCTTGCCGATCTCGTTGGGATCGGGCGCGGCGGCCTCGATCACGTCCCGCGGCCGCACCTCTTTGCCGCGCACGCTGACGGGCTTCAGCGCCATCGTCTCGAAGAGTTCGCCGCCCGGGTCGCGCCGTTTGGCGATCGCCGTCGTGGACTCCCCCACCCCGCCGCTGCCGACGATGAGCACCTTCATGATCCATCCCCCCGACTTCCGTCGCTTCACGCGTCCGTTCCGGGCGCGTGGCCTCACGATACGTCGCGCCGGGCCGTCGTCAACGAGCGATTCTTGGGCAAACTGAGCGGCCGCGGCGCAGTCCGGCCGGATGCGGCGGCCTCTTGGCAACTCGGCGCCCGGCGAGGGATCCGGCATGCAGGATGCGCCTCTCGGGTGGGGAACACCGACGAAACGCCCGCGAGGGCGTGCAGGGCACCTGAGGAGGAGCACGCCATGTCCATCGGAGATATCTTTTCAAAGGCCTTCGAGCTGTGGAAACGCGACGTCCTGTGGTTGATACTCGCCGCGTTCGTCGTGGGCATCATCATGTTCGCGATCGTGCTGGTCGCAGGCGTCATCGTCATCGCCATCGGTGGCGCGGCGTTCGGACTCAGCTCGGGCAGCGACACCATCACCGGGCTGAGCGTGGGCGTGATCGTGCTCGGCGTCGTCGTCTATATCGTCGCGCTGTTCCTTGTCGCGGCGATCGGGCTCGCCTTCTACGGCGGCGTGTTCGAGATGGTCATCGGCGCGGCCAAGGAGAACCGGCCGGTGGTCTTCGGCGACCTCTTCAGCGGTTTCAGGAAGTTCAGCTCCTACCTGGTGTTCGCCCTCGTGCTGGCCGGCATCGGCATCGGCTTCGTGATCTTGTCCGTCACCATCATCGGTATCCCGATCGCTCTCGTCCTCGGCATCTGGATCTCGGTGCTGTGGCTCTACGTGCTGCCGCTCATCGCCGACAAAGGTCTGACCTTCGGGGAGGCAGCCGGACGCAGCCGCGCCATGGTCAAGTCCGTCGGCTGGTGGAAGACCTTCGGCATGATCATCCTGCTCGAGGTGGCGATCTGGGCCGTGCTGATCATCGCCCAGCTCATCACGAGCCCCCTCGGAAGCGACCCGGAGAGCGCCGGCTACGTCTTCCGCAACATCCTCTATGCCGTGGTGCAGGCAGTCGTCGTGCCCTACGCCATCTGCTACATCAGCGTGATGTACCTCGGGTCCGGTGGGGTCGCCGAGCCGGCCATCGCCGCGCCGCCGGCGCCGGGCGGTGGCTATGCGGTCCCTGCCGCGCCGCCGGCGCCGCCGGCTCCTCCCCAGGCGCCGGTGACGCCGGCCGCGGCCGCGACTCCCGCCGCGCCGGTCACGGCGCAGACGGCGGCGCTGCCGCCGACGCCGCCCCCGCCGGCGACCGGACCGGCCGGAGCCGCGGCCTCAGACGCCCGGACGACGGTGACCGAGGCTTCCGCCGAGGCCGAGACCGCCGAGGCCGACGCAGCTCAGACCGAGGCGACGGAGGCCACCGAGTCGGCGGTGCCCGAGCCGCCGGCCACGCCCGAGGCGCCTTCGGCGCCGACCAACCCGCCGGTACCACCACCGCTCAGCTGAGGGGCCACGCAGCCCGACTTCCGCAGGGCCGGGGCTGCGTGCGCAGCCCCGGCCCTGTCTTTCGAGTCCGGTCGCGCCCACGACGTCCTTCCTCGGCACGCGCGCCACTGCCGGCCGCCGCACAAAGGCCAAGGCGGCGGCCGGCGGGACGGGGCAGCCGGGCCGGAGGCGAGGCGCGAACCGGCCGGACGCGGCGGCCTCCCGGCCCTCAGCCCCGGGTGAAGCGAGCGCGGAAGCGCGCGGCGGCCCGCGGGGCCAACGGGCGCCCGTGCGAGAACAGCGCCGTCTCGAACGACAGCTCCGCCAGACGGCGCAGGCTCGTCATCCCCTCGTCCACGTCCTCGTAGATGGGACCGAAACCGAGGCGCAGGAAGTTCGTGGCGGCGTCGCCGGTGAAGAGCACGCCGCCGTCCCGGGGCAGCAGCAGCGCCAGGTGCCCGGCCGTGTGGCCCGGGGTGTGGACGGCGGTCGCGCCGAACGGCAGGAGGTCGCCGTCCGCGACGTCGTGCTCGACTGCGATGGGGTCGCCGCTGCCCGTAGCGGTCCTGCCGCCCAGCACGCGGACGAGCAGCGACCGCAGCAGGCCCGGTCCAGGCTCGAGCGGCCGGCCGCGCACACCCTCGCGCAGGGCCGCGGCGTCCTCGGCCTGCATCCAGACCTCCGCGCCCGTGTGCGTCTTCACGGCGGCGAGACCGCCGACATGGTCGCCGTGCAGGTGCGTGACGACGACGCCGCGAAGCTCCTGCGGTGCGCGCCCCAGAGTCCTCAGCCCTGCGCCGATGCGCTCCGCCCCCGCCTCGATACCCGCGTCGATGAGCCACAGTCCGCCGTCGTCATCCTCGACGAAGAACACGTTCACGGCCCCGAGCCCCAGCTGGTACACGCCCGTCGCGACCTGCCTCGGCATCGCCCTTCTCATTGCCGACTCCTTTCCCCGCTCACGGTGCCCGGTTCAAGTATGCCACCGGCTCTGCCGATTTGGTCGTACCAGTCCCGTCCCAACGGGCATGGAGGATGCTTCCATCGGGCAGGGAACACCTTCACTACGCCCCAGAGGGCAGAAGGGCACTCGAGGAGGAAACCAACATGGACTATAGCTACAGCTACAACGGAGGAGGCGCGGCCGCCGTCTTCTTCGCCTTGATATGGATCGCGTTCGCAGTCGTCACGATCGTCGGCCTGTGGAAGACCCTCAGCAAGGCCGGGCTGCCCGGGTGGGCGGCGATCATTCCCTTCTACAACGAATACAACGTCGTGAAGATGTCGAACCGCCCCACGTACTTCTTCTGGGCCATCCTGGGCTGCACGTTGTTCTCCTGGATCCCCTTGCTCGGGTTCCTTCTGATCATCGGTGCCTTCGTGCTCTGGGTCTTCATCGCCCTGGACATCGCCGCCAACTTCGGGCAGGGCACCGGTTTTGCGATCCTGCTCATCATCTTCCCGTGGATCATGTTCCTGATCCTGGGCTTCGGGAGCGCGACGTACAACCGCATCGCAGCCCCCGGCTCCGCCGGCTTCGGAGCGCCGCCGATGCCGGCTGGCGGCGGCTACTCTGCAGCGGCTCCTGCCGCGGGTACCTTCGCCGCCCCGCCGGCGCCGCCGGCCCCGCCGAGCCCGCCGGCCACTCCGGTCCAGCCTGCGACGCCGTCTGCGCCAGTCACGCAGCAGGCTTCGCCGTCGGCGCCGGTCACGCCCGCCGAGGCCGCACCCACGGCGGCGCCGGAGCAGGGCGCGCCGGAGCAGGGCGCGGTGCCCGACGCTCCCCAGGCGCCTGATGTGCCGCCGGCCGAGCCGCCGGCCACCTCGCCGCCGCCTCCCCCGCCGCTCGCCTGAGGCGGGATCACAGAACGAGACCCGGACGGGCCGGGGCCGCATCCGCGGCCCCGGCCCGTCCGTCGTATGTCGTGCCGCCGGCCCCACCCGCGTAGCGGCCATCACGGCAAGGCGTTTCCAGCCGTCCGACCTCGGGCAGGCACTTCCGTATCGGACTAAATGACTCCGGCTTCCGCTGGAGGCCGTTCACGGAAGGAACACCATGCGACTCTCCACCACCGCGCTGGCGCGGGGCTCCGCGAGGCGGCCGTGGTTGACGCTGGCACTCTGGGCCGCCGCCCTCGGCGCCGCCGCCGCGATCATCGCGCTCGTGCTCCCCGGCACGTTGACGGCGCAGTACAGTTTCCTCGGCAACCCGGACTCGCAGCGCGGCCGCGACCTCCTGCAGCAACGCCTGAACATGCCCCAGAAGGCCAACGAGATCGTGATCGTGCGCTCCGCGGCGACGAGCGCGTCCGCCCCGGCCTTCCGCGCTGAAGTGCTGGGGCTGCAGAAGCAGATCATGGCCCTGGGGCCGGGCGTCGTCGACGGCGCCTCGAGCGCCTACCAGGGCGGCGACAAGACGCTCATCTCCGCCGACGGCCACACGGCGATCATCCCGGTCGTCATGGCCGGCGATCTGACGCGGGCGGAGAACAACATCGACAAGGTCCACGCGATCGTGCACGCGGCCGACGGCAAGGGCGGGTTCGACACGCTCATCACAGGCACCGCGAGCATCAACAGCGACTTCAGTCAAACGGCGCAGACCGACCTGCGCAAGGGCGAGGGCATCGGGGTCCCGATCGCGCTGGTCATCCTGCTCATCGTGTTCGGCGCCGTGGTGGCGGCCGGCCTGCCGATCCTCCTGAGCCTCCTCGCCATCACCATGGCAGTCGGTCTCACGGCCTTGGTCGGCCAGACCTTCGACGTCTCGGTGTTCGCCATCAACATGGTGAGCATGATGGGCCTGGCGACGGGCATCGACTACTCGCTGTTCATCATCTCGCGTTTCCGCGAGGAGCGGGCGCGGGGGCGCGACAAACTCGACGCCATCGCCGTCACCGGCGGCACCGCCAGCCGCGCCGTGCTGTTCAGCGGCCTGACCGTGGTGCTGGCTCTGCTCGGCCTGCTCATCGTGCCGACCAACATCTTCGCCAGCCTCGCGATCGGCGCCATCCTCGTGGTCAGCATGTCGGTCTTGGCGGCGCTGACGCTGCTGCCCGCGGTCCTCAGCATCCTCGGCGACCGCGTCAACAGCCTCAAGCTGCCGTATCTGGGCCGGCGCATCATCGACAACAGAGCGGCCGGACGCACCTCCTGGATCGCACGGGTCGCCTTCCGGGCCATGAAGCGGCCGGCGATCGCCCTCACCGCCGGGGTGGCCGTGCTGCTGCTGCTCGCCTACCCGGCGCTCGACATGAAGACCGGGGTCTCGGGCGTGAACACGTTCCCGAACGGCTTCGAGAGCAAGCAGGGCTTCGCCGTGCTCGAGAAGCAGTTCTCGGCCGGCGGGGTGAGCCCCGTGCAGATCGTCGTCGACGGCAAGGTGAACACGCCGGCCGTCCAGTCGGCCGTGGCCCGTCTCACGCAGGAACTCGCGACCGACCCGGCGTTCGGACCGGTCCAGACGCAGACGGCGAAGTCGGGTGACCTCGCGCTGCTCTCCGTGCCGGTGAACGGCGACTCTGTCGGGAGTCTCGCGCTGGACAAGGTGCGCGAACTGCGCGGCACGCTCATCCCGAGGGCCTTCAACGGTTCGGGATCGTCCGTGTACGTGACCGGCCAGACCGCGGGCAACCTCGACTACATCAACATCGTGAACAGCTACTTCCCATGGGTCGTGGCGCTCGTCCTCAGCCTGAGCTTTGTGCTGCTCCTGGTGGCCTTCCGCTCGGTCGTCATCCCGCTCAAGGCGATCATCATGAACCTGCTCAGCGTGGGCGCGGCCTACGGCCTCATCACGCTGGTGTCCCTGAAGGGCTACGGCGCCGGGGTGCTCGGGTTCCAGCAGGTCCCGGTGGTGGAACAGTGGGTGCCGCTGCTGCTCTTCGCCGTGCTGTTCGGCCTCTCCATGGACTACCAGGTCTTCCTGCTCAGCCGCATCAAGGAGGCGTGGGACCGGACCGGGGACAACACCCTGGCCGTGACCGAGGGCGTCGGCGCCACCGCCGGCATCATCACCGGCGCCGCGCTGATCATGGTCGCCGTGTTCGCGGGCTTCGCCGCCGGCGACCTGGTGATGTTCCAGCAGATGGGCTTCGGGCTCGCGGTCGCCGTCCTGCTCGACGCGACGCTCATCCGCACGATCCTGGTGCCGGCGGCGATGAAGCTGCTCGGCCGCTGGAACTGGTACCTGCCGAGCTGGCTCGAGTGGCTGCCGCACCTGAGCATCGAGGGCGCGCCGCCGGACGTGGCGCCGGCGCCGGCGGGGCCGGAAGCGCCAGGCGGCCCTGGTCTCGAGCCGGTCCCTGCGGACGAGCGCGCGGCCTGACCGGCGCGAAAGCAGGCCCGTCCACATGGATGCAGCGGCGGGAGGCCGAAACCGCCTCCCGTCGCTGCATCGAAGCGCCCGCGGCTCAGTGCGCCTGCGGCGCTCCCGCGGCCGCGGCGGTGTGCGCGCCCCGCGTGAGAGAGATGAGCGCGCCGATCAGCGCGAGCGCGGCGCCGGTGGCCATCGCGTAGCGATAGCCCTGCGCGTAGGCGTCCACGGCGCGCCCAGCTACCGCGCCTCCACCGTGCCCGTGCGTGAGCAGCAGACGGCCGCCAACGGCGCCCAGTTGGCTGGCCGCGATCCCTCCAAGCAGCGCGACACTGAGCGCCTGCCCGGAGGTCCGCATCGTGCTCAGGAAGGCGCTGGCCTGGCTGAGCTGGTCGCGGCGCACGCTGCCCATGATGGCCGACGTGTTCGGTGCGCTGAACGCCGCCATTCCGAGCCCTACCACGCCGAGGCAGGCGGCGATGCGCCAGAGAGGCGCCGTCTCCGGGGTAAGCGCGAGCAGCACCATGCCGGCGGCTATGGCGACCATCCCGCCGCTGGTCAGGACGCGCGAGCCGATGCGGTCGCTCAGACGACCGCTGAACGGGCTGAGCACGGCCATCAGCAGCGGCATACTCAGCAGCAGCCATCCGGTGAGCGACGCGGAACTGTCCTGGACGAGCTCGAGGTAGATGGCGGTGAGCAGGCCGATGCCGTACAGCGCCATGTAGTTGAGCAAGGCGGCCATGTTCGCTGCAGCGAACAGGCGGTTCTTGAGGACGAGGTCCAGGTCGAGGATCGGCGACTCGACACGCCGTTCCGTGACCACGAAAGCGACGAACGACGCCGCCGAGATGGCCAGCAGGCCGATGGTAGACGGTGAAGCCCAGCCCCACTCGGGCGAGAACGTCAGCGGAACGAGCAGGCAGACCAGGAACACCCCGAGCAGCACGGAACCGACCACGTCGAGTCGAAGGGCCCCTGCCACGCGGTCGCTGCGCGGAAGCATGAACCAACCCCATAGCAACACGACGATCCCGATAGGCACGTTGATGAGGAAGATCCAGCGCCAGCCGACCGCGTCGACGATGAAGCCGCCGAGGGGTGGCCCGACGGTCAAGCCGATGTACACGGCCATGACGTTGATGCCAAGGGCCCGACCGCGTTCGGTCGGGGGGAAGACCGCCGTCACGATGGCGGCCGAGGTCGCCCCCATGAACGCCGCGCCGCCACCCTGGATGATGCGGGAGACGATGAGCCAGGAGCCGTTCATGCTGACCGCACACAGCACCGAGGCGACGGTGAACACGGCGATGCCGAGCAGGTAGTAGCGCACCCGGCCGTGCTGGTCGGCGAGGCGACCGGCGGGGATGAGGAGGACCGCTGTGGTGAGCAGGAACGCCGCCGAGACCCACACCGCTGCGGTGAAGCTGAGGTGAAGCTCGGGGCCCATGACCGGAAGGGCGACGCTGACGATCGACCCGTCCAGCGGCCACATGAAGGCTCCCACCGACGTCAGCGCGAGCAGTTGCCAGCGGCGCCGGTGAAGGTCCTCCTCGGTGATGCGTTTGACCAGGCTCACGACACCCAGGTCACGATCTCGTCCAAGTCGGCGCGGGAGCGCTCGAAAGTGTTGGCGGGCGCCTCAGGGTCAGGCCAGCCAAGTGTGACGGCGGCGACCATCCGCTTCTCCTTGGAGCTCGGGAGGATGCTGCGCAGCAGCCCCGGATAACGGACCAGTGTCGTGGAGATGCAGGTGCCGAGCCCCTTGTCGTGGGCGGCGAGGCACACGTTCTGTACGAGGGAGGCGGTGTCGTAGCTCGCGTACGCCGGCGCCAGGCAGTCCTCGAAGCCGAACACGAGAAGCACGGGCGCGCCGAAACAGTCGGCCATGCGCGCCATCGAGGCGGCCGGACCCGATGCCTCGCCGGCCGCCTCCAGCGTCTCGGCGCGCTTCTTCATGAGGGCCACCGCGCGCGCCGAGCACACCTGCGGCCAGTCGCCGGTCTGCGTCCCCGACAGGTCGGAGGCGTCATCCTCCTCGCGCTCGAGCGCCGCCTTGAACGCGGCCTTGAAGCGCTCGAGCGCCTCTCCCGTGACCACCCAGACGCTCCAGGCCTGGGTGTTGCGCGATGAGGGCGCCCAGCGCGCCTCGTCGAGGATCTCGCGCACGAGTTCCGCGGGGACCGGCTCCATTGTGTAGGCACGGATGCTCCGGCGTCCGCGGATGACGTTCTCGAATTCCATGAACTCTTCTCCTTCGTTCCAGCGGTCGGCCAAGCGTACTACGTGCGTCGCGCCAGTGCCCGGTCACCTTGACACCTGAGCCGCCCTCAATCTATCTTTCATATAATGACTAGACAAATGTCGACAGGCCCGCGTGTCCCTCCACGGAGCGTGGTCCTCGCCCTCCACCCCGTGCACCCCCTCGACACCTCCTCCGGTGCATGACAAAGGCACGTCTCCGACATCGCGAACGGCGCGGAGCGGCGTCCCCCCTGACACAGCTGCCCGCGCCCTCACGCCTCGCCACCCACCGTCCCCGGCGCTTCCGGCGCCGCCACAGGCAAGGAGGATCAGTTGACTGAGACCCTGACCAGCGCGCTCGTCGAGATGCGCGAGGAGGACGTCCTCAGCGCCGTCCGCGCCGCCAGAGAAGATGGCGCGACCTCGGCCGACATCATCGCCTCCCTGCAAGTGGGCATGAAGACCATCGGCGACAAGTACGAGAGCGGCGAGTTCTTCCTCTCCGAGCTCATCATGTCGGCCGAGATCTTCAAGAGCGCGCTCGCGGAGCTGGGGCTCGACCAGGCGGCGGCGGACACGGGCAGGCGCGGCGCCGTCGTGCTCGGAACCGTGCACACGGACATCCACGACATCGGCAAGAACATCGTCGCCAGTGTGCTCTCGGCCAACGGATTCACGGTCGTGGACCTGGGCGTCGACGTGCCGGCGCAGCGGTTCGTCGACGCCGCCCGCGAGAGCGGCGCCAAAGTCGTCGGCCTCTCGTGCCTGCTCACGACCGCCTTCCCCGCCATGCAGGAGACCGTCGCGGCCTTCGCCGAAGCAGGCCTTCGCGATAAGGTGACCATCGTGATCGGCGGCGGCCCGGTGAACAAGGACCTGGCGCTGCAACTGGGCGCAGACGCCGCCGGCGCCAGCGCTCAAGACGCGGTCTCGCTGGCCGCGTTGGCCGTCGAAGGAGGTGCCCCATGATCGCCCCGAGCGATGACCCGCGCAAGGAGCGACTGCGCAAAGCGGTCGCCCTGGAGCCTGTCGACAAGGTCCCCGTGGTCCTGGAAGGCGTCGCTTGGAGCGCGCGCGTGACAGGCATGCCGCTCAAGACGTTTCTCAGCGATCCCCTGCTCGCCACGCAGGCCAACATCGAGGCGTTCGAGCTGGTCGGCAACGCCGACTCGGTCAACAACCCGACCTTCGACGTCTCCTCGCTGAGCTACCTGTGGATGACACGGGTCAAGCGCCCCGGTTTCGAAGGTCTGGGCGACGACGAACCCTGGCAGGTGGAGGAGTCCGGACTCATGACGCCCGAGGACTACGACGCCATCATCGAGGGTGGCTGGGCCCCGTTCCAGGTCGGCTACCTCAACGAGCGCGTCAAGCCGAGTGCATTCGACGACTTCATCGAGTTCGTACAGGGCACCGGCGCGGTCGTCGAGAAGGCGAACGCCGGTGACATGCCCTTCCTGAGCGTCGGCGTGCTCACGACGCCGTTCGAGTTCCTCTGCGGCGGCCGTTCCTTCACACAGTTCGTCGTCGACCTCTACCGCATGCCCGACAAGATCGAGGCGACGATGCAGGCGATGGCGCCAGGCCTGAACGACGCCGGCATCGGCCTCACCTCGGCGCTCGGCGTGCCCGGCATCTGGATCGGCGGCTGGCGTTCGGCCAGCAAGATGTTGGCGCAGCCGCTGTGGGACCGGTTCGTCTGGCCCTACTACAAGGAGATCGTGCTCCAGGTCGCGGCTGCCGGCATCACTCCCGTGCTGCATCTCGACTCAGACTGGACCCGCGACCTGCCGCGCTTCCTGGAGTTGCCGGCCAAGACCTGCGTCCTCTCGCTCGACAGCATGACCGACATCCGCAAGGCCAAGGACGTGCTCGGCGACCACATGTGCATCATGGGCGACGTGCCGCCGGCGCTGCTGAGCAGCGGCACGCCCGAGCAAGTGTACGAGCACTGCAGCAAGCTCGTCGCCGACATCGGCCCGACCGGCTACATCCTGCAGTCGGGCTGCGACATCCCCGTCGACGCGCCGCTCGCCAACGTCAAGGCGATGGCCGACGCCGCCGCGGACGCATGAAGGACGCCGCTGGACGGCCGGAAGGCTTGACGTTCATCGCCTGCCCGGCCGTCCTGGGCGAGCTCGCCGAAGGCGCCACCGAGGGCGTCGACTGCCGCGAGCTCGAAGCCCAACTGCACGTCAGCCCGGAGCGGCTCAAGGAGGCGCTGCGCGTCGCCGTCGCCGAGGCCGACGCTCCCGGCGCGACCATCGTGCTCGGCTACGGCCTCTGCTCCAACTCCGTCCTCGGCCTCAAGACCGAGCACGCGACCCTCGTCGTCCCCAGGGTGGACGACTGCATCGCCATGATGCTCGGCTCCAACGAGGCGTTCTCCGCCGAGTCGGAGAAGGAGCGCGGCAGCTACTACGTCGCCAAGGCGTATCTGGAAGAGTGCGACACGATCATGAGCGAGCACGAGAAGCTGGTGGAGAAACGCGGCCGCGAGCGCGCCGAGCAGATGATGCGCCTGCTGCTCAAGCACTACACGCGCATCGTGCTTGTCGCCACCGGCCGCTATGACCTCGAACCGTACCGCGCCCGCATCGTCGGGTTCGCGGAGACCTTCGACCTCGCCGTTGAGGAGGTCCCCGGCACGACGCGCATCCTCGACGCGCTGGTGGCCGAGGACTGGGGCGAGGACTTCGTCGTCGCCCCACCCGGGCACGAGCTCACCCTCAAGGACTTCCGGCCGGAACTGTTCGCCGGCGGGTCCTCCACTCCATCCCCCGCCACGCCGGACCCCGATCCGCCGGCGTGAACGTCCTCTTCATCGCCGGCTTCCTCGGCTCGGGCAAGACGACCCTGCTCCTCGAGGTCGCGCGGGCGATGACGGAGGACGGCCTGAGGCTCGCCATCATCGAGAACGAGATCGGCGAGGTCGGCATCGACGGCGGCTACGTGCGCGAGCAGGGCCTGCCCGTAGAGGAGCTCTTCGGCGGCTGCATCTGCTGCACGCTGCAGGTCGGACTCGTGGAGACGCTCTGCGCCGTTGAGAGCCAGTACGCACCGGACTGGGTGATCGTCGAACCGACCGGACTCGCGGCGCCGGGCGAGCTGCTCGAAGTGGTGATCGACAACTGCCCGGGCGTGGACACCATCCGCGTGCTCACGCTCGTCGACGCCGCCCGCTGGCCGATGCTGCTCGAGATCGTCGAGCCGCTGGTGACGGCCCAGCTCGAGGCCGCCGACGTCGTCGCCGTCAACAAGGTGGACGATGTCGATGAGGAGAGGCTGGCCAGCGTGATCGAGAGCGTCGGCGTGCTCGCGGGCAAGGCTGCGGTCCTACCGGTCTCGGCCGCCACGGGAGCCGGCATCAAGGACCTCACGGCGGTCGTCTTCTGATGGGCGCGCCCGACAGCGACGGCCACCACCACCTGCGGCGCCTCGCCGACAGCGCCACGCCCGCGGTGTTCGCGGCGCAGGCCGACGTCCTCTTCGCGCCGCCCGTGCATGCCGATCAGATCGAGCAGGCGATCACTCGCTTCTTCGCCGCGCTCTCCGGCGAGCTGGCCGACGCGGGCTGCACGCTGGTCGGCCACATCAAGGGCACCCTGGCTGCCCGCGGCCACGGCGACCTGGCTTTCCACGCGACCGCTCTCGCCGTCGCTCCGGCGCTCACCGGCGGCGTCGCCGGCTTGGCCGCCGACGCCGTCCTCACCGTGAACGTCATCGTCTTCGGCGTGGACGACGAGGCGCTCCCAGCTCTCGTGACGAGCGCATGGTCCCGAGCCACCGGCGCCGAGACCGTCTGGCGGCGCTAGCCTCTCGCGCGGCAGGCGACGCGGCGCCAATGGACGACGGCGAGGGACCATCAGGCTCCCCCGCCGTCGTCACTCCCGGGCCTACGTGTACGGGCCCGGGTCTTCAGGTCATGAGGCTCAGCTCTGCGCGCCGTACTTCTTGCCGGCGTCGATCATCGCCTTCACGCAGTCGGACTTGGCGGCGTCGATGACGATGCCGGAGCCGAGGATGAACCCGCCGTCGCCGGCGACATCCTCCATCAACTGGCGCACGTAGTCGTCCATGTCCTGGACCGTGCCGGTGGTGAGCAGGGCACCCGGCACGTTGCCGCCGAAGCACTGGTAGCCGCCGAGGTGCTTCTTCGCTTCGCTCATGTTGGTGGCGTCGAACATCCAGATCATCTTGCCGGCCGGGATCTCGGGGTCGTGGATGGCCTCGAGGCGGTCGTTGTACGCGCCCTCCGCGAAGCACAGCGGCGTGATGCCCTCCTCGATGAGACCGAGCAGGACCTTCTTGAACGACGGCCAGTAGAAGGTGCGGAAGTCCTCGTCACTGAGGAACCCGTCCGCACCCTTGTGCAGCGGGATGAACACGAACGGGTGCTTGTTGACGTTGCACGCGCGGACGCCCCAGTCGATCGCCAGCGGTACGAGGCGGTCGCAGGCCTCGAGGACCTTCTCCGGCTGGCGGAACTTGTCGAGCATCAGTCCGCGCGTGCCGCGCATGGTGTCGCCAAGGATGTCGTAGGGCGCCTTGGTCGCGCCGCCGGCGAAGCCGGGGATGCCGAACTTCGCCATGGAGTCGGCGTCCATCTTGACCATGGCCTGGATCCACTCGAGCGCCGCGTTGCCGGCTTCCATCATCTTCTTGAGCATGTCCTGCACGGGCGGCGTGCCGAATGGGATGAAGAACGGGCCGACCATCGGGCCTTCGACCAGGTCCGTGAACGGATCGAGTGTGGTCCAGGGCTGCATGGCGCCGACGACGCGCGGCAGGTAGTAGCGCTGCCAGTAGTTAGACGGGTCGGCGATGAGCTTGTCGTACTCGTCGGCCGCCATGTACTCGGCTTCGTTGTACTGATAGCCCGAGTCCTCTGCGACGCCGTGACCCGGCCAATCGTAGAGCTTGTAGTCGAGCGCGTCGTACACGTGCACGGGGGCGATGTTGATCGAGAAGGCGAGCACGTCCGGCCGGTAGATCTCGTGGAACCGAAGCCAGGCGTCGTACAGCTTCTCGTAGTCGTAGTACGTCTCTTTGGCCGTGAGACCGGCGTCGAGGCCGGGGAACAGGGCGATCCAGGGCGCGATCGGGGGACGCGACGGCTTCTTGAGCTGGACCGCGTCCCTGAACATCTGCACGCGCTCCTGGTACTCCGCCTTGACGGCGGCGGAGGCGAACTCGATGTCGGGGTTCTGCCAGACATCGAACCGCATCTCGCAGCGCTCGTCGGCGGTCAGCTTGTCCCAGTTCTCGGCGAACACCTCAGGCACCCCCGATCCACTGCTTGGCGAGATCGACGGCCTCGACGGCATCCTTGCCGAAGCCGTCGGCGCCGGTATAGGCGACGACCTGCTCGGTGATGGGCGCGCCGCCGACCATGAGCTTGACGTCGCCGCGGATGCCGGCTTCGCCCGCCGCGGCGACCACGCGCTTCATCGAGTCGATCGCGCTGGTCAGCAGGCAGCTCATGGCGATGATCCGTGCGTTCTTCTCCTGCGCCGTCGTGATGAACTGGTCGACCCGGACGTCCACGCCCAGGTCGACGACGTCGAACCCGGCGATGTCGAGCATCGTGGCGACGATGTCCTTGCCGATGTCGTGGATGTCACCCTGCACGGTGCCGATGACGACGACGCCCAGCTTCTCCTCCGGCGCCGCGCCGGCCAGATGCGGCTTCAGCTTCGTCGAGACACCGGTCATGATCTCGCCGGCCATGATGAGCTCGGGGATGAAGGCCTCGCCGTTGGCGAACTTCTCGCCGATGATGTCCATCGCTGCCTTGCAGTCGGCGAGGATGCCGACCGCGTCGGCGCCGTCCGCCAGCAGGCGATCGACCATCGCCAGGGCATCGTCCTCCCTCAGGTCGACGATGGCCTGCGTCAGCTCTTGTGTCACTGTTCCTCCCTTGTGGTCCCAGCCGGGGTGATCTCCGCCTGCGCCTCGCCCATGTACAGCGCCTCGAGGCGAGGGTCTCCGCGCAGTTCGTCCGGAGTGCCGCCCAGCGCGATCGTGCCTTTCTCGAGCACGAAAACGCGGTCGGCCAGGGACAGGCCGCGCTCAACGTTCTGCTCGATGAGGATCATGGTGGTGCCCTCGTCGCGGATCTTGACGAGGGTGTCGTACAAGCGGTCGACGGTCGTCGGCGCGAGACCGAGCGCGATCTCGTCGAAGACGATCAACTTGGGGTCGGCCATCAGCGAGCGGCCGATGGCCAGCTGCTGCTGCTGGCCGCCGGAGAGCTGCTTGCCGGACTTGTCGCGCCGCTCGGCCAGCACCCCGAACAGGTCGTAGACGCGGTCGAGGCGCTCCTGCATGCCGTCCTTGCGGCCGGCTGACGTTCCGGCGAGCACGAGGTTCTCGTGCACGGTGAGGTCGGCGAAGATGTGCCGGCCCTCCATGCAGTGCGCCAGCCCGAGCCGCGCCACGTCGTGGGCGGCGAGGGACGTGATGTCCTTCCCCGCGAACGAGATGCGGCCGGCGGTGGCCGGGATCATGCCACTGACGACGCGAGCCGCCGTTGTCTTGCCGGCGCCGTTGGTGCCGAGCAGCGCGACGACCTCACCTTCGTGCACGTCGAAGGTGATGTCCGTCAGCGCTCTGAACCGCCCGTACCCGGCCGACACGTGGTCGATGGTGAGGATCGGGCTCGCGCCCTCTTTGGCCTTGTGCGGCGTGGCGCGCGGCACGAGGGACTCACAGCCGGTGCCGAGATAGCAGGAGACGACCTCCGGCTCGGCCAGCACCTTCTGCACGGCCCCGTCGGCGATGAGCCGGCCGAAGTCGAGCACCGCGACCCTGTCGCAGCACTCCGTGATCACGTCCATGATGTGCTCGATGATCACGATCGCCTCGACGCGGTGTCGCAGCGCCTTGATGACGTCGATGAGCTCGAGGATCTCGGATTCCACGAGGCCGGCGCCGATCTCGTCCATGAGCAGGATCCGCGGCTCGAGCGCGAGCGCGCGCGCCAGCTCGAGCCGCTTCAGCTGCAACAGCGTGAGGTCGGCGGCCTTGGCGTCGGCGACCGACGAGAGGCCGAGGTCGTGCAGGATGGCCTCGCAGTCGGCGTGGACGCCGAGGTCGCTCTCGGAGCGGCCGCCGTAGTGACGCGCGACCAGAAGGTTCTCGAACACGGTCATCTGCCGGAACGGACGCGGGATCTGGTGCGTCCGGCCGATGCCCATGCGCGCCCGCCTGTACGCGGGCATGTGGGTGACGTCGACGCCCTCGTACTGGACGGTCCCGCCGTCCGCGTTCAAGGCGCCGCTCAGCATGCCGACGACCGTGCTCTTACCGGCGCCGTTGGGGCCGATGATGCCGAGCACTTCGCCACGGCGGACCTCGATGCTGACCTCGGACACCGCCACCACGTCGCCGTAGCGCTTGGTGATGGCGTCGGTCTTCAGCATCACGGCTCCGGCTTGGCCGGACGGCG
Organism: uncultured Thermoleophilia bacterium; assembly: GCA_963762125.1. Taxonomy (GTDB): domain Bacteria; phylum Actinomycetota; class Thermoleophilia; order UBA2241; family UBA2241; genus CAIXSE01. The sequence goes on from CAVXJO010000012.1 coordinate 96,956, forward strand.
TGAGTCTGGGGCCGTCCGCGGCAAGGCTGGCCGCGTGCGTGTGCTCCTCGGTACGTGCCGGCTCCGCGCCGCCCTTGCGCGCCCGGCCCATCACGCGCCTGGAGATGCCGATCGCGATCCCCCAGATGCCAGTCGGCGCGAACCGGATAAGCAAAATCACAATGACGCCGTTGATGGCGACGTGGATCTCGGGGTAGCCGGAGAGTGCTTCTCCCAGCCAGGTGGTGAACCCTGCGCCGATGATGGGGCCGACGATCGTGCCGATGCCGCCGACGATCGTGGTGCTGACGATGTCGATGGTCCACGTGAGCGAGAAAGCCCCGTAGGGCTCCACCGTCCCCAGGCGGACGGCCTGCAGGCCGCCGACCATGCCGATCAGGAATGACGACACGACCCACACCCAGAGTTTGGTGCGGAAGGTCGAGACGCCGATCTCCTGGGCCGTGTCCTCGTCATCGCGAATGGCGCGAAGACTCAGGCCGAGGCGCGTACGCAGAACGACGAAGACGATCACAGTCGAGGCTACAGCGAGCGCCAGCGCGTAGTAGTAGGTGGCCTGGGCGCTCGGCGCGTAGGTCGAGAGAAAGAGCCCGACGGCGCCGCCGAGACCGTTCCAGTTGACCATGAACACGCCCAGAGCGGTGCCCAGCACCAAGGTCGCGATCGCGAAGTAGAGTCCTCGGAACCGGAACATCGGGACGCTCACGAGAAGCGCGAAGATCCCCGCGACGATGCCGCCGCCGATCATCAGGAGCGGGACCGTGAAGCTGAAGTGGTTGGCCAGCACGGCGGAGGTGTACATGCCGATGCCGACGGAGGCCGCCGGCGCCAGCGAGACGAGGCCGCCGTAACCGGCCAGCAGGTTCCACGCCTGGGCCAGGGCGATGTAGATGAGCGCCTGGTAGAGGACGAGCATATAGTACTCGTCCACCATGTAGGGCAGCACCAGCGCGACGATGATCGCGATGGCGACGATGCCCAAGGTGGCGAGCTGCCGGTGCGTGCGCGGCACAAGACCCGCCCAGCGTGGGCTGCGCTGCGCGGCCATCACGCACCCCTCGCGCTGCCGAACAGGCCCTGGGGCCTGACGGAGAGCACGATCAGCACGAGGATGCAGCCGATGAAGACGCGCCAACCGTCACCTACGAAGGTGGCGCCGATGCTCTCGATCACGCCGAGCATGAGACCGCCGAGGAGCGTGCCCTTGACGCTGCCCACGCCCCCGAGCACGACGACGGCGAACCCGGTGACCAGGTACGCCGTTCCCGTCGTGGGTGCGAACGAGAAGGTGAGTCCGATCAAGCAGCCGCCGAGCGCAGCCGAACCGGCGGCGAGTGCGTAGGTCATGGAGTAGACGCGCTTGACGTTGACGCCCATGACGGCTGCGGCGACGGCGTCTTCGGAGCTGGCCCGCAGGCGCCGTCCGAAGCCCGTGCGCGTGAGGATCAGGTGGGTCGCTCCAAGCAGGACGACGGCGACCACGAGGCAGATGATGTAGATGACCGGCAGCGTGACGCCCAGCACCTTCACGTTGGCGACCGCGTAGGACGCGTTCAGAGATCGCACGTCCGCCGAGAACGCCACGATGAAGACGTTCTGCAGGATGACAGACACCCCGAAGGTGATGAGCAGGGGCGCCTCGGCGCCCCTGCTCATCACAGGACTCAGAGCATAGTGCTGGAGCGGATAGGCGAGCAGCGCCACGACCGGAGCCGCGATGAGCGTCGCAACCAGTGGATCCAGACCGGCCGAGGTGCCCAGGTAGTACACGATGTAGGCGCCGAGGACGATGAACTCGCCGTGCGCGAGGTTCATCAGGCGCATCACACCGAACACCAGGGACAATCCCAGAGCGATCACGGCGAACAGGCCGCCGATGCCCAGACCCGTCAGGACCGCGTTGAGCAGGTCATTAGCAGTCGGCATGGTCCACTCTCCCGAGTCTCGATATCGCCATTCCGCTCATCCGCAGGTCAAGGCAGCGGGAAGATGACTTCCGCCGTGGCCATGTCCATTGGCCAGATGATCTGGGACTTGCCGCTCTGCCACTGCGTGAGCAGCGACTGCAGCGTGGCGGTGTGGTTCGCATCGAACTTGATGGGACCGCAGACGTACTCGCCGTCTGTGGCGGCGATAGCGTCGACGATCTTCTGCGGGTCGGTGGAGTCGGCGGCCGTGATGGCGTCCATAAGGATCTGGCCGGTCGCGTAGGAGGGGCCGACCATCTGGCCGATGCTGAAGTCGGCTTCCTCGTCGAAGCGGGCGCCGAGTTCGGCAGCCCCTGGGTACCCGGTGTCGGGCGTCCAGTAGCTGTCGATGACGATGCCTTCGGCGAGCGGGCCGAGCGCGTCGGAGAACTGCTGCAACTGGGCGCCGCGCGCGAAGTCCATGACCTTGGGCTTGTAGCCGGCCGCATCCATCTGCTTGCGCAGGGCGATGAGGACCGGGGTATCGCCGAGGGCGACCACGTAGTCGGCGCCGGACTCCTTGAGCTTGGTGATGAGGCTACCGAACTCAGTGGCGTTCGACGGGTACGGTGGCATCTCGATCTCTTTCCAGCCGTACTTCTTCGCGTTGGCGGTCCACAAGGCGTCGAACACGGGGCCGTCCGAGCTGTTGTCGACGACGGTGGCAGTTACGCTATTGGTGTCCTTCTTCAGGTCGTAGTCGGCGAGCCACTGGAAGGTGCTCTCGCCGAGGTTGGCGCCGGAGACGAAGAAGTCGAACGCGTACTTCCAGCCGCCGCTGTCGGCCTTGACGCCCAGGAAGGGCTCGAGCGGGTTGCCGCTCTCGATGTACGGGATGCCGCGGCGCTCGGCGGCCAGGGCGGCCGGGTTGCCGACGGTCGGGACGATCGGGCCGATGATGGCCACGGCCTTGTCCTTGGTTATCAGCGTGTCGACGTTCTTCGCCGCCACGTTGCCGTCGCTCTTGTCGTCGTAGAGGACGATCTTGACCTGGCGCTGCTTGCCGTCGACCGTCACGCCACCCTTGGCGTTGTAGTCGGCGACGACGGCGTTGATCGACCACTGCTCGTGTGCGCCGAAGCCGGCAAGCGGCCCGGTCATGGAGGCGTCGACACCGATGATGATGGGATCACCGCTGCCGCCGTTGGACGAAGAGCCACCGCTGCTCGAGCCGCAGCCCGCGAGCGCGAGCGCCAGCACGATCAGCGCACACGCCCCAAGGACGACCGAGAGGCGCGTCCAGCGAGGATGATAGGACACCTGCATGTTCTCCCCCTTGTTGATTTCACTCGCCGCCCCAGCCCGGGCCGACGACGTCCGTATATCTATAGATATTTGGACAAATGCTGTCAAGGGCGCCGGATCACAGCTTTCCGTAGTCCTCTACAGCCTCCGCAAGCGCTTCGACGTTCTCCGGCTTGGCTTGATCGGGGATGCCACCCGGGCCATCGAGGATCAGCCCGGTCTCGCCGAACAGGTCGATGAGTTCCTTGACGTCGTCCTTGACCTGCTGGGGAGTGCCGGTGACGAGCAGCGAACTCGGCACGTTGCCCCAGAAGCAGAGAACGTCGCCGCAGATCTCCTTGAACTTTCTGCGGTCGATGCGATCGAAGTGCGCCGCGACCTTGCCCGGCGGAAGCTCCGCCAGGAACTCGAGGCGCGGTGTGTAGTCGCCCTCGAAGAGCGGCATCGGCGTGATGCCGGCCGCGACGCACTCTTCGATGAGCGCCTTGAACGTGGGCCAGTAGAACTTGGCGAACTGTTCGTCGCTCATGAAGCCGCCGGCGCCCTTGTGCATGGGGATGAACTGACGCGGGACTCCGGTGACGGCGAACGCTGCGTGGAGCAGCCCGATGGTCGCCTCCTGCATCACGTCGATCGCCTGCAGCAGCGTGTCGGGCTGGCGGAACATGTCGAGCGTGCTGCCGCGAAGGCTGCGGAAGGTGTCGGAGACGACGTCGAACGCCGGCATGAGCGCCGCCGCCCACGTCGGCGGGTAGCCGAGATCCTTCATCTCCTGCAGATACTTGCCGTTGGCGGCGTTGGTCTTCTCCTGCGCCTCGGCCACGTCGAGCATCGCCTGCAGGGCCGTCTTGAGCGGCGGGATGCCGAGCATGTTGCCGAGCACCTGCAGGTAGTAGCTGTTGGAGAACCAGTACAGCGGGGGCAGTGGGATCTGGCCGAGGCCCTCGAGCTTGGAGCCCATACGCGGCAGGATCTTGGTGAAGGTGAAGCCGTTGGGATCGGCGATGAATGCGGCGAGCTCGTCGGCCTTGACGTACTCGTCCTCGACCCACTGGTGCGGCGCGTCGTCGGCGAGCCCGCCCTCCTCTCCGGCCCATTTCAGCTGCTTGTTGCCGTAGGCGGCGAAGAAGTCGGAGGCGAGGACGTCGTTGGTCGGCGCGAAGTTCCAGCCGAAGCGAAGGGTGGCCTCCTTGGTCGCCTGCCAGCGCGTCTCGTGGTCGTAGCCGGCGTCCTTGTTCGAGATGCCTTTGATGAGCGTCGCGAAGTTGTGCACGTAGAGCGGCATGATGGGCACTCGGTCCGACTTCTTGAGCGCGACGACGTCGTTGAAGCGCTGCTCGCGCTGCGCATAGAGCTCGTCCGGCGTGGGGGTCATGCCGCACCTCCCGTCCACTCGGCGGCCAGGCGCAGAGCGGCGGCCGCGTCGCGGCCCCAGCCGTCGGCGCCGGTGTAGGCGCAGATCTGCTCGTCCACCGGGGAACCGCCGATCATGATCTTGACCTGATCGCGCAGGCCGGCGGCGGCGATGCCGGCGATGGTCGCCTTCATCGAATCGAAGGCGAGCGTGAGCAGGCCGGAGAGGCCGACGACCTGCGGCTTGAGCTCGTTGATGGCGGCGACGAACCTCTCTACCGGTACGTCGATGCCGAGGTCGTGGACGTCGTAGCCGTTGACGTCGAGCATCAGCACCACGACGTCCTTGCCGATGTCGTGGATGTCGCCGGCGACGGTGCCAAGGACGATGGTCCCGCGGTCGGCGACGGCGGCCTCGCCCTTGAGGCGCGGCTTGAGCTCCTCGGCGATTCCCTTCATGATCTCGCCGCCCATGATGAGCTCGGGGATGAAGACCTCCTCGCGTTCGAACTTGTCGCCGAGGACGGTCATGGCGCCCTTGGCCTCCTCGAGCACGTCACTCGGGTCGGCGCCGCCATCGAGCATGGCGAGGACGAGGCGCATCGCCTCCTCTTCGTTCATGCCGACGATGGCGTCGGTCAGCTCTCTTGACATGCATACCTCCCTGGTGGACTCGTTGACGCGTCCGCTGAACAGACAGCTTGTCACTGTGCAGCACATAATGTATAGAGATTTGCAGAAAGGCAAGCAGATGCAGCGGCGATTGATATGATGCGAGCATGGTCGAGCGGGTGCAGGACAGCCGGAGCATGGCGGCGATAGCACGGGGGCGCGGGATAGACCGGGCCTCGTATGAGCCTGCCTACATCCAGCTTGTCAACATCCTGCGGGGGGCGATCGCCAGCGGGCAGTACCAGGCGGGAGACCAGCTCCCCACCGAGTCCGAGCTGTGCGCGACCTACGACGTCAGCCCCATGACCGTCCGCCGGGCCATCGGCATGCTGCTCGATCAGGGCGCCGTCAGCACCACGCGCGGCCGCGGCACCTTCGTGCAGCCCTTGAGGCTGGCCACGGCGACGTTCGACCTCAGCGAGTTCCACGACATCCTGGCCGAGCCGGGCGTGACCGCCAAGGTGGTCGAGGCGCGTGTGCTGCCGGCAGGACCGCGTGCCGCCGCCAACCTGGGCGTCTCGGACGGCACCCACGTGGTGTCCATCCGCCGCATCCTGCAGCGCGGCGACATGCCGCTCATCTACCACCGCGAGTCGCTCATCTACGACCCGACGCGGCCGACCATCGAGTCGGAGCTCGACGTCACCGCCCTGCGCGACATGTTCGAGGGCGGCGTGGGCAGCGGCCCCAAGCGCGGCGAGCTCATCCTGCACGCCTCGGAGCTGAGCGAAGAGGAGGCCGGCCGCTTGAGCCTGCGGGCGGGGACGGCCGCCTGGGTGCTGGAGCACATCTTCTACGGCTACGACGAGAGACCCATCAGCTGGGGCTGCTTCATCTGCCGCGGCGATCTCTTCTCGTTTCGCGCAAGTGTCGGTGCGCCGGCGCCCGATGGCGACTCCGGCGCGGGGAGGAAGCGCCGATGACAGAGTTCGAGGGCCTGGACCCCGCCTCGCTCGCCGCCCGCATCGCGGCGCTGGACGAGCAGGGCGCGCTCGACGCGGTCACAGCGCGTATCGATGCCGGCGAAGATCCGCTGGCGATCATCGAGGAGTGCCAACTCGGCATGCGCTGGGTCGGGGAGCACTACCAGACGGGCAAGTACTTCATATCCGGTCTCATCATGGCAGGCGAGATCTTCAGGGAGGCCATGGTCCTGCTCAGCCCGCTGCTCCCGGAGACGACCGCGGACGCGAGTCAGGGCAGCGTCCTCGTCTGCACGGTGAACGGCGACATCCACGACCTCGGCAAGAGCATCGTCACCATGATGCTGCGCTCCTACGGCATCGTGGTCCACGACCTCGGCGTCGATGTGTCACCCGACGAGGTGGTCCGCAAGGTCATCGAACTGAAGCCGGACATCATCGGCCTCTCGGGCCTGCTCACCGTCGCCACCGACGGCATGAAGGCGACGATCGACGCGATACGCGAGGCCGGCGGCCGGGTCGCCGACCTGCCGATCATCATCGGCGGCGGCATCGTCGACGAGCAGACCTGCTCCTGGACCGGCGCCGACCTCTGGGCCAGCGACGCCTCGCGCGGCGTGCGGCTCATCCGCGAGGCGATCGCGGCGGCGCGCGGCTGACGCACTCGGGCGCCGGCCACGGCCACACGCCCGGAGGTTGACAGCCGCCTGTCCCCTGCCCTACGGTTCGCAGACCGTCTGCCGCGAGGGCAGGCACACGATGAAGGGCCCGGTGCTCACCGGAGGTGTCACATGATTGGCCCGTGGCGAAGGACATACGAGTCACACCTGAGCTAGTCGAGGCGCGCCGCCTCGCACTGGCCCACAACGTCCTGCCCATCACCCATTCGTTCGTCTCCGACCTCGAGACCCCCGTCTCGGCGTTCCTCAAGCTCGGCGCGCCGCGCCGCGCGTTCCTCCTGGAGAGCGCCGAGCAGGGCCAGCACCTGGGTCGTTTCTCGTTCCTCGGCGTCGGCGCGCGCGCCCTCGTCACCTACGCGGACGGGCGCCTCACGGTGCAGGAGAACGGCGACCGGCTGAGCGTCGAGCACGACGACCCGTTCACCGCGGTGGCCGACCTCATGCGCAGCTACCGGCCGCCCGCGAGCGGCGAAGCGGCCGCGCTTCCGCCCCTCGCCGGCGGCCTCGTCGGCTACTTCGGCTACGACCTCGTGCGGCGCCTGGAGCCGTTGCCGGACGCGCCGCCGGACGATCTCGGCCTGCCGGAGATGGCGTTCCTGCTGGCCGATACGGTACTCGTGTTCGACCACCTCAAGCACAGCATCACGATCGTCGCCAACGCGTTCGTCGACGGGCGCGACGCGGACGGACCCTACGAGCGCGCCGTGGAGCGTATCGCCGACGTGCGCGCCAAGCTGGCCGCGCCCCTCCCCGCCGGCGCGGCCGGGCGCATGGTCGACGCGGCCGAGGTCGGCGCGGATCCGGCGCCCACCGCCCGCCCGGTCACGTCCTCGATGACGCGCGAGCAGTACGAGGCCGGCGTCGAGCGCATCCGCGAGTACATCTACGCCGGCGACGCCTTTCAGGTCGTGCTCTCGCAGCGCTTCAGCACGCCGGCCGACGTCTCGCCCTTCTCCGTCTACCGCGGCGTGCGCGCCGTGAACCCGAGCCCGTATCTCTACTACATCGCCTTCGACGATTTCGCCCTCTGCGGTTCGAGCCCCGAGCCGCTCATCACCGTCCAGGGCGAGCGCGTCGAGACGCGGCCGATAGCCGGCACCCGCCGGCGGGGCGCGAGCCCCGCCGAGGACCGGCGCCTCATCGAGGACCTGCGCGCCGACGAGAAGGAGCGCGCCGAGCACGTCATGCTGGTCGACCTCGGCCGCAACGACCTCGGACGCGTCTGCGTTCCCGGGAGCGTCCGGGTGGACGAGTTCATGGAGATGGAGCTCTACTCGCACGTCATCCACATGGTCTCGTCGGTGAGCGGCACCCTGGACGAGGGCAACGACCCCACCGACGCGCTCAAGGCCGCCTTCCCCGCCGGGACCGTGAGCGGCGCGCCCAAGGTCCGCGCCATGCAGATCGTCGACGAGCTCGAGACCGTGCGGCGTGGCCCCTACGCCGGCGCCATCGGCTACCTCAGTTACGGCGGAGATCTCGACACCTGCATCTGCATCCGCACGGTCATCGTCAAGGACGGCACGGCCTACGTGCAGGCCGGCGCCGGCATCGTGGCCGACTCTGTGCCCGCGATGGAGTACGCTGAGACGAGGAACAAGGCAGCCGCCCTGCTGCGAGCCATCGAACTCGCCCACGAGCAGTTCGACGACGGAGGCGCGACGTGACCACCACCGCCCACCGGGCCGGCGACGGCGCCCGGGTCTTCATGATCGACAACTACGACTCGTTCACCTACAACCTGGTGCAGTTCCTCGGCGAGCTCGGCGCCGACATCTCCGTCAAGCGCAACGACCAGGTGACCATCGCCGAGATCGAGGCGGCCCGACCGACGCACCTCGTCGTCTCCCCCGGCCCTTGCACGCCGAACGAGGCCGGGATCAGCATGGACGCCATCGCGCACTTCGGCGCGGCGCGCCTGCCGGTGCTCGGCGTCTGCCTCGGTCACCAGGCCATCGGCCAGGTCTACGGCGGCGTCGTGCGCCGCGCCGGCGCCCCCGTGCACGGCAAGACCGACCAGATCCACCATCACGGCGCCGGCGTGTTCGCCGGCCTGCCCGATCCGTTCACCGCGACGCGCTACCATTCGCTGGTGGTGGACGAGGCCCTGCCCGACTGCCTGGAGTTGACCGCGTGGAACGGCGAACGGATCGTCATGGGCGTGAGTCACCGCGACCTTCCGGTGCACGGCGTGCAGTTCCACCCCGAGAGCGTGCTCACCGACGTGGGCCTGGACCTGCTGGCGACGTTCCTGCGCATGACCGGCGAGGAGGCCCGCCGTGCCGAATGACGTCTTGAGCGCCGCGCTGGCGCAGCTCACGGCCGGGCGCGACCTCACGCAAGAGGACGCACGGGCCGTGCTGCTCGAGATCATGGGCGGCCGCGCCGGCGAAGCGCAGACGGGCGCCTTCCTCAGCGCACTGCGCGTCAAGGGCGAGACGGCCGCGGAGATCGTCGGCATGGCGCGCGCCATGAGCGAACTGGCCGAGAAGGTCGACGTGGACGCCGACGTGATACTCGACACGTGTGGAACCGGCGGCGACTCCGCCGGCACCTTCAACATCTCCACTGCGGCTGCGCTCGTGGCCGCCGGCGCCGGCGTCACCGTCGCCAAGCACGGCAACCGCTCGGCGACCAGCCGGTGCGGCAGCGCCGATGTCCTCGAGGCGCTCGGTGTGATCATCGACCTTCCTCCGGGACTCGTGAGCCGTTGCATAGCCGCGTGCGGCATCGGGTTCATGTTCGCGCCCCGCCACCACCTCGCCATGAAGCACGTCGCGCCGGTGCGGCGCGAGCTCGGCATGGCGACGACGTTCAACCTCATAGGGCCACTCACCAACCCGGCAGGGGCGCGGCACCAGCTCATCGGCGTGGCCGACGCCCGTTACGTCGACCGCATCGCCCAGGCGGTGCGCCTCATGGGCAACGACCGCAACCTCATCGTCCACAGCGACGACGGCCTCGACGAGATCTCCACCACCTGCCCGACGAGCGTCGTGGAGGTGTTCGCCGGCCAGGGCTACGACGAGCGCTACGAGGTCACGCCGGAGCAGTTCGGCATGGCGAGGGCGCCGCTGGGCGACCTCGCCGGCGGCGATGCCGCTGAGAACGCGGCCCTTCTGCGCGCCGTCGTCGACGGCGAGCCCGGTCCGCGCCTCGACATCGTCATCCTCAACGCCGGGGCGGCACTCTACATCGCGGAGGCCGCCGGGAGCATCGCCGAAGGCGTCGATGCGGCGCGGGCCGCAGTCGCCAGCGGCGACGCCCGCGCAAAGCTCGACGCCCTCGTCGCGACCACCCGGCGGCTGGCGCAGGAGAGCGCATGAACGACGAGCGGCGTCTTCCCGGCGCCTCCCCTCCCTCGGCCGACTCCGCGCAGCCTTCTCCCGGCGGGTTCCTCGCCGAGATGGTCGCCGGCTCGCGCCGGCGAGTCGCCGCCGCCCGCGTCGGCGGCCGGCTCACCCGGCCGACACACGTGCAGGAGCCCGGGCGCCTGCGCGAAGCGCTCGTGCACCCGCGCCGCACGCCGGGAAACCCGAGCCCACAGCTTGCCGTCATCGCCGAGGTCAAGCGCCGCTCGCCCAGTAAGGGTGACATCGCGCCCGAGCTCGATGCGGCGGCCCAGGCCGAGGCCTACGCGGCCGCAGGGGCCGACGCCGTCTCAGTGCTCACCGAGCCCACCCGCTTCGGTGGCTCGCTTAACGACCTGCGCGCCGTCGCCGAAGCGGTGGACCTCCCCGTGCTGCGCAAGGACTTCATCGTCGACCGCGGCCAGGTGTGGGAGTCGGCCGAGGCCGGCGCGGCCGCCGTCCTCCTGATCGTCGCCATCCTGAGCGACGACCGGCTGCACGACCTGCTCATCGAATGTCTCGACTGCGGTCTCGACCCGCTCGTCGAGGTGCACGACCTGGAGGAGACGCGCCGCGCCTGCAAGGCGGGCTGCACGCTCGTCGGCATCAACAACCGCGACCTCGTGACGCTCGAGGTCGCCCTGGAGACCACCGAGCACCTCGCCCCCGCACTCGGGCCGTGCATGTTCCCCGTGAGCGAGAGCGGCATATCCACCCCAGCTGACGCCTGTCGTGCGGCCCTGGCCGGCGCGCGCGCCCTGCTTGTCGGCGAGACACTCGTGAGGACACCCATGGAAGACCTCCCAGACCTGATCGCAAGCTTCAAAGACCCGGGATGGCCGGCGTGACGCGCGTCAAGGTCTGCGGCCTCACCCGCGCCGAGGACGTCCGCCTTGCCGTGGAACTCGGCGCCTGGGCGGTCGGCTTCGTCTTCGCCGAGAGTCCGCGGCACATCGTCCCCGCCAAGGCCAAAGACCTCGCAGCGGCGGCCGGCGACGCCCTGACCGTCGCCGTCGTCACCACACAGACGCCGGCGTGGATCGCCGCCGCCGTCAGCACCGCCGGACTGGGAGCAGTGCAGCTGTCGGCCGGCGCCGACGGCCCCACGGTCGCCGCCGTCCGGGAGGCCACCGACCAGCTCCAGCGCCGGCCGCTCGTCATCGCCGCCGTCGACACGCCCGACGTCGACCTCGCGGACTTCGTGCTGCTCGATGCCAAGGCTCCCGGGGTCTACGGCGGCACCGGCCGCAAGCTCGACTGGGAGCTGCTCGCGGCCGAGCAGGGAACGCCTCGCAAGGACCTCGTCCTCGCCGGAGGCCTCAAGCCTGCCAGCGTCGCCGCGGCGATCGCCGCGCTGCATCCGGTCGCCGTGGACGTGTCCAGCGGCGTCGAATGGGTGCCCGGGATCAAGGACGCGAAGCGCCTGCAGCAGTTCTTCGCCGCCGTGGAGCGCGCCGACGAGGGCGTCGCGGGCCAGAACGCGGCCGCGAGGAGGGAGACCGAGTGACCGTCGAGACGCGGTTCGGCCCCTACGGCGGCCGGTTCGTGCCGGAGACGCTGATCCCGGCGCTCGACGAGCTGACGGCGGCGTATGAGGAGGCCAGCGGCGATGCGGCCTTCCAGGCCGAACTCGCGCGCCTCCTCGCCGACTACGCCGGCCGCCCCACGCCGCTCTTCCGCGCCGAGCGGCTGAGCGAGCGCTGCGACGCGACCATCCTGCTCAAGCGCGAGGACCTCTGCCACACTGGCGCCCACAAGATCAACAACGTCCTCGGCCAGGCGCTCCTCGCCAAGCGGATGGGCAAGCGCCGCGTCATCGCCGAAACGGGCGCGGGCCAGCACGGCGTCGCCACGGCCACCGCGTGCGCCCTGCTCGACCTCGAGTGCCTCGTCTACATGGGAGCCGAGGACGTGCGCCGACAGGAGTTGAACGTGGTGCGCATGCGCCTGCTCGGCGCCACCGTCGTGCCCGTGGAGAGCGGGTCGCGCACGCTCAAGGACGCGATGAACGAAGCGCTGCGCGACTGGGTCACCAACGTGCGCGCGACCTTCTACGTCATCGGCTCCGTGGCCGGGCCGGCCCCGTATCCGGCCATGGTGCGCGACTTCCAGGCCGTGATCGGCGCCGAGACCATCGCGCAGGTGCGCGAGCGCTTCGGCCACCTGCCCGACGAAGTGGTCGCCTGCGTCGGCGGCGGCTCCAACGCCATGGGCATCTTCCACGCCTTCCGCGACCTCGCCTCGGTGCGCCTGACCGGCGTCGAGGCAGCCGGCGAAGGGCTCGACGGCCGCCACGGCGCCCCGCTCGCCAAGGGCTCGCCGGGCGTCCTCCACGGTTCGTACAGCTACCTGCTGCAGGACGCCTGGGGTCAGGTGGCCGAGGCGCACTCGATCTCGGCCGGCCTCGACTATCCGGGCGTCGGCCCCGAGCACTCGTGGCTCAAGGACTCGGGCCGCGCCGCCTACGCGGCGGCGACGGACGACGAAGCGCTCGCCGCCTTCCGCACGCTCGCCGAGGTCGAGGGCATCATCCCGGCGCTCGAGAGCGCCCACGCGGTGGCATACGTGCTGCGCGGGCCCTCGAACGCAGAGCCGACAGCGCCGTCTCCCTCGGCGACGGGCCGCTTCACCATCCCCGGCGAGACCGAGGGCTTCGACCCCGCCGGGACCCGTTTCGCGCGCGGCGACCTGGTCATCGTCAACCTCTCGGGTCGGGGCGACAAAGATGTGTACGAGGCGGGCGCGCAGCTCGGAGCACTCACGTGAGCGTGCGCAAGCTCCCGCACCGGCCGGAGGAGCCGGGCTACAAGCCGCCGGAGACGCCGGAGAGCTCCGGCTCCACCGGCGGGCACGAGGACGCCGCCGCCGCCGTGCCGGCGCGCGGACTCGCGCCTCGCCTGGCGCGCGCGTTCTCGGCGCCGCGGGCGCGGCGCGCGGCGCTCATCCCCTACCTGACCGGCGGTCACCCGGACCTGCGGACCGGCGACCGTCTCGTCGCGACCCTCATCGACGCCGGGGCCGACATCGTCGAGCTCGGCATCCCGTTCTCGGACCCCATCGCCGATGGCCCCGTGGTGCAGCAGTCGACGCACGCCGCACTGAACGCCGGCATCTCGCCCGACGACGTCCTCGGGCTCGCCGCAGCGCACAGCGCCGGCGCGCCCTTCGTGCTGCTCACCTATCTGAACACGGTGCTGGCCTACGACCCGGCGAGGTTCTTCGCCCGTGCGGCGACGGCCGGTGTGGAAGCTCTCGTGATCCCCGACCTGCCGCTCGACGAGGCGGCGGGCCGGGGCATCTCGCTCGCCCGGGAGGCCGGCGGGCTGGCGGCCCTCGCCGCCAGCGCCGGCGTCTCGCTCGTGCCCATGGCCACGCCGACCAGCACGGACGAGCGCCTCGACCTGGTCGCCGCCGCGGCCACTTCGTTCGTGTACTGCGTGGCGGTGACCGGAGTCACGGGCGCGCGCGCGTCGATCGGCGCGGAACTGCCGACGCTGCTCGCGCGCCTGCGCGAGCGCACCGAGGCGCCGCTCGCGGTGGGTTTTGGCATCTCGACCACCGAACAGGCGGCTGCTGTCGCCGGTCTGGCCGACGGCGTCATCATCGGCAGCGCCCTGATCGACGCCGTGACGCGGGCGACCACTCCGGACGACGCCTGCGCGGCCGCGCGATCGCTCGTCAGCGCCGCGAGCGCAGCGATCGCCGGCGACTGAACGACTGCCCGCGCCTCGGCCCGCGCCACTTCCTGCCGTCACGGCCGCCTGCGGCCCGCCCTGCGTCTCGCGTCAGCGCTGCTCGTCGCCCTCCCCGGCGTGGTGCCTGTAGGTGATGACGCGGACCGGCTCGACCGTCACCATGCCCTCGGCCATCATGTCGTCGAGGATGGGCAGGAACCCCTCGATCTTCGAAGGTTCGTCGACGATCTCCACGACGATCGGCAGGTCCTCCGACAGCCGCAGGATCTTCGCCGTGTGGATGCGGCTGTGTGCCCCGTAGCCGAGGTAGCCACGCAGCACGGTGGCGCCGGCGAGGTGCCGCTCGCGCGCGGCCTCCACGATCGCCTCGTAGAGCGGCCGTCCCTGATGACGGTCGCCGTCACCGATGAAGACACGAAGCAGCTCGGCCTCTTCCGGCAGATGCATCGCTCCCCCTCTCCTAGGCCAGTCGCGACGCCACGAGGCCCACGTACAGGGCAACAGCACCGAGACCGTTCTGCAGCACCAGGTTGGCGGCCGCGCCGAGCCACTGCGCGTCCCGCGCCAGTTCCGTGGTCTCCAGCATGAACCCGGAGAACGTGGTGAACGCCCCGAGGAACCCGATGAAGACGATCGTGCGCGCTTCGCCGCTCAGCCCCCAGCGGCTCTCGAAGAGACCGAACACGAGGCCCGCGAGCAGACAGCCAGTCAGGTTGACCACGAGCGTACCCCAAGGGAACCGGGCTCCGGCGCCGCTCTGCACGAGGCCAGACAATCCGTACCTGCAGAGCGTCCCCGCGGAGCCCGCGATCGCCAGAAGCAGCAGCCGAGTCGCCACCCGTCCTCCGTTTCTCGCCAGTCAGGTCCCCGAACGACAAGTGGCTTCCGCCCGGGGGCAGAAGCCATCAGCGCCGATGCGCGTAACGCGAGCCTCATCGCGGCGCGGACCTCCCGCGCGGAGCCGCCGCAGGCGGCGAAACAACGTGATGGTGGGCGACGTTGGAATTGAACCAACGACCTCCAGCTTGTCGAGCTGGCGCTCTCCCAACTGAGCTAGTCGCCCACGCAGGAACGGGAGTATAGCAAGGTCGCGGCGCGGTGTCAGCCGGGCTTACGGCACGGCCGTGGGGCGACGGCGTCACGGCCGCGGCGCTCGTCGGTTCCGGCTGCCTCAGAGGAAGCGACGCGGAACGGCCGAGGCCGGGCCGGCCCCAAAGGGCTCGCCCGGCCTCGGCCCGTCTTCGCAGAGCGCCGAGGCGCTCGGGAACTCAGTGCGTCAGCGTGAGCGCTTGCCCGGCACGCGGCGCTTGACGCCGGTCTTGTTCCAGGCGCGGTGGGCGCCGCCGTTCCAGAGGAGCTTGCCCGGACGCGGCCTCACCTGGCTGCTCTCGAGGATGACGCGCTTGTCGTAATCGAAGTTCGGCAGGTCGTGACGCTCGAGCGTCGCCCCGATGAGCCGCTCGATGGCGACCAGGTCGTGCACGTCCTCGGCGGTGAGCAGGCTGACGGCGATGCCGCTGGCGCCCGCTCTGGCCGTGCGCCCGATGCGATGCACGTAGTCCTCGGGGTTGGTCGGGATGTCGAAGTTGATCACGTGCGTGATGTTGTCGACATCGATACCGCGTGCGACCACGTCGGTCGCTACGAGCACAGCGATCTTGCCGTTCTTGAAGCCGTCGAGCGCCTGCTGGCGCTGTCCCTGCGTGCGATCGCCGTGGATGGCCTCGCAGGTGATGCCGGCCTTGTTGAGCGTGCGCGCGAGGCGTTCCGCCCGGCGGCGCGTGCGCGTGAAGACCAGGGTGCGCTGCGGATCATGGTGGCGGAAGTACTCGACCAGCAGGTCGACCTTCTGCTCGTGGTTGACGGGCAGGACCTTCTGCTCGACGTTGTCGACCGGCTGGGCGCTGCCGCCCAGCTCGATGAAGATGGGGTCGTGGAGCGTGTCGGCGATGATGCTGAGCACGGTCTTGCTCATCGTCGCCGAGAAGAACAGGTTCTGGCGCTTCGCGGGGATGGCGTCGATGATGCGCTTGACGTCCGGCCAAAACCCCATGTCGAGCATGCGGTCGGCCTCGTCGAGGACGAGTGTGTCGACCTTGTCGAGCAGGACATCGCCCTGACGGAGCATGTCGAGCAGGCGACCCGGGGTCGCGACCAGGAGGTCGACGCCCTTGCGGATGCGCTTGGCCTGCGGGTCGTACGGCACGCCGCCGAAGACGGCGACCACGCGGCGGCCGCTGTAGGTCGCCAGCGTCTCCCCGACCTCTTCGATCTGGCCGCACAGCTCGCGCGTCGGGGTGACGACGAGGGCGGTCGGATGCGCCTTCTTGCCGTCGACGATCATCGGCGCGCTCATCCTCTGGAGGATGGGCAGGACGAACGCGGCGGTCTTGCCGGTGCCCGTCTGCGCGCAGCCCACGACGTCCCGGCCGGCCAGCACGCGCGGGATGGCCTGCTCCTGGATCGGAGTGGGCTCCAGATAGCCCATGGCGCCTACGCCGGCGAGCAACTCGCCCTTGAGGCCGAGGGCCGCGAACAGCGGGATCTCGACCTCAGGCGTCGGGCCGGCGGGCTGTACGACGTGCTTGCGCTCCTGGTAGGACTGGTCGACGCACTGGCCGCCGCGGTCGCCGTGGCGCTCACGGCCACGACTGCGGTCACGTTCGCCGCGGCCCTTGCCGGCGCGGTCGTCGCGCCGTCCGTGCTCGTCCCGGCGGCCGCGACTCTCGTCGCGCTTGCCGGAGTGCTCATTGCGCTCGCTGGCGACTGCCGGCGCCGCCTCCGACGGTGCCGGGGCCTGCACGGGAGCCGCTGTGTAGGCCGCGGCCGCGGCCTGTGCCGGAGCCGCCGTGTAGGCCGCTGCCGGCGAGTCTTGCGCCGGCGTCTTCTGGTCCCGCTGGACGCCGCCCTGGGCGGCGCTCTCCGCGCCGCCGCTCCCGCGGCGACGCCTGCCGCCGCGCCTACGGCGATGCTCTCCGCCCTCGGCGGACGCGGCGCTCTGGGACGAACGCTCGCTGGGTACAGGGATGGTCGTGTCGGTGGTACTGGGGGTCACAGATGCTCTCTTCCTTGACGACTCCGTACGCGGCAACGCTTCGCTCTCTCCGGAGGCATGCGTCTGCTCGCCTGGGATGAGCGGTGTGCGCGGGAGTTCGTCTTGTGGGGGGCCACCCTCGGGGCGGCCAGACTCGGTGCGGACTGGTGTTCCTTTCCTTCAGAACACTGCCCGGTTGTTCACAATGTCTGTGGGACTCTTGCGGGAGGAAGGGCCCGGCGCTCAGCGCCTGGGCCGGAGAACCGGCTCCCGTCGTCTGAATCAAACCTTATCAGGTCTGCATTCTACCCTCAAGTGCGGGTGGCCATACTTGCCCGGCTGCGCTCTCAGCTGGCATCTCGTTCGTGCTTGGCCGCGTACATGCGCGCGTCAGCTTCGGCCAGGACCGCGCGCGGGTCTTCGAGACCACGCCAGTCGGTAGTCACCTCGCCGTGGCTGAGTCCGACCTGCATGCCGAGATGCTCGCCGACGGCGCTCACGGCTGAGTCCAGGCGCTCGCCGAGGAGAGCCGGGTCGATGTCGTCGGCCTCGGCGACCACGCAGAACTCGTCACCGCCCAGTCGAGCGATCAGGTCGGTCTCGCGGAAGGCCGCGTGCAACGCGCCGGCGACGGCGATGAGGACCTCGTCGCCGCGCTCGTGTCCGTAGGCGTCGTTGAGCCTCTTGAAGCGGTCGATGTCGCCGTAGACGACGATGACCGGGCGGCCCGAGCGCTTGGCGCGCTTGGCCTGCTCGGGCAGCATGACGTCGAGGCCACGCCGGTTCAACAGGCCGGTGAGTTCGTCGCGCAGCGTGAGCTCTTGCAAGCGCCGGATCTCGCGCTGGCGCTCGCGGATGTCCCGGGAGATGGACAGCACGACCAGTTCTCCCTCGACCTCGCTCAGACTGGAGCTGATCTCCACGGGGATGAGCTCGCCGTCGCGACTGCGGCGCACGCTCTCGTAGCGCACGGAGCCATCTCGCAGCAAGACGGTCATCATGCGCCGCAGCTGACCCGGCGCCGGAGCCGCGTCGATCACGCGCGGCGTCAGACCGCGGAGCTCCTCACGCGTGTACCCCAAGAGGGCGCAGGTCGCATCGTTGACCGCGAGGAAGCGCGTGGGCTCGCCGCCCGCGTCGAGGCCGTGCAGGTAGACGGGGTCGGCGCTCTGCTCGAAGAGCAGGCGGTACCGGCGTTCGCTCGCGGACAGGTGCTTACGTGCGAGCCCGGCTTCCTCCACCGCCGCCTCCAACCGCCGCCTCTGGCGCCCGAAGCTGTCGACTGCGAGGCCCACAAGCACCCCGATGACGAGGTAGCCGGCCACGGTGACGACGTAGTTCCCCAGATCGCCCTGGTGGAAGCTGAGAAAGGCGACCGTGGCGACCAGCGTGGCCCAGAGCGACACGACAATCCCACCGCGCAGTCCGAGGAAGTAAGCGCCCGCCACGACGAGTGGCGCGCCGAGGATCTCCACGATCTCCAGCGGCACGAAGACAGCCGCCAGCGCGTAGATGACGGACAGCAGGACCATGACGGTGCCGAGGCGATGCGTGCGCACTGAAGCCTCCCGGAGGCGGGGTGGTGTCTCTACGATGCCCACTCCGCGCAGAGCTGACTCGGCGGTGGCGGAGTGGTCCGGCAACGGCTACGAGACAGCGGACGCTCCCCAGTCGAACGCATCCCCCGCGGCCTGGAGACGGGTGCGCGTCGGTCCATCGCAAAACGCGCCCGCGACCGCGTGCTCGTACATGGCTCGCGGCGTGTGTCCCAGGCGGACAGCAACGTCCGCGTCGTCGGTGAGCGACGTCTGCATCAGCACCGGATCGTCGCTTCCGACGGAGCATTTCACGCCCGCGGCCAGCATCGTCGGCAGCGGATGCTCGTCCAGAGAGGCCACGACGCCTGTGCGCAGGTTGCTCACCGGCGTGACGTCGCAGACGATGCCCCGTCCGGCCAGCTCAGCGAGCAGGTCCGGGTCCTCGACCGCGCGCACGCCGTGCCGCAGGCGGTCGGCGCGCAGGACGTCGAGCGCGGCGCGGACGGACGCGGGCCCCGCGGTCTCCCCGGCGTGCGGCGCCGCCTTGAGCCCACCTTCGCGGGCGATGGCGAAGGCGCGCGCGAACGGCGACGGCGGGAAGCGGGCCTCGCTGCCGCCGAGGCTGATGCCGGCCACACCGCGGTCACGGAAGCGCACCGCCCACTCCGCCAGGCGCTGGCCGATCTCCGGCGGGAAGTCGCGGGTGATGTCCGGCGTGAAACGGAGCTCCACGCCGTGCAGCTCGCGCGCCTCCTCCGCGCCCTCGCTATAGCCTTCGAAGACCTCCTGCCACGAGGCGCCCCGGGCCACAGGCTCCGAGGGAGAGAACAGGGGCTCGGCGTAGAAGCAGCCTTGGACGGCGAGCTCGGAGGCGTAGTCGACCACGATCTCGCGAAAGTCGCGACGGTGTTGCAGCACGCGCGTCGTCTTGATCCACACGCGGATGAACTCGTCGAAGCTTCGGAAGCGCATGAAGCGCGCCAGGCCGCCGACGCTGCGGGCC
Organism: uncultured Thermoleophilia bacterium; assembly: GCA_963762125.1. GTDB lineage: Bacteria > Actinomycetota > Thermoleophilia > UBA2241 > UBA2241 > CAIXSE01. Next base: position 116,416 of record CAVXJO010000012.1, read on the forward strand.
GGCAGCCTGACGCCGTTGCGCCGGCCCAGTTCCAGCAGCCGCTCCGGCCGGACCGTGGCCTCGAGGTGCACGTGCAACTCGATCTTCGGGTAGGGAGAGACGCTCATGGCTTCATGCTATCGCAGCCGCCCGTCCCGCCCCTCCGGGCGAGCGCCGCAGGTGCCCGAGCAACGACCTTCATCCGCCGTCGACCCGGGAGGCGCTCACGCCTTCCTGAAGTCCTCGGCGAGCAACTCCATGAGGAGCGCGTCGCGCCAGGCGCCGCCCTCGACGCGCTCATACCGTCTGAGTACGCCGACGGGCCGGAAGCCAAGCGCCTCGTACACGTGGATGGCGCGAGCGTTCTCAGCCGCCGGATCCACCGTCAGGCGGTGGTGCCCGCGCTCGTCGAACAGCCAGGCGATGAGCGTGCGCATGGCGTCGGGACCGACCCCGCGGCCTTGGGCGGCCGTGCCGACGAAGATGTCCACGCCCGCCGAGAAGTAGTCGGGGTCGGTCTCCTCAGAGTACTGGATGCAGCCGGCGACAGTCCCATCGCCGGCCGCGACCGCCGCGCCGCTTGCCCCGGCGATGGCGCCGGCGGCCTTCAGCTCGATGGCCAGCGTGACGGCGTCCTCCTCGTCCACGCGCGCCCACTCCGCGCGACGCCACCAGCGCGCCACCTCCGGCTCGTCGAGGATCGCGAGCAGCGCCGGCACATCGTCGGGCGACACCGGACGAAGCCTGACGAGGGATCCCTCCAGCGACCGCCGATCCACCGCGCCCGCTACTTGCGCTTCTCGCTGCCGCCCGCGCGCCAGACCAGATACGCGTGCACGAACCCGTCCAGGTCGCCGTCGAGCACGCTCTGGGCGTTGCCCACCTCGTAGCCGGTACGCGTGTCCTTGACCATTTGGTACGGGTGCAGCACGTAGCTGCGGATCTGGCTGCCGAAGTCCACGTTGAGGACTTCACCGCGTTCGCGCGCGAGCTCCTCGGCCCGCTTGCGCTCCTCGAGCTCGACCAGCTTGGACTTGAGCATGTGCATGGCCACGGTCTTGTTCTGCAGCTGGGAGCGCTCGTTCTGGCACTGCACGACGATATTGGTCGGCAGGTGCGTGATGCGGATGGCCGAGCTGGTCTTGTTGACGTGCTGCCCGCCCGCCCCGCTGGAGCGGTAGGTGTCGATGCGCAGGTCGTCCTCGTTGATCTCGACGTCGACGTCGTCGCTGACCAGCGGCGAAGCGTCGACGGAGACGAAGCTGGTGTGGCGGCGGTTGGCGGAGTCGAAGGGGCTCATGCGCACGAGCCGGTGCACTCCCCGCTCCGCCTGGATGAGCCCATAGACGTTCTCGCCCTCGACGGTGAGCGTGGCGCTCTTGAGCCCCGCCTCGTCGCCGTCCTGCAGATCGTTCATCTCGACCTTGAAGCCACGCTGCTCGAACCAGCGCAGGTACATGCGCAGCAGCATCTCGGCCCAGTCCTGCGACTCGGTGCCGCCGGCCCCCGGATGGATGGTGAGGATCGCGCCGCCCTCGTCGTACTTGCCACTGAAGAAGCGGAGCTCCTCGCCGCGCTGCAGATCGGCCTCGAGCGAGTCGACGCCGCTCACGAGCTCCTGCAGGAGCTCGTCGTCGATGGCGTCGCCGCTGAGCTCCTCACGCAAGAGTTCCTCGGTGGATTCGAGATCGGCGAAGCGCGCCTCCAGGGCGCCGAAGTCCTCGAGCCGGCGCTTGGCGCGGCTGTACTCAGCGGAGACCCTGGATGCCTGCTCCTGGTCGTCCCAGAAATCGGCGGCGCGCATGCGCTCCTCGAGCGCCTCGATCTGCTCTGTCAGCCTGGGGGGGTCAAAGATAGCTCCGCAGCCAACCGAGGCGCCCTGAGGCTTCCTTCAGCCGCTCGCGGAGCGAATCCAGGTGGACGAGTGCTTCTGAGGCGTTGATGCTCATGATCGAGGTAGTGTACCCGAATCGCCGACGTGCTTCAGCCTGCGGGCGCAGGACCCGCCGGCGCCGAGGGCGAAGACTGCCTGCAGGCGGGCGAACGTGGGCACAGTAGCTAGGCACCCATACGCGAGGTAGGCATGAACGAGAAGCCCGAGAGCAGAAGCGACGCGCTGCCGGCCGACAGGTGGCTCCACGATCCGGTGACCGGCCTGGCTGACGCCGCTCTCCTGGAGGAGCGCACCGGCCAGGCGCTGAAGCACGCCCAGCGAAAACGCCTGGCTTTCTCGGTGGCCGTCTTCCACGTGGACCGCTTCGACGCCGTGGCCTCCACCCTTGAACCCGGAGACTCGAGACTGCTGCTGGAGGAGCTCGGCGGACGCCTCCAGGGTGTCGGTCGGTCGGAGGACACGGTCGCCTACCTCCGCGGCGGCGCGTTTGCGGCCCTGCTGCCCGGTGCGGCCGGGCCGGCCGAGGCCGGAGCGGCGGTGCGCAGCATCCTCGCCGCCGTCAAGCAGCCGCTGGCGGTCGGCGGGCACGACCTCCTGCTGACACTGAGCATGGGTGTGGCCATCTACCCCAGCGACGGCGTGACCGCCGTCGAACTTCTCAGCAATGCCGACGCCGCGATGCGCCGGGCCTCGAACGAGGGTGGCGACCGCTGGCAGTTCTTCCACCCGAGCATGAACGCCGAGCTCATGGGGCGCCAGAGACTGAACGCCGCGCTGGATCGCGCGCTCGCGGACGGACAGTTCTACCTCGACTACCAACCAGTCGTCGCCGCAGACACCGAAGAGATCATCGCAACGGAGGCGCTGATGCGCTGGCGGCACCCCGAGCGCGGGGTGGTGCCGCCTCTCGACTTCATCCCGTTCGCCGAGGACAGCGGTGCCGTGCTCGCGATCGGCGCTTGGGTCCTTGGCGAGGCGTGCCGGCAAGGACGCGCCTGGCACCGCGAACTGGGGCGGCCGCTGCTCATGAGCGTCAACATCAGCGCCCGCGAGCTGCACGAAGAGACGCTGGTCGACACGGTGCGGCGCACCCTCCGGGAGACGGGCTTCGACCCGCATGCGCTCGAGCTTGAGATCACCGAGACGGCGGCCATGAGGGACGCTCGCCACACGGCGCAGGTCCTCGGAGCTCTGCGCACGATGGGGGTCCGCGTCGCCATCGACGACTTCGGGACGGGCTACTCGTCGCTCAGCCACCTCGTGCGCCTGCAGATCTCGACGGTGAAGATCGACCGCTCCTTCGTGCGCGATCTGCTGACCGTCCCGGAGCACGCAGCCGTGGCCGCCGCGGTCATCGCCCTAGGGCACCGCCTCGGTCTCACGGTCGTGGCGGAGGGCGTGGAGACCGCCGACGAGCGCCGCGCGCTGCGTCATGAGGGTTGCGACGCCATGCAGGGCTTCCTCTACAGCAAGGCCGTTCCCCCCGCGAGGTGCGGCGAGCTGCTCCGAGCAGGCCCTATGAGGCGCTGATGCGCCCCGACCGCAGGGCCTCCCGGTAGGTCCCGCGAGATCAGCAGCCGATCAGGCGCCGTGGCACTTCTTGTACTTCTTCCCGCTCCCGCACGGGCACGGGTCGTTGCGCCCGACCTTATCGTAGACGATCCGCTGCTGCACCTGCACCGTCGCGGTGCTCGTGCTCGTTGAGCCGCCCCCTCCGCCGGCGGCCACGTTGGGCAGCGGCCGGTCGGCGAGCCCATCATCCGCCGAGGGGAACTCGCCGGCGGCCATCGCGGCGCCGGTGAACGACGTCTGGTTGATCAGGTCGTCGCCGCTCGTGTAATCGAGCGCCATCACCGGCTCGTCGAGCGTGATGGCGGTGAACATCGCGAGGTCCTCGGCCGAGTTCTTCATCAGCGTCGTGACCGTACTCGTCTTGACGCTCTCAAGCATGTCATTGAACAGGTCGAAGCCCTCGGCCTTGTACTCCACCAGCGGATCGCGCTGACCGAGCGCGCGCAGATGGATGCCCTCCTGCAGGTAGTCCATGTCCAGCAGGTGGTCCTTCCAGCGGCCGTCGATCACCTGGAGCATGACGGCGCGCTCCACGCTGCGCATCTGCTCCGCGCCGATGACGCGCTCGCGCTCGTCGTACTGCTCGAGCGCGTCGTCGACGGCGAGATCGACGATCTCCTCCACCGTCGCGTCGTCGATGTCGATGTCCGACTTCTTGAGCTTCGGCGAGTAGATCTGCTTGAGGCCGATGAAGAGGGAGTCCAGGTCCCAGTCCTCGGAATACTGCTCACCCTCGAGGGCGCCGCGCACGGAGCCCTCGACCAGATCGGCCACCATCTCACGGACCTGCTCACCGAAATCCTCGCCCATGAGGATGCGCTGCCGCTGGTCGTAGATGACGCGCCGCTGCTCGTTCATGACCTCGTCGTACTTGAGCACGTTCTTGCGGCGCATGAAGTTGAGTTCCTCGACCTTGACCTGCGCCTTCTCGACCACGTTGCTCAGCATCTTGGCCTCGATCGGCTGGCCTTCCTGCGGCCCGAGCCGGCTGAGGATGCGGAACATGCGGTCGCCGGCGAACAGGCGAATGAGCTCGTCCTCCGCCGAGAGATAGAAGCGGCTCTCGCCGGGGTCGCCCTGACGGCCGGAGCGGCCGCGGAGCTGGTTGTCGATGCGGCGGCTCTCGTGGCGCTCGGTGCCGAGCACGTACAGGCCGCCCGCCTCGAGCACTCCCTCGCCGAGCTTGATGTCGACGCCACGGCCGGCCATGTTGGTCGCGATCGTGATCGCGCCCTTCTGGCCGGCGTTCTCGATGATGTGCGCCTCGCGCTCGTGCTGCTTGGCGTTGAGCACGTTGTGCTCCACGCCGTGGCGCTCGAGCAGGCGCGAGAGCATCTCGCTGACCTCGACGGACACCGTACCGACCAGCACGGGTTGGCCCTTCTCGTAGCGCTGGACGACGTCGTCGACGACTGCGGCGAACTTCTCCTTCGCCGTCGTGAAGATGTAGTCGTTCTCGTCCAGGCGGACCATCGGCGCGTTGGTGGGGACCTGCACGACCTCGAGCTTGTAGATCTGGCGGAACTCATCCTCTTCGGTCTTGGCGGTACCGGTCATGCCGGCCAGGACCTCGTACATGCGGAAGTAGTTCTGCAGGGTGATCGTCGCGAGCGTCTGGTTCTCCTCGCGAATCGGCACCCTCTCCTTGGCCTCGATGGCCTGATGCAGGCCCTCGGAGTAGCGTCTGCCCTCCAGGATACGGCCGGTGAACTCGTCGACGATCAGGACCTCGCCGTTCTGGACCACGTACTCGACGTCCTTCTGGTACAGAGCCTCGGCGCGCAGCGCCTGGATGAAGTGGTTGACCAAGCCGCCGTTGGAGTCTTTGTAGAGGTTGTCTATGTCGAGCGCGCGCTCGACCTTGGCGACGCCCTCCTCGGTGACGGCCACGGTGCGCTGCTTCTCGTCGACCTCGTAGTCCGCGCCGGGGATGAGGCGCGGCACGACGCGCGCGAACTGGCGGTAGGTGTCGGCGGCCGTCTCAGGGGCGCCGCTGATGATGAGCGGCGTGCGCGCCTCGTCGATGAGGATCGAGTCGACCTCGTCCACGATGCAGTAGGCGTGACCGCGCTGGACCATGTGCTCGCGGCGCATGGTCATGTTGTCGCGCAGGTAGTCGAAACCGAACTCGGAGTTGGTGCCGTAGGTGACGTCGGCGTTGTACTGCGCGCGGCGCTCCTCGGGCGTCATGTTGGCCTGGATGACGCCGACCTCAAGGCCGAGGAAGCGGTACACCTGGCCCATCCATTCGGCGTCGCGCTTGGCCAGGTAGTCGTTCACCGTGACGAGGTGCGCGCCGACGCCGGCGAGGCCGTTGAGGTACATCGGCATCGTGGCGACGAGCGTCTTGCCCTCGCCGGTCCTCATCTCGGCGATATCGCCGTCGTGCAGGACGATGCCGCCGAGCACCTGCACGTCGAAGGGCCGCATGCCGAGGGACCGCTTGGCGGCCTCGCGAGCGACCGCGAACGCCTCGAAGAGGAGGTCGTCGAGCATCTCGCCGTTGTCGTGGCGCTGGCGGAACTCGTCCGTCTTGGCGCGCAGTTGCTCGTCGCTCAAGGCGACGATGTCCGGCTCCAGTTCGGTGACCCGCCGGGTCTGATCCTGGAGAGTCTTGAGGCGCCGGCCTTCACCGACGTGCAGCAGCTTGTCGACGATCTTGATCACTGGGGCACTGCTCCCGGAATCGCGGAGAAAAGGTCTACGCCCATTGTCGCACAGCGCGCCGGCCGAGTCGCACGGCGCGCGCCCGGCGCTCGCCGCAGCCGCCGGACGCGCGGTCGACCCAGACACTCGCGGCTCAACCGAGGGGTGCCCCTCACGGCGCACCCCTCGATTGGTCCTCTTCCGTGCTCAATTCTCCGCCGGCTCGATCAGGCCATAGTGGCCGTCGTCGCGCCGGTAGACGACGTTCGTGCGGTTGGACTCGACGTTCGTGAACACGAAGAAGTCGTGACCGACGAGCTCCATCTGGAGCGTCGCCTCATGGACCGACATCGGCTTGAGCGCAAACTGCTTGGTCTTGACGATGCGGCCGTTGTCGCCGGAATGATCCGTCTCTCCGGCGATCTCGTCGGCCAGGGCCGCCGCCGCGGCAACCGGCGCAAGCTCCTCGGCCGGCGCCGCGTCGATGACCGGCTTGTCGTGGCCGTGCCTCGTCTTGCCGTGGATCTTGTCGTGGTACTTCTTGACGCGACGCACCAGCTTGTCCGACACCAGATCGATGGCGGCGTACATGTCGGTGGAGGATTCGCGCGCTCGGATCACGGGACCGCGGGTGAACACCGTCGCCTCAGCGATGCACGGCTCGGGGATGCTCGGGTTCTTCTCGACTTTGAGCTCGAGCTCTACCCTTGTCACTTCGTCGATCTTCCGCTGCAACAGGAGCTTGTGGACGTGCTCTATCTTCTCGTTGGCGTAGTCCTGCAATGCGGGGGTGACGGTGACGTTGCGGCCCTTGATCTGTGTTTTCATCGACATCGCTCCTTCGGGACGGCATGGTCTCGCGATGCTGGGGATGGCGTCGCACGAACTGTACGCGCGAAGGTGAAGACTTGGAGGTCGAAAGCTGCATGAGCGAGCGCTTCTGCACACTGGTTCAACGTTTCACCTGTGGTGTAGACGTCGTCAACGATGATCACTCGCTTGAGTCTATTACCTACCCCGATGGAGCCCTCCCGCAACGCGAACGCCTGGTGGACATTGGCGGCCCGTGAGGCCCGGTCGAGCCCGCTTTGGCGGGCCCCGTGCCGCACGCGGCGGAGCAGCGGAGCACAGGTGAGCCCGGTATCGGTCGCAAGCCGGCGCGCGAACGACTCGGCGAGGTCGAAGCCGCGCTCGAGCCGATGATCGCGATGCGCCGGGACGGAGGTGACGATGACATCGGCGCCGGCGCGGGCGGCTACAGCCGCGAACGCCGGCGCGGCGCGCATCGCCAGGTCGTCGGTGAGTGAGCGGAGCGCGCGGAACTTGCAGGCGGTGACGAGCGCCCGGGCCGGCCCCTCGTAGCAGAACGCCGCCGTGGCGGCGGAGAACGCCAGGTCCCGGCCCGCACATTCGCGGCAAGCCGGCAGGCGGCGCGCGCCGGAGCCCGTGCGCGCCGGACGGCCGGCGCGCCGGAGTGGCGCGCCGCAACGGCGGCAACGGTCGTCGGGAAGAGGGTGCAAGCCGGAGGAGCAGCCGGCGCAGAGCCACTCCCCCGGAGCGCGGCACACGACGCAGCGCCTCGGGAAGACGAGGTCCAGCAGGCCGACGAGTGCGCCCCCCGGGTGCGCTCGCGGCATGCCCGTCACTCCTTGCCGCCGCCGGCGTCGCACCCTTCGGGACCGGCACAGCTGCGCGGCTCCAGCCGCGCACCGGCCGCGACCAGGCTGTGTGGAAGGACCTCTGAGCGGTCGCCGATCACGGCGTCCTCGTGGACGACGGCCTCGTGATGCACGACCACATTACGGCCGAGGATGCTGCCGGCGAGGCGCGAGTCGCGACCCGCCTTGGCTCCGTCCCAGTGGATGACGCCCTCGAGCACGGCGCCGTGCTCGACCACGCAGCCGTCGCCGATGATCAGCGGTCCGATGAGCTCGGCGCCGGACTCGATGAGACAGCCGGCGCCGAGCAGGATCGGCGGCACCAGGCGCACCCCCGGCTCGATCTCAGTACCCTGGCCGACCCATACCCGCGGCTCGAGCAGACGGCCGGGAACGTCGAGCGCGACGCGCCCGAGCAGTGCGTCGAAGTTGCTCAGACGGTACTGCTCGATGTTGCCGACGTCGTTCCAGTAGCTCTCAAGCTCCCAGCAGTGGAAGGGCCGCCCTTCATCCAGCAGCGCCGGAAAGACGTCCTTGGCCCAATCGACGAAGGCTCCGGGGGCGATGTAGTCGAAGATCTGCGGCTCGAACGCATAGATGCCGCAGTTGCACAGCGTGGAGAGAGCCTCCTCGCGCGGCGGCTTCTCCTGGAAGCCGACGACACGCCTGTCGTCGTCGTGCACCACCACGCCGTACAGCGACGGGTCGGCGACGCGCTTGACCGCCATCGTCGCGATCCCCCCGGAGGCCCTGTGGGCGGCGAGAAACGCGGTGAGGTCGATGTCGGTGAGGCCGTCGCCGCTCATGACGAGGAACGTGGAGCCGGAGAGGAACTCGCGGAAGGCGTCTGCGCCCCCCGCGGTGCCGAACAGGCGCTCCTCCAGGTTGTAGCGCAAGGAGACCTCGAACTCGGCGCCGTCGCCAAAGTAGGAGCGGATCCTCTCGGGGTGATAGTGCAGGTTGGCGGCGATCTCGGTGACGCCGTGACGGCGAAGCAGGTGCAGCAGGTGCTCCATGACCGGGCGATTGAGGATCGGCACCATGGGCTTTGACGTGAGCCCGGTGAGCGGGTAGAGACGCGTGCCGAGCCCCGCGGCCATGAGGTACGCGCGCACGCCGGCTGCGGGCTGCGCGCTCACGGCCGGCACTCCCCTCCGCCGCAGGCCGTCGCCAGCGCCGGCGCGAAGGGCGGGCACAGCACGCCGGCCTCGGTGATGATCGCGGCGATGTTGGCGGCGGGAGTGACGTCGAACGCCGGATGCCGTGCGACGGCGCCCTCAGGGGCGACCTGTTCGCCGCGGAACGCGGTGACCTCGGCCGGGTCGCGCTCCTCGATGGGGATCGCGTCTCCCCCGGCCACGGTGAGATCCACGGTGGAGAGCGGCGCGGCCACGTAGAACGGCACGCCGTGCTCCTTGGCCAGCACGCTGACACTGTAGGTGCCGATCTTGTTCGCCGTATCCCCGTTCGCGGCGATGCGGTCGGCGCCGACCACGACGCCGTCGACCTCACCGCGGCGCATGAAGTAGCCGGCCATGTTGTCGCTGATGAGCTGGTACGGGATGCCCTCGACCTGCAGTTCCCAGGCGGTGAGCCGGGCGCCCTGGAGCCAGGGCCGCGTCTCGTCGACCCACACGGAGATGTCCTGGTGGCGGGCCGCGGCCGAGCGGATCACGCCGAGCGCCGTACCGTAACCTGCCGTGGCCAGGGCCCCGGCGTTGCAGTGCGTGAGGATGCGATCGCCGGCGCGGAAGAGGGCGGCGCCATGCTCGCCGATGCGCAGGCAGCGATCGACGTCGTCGTCGTGGATGGCCCGCGCCTCACGGAGCAGCATGACGGCCACGGCCGCCGGAGCCGCGTCGGGGCCTCCGGCGGCGAGCGCCGCCTCCCAGGCTCGCCGCATCTCGTCCAGGGCCCAGCGCAGGTTGACGGCGGTGGGCCGCGTGGCCAGCAGGCCGCTTGCCGCCAGCTCGAGCGCGGCCTGGAAGGCAGCCGGGTCGTCCGCGCTCGTGACGGCCGCCTCGGCGGCTGCGAGCGCGATGCCGCCCGCCGCGGTGACGCCGATCGCCGGCGCGCCGCGCACGGTCATGTCGCTGATGCGGTCCGCGACCTCCCGCCAGCTGCGACAGGAGACGTAGCGCTCCGCCTGCGGCAGCGCGAGCTGGTCGATGAGGACCACCTCGCCGGACAGGATCTCGACCGTGCGCACGCGCAGGCGTGAGCCGCCGGGCCCGCTGCGCTCGCCGGCGGTCACGAGCGCCTCGTCCGCTGCCCGCTCGTCACTCACGGTCGCTCCCGGCTCAGGTGCCCTGGTCCCAAGAAGCGAGGTACTTGGCCTGCTCCTCGGTGAGCGTGTCACAGTCGACGTTCATGCTCTCGAGCTTGAGCCGGGCGATCTCGTCGTCGATGTCCTTGGGCACGACGTAGACCTTCTTCTCGAGCGAAGCATGGTTCTGGACCATGAACTCGGCGGAGAGCGACTGGTTGGCGAAGCTCATGTCCATCACCGCCGCCGGGTGACCCTCCGCAGCGGACAGGTTGACCAGCCGGCCCTCGGCGAGCAGGTAGAGGCGGCGGCCGTCGGCCATGGTGTACTCGTCGACGAACTCGCGCACCCGGCGCTTCTTGACGGAGAGCTTTTCGAGCGCCGGGATGTCGATCTCGACGTTGAAGTGGCCGGTGTTGGCGATGATGGTGCCGTCCAGCATGGCTTCGAAGTGCTCGCCGCGCAGCACGTGGATGTCGCCGGTGGCGGTGACGAAGAGCTTGGCGACCTTGGCGGCCTCGGCGACCGGCATGACGCGGAAGCCGTCCATGACGGCCTCGAGGGCGCGCAGCGGGTCGACCTCGAGCACGATGACGTCGGCGCCGTGACCCTTCATGCGCATCGCGAGGCCGCGGCCGCACCAGCCGTAGCCGGCGACGCACACGGTGCTGCCGGCGATGAGGATGTTGGTGGCGCGGATGACGCCGTCGAGCGTGCTCTGGCCGGTGCCGTAGCGGTTGTCGAACATGTGCTTGGTGTTGGCCTCGTTGACGGCGACGATCGGGAACATGAGGCGGCCTTCGGCCTCGAGTGCCTTGAGGCGGATGACGCCGGTCGTGGTCTCCTCGGTGCCGCCGATGATGTCGGCGGCCATGTCGGGCCGCTCGCCGTGCAGCACGCCGATGACATCCGCGCCGTCGTCCATGGTGATGTTCGGCCTGTGGTCCACGCAGGTGTTGATGTGCGAGTAGTACGTCTCGTCGTCCTCGCCCTTGATGGCGTACACGCGCACGCCGTAATCGTTGACCAGCGCCGCGGCGACATCGTCCTGGGTGCTCAGCGGATTGCTTGCGCAGAGGACCACGTCGGCGCCGCCGGCGACCAGCGTGCGCATGAGGCCGGCGGTCTCGGTGGTGACGTGCAGGCAGGCGCCGATACGCACGCCCTGCAGCGGCTTCTCTTTCTCGAAGCGCTCGCGGATAGCGCGAAGCACGGGCATGTGCATGTCCGCCCACTCGATGCGCAGCACGCCCTCGGGGGCGAGTCCGATGTCCTTGATGTCGTAGTCGTTGCTCAAACCGAGCCCTCACTCTCTGTCGGATCGTGGCGCCTGCACGAGTCCGCAGGCGGCCAATCTCAAGCCATAGTACGCAGCGACGACGGCGACGGGGACGAGAGAGTCGGACACGATGTCGCAGCCCCCCTCCTGGACCGCCCGCGCCTCGAAGCGCGTGAGACGGCGGACGTCGGCGACGCCGGCCGCCACGATGCCGGACGAGTATACCCGAGCCCCACGGCACGAACGAACGCCGGCCGGTTGATATATGCCGGTCATGCTGGGGAAATCGCGCGGCACACCGGGCGGCCAGCGGCCGGTCAGCGGGCCGGGCCCATCCAGCGCGACGTGGTCGGTGATGACGACGAGGTCGCCGGCGGCAGGCCCCTCATCCGCGTCGCCCGTCCAGAGCGCCGGCACCACGAGCCCCAGGAGCTCGCCGCGCTCTCGAGCCCGCAGGAGCGCGAAGAGCGGCCCCTCGAAGGGCTTGGTCGGCCGCAGCTCCGCGCGCGAGAGACTCTCCAGCAGTGCACCGCGGAACAGGGCGGCGCCGGCGGCGCGGCTCGCCGCGTCGCCGGCGGTCAGGACGAGCGCGACGGCCTCGCCGGCCACCCGGCGTCAGCCGGCGTCGCCGGCGAGGTTCGCCTTGAGCGCCTGGATGGCGTCGACCGGCGTCGGGTCGACACCGTACAGCACGGCGAGATAGCAGCTCACGTAATCGCCGAGCTGCACCAGCGAGAAGAGCCGCGCCAGGCGCGAGTCGCCGCGCGCGGCCACCAGCTCGGTGGCGACGCCCAGCGCCTCGTACTGACGCGCCGTGAGCTCGGCACGGCGGGCCAGACGCTCCTCGCCACCCTCGTCGAGCAGGAACAGGGCGACGGTCGATGAGGTCACGTGCGACAGGCTGGTCCATCCCATGAGCTCGTTGTGGTCGAGCTCCGGCAACTCGTTGAAGAAGGCCGGAGCCTTCGCGTTCTCGTTGATCTGACCCTTCCAGCGCCGTGCGACCGGCCCGGTGGGTCCCGCGCCGTACACCACCGCGAGCCGCTGCCCGAGACGTCTCGCCAGCGCCTTGGCCGGGTTGTCCTCGTCCGGCGAAGCCGGGCCGAGGATGGCATTGTCGGCTTCGAGCAACGCCGCCGCCTCATCGACGTCGCCCGCGTGCTCGTGACAGAGTCCGGAGGCCTCAAGCGTGGCCAGCAGCGGCATGGACAGATGACCCACCGCCGCGCGCGGCTGGCCGCCGCCGGGTACGGGCACCAGCGGCAGGCCCTCCGCCTCCGCAAAGGCGCCAAGATTGCCGCCGGAGGACACGCACACCGGGGCGCAGCCGCGCGAGCGCGCCTGAGCGGCGCACGCGAGCGCCTCCTCCGTCTCGCCCGAGTAGCTCACGACGATCACGAGCATCTCGGGCGTCACCCACTCGGGAAGCGCGTACCCACGCACCACGGTGGCCGGCACGCTGAGGCCCGGCAGGCAGGCGAGAATGAGGTCGGCGCCGATGGCCGAGCCGCCCATCCCGCACAAGGCGACGCCGCTGGGTTCGGCGGGCGGGACGGCCGGGAAGGTCCCGATGAACGCACCGGCGAGCCGCCCGCGAGCGGCTTCGTACCCCTCGCGCAGCTGCCGCGAGAGGCCGGCGACCTCCGCGAACATGCCGTCGCGATCGATGTCCGCGACGCGCGCGGGACTGAGGTCGGCGAGCCCGTCCACGTCAGGCCTGCCCGATGACTGAAAGGACGAGGTCGCGCTTCTCCTCCATGAGCGCCCGGCTGTCGGCGCCGAGGTTGAGGCGGAGGAGCGGCTCCGTGTTGGACGGGCGCACGTTGAAGTGCCAGTGGTCGTAGTCCACCGAGACGCCGTCAAGGTGTCCGAGCTCTCCGTCGGAGAACCGGCCCTCGATTCGCGCCAGTGCGGCCGGGACGTCGTCGACGACCGAGTTGATCTCGCCGCTGATGAAGTACTTCGTGCGCAGCGGCTCGAGCAACTCCGCCATCGACGCCCTCTTCTGCGACATCAGCTCGAGGATGAGCAGCGCCGGGATGAAGCCGGAGTCGGCGTTGTAGTTGTCGGCGAAATAGTAGTGGCCGGAGACCTCGCCGCCGAACAGCCCGCCCTCTCGGCGCATGCGCTGTTTGAAGAAGGCGTGCCCCACGCGGTTGAGCAGCGGCACGCCGCCGTTGGCCGCGATCACGTCGGGCACGGCCCGGCTGGCGCGCAGGTCGTAAAGGATCTTCGCGCCGGGGTTCTTGAGCAGCAACGCCTCGGCGAGCAGTGCGGTGACGAAGTCGCCGGGCACGAATCTCGCCGTCCTCGTCGACGAAGAAGCAGCGGTCGGCGTCGCCGTCCCAGGCGATGCCGAGGTCGGCCTTCTCGGCCACGACGCGCTCGCGGATCTCTCGGCTGTTCTCCTCGAGCAGCGGGTTGGGCTCGTGGTTGGGGAACGTGCCATCGACCTCGAAGTACATCTCGACGCGCTCGAGCGACGCACCGGCGAACGCCAGCTGCGCCAGCCGGCCGGCCACGCCGTTGGCGGCGTCCATCACGACCTTGTAGGGCCGGAACGCGGAGACGTCGACCAGGCGGTGCAGGTGCTCGACGTAGTCCGGGTACAGATCCAGGCGCTCGACGACAACGTCGGCGCCGCGCGCCGGCAGCTCGTCGAGCGCCTGGCTGCGTTCTTTGAGCTCCGGGATGCCGGAGTCACCGCTCAGTGGCAGCGCACCTTGCTCGACCAGCTTCATGCCGTTGTACTGCGGCGGGTTGTGCGAAGCGGTGACCATGACGCCGCCGTCGAGACCTTGCGAAGCCACCCCGTAGTAGAGCATCTCAGTGGGGACGAGTCCGAACTCGACCGTGGAGGCGCCTCCTGCAGCGGCGCCCGCGGCGAACGCCTCGAGCAGTCCGATGGACGACGGGCGTGGGTCCATCCCCGCGCCGAACCGCGACGCCCCCAGCTGCTGCGCGAGGGCGCAGCCGATGCGCTCGGCGGCCGCCTCGTCCAGCTCCTGCGGGTACAGACCCCGGATGTCGTAGGCCTTGAAGATGCCATCGGGGATCGTCATTTGCCCTCCCTGCCGCGCAGCTGCTCGTAGAACTGGATGGAGTTGTCGGGCAACTCCGTCTCGGGATAGACGCAGATTCCGCCGGCCAAGCGGTTGCCGGCGCCGACCACGCAGCCTTCGCCGAGCACGGCGCCGTTGAGCTGCGTCCCGGCGCCGATGCTGGACCCCTGCACCAGGATGCTGCCCTCGACCTGGGCGTGGGCGCCGATGACGACGCCGGCCTGTACCACTGCCTCCGCGACGGTGGCGCCCTCGCCGACCACGGCGCCGGCCCCGAGGACGGTCAAGGGGCCGACCCTCGCTCCGGCGGCGACGCGGACGTCGTCGGCGATGTAGCAGGGCGGCACGATGCGGACTCCCGGCGCGACCTCGGCCGTCGGCGAGATGTACAGGTACTGCTCGCCGAGCTTCTCGCCGACCGACGTGTCCACCTGGCGCTCGAGGATGTCGAAGTGCGCCTGCAGGTAGCTGTCCGGCGTGCCGATGTCGCGCCAGTAGCCGTGGTCGACATGGCCGTACAGCGACCCCGCCGACGCGAGCTTGGGGAACACGCCCCGTTCGATGGAGAACAGGCGCCCACGCGGGATCATCTCCAGGACCTCGGGCTCGAGGACGTAGACGCCGGCGTTGATGAGCGCGGTGCCCTCCCACTCCCCGGGCTTCTCGAGGAAGCTGGCGACCGAGCCGTCAGCGCGCAGTTCCACGAGACCGTAGCGACGCGGGTCCTCGACGGGAGTGAGGAAGATCGTGCCCATGCCGCCCTTGGCCAGGTGCGTCGCGCCCAGGGCGCTCAGGTCGACGTCGCTCAGGACGTCGCCGTTGAAAACGTAGAAGCTGTCGTCGCGCAGCAACGCGTCGCAGTTGGCGATGGCCCCGGCCGTGCCGAGAGGCTCGTCCTCCACCGCGTAGACGACCTCGAGCCCGTACCCTGCCCCATCGCCGATGACCGCCTCGATCGCCTCAGCGAGGAAGCCGGTCGAGAAGACCGCCCGCTCCACGCCGTGCCGCGCGAGGTTGTCGAGGATGTAGGCGACGAACGGACGCTCGACGACCGGCGCCACGGGTTTGGGCACGCGGGAGGTCACGGGGCGCAGGCGCGTGCCCTCTCCGCCGACCAGGATGACGGCCTGCCGCGGGATGCCTCGCGCCGGGTCCATCCGCTGATTCAGGAGGCGACCGGCGCCGGGATCTCGTCGCCCAAGCCGATGCCCTCGTACTCGAGCCCGGCCGCCGCCGCCGTGGCGGGATCGATGAAGTTGCGGCCGTCGATGAGCAGCGGCCGCGCCATGACGCTCGCGGCGGCACTCCAGTCGAGGCGCCCGAACTCCTGCCACTCCGTGACGAGCACCGCGGCGTCGGCGCCGCTGAGGGCGTCCAGCGGCTCCGCGCACAGGACGACACCCGGGAACAGCGTATGCTCGCCGGCATCGAGCATGGGGTCGTAGGCCTTGACCCGGGCGCCCTCATGGATGAGGCGCCCCGCGAGCACGATGGAGGCCGCCTCGCGCAGGTCGTCGGTGTTGGGCTTGAACGTGAGCCCGAGGAGAGCGACGGTCGCGCCGCGGAGGGTGCCCAGCCGCTCCTTGAGCTTGCCGACCACGCGGCGCTTCTGGAGAGCGTTGACCTCGATCACGGCGTTCAGCAACTGGAAGTGGTAGCCCGTGTTGCCCGCCAGCTGTTTGAGCGCCTGCACGTCCTTGGGGAAGCACGAGCCGCCGTAGCCGATGCCCGCCTGGAGGAAGTGTGGTCCGATGCGGTGGTCGAGGCCCATGCCGTGCGCGACGGTGCGCACGTCGGCGCCCACCTGCTCGCAGACGTTGGCGATCTCGTTGATGAACGAGATCTTGGTGGCGAGGAAGGCATTGGAGGCGTACTTGACCATCTCGGCGGTCGGGACGCTGGTGCGCACGACGTAGGTGTCGATGCCGCGGTAGAGCGCCTCGACCGCCACGCCGTCCTCATCGCGGAAGTTGCCGATGACGATGCGGTCCGGCTCGAGAAAGTCCTGGATCGCCGCGCCCTCGCGCAGGAACTCGGGGTTGGACGCGTAGGTGATGTCCGTGACACCCATGGCGTCGAGGTCCGCCATGACCCGCTCGCCGGTGCCCACCGGCACGGTGCTCTTCATGACCAGAAGTCGCCGCCCGCCGCGCGCGGCGATCTCACGGACAGCGTGTTGCACGCGTGAGAGGTCGGCGTCGCCCGATGGCGACGGCGGCGTATCGACCGCGATGAACAGGATGCGGCAGCGCTCGAGCAGCACGTCGTAGGACGTCGTGAACGAGAGCCGGGCGGCGTTGTCGTTGACGAGCTTCTCGAGACCGGGCTCGTAGATGGGCACCTCACCACGTTCCAGCCTGGCGATCTTGGCTTCGTCGACGTCCATGCACATGACGTCGTGCCCGAGGTGCGCGAAACACACGGCCGAGACCAGGCCGACGTACCCGGTTCCAACGACCCCGATCGGAGCGTCATCCATGCGGAACAGAACCTCCGTGAAAGGTGAGAAAGAGCCCCCCGTTGACGGGCGAAAGTCTACCACAGGGGTGGCCGGCGCCCGGCCCGCCGGCCGTCCCCGGACGGCCTACTGGGCGAGCAGTTCGAGCTCGAAGCGGCTCGCCGCGTCCAAGGGATCGAGGGCGAGGGCGCGCGTGAGCGCGGCCCTGGCCGCCGTGTCGCGCCCCAGCGACCCATGCAAGAGCACACCGAGTGCGTACCAGACCTCGAAGTTCTGCGGCTGCAGCTTCGCCGCGGCCTGCAGGCGCGCCAGCGCCTCCCGGTCGCGGCCGAGCTGCTGCAGGAGCGACGCCTCGGTAAGCAAGGGGCTCACTGCCAGCGGATCGAGCGTGGCCGCCCGTCTCGCGTTCGCGAGGGCGGTGTCCACCCTTCCGTCGCTCGCCGCCGCGAGCGCCGAGTTCTCGGTGCGCAGCGCGAGGTACGGCGGCAGCCAGCTGACGGCCAGCAGCAGGAGCGCGGAGCTGGCCGCTACGCGGAGGGGCCAGCCTGGACGACGGGAACGGCGCCGTGGCCGCTCCCCCAGCGGCTTCTCTGCCGGCGCCGGTGGCCGCACCGGCGTCGCCGGCTCCTCGGCGCCGGCCGCCGCCTCCGCGGCCCCTCCCGACGTCGTCTCGGCCTGAGTCCCGGCCGCCGCTTCGACGGCTCCCTCTTCTTCCAGTGCGCGCGCCGCCCTCCGCTCGTCCGCCGCGCGCGTCGCCCGGTACGAGACGCACACGGCCACGAACACGAAGACCAGCGTCCCGATCGCCGCCATGTCCCAGTCCCAGTCCCACGACATGTGCACGAGGAAGGCGATCACGCCCGCCTGCAGCGCCACGAGCAGGGGGTGCAGCGGATCGTGACGGCGCGCGAAGGGATTCCCGATCGCCGCGGCTACGAAGAGGGCCAGGGCGACCGCGAAGAGCGCCAAGCCGACGACGCCGAGCTCGCTGAGCACGTTGAACCACTGGCTGTGCGCGTGTTTGACCACGCCCCCGGAGATGCGGAATCGATAGTGCGTGAACGGGAACGTACCCGCGCCGGTGCCGGCAAGGCGATGGTAGCGCGACTGGCGTGCGGCTTCGTGCCAGAGCTCGACGCGGCCGTTGTTGCTCACCACGACCAAACGTCCGGCGCCGTTCCCTGCAGCGTCCCCATTCGACTCGCTCAGCAGCGCGTGCACCCGGTCCTTGACCCACGAGACGCCGCCGTGGGTCTGGACGTAGCGCCCGGAACCGCCGACGGCGACCACGGCGACGACCACCAGCACCGCCGCGCCGGCCGCGATGGTCGACCAGCGCGGCCAGCGCACCCCCCGGTGCAGCAGGGCCACGGCCAGTTGCAGACCCGCGGTCACGAGCAGCGCGGCGATCGCCCAGCGCAGCAGCACGGCGCCCTGCGAAGTGCGCAGTGCATCGTCGGTCGTATCCGCGAACAGCGTGTCGAGGCCGCGCAGCCGCCAGAGCGTGAACGCGACCGGCGCCAGCACGATCGCCAGCGTCGTGAGGCTGGCCAGCCGCGTGGTCGTGAACGCGAAGTACAGGACGAGCACCACGGCGAGCGCGATCCACCCTCCGCGCGAGAAGGTGAAGAAGAAGGTGAAGCACATCGGCACCGCGGCTGCGGCCGCGAGCGTGCGCAGAGCGACACCGGTCCTGCGGTCGCCGGCGATCGCCAGCGCCACGCACAGCCCCAGCACCATCATGAGCGAGAGGACGTTCCAGTAGCCGACGGGACTGTTCAACCGGGCCGTGGCGTGCGCGTGAGGCACGACGGCCGGCAGGCCTTTGCCCAGAAGCGCGTAGATGCCCACCGCCGCCGCCACCGCCAGGTACCCGTAGGCCACGGTCCAGAGTTGAAGAGCACGAGCGGAGGTGAGCCCGAGCACGGCGACCACGGCCAGATAGAACGCCGTCAGGTTGAACGAGACCCATGTGAGGTCCGGGCCGAACGACCAGAGCACCGACAGGCCGGCCCACACGGTGAACGCCGCGAAGACACCCAGCGCGAGCAGGAACAGGACCGGCGGGCGTGTGCTGCGGCGCAGGAACCAGACCCACACGGCGGCGGCGCAGAGCAGGGCCAGGGCGACCGGCGTGCTTCGCCCCAGCACATAACCCCCGGAGAGGAACGAGAACGCCGCGACCGCCACCATCGACAGCCCGAAGGGAACCGTGTTTCGGGCCCTGAACGTCGCCCCCACAACGCGGACGGTGTTTACGGGCGTCTCCATCGACGGGATTATACTGTCATCCTCTACGGAGGGCGTGTGGATGGTGGGCCAAGTGTGCCTGCGGTGTTTCAGGTATGGTCATCTACGCGGGCAAGTGGTACAAGTGGTGGGATACACTGTGCTGAAGAGACGTCGTTGAGGGGGGGTGAAGACATGAGGGTCAAGTTCTTGGGCGCGATCGCCATCGCTCTTCTGCTGATCCTGATGTTCGCGGTGGTCGCACAGGCTGCCGTACCGCAGTCGACCATCGACGCGATCATCAAGGACGCGCAGGACGGGACGATCGACGGCAACTGGACGTCCGCGGAGATCCGCGCCACGCTGGCATACATCCAGGACAACCCCGTTTACCAGCAGTATTCGGACCTCGCGGGTGTCCTCGAGGACTATCTCGCGAGTCTGCAAGCTCCTGGAGAACAGGGCGGTCAGCTCGCGTTCACCGGTGGTGAGGTGTTCCTGATCATGGCAGCCGGGGCCGCACTCATCGGAGGCGGTACGCTGCTTCGTCGCAGTCAAGCCTGACCGGCCGCGACACGGTTTGCGCAGAAGGCGCCCCACCCCGCAGGTGGGGCGCCTTCTGCGTCTTCGGCGTCAGTCAGCGAGCGACAGCACGACCTTCCTCGGGCTGTCGTCGCTCCTGACAACACTTTTCGCTGACAGCCCCATGTCGCCGGCGAGGGACTCGGCGGCTGCCCGTGCGCCCGGCCGATAGAAGATGGACGGACCCGTCCGCGGCGGCTGCCACCCGCCTTCCTCTATCGTGAGGCGACCACCGGCAAAACCCCAGAGCCGCAGCCGCGCCAGCACGTCGGCTGTGGTGACATCCGAGGCGCCGAGCACGCCGACGCCGGTGTGCCGCGCCTCGACAAAGGCGAAGCCCAGACGCGTGGAACTGAGGGACGGGGCGAGGGCGCCGGGCCAGCAGGCGCGGACGAGCGTCTCGACGTTGGCCGCCGCGGCGGCGACTAACGCTCCCCGGAGGCCGACGACTGCTTCGGCGCCGGTTCCCGCGGCCGGCGGCCACGACACCGGGAGGCGCCCGTCTATCACCGCGGTCTCGAGCGCATCATTCGTCGCCGAACTCGCCGCCTCGTCGCCGTTGACCGGCAGCGGCCCGGAGACCACCGCCTCCTGCCGGCGGTTCCGCAGCATGGCGCACACGTTGGCGACGTTCGCGGCGGTCGCGTCCGTCGCGTCTATCGCTCCAGGCGGCGCGACCAGCACCGCCAGTGCCGGACGGAGGTCGAGTTCGCGCGCCGCGCGGAAGGCCAGCCGATCGTCAGTCCCCGACACGAGGGACACCTCGATGGCGCCCCCGACGGAACGCGCCAGACGCCTGCGCACCTCCGCGGCGTACTGCGCCGCGCGCGTGCGTGGCAGAGGCGCGACCACGAGCACGCGTGCGGCGCGCGTGCGCACCGTGACGAGCTTGTCCGTCTCAGGCGGACGCATCCCCATCGCGAGGGACTGGCGCAACGGCTCCATGCGGCTGGCGTCGACGTGCCACACATCTCCGCCGCCACTGCGCTCGATGACGACCGGCGCGGCGCGCACTTCCACCCTGCCGGGATCGGCGTCGCGCAGCGCCTCGGCCAGCGACGTGGCTCCCTGGAGCGTCAGGTCACTGCGCACGAAGCCGAACCCGAGAACGTAGTTCGAAAACGCGACCACTCCGAGTTCGTCGTAGGGCACCTGCGGCAGGGCTACCCGGAGGCTCGTGTACTGCGCCGCCCAGGCGGCCCTGTCGCCGCCACGCCCGCGCCAGGCCGAGCGTGCTTCACGATAGCGCGTACGCGCGGTGCGCGGCTCGCTCGCGGGGAACATCGCCTGGATCGCCAGGTCGGATGCCTGGCGGTCGAGAGCGACCCAGGCGTCCATGCTCACGCCGAGCGCCCCGGACAGCGCGGCGGCGGCCGCGCTCGGCCCGGCGCTGTCGGCGATGGCCGCGACCGGCGCGTACCCATCGGTGGGCGAGAACCCCGAGACCCGAGGCGCGACCACGACGGCCGTGAGCGCGTGCGTCTCGGCGTCGAGGTGCAGCCACAGTATCCCGCTGCAGGCTCCGCCACGGCCGCCCATCACGAAGACGGCCACATCGTGGAGGGCCGGCGCCTCGAGCCTCACAGGGGGCTGTTTGCCGACGACGCGCTGCCAGGGCCCCGGCGTGGCGAGCAGGATGACGACACCCATCGCAAGGAGGCCGCCGAGCAGGAGGGCCGCCCACGGATCGAGGCGGCGCATCACCGCGCGCAGCCAGCTCACATCACGGGCTTACAGGATGCCGCGAGCCCCAGCATGAGATCGTTCGACAGCTGGTTGTCGAGGGTGTTGAGCACCCAGTAGAGCGTCCCGTGCTCCCTCCAGGCCACCATGTGCAGGTGGTCGCTCTGATAGAAGAGCATGAACTTGCGGCCGCCGATCGTCTGCGTGGTGTTGGGGTTCTGGATGGCCGGTGGGTCCCGCCAGCGCATCGCCTGGATGCTCCAGAAGCCGTACTGCGACGTCCGCACGACGGCGACCGAGGCGGCCGAATGCTTGCCCTCGGTCGTTTCGAGGGAATAGTTGCGCCACTCGTCGTACGTGAACCCGTACGACCACGCCGTAGGCGCCTCGAGCCTGAGCGGCGTCTGCTGGTCGTACTGTTGCCAGGTGGTCCAATCGACCTTCTGGTTCTTCTCCAGCGTCTGCTGCTGCTGGACGACCTCCAGCGGGATCTCGATGGTGCCGTCAAAGGAGGAGGCGACGAAGACGCTGATGCCGTCAACGCTCCCCGGTGTGCGCTTGACGATGCGCACGTCCGAGGGCCAGAGCATCGCGGCGATCGCCTTGGCCTGCGCCTGGAGGTCCTTGGGCGCGTAGACCGCCGTGACCGTGTCCGGGTAGTCGAAGGCGTCGTCGACGGCCTCTGCGTTGTAGCCCTGGGCGCGCAACTGCGACGCCGCGGAGGTGGCCAACCCGGCGATGCCGCTGCCGTTGTACACGCGCACCGCGAACATCTTCTTGCCGATCTTCGTGCCCTTGACCACCACCGGCGCCAGCGTGGGGTTGGTGAACTGGTGGACGACGTCGGCGATCTCGCCGTAGGTCGCCGTGACGTAGGAGATGCCGTCGATCATGGGCGTCGCGCCCTCGAGGTGCGCCTGGTACACCTTGGACGTGTCCACCTGGAAGGCGAGGTCGACCAGCGGCTGGATCTTCTTCAGCGATCTGAAGTTGGACTTGGTCTCGGCGGTGACGCCTTTGATCAGTTTGAGCACCTTGCTCAAATCGCTGCTCCAGCGGCCCGACTGGCGCTGCACCTCCTTGAGGAACAACTGCTGGCGCTGCATGCGCGTGAAGTCGCCCTTCTGGTCGTGCCGGAAGCGCACGAAGTTGAGCGCCTGCTTGCCGCGCACCAACTGGTACCCGGCATCGAGATTGATCGACTTGTAGTTGGCGCTCGCAGGCACGAAGTACTTGTGGTCGATCGGCAGATAGACGCCGCCGAGGAGGTTGACGACGTGCCAGAAGCCGGCGAAGTTGACCTCGATCCAGCCGTTGATGGGCAGGCCGGTCAGCTGCTTGAAGGTCTCGATGACGAGCGCCGGCCCTCCGTAGGAGTACGCTTCGTTCATCTTGGCAAGACCCACACCCGGGATTTCCACCTGCAGATCGCGTGGCAGCGAGAGCATCGAGATGCTCTTGGTCTCGGGGTCGAGGCGCACGAGCAGTTGCGTGTCCGATCGCCCCGGGTCTCCGGGTACGGTGCTCTTGTCGGAGCCGATGAGCAGGATGTTCATCGGCTTGTTGGGGATGGGACGGTCGACCTGCTGGTCGGCCTTGGTGATCTCCGCCTGGTCGGCCTTGCTGGTGGGCGTGTTCCCGGAATCTCCAAGGTCGGATACGAGACCGTTGGCGTAGCCCACGGCCAGGCCGGGTGTGACGAGCACGACGACCACGACGGCCACGCCGACGAGCTTGACCGCGAGGTGGCGGCCGAAGGCAAGGTACGCGGTGACGAGGGCGACGGCAGCGACGACGACGACCGGCGTCCCGACCACCGCCCAATCCGGCACCTTGCCGGACAGCTTGGCGAGGTCCAGAGCGGCTTTGGAGTTGCCGACGGCCTCGCGGCCGAAGAACCAGTACAGGACGACCGCCGCGGCGACCGCCGCGGCGACGAGCGCCCAGAACCACCAGCGCCGCTGGCGCGGTCGTGCCGGTCCGGCCACGCGCCAGCGGCGCCGGCGACGCGGCGGCGGCCACGCGGACGTGCTCGTCTTCTCCGACCTTATAGACCCGGTAGCTGGCCATAGTCCTCCGCCGCGGCGCGCTCACGCGCTGCGTGCGGTCTCGTCCTCGCATGACTTGAGAGACGCGCGCGCCTCAGGCTCGGTTCGTGGCTCCTCACCGGCTCGCGTGACGTCCGCGCCGAGGAGCCGCAGCTTGCCCGTGAGGTCCTCGTACCCCCTGTCGATATGGTACACGCTGCGAACCTCCGTGACCCCGTCGGCGACGAGGCCGGCTGTGACCAGCGCAGCGCCCCCGCGCAGGTCCGGCGCCTCGACGACGGTGCCGCTCAGCAGGCGCGGGCCGGCGATGACCGCGTGGTGGCCGCTGGTCTCGATGCCGGCGCCGATACGGTTGAGCTCGTCCACGACGACAAAACGGTTCTCGAACACGTTCTCGGTGATGATCGAGGTGCCTTCGGCGAGCGAGAGCAGGACCATGGTCTGTGCCTGCAGGTCGGTGGCGAACCCAGGGTGCGGCAACGTGGAGATGTCGACCGGGGCGAGCGGCCCATCACGGCTCACGGTGATGCGCTCCTCGCCCTCCTCCACCTGCACGCCCATCGCGCGCAGCTTGGCCAGGAAGAGCTCGAGGTGGGTCGGGTCGAGACCCACGGTCGTCACCCGGCCGCCGGTCGCGGCGCCCATGAGGAGATAGGTGCCCGCCTCGATGCGGTCGGCTATCACGCCGTGGTCCACGCCGTGGAGCGGCCGTCCGCCGGCGATGTGGATCGTGCTGGTGCCGGCGCCGTGGATCTCGGCGCCCATGCCGGAGAGATAGGCGCAGAGATCCATGATCTCCGGCTCCCTGGCGGCGTTCTCGATCACCGTCTCGCCCTCGGCGGCGGTGGCCGCCATGACGAGGTTCTCGGTGGCGCCTACGCTCGGGTAGTCCAGCGGGACCACCGCGCCCCTGAGTCCGTCGCTGTGGACGCGGATGAAGCCGTGGTCGATGTCGATCCGCGCCCCCAGCTTCTCGAGCCCCCGGATGTGGAAGTCGATCCGCCGCGGTCCGATGTTGCAGCCGCCCGGCATCGCGATGGTCGCCTCGCCGAGGCGCGCGACGAGCGGGCCCATGACGATGATGCTCGCGCGCATGGTGCGCACGAGTTCATAGGGGGCGCAGCCGCTCAGCCGCGCGCCGGCGTGCACGCGAAGGACATCCCCCTCCCCATCGGCGTCCGCACCCAGCGCGCGCAGCATCGTCACCATCGTGGCCACGTCGGTGATCCGCGGAACGCGGCGGATGACGCAGGGGTCGGTGGTGAGCAGGCTGGCGGCCAGCAACTTGAGGGCGGAGTTCTTGGCCCCCGAGAGGACGACCTCTCCATCCAGCCGTCGGCCGCCGCGCACCTCGAGGTGCGCGTCGTGTTCGCTCGAGCCGTCCATCAGACTCTCAGTAGTATAGCGGTCCGCGACGGACGCGGCCGTCAGCGGGCGCGTCTGGCGACGTTCAGCCGATTCTCGGCACGCTTGAGCGCCTGCTCGGCGCGGAAGTAGTCCACCTCAGCCTGCGCGCCCAGGTCGCCGCTCTCCTTCATGCGGTCCCGGGCGCGATCCTGCGCCTCCTGTGCCCGGGAGACGTCGATGACGCCGGCGAGCTCGCCGTGGTCGACGACCACCAGGACCTTGTCGAAGAGCACCTGCGCGTAGCCGATGCCGGTGGCGATGTAGTCCCACTCGTCGCTGGCCGTGCGGATGCGCGTCTCACCGATGGCCAGGAGCGTCACCACCGGCTGGTGACGCGGCAGGATGCCCAACTCGCCGTCCACGCCGGGAAGCACCACCATGGCGACGTCCCCGGCGTACACCTGGCCGTCCGGCGTGACGACTTCGACCTGGAGTGTGCGTTCGTCGCTCACCTGGGGTCTCTCACGCCTCGGCGCCGGCGAGCATCTTGGCCTTCTCGGCCGCGTCTTCGATGCCGCCGACCATGAAGAAGGCCTGCTCCGGGAAGTCGTCACACTTGCCCTCGACGACGTCCTTGAACCCGCGGACCGTGTCGGCGAGCGGCACGTACTTGCCCGGCGTGCCGGTGAACGCCTCGGCGACCGTGAACGGCTGACTGAGGAAGCGCTCGATCTTGCGCGCCCGCTGCACGATGACCTTGTCCTCGTCCGAGAGCTCGTCCATGCCGAGGATGGCGATGATGTCCTGCAGTTCCTTGTAGCGCTGCAGGATCTCCTGCACGCGCAGGGCGACTTCGTAGTGCTCATTGCCGACCGCGTCGCGCGTGAGGATGCGTGAGTTGGAGTCGAGCGGGTCGACGGCAGGGTAGATGCCCTTCTCCGAGATCGCGCGGGAGAGGGTGGTGGTGGCGTCGAGGTGCGTGAACGTAGCGGCCGGCGCCGGGTCGGTGAGGTCGTCCGCCGGCACGTAGATGGCCTGCACCGAAGTCACCGAGCCGCGCTTGGTCGAGGTGATCCGCTCCTGAAGCTCGCCCATCTCGTTGGCCAGCGTGGGCTGGTAGCCCACGGCGCTCGGCATGCGGCCGAGGAGCGCCGAGACCTCGGAGCCCGCCTGCACGAAGCGGAAGATGTTGTCGATGAACAGCAGCACGTCCTGGCCGCCGGCCTCGCGGAAGTACTCCGCGACGGTGAGGCCCGCGAGCCCCACGCGCAGACGAGCGCCCGGCGGCTCGTTCATCTGGCCGAAGATCAGAGCCGTCTTGGCGAGGACCCCGGACTCCTGCATCTCGGTCCAGAGGTCGTTGCCCTCGCGCGTACGCTCACCCACGCCGCAGAACACTGAATACCCACCGTGTTGCGTGGCGATGTTGTTGATGAGTTCCTGCACGATGACGGTCTTGCCCACGCCGGCGCCACCGAAGAGGCCGATCTTGCCGCCCTTGACGTACGGAGCCAGCAGGTCGACGACCTTGATGCCGGTCTCGAACAGCTCGTCCGTGGGGTCGAGCTCCTCGAACGCCGGAGCCGGCCGGTGGATCGGCCAGTGCTCGGCGTCCGTGAGCGGCTCGCCCTTGTCGATCGTGTTGCCGTTGACGTCGATGAGGCGGCCCAGCGTGGCCTCGCCCACCGGCACCGTCATCGGCTGCCCGGTGTCGATCACCTCGACGCCCCTGGCAAGGCCGTCGGTGGCGTCCATGGCGACGGCACGCACCTTGTCGTCGCCGAGGTGCTGCTGCACCTCGCAGATGACCTCGTTGCCGTCGCCCTCGCCGATGCGGACCTTGAGGGCGTTGTAGATGGCCGGGATCTCGTCCGGGAACCGGACGTCGATGACCGCGCCGATCACCTGGACGACTGTTCCTGTGTTCATCGCGTCAACTCCGCTCGCTTGAGTGTCTGGTGGGTGGGTCGGCGGGTCCTCATCCCAGCGCCTCCGCGCCGGCGACGACCTCGAGGATCTCCTGCGTGATGGCAGCCTGGCGGGCGCGGTTGAGCGCCAGCGTGAGGTTGTCGATCATCTCCTCGGCCGCCTCGCTCGCGTTGCGCATCGCCGACATCCGGGCGCCCTGCTCGCTGGCGCTCGACTCGAGGAGCGCCCGGTACACGGCGATCTCCACGTAGGCGGGCAGCAAGCCCTCGAGGATGTGCTCCGGCGCCGGCTCGTAGATGTACGAGACCGGCGGCCGCCCGTCGTCGCCGTCGGTGACCGCCTCTTGGGGCACGGGCAGGATCACATCGTCCATGAGCGTCTGCTCGATGGGCGAGGTGAAGTGATTGTAGACGAGCCTCACGCGGTCGACCGCGCCGCTCACATACATCTCGATGAGCTGGGCGGCGATCTCCTTGGCGTCCGTGTACTGCGGCCGGTCGCTGAGGCCCTGCCAGCTCTTCTCGAGGCGGCAGCCGCGGAACTTGAGCGTGCCGATGCCCTTGCGGCCGACAGCGAGGACGCGCGTCTCGACGCCCTGTACACGCAGGTCGCGCTCGATGGCCATGGCCTTGCGCACGACGTTGGCATTGAAAGCGCCGGCGAGGCCGCGATCCCCGGTCATGGCGATCACGGCGACCGTGTGCACCTCGCGCTCCTGGAGCAGCGCGTACTGACGCGTCTCCTCTGAATAGGTCGCGAGGTCGATCATCATCTCGATCATGTCGCCGGCGTATGGGCGCAGCGCTTCGATGCGCGCCTGGTTGCGGCGCAGTTTGGCCGCCGCGACCATCTCCATGGCCTTGGTGATCTTGCGCGTGTTCTGGACCGACGAGATGCGCCGGCGGATGTCGCGCAGGCTCGCCACGTCAGGCCTCCGCCTCCGACGCCTCGACTTCAGCCTCGATCTCGGCCATCCCGGGCGACATCATCTGGTCGGCGGCGAACGAGTTGTGGTAGGCGGCGACGGCGTCCTTGAGCCTGGCCTCCGTCTCCTCCGTGACCTCACCTTTGTCACGGATGTCGGCGAGCGCGTCGGTGGCCTGGCTGCGCAAGTAGTCGCGCAGACCCTCCATGAAGGGCCGCACCCGGGCGACCTCGAGGTCGTCGAGGAAGCCCTGGTTGCCGGCGAAGATGACGGCGACCTGCTCTTCGATGGGCATCGGGTCGAAGCGGCCCTGGTTGAGCACCTGGACCATGCGCTCGCCCCGGGCGAGCGTGCGCTTGGTGACGTCGTCGAGGTCGGAGCCGAACTGCGCGAACGCCTGCAACTCGCGGTACTGCGCGAGGTCCAGCTTGAGGCGGCCGGCGACCTGGCGCATGGCCTTGACCTGCGCCTTGCCGCCGACGCGGCTCACGGAGATGCCGACATTGATGGCTGGACGGATGCCGGAGAAGAAGAGGTCGCTGGTGAGGAAGATCTGGCCGTCGGTGATGGAGATGACGTTGGTCGGGATGTACGCGGACACGTCGCCGGCCTGCGTCTCGATGACGGGCAGCGCCGTGAGCGAGCCTCCCCCGAGCTCGTCGTTGAGCTTGACGGCGCGCTCCAGCAGGCGCGAGTGCAGGTAGAAGACGTCGCCGGGAAACGCTTCGCGGCCCGGCGGGCGACGCAGCAGCAGCGACATCTGCCGGTAGGCGTCGGCCTGTTTGGAGAGGTCGTCGTAGAAGCAGACGGCGTGGCCGCCGCTGTACAGGAAGTACTCGCCCATGGCGCAGCCCGCGTAGGGCGCAAGGTACTTGAGCGGGGCGGACGCCGAAGCGGTGGCGGCGACGATGATCGTGTACTCCATCGCGCCGTACTCTTCGAGCTTCTGCACGACCTGCATGACCGTCGAGGCCTTCTGACCGATGGCCACGTACACACAGATCTCGCCCTGGCCCTTCTGGTTGATGATCGTGTCGACGATGATCGAGGTCTTGCCGGTCTGGCGGTCGCCGATGATCAGCTCGCGCTGGCCGCGGCCGATCGGGATCATCGAGTCGATGGCCTTGATGCCGGTCTGCAGCGGCTCCTTGACGCCTTGGCGCTCGACGACGCCCGGCGCCTTGAACTCGACCGGGCGGAACTGGTCCGTCTCGATGGGGCCCTTGTCGTCGAGCGGGCGGCCCAGCGGGTCGACCACACGGCCGACCAACGCCTCGCCGACGGGCACCTGCAGCACGCGGCCGGTGCGCTTGACGAGGTCGCCCTCTTTGATGAGCGTATCCTCGCCGAGGAGCACGGCGCCGACGTTGTCTTCTTCGAGGTTGAGGGCCAGCCCGATGACGTCGTGGGGCAGCTCGAGCATCTCCATGGCCACGCAGTTGCGCAGGCCGTAGATACGAGCGATCCCGTCGCCGACCTCGAGGACGGTGCCGACCTCTTCGACCTCGACCTCAGCCTGGTAATCCTGGATCTGGGCTTTGAGGACCGAGGCGATCTCTTCGGGTCGCAGCTTCACTAGACGTCACCTCTCACTTCTGCGGTAGCCAGCCGGCGGCGCAGCTGGCGGATCCGTGCTTTGACGCTGCCGTCGACGAGGACGTCGCCGATGCGCAGGACGAGGCCGCCGATGATGGAGGGGTCGACGCGGCGGGCCAGTTCGACCCGGCGCCCCGTCACCTCCTGGACACGAGCGGCGATCTTCTTCTCGGTCTCGGGCGACAGCTCCGCCGCCGAGACGACCTCGACCTCGACGACGCCCTCCTCGACGATGGCGAGGGCGTCGTAGGCCTGCTGCAGCTCGGGCAGAGCCGCCCAGCGGCCGCGCGCCAGCATGAGCTGCAGGACATTGGCGACGAGCGACTGGCCGCCGCGCGTGATCTCGGCGAGCACGCGGATCTTGGCGCTCGTCTCGACCTGTGGGTCGGCGAGCACGTCGCGCAGCGAAGCCGACGCCGCGAGGGCAGCGACGAAGTCGCGCAGGTCGCGGCGCACCGGCTCTACTGCGCCGGCCTCCCTGGCCGCGTCGAACAGAGCCTGGGCGTAGACCCGAGCGACCTGTTCTTCGCTCACGCCTTGCCCTCCGCGCCGAGCTTCTCGGCGTCGAGTTCGGCGAGCGCCTCGTCGATCAGACGCCGCTGGTCGGCCGCGCTCAGGCTGCTGGCCGCGACCTTCTCGGTGGCCAGCGCCGTGAGCTCGGCGATCTGGCCCTTGATGTCTCGCAGCGCGGCGCGCGTATCGCGCTCGATCTGCTCGTGCGCCTTCTCGAGGACGCGCTCAGACTGAGACTTGGCCTCAGCCATGATCTCGGTCTTGGCGTGCTCGGCCGTCGTGCGCGAGCGCTCGAGGATCTCCTCGGACTCGCCGCGCACCTTGGCGAGCGTGGCCTTGTACTCCTCGAGCAGGCGCAGCG
Organism: uncultured Thermoleophilia bacterium; assembly: GCA_963762125.1. Taxonomy (GTDB): domain Bacteria; phylum Actinomycetota; class Thermoleophilia; order UBA2241; family UBA2241; genus CAIXSE01. The sequence goes on from CAVXJO010000012.1 coordinate 146,443, forward strand.
CCTCGGCCCGCGTCTCCTCGGCCACGTCCATGCTCTCCTGGATGCCGGCGCGCCGCTGGTCGATGATCTTCTGCAGCGGCCCGAAGGCGTATTTCCAGAGGATGAACACGGCGATGCCGAACGTGATGAGCGTCCAGATCATCAGGCCTGGGTCGATATTCAGCATGCTCTTCCTCTCCTGCCTGCCTCGCGACGGTCGCTAGCGGCGATCAGGCGACGAAGATGAGGATCAGGGCGACGACGAAGGCGTAGAGTGCAACGGCCTCGGTGACGCCGATGCCGATGAACATGTTCGTGCGCACGTCACCGGCGACTTCAGGCTGACGGGCGATCGACTCGAGAGCCTTGCCGATCATGATGCCGAGGCCGATGCCCGGGCCGACGGCGCCGAGGCCCATCGACAGGCCGGCACCGAGCAGTTTGCCGAGTTCCTTTGCGGCTGCAGCGTCCATGTATGCGTCCTCCTACAAGAGTTGGCGTCAGGTGATGGTCAGTGGTCCTGGTCGAGAGCGCCGCCGATGTAGACGGCGGAGAGGATGGCGAAGATGAAGGCCTGGATGAAGGCCACGAAGATCTCGAACATGTAGATGAGCACCGATGCCCCCTGCAGGGCAAGGCCGACGAGGTAGCTCTGGAAGATGAGCGCCATGGCGAAGAACACGGCGAGGATGGCGTGCCCGGCCACCATGTTGGCGAAGAGACGCACGGAGAGCGAGATGAGACGGAAGAGCTCGCTCACGACGTGGATGAACCAGATCATCTGCTTGAGCACCGGAGGAGCGCCGGCCGGCGCCCAGGCGCGCATGTAGCGGATCGCCCCGTTCTTGCGCACGCCGGCGTAGTGCGTGAACACGAAGGTGAACAGCGCCAGCATCAGCGTCACGTTGAGGTTGGCGGTGGCCGCGTAGTACGCCGGCTGGTGTCCCTCACCGAAGGGCAGTGGGAGCAGACCGATGAGGTTGCAGGTGAGGACGAAGATGAACACGCCGCCGATGTAGGGGAACCACTGCTGCTTGCCGCTCTTCATCACCGAGCCGACGATGCCGTCGCGGGCCAACTCGTACAGGGTCTCCATGGAGTACTGGAAGCGGCCCGGCTGCACCTTGAGGGAGCGCGCCACGACGATGGCGATGATCAGGATGACGGCGACCGAGATCCACAGGTAGGCCACCGTCTTGGTGACCGACATATCGAAGGGGCCGATGGTCGGCAGCTTGATGAGGACCTCGCGGTTGAACTCGCCGGCGACCTCGAATTCCAGCTTCTCGCCCCCGGGGATGATCGCCAGGGCGATGAGGAAGCCGAGGACCAGAAGACCGATGATCCAGCGCCAGGGCTGTTTCACTGCAGCCTCGCTTGGCCCGCCGGCGTGGACGCCGTCGGGTACGTGAAGGGACGGACAAGGATGTACAGCGTGAACGCGGCGAGAAACGACAGCGCCGCGGCGGGGAACGACGGGCGGTCGAGCACGCCGACGGCGACGAGGCCGGCCAGCACGACGACGATACGCACGCCCATGCCGCTCAGCGCGACGCCGAGGGCGAGGTCCTGCCGGTCACGAGCGCGCCGCCAGCTGAGGGTCTCGAGGGCCCAGTAGACGAGCGCGAGACCCGAGCCCACGAGGGCCGCCCACACAGGCTGGTCGACGAACGCCGCCACGGTCGCGCACGCGAGGATGGCGGCGACAAGAAGAAGCGGTGCTACGAACGGCTTGCGGATACGCCTCGTCCTCCTGAGTGTTTCATTTCGTCTCCAGATAGATGGCGTACAGCGCCAAGCCGAAGCCGGCGAACACACCGATCACCACGAACAGGGGAAAGGTGCCAAGGAGCCAGTCGACGCCGGCGCCGAATCCGAGCCCCACGGCCACGCCGGCGAGCAGCAGAAAGGCGACCGATTCCGCCGACGCCGCACTGCGCGGCGGGTCCTTCTTCTTCCCGTCCCCGGGGTGGTCTGGCGTCACACTATACCTGCCGTGAAAAGGGGCTGCAACGCTCCGGATGCGGCGACGTCACAGCGCACCGTCGGCGCCGTCCCCTGGCCCGGAGGGGTTGTTCCCCACTCCGGGGGCAAGGGGATCGGGGAGCCCGCGGTGGCGCGAGCGGTAGCGGCTCAGGAGCCGGGCCATGTACGTGGTGGAGACGACGGCGGCGATCGCGAACGCCACGATCGCCGGCCAGAAGCGCTGCTGCATGGAGATGGCGAGGCCGCTGAGGCAGATGCACCACGAGTAGAGCAGCAGCACGCTCTTGCGCTGCGAGAAGCCGTGCACCAGTACGAGGTCGTGATGCACGTGGTCCTGCCCGGGCGAGTAGAACGGCACTCCCCGCCGCCAGCGGCGCCAGACGATGAGGAACAGGTCGACGAACGGCACCCCGAGAACGAGCAGCGGCAGCAGCAGGGCGACGGCGGCGGTGCCCTTCATCACGCTCTGCACGCTGATGCAGGCGAGCACGAACCCGAGGAGCATCGATCCGGCGTCGCCCATGAAGATGGACGCCGGGTGGAAGTTGAAGCGAAGGAACGCGAACGTGGCGCCGCCGAGGACGGCGGCCAGCACACCCATCGCCGGGAAGCCCGTCGCCAGCGAGATGACCGAGAAGGTGAGCGCCGAGATGCCGCACACGCCGGCGGCCAGGCCGTCCAGACCGTCGATGAAGTTCACCATGTTGATGATCATCGCCATCCAGAAGCCGGTGACCAGGACCGAGACGAGGAGCGGGAAGTGCCACATGATGTCGGTGAACGGCACCCCCATGCGCGTGACTCGCGTGTCGAAGTAGATGGCCACGCCGATGGCGAGCAACTGGCCGATGAACTTGACGACTGGCTCGAGTTCGTAGAGGTCGTCGAAGAGGCCGACGGCCACGACGATCGTGGCCCCCCCGATGATGCCCCACACCGGCCGGTCGACCGGCACAAGGAGCATCACCGGGATCATCCAGCCGAGGTACATGCCGAGGCCGCCGAGAAGCGGCGTGGCCAGCTTGTGCATGCGCCGGTCATCGGTCGGCGTGTCGACGGCTCCCGTGCGGTGCGCAAGACGGCCCATCAGCGGCGTCAGCACATAGACGATGAGCGCCGCGATGAGGAAGCCCAAGATGGCGTTGCGCAGATCGCTGGGGAGACTCAGCGGCGCGCCGATGGCAGCTCCTCCTTGAACAGTTCCACACCCGCCTCCGCCAGCAGTTCCCGCGACAGCTCGTCGGGATAGCCCTCGAGATAGTGGATCTCGCGCACGCCGCAGTTGATGAGGATCTTGGCGCACAAGATGCACGGGTGATGCGTGCAGTACAGGGTCGCGCCCTCGATGGCGACGCCGTGGATGGCCGCCTGGATGACCGCGTTCTGCTCGGCGTGGATGGCGCGGCACAGTTCGTGGCGCTCGCCCGACGGGATGCCGAGTTGCTCGCGCAGACAGCCGATATCGAGGCAGTGGGCGACGCCTCGCGGGGCGCCGTTGTAGCCGGTGGCGAGGATGCGCCTGTCGCCGACGAGGACCGCGCCGACTTGGCGCCGCAGGCATGTGGAGCGGGTCGCGGCCTGGCGGGCGAGCTGCAGGAAGTACTCGTCCCAGCTCGGCCGGCGGACGGGAACGCCGTCAGTCTCGTCCGGCCTGGTCACAGGAACTCGTAGAGCGGGAACTGGTCGAGCAACTCGATCACCTCGTGGCGTATCTCGGCCAGCGCCGCATCGTTGTCGCGGGCGGCCATGGCCCGCAGCACGAGCTCGCCGGTCTGGCGCATCTCGGGCTCCATGAAGCCCCTCGTGCTCACCGCCGGCGAGCCGACGCGCAGGCCGCTCGCCACGTTGAACGAGGCGTCCTCGAAGGGCACGACGTTGCGGTTGGCCGTGATGTTCACGCGCTCGAGCAGGTCCTGGCACTCGAGGCCGTTGAGACCGGCCGAGCGCAGGTCGACCAGCGCGAGATGCACGTCGGTGCCGCCGGACACGAGACGCAGCCCGCCCTCGGCCAGCGTCTCGGCGAGCACGGCGCAATTCTTGATGATCTGCCGCTGCAGCTTGCGGAACTCGTCGCTCTGGGCGATGCGCAGGCACACCGCCTTGGCGGCGATGACGTGCATGAGCGGGCCGCCCTGCATGCCGGGGAACACGGCGCGGTCGATCGCCTCGGCGTGCTCCGCGCGACACATGATGATGCCGGCGCGCGGACCGGTCAGGGTCTTGTGCGTGGTGCTTGTGACCACGTCGCAGAACGGCACGGGGTTGGGGTGCACACCGGCGGCGATGAGCCCGGCGATGTGCGCGATATCGGCCATGAGCATCGCGCCGCACTCGTCGGCGATCTCGCGGAAGGCGGCGAAGTCGACGATGCGCGGGTACGCGCTGTAGCCGCAGATGATGAGCTTGGGGCGGTGCTTCAGCGCCAGATCGCGCACCTCGTCGAAGTCGATGAGCTCCGTGTCGGGACGCACGTGGTACGGGATGACGTTGTACGTGCGCCCCGAGTAGTTGATGCCGAGCCCGTGAGTGAGGTGTCCGCCGTGGGCGAGCTCCATGCCCAGCATCGTGTCGCCGGCCTCGAGCAGCCCGAACAGCACCGCGAGGTTGGCGGACGAGCCGGAGTGCGGCTGCACGTTGGCGTGCTCGGCGCCGAAGACCTCCTTGCAGCGGTCGATGGCGAGCTGCTCGACCTGGTCGACCACGTCGCAGCCGCCGTAGTAGCGGGCGCCCGGCCGTCCCTCGGCGTATTTGTTGGTGAGCACGGAGCCCGTCGCCTCGAGTACCGCCCTGCTGGCGAAGTTCTCGCTGGCGATGAGCTCCAGGGTCTCCTGCTGACGGATAAGTTCGCTGCGCAGGAGCTCGTTGAGCTCAGGGTCGAGGTGGTAGAGCGGTTCGCGCCGCCACTCCCGGCCCACGGGGCTCAAGCAGACTCCTCATCGTCGAGAAGCGCCACGCGATGCTCGTGCCGCCCACCCTCGAAGGGAGTCTCGAGCCAGACCTCGGTGATCGCCCAGGCCTCGTCCTCGCTGAGGATGCGACCGCCCAGGCACAGCACGTTGCAGTCGTTGTGCCGCCGCGCCATCTCGGCGAGGTGCGGCGTGAGGCAGTCGGCGGCGCGCACGCCGTGATGGCGGTTGGCCGACATGCAGATGCCGAGGCCGGTGCCGCAGACGAGCACGCCGCGCTCGACCTCGCCCGCAGCCACCAGCTCGGCGACCTTGTGGCCGTACACCGGGTAGTCCACCGAGACTTCTTCGGAGTCGGTGCCCACGTCGACGACCTCGTGCCCGAGAGAGCGCAGGCGGCGCACCACGGCCTGCTTGAGTGCGAACCCACCGTGGTCGGCACCGGCGGCGATCTTCATGACGAGCTCCTTCTGGTCCGGACGGCGAGCGGGGCACGCGCAGGACGACGCGGGAGCGCCCCTCGGGGCGTACTCGCGGCCGGGCCGCGCGGCCTCTGTTACAGGCCGCCGATTGTATCAGTCCGTGCGCCGCGGGGCCCTTCGGGCCGGCGCCCGCTCACTGGCTCTTCCGTGCATCAGTCGGGGAGAAGGAGCTCGCCCCGGAGCACCGGCTGCACGGGCCCGCCGACGCGCACGTCGGTGATGCCGTCGGGCGCCCCGGAGACGGCCACCGTGAGGAAGCTGGGGCGGCCGATCTGCTGACCCTGGAGCACGACGCGCTCCTCCTCCGGGGGCAGCACGCCCTCCCGAGCCATGTAGGCGGCCAGCGGCCCGGCGGCGCTGCCGGTGGCCGGGTCTTCGGTGATGCCGGCAAAGGGGAACAGGCCGCGCGCCTCCATCCACGGCTCGTCTTGTCCGGTGAAGGCGCAGGGGTAGATCTCGGCGTGCCGGCGCTCGAAGTCGCCGGCGAGCTCGAGATCGAGCGAGACGCGGGCGAGCGCCCGCTGGGAGACGAGCGGGATGATCGTGTAGCACAGGCCGGTGTCGACCGGCACCGGGTCGAACTCCGGGTGCAGGTCGTCGAGGTCGAGCCCGAGGACGGCCGCCACCGAGCCGCGCGGCGCCGGAGCCCGGAACACCGGCGGCCGCTGGTGCACGGTCGCCGCCAGCGGCACGCCGTCACGGACGGTGACTTCGACGATCGTCGGCCCGATGCCCAGCTCGAGGACGACGCGCGTGACCGGCTCGGTGACGCCCACCAGGCCGAGCCGGACCAGCTCGCAGGCGGTGCCGACGCTCGGGTGGCCGGCGAAGGGTAGCTCCAGCGCGGGCGTGAAGATGCGCACCCGCGCGTCCCCGCCGGCCTCCGCCGGCAGCACGAACGTGGTCTCCGAGAGGTTCATCTCGCTGGCGATCGCCTGCATCTGGACCGCGGTGAGTCCCTCCGCCCGTGGGAACACCGCCAGCGGGTTGCCGGCGAACGGGCGGGTGGTGAACACGTCCACCTGAGTGAAGGACAGTGTTCTCACGTGGGCGGCTCCTCCCCGTCGCCGGCGAGCAGCGCGGCGACACCCTTTTGGTCGATGGTCCCCCGACGCAGGATACGCCAGCTGCCGTCGGAGGCGAAGAGACTGAGGTCGACGATCGTCGACGCCTCGCCGCCGACCGGGCCGGCGTCCAAGACGAGGTCGCAGGCGGCCAGCAAGCCGCCGTCCACCTCGCCCACGGACCGCGGCGCGGCGCCCCCTCTGGGGTTTGCGCTCGAGGCGAGGAGCGGGAACGGCAGCGCCGCGAAGACCCCTGCCGGCGCCGGCCACGCGGGCACGCGCACGCCGAGCGTGGCGACTCTCGTCTCCTTGACCCCCCACACGCCGTTGGTGCGGCGTGGCACCTCGCCCGCCGGCGGGAACGCCAGACCCGGCGGGTACGGCAGCAGCACGGTGAACGGCCCCGGCAGGAGCCGGCGCACCGCGCCGAGCAACCGGGGCCCGAGCGCCAAAGAGATCTCGAGCAGCTCCAGGTTCGGATAGACCACCTGGAGCGGCTTGCCCGACTCGCGGCCCTTGGCGGCGATGACGGCGTCACGGACGGCGGGTGTCACGAGGCCGCCGACACCGTACACGGTGTCCGTGGGAAAGCAGACGAGGCGCGCCGCGGCCAGCAGCCCGGCCAGCCGCGGCGCATCGGCGCCCTCCGGCCCGGCCAGGTCGACGCGGTGCTGTCCGCTCACTCGTCCCCCGCCGCGTCATCGGCCGCGGAGCCGGCGACCAGCACCGGCCGCACGGGGACGCCGCGTGCAGCCAGGTACTCCTTGGCCTCGGCGATCGTGTACGTGCCGTAGTGGAAGATGCTCGCCGCCAGGACGGCGTCCGCCTCGCCCTCGGTGAGGCCCGCCGCGAGGTGCGCCAGCGTGCCCGCGCCGCCGGAGGCGATGACCGGCACGCCCACCTCCCGCGCCACAGCGCGCGTCAGCTCCAGATCGTAGCCGTCGAGCGTGCCGTCGCGGTCCATGCTGGTGAGCATGAACTCGCCGGCGCCGAGCTCGGCCGCCTGGGCCGCCCATGCGACCGCGTCGACGCCGGTCGGCGTGCGTCCGCCGTGCACGTACACCTCCCAGCGCGGCGCGCTTCCCTCCACCCCGCTCCCCGGCACCTTCCGCGCATCGATAGCGACCACGATGCACTGCGCGCCGAAGCGCTCCGCGCAGCGGCGCACGAGCTCCGGATCCTCCACCGCGGCGGTGTTCATCGTCACCTTGTCGGCGCCGGCGGCGAGGATGGCGCGGATGTCGTCCTCACTCGCGAGTCCGCCGCCGATGGTGAAGGGGATGAACACCTGCTCTGCGCAGCGCGCCGCGAGGTCGATGATGATGTCACGGCGCTCATGCGAGGCCGTGATGTCCAGGAAGATGAGCTCATCCGCGCCTTCGGCGTCGTAGCGCGCCGCCAGTTCGACTGGGTCGCCGGCGTCGCGGATGGCCACGAAGTTGACGCCCTTGACCACCCGCCCGTCGCGAACGTCCAAGCACGGGATGATGCGCTTGCGGTGCATGGCGCCGCCGTCAGTCGGCGAAGATCGCCACAGCGTCGGCGAACGAGAATGCCTTCTCGTAGAATGCTCTGCCGACGATGACGCCCACGACTTTGGGCTCACGCAGCCGCTTGAGTCGACGCAGGTCGTCGAGCAGCGCGACGCCTCCCGAGAGGATGATCTCGAGCGGCGAGACCTCGGCAAGGTCGGCCAAGCCCTGCAGGTTGGGCCCGCCGAGCATGCCGTCGCGGGCCGTGTCGGTGTAGACGACCCGCTGCACGCCGTGCTCGGCCAGTACCTTGACGAAGCGGATGGCGCTCATCTGCGAGCGTTCCTGCCAGCCGTGGGTGGCACACATGCCGTCCGTACAGTCGAGGCCGACGACGAGGCGGTCGCCCAGCCAATTGACGGCGTCGTCGAGCAGGTCGAGCGCCGTGATCGCGGCCGTGCCCATGACCACCCAGTGCACGCCGGTGCCCGCCATGAGCGCGAGCGCCTTCTGGCTGCGCACGCCGCCCCCGTACTGCACGGGGATGTCGAGTGCCTTGACGATGCGCTCCACGATCGCGAAGTTCGTGAGCTCGCCGGTGCGCGCCGCGTCGAGGTCGATGACGTGCAGCGCCTCGGCCCCCTCGTCCTGCCAGTAGCGCGCCAGCTCCACCGGATCGTCGCTGAACACGGTGACGTCGTCGAAGTCGCCCTGGCGCAGACGGACCGCCTTGCCTGCCTGGATGTCGACGGCGGGGAACACGATCATGAGGTGCCGGCCTCCCGGTGGACGTTCGCGACGAAGCCCGCCAGCAAGGCGAGCCCGACGCTCGAACTCTTCTCTGGGTGAAACTGTACCGCCCAGACGTTGTCACGCGCCACTGCGGCGACGACGGGACCTCCGTAGTCGGTCGTCGCCGCCACCAGCGAGGGATCCGCCGGAACGGCGGCGTAGGAGTGCACGAAGTAGACGGTGGCCGGCGCCGGCAGCCCGCGGGCCATGCCCGCGCCGGCCGGCCCCCAGACCAGGTCGTTCCAGCCGATGTGCGGCACCTTGAGACCGGTCTCCAGGCGCTCGACAGTGCCGGGCAGGACCCCGAGGCCCGGCCAGCGGCCGCCCTCGCCGCTGCTCTCGAAGAGCAACTGCATGCCGAGGCAGACGCCGAGGAACGGCGTCCCGGCCGCGATCCGCGCGAGCACGGCGGCCCCCAAGCCGCTCTGCTCGAGCCGCGCGGCAGCGTCGCGGAAGGCGCCGACGCCCGGCAGGACCACTCCGGCGGCGCCGGCCAGCTCGGCGGCGCTCTGCGTGACGCGCACCTCGGCGCCGCTGCGCGCCAGCGCCTTGGCGACGCTCGCGAGATTGCCCATGCCATAGTCGACGACGGCGACGCGCGGGATCGGCGTCATGGACTTCAGAGGGTGCCCTTGGTGGACGGCACCTCGTCGCCGCGTCCGGTCCGTTCGCAGGCCTGCGCCAGCGCCCGGGCGAACGCCTTGAACACGGCTTCGACGATGTGGTGCGCGTCGCTGCCGGCGAGCAGACGCACGTGCAGGGTCATGCCGCTCTGCGTCGCCAGCGAGCGGAAGAAGTGCGCCGTGAGGTCGGCGTCGAACTCCCCGATGCGCACGCCGGCCAGTTGCAGGTCGTGGGCGAAGAACGGCCGCCCCGAGAGATCGAGCGCCACCATGGCGAGCGCCTCGTCCATGGGCAGCAAGAACGAGCCGTAGCGGCGGATGCCGCGCTTGTCGCCCAAAGCCTCGCGCAGCGCCTGCCCCAGGGTCAGCCCGATGTCCTCCACCGTGTGGTGCCCATCCACGTCGAGGTCGCCGCTGGCGCGCACCGTGAGGTCCAGCCCTCCGTGGTGAGCCAGAAGCGTCAACATGTGATCGAGGAAGCCGATGCCGGTGACGACGTCGGCGACGCCGTGGCCATCGAGGTCAAGCAGGAGGGAGATGTCGGTCTCGTTGGTGACACGCGTGATCTCTGCGCGACGCGCGCGGAGCGGTGCTCCCCCAGCGTCCCGCTCGACGGCCTGCCTGCGCAGGTTGTTCATGGGCAGCTCCTCACTGGGCCCGGAGGCGGGCGGAGAGTGCATGGGCGCGCAGGCCCTCCTCGTCGGCGATGGTCGCCACCTGCGGCGCGAGAGCGGCGGCGGCGGGGCCGTCGAGTTCTACCACAGCCATGCGCTTGCGGAAAGCATCGACCGAGAGCCCCTGGCCGAAGCGGGCCGAGCCGCCGGTCGGCAGGACGTGGTTGGTACCGGCGGCGTAGTCGGCGAAGGCCGTGGCGGCGTGCGGGCCGACGAAGACGGCTCCCGCGCTGCGCACGCCGCGCAGTAGATCGCGCGCGCCCTCGCAGTGGAGCTCGAGGTGCTCGGGCGCAAACGCGTTGCTGAGCGACAGCGCCGCCTCGCGGTCCGGACAGTCGACGACGACCACGTTGTCGGTGGCGACTCCGAGCTCGCCCGAGAGGCGCTCGACGGCGGCCGACACGGGGCCCGCGAGCGCGCCGCCGATGTCGGCGAGGCACGCCATCGCGCCCGAGCCGTGCTCGGCCTGCGCGAGCAGGTCGGCGGCGAGCCACTCCGGCTCGCCGGACGCGTCGGCGATGATGAGCACCTCGCTCGGTCCCGCGAGGCTGTCGATGCCGACCTCGCCGACGAGCAGGCGCTTGGCCTCCGTGACATAGGCGTTGCCGGGGCCGACGATCACGTCACAGCGAGGGACGCAGGCGGTCCCCAGGGCCATGGCGGCCACGGCCTGGGCGCCGCCGACCGGGTAGAGCAGTCCGATGCCGAGCAGCGCGCAGGCGGCGGCGACGCCCGCGGCGGCGCCGCCGCCCGGCCGCGGCGGCGAGCAGACGACGATGCGCTCGACGCCGGCCACCTGCGCGGGGATCGCCGTCATGAGCACCGAGGACGGGTAGTCGGCGAGGCCGCCGGGCACGTAGAGCCCAGCAGCCGCCAGCGGCACGATCTCCTGACCGACGACCTGGCCCTGCGCAAGCGTGGCGCGCCAAGGCGCGACCGCCTCGCGCTCGTGGTAGGCGCGGATGTTGGCAGCGGCCGTCTCGAGCGCGACGCGAAGACCCGGGGACAACGCGTCCAGCCGCGCCCCCAGTTCAGCGGCCGGGACTGCGTACTCCTCGGCGAGCGCCACCCGGTCGAGCCGGGCGGTCTGTGCGCGCACCCCAGCATCGCCCCGGGCCCGCACGTCCGCGATGATGGCCGCGGCCGCGGCCCGCACCTCGGCCGGCGGCGGCGCCAGCGACCGGAGCGCCGCCACCGTCGCCCACACGTCGGCGCTCCAAGGCAGGCGCCTCATCTCTCCTCCACGGCGGCGCGGAGACGCGTCAGCAGCGCACCGAACTCGGCGCGCAGCAGCACTCGCGCGGCCCGCGCGGCCACGAAGCGCGCGCTGCAGACAGCCACGACCTCCCGCACCACGAGCGGCTGGGCTGCGGTGACCTCCGCCGTCAGCCGGGAGCGGAGCTCGACCACGCCGTCGGCGAGGCCCAGCGCCGGCGCGAGCGCCGGCTCGTCCAGTGCCAGGACGTCGGGTTGCGCGCCCGCGGCGACCAGATAGTCGCGGGCGGTCTCGGGATACCGGGTGGCGATCCGCAGCCGGCGCTCCGGCCCGGCGCCTCCCGGTTTCACGGCCAGCACCAGCTCGTCAGTGCGGCAGCGCAGGTCGAGCAGGTCGGCGACGCCGAAACGCTCCTCGAGCAGGCAGTCGCTGTCGACGACGCCGGCGTCGAGCGCGCCGCGGTCGCAGGCGCGCAGCACGTCTCCGGCAGTACCGAGCAGCCAGGCGCCGCCGGCGTAGCGCACCAGCGCCGGCGCCCGCTCTTCACGCAGCGAGGCGGCCGGCAGCCCGGCCGCCTCGAGCAGGTCGAGGACTTCGGCCGCCGGCCTGCCGGCCGCACAGGCGAGGCCGATCCTCACCCGGCCCCCAGAGCCTCGGCGATGTCGCGCGCGCCACCGCTCACCTCGCGGCCGTCGGCAAGGCGCAGCGTGTACGAACTCCCGCGGCGCAGCAGCAACGGCGGCTTCACGCCCGTCGCCGCCTCGGGCAGCGCCGCGATCGGGATCCCGGCGCCGCGGAGCTCCGCCGTTCGCGCCGGCGCTTCCAGCCCGCCGACGAAGGGGACGGCCGCAGGCGCCGCTGCACGCAGCACACCGGCCTCGTCGAGTGCGTCGGCAGCCCGGTCCACGGCGACGGCGAACCCTACGCCGGGGATGTCCCAGTGGAAGCGCGTCAGGAGGCCGTCGTAGCGGCCACCGCTGGCGAGCGGCAGCCCGACGCCCGGCGCGTACGCCTCCAGGATGAGGCCGGAGTAGTAACCGAGGTCTTGCATGAGTCCGAAGTCGAAGGCGAGCCGCTCGCCGAACCCGGCATCCTCAACCAGGTCGCGTACGCGGCCGAGGCGCGCGACGGCCGTCTCCATGACGGGATTGCGCGCGAGCTTGCGCGCCCGCCCGAGGACCTCCTCGCCGCCGCTCAGTTCAAGGATGCGCCACAGGGCCTTGATCACGTCGTACTCCACGTGGGCGTTGCCGGCGATGCTCTCGACCAACGGGTAGTCGCGGTCGCCGAGCGCCTGCTTGAACTTCTCGCGGTCCTCCCCGGGAAGGCCCAGCGAGTCGATGAGCGCACGCTGGAAGGAGGCCGACCCAAGCGTGACCGTGTAGTCGCGGAGGCCGAGCCCCGCGAGTGCATCGCAGAGGAGCGTGACGCACTCGGCGTCGGCCTCGGCCGAATCCAGCCCCAGCAGCTCCACACCCGCCTGCTGGAACTCGCCGTCCTGGCCCCGCTGCGGCGCCCACGGGCGGACAGACGGGGCCACGTAGCTGAAGCGGAGCGGCAGCGGTTCGTCGTCGCAGCGGTCGGCAGCCATGCGCGCGACCGGCACGGTCATGTCGGTGCGCACCATGAGCACGTGCCCTTGCTCGTCGTGAAGCCGGTAACCGGCCGAGAGCGTGTCGTCGTCCGCGGCCTCCAGCGTCTCGGCGAACTCCAGCCAGGGAGTGCGCACCTCACCGTAGCCGTAGGCGGCGAAGCGGGCGCGGAGCAGGTCCTCGACCGCGCGCAGCCGGCCCGTCTCGGGCGGAAGAACGTCGCGCATGCCCTCCGGGATCATCGTGCGTCCTCCTCAGGCTCCGGCCGGCCTCAGCCGACCCCGATACAACTCTCCCCGAGCAGCGCCTTGAGCTCGGCGTACAGCCCGGCGACAGGGTCCACCCGCAGCTTGTCGCCGACGCGCAGCCTGGCGCGCTGGTCCCCCTGCACCATCTGCAGCACCACCGGCACCGTGCCGGGGAAGTCGGTGAGCACCCGGCGGAGGTCGTCCATGACCGACGGCGCCACGCACGAGGAGTCGATGACCACTGTGAGCGGGTGATACTCGCTCACGCCGTTGAACGGCACGACCTCGATGGCGCCCAGCGTGATGTCGCCCTCGGAGCGGCGCTCGAGGCGGCCCTTGATCTTGATGATCGCGTCCTCGACGAGGAGCTCGCGGAACTGCTCGTACACCTTGGGCCAGGCGCGACACTCGACACCGCCGTCGATGTCCTCGAGGCGGAACGAGAGCCACACGCCACCGTTCTTGCTCACGCGCTTCTGGGCGTTGGCGACGATGCCGCCGGTCCACGTGATCGCCCCGTCGCCGGCGCCGTCGAGCCGGCTGACCGGGACCTCGATCTCGTCGTGCAACTGCTCGCGCAGGCCCTTGAGCGGGTGGGCCGAGACGTACAGGCCGAGGGCCTCCTTCTCGAAGCGTAGCAGCGTCGTCTGGTCCCACTCGGTCTGGGGCACCGTGGGCCGGGGGTGGCCGCCGTCCTCGTCCGCGGCCATGTCGCCGAAGAGGTCACCCTGACCCTGCGCCTTGTCCTTGCGCTTGCGCTCCCCGTCGGACATCGCCAGCGGCAGCACCTCGGACATGCCGCGCCGCGGGTCGCCGCTGCTGTCGAACGCGCCGCTGCGGACGAGCGCTTCGAGCACGCGCTTGTTGGCCATCTGCGAGTCGACGCGGGCGCAGAAGTCGAAGACCGACGCGAAGGGCCCGCCCTCCTCGCGCGCCGCGATGATCGCCTCGATGGCGCCGACGCCGACGCCCTTCACGGCGTTCATGCCGAAGCGGATCTTGCCCTCGACGACAGTGAACCCGACCTGACTGGTGTTGACGTCCGGCGGTAGCACCTCGATGCCCATCTCGTGGCACTGGTTGACGTAGAACGGCACCTTGTCCTTGGTGCTCATGACGCTCGAGACCAGCGCCGCCATGTACTCGACCGGGTAGTTCGCCTTGAGCCACGCGGTGCGGTAGCTGATCATCGCGTAGCAGGCGGCGTGACTCTTGTTGAACGAGTAGTCGCCGGTGGCCTCGAAGCTCGCCCACATCTTGTTGGCCACCGCCGGTGGCACGTCCTTCGCCGCGAGGCCCTCCATGAGGGGTTCCTTGAGGGTGGCCATCAGCTTGTGGTTCTTCTTGCTGATGGCCTTGCGCAGGTCGTCCGCCTGAGCCGGGCTGAACCCGCCGACTCGGCGGGCGATGGCCATGTACTGCTCCTGGTAGATGGTCACGCCGTGCGTGGGCTCCAGGATGGGGCGCAGGGCCTCGTGGTCATAGACGACCGAGGCCGGGTTCTTCTTGTTGCGCGCGTACGTCGGGATGAACTGCATCGGCCCCGGCCGGTAGAGAGCCACGATGGCGATGAGGTCCTCGAACTCCGTGGGACCGATCTCGCGGAGAGCCTCCTTCATGCCGGGGCTCTCGAACTGGAAGACGCCGGTGGAGTCGCCGCGGGCGAGCATCTTGTACGTCTTCCCGTCGTCGAGCGGCAGCTTGTCGATCTCGATGCAGACGCCGCGCGTCTTCTCGATGATGTCGAGCGCGGCCTCGATGACGTCCAGGTTGCGCAGCCCGAGGAAGTCCATCTTGAGCAGGCCGAGCTTGGAGACGTCGTTCATGTCGAACTGCGTGACGAGCTCGGCCTCGCCCTTCTGCTGCAACGGCAGGTACTCGGTGAGCGGCTTGTCGCTGATCACCACAGCTGCCGCGTGGATGGAGTCGTTGCGGATGAGGCCCTCGAGGCTCATGGCGAGGTCGACGACCTCCTTGACCTCCTCGTCGGCGTCGTAGGCCTGCTTGAGCTCGCAGCCCGGCTTCATCGCGTCGTCGAAGCTCGCCGGCGGCGCCTGCTCGGGGATCATCTTGGCGATCTTGTCGCCGATCGCGTACGGCTTGCCCATGACGCGCGCGGCATCGCGCACGGCCGCGCGCGCGGCCATGGTGCCGAAGGTGATGATCTGCGCCACCCTGTCGCGCCCGTACTTGCGCGCCACGTAGTCGATGACTTCTCCGCGGCGGTCGACGCTGAAGTCCATGTCGATGTCGGGCATGCTCTTGCGCCCCGGGTTGAGGAAGCGCTCGAAGAGAAGGTCGTATTTGAGCGGGTCGATGTCGGTGATGCCGAGGGCGTAGCTGACGATGGACCCGGCGGCCGACCCTCGGCCGGGTCCCACCGCGATGCCGCTGTCCTTGGCGAACTTGACGTAGTCCCAGACGATCAGGAAGTAGGCGTCGAAGCCCATCTCGCCGATGACGCCGAGTTCGAAGTCGAGACGCTCGATGACCTCGGACCCAGGCTCGCCGCCGTAGCGGCGCGCGATGCCCTGCTCGCACAGGTCGCGCAGGTAGCTGTCTTCGGTGAAGCCCTCGGGCACGGGGTACGTCGGCAGTTTGTAGTCGCCGAAGTCCAGGTGCACGTCGCAGCGCGCGGCGATCTCGAGCGTGGCGTCGCAGGCGCCGGGATAGTCCTGGAAGCGCTCCGCCATCTCCTCGGCGGACTTGAGGTAGAACTCGTCGCTGCCGTAGCGCATGCGGTTCTCGTCGGCGATGTTGCTCTGCGTCTGGATGCACAAGAGCGCGTCGTGCGCGTAGGCGTCCTCGTGGCGCAGGTAGTGGACGTCGTTGGTGGCCACCGTCCTGAGGCCGGCCTTCTCGGCGAGCTGCGCGAGTTTGGGCAGCAGTTCGCGCTGCTCGGGCAGGCCGGCGTCCTGGAGCTCGACGAAGACGTTCTCGGGGCCGAGCAGCTCGGCGAGGCGGCGGACCTCGGCCAGCGCGGCGGTGTCGTCGCCGTCGCGCAGCAGCATCGACGTCTTACCGCTCAGGCAACCGGTGAGCGCGATGAGCCCCTCGTGGTGCTGACTGAGCAGCTCCCAGTCGGCCCGCGGCTTGTAGTAGTAGCCCTCGAGGTACGCCGTCGTCGAGAGCTTGACGAGGTTCTTGTAGCCGGTCTCGTCGCGGGCGAGCAGCGTGAGGTGCGCGTTGCGCTCCTTGACGCCGGCGCGGCTGCGGCGGTCGGTGGCCACGTAGAGCTCGAGGCCGATGATCGCTTTGATGCCCTCCTCTTCGGCGGCGCGGTAGAACTTGACGGCGCCGCCCAGCGTGCCGTGGTCGGTGAGCGCGACCGCCGGCATGCCCAGCTCCTTGGCCCGTTTGACCAGCTCTTTGACCCGGCAGGCGCCGTCGAGCAGCGAATATTCGCTGTGCACGTGGAGATGGACGAATTCAGGGGCCATGGATGGGCCGGATTCTAGCACGCTGAGTCGCCGCGCCGGAGGCGTTCCCCGGCGGCTCCGGACACCTTCCGGGGGTATCTCACACGTGGCGAGGCGGCCGCCGGGCCGGCCGACTCGTCGGCGCTCAGCCCTTCGGCGCCCAGTAGCAGCGTTTGGGCGACTCGATGCGGCCTTCCTTCTTCAACTCCGCCATCGCCTTGTCGACCGCCTTGCGATCCATGCCGGAGCGCTCCGCAACGGCGCCGGCGTTGAGGGGCTCGCCTGCCTCTGCCATGACCTCCAGGACCTTGTCCGCGTCACTCATCGCGTGCCTCCTTGTGCGTCGTCGTTCGCGGCCGTTGTGCCCCCGCCGCGCAGCATCCCGAACTCGATAGAGTCGACCAGGGCTTCCCAGCTGGCCTCGATGATGTTCTCGGAGACGCCGATGCTGCCCCAGCTCTCTTCCCCGTCGCTGGCGTCCAGCAGCACGCGGGTGACGGCGCCGGTGCCCTTGGTCTCGTCGAGGATACGTACCTTGTAGTTGACCAGCTCGATGTCGGCCAGGTGCGGGTACTTGCTCACGATGGCCTGACGGAGCGCCGAGTCCAGCGCGTTGACGGGGCCGTTGCCCTCGGCGGTGCTGATGATGCGCTCACCGCCCACGTGGACCTTGATCGTCGCCTCGACCACCGCTTTGCCGTCCTCGCGCTTCTCGACGATCACGCGGAAGCTCTCGAGGCGGAACAGAGGATCGTGCGGCGCGAGCTCCTCGCGCAGCAGGAGGTCGAACGAGGCGTCGGCGGCCTCGTAGTGGTAGCCCTCATGCTCGCGCGTCTTGAGCCGCCTGAGCATGGCGGCGACGCGCGCGTCGTCGCCCTCCAGCTCGAGTCCGAGCTCCTGCGCCTTGCGCACCACAGCTCCCTTGCCGGAGAGCTCGGACACGACGACGCGCTGCACGTTGCCGACCATCTCGGGGTCGACGTGCTCGAACGTTTGCGGCGCCTTCTCGACCGCGGCCACATGCATCCCGCCCTTGTGCGCGAAGGCCGAGCGGCCCACGTAGGGCGCGTGCGCCCAGATGGCCGCGTTGACCACGTCGGCGACGAAGTGCGAGGTCTCCGTGAGCCGCTCGAGCTGCTCGTCGCCGATCACGGGGTAGCCCATCTTGAGCTTGAGCGCCGGGATGATGCTGACGAGGTTGGCGTTGCCGCAGCGCTCGCCGTACCCGTTGATCGTGCCCTGCACCTGGCGTGCACCGGCTTCCACTGCCCCAAGACTGCTGGCGACAGCGCAATCGCTGTCGTTGTGCGCGTGGATGCCGACGACCGCGGCGGGAAGCGCCGCCGTGACCTCGCGGACGACGTCCGCGACGAACGGCGGCAGCGACGCCCCGTTGGTGTCGCAGAGGCAGATGACCGCGGCCCCCGCCTCCGCGGCCGTGGACGCGCAGCGCAGCGCATACTCGCGGTCGTCGCGCCAAGCGTCGAAGAAGTGCTCGGCGTCGTAGACCACGCGCTTGCCTTGCGCCGTCAGGAAGCGCACCGAATCGTCGATCATGCGCAGGTTCTCGTCGCGACTCACGCGCAGGACGGTGCGCAGGTGCAGGCCCCACGTCTTACCGACGACGGCGACCGTGGGCGTGAAGATCTCGGCGAGCACGCGCATGCTGTCGTCGGCCTCCGGCGGCGCGCCCTTGCGCCGGGTCATGCCGAAGGCGACGAGCTCGGCGTGCGCGAGCCGCTCTCCCTTCATGCGCCGGAAGAACTCGATCTCTTTGGGGTTGGATGCCGGGAACCCGCCCTCGATGAAGCCGATGCCGAGCTCGTCGAGCTTGAGCGCGATGCGCACCTTCTCTTCGACCGAGACGGACATGCCCTCTTGCTGCATGCCGTCGCGGAGCGTCGTGTCGTAGAGCTGCACCTTCCGCTCACGGAGTGGTGCTCCTCCGGTGCCCCGCTCGACGGACGCTGTGCGGCGACTGTTCATCGGCTCCTCCCCGCGTTACTTCCTGGCGTACTCCATGTACTCGCCGAACTCCTCGTCACGTCCCTCGGTGATGGCCTTGAAGCGTTCCTGCATCAGCCGCGTCACCGGGCCGGGCTCGCCGATGAAGTGGTCGTCGAGCTCGCGGATGGGCACGATCTCGGCCGCGGTGCCCGTGTAGAAGAGTTCGTCGGCGATCACAAGGTCGCTGCGAGAGAGCGTGCGCTCCCGCAGCTCGACGCCCTCGCTCTTCGCCAGCTCCATGACGATGTCGCGGGTGATGCCTTCGAGGACGCCGTCGCTCGGCGGCGGCGTCATGAGCACGCCGTTGCGCACGCAGAAGATGTTCTCGCCCGAGCCCTCGGCGACGTGGCCGTGCTCCGTGAGCATCACGGCCTCGTCGTAGCCGGCGTTGAGCACTTCGACCTTGGCAAGGATGCTGTTGAGATACTGGCCCGTGGCCTTGGCGGCGCGGGCCAGCGCCGTGTGGTCCAGCGACTGGATGCTGCTCGTCTTGGCGCGCACGCCGTGCTTGACGCCTTCGTCGCCGAGGTAGGTGCCCCAGGGCCACGCGGCGATGACCACCTGCACCGGGGCGTCCATCGGGAACAGGCCCATCTCACCGTAGCCGCGGAAGATCAGGGGCCGGATGTAACAGGCTTCGAGCTTGTTCGACGCGAGCACCTCGAAGGTGGCGTCGTACAGCTCGTCGGGGCTGTACGGCACCGGCATGTAGTAGAGCTTGGCCGAGCGCACGATGCGCCGCAGGTGCTCGCTGAGACGGAGCACCGCCGTGCCCCGCTCCGTCGGATACGCGCGGATGCCCTCGAAGACCCCGGAGCCGTAGTGCAGGGCGTGCGTGAGCACGTGGATCTTGGCGTCGGCCCAAGGGACCAGCGCGCCGTCCATCCAGATCGTGTCCATCTCGGGGATCGGGGCCATCGTTCCTCCTCTACGGGTCACCCGGCCGCGAGTGCAGCCAGGATCGCGTCGGTCATCTCGGTGGTGGTCAAGGTCTTCTCTCCAGGCGCGGCGATGTCGGCGGTGCGCGCGCCCTGTTCGAGGGCCGTCTCGACGGCCCTCTCTACGGCGCGCGCCGCGTCCCGTTCGCCGAAGCTCAAGTCAAGCATCATGGACGCGCTCAGGATGGTCGCACACGGATTGGCGAGCCCCTTGCCGGCGATGTCCGGCGCCGAACCGTGGATGGGCTCGTAGAGGCTCACGCCGCCGGCGCCGACGCTGGCGCTGGGCAGCATCCCGATGCTGCCGGTGAGCATGGCCGCCTCGTCGCTCAGCACGTCGCCGAAGAGGTTCTCGGTGGCGATGACGTCGAACTGCTTGGGGTCGCGGATGAACTGCATCGCGCAGTTGTCCACGAGCATGTGGCGCATCTCGATGTCCGGGTAGCGCTCGGCGACGCGCATGGCGACGGCGCGCCACAGCCGCGAGCTCTCGAGCACGTTGGCCTTGTCCACCGAGTGCACGAGCTTGCGCCTGCCGCCGGCGACCTTGAAGGCATACTCCATGAGCCTGTCGACCTCGGCCTCGGTGTAGATCATCGTGTCGTAGGCCGTGTCCGCGGTGCGCTCGCGCTTGCCGAAGTACACGCCCCCGGTGAGCTCGCGCACGACCAGCATGTCGACGCCGTCGATCACCTCCGGCTTGAGCGTGCTGTTGTGGGCCAGCGCCTTGAAGCTCTTGACCGGGCGCAGGTTGGCGAAGAGCTCGAGGCCTTTGCGCATGCCGAGCAGGCCCTGCTCCGGGCGCGGCTCGTCGGGGTCTGTGGTGTCCCACTTGGGGCCGCCCACGGCGCCGAGCAGCACCGCATCCGTGCCCTGACACCGCTCGATGAGACCAGGTTCCATCGGCGCGCCGAACTGGTCGATGGCGCAGCCACCCATGACACCGACCTCGTAGGCCAGCAGGTAGCCGAACTTCTCGCCGGCGGCGTCGAGCACGCGCTTCGCGGCGGCGACGATCTCCGGCCCGACGCCGTCGCCGGGCAGGGTCATGACACGATAGCCGCGAGGGTCCGCCGGGGTGGAGAGCGGTGCGCCTCCGACGCCCCGCCCCACGGCCTGCCCGCGGCCATTCACGAGCCGCTCCCGGCATCGAGCTGGGTCTTGACGTACTCCAGCAGGCCGCCGCGGTCGATGAGTTCCTGCATGAACGGCGGGAACGCCTCGGACTCGTAGGTCTTGCCCTGCGTCAGGTTCTCCACGGTGCCGGCGGCGAGGTCGACCTTGAGACGGTCGCCCATCTTCGCGTCGGCGGCGGCGGCCGGGCACACGACGATCGGCAGGCCCGTGTTGATGGCGTTGCGATAGAAGATGCGCGCGAACGACGACGCGACGACGACGCTCACGCCGGCGACCTTGATCGCCACCGGTGCGTGCTCGCGGGAACTGCCGCAGCCGAAGTTCTCCTCGGCGACGATGATGTCGCCCGGCCGCACGCGGTCCACGAAGTCGGCGTCGATGTCCTCCATCGCGTGCTTCGCGAGCTCCTCGTGGTCGTTGGTGTTCAGATAGCGAGCCGGGATGATGACATCGGTGTCGACGTCCCGGCCGTACTTGTGGACGGTACCCTCGAAGATCATCGCGAGCCTCCCTTCACGGCGCCGACTTCTTCGGGCGTCGCGATGTGGCCGGCCAGCGCGGAGGCGGCCGCCACGTACGGGCTCGCGAGGTAGACCTCGGCGCCGGGGTGACCCATGCGGCCGACGAAGTTGCGGTTGGTGGTGGCCACGGCGCGTTCGCCCTCGGCGAGGACGCCCATGTGGCCACCCAGGCAGGCGCCGCAGGTGGGCGTGCTGAAGGCGCAGCCGGCCTCGATCAGCGTCTGCATGGTGCCGTCGGCGATCGCCTCGAGGCACACGTCCTGCGTGCCCGGCAGGATGATGCAGCGCACGTCGGGGTGGACCTTCTTGCCGCGCAGGATGCCGGCGGCCTGCTGCAGATCGGCGAGGCGGCCGTTGGTACAGCTGCCGATGACGACCTGGTCGATGGTGATGTCGCCCAGGTCGGCGGCGGCGGCCGTGTTACTGGGCAGGTGCGGCTTGCTCACCGTGGGCTGGACGGCGGAGGCGTCGATCTCGAGGACGCGCGCGTACTCGGCGTCCCGGTCGCTGGCGAACACCTGGGCGGTCGTCCGCGCGCGGCTGCCCTCGGGCCGGCTCTGCAGGTACTGAGCGGTCTTCTCGTCGAAGCCGACGATGCCGCTCTTGCCGCCGGCCTCGATCGCCATGTTGCACATGGTGAAGCGCTCGTCCATGGACAGCGCCTCGATGGCCTCGCCGGCGAACTCCATCGCCTGGTAGAGGGCGCCGTCGACGCCGATCAGGCCGATGGTGTGCAGCATGAGGTCCTTGCCGGTCACCCACGGCTGCGGGCGGCCCGAGTACACGAACTTGAAGGTCTCCGGCACGCGCAGCCACACGTGGCCCCAAGCCATGGCGGCGGCGAAGTCGGTGCTGCCGACGCCGCTGCTGAAGGCGGCCACGGCGCCGTAGGTGCAGGTGTGGCTGTCGGCGCCGATCACGACGTCGCCCGGCGCGATCATGCCGGTGTCGGGCAGCAGCACGTGCTCGATGCCCACGCGCCCGATCTCGAAGTAGTTGACGATCTCGTGCTTGCGGGCGAACTCGCGCAGCTTCTTGCTCTGTCCCGCCGCCTTGATGTCCTTGTTGGGAGTGAAGTGGTCGGGCACGAGGGCGATGCGGGCCGGGTCCCAGACCTTGGTGAACCCGGCCTTGTCGAACTCGGCGATGGCCAGCGGCGCCGTGATGTCGTTGGCCAGCGCGAGGTCGATCTTCGCCTCGATGATGTCGCCGGCCCCTACCTCGTCGCGCCCTGCGGCACGGGCGAGGATCTTCTCGGTGATCGTTGAACCCATCAAACCTCCCCTGCGGCCGCGGCGTTGTTGACGGCCCTCACATAGGCCTTCGCCGAGGCTTCCATGACGTCGAAACTGACGGCCTGACCGTTGAACGAACGGCCGTTGACCTCTACTGCCACTCGCACTTCGGCGAGCGAATCCTTGCCGGACGAGATGGCGCGCACCTGGTAGTCGGCCAGGCTGCCGCTGATCCCCACGGCGTCGTCGATCGCCGCGAACACACTCTCCACCGAGCCGTTGCTGAAGCTGCGGCCCTTCTTGACCTCGCCGCGTGCCAGCACCTCGACCTGGCTCGTCGGGATGATCGCCGAGCCCGACTGGTTGACGAAGCTCGTGAGCGTGAAGTGGTCCTCGCGCTCGCGGATCTCCTCGCTCACCAGCGCCTCGAGGTCGAGCACGGTGACCGCCTTCTTCTTGTCCGCCACGTCTTTGAACTTCTTGAACGCGTCGCCGAGCTCGGCATCCGACAGCGTATAGCCGAGCTCGCCCAGCTTGGCGCGCAGCGCGTGGCGCCCGCTGTGCTTGCCGAGCACGATGTCGTTGTCGGCGAGGCCGACGTCGGCGGGCGTCATGATCTCGAACGTGGACGCCTCGCTGAGCACGCCGGCCTGGTGGATGCCGCTCTCGTGCGCGAACGCGTTGCGTCCGACGACGGCCTTGTTGCGCTGCACCACGTAGCCGGTCAGCGAGCTCACCAGGCGGCTGGCGCGGGCGATCTCCTTGGTGTCCACGCCCGTCTCGCTGGCGAAGTAGTCGCCGCGAGTGCGGATCGCCATGACGACCTCTTCGAGCGAGGCGTTCCCGGCGCGCTCGCCGATGCCGTTGACGGCGCACTCGACCTGCGTGGCGCCGGCCCGGACCGCGGCCAGCGAGTTGGCCGTGGCCAGCCCGAGGTCGTTGTGGCAGTGCACGCTCACGTGCACGTCGTGGAGCGAGGGCGCCAGCCGGTACAGCTCGCGGATGAAGTCGCCGAACTCGAGCGGCAGCGCGTAGCCCACCGTGTCGGGCACGTTGATGGTGGTCGCGCCGCACTGCACGGCGAGATCGAGCACCTGCGCGAGGAACTCGGGGTCGGAGCGGCTCGCGTCCATGGCGCTGAACTCGAGGTCGGCCTCGGGGTGCTGCGCCACCAGCTCGGCGGCCAGCGTCACCATGGCGCGCGTGTCGGCGAGCACCTCGTCCGGCGTCTTCTTGATCTGGTACTGCATGTGCACCGCGCTGGTGCTGATGAACGTGTGGATGCGTGGGACCTCGCGCGACCTTCACCGCGTCCCAGCAGACCCTGATGTCCTCTTCGATGGCCCGCGCCAGGCCGGCGATGCGCGGGCCCCGCACCTCGGTCGCGATCGCCTTGACCGCCTCGAAGTCGTCGGGCGAGGCGATCGGGAACCCAGCCTCGACGATGTCCACGCGCAGCTTGGCGAGCTGGTGCGCGATCTCGAGCTTCTCGGCCCTGTTCAAGGTAGCGCCGGGCGCCTGTTCGCCGTCTCGCAGCGTCGTGTCGAAGATCCTGATGTACCTGGTACTGCTCACGAGTCACCTACACCTTCCAAGGCACGCGTCGTCGTCAGATGAAGCAGTGGATCCGGATGTGATCCAAGGAATGGCCGTGCAGGCCGCAGGTGTCTACGCATCCCCCCGCGGGGGGAGGAGGAGCAGGCAGCCGAAGAGGGAGAGGTCGCGGGCGCGTACCCCAATGTGGGCCTCCCGGCTGTTCTGGCTTGTCGCACGGCGACGCATGGTCCGGAAAGTCTATGCCACGCGTGCGTGCAGGCGCAAGCAACCGGGAGTCCAGCAAACGGCCACCGGGGACGGCCTCTGCTAAAATGAGACCGTCTGTCCGCGTCTGTCTTGGGGGCAACCATGGTGCGGCGCTTGGTCGTCATCACCGTCTTCGTCGTGCTCGCCTTCGCCTGTGCGGCAGTCCCCGCGCTCGCGCTCCGCGGCGGCGCCGGCGTGACCCTCGCTCCGGCAAGCGTCGGCGCCGAGGCCGGCACCACGATCACCTTCGACGCGAGCGCCACGCTCGTGAAGTACCGCAGAGTCGTCATCGTCGACGGCTACCTCCTGCAGGGAGGAGAGCCGCTGTCCGGGAGCCCGGTCACGCTCCGCGCGACACGAGACGGCGTCACCCGCGACGTCGCCGAAGCGACGACCGACGACCAGGGCTTCTACACGACGACACTGACGCCCAGGTCCAATGCTTCGTGGGACGCGTCGGCAGCAGGCGCCTCCAGCACGCAGCTCGTCATCCTCGTAGTGCCGCGGGTCACGCTGGCGCTCACGCACCGGAAGCCACGAGGCGCCCGGCTCACCGAGATCTTCAGTGGCTCCGTCAAGCCCGCCCACACCGGCAGGAAGGTGCTCGTCCAGAAGGCCGTGGGTCTCACCTGGCGCACAGTCGCTTCCGGCCGACTGGACCGCCGCTCGCGGTACCGGGTGGCCTGGACGCTCCCGTACAGGACCGCGAAGTACAAGCTGCGGACCGTGCTTCCGGCGCACGCCGACCATGCCCAGGGCGCTTCACCCAGGGCCACTCTGCGGGTCGTCGTCGGGAAGGGCTGAGCGCTCCCTCCTGAGGCCGCCCTGCACGCGGACGGGGCGGCGGGCCTCCCGGCCCGCCGCCCCGTCGTCTGCGCTCGTCCGACAGACCTGATGCTCTAGAGCTCGACCCGCTTGCCGTCCGCGAGCCCGCAGGTCTCGACGAGCTCCGCGAGCTGCTCCTGGCTGATCGGCTCGTCGAGCGTCAGCCCCATGACGGCCTTCTGGTCCTTGACCTCGCGACCCACGCCCATCTGGCCGATGTTGATGCCGAACTCGCCCACCTTGGTGCCGATCTTGCCGATCATGCCGGGCACGTCGGCGTAGCGCAGGAACGCCATGTGCGGCGCCGGCTCGATGTCCACGTCCTGCCGGTACACCTTGACGAGGCGCGGCCGGTGCTTGGGCCCGAGCGTCGTCCCCGACACCGCGAGGCCGCCCTGCTTGTCGTAGGCCGTCACCGTGATGAGGTTGAGGAAGTCGACGGCCGCCGGCTGCTTGCTCTCCTTCGCCGTGATGCCCCGTTCCTCGGCGATGTTCTGCACGTTGACGAAGTTGACCGGTCCGTCGACCTTGTCGGCGAGGACGCCCTGGAGCACGCCCAGCGTGAGGATGCGCGTGTCGTAGCGGGCGATGCCGCCTCCGTAGGCGATCTCGAACGTGTCGACCGGGCCGTCGGCGATCTGCACGATGAGCTTGCCGAGCTGCTCGCAGAGGCCGAGGAACGGCATGAGCTCGTCGGCGTCCTCGCCCGGCGCGAGCGGGATGTTCACGGCGTTGCTGGCGAACTGCCCGAGGAGCACCGCCGCCACCTGCTCGGCAATGATCATGCCGGCGCGCAGCTGCGCCTCCACGGTGCTGGCGCCGAGGTGCGGCGTCGCCACCACGCTGTCGTACTTGAACAGGGGGCTCTCAGTGGTCGGCTCTTTGGGGTACACGTCGACCGCCGAGGCGGCGACCTTGCCGCTCTCGATGGCCCGCGCCCAGGCGTCCTCGTCGATGATGCCGCCGCGGGCGACGTTGATGACGCGCACGCCGTCCTTCATCTTGGCGAACTCGTCGTCGCCGATGAAGCCGAGGGTCTCGGCGTTCTTGGGCAGGTGGACGGTGATGAAGTCCGCCTCGCGATAGATCTTGTCGGGGCTGTCGGCGCGCTCGAGCCCGAGCTCGTGGAACTTCTCCGCCGGCACGAACGGGTCGTAGGCGAGCACCTCCATCCCGAGGCCGCGGGCGTCCTCGGCGACGAGGAACCCGATGCGGCCGAGGCCGATGATGCCCAGCGTCTTGCCGCGCACCTCGACGCCGCCCTTGCCCCACCTGCCCTTGGTCCACTCGCCGCCTTTGAGGTCGGCGTGCGCCTGGGCGAGGTTGCGAGCACAGGCCATGAGCAGGGCGATCGTCTGCTCGGCGGCGGAGAGCACGTTGCTCTGCGGCGCGTTGACGACGATGACGCCGCGCTTGGTCGCCTCTTTGACGTCGACGTTGTCGACGCCGACGCCGGCGCGGCCGACCACCTGCAGGTTCTCGCCGGCGGCGATCACGTCGGCGGTGACCTTGGTCGCCGAGCGGATGATGAGCCCGTGATACGCGGGAATGCGCCGCAGCAGTTCGTCGGCGTCCCACTCGGTGCCGATGTCGACCTGGAAGCCGAGGTCCTCGAGGTACTTGACGCCCTCGGGGGCGAGCTTCTCCTTGATCAGTACTTTCTTCTGTTCGGTCATCTCACGTCACCCTTCTCAGAGCATGACGGTGCTCTGCATGAACACCTGCTCGGCGGCGCCCACGGAGGCGCCGAACTTGACGTCGTATCCGAGCTCGGCGAGCACCATCTCGACGGTGCTCAGGCCGACGACGATATCGCTGTGGCCGAAGTAGCCGCAGTGGCCGAAGCGGAAGATCTTACCCTTGACGGCGCCCTGGCCGCCGGCGAGCCACACGCCGTACTTGTCGCGGGCGATCTTGCCGATCTTGCCGCCATCGACGCCCTCGGGCACTTTGACCGCGGTCACGGAGTTGGCCTCTGGATCCTCGACCGCGAACAATTCGAGACCGAGCGCCTTGACGCCTTCGCGGGCGGCCTTGCCGAGCACGCGGTGCCGCTCGAACACGTTCTCGAGGCCCTCTTCCTTGATGAGATCGACGGCGGCGTTCTGCGCGACCATGAGATTCACCGCCGGAGTGTACGGCGTCTGGGCGGAGTCGCCGGTCATCTTCTTGCGCATGGCGACGAAGTCGAAGTAGAAGCGCGGCGTCTCGCACTGCTCGATCACGGCCCACGCCTTCTCG
Source organism: uncultured Thermoleophilia bacterium (assembly GCA_963762125.1). Classification (GTDB taxonomy): domain Bacteria; phylum Actinomycetota; class Thermoleophilia; order UBA2241; family UBA2241; genus CAIXSE01. The sequence continues at coordinate 173,603 of CAVXJO010000012.1, forward strand.
CTGACCGCCGCATAGGCGAGGCCCGGCGGCACCATGAGCGCCTTCTGGGAGCCGGCGACGGCGATGTCGACCTTCCACGCGTCGGTCTTGAGGTCGCTGGCGCCGAGGCCGCTGATGGCGTCGACGACGAAGATCGCGGGAGTCTTGGCCACGACCTCGCCGATGGTCCTGATGTCGTTGACGACCCCGGTGGAGGTCTCGCTGTGCTGCACGAACACGGCCTTGATCGCCGGATCGGCGGCCAGCGCCTTCTCGATGTCGGCCGGGTCGGCCTTCGTGCCCCACGCGTAGTCGAGTGCCGTGACCTCGGCTCCCCACGTGGCGTTCAGCTTCTTCCAGCGCTCGCCGAAGTTGCCGATGGACGCGACCAGGACGTGGTCGCCGGGGTTCACGACGTTGGTGACGGCCGCCTCCATGGCGCCGGTGCCGCTGGCGGCGTACACCATGATGTCGTTGTCCGTCTGGTAGATGTACTTCATCCCCGCGACGACCTGCGTGAGGATCTCGGTGAAACGCGGCGCGCGGTGGTGGATGACCGGCTCGGCCAGGGCGGAGAGCACCTCCGGCGGCACGGGTGTGGGGCCTGGAGTGATGAGGAAGCGCTTCTGCATCTTGTCGTCCTTTCCGGGGGTGTTCGGCTGCCGGCCTTGCCGGCGGACCATCTGAGAAGGATCGGAAGCAGCGATACTAGTGAACGTGTGCCGCCAATCACAAACACTGAACGCTCAGTCAGGGGCGGCCGCTGAAGACTTCGTCCCCGGCCGCGCCGCGGGTCACTCCTGCGGGCGGCGCGGCCGCGCCCCGAAGGGCGCCGAGAGGGACGATCGGGCGATCGTGAGCCGCGGCTGCAGCCGGACGAACCGCAGGCGCCGCGGGCACGGGCGGCGGCGGCCGTGACGTCGCGGATGGACGTCAGGGGCCCCGGTCGCGGTACCCGCCGGCACGCACGCAGTCACGTGGCGCGCGCAGACGGCGACACACAGGGTGAGGTCAGGAGACAGCGGAGCCGGCTGGTGTGGCGCGGTCCGGGAGGACCGCGCCACACCAGCCGTCACGACGGGCGATGTGATGGGCTCCGCATGACGTGGAGCATAGCCGACGGCCGGGCCTCGTGTCCACTCGACCGGCGACTCCCTACAGCTCGACGCTCTTCCCCATGTCGAGGCCGCAGTGGGCGACGAGTTCACCCAATTGTTCGTCAGTCAGCGGCTGGTCGAGCGTGAGAGCCATCACCGCGTGGCGCACGACCGCGCCGCGCCCGACGGACATGTTGCCGATGTTGACTCCCCACTCGCCGAGCATCGTCCCGAGCTTGCCCCCGACGCCGGGCAGATCCTCGTAGCGCAGGAACAGCATGCGCGGCGCGGGGCCGATGTCGATCGCGTCGCCGAACACTTCGACCAGACGCGGCTTGTGCTCGGGGCCGAGCGACGTCCCGGTCACCGACACCTCACCCCACGCCCCCCTCGCCGAGACGGCGACGAGCCGCGGGAAGTCGGAGACCGCGGCATCGCTGGTCTCGTTGACGACGAGGCCGGCACCATCGGCGATGACCTGAGCGTTGACCAGATTGACCCTGCCACCAGCATACCGCTCAAGCGCCCCCTGCAGGAGCCCGAGCGTGAGCACGCGCGTATCGTAGTAGGCGAAGCTGCCTCCGTAGCGGACGTCGATCGACGCGATGGGCCCGTCGGCGAGCTGGACTGCCAGTCTTCCCAGCTGGACACACAGATCGACGTAGGGCATGAGCTCGACCGCGTCGTCGTCGAGCACGGCGGGCACGTTGACGGCGTTGCGTACGAGCCCGCCCTTCAGCGCCGCGACCACCTGGTCGGCGATCATCTCCGCAGCACGCACCTCTGCGTCGCGGGTCTGCGCGGCCGAGGGATCGACGCGGATCACTCCTTCCAGCTCGGTGAGCGGGCCTTCCGCGGCGACGACGGCCGAGCCTGCGACCGCGCCGGTCTCGACCGCCCTCGCCCACGCCCCTCGCTCGACGACGTACCCGGCGAGCGCGCTGACGAGACGCACGCCGGGCTTCATCGCGGCGAACTCCGCCGCGCCGACCAGCCCGGCGCTCTCCGGCTGGTCGGCGACGTGGACGCTGATGAAGTCCGCTTCGCGACAGACTTCAGCGAGATCGGCGGCGCGTTCCAGCATGAGCTGCTCAAGGCCTCCTGCGTCTTCTCCGGGAGCCCAGGCGATCACTCGCATCCCGAGCGCTTGCGCGCCCTTGGCGACGAGCGGGACCGCGTCGTCAAGCCCGATGAGGCCCAGGGTCTTGCCGCGGACCTCCACGCCGTGCGTGAGCGAGCCGGATCGCCCTGTGCGCGGCGTCCCCAGAGCCTCGTGCGCGCGTACGACATCGTGCGCGCAGGCGAGAAGGACGGCGAGCACCACTTCGGCCGTCGAGACGCGGTCGCTCTGCGGCGCGGCCGTGACGACGATGCCGCGCGCCGTAGCTTCGCCCAGGTCGATGTCGTCGACGAGCGTGCCGGCGCGGCCGATGACCTCCAGGACGTCGGCCGCCCGGATGACCTCGGCCGGCACGCCCACCGAGGGTCCGGCGATGAGACCGTGGACACCTGGGACCCGGCGGGCGAGCGCGGCTGCACCCATCTCGCTCGCCACCTCGACCTGCAGGCCCTCCGCCTCCAGACGGGCGACGCCCTCGGGAGCGAGCCGCCCCACGACGAGGATCTTCTTCGTGCTCATCAGACGGCTCCCAGGCTGAAGGTCCAGACAGTGAGCAAGGCTAGACCACCGCGCCGGTCGGCGTCCAGTTGCGCGACGCGACCCTCAGGAGGAGGCCCGACGGGCCACGGTGTGGCCTGATGCCGCAGTGGGAACCATCCCCCCATACCAGAAGGGAAGTGATTTCACATGAGCTTCAAAGACTCATCTATCATGCCGGTCCTCGCCGTAGACGACCTCGAGCGAGCGACGGCCTTCTATCGCGACAAGCTCGGCTTCACCGTGCGAGACGACGCGCGGATACCGGACGCGACAATCGTACAGGTGGGTTCAAGAGGCTACCTGCTGCTCTACAAGACCGAGTTCAAACGCGGCGAAAACACGGTCGCCTCGTTCCTCGTTGACGACGTTGATGCCTCGGTGCGCGAGCTTCGCGACCGCGGAGTCGAGTTCGAAGAGTACGACTTTCCCGGTCTCAAGACCGAGAATGGAGTGGCGGATATCGGCGACGGCAACAAGAGCGCCTGGTTCAAGGACACCGAGGGCAACACGATCGCGATCGCGGCGGACCTCGAGGAGTACCTCAGAAGGGCTGCCTGAGACAGACGGCAGGCAGGTCAGCTGAACGAGAACGGGACGGCCGGCGCGCCTGAAGGCGCGCCGGCCGTCCCGTGTTCTTCGCCGGCGCGGCTCAGACGTCGATGTCGAAGCCGCCCTCGTCGATCCAGCTCATCATCCCGCGCAGTTCCTTGCCCACGGTCTCGATGAGATGTTCCTTGCCCTGGCGCTTGAGCGCGTTGTACACGGGCCGGTTGGCCTGGTTCTCGATGATCCACTCACGCGCGAACTCGCCGCTCTGGATCTCGTCGAGGATCTCGGACATGGTCTCGCGCACGTGGTCGTCGATGACGCGCGGGCCGCGGGTGAGGTCACCGTACTCGGCGGTGTCGCTGATGCTGTAGCGCATGCCGGCGATGCCCTTCTCCTGCATGAGGTCGACGATGAGCTTGAGCTCGTGCAGGCACTCGAAGTAGGCGATCTCCGGCTGGTAGCCGGCCTCCACCAGCGTCTCGAACCCGGCGGTGACGAGCTCGGTGCAGCCGCCGCAGAGCACGGCCTGCTCGCCGAACAGGTCGGTCTCGGTCTCTTCCTCGAAGGTCGTCTCGAGGCCGCCGGCGCGCAGGCCGCCGACGGCGCTCGCGTAGGCCATCGCCTGATCCTTCGCCTTGCCGCTGGCATCCTGGTAGACGGCGATCAGCACCGGCACGCCCTTGCCCTCTTCGTACTGTCGGCGCACGAGGTGGCCGGGGCCCTTGGGGGCGACCATGCTGACGTCGACCGTGGCCGGCGGCACGATCTGGCCGAAGTGGATGTTGAAGCCGTGCGCGAACATGAGGGTCGCGCCGTCTTTGAGGTTGGGCGCGACGTCGTTGCGGTACACGACCGCCTGCGTCTGGTCCGGGACGAGCATCATGATGACATCGGCCTGCTTGGTGGCCTCGGCGGCCGTGAGGACCTCGAACCCGGCCTTCTCGGCGCGCTCGCCGTTGGGCGTGCCCTTCAGCTCGCTGACGACGACGGTGACACCGCTGTCGCGCAGGTTCTGGGCGTGCGCGTGACCCTGGCTGCCGAAGCCGATGATGGCCACGGTCTTGGCCTGGATCAGGGAAAGGTCGGCGTCCTTGTCGTAATACATGCGGTGTCTCCTCCTCTGGACGGCCCGGGAGGGCCGGGGTGTACTCGGAAGCTAGAACTCTACTGTCTGGCGCGGGCGGCGGCAACGTCGGCCCGCGCCGTGCGCGCCGTGAAGAGCCGAGGAGAGTCTGCCGGCGTCCTCCGGCCCCGGGTCCGGTCGTCCCGTTTGGTCATCCCGATATCATCGCGCCGTGAGCACACGGTCATCAGTTGCGGCGCGCAGCGCCACCGCGCGGGGCACCGCTCTCGGCGCCGCGTTCATCGACACCATCTCGGTGGGCGTCGGCATGTTCCCCCTGGGCGCCGCATTCGGGCTCGTGGTCGTGCAGGCGGGACTGGACTGGTGGTGGGCGCTCATCTTCTCCGTCCTCGTGTACGCGGGATCCATGGAGTTCCTCGCCGTCGTGCTCGTCGTCGTGGTCACGCCGCTGCCGCAGCTCGCCTTGACCACCTTCCTCGTCAACTTCCGTCACGTCTTCTACGCTCTGTCGTTTCCCCTTTACGGAGTGCGCGGCCGCGCGGGAAAGACGTACAGCATGTACGCGCTGACCGACGAGGTCTACGCGCTTACCGCCGGCCGGCCGGGTGTGCCGCTGAGCAGCGCCCGCATCCTCTGGCTGCAGCTGTTCTGCCAGAGCTACTGGGTGGCGGGCAGCGTCGCCGGCGCCCTGCTGGGCAGTTGGCTGGCGATCGAGCTCATCGGCCTGGCCTTCACCCTGACGGCGCTCTTCGTCGTGCTCGCCATCGACGCGCTGCGCGTGCAGCGCGACCTGCCGAGTCCGGTGCTCGCGTTCTGCTGTGCGCTGCTTGCGCTGATCGTAGCCCCCGGAGAGATGCTCGTCGTGAGCATGAGCCTGTTCGTGGCCGTGCTGGTCGTCCGCTCCCTGCTGCAGCGGATGAGGAGCGGCGCGCGTGCCTGACACCTCCTACCTCATCGCGGCGTCCCTGACGATGTTCGCCGTCACCTTCGCGCTGCGCTCTCTGCCCTTCGCCGTCCTGCGACCGCTGCGAGACTCCGCGCTCATCGCCTACCTGAGCCGGCACATGCCCGCCGGCATCATGGTCATCCTCGCGATCTACACCCTGCGCGACGTCCCGCTGGGCGAAGCGCCGCACGGCCTGCCCGAGGCCATCGCGCTCCTCGTCACCGTGAGCCTGCACCTCTGGAAGCGCAATGCCGTGGCCAGCATCATCGGAGGCACGGCGGTCTACGTGGTCCTGGTGAACCTGGTGTTCGTCTGAGGCAGCCGACGGCGCCTCAGGGAGTCCCTGCGTTCCGCCACGGCGCTTGCGCGATCCTGAGCACGGCCTCCAGGCCGACGAAGGCGCCGTATCTCCGGCCTCGGCCTGAAGCGCTCGCCTGCAGGCGTCGTCGAAGTCCTCCAGAAGAGCAGCCTCGATGATGACCTGGTCACGCTTCAGCGTGCGCTTCCAGAAGCCGGCGACGCCTCCGTCGAGCAGGATGACGAGCCGAAACACCGCTGGCGTGGCCGGCTCCCACGGCGATCCCTCCCGGGCGAGCAGTCGTTTGGTCTGCGTGTAGCCCATGATGTACTCGTCGTAGCCCTGCACCAGGCGGACGACCGGAGCCCGCGACCCCGGAGCGCGCCGCGGACCGTCCGCCGCCGCCCACAGCTCCAGGCCGCCGGTCTCCTCGCGGCGCAGCGCCGGACCGGCCGCCTCGAGGCTCGCCCGCGCCTCTGCGAGGGTCAGGCTCGCCCACACTGCGAAGTCCTTCGCCGTCGCGGGGCCATGACCCCCGATGAACCGCCGCGCCAGCTCGGCCAGGGCGCGGTCGCGCGGCAGGTCGAGCGCGTCGGGCGCGCGCTCCTCGAGGAGCATGTGGGTCTGCTGTTTGCCGCGACGTGGGCCGCTGCAGATGAGCGCGTCGAGTTCGGCGGCCATCAGCAGATACGGCAGGCGCTGGCCGACGGCGCCGATGCCCGCGTCGGTCAGGACGGCCGCCGCCTCGGCGCGCGTCAGCTGGTGGCCGCCGCGCAGGGCCGCGACGAGCGCGCGCGAGCCGCGCCGCAGCGTCGTCGCGTCCAGCCCCAGCTGTCTGTACCGGCCGGCGCTGGCGGCCCGGATCCGCGGCGCCGTCGCCGTGAGCAGCCAGCGGATGTCGGCCGGCAGCACGAAGTGCCAGGTCGGCCGCAGCACGTGGGTGCGCAGGATGTCGCCGGCGGCGAAGGCGCGCTCGACCGCCGCGTCTCCGGCGTCCTTCGCACGCATCCCGACGGCCCACTTGGCAGGGCCGTAGTCCTGCGCCTGGACGGCGCCGAGGAGGCCGACGACCTCCTCGGGTGTCGCGCAGGGGGCGCCGGTCAGGCGCTGCGCGCGGAGCCGGCGCCTGAGGATCACCCTGCCCGTCTCAGTGTCCAGCGCTCACCTCCCGCCCCTCCCGCGCGCCGTTACTCAGTCGACGAGCATGTAGTACTCGACGAACTCGCTGGCGCGGCCGCCCTCCAGGGTCACGAGCCACAGGTTGTGGAAGACCTCGGGGCCGGCGGCGCCGTGGGTCCCTTTTGGGTACGTGGTGATGGCACGAACCACGAACAGGTCGCCCTCCTGTGCCATGACCTGATACTCGAACGACCACGGGATCTGGCCTTCGCGTTCACCGAGCCAGTAGTCCGTGACTGCCGGGGCGCCCTCGAGCGGGGCGCGATAGGGCGCGGTGAAGTAGCGCACATCCTCGCTGAACAGCGCCGTGACCTCCTGTGGCTCGTCGGTGGTCCAGGCGTGGTGGTAGGCCGCCAGCCAGTCGCGGATGCGGGTCTCGTCGATCATCGCTGCCTCCTCATCGCCCGCCGGCCATCCCGGAGACGGGGCCGGCGGCTCGTCATCTCTAGATGACGTGCCCGCGCCGGTGCCGAAACCAACCGTCGCGACGGGACCGACCATGCCGCCGAAGACCTCCCCAAAGGCGTCCGGAGCGGACCGGCGGCCCGCGACCGGCGCACGCCCCGGTCAGCCGCGCCCGCGCCCCATGGCGATCGTGCCGGTGCGCACCACCTCGAGCACGCCCAGCGGCTGCAGCAGCTCGAGCAGCGCCTCGACCTTGTCGTTGGTGCCGACCACGCGCAGCGTGAGCTGGCGCCGGTCCACGTCGACGATCTTGGCGTTGAAGATCTCGGCGATCTGCAGCGCCTCGGTGCGCTTCTCGCCTTCACCGGCGACGCGCACCAGGAGCAACTCGGCCGACACCTGGTTGTCCGGATCCAGGTCGCGGATCTTGAGCACGTTGATGAGCTTGTGCAGCTGCTTGGTGACCTGGTCCACGGGGTGCTCGTCGCCGTCGATGACGATGGTGATGCGCGAGAGACGTGGGTCCTCGCTCAGACCGACCGCCAGGCTCTCGATGTTGAAGCCGCGCCGGGCGAACAGCCCGGCGACCCGCGTGAGCACGCCGGGCTTGTTCTCGACGAGGATGGAGAGCGTGTGCTTCACGGCTTCTTCCTTCCTCGGGGCGACTGCCCGCCGATCATCTCGGTGATCTCCTGGCCGGCCGGGACCATGGGATACACGTTCGCTTCGGCGGACGTCCTGAAGTCGATGACCGTCGGCCGGCCGCAGCCGATCGCCTCGCGCAGCGCCGGCTCGATCTCGTCCTTCTCCCTGACCGTCATGCCCACGGCTCCGAAGGCCTCGGCGAGGAGCTTGAAGTCAGGCTGCGCCTGCCGCCCGCGGCGCGCACACGCAGGCGCCTGCGGACAGGTCGCGCAGTCGCTCCCGTCGACGCAGGTGAACGAGTAGCGCTTGTCCCAGAACAGGTCCTGCCACTGACGGACCATGCCCAGGTACCCGTTGTTGAGGATGCAGACCACGACGGGCACGTCGTAGCTCACGGCCGTCGCCAGCTCCTGCATCGTCATCTGGAAGCCGCCGTCGCCGCTGATGTCGATCACCGTCTTGTCCGGGTTGCCGATCTTGGCGCCGATGCTCGCCGGCAGGCCGAAGCCCATGGTGCCGAGCCCCCCGGAGCTGACGAACTGGCGCGGGTACGTGAACGTGTAGTACTGCGTAGCCCACATCTGGTGCTGGCCGACGTCGGTGCAGATGATCGCGTCGTGCCCGGTGACACGGTCGATCTCCTGGATCACCAGCTGCGGCGCGAGCTTGCCGTCCTTGGGGTCCTCGTAGTGCAGCGGGAACTCGTCCTTGCGCTCGGCGATGCGCGCCAGCCACGCAGCGGTGCCATCCGGCGACCACTCCATGCCTTCGAGCTCCTTGACCAGCCCGGCGGCCACGTGCCTGGCGTCGCCCACGATCGGGATGAGTGGCGCGACGTTCTTGCCGATCTCCGCCGGGTCGACGTCGGCGTGGATGACCGTGGCGTGCGGCGCGAACGCCTTGAGCTTGCCGGTCACGCGGTCGTCGAAGCGCGCCCCGAGGTTGATGAGCAGGTCGCACTCGTGCACGGCGTAGTTGGCCGTCACCGTGCCGTGCATACCGAGCATGCCCATCGAGAGCTCGTGCGTCTCGGGGAACGCCCCCAGCGCCATCAGCGTGGTCGCCACCGGCAGCCGGCGCAGCTCCGCGAGCTTGAGGATCTCGGGGGCGGCGTCGGAGGCGATGGCGCCCCCGCCCAGGTACAGCACCGGGCGCTGGGCCTCGTTGATGGCTCTGGCCGCGGCGCGGATCTGCTTGATGTGGCCCTTGAACGTCGGCTTGTAGCCGGGCAGGTCCAGCGTGTCGGCGTCGCGGTAGCTGAGCTCACCGAGCGCGATGTCGACGGGGATGTCGATGACCACCGGGCCGGGCCTCCCTGTGGAGGCGATGTGGAACGCCTCGTGGACGATCTGCGGCAGTTCGGCCGGGCTCTTGACGAGGTACGAGTGCTTGACGATCGGCAGCGTGATGCCGGTGATGTCCGCCTCCTGGAAAGCGTCCGTCCCGATCAGGTCACTGCGCACCTGCCACGTGATCGCGACCAGCGGCGACGAGTCGAGGTACGCCGTGGCGATGCCGGTGACCAGGTTGGTGGCGCCCGGGCCGCTGGTGGCGGTGCACACACCCACCCTGCCGGTGGCGCGGGCGTAGCCGTCTGCGGCGTGGGCCGCCCCCTGCTCGTGGCGCACGAGGACGTGGCGCAGCTTCTTCGCGTCGAACAGGGCGTCGTAGAACGGGATGGCGACGCCCCCCGGATAGCCGAACAGGACGTCACAGCCCTCGTGCTCGAGGGCGGCGACAAGGGCCAGCGAGCCCTTCATCCTCTTGTCTGGTGTCATTGCAGCACAGCTCCCTTCTCCGCGCCGGAGACGAGTTTGACGTAACGGGCGAGATAGCCGGTTACGCCGGCGCGCGGCGCTGGCTGCCAATCGGCGAGCCGCCGCGCGACCTCCTCCTCCGGGAGTTCGAGCGTGAGCGTGCGTGCGGGAATGTCGATGCTGATGGTGTCGCCGTCGCGCACAGCGGCGATGGGGCCGCCAGCGTTGGCCTCCGGCGCGACGTGGCCGATGGCGGCGCCGCGCGTGGCGCCGCTGAAGCGGCCGTCGGTGATGAGCGCGACGTCCTTGTCCCGGCCCTGGCCGGCCAGCATCGACGTCGCGCTGAGCATCTCGGGCATGCCGGGAGCACCCTTGGGACCCTCGCCGCGGATCACGATCACGGAGCCGTCGGCGATGTCGCGCGCGGCGATGGCGGACACGGCGTCGACCTCGCTCTCGAAGACGCGAGCCGGGCCGCTGTGCACCAGCATCTCCTCGGCGACGGCGCCCTCCTTGACCACGGCGCCGGCCGGCGCGAGGTTGCCGAAGAGCACGGCGAGGCCGCCGGTGGCGTGCCACGGGTCGTCGATCGGCCGGATGACGGTGTCGTCGAGGACGCGCGCGCTGGCGACCGCCTCGCCGACGGTACCGCCGGCGACGCTGAGTGCGGACCCGTCCATGAGGCCGGCGGCGATGAGGCGTTTCATGACCGCCTGGATACCGCCGGCGTGGTACAGGTCTTCCATGTGATGCGTGCCGGCCGGCGCGATCTTGCAGATGTGCGGCACCTTGGCCGCCACCTCGTTGATGCGCCGCAGGTCGAAGTCGAGCCCGGCCTCGGTGGCGATGGCCGCGAGGTGGAGCACCGTGTTGGTGCTGCAGCCGAGGCTGGCGTCGGCGGCCAGGGCGTTGCCGACCGCCGCCGGCGTGAGGATGTCCCGCGGTTTGCGGTCGGCGGCGAGCACCTGCATGACCTTCTCGCCGCTGTCCTTGGCGAAGCGGATCCGCTCGCTGTAGACCGCCGGGATCGTCCCGTTGCCGGGGAGGGCCATGCCGATGACCTCGGCGAGGCAGTTCATCGAGTTGGCGGTGAACATGCCCGAGCACGAACCGCAGGTGGGGCACGCGTTGCACTCGATGGCCTCGAGCTCCTCGTCGTCGAGCTTGCCGGCCTGGTACTGGCCGACGGCCTCGAACACGCTGTTGAGGTCGAGGGTGCGTCCCTCGTGATGGCCGGCGAGCATCGCGCCGCCGCCGACCATGATCGCGGGCACGTTCAGCCGCATCGCGGCCATGAGCATGCCGGGCACGATCTTGTCGCAGCACGGGACGAGGACCAGAGCGTCGAAGGCGTGGGCGATGGTCATCGACTCCACGGTGTCGGCGATCAACTCGCGGCTGGGCAGCGAATACAGCATGCCGCGGTGGTTCATGGCGAGCCCGTCGCAGATGCCCATGACGCCGAACTCCATGGGCACGCCGCCGCCGGAGCGCACGCCGGCCTTGACGGCGTCCACCACGCTGCGCAGATGAAGGTGACCCGGCACGACCTCGCTGAACGCATTGACGACGCCGACGAACGGGCGCCCCATCTCGGCGTCGCTCACTCCGAGCGCGCGCAGCAGCGAACGGTGAGGCGCGCGCGCCAGGCCCTGCTTGATCTCGTCGCTTCTCACGGCAGTCTCTCTCCTCGTGGCCGGCGGACGGCCACGCCCGCTGCGAGGCGCGGCCATGAACCTGAAATGATAGCGGAAACATCGTGCCTGCGGCGAGGGCGACCGCGGCCGCAGCGCGATTGAGCGGCGCAGCAGATGGGCATCTTCGTCGTGAGCACCGCGGAGGGGCCGAGGCATGAGCATATACCCCCATGGGTATAAGCGTCGCAGTCCCCACCCAGCCAGGAGGTTTGCGATGCAAAGCGTGGAGTATGGTGTCGGCCGTCACCTCGATGAGCCGTATGAGACCGCTCTTCCGAGGGTCCTCGAGGCCCTCAAGGGCGAGGGCTTCGGCGTCATCACGGAGATCGACGTCAAGAAGACGATGAAGGAGAAGCTCGACGTCGACGGCCGGCCGCACATCATACTAGGCGCCTGCAATCCGAAGCTGGCCCACGCGGCGCTCGAGGTCGAGCCCGATCTCGGCGTGCTGCTGCCCTGCAATGTAGCCGTCTACGAAGAGGACGGGGGCACGCACGTCACGGCGGTCAACGCCGGCGCCATGCTCGGGATGGTAGGCAACGAGCAGCTCGCGCCTATCGCCGCCGAGGTCCAGGCGCGCCTCGACCGCGTCCTGCAAAGCCTGTGAGACAATCACGACCAATTGGCAGGGCCAGGACCTGCCGCGCCAAGGAGGAGACCACGTGTCTGAGGTAAAGACCCTGACCGACGCGACGTTCGACACCGAGGTGTCCGACGCCGGCACGCCGATGATCGTCGACTTCTGGGCGCCGTGGTGCGGCCCGTGTCGGATGGTCGGCCCCGTCATCGACGAGATCGCACAGGAGCACGCCGACAAGGTGTGCGTCGGCAAGCTCAACGTCGACGAGAACCCGGCGACGGCGCAGAAGTACGGCATCATGAGCATCCCGACGATCATCCTGTTCAAGGACGGCGAGGCGGCCAAGAAGGTCATCGGCGCCCGCTCCAAGGCGGACTTCATTCGCGAGTTCGAGATCGCCTGAGCCGCCCGTGAGCCCTGCCGGGCTCGGCGGACCAGACATGCGCTACGACGAAGAGGGCGGCCGTGCGGCCGCCCTCTTCGTCGTAGCGTCCAGTCAAGAGCCGGGGTGCTTCTCCCCGCGCCCTGCGACCGCCTAATCGATCTTGACGACGACCGACTGCGCGCGGCTGACGTTGCCGCGCGGCTGCGCACTGTCGCTGGCCCGGAACCACACCCGCGACCTGCCATGACGCGTGACCAGGACTGAGGTACCCGTCGTCCAGGCGCCCGGCCTGCGCACGAGCACCCGTGTGAGGCTGTACTGGATGGAGTCGACACCGGAGAGGCCCTGGTCGCTGGCCGAGAACCGGACTCGCACCGGCCGGTGGTGCCAGCGGCGGTCCCAGCCCCTGGCCTTCACCGTCGGCGCCGTGCTGTCGATCACGACGTACGACGGAGCGGTGAGGACGCCGATCTTGCTCCTGATGGCGGCGGTCGACCTGCCGAGGAACCTGGCGTCCTTGAGCATCCGTGAGCCGCTGTAGTTGCCCGCATAGTCCATGGCGACGACATCGATGCTGTGCGCCGTACCGCTCGCGCCCGTCAGGGCGAATGAGGCCTCGACGGGATCAGACGTGCCGGCGGGCGACTCGTTGGTCACCTCGGTGAGCTGGCCGGCGTCGACGCGATACCACATGCTCTGGACCCCGGCGAGCCCGATCTGGTCGTGCGCGGACACCTTGTAGGCGTAGCGGCTGTTCCAGAAGCCCTCCGGCGCAGCCACCACCGGGCCCTGCAGGTCCAGGATCGTCGTGGCGCTCGCCGCGGGACCCCACGTCTCGCCCGCGTCGTCGCTGAACTGAGCGGTCACGGTGCGAGGGCCGTCCAGCCACACGCTGAGGTCGCTCCCCTCATCGAGGTACCACTCCTGGTAGGCCGACCACCCCGCCGCGTCCCCCCACGTGGCGCCGCCGTCGTTGGAGAACCTGACCGCGTCGGCGCCCAAGCCGCCGTCGTCGAGATAGAGCAGCACCCAGGGGTCGCCGACGGTCGGCGCGGCCGCCGTGGGCGGCGGTGTCTCCGACGACACATAGCCGGGACCGACAATGGTCACCGTGGGCGTCGCCGTAGTCGCGAGCGCCGCCGCGGGCAGCAGCAGCGTGAGCAGGGCGACGGCGGCCAGGACGACCAAGCCTCCGCGTCGTGAGACTGTCTCGTCAGTCATGCGAGTACCTCCTGCACTCTGATCCGGTCGGCGGATCGGCCGTTTCACGGCAGGCGACCCGCGCCGGCCTCCGCGAAGGGGTGTGGCCACCGGGCCAGTTGCCGGAGTCAGGTCCGGCCGGGCGCGACGACGTGTCGGCACAGTGTTTCGGCAGCGGGCTCCCAGAACTGGAATCTGCGCCGCGCAGTGGCGGCAGGCGCGCGGGTGGAGGGCGGCGGCGCCCGGGCGGAGCGCCCGACGGCACCGGCAACGATGAGGGGCCCGGCTGACGCCGGGCCCCTCATCGTTCTGCTCTCGTGCGCGGCCTCACGGCCGCGCGCGGCTCACATGATGGCGTCGCGCCCGCGCTCGCCGGTGCGCGTGCGCACGGCGTCGTCGATCGGGAGTACGAAGATCTTGCCCTCGCCGATCTGGTTGCTCTTGAGCGAGGTCGTGATGGCGCCGACGATGCGCTCCACGTCCTTCTCGAGCACGACCATCTCTACCTTCATCTTGGGATGAAAGCGGTACTCGTGCGCCTTGACTTCCTCGCCGCGCGTGAACCCCTTCTGGACGCCGAAGCCCTTGACCTCGGCCACTGACATGCCGACCACGCCCTCGACCGCCAGGGCCTCGGCCACAGCGTCGAGGTTGTACGGCTGGATGTAGCACTCGATCTTCTTCATTCTGCTTCGCCGCTCCTTTCAGCCCGTCGCGCGTGCGCGCCCCGGGATGTGCTCACTGGTCCACACCTTGTGCTGCTCGCGTCCTAGATACCCCGAAACGGCGGCCTAGACGAGACCCTGGTCGAGCATGGAATCGGCGACCTTGACGAAGCCGGCGATGTTGGCGCCGGCCACGTAGTTGCCCTTCATGCCGTACGCTTCGGAGGCCTCGACGCACTGCCGGTGGATGGCCTTCATGATGCCGTGCAGGCGGGCGTCGACTTCCTCACGCGTCCACGAGAGACGCAGGCTGTTCTGCGACATCTCGAGGCCCGAGGTGGCCACGCCGCCGGCGTTGGCGGCCTTGCCGGGACCGTAGAGGATGCCCTTCTCGACGAAGAGGTTGACGCCCTCGGGGACGGTCGGCATGTTGGCGCCCTCGGAGACCAGGTACACGCCGTTCTTGAGCAGGTTGGCGGCGTCCTTGGCGCTGATCTCGTTCTGCGTCGCGCTCGGGAAGGCGCACTCGGCCTTGTGGTCCCACAGCGGGTTGAAGTCCTTCGCCTTGTCGGCGGGCGTGTAGACGGCGCTCTTGAACTTGTCGGCGTACTCGCTGACGCGGCCGCGCTTGACGTTCTTGAGCTCCAGGAGGAAGGCGAGCTTGTCGCGATCGATGCCGGCCTCGTCGTAGATGTAGCCGCCCGAGTCGGAGCAGGTGACGGGCTTGCCGCCGAGGTCGATGATCTTCTCGATCGCGTACTGGGCCACGTTGCCGGAGCCGCTGACGAGGCAGGTCTTGCCCTCGAGGGTCTCGCCGCGCGTGGTGAGCATCTCGGCGGCGAAGTACACGGCACCGTAGCCGGTCGCCTCCGGACGGATGAGCGAGCCGCCCCAGTTGAGACCCTTGCCGGTGAGCACGCCGACGAACTCGTTGCGCACGCGCTTGTACTGACCGAACATGAAGCCGATCTCACGGCCGCCCACGCCGATGTCACCGGCGGGCACATCGGTGAACTGGCCGATGTGGCGGCACAGTTCGGTCATGAACGACTGGCAGAACTTCATGACCTCCATGTCGCTCTTGCCCTTGGGATCGAAGTCCGAGCCGCCCTTGCCGCCGCCCATGGGCAGGGTGGTGAGGGAGTTCTTGAAGACCTGCTCGAAGGCGAGGAACTTGAGGAGGCCGAGGTAGACCGTCGGATGGAAGCGAAGGCCACCCTTGTAGGGGCCGATGGCGCTGTTCATCTCGATGCGGAAGCCGCGATTGAGCTGGACCTCTCCGCTGTCGTCGATCCACGGGACACGGAACATGATGACGCGCTCCGGCTCGGAGATGCGCTCGAGGATCTTCGCCTCGCGGTACTTGGGGTTCTTGGCGAGAACGACCTCGAGGGACTCGGCCACTTCCATCGCGGCCTGATGGAACTCGGCCTCGGCCGGATTCTTGGCCTTGAGCCAAGCCATGTATTCGTCAACGAATGCGCTCATGTAGTGCCCTCCACGTAGGCATATGGGTGTGAGTCGGCGTGCTTCAGGCTCCCCTCACGCCTCGCGCGAACGACAGACGGATGGCGCAAGGCGACCGGAGCATACGCCCTCCCCGGGCACGCGTCAGCCGCCATCCGGGCCAAACTTGAGTCGCGGCGCTGGGCCACATGGTACACCGTGGCGAACGGGTCGTCCGGCCGACTGAGAACGCCCGCTGCCGCGTCGGCTGCAACCGGCGGGCTGACGCTTCCGAACCCTCCACTTGCAGTCTCCTGTGTTTGGACATTATGTACAAGATTGACCCTTCATATTGGCTTTCCGTTCGACCGCATTGACTAAGAGGAGGTGCCCTCCTATAGTGAGACGCGAGGGCGATAGGCCCACCCCGGGCCCTCCCGCCCCGCCGCACTGCCTCATCGCGCGAGCGCCCTCGCATCTGCGCGCCCGCGCCCGAAAAGGCCAGCGCAGCGCCCGCGCACACGAGGGCGCGAGGAAGGAGTGCACCGCATGGCTCTCAAGACGCCCGAGGAGTTCGTCCAGAGCCTCGCCGACCTGCACCTGCAGATCTACCTGTTCGGCGAGAAGATCGATGACTACGTCAACCACCCGATCATCCGGCCGAGCATCAACTGCATCGCCATGACCTACGAGCTGGCGGCCCTACCTGAGTACGAAGACCTCATGTTGGCCACCAGCCACCTGACCGGCAAGCGCGTCAACCGGTTCACCAACATCCATCAGTCCACCGAGGACCTCGCCAAGAAGGTCAAGATGCAGCGCCTGCTGGGCCAGAAGACCGGCTCCTGCTTCCAGCGCTGCGTCGGCATGGACGCCATCAACGCCCTGTACTCCGTCACGTACGAGGTCGACCAGGCCAAAGGTACGGACTATCACGAGCGCTTCAAGGAATACGTCACCTACCTCCAGGACGAGGACCTCGTCGCCGACGGCGCCATGACGGATCCCAAGGGCGACCGCTCCCTGCCGCCCCACCAGCAGCCCGACCCGGACATGTACCTGCACATCGTCGAGAAGCGCGCCGACGGCATCGTCGTCCGCGGCGCCAAGGCGCACCAGACGGGCGCCTGCAACTCGCACGAGATCATCGTCATGCCGACGGTCGCGATGCGTCAGGGCGACGAGGACTACGCGGTCAGCTTCAGCTGCCCGGCCAACGCCGAGGGCGTCTACTACATCTACGGACGCCAGAGTTGCGACACACGCAAGCTCGAGGACAACGTGCTCGACGTCGGCAACGCGCAGTTCGGCGGCCAGGAGGCCTTGATGGTCTTCGACGACGTGTTCGTACCCTGGGAACGGGTCTACCTGTGCGGCGAGGTCGAGTTCTCCGGCGCGCTCGTCGAGCGCTTCGCCGGCTTCCACCGCCAGAGCTACGGAGGCTGCAAGGTCGGCGTGGGCGACGTGCTCATCGGCGCGGCGGCCACCGCCGCGGACATGAACGGCGCCGCCAGGGCCAGCCACATCAAGGACAAGCTCATCGAGATGACGCACCTCAACGAGACGCTGTTCTCGTGCGGGCTCGCCTGCTCCTACGAGGGCGTCCAGATGCCGTCCGGCAACTACCAGATCGACATGCTGCTCGCCAACGTCTGCAAGCAGAACATCACCCGCTTCCCCTACGAGATCGCCCGCCTCGCCGAGGACATCGCCGGCGGCCTCATGGTCACCATGCCGTCGGCGCAGGACCTGGCCGACGAGAAGATCGGCCCGATCGTCGAGAAGTTCCTCGTGGGCCAGTGCGACACGCCCACCATCGACCGTCTGCGCATCCTGCGCCTGATCGAGAACCTCACCCTGGGCACCGCCGCCGTCGGCTACCGCACGGAGAGCATGCACGGCGCCGGCTCGCCGCAGGCGCAGCGCATCATGATCGCGCGGCAGTCCAACATCGATCACAAGAAGGACCTCGCCAAGGCGCTCGCCGGCGTGGGCAAGCCCTGGGACAAGGACGGCGCCCGGGCCAAGGTCCCCACCTCCGTGGCCCACGACTGATGAGATGCCGGACGAACGCGCACCAGACCCCAAGCCTCTGACGGTCGTGTTCTGCGGCGGCTGCAACCCGCAGATCGACCGCACCGCCGTCGCCGCCGGCCTGCCGGCGGACGACCCTGACCTGCGCCCCGGGACGACCGTCCACGTGAGCGGCTGCCCGCGCGCCTGTGCGTCGGAGCACCGGCTCTCGAGCGCCGATCCGACCGCGGTCGTCGTCGCCGGCGAGCTCGTCGATGGTGTGTGCACGCCGCAGGACGAGCTCGTACACACTGTCACGCGCAAGCTCAAGGAGTAACGGGGATGGACTGGAAGACCGACTATGCCGCGAAGCGCACGACGGCCGCGGAGGCCATGATGTGCGTGCAGTCCGGCGACCGCATCGTGTTCGCGCACGCCTGCGGCGAGCCGCTCGAGCTGGTCGACGCGCTCGTGGCCCGCGCAGCGGAGCTCGAGCGCGTCGAGATCGATCACATGGTGGCGATGGGCAAGGGCGAGTACTGCAAGCCCGAGTTCGCCGGCTCCTTCTTCCACAAGTCGCTGTTCGTGGGCGCCTCCTCGCGCGAGGCGGTCAAGGAAGGACGCGGTGATTACATCCCCGTGTTCTTCAGCGAGATCCCCAAGCTCTTCTGCGAGGGCTACCTGCCGCCGGACGTGGTGCTCATCCATGTGTCGCCACCCGACAAGCACGGCTTCTGCTCCTTCGGCATCTCGGTCGACTACACCAAGCCGGCGGCGCAGGTCGCCAAGACGGTGGTAGCCCAGGTGAACCCGAACATGCCGCGCACCCACGGCGACGCGTTCATCCACGTCTCCGAGATCGACATCGCCGTCGAGAGCGACCAGCCGATCATCGAGCTGCAGCCGCCGCGCATCGGCCCGATCGAGGAGGCCATCGGCCGGCACATCGCCGGCCTCGTCGACGACGGCTCCTGCCTGCAGCTCGGCATCGGCGGCATCCCCGACGCCGTGCTCGCCTTCCTGCACGAGAAGAACGACCTCGGCATCCACAGTGAGATGTTCAGCGAGGGCGTCGTCGACCTCTACAACGAGGGAGTGATCACCAACTCCGAGAAGGTCGTCAACCGCGACAAGATGACGGCGACCTTCCTTATGGGCACGCGCCGGCTCTACGACTTCGTCGACGACAACCCGGCGGTCAACATG
Source organism: uncultured Thermoleophilia bacterium (assembly GCA_963762125.1). Taxonomy (GTDB): domain Bacteria; phylum Actinomycetota; class Thermoleophilia; order UBA2241; family UBA2241; genus CAIXSE01. The sequence continues at coordinate 192,394 of CAVXJO010000012.1, forward strand.
TTCCCGGTCAACTTCGTGAACGATCCCTACGTGATCGGCCAGAACGATCGCGTCGTGGCCATCAACTCCGCGATCCAGGTGGACGTCATGGGCCAGGTCGTCGCCGACTCGATGGGCGCGGCCCAATTCACCGGCATCGGCGGCCAGGTGGACTTCGTGCGCGGCGCCGCCCGCAGCCGTGACGGCAAGGCGATCATCGCCCTGCCGAGCACGGCGAAGAAGGGCGCCGTCAGCCGCATCGTCGCCGCCATCGCCCCCGGCACGGCGGTCACCACCATGCGCGCCGACGTCGACTACATCGTCACCGAGCACGGGGTCGCGCACCTGCGCGGTCTCGGGCTGCGCGAGCGCGCCGAGGCGCTCATCGCGATCGCCGACCCGGCGTTCCGTGACCAGATCAGAGAGGAAGCGGCCGAGGTGTATGGGGTCGGCCGCCTGCCCCGCCAACCGCTCACCAAGGAGAGCTGAGAGCCATGGAGCACGTGCACAACGAACCTGAACCGCGCGTCATCTCGTCTGCCGACGGCCAGCCGGCAGAGTTGCGCCGCGTCGAGCGCAAGATGCGCATCCACCGTCAGCCCAAGACGCTCATCACCGGCGTCGGCGCCGTCGACCAGCTGGGCATCGAGGCCAGGAAGCTCAACGGCAGCAAGGTCCTCGTCATCACCGACCAGGGCGTCAGCGAGTGCGGCATGTGCGTCGACGTCGAGCGCCCGCTGGTCGAGGCCGGCCTCAAGGTCGACTTCTTCGACAAGGCCGTGCCCGAGCCGCCGATGAGCACCATCGAAGAGATCGTGCGCATCGTGGAGAAGGGTGGCTACGACCTCATCGTCGGGTTCGGCGGCGGCTCGCCGATCGACGTCGCCAAGGCGGCGGCCGTGCTGCCGCACACCGGCGACACCGTGTACGACTACGTCGGCATGGACCAGGTCAAGAAGAAGGGTCTGCCGATCATCGCCATCCCCACCACCGCGGGCACCGGCTCCGAGTGCACCGCGATCGCCATCTTCGCCAACGAGAAGCTCAACGTGAAGCAGGGCCTCGTGAGCCCGTTCCTCATGCCCAACGTCGCCCTCATCGACCCCGCGCTCACGCTCAGCTGCCCGCCCAACGTCACCGCCGCCTCGGGCATGGACGCGCTGATCCACAACATCGAGGCGTACATCTCGGTGAATGCCACCATGCACACCGACTCGCTGGCCTACGAGGGCATCAAGCTCATCAGCCAGAGCATCCGCACGGCCGTCTACGACGGCAGCAACGTGTGGGCGCGCGACAACATGGCGATGGGCTCCATGATGGGCGGCATCGCCTTCGGCAACGCCGGCGTCGGCGCCGTGCACGCGCTCTCGTACCCCATCGGGGGCATGTTCCACGTGCCGCACGGCGTCGCCAACACCATGGTCCTGCCGTGGGCGATGCAGTTCAACAAGCTCGCCTGCCTGCGCTGGTTCCGCCAGGTCGGTGAGGCGATGGGCGAGAACATGACCGGCCTGTCCGACCGTGAGGCCGCCGACAAGACGGTCGCGGCGCTGCGCCTGCTGGCCGCCGACCTGAACGTGCCGCAGTATCTGAGCGACGTCGATATCCCCGAGTCGGCCATCCCCGACCTGGTCGAGGGCGCCCTCACGCAGGCGCGCCTGTGGGCGAACAACCCGCGCAAGTTCACCGCCGACGACATGGAGCAGGTGTACCGCGACATGGCCGTGCGCCCGGGCGCCGCGATCGAGTCCAGGGAACCCGTGATCGTCTGACCCCTGTCGGGGCCGCGCCGGTCGCCGTCGGGGGGCGGCGGCCGGCGCATCAAGGGCGGGTGCGGCGCGCAAGCGCCGCGTCCGCCCTTTCGCATACCATGGGCCCCGCGCAGCGCCCACCACCGGCCAACGGAGGACATTCATGTACGACTGGCGTGCAGACTGGCAGGCCCGTTTCGGGCGCACCGAGCCCAAGATAGTGTGCGTTGGCCTCAACTACACGGACCACGCCGCCGAACAGGGAGCGAAGCTGCCGGCGAACCCCATGCTGTTCGCCAAGTTCGCCAACGCCCTGTGCGGGGACGGCGAGGACATCGTCATGTCCGCGGGGATCGGCCACGTCGACGCCGAGGCCGAGCTCGCCGTGGTGATCGGCCGCGAGGCGCACGACGTCCTCGCCGACGACGCCCTGGACTTCGTGCACGGCTACCTCTGCGGCAACGACGTGAGCGCTCGCGACCTGCAGTTCGGCGACCGCCAATGGTTCCGCGGCAAGAGCCAGGACACCTTCTGCCCCATCGGCCCGCGCATCGTGCCGGCGAGCGAACTGGGCGACGCCGGCGACCTACGCGTCGTGCAGCGCCTCAACGGCGAGGCGCTCCAGGATTCGCGCACGGGCAACCTGATCTTCGACGTGCCCACGCTGGTCGCGTTCATCTCGCACGCCCTCACTCTTCTGCCGGGCGACCTCATCATGACGGGCACACCGGAGGGCGTCGGGGTGTTCCGCGACCCCAAGCTCTCTCTGCAGCACGGCGACGTCGTGGAGGTGGAGGTGGAGGGCATCGGCGTGCTGCGCAACCGCGTCAGAGACGCCGCGCGCTGATCAGCGGCTCCCCGCGTCAGGCGCGCCGCGACGTCGCGGCGCCGGTCACGGGGGGCCGCTGCGCCCGTCCGCCGTCACCCGGCTGCCGTGCGGGACCACGAGGCAGCGCGCTGCCGGACCGGTCGCCGCCAGCGCCGCGCTCACCGCGGCGTCCACGGTCGCAAACGGCGTCATGCACATGCTGCGCACGACCTCGTCCGGGAACTCGGAGACGAGGTAGACGTCGGCTCTCGCAAGCAGTCCGGCGACCGCCGCGGCTTTATGCCCGCCGAGGACGAACTCCCGCTGGATGCGGTCGATGAGCACCTGCGGGGTGCCCATCCCGGTCATCCACTCCGCAAACACCGTGTTCCCGAAGCCCTCCGGGCAGCGCGCGACGAGCACGATCACGCCGCCGTCGCGCACCGCGCCGCCCACGTTGTCGAGCGTCTTCTGGGCCTGGTAGAGATTGATGTCCTTGGGCGCGCCGCCGGGCGAGGCAATCACCACGTCGGCGGCCTCGGGGATGCGCAGGTCGCAGCGCCGGTCGTAGGCGGCGGCGCCCGCTCGGTGCGCCTCCAGGTAGTGGCCGGCCACGGCGCGGATGACGCGCTTGTCCTCGTCCAAGAGGACGTTGAAGATGTAGTCGACGCCGATGATGCCGCCGGCCTCATCGATGTCCTCACGCACGGGGTTGCCGGCGATGACGCCGGCCCGCGCGGTGGGCGCGAGCATCATGCTGTGGTTGTCGCGGATGGCGGCGTAGGAGCAGAGGCCGGGCACGACCGCCTTGGCGCCGCCGCTGAAGCCGGCGAAGTAGTGGTACTCGATGTTGCCGGTGCAGACGCGCAGGTCGGCCTCGAGGTAGGGCTCGAAGACCTCGAGGCGCGTACCGCGCGAGGTCGTGCCGACCGGCACGCAGCGGGCGGCGTCGAGATCGATCAGGCGGACGCCGCTCGCCGCGACCTCCTCCCCGACCAGTCGCCGCCGCTCCTCCTCCGTGTGCGCCCGGTGACCACCCAGCGCGAAGAGGATGCTGACGTCCTCCGGCTTCAGGGGCGCGAGCTCCGTCGAGCAGCGCCGGCAGGAAGCGGTAGGAAGGGCAGGGTCGCGTGACGTCGCTGACGACGATCGCGGCTCTGCGCGCCGACGCCGCGAGCTCGCGGAGGCGCGGCGAGCCGATGGGCTCCGCCAGGGCTCGCCGGATCTCCGTCTGCTCGTCGGCGTCCGTCGGCGCCGCCGGCGGCGCGACGTCCTCACCGAGGCCGCAGCCGGGACGGATCACGTCTGTCGGGACGTCGTCCGGGAGCTCGGAACTCGAGCGCGCCGTCTCCGTAGGGGATCGAGTGCTGCAAGACGTCTGCCTCCGCGCCGTCAGCCGAAGCGCACGGCCGAGTCCTTGAGCGCCTCGATCACCGGCATCGGCTTGCCGCTGAGGAACTGGACCATGGCGCCGCCGGCCGTACAGACGTAGTCGAAGCGGCCGGCCAGACCGAAACGGTTCATGGCGGTGACGCTGTCGCCGCCGCCCAGGGCGCTGAAGCCGGAGGTGTCGGCCATCGCCTCCCAGAGCGCGCGCGTGCCGTAGTCGGTCTCCGGCTGCTCGAAGATGCCGGCGGGGCCGTTGACGAACACCGTCCCGGCCGTGGCGATGTGCCGGCGGTACTCGTCGACCGCGGCGTGGCCGACGTCGACCAGCGCCGCGTCCACGGGAAGGCCGGCGACCGGCACCTCCACGCGGCCGCCGGCCTCGACGCAGGCGACGTCGGCGGGCAGGACGATCTTGTCGCCGTACTCGGCGAGGAGCACCTTTGACTCCTCCACGAACTGCTCCAACTGGCTCGCCTTGATGAAATCCCTGGACGGCTCGCCGATGTCCACCCCGGACGCGGCCAGCATGACGTTGGCGACCATGCCGGCGGTGAGGACGGTGTCGACGACGCCGTCGCGCGAGTGCGGCGGCCATCATCGGGAACGCCTCCTGGATCTTGGTGCCGCCGAGGAGGAAGACGCAGGGCCGGGCCGGCTCTTCACGCAAGCGCGCGAGGTTGGCGTACTCGCGCTCGAACAGCCGCCCCATGGCGGACGGCAGCAGCTGCTCGAAGCCGACCAGCGTGGGCTGCGAGCGGTGCGCCGCGGCGAATGCGTCGCAGACGTAGAGGTCGGCGAGCGGCGCCAGCTTGCGCACCACGAGCGTCTTCGCCTGCTCCGCGGGCGAGAGCCTGAGCTTGCGCTCGAACAGCGTGAGCTCCTCGCCGCAGAAGCGCACGTTGTCGAGCAGCAGGACGTCGCCGTCTGCGAGCCGGCCGACGGCGTCGCGCGCGGCCGGCCCACAGACGTCGTCGACGAAGCCGACGGGCCGGCCGGTGAGCTCGCTCATCACTGCGGCGTGCGGCTCGGTGGAGGCGTAGTTGTGGTACTCGAGGTCGCCTCCCTGGTGGGCGAGCAGAACGACGCGCGCGCCGGCGTCCGCGAGCTCACTGACCGTGGGCGCGCAGCCCTTGAGGCGTGTGATGTCGCGCAGGCCGCCGGTCTCGCGGTCCAGCGGCGCGTTGATGTCCACGCGGCAGAGGACGACCTTGCCCCGCCACTCGAAGTCGTCGAGCGTGTGGATGCCGTACTTCATCGCGCCCCCCTCCGCACCGGTCGCCTCTCCCCTGCCGTGCCTCGCCTCAGCCCAGGCCCAGGTACTTGTTGGTGAGGCCCACGGCCTCGAGCCGGTCGGTCTGCAGGCTGAGCGCGGCGCGGATGCCGTCCACGGTCTCGGGGATCACGACCGACTCCTGCGGGATGTTGATCGCGAACATGAACTCGCGGCCGCTCTTGGCGATGGTCTCGTCGAAGACGGCGATGTCGTACATGTCGGCGCGCTTGTTGCCGAGGTCGCGGGCGTAGCGGAACAGCGCCGAGTTGCTGTTGAAGCCGTCGGCGATCTTGACGGGTCGGATGCGCGGGTGCGCGGCGAAGAGCTCGAGCGCGCGCTCCTTGCTGATGTCGCCCTTGGTGGTGGCGATGACGTTGATGATGTGGCCGTGCGTGGTGGGCACGTGCACGAGCAGGCCGGTGGCCTCGATGTGCGGCATGATCGTCATCAGGTCGAGCGCCTGGTGGTTGGGCACGGGCTCGACCTGGGCCACGTCCACGAGGCCGCGGTGCGTGTCGCCGGGGTCGGCGACGCGGCGCACGATGGTGACGATGACGCGCTCCACGCCGACCTCGCGGTCGAGGCAGTCCACGGCGCGGATGAGGCCGGTGGTGTTGCAGCTGGTCAGCTTGAGGTAGTCCTTGCCGACGCCCTTCTCGTAGTTCGCGTAGCCGTGGAAGAAGACGTCGACGATGTCGTTCTTCTCGCCGCCCTGGAAGATCGCCTTGACTCCCTTGGCCTGGTAGAGCTCCTTGTTCCGCCGGCCGACGCCGCCGGGCGAGGAATCGAGCACGATGTCGACCTTGCCGAGCAGGTCGTCCATGGTGCCGGTCACCGGGATGCCGAGCTCGTCGAAGGCGGCCTTCTGGGACGCCTCGACCACGTACAGGTCGTAGGGCATCCCCGACTCGCAGAGCGCGCGCGTCGAGAGCGTCGGGGCGACGTCGACGACGCCGACCAGCTCCATGTCCCCCTGCAACGCCACACCATCCGCCAGACGCTGGCCGATGACGCCGTAGCCGACCACACCTACCTTGGGCTTAGCCATGTTCCCCGCTCCTTGGACGCTGGACTCTGCTCAGTACTCGAACTGCTTCTCGACGACGCCGATGGACTCGTCGAGGACGCTGACGACGGTGTCGATCTGCTCCTTGCTGATGATGAACGGCGGCGCGACCGCGTGCACGTGGCCGCCGCCGAGCAGGCGCACGAAGACGCCGCGCTTGAAGGCCTCGTCGCGGACCTTGGCGGCGAAGCCCTGGGCCGGCGCGAACCACTCGCGCGTCTCCTTGTCCTTGACGTACTCGATGCCGGCCACCAGGCCGACGCCGCGTACGTCGCCGACGGTGGGGTGCTCGACGCAGCGTGGCGAGGCCGTCCTGCACGTAGGGGCCGAGCTCGGCGCAGCGCTCCACGAGCTTCTCGCGCTCGACGATCTCGAGGTTGGCGATGCCGGCGGCGCAGCAGAGCGGGTGGCCCATGTAGGTGGCGCCGCTCATGAACGCCTCGCCGGGACCGCCGAGGAAGGCGTCGAACACGTGGTCCTTGGCGCCCACGGCGCCGAGCGGCAGGTAGCCGGAGGAGAGACCCTTGGCCATGGTGATCAGATCGGGGTCCGAACCGAACTGCTCGAAGCCGAACCAGGTGCCGCTGCGCCCGAAGCCGGTGATGACCTCGTCGTTGATCACGAGCACGTCGTTGGCCTTGCAGATCTCGTTCACCATCGGCCAGTACTCGGGTGGCGGAGGGATCACGCCGCCAGTGCCGATCATCGTCTCGCCCAGCATGGTGCCCACGTTCTCGGGGCCGTAGAAGGCGATCTCCCGCTCCACCTGCGTGGCGCACTCCATCTTGCAGTCGTCGCCGTAGGTCTTGTTCCACTCGCAGCGGTAGCAGTAGGGCGCGCCGAGCTTGATGAAGCCCGGGAGCAGCGGCTCGAACTTGGCGCGGTTCACGCTGAGGCCCTGGGCGCTGGTGCTGGTCATGGTGGTGCCGTGGTAGGAGCGGTCGCGGAACATGACCATGTACTTGGTGCCCTTGCCCTTGTTGCGCCAGTACTGGCGCGCCATCTTCACCGCGGTCTCGACCGACTCCCCGCCGCCCAGCGTGAGGAACACGTGGTCGAGGTCGCCGGGCATGTGCTCCGCCACTTTGGCGGCGAGCTTGATGGCCGGCTCGTTGCCGATCTGGAAGATGTGGTAGATCGCCATCTTCTGCATCTGCGCGTTGATGGCGTCGAAGATCTCCTGCCGCCCATGGCCGACGTTGACGGTCCACAGGCTGGCGAAGGCGTCGATGTACTCGTTGCCGTCGCTGTCCCAGACGAGCGCGCCCTCGGCGCGCTCCATGACGACGGGCTTGAGGCCCTGCATCTGCGTGAAGGGGGGCCAGAGGTGGCTCGAGGAACTCGTCCTTCACCCCGCCGGCGCCCGCCTGTCCCTGCTCTGCCATGCGTCCTTCCTCTTCGGCGGTGCCATTCGGCAACCGCCTGATTCACAGCGTCGGCCGAAGCCGATGCCACCGAAACGGTCCGTCAACGTCAAGAACGCCTTACGGATGGTGCGAACAAGTCACACTGCTCGGATTCCTTCGCCTCTGCTCACGTCTGCCCAGCGCGGCGGTTCTGCAGCCAATCGGCATAGGCTCTGATGCCTTCCTCGAGGCCAACTGCCGGCGCAAACCCGAGGTCCTGACGGATTGATGAGATGTCGAACTCCTCCTGCATCGTGTCGACCGGATCAGGCCCCGGCTTCATATCTATCCGCGCCTGAGGAGAACGCGTTGCACCACCGCTCCCACCTCATCGAGGGTGGCAAAGGCTCCGCCCGTCACGTTGTAGACGCGGGATGGATACGAAGGGGCGTCTAGAGCCGCGAGGATGGACGCAACCACGTCGCTCACGTAGACGTATTGCCGGTGGAATCCAGCCCCGAACTCGAGATGCGTCGGGCGCCCGCTGAGGGCATCGTCGATCAGCGTTCGAATGAGGCAATCCGTGCGACGCCGAGGCCCGTAGACCCAGGAGATGCGCAGCGAAACGCCATCGAGGCCGTGCTGATCCGAGTACGCCCCTACGAGGGCCTCGCCCGCCGCCTTCGTCGCCCCGTAGACGTCGTTCGGACGAAGGGGCGCATCTTCACTGACCGGTGCGGCCGGCGTATTCCCGTAGGCCGTGGTCGATGACGTGTAGACGACGCGGTCCACCCCGTGGATCCGGCACGCTTCGAGGATGTCGCGGTGCCCAGGATGTTCGCTGCGATTGTGGTGAACGGGTTGTCAAGGCCCACCATCGGTCCAGAGACGCCGCCAGAAGGGACGACTGAGGCAAAGGCATGGTCGGTGAACAGCTTGTGCATCCGATGAACGTCCGTCAGGTCACCGAAGCAGAGGTCGAATGGCATGGTTTGGGCAGGCACTTGTCGCACAAGGCCAACGACTGGACGGCCCGACCGAGCCAAAGCCTCGGCCACCGCATAACCAATAAGGCCGTTCGCGCCTGTCACGAGAATCTGGTTGCCCATCAGAGGTCCCCTCGTCGACGTGATGTTCGGCCGGGGCTATGTGCAATCTGAGCGACGGCTCTCACGAGGTCACCTGCGGCGACGCAGCATAGCGCCCCCAGTCGATCTCCTGCGCAAGCATCTCCTCGAGGAAGCCGGTATGTAGGTCTCCGCGCCCGAATGCATCGCTCTCCAGGATGACCCGGTTGAGGGGGATCGTCGTAGAGATCCCCTCAATCGAGAAACTCGCAAGCGCCTCGAGCAGGCGGTCGATGGCTCCGTCACGCGTGGAGGCCCACGACACGACTTTGGCAATCAGGGGGTCGTAGTAAGGCGGGATGCTGCCGCTCAGCTCCAGAGCGTGGTCGACTCTCAGATGCCGGCCATCGCGGGCAGATGCAAGCCGGTCACAATGCCCGGCGACGGCAGGAACGTAGCCGAGTCCTCTGCGTAGCATCGCGCTTCAATGGAGTGGCCCTCTAGTCGACTCGTCTTGCGCGAAGGTGAGATCCTCTCCGGCCGCGATGCGCAACTGCCATTGGACGATGTCCTCTCCGCTCACAAGCTCCGACACTGGATGCTCGACTTGAAGGCGGCGTTCACTTCCATGAAGTAGAAGCTGCCAGACGAGGAGCGCAGGAACTCCATGGTCCCTGCACCCACGTAGCCCATCCGCGTCGCAAGGAGAGATGTGTAGAGGAAGAGATCTTGGCGCTGTTTGGGGTAGACGACCGGGGGAAGGGCTTTCTTCGATGATCTTCTGGTGGCGGCGTTGGATCGAGCATTCACGCTCGCCAAGACAGACGACGTGTCCCGATCTGTCCGCGATGAATTGGACCTCGATGTGACGCGGCTGGTCGATCGCCATCTCCACGTACAGCTCTGGCGCGTCGAACGCCATGCGGCCGATCCGTTGCACGCTCTCGAACACCTTCGGCACCTCACCAGCGTCGCGCACGAGCTCGATGCCCTTGCCACCACCACCGCGGTCGAGCTTGAGGAGGAGGGGTAAGGGATGTGCTCGGCGACTTCGTACACGCCAGCCGGGTCCAGCACGAGCCCCATCGAGCCAGGGACGACCGGAACCCCCGCCTCCGCAGAGATGTCGCGACAGTAGGACTTGGATTGGATGGAGCGCAACACATGCGGCGCCGGCCCGATCCAGGCCGCGCCCGTTGCCTCGACAGCCTCAGCGAAGTCCGCGTTCTCGGACAGGAAGCCGTACCCCGGGTGCACAGCATCCGCTCCGGGAGCGACTGACGGCCTCCACAAGCGCCCCGATGTTGAGGTAGCTCTTCATAGGGTTGGCCGCGCCGATGCAGTGGGCTTCTGCTTCTGCCTGGCGGCAGTAAGGACGCCCCGGCGTCTGCATCTGAGTAGACCGCAACGGAGCGCAGACCGAGATCACCGCACGCGCGAACCACGCGGCGGACGATCTCTCCCCGATTCGCCACAAGAACCTTGCCGATCATGCCGGCCACCGCCCCATCAGCCGGTCTCGACGACGAGTAGCGGCGTCCCGATTTCCATCGACGCCCCATCGCTGGACGAGAACCTGCTCACCTGAATCACTAGGGGGATTGGACGCTCAGCTCGGTCTTCATGACGCTGAGGACGGCGACCTCTTGGCCCTCTTCGACCGTGTCGCCCTCCTTAACGAGGACGCGCGCGACCATGCCGGGCATGTGTGCATCGACTGTGGTTTCCATGTCCGCTACTCCTTGTCAGGTACTTGCGACCCGCTGGCGCTGAGGCTCTCGACGGGTATGCCGGCCGCCCTGAGACCCTGAACGACGGCCTTCACTTCCGCAACGGCATTCGGCGCATCCCCGTGGCAGCACACGGTCACGGCCTCAATGTCGATCAGCCCGCCGGAGGCCGTGTCGATCTTCCCTTCCTTGGCGACTCTCACGGCTCGCGCAGCCACTTCCTCGGGCGAGCGTTGCACCTTCACCCGTTCGATCAGCCCAGCCCCGTCGTCGCTGTAGCTGAGATCGACGAGCGCTTCGGCCGCCATGTGGAGCCCCATGCGCACACCGCGTTCGAAAGCGGGGGTGCACTTGGGCAGCACGATAGATAGAGCTCCGAATCGTAGGAGGCGCACGCCTCGAGAAAGGTGTCGATGTACTCGTCCTCCTCCGAGACATCGGTAGAGGATGCCGTGCGGTTTGACGTGCTGAAGGGGGATGTCAAGCATTCTGCAGACGCCGTCGAGAGCCCCGATCTTAGACGGTGTCCCGCATAGAGCTCCTCCCGGCTGATGTTCATCCTCCGCCGTCCGAAGCCTTGCATGTCAGGGAGGCCGGG
>CAVXJO010000013.1:0-53752 GCA_963762125.1 uncultured Thermoleophilia bacterium
GACCGCGTGCCGGACGCATACCTCGCGGCCATCGCCCTGGACCTGGACGCGGAGCTCGTCACCGCCGACCGCGGTTTCGCTCGCTTCGCGGACCTCCGCTGGCGGCATCCTCTTACAGCTTCGCACTGAGCGGTGCAGCGCCGATTGTGGCGCGTCCCGATGATCCAGGGACCTCTCGTGGTCGCCGTCCGCCCCGGCGCCCGGTCCGCTAGGATGACGTGAGGCACCCGGGGAGGCTGGAGCACATGTCGGTCGAGACTGAACTCAAGGAGCGGCTGTCCGCCATCGCCGGCGACGGCCACCGCGCCGCGGACGAGACAGAGGTCTGGCCGCTGGCGGTGCAGATGATGGACTGCCTGGGCTCCACCGACCCCGAGCTCAGGGACGATCTCATCTACCGGACCCTGGCCCGCTGGTCGGAGTGGTACCTGGACACATCGCAGCTCGACGCGCTGCTCGACGTGGCGCTGGCCGCCGATCATCTGACTCTCGACGTCGGTGAGCGGGAGGGGGACGCGGTCTTCATGCGCGCCTTCTCGAGCCTTGCCGTGGCGATCTTCGTCGGCCAGCACCGGGCGCGTCCGTATCTCGGCGCCGAGCGGGTCCACGAGGTGAACCGCACGATGCTGGCCTACCTCTCCCGGGAGCGCGACGCGCGCGGCTGGGTCCCGGGCAAGGGATGGGCCGATGCGGTGTCGCACGCCGCGGACGCGCTCGACGGACTCGTGCAGTGTCCGGAGCTTGGCGAGGCCGATCTGCTCGAGACGCTGCAGGCGATCCGCGAGACGGTCGTGCGCGCGGAGGCCGTGTTCCCCGGCGAGGAGGACGAGCGCCTGGTGACCGCCGTCGTCAGCGCCGTGCGGCGCGGCGTGCTGACGAGGGAGAGCATCGCCGCGTGGATCCTCGACTTCGCCGCGCTCGAGGCCGTCGGCGACGTACCACGAGTGGTTCTGGCGGCGGGCGAACGTCAAGCGCTTCCTGCGCAGCCTCTTCTTCCGCTCGCGGTACGAGGGCATGGACGAGTGGTTCGAGCCCGCGCTCGGCGAGACGCTGCGGCAGATCAGCGAGAGCCCGTTCAAGGCGGGCTCGGGCGAGGACGCGGACGGTGGCGAGGCCAACGTGAATGGATAGGACGGGCCTTGCGCCGAACTCTCATCCGATGCGCCTGATCCCACCCACCATCGCCGAGACCACGCGGAGCGACGGCGAGCGCGCCGTGTTCGAGGCGCTCGCCGCCGCGGACGCGACCGGCCATGCCTCCGCCGGCCCCGACACCTCCGGCTGGACGGTCTTCCACTCCTTCGACATCGCCGACCACCGCCGGCGGCTGGCCGGCGAGATCGACTTCCTCTGTCTCGTGCCGGGCAAGGGCGTGCTCGTGGTCGAGGTCAAGGGCTGCCACTCGCTGCGCCGGCACGGCGGCGACTGGTACTACGGGCGCGGCGCCGAGCCCGACCATCGCGGGCCGTTCCGTCAGGCCTCCGAGGCGATGCACAGCCTGCGCGAACGGCTGGCCAGGCAGCACCCCGAGCTGAGCCACATCCCCTTCTGCTCGGCGGTCTGCTTCCCGTTCATCGACTTCCACGAGAGCTCGCCGGAGTGGAACTCGTGGCAGATCATCGACCGCCGCGCGCTGCAGGCGCAGCCCATCGCGCGGCTCATCGAGGGCGTGCTCGACCAGGCCCGCAAGCGGCTGGTCGAGCGCAAGACTCCCTGGTTCCACGCGGACAAGGGGGAGCCGACGCCGCGGCAGTGCGAGGCGCTGGTCGGCATCCTGCGCCCCGACTTCGAGTTCTTCGAGAGCCCCAAGTCGCGCCATCTGCGGCTCACGGAGGAGGTGCGCCACTACACCGAGGAGCAGTTCGAGGCCCTCGACGCGATCGACCTGAACCCGCGCATCGTCTTCGACGGGCCGGCGGGCACGGGCAAGACGCTGCTGGCCATCGAGGCGGCGCGGCGCGCCGTCTCCCGCGGGCGCCGCGTGCTTCTGCTCTGCTTCAACCGTCCGCTCGGCCGCTGGCTGCAGGAGGAGGCGTCCGGACTCGGGCGCGGCGTCACCGCGCGCACGCTGCACGAGCACCTGCGCGTGCTCGCCGGCATCGCGCCCACGCGCGCGCAGCGCTGCCGCCAGGACTTCTGGCAGGAGGAACTGCCGGCCATGGCCCTCGAGGCGCTGCTCGGGCGCGAGGGCACGCGCGAGGTCTACGACGAGATCGTCCTCGACGAGGCCCAGGACGTGCTGCGCCCCAGCTACCTCGACGTGCTCGACCTGAGCCTGGAGGGCGGCCTCGCCGCAGGTCACTGGCGCTTCTTCGGCGACTTCTCGTGGCAGCGCATCTACGACGCGGCGGCGCTCACCGTGGACGAGTTCCTGGACCCGCCGGCGGCCCTGCGCGCAGCCGGCGCGGCCCCCATCTCGGCGATGCGCTGCGCGCTGCGCATCAACTGCCGCAACACGCCGCGCGTCGCCGCGCTGGCCGTCGCCTGCGGCCACGTGGACCCCGGCTACAAGCGTGTGCGCCGACCCGACGACAACGTCGAGCCGGAGCTGCGCTGGTACGGCGACGGCGAGCAGCAGCTCACGCTGCTCCGCGCCGCCCTCACGGAGCTGCGCGACGACGGCTACGCGGGACCGCAGATCGTCGTCGTCAGCCCCTACGGCAACGAGCGCTGCGCCGCCGCCCACCTCACCGAGCAGCCCTGGCGCGACCGCCTCACGCCGCTGGTGCGCGAGCCGGGCGACGACGAGGAGGACGAGGAGATCGGCGACTGGCTGGCCGCCTGCATCCCCAGCGACCTCGACGCCGTGGACCTGCGCTCCGGCCGCATCAAGTACTCCTCCATCTACCGCTTCAAGGGCCTCGAGGCGCCGACGGTGGTGATCACCGACGTCGACGCCTTGGCCACGCCCGCCGAGCGTTCGCTGCTCTACGTGGGCTGCACGCGCGCCCTTGAGCGGCTGGTGATCCTCGCGAGCAGCGCGGTGCGAGGGCAGCTGGAGGCGTGAGGGTCGCGAGTCCGCCGCCGCCCAAGGTGGTGGTCAGTCCTTCGTCCTGCGTCTAACGACGGACCAAGGGTCACGCGGATTGCCGATGACTCCCGGCCGGCCTTCTGCCCATAGTGGGCGGGCACTGTCTTCCCATCCCGGAGGTGGCCCCCGCCATGCGCACGACCCGCAAAGCTCCCGTACTCCTGCTGCTGCTCGCAGCGTTGCTCCTCACCCTCGTGGTGATGGCGCCGCTCGCGGCAGCGAAGACGCTGCCGCCCAACCAGGTAGGGGCGAAGGCCTACACCTATATCGACCAGCTCACGCGCATCACCAACCCCGACGGCTCATACGTGGCTATCGACAGGGCGGCGAACACGCCGGGTGAGGTCGCCGCCGCGGCCAAGGTGCAGGGCTGGTTCAGCGACGCCGGCTACGTCCCCACAGTGCAGGCCTTCACGTACCGCACGACGCGCCACTCCCAGAACGTCGTCGCCTTCCGGCCCGCCGACCTCAAGCGCAAGGGCGAGCCGACGCCGCTGGTCATCGTCGGGGCGCACTACGACGCGGTGACGGCCGGCCAGGGCGCCGACGACAACGCCTCCGGCGTCGGGGTCATGCTCGAGGTCGCCGAGCGGCTGGCGCACTTCAAGATCGACTACGACGTCGTCTTCATCGCCTTCGGGGCGGAGGAGGCGGGCCTGCGTGGCTCAAGCTACTTCGTCAGTCAGATGACCCAGGCCGACAAGGACCGTGCCATCGCCATGATCAATTTCGACTCGCTGATCTTCGGCGACAAGCTCTACGTCCACGCGGGCAACAACTTCAAGACGTGGGCGCGGGATGCCATGCTGCGCCTCATCCGCCTGCACAAGCTGCCTATCGGCATCCAGCCGGGCCTCTATGCCAATCCTGAGGAGGATCCCGGCTACGCCGCCGGCTTCACCCCCGACGGGTTCAGCGACTACACGGCGTTCAACGACGCCGGCATCCCGATCGTCGCCTTCGAGTCGACCAACTGGGAGATAGGCCTGCTGGACGGTTACACGCAGACCGTGGACTACGGGTCGTGGTGGCACACGTCCAACGACACGCTCGCGGCGATCGAGGGCGTCTACCCCGACCGTCCGATGGAACGCCTGCACGCCTACACGACGCTCGTCTTCGAGTTCCTCAAGCATCTGAATCCGTGAGGCGGACTGTGTGACTCACGCTGACCGGCGGAGCGCTTGCGGGCGCTCCGCCGGTCGTGCTCTGTCACGTCACGGCTCCAGCGCGGCGCAGGTCGCTGCGCGGCGCCGCTGCGCCGGCCGTATCAGTCCTCGCCGCCCCTGCCGCCTTCGTGGCACTTGATGCAGTCGGTGAGCTGGGCGAGCGACTTGCCCTCGTGCTCGTTCACGACGTTGGCCGGCGTGTGCGCGTGGCAGCCGAAGCAGGTGTACTGGCTGGTCGTCGCGGGGTGGCACGTCTTGCAGGTCGACTGCTCCCGGTCCTTGCCATGGTCCACCGGGAAGATCTTGTGGTCGAACGTGGTGTCGCTCCAGCCCTTCGTCGTGTGGCAGCCGCCGCAGTCCTTGCCGAACGAGCCCTTGTGCTCGTCGTCCTTGGCGTGGCACGAGTAGCAGTCCTGCGGCGTCTGCTGGTAATCCTGCATGCTCTTGGCGCCGGCGTGGCACTCGTCGCACCGCAGCCCGGCGTGCTTGCCGGTGAGCTTGAACGCGAACTTGCTGTGGTCGACAGTGGTGCGACCGGAGCCGTCGTGACAGGGGAGGCAGTCCTTGCCGAACGACGCCTCGTGCGTGCTCATGAACGAGGCGTCCATCTTGGCGTGGCAGTCGGCGCAGATGGCCACGTCGAACGAGCTGTAGCCTTGGGGGTGGCAGTCGGCGCAGGTGAAACCGGCACCCTGTGCGGTCTTCTTGTGCGTGCGCAGCGAGTAGCCCATGAGCTCATGCGGGAAGGTGGCCTCGTCGAGCGTGGTGAGGGCACCGTTCGGCCCCCGATGTTCGGGATGACAACCGCCGCAGGTCGGTGACGAAGCGCCGACGAGGGTGCCGTGCAGCCCCTTGCGCGAGGTGATCTCGTCGCCGACGCCTGCGTGGCAGGCGAGGCACTTGTCCGCCGCCGTCTGCGAGCTCCAGGGGGCGGGGTGGCAGGCGCCGCAGTCGTTGCCGATGTCGGCGTGGCTGGCGGCGCCGTTCAGCGGCGCCGCCTTGGCCTGGGCGTTCAGCGGCCCCGGGCTGAAGAGCACGGGGCCGAGCGTGACGGTGAGCGCGATCACGACGACCACGAGCACGAGGGCCACGGCGATCCCGGTGGGGGAGAAGAAGCCCGGTCGTTTGTTCTTCGTCATGTGGTCCGCCTCGCCCTAGCGCTGCAACGTCGCGTAGTAGAGCGCCGCCACCACGTGGATGAAGGCGGCGATGAAGAGCATCCATGTGAGCGGCACGTGGAACGTGTGCCACGTGGCCAGCCTCTTGCGCCGCTTCAGCAGCCTGATGCGGGCTTCCGGGCCGGCGTCGCCGACCGCAACCGCGGTGCCTGCGGCCGTCCGCGGCACCCTCGTGTAGAGATAGCGACCCACCAGGCCACTCGCGGCGACGACGACCGTCAGCAGCATCGCCAGCCCGGCGAGCCCGTTGAATCTCATGGCCGTGTGCAGGAGGACCATGTACGGCCCTACCAGGCCGGTCACCATGTGGAACTTGAGCCACGCGGCCGTGCTTCCCCAGCGCGCGTCCGCGCGCAGCTTGCGCAGGGAGTACAGCGTCGCCGTCATCAGCATGAGGACGAAGCCGGCGATGCCGATGCCGTGCCCGACGAGGCTCGACGCGGTCGGGAACGCTCTCGCCTGCGAGTACGCGACGCCGTAGAGCGCCGTGACCGCCACGATGGCGGCGAGCGCATACGCCAGCTCGGGCAGATGCCCGAGCGCGCCGAGCCGCTCGCGGACGCCGCGCGCCGGCGACGCGCCCGGCGCCGGCGGCGTGGCCGCGGCCAGTGCGGGCGACTGCCTAGACAACCTGCCCCCTCCACGCGCGCCAGCACTCGCCGATCAGGTCGGCGACCGGCGCTCCCGGCGCGGCCAGGCGCTGAGCCGCGTCGCCGAGGTCGGCACGAGCCTCGATGAGCTCCTGCAGTTGGAACGAGAGGGCCTGATCGCCCATCACCACCGCGCCGACCACGGCGCGGTCGACGATCTCCAGCCGGATGCGGGCGCCGCCCGCCTGCGCCTCGACGGGCACGGCGTCGCCCAGCTCGGACCAGGTCTGGCTGTCCCCGCGAGACAGACCCTCGAGGTCGGCGTCCTTGCCGCTGCCGACCGCTCCGATGATGGTGGTGTTCATGCCGGCCAGCCGGGTGATGTTGAGCGAGGGACCCTCGTCGTAGGCGTGGACCGGCTTGGTGGCCATGTTGAGACCGGCGATACGGCCCTTGTGCACCGCCGAGTGCCACAGCACCTCGATCGTGCGCCTGCCGGTGACCGGGTTGGGGGTCTCGGCCACGTCGCCGGACGCGAAGATGTCCTCCTCGCTCGTGCGCAGGTACTCGTCGACCAGGATGCCGCGCTCGCAGGTGAGCCCGGCGGCCTTCGCGAGATCGATGCGGGGACGCACCCCGATGGCGACGGCCACGAGGTCACACGGGATCTGCCTCCCCTCGCTCGTCTCGACGGCCACCACGCGGGCCTTGCGGCCGACGATGCGGGCAAGTTCCGTGAACCGGTGGATGCGCACGCTTCTCTTCTGCAGCTCCTCCTCGACGGCCTGCGACTCGCGCTCGGACAGCACGTTTCTCCAGTAGCGGTCCTGGCGCATGAAGTAGTCCACCTGCGCGCCGTGCGCCCGCAGGCCTTCCACGATCTCGAGGGCCGTGATCCCTCCGCCGACGACCACCGCGTTCTTCGCCGCGGCGCTTCTGCGGATGATGTCCCGCGCGTCGTCGAGGTCGTCGAGCTTGACCACACCGTCCAGTTCGACGCCGGGCACCCTGGGTGGCACGGCGGTGGACCCGGTGGCGATCAGCAGACGGTCGTAGGCGATCTCGCCGCCGTGCTCGAGGATCACCGTGTGCTCGGCAGGGTCGAGGCCGACGGCGCGATCGGTGACCCATGTGACTCCCAGACGCGCGAGCTCGCCAGGCGAGAAGGGCCGCAGGCTCTGCTCGGGGATCTCCTTGGCGAGGTAGTAGGCAAGGCCCGGGCGCGAATAGTAGCCGTGGGGATCGACGCTGACCAGGACGATCTCGGCGTCGGGGTCGGCGCCACGGATGGCCTCGGCCGCGGCGACGGCGCCGGGCCCGCCGCCGATCAGGAGGTGGCGTCGCGCCACGTCAGCACGCGCCTTCGGCGTGCACGATCGCGCCGTCGGCGATCGGCTCGAACCGCAGCAGCCCCCGCGGGCAGCGCTTCACGCATTCCCCGCACGTGAGGCAGTGACCGTCCACGACCGGCTCGTTGCGCCACACGTGGCGCCGCACGTCGATGCTCATGGGGCAGTTGAACGAGCACACGCCGCACTGCACGCAGCGCCGCGGCTCCGGGAGGACCCAAGCGGTCGCGAGGGTGACGTACTTCTCTCTGTCCGAGGTGAACCAGCCCATGGTGCTCCGCGTGCCTCCCGTTCGTCCGCTCCGACCCTGCCCCGGCATCGGAGAACTCGCAAGCAGTATGACACGGCCAAGTGCCGTCGACAGCCGCCTGCGTTGCCGGCTGGCGCCGGCGCGGCCCTGGATGTGCGGCGCCGACGTGGCGGTCGTTCGCGCGTTGATCAGCGCCGTCGACTCTCCTGCCGCGGTCACTCTTCTCCGTGGGCCTTACGCGGGTCGCACCGGCTGGTTGTCCTTGTCAGCCGGGAGGTGCGCGCCGCGGCCGTGGGCGGGCCTGGTCTCGCGGCCCTTTCGCGGCGGCTGCGCAGCCGCCGGGGCTGTGGCGTCGCCGGCGCCGTGACGCCGCGCGGCGCTGCCCTCAGGCCGCTACCGACTTCCGCTCGACCTTGTGCAGGTCGAGGCGGCCGGCCTCCAGCCACTGGCGAAAGGTGAGGAGGCCGGGGTGGAGGCGGCGGAGATACGCCACGTCGGGGTCGTAGTGCGCGGAGCTCTGGACCCAGCGGTACATGCCGCGCGCGTGCCGGTCCCTGACCTGGCCGAGCGCGATCTGCTCGTAGCGGACCTCTTCGCCGAGCGTCTCGCCGAGCACGGCGGCGGCCTCGGCGAAGCTCAGCTCGTCGGCGCCGAGGGGGACCGGCCCGGGGCCGAAGGCTCCGGGCCGGTCGAAGGCGAGGCGCACCAGCGTGGCTACGTCGTCCGTCGCGATCCAGTGCACCACTGTCCGTTCCGGCAGCGGCATGCGCAGCACCAGGCCGCCGTCGGCGTCACGGCGCAGGGCGAACTCGTCGATGTTCTCCATGAAGAACGCCGGCCGCAGCAGCACCAGAGGGAGGTCGAACTGTCGCAGCAGTCGCTCCACGCCCCAGAGGTCGCCGGCCCTTGCGTCCCCGTCCTGCACCGCGTCGCCGACGGAGGCAGAGACGACGCGCTGTACCCCGGCGCGGACCGAGGCCCAGGCGAGGTTGCGCACCTGGCGCAGTTCCGCCTGGAGCCCCCCCTCGCCGAACGGCGTGAAGGCGGCGAACACGTGCGAGGCGCCGGCGAGGTCGCGGACCACCACCTCGGGCGTCTCGAGGCCGTCGTTCAGCACCTCTACGCCGGCATCGAGCAGGCGGCGCGCCGCGGGAGACCAGCGGTTGCGCGTGAGCGCGCGGACGTGGCGGCCGTGCTGTTTGAGCGTCCGCGCCACTACGCCGCCCTGGTCGCCGAGCGACCCGGCGACGACGGTGAAGCCCTCGGGGATCATCTGCTCTACTCCTTGGGTGCTGCGAGTCATCCACCGTCGAGCGCCGGGCACGCGATGCGGGCGTCCCGGGGCGCTCAGACGCTTCCCGGACACGCTTCCCGGGCGCTGGGAGACAAAACCGTCTACGCCACCGCAAGCCGGAGGCTCAGGCGCCCGGTCACGTCGGCGCCCGGTGACGTCGGCGCCCGGTGACGTCGGCGCCCGGGAGCGGCAGTCAGCCCCCGCGCTGCTCGCGGCGGGCGCGCAGGTAGGCGACGAGCAGGGCGTCGCGTTCCGCGACCAGCTCGTCGTAGCTGCGCGCGCCCTTCTCCTCGGTCAGCCCGGCGTCCAGCGCCTCGGCGGTCTCGGGCGGGAACGTGGTCCACGTCGCGAGGTCGCGCAGCATGCCCTCCTTGACCGCGGCGAGGTGCCGCACGTGGCCGACGATGCCCTCCTCGCCGCCGCCGAGGTCGTAGAGCAGGTGCGGCCCCATTGCGGCCCAGCGCAGGCCGGGCCCGTAGCTGACGGCCTTGTCGACGTCCTCGACGGTGGCCACGCCGCGCAGGACGAGGTCCACCGCCTCGCGCCAGAGCGCGGCGGAGAGGCGGTTGGCGAGGTAACCGGGCAGGTCGTGCGCGAGCTTGACCGGCTCTTTGCCGACGCTCTCGTAGAATGCCGCGGCGCGGTCCATGGCCTCCGGCGAGGTCAGCGTGCCGGGCGCGAGCTCCACGAGTGGGACGAGGTGCGGCGGGTTGTACGGGTGCGCGGCGAGGCAGCGCTCGGGCCCTGCCGCCGCCGTCTGGATGTCGCTGATGGAGAGGCCGGACGAACTGCTGCAGATGAGCGCCCCGGCCGGCGCCGCGGCGCTGACGGCAGCGAACACCGCGCGCTTGAGCGCCAGGTCCTCGCGCACGCACTCCTGTACGTGGCTGACGCCGGTGACCGCCGCCGCGAGGTCCGCGGTCACCGTGAGCAGATCCACGCCGCGCTCGGCGGTCTGCAGGTCGGCGAGGCCGCTGCCCGCCAGGAAGTCGGCCGCCGCGGCGGCGCGCTCCACGGCTGCGCCCAGCCGCTCGCCGTCCACGTCGTGCAGGCGCACCTCGAGGCCGGCGGCCGCGAAGAGGCCGGCCCAGCTGGCGCCGGTCAGGCCGGCTCCGATCACCGCCACCGGCGCGTTAGCCGCGGCCGTTCCGCCGTCTGCGTGCATCGTGCGCTCCCTCCGTCGCCGGCGCCGATTCTATCGTCGTGCAGTTGCGGAGGCTTCAGAGGCCGAGCGTCTTCGCAGAGCCGAGCGAGCCCGCGAAGAGGGCGGCGGGAGGACGCTGCCTCCGCCCGCCGCCCCAATCATCCTGCGTTCGCGGCCTTCCCGCGGCCGAGCCTTCCGGTCGCCCTCCGCCTGTGTCAGGCGGCGCGTCGATCCTCCAGACCCTCGTCCGTCTCCTCGACGATGCCGTAGCGCAGGCTCGCGTCGGTCGAGCGGCTCGGCCTGCCCGACGACGACCCGGCGGCGCGGCCCGGCGGCAAGCTGGACGATTCCTCCGGGTGGAACATCATCCGCTCCGGGATGCGGATCGGCTGGTCGTCGTCGGAGGCGGCGCTTCCGTCCCCCGCGACTCTGAGCGCGACCGGCTCCGCGGTCCGCGAGGGGTGCCCGGAGCGATCCGCCTCGCGGTCGTTCCTGGGTACGCCCAGATAGACGAGGGCGTCGTCCGCTTTCACTTCTCCACGGACGCGGTCCCGCTCCTCGGACTCGATGCTCCGGCTGCGGGAGCGAGCGAGGGAGGCGGCCAGCATCGGGATGGCCAAGAGGCCGCCCACCCCGACGACCACGTACACGATGCGCTCGCCCGTGCCGGCGTCCTGGGTGCCCGAGCTCGTGAAGGCCCACTGCACGAAGTTCCACTGGAAGATGCCCACAAGCAGCCAGTTGATGGCGCCGGCGATCGCGAGCAGTACGCCGAAGCGGCCGATCATGTCGTAGGGATTGCTCATCATCATCGACCCCTCTCGGGGACTCGTGGCGACGATCGTGATCAGCGCTCAGGAGCGGCGCTGTGACCGCGGCCCTTTGTCCGCACCTTCCCGCACGTCTGCGCGCTAAACTGATGGCCGCCGCGGCCCCGCGCCACGCTTCGCCACGGTCTCCTCCGCCGGGACTCGGCCGCCGCTGCGCCGCACTGGAGCGGCATGAGGGCGAGCAGGATGGCGGCATGGCGCGCGCGAACTCGCCGAGCCTCTGGACGGACCGACTCTCGAGGCCTTCCGCCGGATGGCCGGCGAGGCGGGTGTGTGCCCGGTCGCCGGCCTGCCGCGCCTTGACGCGGGTGGAGCAGGCGCCGCGGGGCGGCCCGGTCAGGCGGCCGGGGTGAACCGGGCCACGTCTGGCTCGGGGAGCATCGTCCACGAGCCCGTGAACCCCTCGTGCTGCGCGCCGAGCTCGACGTGCAGGCGCGCGATGCCGAAGTCGATGGGCGCGGTCCAGTAGAGCTTCTCCGCGCGCCCCATCACCAGCGAGTCGCCTTCGAGACGGAAGCGCCAAGGCTGCCGGTTCGCGCCGGAGGGCGCGAGCCGGGCAGCCTGCACGGCGGAGACGGCCCACTGGGGCCAGCCGCCGTCGAGGATGCCGGGCGCGAGCTTCTCCACGCTGAGGCGCGCCGACGCCTTGACCATGGTGCGCAGCAGACGCTCGCCGCCGGTCTGCTGCAGGGTGGGATAGCCCAGCGGCGTGACCGCCACGACCTGCTCGCCGGGAGCCAGGTCCGCGAGGTCGGCCGCGCTCCCGCGGTCGAACGAGCCGGCGATCCAGCAGGTGCCGATCCCGAGGCGCATAGCCTCGAGGATGAAGCCCTCGCCGAGGTAGCCCACGGCGGCCTGCACGTCGTCGGGAACATCGTCGCCGGCGGCTGCGCGCCCGACGAAGGCGGCGGCCAGCGGCGTGCCCGCGACCTTGCCGTAGGTGCCGACGATGCCGGTGAACAACTGCTGCTCAGCGTCGTCGACGAGGCACACGCGGGCCGGCGCCGTCACGGCGCCCGGATGCACGGAGTCCGCGTCGGGGGCCCCGGCGGGGGCGCTGGCCCCGTCGCAGAAGACCTCGAGCCGCTCGCGGACCTCGGGCGACACGGCGCGCCCGTCGAAGCGGCGGCGCGAGATGCGCGCGGTGAGCAGGTCGTACCACTGGGCCCTCACGTCCATGGTGGGGATGATAGGGGGGCGGAGGCCGGCGGTCCAGACCGCAGCGTCGAACGGCCCCGCGTCGGGCCTGCGCCGGACGCCCGTCGGGCCTGCCGCCGGCCGCTCGGGTCCTGTAAGCTTGGCTCATGGCCGTGCTCGCCGCCGCAGCAGTCGTCGCCCTCGTCGTCGCGTGGGCGATCCTCGTGGCCCTCGCCCAGGTGTTCAACCCGGAGCAGAGCCCGCTGGCCTTGGGCATGAGCGGGCTCGCCCGCGGCAAGGAGCCGTGGGTCATGAAGTCCGCCTTCATCGCGCGCGGCCTCTCCGCGCTCCTGCTCATCGCGGCGCTGCCGGCGCAGCTGCACATTGCCGCGCTGGTCCTCCTGGCCTTCGCGCTGCTGTGGGTGTGGGGGGTGGGGTCGGCCGTGCTCGCGCTCGCCGACACCGACATGCCGGGGGAGGTCCCCACCCGCGCCGGCGCCGCTCACGCCCTCATCGCCCTGGTGGCGTATGTCGCCGGCGCGGCCGGCGCTATCCTCCTGTCGTTCACCTTGCTGGACGGCGCCCTTTCCGGGGTGGCCGTGTTGGCGCTCGCCATCTCCGTCACCGCCGCCATCGCCCTCGTGGTGCAGTTCGTCGCCTTCGGCGCGGCGGCTCGCGAGTCGCGGGCCACCGCGTCCGCGTCCCTCGTGGCGGCCTCTCCGGCTGTGCTCGCCGATACTGGTGCGAGGGAGGTCGCCGCCGCCGCGCCGTCGTTCCCGGCGGCCGCCCAGGCGCTCGCCCCCGGCATCCCGCCGCAGCTCGGCGCGCCGGCCGCACAAGGGGCCGCCCGCGGCGCGCGGTCGCCGGGCACATCCACGGGCGCCCTGCACGACCTCGCCGGCTACGCCGGCCTCTACCAGCGCATCTTCGTCGGGCTCCTCATGGCCTGGACGATGCTGGTCGCCGTGGGTCTCATCGCGTCCTAGATCCCGCGCCACTGCGGGGAGCGGAGCGCAGGTGATGTTTAGTGGCTTGATGGGCACTAATCATCTGTGTCATCAGACCGTTCTCTTAGTCAGCGAATGCAGGGAGATTTCTGATGGACCCTCGTGACAATCGCGCCGCCGGCTGGCAGACGTACTCAGGTCTGGTGCTGGCGCTCGGCGGCCTCTTTGCCATCATCGACGGCCTCATGGCCGTCTACAGGTCATCGTTCTTCGTCGGCAACGCCGTGTTCGTGTTCAGCGACCTCAGGACGTGGGGCTGGATCATCTTCGGCCTCGGCATCCTCGGCGTCATCTCGGGGCTTGCGATCTTCAGCGGCCGTGAGTGGGCCCGCTGGGCCGGCATCACCATCGCCAGCCTCGGTGCGCTCGGCCAGCTTCTGTTCGCGCAGGCGTACCCATTGTGGTCGCTCATGATCATGGGCGTGTACTTGCTCGCGGTGTACGGCCTTGCCGTCTACGGCGTGCGTGAGAGCGCCGCCTCGAGCAGCGCCGGCCGCTTCGAGTCAACGATCAGCGGGACGCCGGAGCGTCCCACGGGTATCTCAGAGGTGAGTGATCGGGATCGCCGGGCGGCGTAGCCGCTCCCGGCTCTGACCGGCACCCGGGACTGAGGCTTCTGAGGCCGACGCTTTGGAACCCCGGGAGGCAGCGGAACCCCTTCCCGTTGCCTTCCCGGAACTGATCGGGCGGGGGGTGCGTTGCCTAGACGCGCCCGCCGCCCGGTCGTAGTGCGTTCACGGGTTGGGGCACGCCCACACGGATGGACGTGGCGGCAAGGCCCCGCGCCTGCCGCCACCGTTTGTGATCGGTGTCCTGAAGCGACGCGAGCCCACGCCGAAGGTCGCTCAGGCACACCTGCGCTGCCCCCCGCACTATGCCTCCGCACTTATGATAGGAGGGGCCGGCCGCGCGAGACCGGCCCGGCCGCACGTCGTCCGCCATGTGGGCTTGAGGACACCCCGTGCGGGCCGCCACCGGCACCAGGAGGGGGAACAGGTGAGCGACACCGGACTCGAGCAGATCCTCGGCGATCTCTACCCGTACAGGAGCACGACCGAGACGTATCGGCGCGTGCCGGAAGAACCCGTCGACCGGGCCGCGATCCTCGAGGAGGTCGCCGAGATGGCGCACGCGGAGGACGCTCTTGGCGACAAGGGCACCGTCTCGGGCAGCATCTACGCCGGCGACCACGCCCACTACCACTTCCTCGGCCAGGTCTTCGACCTCTACTCCCACGCCAACGTCCTGCAGCGCGACATGTACCCAAGCGCCACCAAGTTCGAGGGCGAGATCATCGCCATGACGTCCGACCTCCTGCATGGGACCGGCATCGGCGTCGTCACCAGCGGCGGCTCGGAGAGCCTGATGACGGCTCTCTACTCCTACCGCGAGGAGGCACGAGCGAAGCGCAGTGTCGCGAAGCCGAACCTCGTGATGCCGGTCACGGCGCACTGCTCTCTCGACAAGGGCGCGCACTGGATGGACGTCGAGATGCGCCACGCGCCTCTCACCGACGACCACGTCGCCGACGTGGCGGCCATGGCCGATCTCATCGACGACCAGACGGTCGCCCTGGTGGGCAGCGCCGGCAACTACGCTCACGGCCTCATCGACCCGATCGAGGAGATGGCCGAACTGGCGAGCTCGCACGGGATCGGCCTGCACGTCGACGGCTGCCTCGGCGGCTGGCTGCTTCCGTGGGTGGAACGCCTCGGCTACGACGTCCCGCTCTGGGACTTCCGCGTGCCCGGCGTCACCTCCATCTCCGCCGACACGCACAAGTACGGCTACGGGCTCAAGGGCTCCAGCGTCCTCCTGTACCGCGACAAGGAACTGCGCAAGCGCCAGTACTTCACGTTCCCGACCTGGCCCGGCGGTCTGTACGTCTCGCCGGGCTTCGCGGGTTCGCGCAGCGGCGGGATCCTGGCGTCGACCTGGGCCGCCCTCGTGGCGACGGGCGAGTCCGGCTATCTGGCGGCGGCCGACGCGATCATGCGGACCGCCACGACGATCAAGGACGGGATCCGCGAGATCCCCGAGCTCGAGGTGATCGGGGATCCGCTCTTCCTCATCGCCTTCAGGGCCGCGGACGACCTCGACATCTACCTGGTCAATGACTCGCTCATCGCCCAAGGCTGGCGCATGATCGCCCTGCAGATGCCGCCGGCCCTGCACTTCTGCATCACGCGCCCGAACGCGAGGCCGGGTCTGGCGGAGGCGTATCTCGAAGCGCTGCGCGCGGCCGTCGAGTACGCGAAGGACCACAGGGGCAAGAAGGCGAGGTCTGGCGCGGTGTACGGCTTCGGCGGCACGTCGCTCGGCACCGAGATGGCCAAGTTCGCCATGTCCCGGTTCCTCGACGCCATGCACGACCTGCCCGACGATCCGGACCGCGCGCGGTGAACAGCCGCGCCAGCCAGGCTGTCGAGCGGGGCGGAGAGGCACCGTCTTGGATCCTCGCCGTCGACCTCGGCAACGGCGGACCCAAGGTGGCCGCCGTCTCGCTTGCGGGCGAGGTCCTGCGCGTGGCATTCCGCCCCGTCCGCACCCGCATCGGTCTCGACGGGGCCGCGACCCAGGACGCGGTCGAGTGGTGGACCGAACTGCGCGCGGCCGCGCACGAGGCCATCGCCGGCGCCGGCGTCGACGGCGCACGGTTGCACGTCGTCGCGCTCACGGGGCAGTACGGCTCGTCGGTGCCGGTCGGCGCGGACGGAGAGCCGCTGGGCGAGGTCCTGCTCTGGGCCGACACCCGCGCCCGTGACCTCGCGCGGGAGGTGATCGGCGGGCCGCTGACCGTCGGCGGGTTCGCGCCGCACAAGGTGCTCCCCTTCGTGCGCATCACCGGAGGTGCGCCGTCCCCGAGCGGCGCCGACCCGACCGGTCACGTCCTGCTGCTGCGCGAGCGGCTGCGCGACGTCTACGAGAAGACGAGGGTGATCCTCGAGCCGGTGGACTACCTCGGGCTCCGGTTCACCGGGCGCGCGGCGGCCACCCCGGCGTCGATGCTCGCCTCCTGGATCACCGACAACCGCATCGGGGCGCCGTTCGGGTACGTGGACTCGCTGCTCACGAAGACCCGGCGGGAGCGGTCCAGGCTCCCGGAGCTCGTGCCCACCGGGAGCGTGCTCGGCTCGCTGCTCCCTGAGGTGGCCGGGGAGCTCGGGGTCGCGGCCGGCGTGCCGGTCGTGTGCGGCATCCCCGACCTGCATGCGGCCGTCGTGGGCTCGGGGGCGATCGCCCCGTACGACACGCACGTCGCCATCTCCACCACCGCGTGGATCAGCTCCCGCGTCCCGTTCAAGCGCACCGACGTCCTGCACCAGATCGCCACCGTGCCGGGCGTCGACCCCGCGCATCCGATCGTCGTCAACAACCAGGAGACGGGGGGCGCGGCGCTTCACTGGCTGCGCGAGCAGATCATCGCACCCGACGACGGCCTCCTGGGCGGCGGCAGCGGCATCGGCGCGGAGGGAGCCGCCGCCGAGGGCCTGGCGCCGTCGTTCGACGACCTGGTGCGGCTCGCCGGGCAGGCCCCAGCCGGGTGTGAGGGCCTGTTGTTCATGCCCTGGCTCAACGGCGAACGCAGTCCGGCCGAGGACAAGACCGTGCGCGCCGGCTGGTTGAACCTCTCGCTGCGCACCGACCGCGCGATGTTGGTGCGCTCCGTGCTCGAGGGCGTCGCCTACAACGCGCGCTGGCTGTTCGACGCCTACGAGAAGTTCCTCCGGCGTCCGGTCCCCAAGGTGCGCCTGCTCGGCGGCGGGGCGCAGAGCGACCTCTGGTGCCAGATCTACGCCGACGTCTTCGGACGACCTGTCGAGCAGGTCGCCGATCCGCGCAACGCACAACTCCGCGGCGCCGCCCTGTGGGCGCGCATCTGCCTCGGCGAGCTCACGCTCGACGATGTGCCTGCACTGGTGTCCGTTCCCGAGCGATTCGTGCCCACGTCCGAGGCAGCGGCCTACGCACGGGGCTACGCGGAGTACCGCAAGCTGTTCGGCAGCCTCAAAGGCATGTACCACCGGCTCAATCGGCAGGGTTGACGGGCCGGCATGTCCGCGGCTCGCGAAGAGGACGTGGGCCCGCTGCCTACAGCGATGTCGCGCGGCCAGCCTCCTCGATCACCTTGACCGGTACGGAGTCGGGCACGCTCTTGCGGAGATCCTCCTTGAGCTTGTCGATGCCCGGGGAGGTTCCAGGTCCGATGGCCGTGATGACGATCTTGTTCCCGGACATCATGACCGAGTCGACGTGCCAGTCGGTGCCGGCGACCCAGTCTTCGGCCGCCACCTGGGCGGCGTTGGTCCAGCGCTCATAGAACAGGGTGCGCACCGAGGCGGCTGCGAGCGGGACCACGAGGACGACGACGAGGATGGCGATGGCGATGGTGGCGTGGCGCCCTGAGCGGGCGTCGCGCTGGTGAGCCTCCCGCTTGTAGCCGGCGGCCGTGAAGACGACCGCGCCGGCGACCAGGATCGCCGCGGCATTGGTGAGGAACAGGACGAAGGCGCCGAGCGCGAGGTCGGCGCGGCCGCTGCCGAGCGTGATGCCG
Source organism: uncultured Thermoleophilia bacterium (assembly GCA_963762125.1). GTDB lineage: Bacteria > Actinomycetota > Thermoleophilia > UBA2241 > UBA2241 > CAIXSE01. Next base: position 17,535 of record CAVXJO010000013.1, read on the forward strand.
ACCACCGCGAGCACCGGGACCAGCGAGATGGCGATCGCCACGCCGGCGAGGATGTCGGAGACGTCCTTGCGCGAGAGAGCGAACGAGCCGGCGATGCCGGTGGCGACGGCGATGCCAAGGTCGAGCAGGGTCGCCGACGTCCGGCCCACGACCTGGGGATTCACGTCGAGCGGCATGCGGTTCACGGTCACCAGGCCGATGAGCACGCCGATGAGGATGTTGGCGGCGATGCCGCCGATCAGCAGCAGCAGCGAGCGGCGGATCTCGTGGCGCTCGCCGATGACGGCCCCGAGCGCCAGCCCGTAGATGGGCGTGCCGAGCGGCGCGATGATCATCGCGCCGATCACCGCCGGCGTGGAGTTGCCGATCACACCTCCTGCGGCGATCACGCTGGCGAGTGCCAGCTGCATCCAGAACTTGGTCAGCTTGGCGCGCCGTCCGCCCATGTCGAGGTAGAGCTCGTCCTCCATGGTGACCAGCGGCTTGTGGTACTCCGGACCCACGTTGATGACCCAGCTCAGCCAGCTCACTGCTTACCCCCGGTCGCCTCGTCGTCGCCGATGGCGGGAGTATACGAGAGAAGCGGCGGTCCGCGGAGGCCCCGCCGTCAGTCGATGACGAGCGTCCCGCCGGCGATGCCGTCTTCGAGCACCCGCTCGCTCGCGGGGAACACGGGTCCTTGAGATCCGGCTAGGCTCGCCGCGCCCTCGAGAACCCGAGCGCGGCGAGCCCCACCGCCACCACGAACAGGATCATCGAACAGGTCTTGACCACGAGGGCGAGCTGGTCGGTGGCCTCCAGGACGTTCAGCTGCAGGAGGATGTTGTGCCAGTCGTGTCCGGCGCCCGAGCCGTCGTCGCCGAACAGCGGCAGGACCATGACCTGCGCGTCGGCGATGTAGACCGAGACGTTGTGCAGGTTCTCGGCGGCCCAGGCGACCATCAGGATCACCGCGAACTGGTCGCGCCGCCACCAGAAGTAGGCGCCCAGGAGGAGCGGCGCGGCCACCTGCAGCAAGGAGCCGGCGAACGAGCACAGCAGCGGCGGCGCCCAGAACGTGAGCAGGTGGCCGAACTCGTGCACGCCGAGGTCGAAGGCGGAGAGGATGGGGATCCAGCCGCTCCGGCTGTACGTGAGCCAGGCGAGGAGGACGGAGACGGCGGCGGCGACCACCCACTGCCAGGTGAGACGCCAGGGGGTGGTCGCCGGCTTGAGTTCGGGGCGGCCGGCAAGGGCGAGGCGCGCGCGGGCGCCCGCGCCGTCCGGCGCGCCGGGCGCGCCGGGCGCGCCGCGCCCAGCCGCGTCGCCGGCCTCGAGCGGGCGCGGCGCCGGCGGCGCTCCTCGGTCGTTCGTCGTCGGTCGCATCGGTCTCATCCTCCCGCACGAGCATCGGCACGCCAAGCCTCCCTCATGACCCTGGTGCAGGCTTCCTCCTGGCTGTCCGTTCGCCCGGGGTGGGACCGCCGCCCGCCGCTGTCTGCGCCGGCTACTCTCTTTGTCCGCGGCCGCAGTCCGGCGCCGCCGTCTGCGAGCCTGAGTCATGCCCCGGCTACGCTGATCAGGGACTCCGTCCCCATGCGCTCCGGGAATCCCGCGTCCGACCTTCAGTGATGGAGAAGCGGATCGCCTTGCGGGCACGCGGCGGAGGAGTCGGGAGGATCGACATGGATGTGCTCATCGCTCACGGTGCGGAGTCATCCCGCCGCAGTCTCGTCGCGGCCTTGTTGCCTCTGGGCCTGCGGCTGACGGAGGCTGCCGACGGCCCGGAAGCGCTCGATGCCCTGCTCGCCGAAGAGATCCCCCCGCATCGCGCTCGTCGACTGGGAACTGCCGCGCATCGAGGGTCCCGAGTTGTGCCGGCTCGTGCGCGACTTCCACATCCAGAATGCGCCCTACGTGATCCTGCTCGCCGGCGCCGCGCACACCCACGAAGTCCCCGCCGGCCTGCAGGCCGGCGCTCACGACTGCGTGCACACGCCGGTCGCCGCGGCGGAGCTGCGAGCGCGCGTCGAGATGGCGCGGCGCTTCATGGAGCTGCCCTGGGGTCAGGCGACGTCTGGGAGCGCCCGGGCGCTCACCGGGGCGCCCGGCCGCGAGGAGGCGCCCGGACGACCGGATGACGGACTGGCGCACGCCCGGCGCGAGCAGCAGAAGCTGAGTGACGACATCCTGGACGTCGCCGGCCGGCCGGCCGCCCTCGAGGCCGTCCTCGAGGCGGTCCTGGCCCCGGAGTGACGGCGGCGCCATAGCTTCGTTACGCACCCGGCGTGCAATACTTCTTCCGGGTGCCCATCTACGACGACATCGGGATCTCAACAGGAGCCTACGCGAACTTCTCGCTCGCGGCGGCTCTGCTGCGCATCGGCGAGATCGCGCCTTCCGCCGAGATCCTGTCCGTGGGCCGGCACAGCCTGCTGGACGCGGCCAACGCGCGTGTCATCGAGCTCGCCGGACTGCCCTTCACCGTGCACGGGCCGTTCCTGCACTTCGAGTACGGCAGCCGCTCGTCTCGGCGACACCGGGCGGCGTTCGAGGTGCACCGCCGTCACCTCGCCGTGGCCGCGGAGCTCGGCGCCCGCGTCTACGTGGTGCATCCCGACCTGCAGCGCAAGCAGCGCGGATGGGACACCCGAGTCGTCAAGACCCTGGAGAGTTCGTTCGAGCAGCTGACGGCGCTGCAGGAGGAGTACGGCGTCGTCATCGCCGTCGAGAATCTTCCCTTCGTGCGGCACACGCACTTCCGCGCTCCCGGCGACCTGGACCTGCACGGCCTCGGCCTCGCACTCGACGTGGGCCACGCGGCGGTCACGGGGACGCTTCAGGCGTGGCTCGGCGACGGCGCGTACGACCTCAGGCTCGTGCACCTGCACGACAACGAGGGCCACGTGGGCGGCGATCAGCACCTCCCGCTCGGGCGCGGCATCGTCGATGCCGCACAGGTCATGGAGCTGGCCCGCGCCGCCCGGGCCCCGGTCGTGCTCGAACACAAGAACGAGGCCGACGTGATCGAGAGCCTGCGGCACCTGCACGAGCGCGGTCTCGTCGAGCGGGCCATCAGGTAGGGAGAAGCGGTGACCCTGGCTGCAGACCCCGCACGCATCGCCGACCGGGTGCGCTTCCTCAGCCGCACGCCGCCCTTCAAGGACCTCGCTCCGGATCAGCTGCGCGACGTCGCCGCGGCGGTACGCGAGCGCGCCGCCGCGGCCGGCGAGGCGATCCTCGTCGAGGGCGGCCCTCCGGGCGTGGAGCTGTACGTCGTGCGCCTCGGGACGCTGGAGCTGCTGCACAAGGACGCCTACGTGGCCGTGGTCACCGCCGGTGAGGTCGTCGGCCACCCGACGCTGCTCACCGGCCTCGCCCCGGAGTTCACGGTGCGCGCGCGCGAGGACTCGCTGCTCTACTGCCTGCCCCGGGATGTGGCGGTCAAGGTGCTCGGCCAGCCGTTGGGACTTCAGTGGATGGCCACCAACTTGCGCGAACGTCTGCTGCAGGCCGCCGGTACCATGCGCGCCATGCCCGACGTGCGCACGCTCCCGGTCACGTCGGTCACGCGCAGCAAGCCGCTCTTCTGCGATCCTGGCGCGACGGCGCAGGAGGCCGCGGAGATCCTGATCGCCGAGAAGCGCTCGGCGATCCTGGTGCGCGGCCCCGGCGGCAAGGGCATCGCCGGCATCGTCACCGACGTCGACTTGCGCAACAAGGTCGTCGTCGACGGCGTCTCGCGGCACGCTCCCGTCACCGAGATCATGTCGGCGCCGGTGCACACCATCGGCGCCGAGGTGCTCGCGCCGGAGGCGAGCATCGCGATGATGGCCGCCGGGGTGAACCACCTGCCGGTGCTGGACGCCGACGGCGAAGTGGTCGGCGTCCTGTCCGCCAGCAGCCTGATGACGCTCGAGGCGCGCAGTCCGTTCGCGCTGCGCCGCGAGATCATGGCGGCGCGCAGCGAGGATGACGTGGTCAAGGCTGCGGCCGACATTCCCACGCTGTTCGTCGACCTGATGACGGCGCACATGGACGCACCCTCGGTGACCCGAGTGCTCACCGTCCTCCACGACACCCTGACGGCCCGGTTCCTCGAGCTCACCATCGACCGGCTCGGGGAGCCGCCCGTGCCCTACGCCTGGCTCGCCTTCGGCAGCGCCGCGCGCGCGGAGCTCACGCTGGCCTCCGACCAGGACAACGGGCTCGCTTACGACGACACCGACGACCCCGCCGTGGAGGACTACTTCCGCGTGCTCGCCCAGGGCGTCAACGCCGGCCTCGAGCGCTGCGGCCTGCCCCGCGACCCGCACGGCGTGCTCGCGGGGCGCAGACAGTGGCGCATGACGCTCTCGCAGTGGAAGGCCGTCTTCGAGGACTGCCTGGACGGCAAGGACATCGAGCGCATGGCGCGCGCCAGCGTCGCCTTCGACTACCGCCAGATCGCCGGCGAGCTCTACGTCGACAAGGTGCTGACCGACGTGCTCCGCCAGGTGCCCGAGCACAAAGGCTTCCTCAGCGGCCTGGTCAAGCTCGGCACCAGGACCAGGCCGCCGCTGGGCTTCCGCGGCAAGCTCGGGGGCAGTATCGACGTCAAGAAGAGCGGCCTGGTGCCCATCCAGAACTTCGCCCGCTACTTCGCCTTCGCCTCTTCCATCACGACGGCCTCCACGCTCGAGCGGCTCGCCGCCATCGTCGAGGTCGGCGGGGCTGACGTCATTCCCGAGCGCGCCCTGCGCGAGGCGTTCATCAGCATGCAGCACCTGCAGCTTCGGCATCACGCCAATCGCCTGCGCCACGGGCGCCCCGTCGACAACATCATCGAGACCTGGACGCTGCCGCCGCTCACGCGCGCGAGCCTGCAGGAGGCGCTGCGCGAGATCGTCTCCGCGCAAAAGCGGTTCAGGCCGGTCGACGCGGCGCGCTAGGCGATCGTTCTATCGGTTTGTCGCCCCGCGTGGGCGACAATCGGCCCGGACACAGATCGCCGCGTCGGCCGACCCGGCAGTCCCGCGGGGGAGAACGAGTGAAGCTGCTGATCGCACACGGTGACGCCACCTCGAGATACGCGCTCCGCGAGGTGGCGCAGGACCTCGGCGCCCTCGGCCTCGAGCCGGTCGAATCAGACGAAGGCGTGGCGAGCGTCGAGTTGCTCCTCGGCGACGACGCTCCCGGCCTCGCCGTGGTGGACTGGAACCTGCCCGGCTGCGGCGGCCTCGAACTCTGTCGGCAGGTGCGCGGCCCGCCGCCGCTCGGGACCGCCTTACATCATCCTTCTGACCGAGGACGAAGAGCAGATCGGCGAGGCGCTGGCCGCCGGCGCCGACGACTGCGTCCAGGCCGGCGCCGGCGGCCACGAGCTCCAGGCGCGCATCTTCGCCGCTCGCAGGCTCGGCGCGCTGACGTAGCCCGGCCGACCCGGGCGCCGGCGCCGGTCGACCAGTTCCTCCGCGGCGAAGGTCTGCAGCCCGTCGCGCGCGGAGTGGGGCCTGCTACAATCCTCTCGTCAACAGCCCCCGCAAGGTGCGCGGGCGCGCAAGCAGAGAAAGGACCACCCGCATGACCCTGCACGTCACCCTCCCCGACGGCTCCCCCCTGGAACTCGGCGACGACGCCACCGTTCGCGACGCCGCGGCGGCGATCGGCCCGCGGCTGGCGAAAGCCGCCATCGCGGGCCGCGTGACCGCCGCCGCCGAGCCTGATGTCACCCTGCTGGTCGACGCGGCCGCGCCGCTGCACGACGGCGACCGTCTCGACATCGTGACGCTCAAGGGCGAGGACGCCGACGCCGTCGACATCCAGCGGCACTCCGCCTCGCACGTCATGGCGCAGGCGATCGTGCGCCTGTACCCGGGAGCCAAGTACGCCATCGGCCCCACCATCGAGAACGGCTTCTACTACGACCTCCAGCTTCCCGAACCGATCGCCGAGACCGATCTGGCGCGCATCGAGAAGGAGATGGCCAGGGTCGTGAGCCAGAACCTGCCCGTCGAGCGCTACGAGCTCCCGGTTGACGAGGCGCTCGCGGTGTTCGGGGCCGGCGAGCCCGGCACGGGCGCCTCCGGCCTTCCCCTGGGCCTCGACCAGCCCTTCAAGGTCGAGCTCATCGAGGACCTGGTCACCGCCGCCGAGGCGACCGGTGACGCGCTGCCCACCATCAGCGTCTACCGCCAGGGCGAGTTCGTCGACCTCTGCCGCGGGCCGCACCTGCCGAGCACCAACAAGCTCGGCAGCGGCACGTTCAAGCTCACCAGCCTCGCCGGCGCCTACTGGCGCGGCGACGAGAAGAACCAGATGCTCACGCGCGTCTACGGCACCGCCTTTCCGAGCAAGGAGGAGCTGGCGGCCTACCTCGAGGCCCTCGAGCTCGCCCGCCAGCGCGACCACCGGCGCATCGGCCGGGACCTCGACCTCTTCAGCTTCCACGAGGAGGGCCCCGGCTTCCCCTTCTTCCACCCTAAGGGCATGCGTCTCTGGAACGCGATGGTCGACTTCTGGCGCGCCGAGCACGTGCGCGCCGGCTACGAGGAGATCAGCACCCCGGTGATCCTGCGCCGCGAGCTCTGGGAGCGCAGCGGCCACTGGGACAACTACAAAGAGAACATGTACTTCACCGAGATCGACGAGCAGCCGTTCGCGGTGAAGCCCATGAACTGCCCCGGCGGCCTGCTGATCTACAAGAGCCGCCGGCGCTCCTACCGCGACCTGCCGCTGCGCATGGCCGAGCTCGGCCGCGTGCATCGCCACGAGATGAGCGGCGTGCTGCACGGCCTGTTCCGCGTGCGCTACTTCACCCAGGACGACGCGCACATCTACTGCACCCCCGAGCAGCTCGAGGAAGAAGTGCTCGGCGTCGTCCGCTTCATGCAGCACATCTACGCCTCGTTCGGCTTCACGGACGTCAAGATCGAGCTGAGCACCAGACCGGAGAAGAGCATCGGTTCGGACGAGGTCTGGGAGCTCGCCGAGGGCGTGCTCGGTCGCGTGCTCGAGGGCGAGGGCATCGAGTACGCGCTCAACCCCGGCGACGGCGCCTTCTACGGCCCCAAGATCGACTTCCACATCCGCGACGTCATGGGCCGCACCTGGCAGTGCGGCACCATCCAGGTGGACTTCGCCATGCCGGAGCGGCTGGACATCACCTACACCGGGGCCGACAACGAAGAGCATCGGCCGGTCATGATCCACCGCGCGCTGCTCGGCAGCATCGAGCGCTTCATGGGCATCCTGCTCGAGCACTATGGCGGCAACCTGCCGACGTGGCTGGCCCCGGAGCAGGCCCTGGTGCTGCCGATCGCCGATCGCCACGGCGACTACGCGCAGGAGGTGCTGCGCACCCTGCGCGCCGCCGGCGCCACCGACCAGGCGAAGGCGCCGGTCACGTTGCACGCCGACGTCGACGACCGCGCCGAGAGCATCGGCAAGCGCATCCGCGACGCGCAACTGCAGAAGGTGCCCTACATCCTCGTGGTCGGCGACCGCGAGGTGGAGCAGGGCGCCGTCGGCGTGCGCGAACGTGGCGAGGACAAGGGCCCGCGGCCGCTCGCCGAGTTCATCGGCGACCTCGTCGCTGAGGTACGCGAGCGGCGGCTGCCGCCGGCGGGGTGAGGCGCGCAGCGGCCTTGACTCCTGAGACCGGCGCGGTTCTCATTGGCGCGGTGGAGTCACTGGAGGCCGCCACCGCGGTCGCGTGTCGTACCTGAAGGAGATCCCATGCCGGAGTCCACGATGCTCGTCAACGAGGAAGAGTACCCGTGGGATGCTGATCCACCGGCTCCCGGATGCGCTGCCGAAGTCCGCTGGCGCACCCTGATCTCCGCCGATCGTACCCCGACGAGCGGACTCAGCATGGGCGTCTGCGAAGTGCCCCCGGACGCGGAACTGCGGCCTCATCGCCACCATCCCCAGGAGGCCTACTACATCACGTCTGGTGAGGCTGAGATCCACCTCGACGGCGAGTGGCGGCCCCTGCGCCGCGGGGACGTCGCGTACATCCCTGCCGACTCCGTGCACGGCCTCCGCAATCGTGGCGCCCAGCCCTGCTTCGTTGTGTGGATGTTCCCTTCCGACAGCTTCCACACGATCGAGTACGCCGATGCCTGATGTTCGAGCGGCGGGCCGGGCTCGATGACGGGGGAGCGCCAGTATCCTGACGACGGGCTGGCAGCCGCCCGCGACGACTTCTTGCGGCGGTTCCCGGCGTTCGCCGCCACCTCGGCGATCGACGAGCTGCGCGCCACGGACTACGCGCGCCTCGACCGCCTCGGTCACACCTACCTCGACTACACGGGCGGCGGAGTGTACGGGGAGTCTCAGATCCGCCGCCATCACGAGCTGCTCTCTCGGCACGTCCTCGGCAATCCACATTCGCAGAACCCGACCTCGCTCGCCTCCGCGGAGCTGGCCAAGGAGGCCCGCGACGCCGTGCGCCGCTTCTTCCATGCGCCCGAGGACGAGTTCGAGATCGTCTTCACGGCCAATGCGAGCGGCGCCCTCAAACTCGTCGGCGAGGCCTACCCGTTCGCTCCCGGGGGCGTGTTCCTGCTGAGCTACGACAACCACAACTCCGTCAACGGCATCCGCGAGTTCGCGGCGCGCAAGGGCGCCGCGGCGACCTACATCCCGGTGCGCGAGGACGACCTGCGGCTCGACGAGGGGCAGGTCCGGACGGCGCTGCATGGCGCCGGCGACGGCGGGGCGAAGCTCTTCGCCTACCCGGCGCAGTCGAACTTCAGCGGCGCCCAGCACCCGCTCGAGTGGGTTGACGACGCCCACGAGCTGGGCTGGGACGTCATCCTTGACTGTGCGGCGTTTGCGCCGACCAACTCCGTCGATGCCGCCGCGATCGGCGCCGACTTCATCCCGATCTCCTTCTACAAGCTGTTCGGCTACCCGACGGGCTGCGGCTGTCTGATCGCGCGCCGGGAGGCGCTGGCGAAGCTGCGCCGCCCCTGGTTCGCCGGCGGGACGATCACCCTGGCGTCGGTCCAGCAGAAGGACTGGTATCGGCTGGCGCCGGGATCCACCGGGTTCGAGGACGGCACCATCGACTACCTCGGCCTGCCGGCGGTGACCATCGGCATCGAGCATGTCGAGACTGTGGGCGTCGCCGTCGTCCACGAGCGCGTGCGGACATTGGCCGGCTGGCTGCTCGAGGAAATGGCCGCGTTGCGGCACAGCGACGGGTCACCACTGATCAAGGTCTTCGGGCCGCAGGACATGGCGCGCCGGGGCGCGACCATCGCGCTCTATCTGGTCGATCCCGAGGGCCGGCCGTACGACGTCTACGAGGTGGAGGCCGACGCGGCCGATGAGCGGATCTCGGTGCGCAGCGGCTGCTTCTGTAATCCCGGCGACGGCGAGGTCGCCCATCGCATCACCCGCGCGGACGTGGAGAGTTGCTTCAGCGATCCCACGGCGGCCGTCACCCTGCAGCAGTGCCAGCGGCGGATCGAGGATGCCACCGGTAAGGTGCCCAACACCATCCGGGTCTCGCTGGGGCTGGCCTCCGACTTCGGCGACGTCTACCGGTTTCTGGCCTTTGCCGAGGGGTATCGGGACAGGCCGTCCGGGTAAGCCGTGTGCTCGCGCTTCCCGGAACGTTTCCGGCGGTGCCACGGACCAGTACGATGCACGCACCGGCCTGCGGAGCTCGCAGTCGACGAAGGGGAGGCGTATGAGCACCGGCAAGAAGCCCGGATCCGCGTCGCCGCCGCGGCCGCTGCCCCATGGGAAGAGACCTTCTGGGGACTCGAGGAGGCCGAGGCGAGGGGTGGCGGGTCCACCTCGGCAGTGTCTCCTCACGAGGTGTCCTCGGCCGGCTGGTGGGCGTGCGACCAGAAGCGGCGGGTCTTGGCGGGGCCTCAGTCCCGGGCGCGAGTCCTGGGCGATCTGCGAGCACGACTGACGTGCGACCGAAGATCGCCTTCACATCGGCGGCAGAGTGCGACCTGATCGTCGAGCAGGCGCTGGCGATCCTCGAAGAGACGGGCATGCACTTCGGGCCCAGCGCGGCGCTCGACGATCTGGAGCGAGCAGGCGCGCGCGTCGACCGCGAAGCGGGTGTCGCGCGCCTGCCCGCCGATCTCGTCGAGCGCACCGTCGCCTGTCTCCCGCGCAGCGTGCTGCTCGCCGGCGCGACGCCCGCCGACGACTGCCTGCTGGAGCCCGGGCTGATCCACTTCTCCCCTTCCGGCAGCCCCAATGTGACGCTCGACTTCGAGAGCGGCGCGTTCCGTCCCAGCACCGTGGAAGATGTGCGCCGGGCGACCATCGTCGCCGACGCCATGGAGCCGGTCGACATCCTCTGGTCGCTGGTCGGCGCGACCGACGCCGGACCCGGCCGGACGCTCTTCCGGGAGGTCATCACCCAGCTCTCGTGGAGCCCCAAGCACGTCCAGGACGAGGTCACCAAGCCGTGGCAGGTCGAACCCATGCTGGCCGTCGCGGCCGAGGTCTGCGGCGGTCTCGACGCATACAGGGAGCGGCCGCGGATCAGCTACGTGTGCTGCACGTCGTCTCCGCTCGGTATCGGCGGTGAGCTCCTCGACGCCTCCATCGGCGTCGCCCGGCATGGCGGGCCGATCGTCGTCTACCCGATGCCGATCGCCGGCGCCACGGCTCCGCTGACCGTCGCCGGCGCGGTGACGATCAACACGGCCGAGTTCCTCGCAGTGGCGACGGCGATCGAGCTGGCGGCGCCGGGCGCGCCCCAGATCATGGGTGTCGGCACCAGCCTGCTCGACATGCACGCTACGACGTTCGCCTTCGGCGCCCTCGAGACCGCCCTCATGTGCGCCACCGGCGTCGGCGTCGCGCATCACCTCGGCGTGCCGGCGCTCGCCCCCGGCCTGGCGACCGATGCCAAGTACCCCGGCATACAGGCCGGCTACGAGAAGGCGCTCAAAGGCCTGATCGTGGCCGCCGCCGGCGCCGATCTGATGACCGGCGGCATCGGGCTGCTGTCGGGCGCCGGCGTCATGAGCCTTCCCCAGATCGTGATCGACTCCGAGATGGCGACGATGATCCACCGCCTTCTGGCCGGCGCCGAGATCAGTTCCGAGACCGTGCTGACCGAGTCCATCAAGCGGCGCCGCTTCAAGGGCGACTATCTCAAGGAGAAAGACACGACCCGCCGCCTGCGCGCGGGGGAGGTGTTCCTGCCCGAGATCGCTTCGCGGCTGTCTCTCGAACACTGGCAGGCCGACGGGACCGACGAGGTCGCGGCGGCGAGCGCTCGCGTACGCGAGCTCGTCGCCGCCGCCGACGACCGCGGCCCCGTCCTGCCGGCCGAGACGATCGCCCGACTCGACGCGATCGCCGGCCAAGCCGAGGCGGTCCAAGGGGGAGACTGAACCGCTGACACGCACTCCCGACATCATCAGTTTCACGCCGCTGCTGCGGTCGACGGCCGACGACACGGCCGCCGTCGACCGCCTTCGGGCGGCGACCCTCGAGATCCTCGAGCGCGTCGGCGTCTGCTTCCCGTGCGCGGCGGCGCTCGAGATCTTCCGCCGCCACGGCGCCGACGTCGACGGCGACGGCATCGTCAAGCTCACCCCCGACCTGGTCGAGCGCGCCCTGGCCACGGCGCCGCGTTCGTTCCTGCTCGGCGGTCGTGAGCCGCGTTTTGACCTGACTCTCGACGGCGCGCGGACTTACCTCTCGACGGAGGGCGTCGGCGTGCGCGTGCGCGACCCCGAGACCGGCGAAGAGCGTTCCTCGCGCAAAGCCGACGTCGAGCTGATGGCCCGCGTCGTCGACGCCCTGCCGGCCATCTCGTTCTTCTGGCCGCCGGTCAGCGCTCAGGACCACGCCCGGACCGCTCCGCTCCATGAGTGTCACGCCGGACTGACCAACACCCTCAAGCATGTGCGCGGCGCCACCACCGTGCACCCGCGCCTGGCGGAGCGCGTCGTCGAGATGGCCGCCGTGGTCGCGGGTTCCGAGGACGTGCGTCGCGCGCGGCCGCCGATCTGCGGCAACATCTGCACGATCAGCCCGCTGTCGCAGGACGACACGGGGATCGAGGCGGCGCTGGTCTACGCCGGGGCCGGCATCCCCATCAGCTTCATGGCGATGCCCACCATGGGCTCAACGGCGCCGGCGTCGCTGGCCGGGGCGATCGTCCAGGGGGAGGCCGAGGTGGTGAGCGCCCTGGTGCTCATCCAGCTGGCCTTCCCGGGCGCGCCGGTCTTTCACAGCAATCTCATCTCAGCCATGGACCCGCGCAGCGGCGGCTACATCGGCGACGTCGAGGCGCCGGCCGAACGCCTCGTCGCGCGCCTCGGTCACGCGTGGGGGGTGCCGCACCTCTGCGGTCCGTCGCTCAGCGGCGACGAGGCGAGCATCGGCTGGGGCTTCGGGTCGCGGGCCGGCATCGGCGCGGCTCTGCTGTCGGGCACGGAGGCTGAGATCAGCGGCGACCTCGGTGGTCTGCTCGACAGCTACACCGTGCTCGAGCCGCACTTCATCGTGCTGCAGCACGAGCTGGCGATGACCGCCCGGCGCATGCTCGAAGAGCTTCCCGGCGACGCCGACCTCGCGCTCGACGTCATCCGCGATGTCGGACCCCGTGGTCACTACCTCGCCCACGCGCACACACGCGCCCACGTGCGTGAGTTCCCGCTGCCCATGCGGCGTCGTGGAGTGGGCAGCGACTCAGTCGAAGAGGCGGCGCGGGCGGAGTTCGCCCGCCTGGCGCGCGCCCACGACCCCGAACCCCTGCCCGCCGATGTCCTCGCCGAGCTCGACCGCGTCCTCGCCGAGGCCGAGCGCGACGCCGGGCGACTGGGGCGCTGACGATGGCGCCCCTGCGCCGCGCCGCTGCCGGTGTTCCCGCGGTGTCTGCGCGGAGCTGGTGGCTCGACGAGGCCCTGCGCGCCGACCCCGGCGCGCCCTGCCCTCCGCTCGTCGGCGATGTCCGTGCCGACGTCTGCGTCGTCGGCGGCGGGTGCGCCGGCCTCTGGAGCGCCTACGAGCTCGGCGAGCGCGACCCCGGTCTCGACATCACTCTCATCGAGGCCGACATCTGCGGCGCCGGGGGCAGCGGCGCCAGCGGCGGCTTCTTCTCTCCCTCTTGGACGGCTCTCTCCAGCCTCTGTAACGCCCTCGGCGAGGAGGGCGGGGTGGCCTATGCGGCCGCCCTCGCCGCCATGGTCGACGAGCTCGACGGCTGGATCGCCGACCACGATGCCCGCATCGACGCCAGGCACGAGGGCATCCTGTACGCCCGGGCCGGCGAGTGGCAGCCCGGGCCCGACGACGAGACGTTCCGCCTTCTCGAGAAGCATGGCTACGACGACCGGCTGCGGCGTGTGGACGCCGCCGAAGCGCGGCGCATCGCCGACTCGCCGCGCTTCATCGGCGGTGCGATCACGCCCGACCTCACAGTGATCCAGCCGGGCAAGCTGGTGCGCGAGCTTCGGCGGGTGCTCCTTGAGCGCGGCGTGCGCATCTTCGAGGGCACGCCGATGGTGCGCGTCGAGGCCGGGCGGCCGCCGCGCGTGGTGTCGCCGGCCGGCGCCGTGACTGCGAGCAGCGTGGTGCTCACGCAGGGGGCCTGGGCGGCGCGGGAGCGGCACTTCCGCCGCGCCTTCGCCGTCTGCACCGATTTCATGGTCGTGACCGAGCCGATCCCCGGACTCATCGAGCAACTCGGTTGGACGTCGCACATGGGCGTCGCCGACCTGCGCGAGATGCTGTACTACCTGAGAAAGACCGCCGATGACCGCGTCGCCATCGGCGGCGGGGCGATGGGCATCGTCTGCGGCGCGCGCATCCGCGGGCGGGTCACGACGGCTCCGCGACTGGCTGCGGCCGCCGCGCACGGCCTCGCCTGGCTGTTCCCCCAGCTCGAGGGCGTGCGCCTCGACGCCGCCTGGAGCGGCCCCATGGACATCACCGGAAGGGCGTTGCCGTTCTTCGAGTCGTCGCCGGACGGCACTGTCCACGCCGGGCTGGGGTTCTCCGGGCACGGACTCACGGCGACCAAGCTCGGCGGCAAGATCCTCGCTTCGCTCGTGCTGCGGGCCGACGACGAGTGGAGTCGCATGCCGGTCGTCGGCCCACCGCCGGCGCAGTTGCCGCCGGAGCCGCTTCGCTGGCCGCTGGTGCAATCGGTGAGCCTGGCCTACGAGGCCAGTGACAAAGCGCACGAGCAGCAGCGGAGGCCCGGGCTGCTGTCACGCGCCCTCATCTCCGGCTACGGGCGTTACGGCGCGCTCAACAGCGCGACGGGCCGGGGCTGAGTCGGCGCGCGGGTCCGCGCAGGCGCCGGCGTGGGGGCCGCCGGCTCGTCGCAAGGTGCGATTTCTCAATCAGTGGGTATCTCTCTTATCGAGTTACTTCTAGGAAGAGAGACCAGATGCGGCAGACCTACACAGAGGAGTACATCAGTGCGGCGACGCGACGTCTCGACGTCGCCCTGTCGACCTTGAACGCCGCCTTCGCCAGCGGCGTGGGCGTCAGCGTCCCGGAGCTGCTCGCGCTGGAGAACCTCGATGCCGACGGCGGCCTCGGTCCCAGCGAGCTCGCCCGACGGCTGCAGCTCTCGACTGGGGCGGTCACCGCCCTCGTCGACAGACTGGAGGCGAGCGGTCATGCCGTCCGCGCCGCCCACCCGAGCGACCGGCGACGAGTCGTCGTCACCCGCACGGCTGAGGCGGGCGCGGCGCTCGCCGAGGAGGCCGCGCCACTGGCCGGCGACGTCGGCCGGCTCGCGGCGAGCCTGAGCGCCGAGGAGCGCCAGGCAGTCGGCCGCTTCCTGGACACGTTGATCACGATCGTCGAGCGGGCGGCGGCAGAGGCGTGCGCCTCGTGACCGCCGAACGCCCCTGCGAAAGGAGCACCCATATGAGTTCCGCCCCGGCCACCATCCGCACTGCCGCGCCTCGCGCCCAGGAGCCCACTCCCGAGCTCGAACGCCGTCTCGGCAGGCTGCGCATCTGGAACGTCGGCGTCGGCCTGGTCCTTGCCTTGGAGGCGGGCGCCATCGCGCTGCTCACCAACGGCTTCACGCTGCCGGTGACGGCCACCTTCATGACCGGACCGCCCGGAACCGCACCGCAGCTCACGACGCTGTTCGACGTGCCGCTCGGCTGGGGCGTCTTCGCCTTCATCGCGATCTCGGCGCTCGCGCTGTTCACCATCGCCTCGCCCCGGGTCTTCAGCTGGTACAAGCGCAGCCTGCTGCAGGACCGAAACTACGGGCGCTGGATCGAGTACTTCTTCAGCTCGAGCATCATGATCGTGCTGATCGCCATGATCACCGGCGTCAGCGACGTCGCCGCACTGCTCGCGATCTTCGGCGTCAACGCAAGCATGATCCTCTTCGGCCTGCTCATGGAGAAGTACGAGACGCCGGGCAAGCCCAGTTGGCTGTCGTTCTGGTTCGGCACCTTCGCCGGCATCATCCCGTGGATCGTCGTGGCGCTCTACGTCTGGAGTCCCGGCCTGAACGGTCCCGCGCCCCCGACCTTCGTCTACGGCATCATCATCAGCCTGTTCATCTTCTTCAACATCTTCGCCGTGAACATGTGGCTTCAGTACCACAAGGTCGGCAAGTGGCGTGACTACCTGTTCGGCGAGAAGGCGTACATCATCCTCAGTCTGACGGCGAAGTCGCTGCTGGCCTGGTGGGTGTTCTCGGCCGTGCTCGCGAGCTGAGCCGGCGTCAGGGCCGCCTCTCACGGCGCACCGGGGCGGGACGAGGGCGGGCGGCGCCGCGGCGCCGCCCGCCCTCGAGCGTGTCGGGCCGTTTCCTCCTCCGCGCGCGCCGCGCGTTCGTTGTATTCTGCGACGAACGCGCAGGCGGTGGCGATGAGCGCCGCCCCGGGAGGTCATGATCCGTGCCGGCCATCAGCGCTGGATTGCTCCTGTATCGATATGTCTCCGGCGCTCGACCGGATGAGCGCAGGGTCGAGGTGCTGCTCGTGCACCCCGGCGGCCCCTACTGGGCCAAGAAGGACGCCGGGGCTTGGAGCATCCCCAAAGGCATGGCCGAACCGGAAGAACTGGGGCCGGAGCCGGCGACAGTGACGGCGGCCAAGGCCCGCAACCGCGCCGCCGGCGTCGACCTCCTCGCCGTTGCCCGCCGCGAGGTCCGTGAAGAGACGGGACTCGAGCCCGACGGCCCTTTCCAGCCGCTCGGAGGAGTCAAGACGCACGGGCACAAGCTGATCTTCGCCTGGGCCGCGGAGCACGACTGTGACGCCGCGGCCATCACCAGCAACACCTTCTCGATGGAATGGCCGCCGCATTCGGGCAAGACGGCGGAGTTCCCCGAGGTGGACCGCGCCGCCTGGTTCGACCTGGTGGCGGCGCGCGAAGCTATCGTGTCCGCGCAGCGCCGGTTCCTCGACGACCTGGCGGTCGTCGTGGCCGCCGGCGCCTAGCTCTCGCCGCCCCCGGGGCCGCCGCGACCGTCGTGTCCGCCGCCGCCGGCGCGCCGCCTCCGTCGTCCTCCGGCTTTGCGGCGGCCCCTGGTCCGTCCGCCTGCTCGGCGCCGGCCGGCGGCAGCGACGGCAGGTGCGGCTTGCCGGCGATGAGGTCGAAGAACGCCTCCCGCCAGGCGAGCGTGTGCGCGTCCAGGCGCTTCTCGCGTCGCTGCGCCCTGGCGAGCTTCTTGGGGCGCGTCGGGTACCGGCGGCGCGCCCACGGCGAGTTCGGGCGCGCCAGGCGAATCGCGCCGACGATCGCCAGTATGGGAACGAACAAGCCGAGCACGCCGGTCCAGATCTTGCCCTTGAGCAGGCAGAAAAGCACCGGGATGATCTCGATGAGGACGAAGACTGCGACGGCGATGCGCAGTACGTTCCCCGACACCCCAGGGGCCCCGAAGTCGCCGAACGGATCGAGCCCGAGCACGAACAGCGCGGCAGCGGTCACGACGATGATGACCGCGTCCACGGACAGTCGCCCCTCCTTGCGCCAGTACACGTCCTGCAGGTGCAGGATCAGCGCGAACTCATCCAGAGTCAGCGCTACTCCGGCGCCGAACAGCAGGGCGAGGATCTGCGCCAGGGCCTCGTGCGGCGCCAGGGCGATCAGCAGGATGCCGACGGTCGCCATGAGCACCACGCCGATCACCATGTGGTGGACGTGGGTGCCGCCCTCGCTCTCGATGTCGTGGAACCACCAGCGGACCTTGGCGCGGATGAGCCGTGTGTTGACGCGCACGAACAAGAAGGTCGCGAGGAGGCCGACCAGGAACCCGGCCATGGCGGCGCGGGTGTCGCCCAGCCACGTCTCCCCGACGGCGTCGACGGCGATGTACACGGGACACGCTCCTCACTCGCGGCCCGTGGGGTGGAGCCGTGCCGCGAAGAATCACGAAACGGCGCCGGCCCGGGTCGCGAACCGGGCTCCCCGGGGAAGACTACTGCCGGGTAGGTTACCCGCTTCAAAGCGAGAGGTCTCGCGTGGGACACAGGGCGCCATCACTCGTGGAGCTCGTCGGCGCGCACGGCGAGGGCTGGCGCGCGTTCATCGGCAGTGCGGAGCGCGGCGAGTCGTGGTCCGCACCGGGCGTCAGCGTCGGCATAGGCGGCGAGCCGTCCGCCGATCTGAACTGGATCGTCGCGTACGGCCCGGGCAGCGTGACCGAGGGCATCGCCGCCGCCACCGCCGTCCTGCGGCGGCGAGACCTCCCCGGCCAGCTGTACGCGGCCTCACCGGTGGCGGCGGAGTCAGGCGAGGTGGCGAGCGACCTCGGCTTCGTCCCCTCCGGGGTGGTTGCCGTCATGTGCGTGCACGCCGGCGACGTCGTTCGCCCCGACGGCGGGCACGAGACTCGGCGCGTCGCCGACGTGGAAGGCGTGCTTGCGGCCGGCGACGTGCTCGGCGACGCGTTCGAGATGCCGGTCGACTGGTGCCAGCGCCTGTTCGGCGTCGGGTTCACCGGGCGGCCGGACGCCTCAGCCTTCCTGAGCCTGCACGACGGCAGGCCGGTCGCCGTGGCGGGGAGCGCCATGGTGGGCGACATCGCCGGTATCTACGCCGTCGGCACGCGGCACTCCCACCGCCACCGGGGCGCCGGCGCCTCGGTGGTGTCGGCGGCGATCGACCATGGGCTTCGCGCCGGCGCCCACTGGTTCGGCCTGCTGTCCGCGCCGGACGTCGAACCCTTCTACGCCGGTCTCGGGTTCGTGGCTTGCGACCACGCCAGCACCTGGGTGCTCCCGGCGGAGTGACGCGGACCACCGTGGCGGGCCTGGATCAGCCGCCGCCCGCCTCAGATCCAGGCGCGCCGGCGGAACAGCACGAGCATGAGGGCCACGACGACGATCTGCGTGGCGACGCCCCAGAACAGGAACGCCGGCCATCCGCTGATGTGCACGATCAGCCGGCTGAAGTTCATCCCGAAGAAGCCGGTGATGTAGGTGAGCGGCATGAAGATCGTCGCCACGATCGTCAGTCGCTTCATGACCTCGTTGAGCCGGTTCGAGACGGTGGACAGGTAGACGTCCATCGCGCCGGTGAGCAGGTCGCGGTAGCTGTCGACGAGGTCGCTGATGCGGATGAGGTGGTCGTACACGTCCCGGTAGTAGCGCTCGACCTCCGGGGTCATGCCCGGGATGTCGACGACTCCCGTGACCAGGCGCGCGAAGAGGTCACGCTCCGGCGAGATGACCTTGCGCCACGCCACGAGCTGGCGCTTGAGGGAGAAGACCTCCTCCAGTTGCGAGTCGTCCGGCTTGCGGAGCACGCCGTTCTGCAGGTCGTCGATGCGGTCGTCGAGGCGGGAGAGCTCAGGGAAGAAGCTGTCCGCCAGAGCGTCGACGACCCTGTACAGTGCGAGCGCGGCGTCCGGAGCGGGCAAACGGCCGCCCACGGCATGCCTGCGCAGGTCGGCGAAGGCGGGGCATCCGTCATGGTGGACGGTGACGAGATAGCGGCTGGAGAGGAAGCAGTGCACCTCGACCAGCCCGTCACGGTCGGCGTTCGCGCCGAAGACGACGAGGTAGACGAAGTCGTCGAACTCCTCGAGCTTGGGCCGCTGGCCGAAGTGTTCCGCATCTTCCACGGCCAGCGGGTGAAGGCCGAAGGGCTCGCGCAGCAGCGCGAGCTCGTCGGCCCCGGGCCGGTGGAAGTCGAGCC
Organism: uncultured Thermoleophilia bacterium; assembly: GCA_963762125.1. Classification (GTDB taxonomy): domain Bacteria; phylum Actinomycetota; class Thermoleophilia; order UBA2241; family UBA2241; genus CAIXSE01. The sequence goes on from CAVXJO010000013.1 coordinate 36,615, forward strand.
AGAAGAACTCGCCGCCGTCGAGGTGACGTCGTACCACGGCGGCGTCCACGGTCGTGTGGGCGCCGTCCTTGTCGACGAGGAAGGTCTCGCGATGGCTCGGCATGGATCCCTCCGCTGCGCGTGCGGGAGCGCCCGAGGCGCCCCGGTCGGGACACCATTCGCGCCGCGGCGGCCGGTTCCTAGGTCGGCGCCGACCAGGCGCCCTGTTCGACGCTCGCAAGGCGTTCGTGTATACTGCCGTGCGCCACAAGAGGGAGCTTGCGAGCACCCCACCCTGCGCCAGTGGTAGGTCGACAGGGTCCATCACGAGAAAGGAGATCGTGAGGGCTCGCCGCCGGCGAGCCTTTTTCCGTCTATGGGCAGACCATTTTCTCCGAGAGATAGATTCATGAGGGACCGGGCCAACGAGGTCCGCATCCGCATCAACGACGGCATCACGGTGCCGCAGGTGCGCCTTATCGATGAGAACGGCGAACAGATGGGCATCAAGCCCATCCGCTTCGCCCAGGATTACGCGGCCGACAAGAACCTCGACCTTGTCGAGGTGGCGGCGACCGCAGACCCGCCCGTTTGCCGGGTCATGAACTACAGCAAGTATCGCTACGAGCTGGAACTCAAGGCCAAGCAGGCGCGCAAGCACCAGAGCCAGATCGTGATCAAAGAGATCAAGTTCCGGCCCAAGGTCGGTCAGCACGACTACGAGACCAAGAAGGGCCACGTGCTCCGCTTCCTGGAGCACAAGGACAAGGTCAAGGTCACGATCATGTTCCGGGGGCGCGAGATGGTCCATCCGGAGCGCGGCGAGGCGCTGCTCATGCGCCTTGCGGAAGATGTCAAGGAATACGGCGTCATCGAGTCCAAGCCCCTGCAAGACGGGCGCAACATGGTCATGATGCTCGCGCCGGTGAAGTAGCTGGGAGGAGGTACGCATGCCGAAGACCAAGACCCACAGCGCGTCCAAGAAGCGCTTTCGTCTCACCGGTACGGGCAAGGTCGTCCGTCGCCACGGGATGAAGAGCCACCTCCTGGAGCACAAGAGCGCGAAACGTAAGCGGGGCTTCCGCAAGCTGTACGACGTCAGCCAGGCTGATTCCAAGGGGATCAAGCGGCTGCTCGGGCTCCGCTGAGCCTGCCGACCTAAGATCATGAGCCGGCCGGGCCGCGTGACGGATCGCGGCCGGTGCAGTTCCAAGGAGTACGACAATGTCTCGTGTCAAACGAAGCGTCAGTGCGCGCAAGAAGCGCCGCAAGGTACTCGAGCAGGCCAAGGGCTATCGCGCGACCAAGAACTCGAGCTACAAGAGGGCGAAGGAGCAGGTCCAGCGGAGCGGTCAGTACGCCTACCGCGACCGTCGCGTGCGCAAGCGCGAGTTCCGCAAGCTGTGGATCGTGCGCATCAACGCCGGCGCGCGGGAGCACGGCCTCTCCTACAACCAGTTCATACACGGCCTGCAGCTCGCCAAGATCGAGCTCGACCGCAAGATCCTCGCCGATCTGGCCGTGAGCGACCCGACCTACTTCGCTTCGCTCGTCGATCAGGCGCGCGTGGCCCTCGAAGCGGCCTGACGGCCTGGTCGAGGGAGGCGAGTCGCTTGGGGTTTTCGGCGCACCACTGAGCAGCCCGCAGAACGCCCTCGTCAAGCGGGCGGCGTCTCTGCGCCAGCGTAAGTTCCGCGACCGCGAAGGCGCCTTCCTGGCGGAGGGCGCCGACGTGGTCGCGGCCGCGCTCGCAGCCGGTTGGCGACCGCAGGCCGTCTTCTTGCGCGAGGAGTCCGCCGACGAGCTCGGCAAGCGCCTCGGCCTCGACGCGGCGTCCGTCTTCACCGTCACCGACCGCGTCGCGGCGCGTATCTCCACCCTGGAGACGCCCGCCGACGTGGTCGCGGTGCTGCCGCTGCCCGCGCGCCGGCCCCTGTCATCGCTGCTCGGACCGGCGACGAGTCCCAAGGCGGCGGCCCTGCGGCGCGAGAGCGACGCGCCCGCAGCGGGCACGCCCCGGGCCGGCCTGCTCGTCGTGTACGTGGACGGCGTCCAGGACCCCGGCAACGTCGGCACGCTGCTCAGGGCCGCCGTCGCGTTCGGCGCCTCAGCGCTGGTCACCTCGTCCGGCGCCGCCGACCCGTATGGGCCGAAGACCGTCCGCGCCGCCATGGGCGCGCTCTTCGGCCTGCCGGTGTTCTCCGAGCTTCCGCTGGCCGACGTGGCCGACCAGTTGCCGCTGGCGACCGTGTACGGCCTCGCCGCCCACGGCGGCGAGCAGCTGGCGGCGGCCGACCTGCAGCAGCCGGCGGTCCTGGTGGTCGGCGCCGAGCGCGCCGGCCTCTCGCGCGGCTCGCTCGCGCACGTCGGGCGCCTGGTGACGATCCCGCTGAGCGTGCCCTCCGAGGGCGCGGTCGAGAGTCTCAACGCCGGTGTGGCCGGCGCCATCGCCCTCTACGAGTTCTCGCGCCGGCGGGCCGGCGCTGCCGAAGACCCGTCACGCCGCGCTCCCGCGGCGCAGGAAGGATGACCATGGACGACGCACACCTGCAGGAGCTGACCCAGCGAGCGCCGGGGCTCGCGGCCATCCACCACACCGGCCGCGAGACCATCCTCTGCGCCTCCGACCTGGCCGGGCTGGAACAGGCGCGCGTCCAGGTGCTCGGGCGCAAGAGCGCGCTCACCGAGTTCCTGCGCTCCATCCCGGGCCTGCCGGCCGAGCAGCGCCCGCTCGTCGGCAGGGGCGGCAATCTCATCCGCAAAGAGCTCGAGGAGCTCGTGGAGGAACGCGAGGCGGAGCTCAAGCGCGCGGCGCTTTCCGACTCGCTCGCCCACGAGCGCATCGACGTCACGCTCCCCGGTCAGCCGTTCCCGGCCGGCCACGAGCACCTCATCAGCCAGACGATGCGCGAAGTCGAGGACATCTTCCTCGGCCTCGGCTACAGCATCGCCGAGGGTCCCGAGGTCGAACTCGACTACTACAACTTCACGGCGTTGAACACGCCGCCGAGCCATCCCGCGCGCTCCGCCCACGACACGTTCTGGGTGGTCGAGCAGCGCGAGACCATGCCCGAGGCGGTGGTGGACGCCGACCGAGGCGTGCTGCTGCGCACCCACACCTCTCCCGTCCAGGTGCGCGTCATGGAGCAGCAGCAGCCGCCCGTGTACGTCGTGTGTCTCGGCAAGGTGTACCGGCGCGACTCCGACGCGACGCACACGCCGATGTTCCACCAGGTCGAGGGTCTCGTCGTGGACGAGGGCATCACCCTGGCCGACCTCAAGGGCACCGTGGCGCACTTCACGCACGAGTTCTTCGGACCGGACCGGAACATCAGGGTCCGGCCGCATTTCTTCCCGTTCACCGAGCCCAGCATCGAGGTCGACGTGAACTGCGGCCTCTGCGGTGGCAAGGGTTGCCGCTCCTGCAAGTACTCCGGCTGGCTGGAGATCATGGGCGCCGGCATGGTCGACCCTGCCGTCTACAGCTTCGTGGGCTACGACCCCGAGAGCGTCAGCGGCTTCGCTTTCGGCATGGGCGTGGAGCGCATGGCGATGCTCAAGCACGGCATCCCCGACCTGCGTCTGTTCTACGACAACGACGTCCGCTTCCTGCGGCAGTTCTGAGGAGGCGGTCACGATGAGAGTCCCATTCAGCTGGATCAAGGACTACGTTGCCTGGGAGGGCTCGGTCGAGGAGATGGCCGAGGTCCTCACGATGTCGGGCACCGAGGTCGAGGGCATCGACTGGGTCGGCGCGCCGCGCGACCCGGAGAACCTCAGCCGGTTCGTGGTGGGCAAGGTCCTCACCAAGGAGCAGCATCCCAACGCCGACAAGCTCAGCCTTTGCACGGTGGAGGTGGGGGAGGCCAACGGCGGCGTGCGGCAGATCGTCTGCGGCGCGCACAACTTCGCTGCCGGTGACACCGTCGCCGTGTCGCTCAGCGGCGCTGTGCTCGAGAACGGCCTCAAGCTCAAGAAGGCCAACCTGCGCGGGGTCGAGAGCGACGGCATGATGATGAGCGAGCAGGAGCTCGGTTACGAGGAGAAGAGCCCCGGCATCGCCGTGCTGCCGGACGCGTGGATCGTCGGCGCACAGCTGCAGGACTACCTGCCGGTGAGCGAGGCCGTGCTCGAGCTCGAGCTGACCTCGAACCGGCCCGATTGTTTCAGCATCTACGGCATCGCCCGCGAGGTCGCGGCGGCGGCCCGGATGGAGCTGGCGCCGCCGCCCATCGCCGCTCCGGCGGCGTTCGGCGGCGCTCCCGCCGCCGAGGCGATCGCGGTCGAGATCGCCGATCCCGACCTGTGCCCGCGATACGGAGCCACCGTCATCCGCGGCGTGCGGATCGGGGAGTCGCCGGCGTGGCTCAAGGCACGGCTCACGCATGCCGGCATGCGTCCCATCAGCAACGTCGTCGACGTGACCAACTACGTCATGCTCGCCTGGGGCCAGCCGCTGCACGCGTTCGACTCCGGCAAGATCCGCGGCGACAAGCTCATCGCGCGCCGCGCCGTGGCCGGCGAGCGGATCGTCACTCTGGACGGCGTGCAGCGCACGCTCGACGACCAGATGCTGGTCATCGCCGACGTCGAGCGTGCGCTGGTCATCGCCGGGGTGTTCGGAAGCCAGGACGCCGAGATCGATGAGCACACCACCGACATCGTGCTCGAGGCGGCCAACTTCGCCGGCCCGAGCATCCTGCGCACGGAACTGCACACCGGCATCCGCAGCGAGGCGAGCAACCGCTTCGAGAAGGGCATCGACGCCGATCTCGTGCCCGGCGGCTTGGATTTCGCCGGCCGGCTGTTCGCCGAGTTTTGCGGCGGCACCGTCGCTTCCGGCATGGTCGACGCCGGTGGTGTCCCGACGGCGCCGGCGGAGCTGTCGTACCGGCCGGCCAGGACGGAGGCCCTGCTCGGCTACGCCGTGCCGGCCGTCGAGCAGGCCGGCATCCTGCGCCGCCTGGAGTGCGAGGTCGACGAGGCCGGCGACACCTGGTCCGTCACGCCACCTACGTTCCGCCCGGACCTGATCCGCGAGGTCGACCTCGTCGAGGAGGTGGGGCGCATCGCCGGCTACGGTGTCGCGCCCGAGACGCTGCCGCGGCACACCACCGCCGGCGGGCTGACCCGCGTGCAGCGGGTGCGGCGTGCCGTCCGCGGCGCCCTCGCCGGCTGCGGGCTCGACGAGGCGATCACCTACACGTTCATCGCTCCCGACGCGCTCGCCCCGCTCCGGCTGCCGGAGGGCGACGCGCGCCTCGAACCGGTCAGGCTCTCCAACCCGATGAGCGTCGAGCAGTCGGTGATGCGCACCATGCTGCTGCCGGGGCTGCTGGGCGCCGTCCGCGACAACATCGACCGTCTCAACGAGCCACCCAACCTCTTCGAGATCGGCAAGGTCTACCTGTGGGACGAGCCGGCGCCGGCGCCGGCTCACGCCGCCGAGCCTGGCGCGATGCTTCCCCACGAGCCCGAGGCGCTGGGCATCGTCCTCTCCGGCCCCCTCGAGACCGACAACTGGACCGGCGCCGGTCGCGCCACCGACTTTCACACGCTCAAGGGCGCTGTGGACGCGGCGCTCGCGGCGGTGCGCCTGCGCGCCGACTACGCGTCGCTGGGCGACGCCGCGGCTCACTTCCCTTACCTGCATCCGGGGAAGGCCGCGCTCGTGAGCGTGTCCGGCGCGGGCGGGGTGGGCGCTCTCGGGCAGCTTCGCCCGGACGTGGCCGCCGCCTTCGGCATCGACGACCAGGCTGTGTACTTCGCGTCCCTCAACCTGGACCGCCTCGCCCCGGTCGCCCTCAAGACGGCGGCGTTCGAGGACCTCGGCGCCTATCCGCCGGCCGTCCAGGACCTCGCGGTCGTCGTCGGCCGTGACGTCGCGGCGGCGGCCGTGGTGGAGCGGGCCCGCCGCGCCGGCGGCAAGCTGGTGCGCAGCGTACGCGTCTTTGACGTCTACGAGGGTGACCAGGTGCCCGAGGACAAGCGCTCACTGGCGCTGCGCGTGGTCATGCGCTCGTCGGAGCGCACGCTGAACGAGAAGGATATCGCCGGCGTGCGCGCCAAGATCCTCAAGGCGCTGGAGCGGGAGTTCCAGGCCGGACTGCGCTGAGATCCGAGCGATCCCCGGCGCCGGCCCCCGCGGCCGGCGCCGGGGTGGCATTCTCGTTCGCAGGAGGCGGGCGGCTCTTCCGCCCTCCCGCCTCACCCGAGTGCGTCGCGTCCTGCGCGCACGGCGATCCTCGACCTCACAGGTCCCTCCGTGGAGCCCCCCTGCATACTTTGCACACCTTGAATCCACCAGTTGCATGCTTCGCACTGCTCCTGTATAGTCCCCGGACGATGAGCAGCGCCTTCACCATCCGCTTCCACTCTCAGGCCCGCACCGCGGGTCTCTCGCGCTGCGCCGCCCTCCGAGCCCGACGTGCACGACGTGCGCCGGACGGCGGGCGTCTTCGTCTGCGCTAGCCCACCCGGCTGGCCGCTCGCAGACACGCCTCACGCCCTCCGCCGGCGACCACCGCGCCTTGCCCGCGTCCACCGACGTGCTTCCGGAGTGCCTGATGACATCGACGACCTGTATGCAAACCCCGCTTGCCACGACCGTGGCGGGCCACGACCCGGCCGCAGCCGGCGCGACCCCGGCTGCGGACGCCTGCGCGGCGAGCGCCGGCATCGTCGGCGGCAGCGGCTACACCGGCGCGCTGCTGGCGGAGCTGCTGCTCAAACACCCCACGGTCAAGCTCGCGGCGATCAGTTCCGAGACGCTGGCCGGCGATCCGGTGCAGGAGCACCTGCCGCGGCTGCGCAGCGAGCTCTCCTTCTGCAGCCTGGCGGACCTCGGCGGCGTGGACGTCGCCTTCCTCTGCACGCCGCACGGCGACGCGGCCCCCATCGCCAAGCAGCTGCTCGACGATGGCGTGAAGGTCATCGACCTGAGCGCCGACTTCCGGCTGGACGCGGCGACCTATGCCGAGTGGTATGGGGAGCACCCGCACCCGGAGCTTCTGCCCGCCGTGTATGGGCTCACCGAGCTGCACCGTGACCAGGTGGCCGGGGCGAGCCTCGTGGCCAACCCCGGCTGCTACCCGACGGCGGCCCTCCTCGCCCTCGCGCCGCTCCAGCAGCTCGGGCTCGCCGACGTGATCATCGACGCCAAGTCCGGCGTGAGCGGCGCGGGCAAGACGCCGAAGTCGGCGACCCACTTCTGCAGCGTCGACTCGGACCTCGTCGCCTACGGCGTGCAGTCGCACCGGCACTACCCGGAGATAGCCGCGGGGCTGGCCGAGGTCGCGGCCAAGTCCGGCTACGGCTCAGCGCCCACGGCGCCGGGCGCGGCGCCCGCCGCAGGCATGGCGCCGACGCTCACCTTCGTCCCACACCTCGTCCCCCTCCAGCGCGGCATCAGCGAGACGATCTACGTCAAGACGGGGACGCTGCCGCTGCCGTCGCCCGAAGAGCTCAAGGCGCTGTACGACGACTTCTATGCCGGCGAGACCTTCGTCGAGGTGTGCGCCGCGCCGCCGCAGCTCAAGGAGGTGGCCGGCACGAACTACTGCCGGATCTTCCCGCACGTCGACGTCCGGGCGGGACGGATCGTGGTCATCAGCGTCATCGACAACCTGATGAAGGGCGCCTCCGGACAGGCCGTGCAGAACATGAACCTCATGCTCGGCCTGCCCGAGCACGAAGGACTGGTCTGAGATGTTGCCCGTAAGCCGGTTCGCCCCACTTCCCGACCACGCCAAGAAGATCGGTGGCGGCCTGACCGCCCCGCAGGGGTTCCAGGCCGCCGGCGTGGCCAGCGGCGTCAAGAAGCGGGGCAAGCTCGACCTCAGCCTTCTGTGGAGCGAGAGGCCGGCGGTCTCGGCGGCGACCTTCACGAGCAACGCCGCCGCCGCCGCGCCGGTGCGGCTCACCCGGGAGACGAGCGACTGTGGCCGCCTGCGGGCGGTCGTCGTCAACGCCGGGAACGCCAACGCCTGCACGGGCAAGCAGGGACTCGCCGACGCCGCGCGCATGCGGCTGCTGACCGCCAACCACCTGCGGCTCCCCGTAGAGCAGGTCGCCGTGTGTTCCACGGGGCTCATCGGCGTCCACCTGCCGATGGACAAGATCGAGCCCGGGATCGCCGCCGCCGCTGCGGCGCTGCCCGGCGGCGGCAACGCCAAGGCCGGCGACCACTTCGCCGCCGCCATCAGGACCACGGACAAGCACGCCAAGACCGGCGCCTTGGAGGTCGCCACGCCTGAGGGCCCGGTCAAGCTCGGATTCGCGGCCAAGGGCTGCGGCATGATCAGCCCCAACATGGCGACCATGCTGTGCTTCGTGACCTGCGACGCGGAGGTCGACGGCGCCGTGTGGGCGGAGTTGCTGCACGGCGCCGTCGACCGGTCCTTCAACCTCATCACTGTCGACGGGCAGGAGTCGACCAACGACACCGTACTCGGCCTGTGCAACGGCGCCTCCGGCGTCAAGCCCGGGGAGGAGGGGCTCGCGCGGCTCGGCCGGGCGCTGGACGCCGCGCTGCTCGCGCTCGCCGTGTCCATCGTCGCCGACGGCGAGGGCTCGACCCGGACGATGAAGCTTACCGTCACGGGAGCGAAGGACCAGGGCCGGGCGGAGGCGGTCGCCCGCGCCGTCGCCAACTCGCCGCTGGTCAAGACGGCGTTCTTCGGCCGCGACCCCAACTGGGGCCGCATCATGCAGGCCATCGGCCAGGCGCTCGGCCGCGACGGCCACGGGAGCCTGCCGGCGCGGATCTCCTACGAGGACGTCGTGATCGTCGAGAAGGGGCAGCCGGCGGCGCTGGACGAAGCTCAGCAGGTCCGGCTGGCGGAGATCATGCACCAGCCCGAGATCGACCTCACCGTGGCGCTCAACGGCCCGGGTGCGCAGGCCACCGTCTACTTCAGCGACCTGACGCACGACTACGTCACCCTCAATGCGGAGTACTCGACATGACTGTACGGCATCAGAAGGCTGTCAAGACACTCCTCGAGGCGATGCCGTACATCCGTCGTTTCTGGGGGGCCACCGTCGTCCTCAAGTACGGCGGCGCGGCCATGACCTCGCCGCGGCTCCAGGCGCAGTTCGCCGAGGACGTCGTGCTGCTGCGCCTCGTGGGCATGAAGCCGATCGTGGTGCACGGCGGCGGCCCGGCGATCAGCCGCCACATGAAGAAGCTGGGCATGGTGCCCGAGTTCGTGGACGGCCACCGGGTGACCGACGAGGCGACCATGGAGGTCGCCAAGATGGTCCTGGTCGGCAAGGTCAACAAAGAGATCGTCGGCCTCATCAGCCGGCACGGCGGCACGGCCGTGGGCATCTCCGGCGAGGACGGCCGCCTGCTGAGAGTCTCCCCCAAAAAGCACACGGACGCCGCCGGCAACGACGTGGACCTGGGCTTCGTCGGCGACGTCGAGGAGGTCAACACCGAGGTCCTCGACCTGCTCGCTGAGGCCAACATCCCCGTCGTCGCGAGCGTCGGCGCCGATGGCTCCGGCGAGGCCTTCAACGTCAACGCCGACACCGTCGCCGGCGAGATCGCCGCCGCCATGCACGCCGAGAAGATCGTCTTCCTCACCGACGTGGACGGCATCTACGAGGATCAGGGCGCCGACGTGACGCCGATCTCCGAGTGCGATCTCGCCTACCTCGGCGCGTTGCAGGCCGCCGGGCGCGTCGGTGGCGGCATGGTCCCCAAGGTCGCGGCGGTGCGCAAGGCGCTCGAGTCCGGCGTGGGAAGCGCCCACATCATCGACGGCCGTGTGGAGCACGCCGTGCTGCTCGAGATCATGACGGACGCCGGCTGCGGCACCAAGGTGACCGCGTGAGTCCGGTCACCGCCTCCGCAGCCCTCTCCGTTTGCATAGTCGACGGCGAATCGATGTATTCTATGCATGCCTCAAGAGGAGCGGGTGCGCGCGCCGGCACACGGCTCGCGGCCTTGGTCGGAGGAGATGCGGAGGCTATGAACATGCGTGCGCCGATGAGTAAGGCGGACCGTCAGCGGCTCATCCAGACGGTCGTCCAGCAGCGGGAGATCGCCACCCAGCGCGAGTTGGTGGGCGCGCTGAGCGCTCTCGGGTGCGAGGTCACGCAGGCGACGGTCTCACGTGACATCCGCGAGCTGGACCTGCAGAAGGTGCGCACGCATCTCGGACGCGCCAAGTACGTCCTCAGCTCCAGGGAGCGGCCCAAGGATCCCGAGCAGGCGGCGCGCCACGTGCTGCGCGACTTCGCGCGCTCCACGTCGGTGTCCCAGCAACTCCTCGTGGTGCGTTGCGAGATCGGCACCGCATCCACGGTCGCGCGCCAGATCGACAATCTCAACCACACGGACATCGTCGGCACCCTCGCCGGGGACGACACGTTCGTCGTGATCCTGGACACGGCCGACAAGGCGCAGGAGATGAAGCGCTACGTCGACCGTCTCCGAGAGGCCTAGCGCGCAGGCACGATCTCGGCGCGCACTCCATCTCGTCCTCGAGAGCCGGCGAGCGGCTGCGCCGCGCCGGCCCTGATCCACCTCACCCCAAGGAGCAGACCCAGTGACCACTCCCAGCTCAGGCAACGGCAGCGCACCCAACGGCACCATCGTCCTCGCGTATTCGGGCGGCCTCGACACCTCGGCCCTCGTGCCGTGGCTCAAAGAGAAGTATGGCTACGACGTCGTCTGCTGCCTCGTCGACATCGGCCGCGTCAAGGACGTGCCCGGCATCATGAAGCGGGCCGAGGCAGCCGGCGCCATCGCCGCCGTGGCGGTCGATGCCAAGGAGGAGTTCGCCGAGCACCACTGTCTGCCGGCGCTGATGGCGAACGCCCTGTACGAAGACAAGTATCCGCTGAGCACCGCTATCGGCCGGCCGCTCATCGCCAAGAAGCTGGTCGAGACGGCGCACAAGTACGGCGCCACCGCCGTCGCCCACGGCTGCACCGGCAAGGGCAACGACCAGGTTCGCATCGACATCGGCGTGAGGGCGCTCGACCCGACCCTTGAGATCATCGCCCCCGCTCGCGCCGCCGACTGGCCGAGCCGCGAGGAGCTCATCGACTACGTCACCGAGCACGGCATCCCGGTCAACCTGACCAAGAAAAGCCCGTACTCGATCGACGAGAACATGTGGGGCCGCAGCAACGAGTGCGGCGTGCTCGAGGACCCGTGGGTCGCGCCGCCCGAGGACGCATTCCAGTTCGTCAAGTCCGTCGCCGACGCGCCGGAAGAGCCGCAGACCGTGATCGTGAGCTTCGAGAAGGGCAAGCCCATCGCCCTGGACGGCGTGCCGATGGGCATGGTCGAGCTCATCGAGAAGATCGACGCCATCGGCAACGCGCACGGCTTCGGCCGGGTCGACATGATCGAGAACCGGCTCGTCGGCATCAAGAGCCGGGAGGTCTACGAGGTCGCCGGCTCGCTGGCGCTCATCACGGCGCACCAGGCGCTCGAGGACCTCGTGCTCACGCGCGACCTGCTGCACTTCAAGAAGACGATCGAGAGCAAGCTCTCCGACATGATCTACGAGGGGCAGTGGTTCGACCCGCTCACCGAGGCCTGCAAGGCGTTCCTCTTCCAGAGCCAGGAGCGGGTCAGCGGCGAGGTGCGGCTCAAGTTCCACAAGGGCAGCTGCGTGACCGACGGCCGGCGCAGCGATCTCAGTCTCTACAGCTACAAGCTCGCGACCTACACGACCGAGGACGAGTTCTCGCACACGGCAGCCGCCGGCTTCATCGAACTGTGGGGTCTGCCGATCGAGGTGTGGGCGCGGGTCGGCAAGGAGCATCACATGATGAAGGAGCTCGAGATGGAGGAGGATCTCGAGACCGCCTGACGGCGGCCTCGGACCGACGACAACGGGAGAAGCGGGCGGCCGCCGGAAGCGCCGCCGTCCGCCGGCGCTCGCGGCCTCACAGCCGCCCGCCGGCGGTAGGTCGCCTAGCGCGGCCGCCCGCTCCTCCCACCGCTACGGAGCGCATATGATGCCGGGCATGACGAGCACGCAGGACAGACGGACGACGACGCCGGCCGCCGCGACACTGGGGACGGAGGCATGACCGTCGCGCGCTCGGGCCGCTTCGCCGGCGAGCGCGCGCCGGCGTTCGTGGCCCTGAACAGCTCGCTGGCGCTCGACTGGCGCCTCTGGCCCGAGGACATCGAGGGTTCGGTGGCGCACGCGCGGGCGCTGCGCGGCGCCGGCATCCTGAGCGCGGACGAGCTGGAGGCCGTGGAGAACGGCCTCGCCGCCGTGGGCCGCGAGATCGAGTCCGGCGCCTTCGTCGCGGCCGACGCCGACGAGGACGTACACATGGCCGTCGAGCGCCGGCTCACCGAGCTCATCGGCGATGCCGGCGCGCGGCTCCACACCGGCCGCAGCCGCAACGACCAGGTGGTCACGGACGTGCGGCTGCACCTGCGCCGCGTGGCCGAACGGCAAGACGCGGCGCTCGCCTCCCTCCAGGAGGCGCTGCTGGCGCGGGCGGCCGACCATGTGGAGACCGTCCTGCCGGCCTACACTCACCTGCAGCGCGCCCAGGTCACGTCGCTGGCGCAGCACCTGCTCGCGTACTTCTGGATGCTCGACCGCGATCGCTCGCGGCTCGAGGCCGCCCGCCAGGCCTGCCTCGAGCTCCCTCTCGGAGCCGGCGCCGCCGTCGGCCTCGACTTCGAGCTCGACCGCGAGGCCGAGGCGGTCGATCTCGGCTTCGAGCGCGTCGCCGAGAACTCCATCGATGCGGTCGCCAACCGCGACTTCGTCGTCGACTACCTGGCCGCCGCGGCGCAGCTCGGCGCGCACGTCTCGCGCCTCGGCGCCGAGTTGGTGCTGTGGGCGAGCGCCGAGTTCGGCTTCGTGCGTCTGCCGGACGCCTACGCCGGCGGCTCCAGCATCATGCCGCAGAAGAAGAACCCGGACGCCGCCGAGCTGATGCGGGCCGCCGCTCCGCGGCTGACCGCCGACCTCGGCGGCCTCCTCGGCGTCCTCCACGGCCTGCCGCTCGCGTACAACACCGACCTGCGCGAGGACAAACGCTACCTCTTCGACGCGGTCGACTGCCTGGATCAGTTGCTCCCGGTCGCGCACGGGCTGCTCGAGGAGATCACCTTCGACGAGGCGCGCATGGCGGCGGCGTGCGACCCCTTCCTGGCCGCCACCGACGTCGCCGACTACCTCGTGGAGAAGGGCGTGCCGTTCCGCGAGGCGCACCACCTCACCGGTGGCCTGGTGCGCCGCTGCCTGGACAGAGGCGAGGGTCTCGCGGAGGTCTCGCTCGCGGATCTGCGCTCCCTCTCGCCGGCGTTCGACGAAGGGTACTACGCGCTCCACGAGCCCACCGCGCAGTTGGCGCGCAAGCGCTCCCGCGGAGGGTCCGCCCCCGTGCGCGTGCGCGAGCAACTGGAGCGCGCGCGGGCCTCGCTCGCCGCACGCCCCTGCTGTTGAGCGGCCGGCGCCACTGCGCCCGTCGGCCACGTGCCGCTCGACGGCCCGCGCAGCGCCCGCCGGCGCCACGGCCGCGCCCGCCGGCCGCCGGGTGGTCTCCCAGCCGGTGACGCCACCTGTGGTACTTCCGGTGAACCCACCAGAGCCACCCCGGGGCGGCTCGACGAGGTGCATCATCGGGCGCCACGGCGATGGTGGCCCGGGGGCGGACCGCAGGCTTCCCGCGAACGCGGCGCCTTCCTCACGGGGCGTCCGTTGCACTCACCTGCATGACCGCCGACCCCTTGCCGCAGGCCTTTTTCGCGCGCTCCGCGCTCGAGGTCGCGCGCGACCTCATCGGCTGCAGCTTCCTGTTCGCCGGCGCCGGCGGCCGCATCGTCGAGACCGAGGCATATCGGCAGGACGACCCATGCTGCCACGGCTACCGTGGCAAGACGGAGCGCAACGCGATCCTGTTCGGGCCGCCCGGTCACCTCTATGTCTACTTCACGTACGGCATGCACTTCTGCGCCAACGTCGTCTCCGAGGAGGAGGGGGTCGCGGCAGGCGTGCTGCTCCGCGCCCTCGAGCCTGAGCGCGGCGTCGAGGACATGGTCGCCCGCCGCGGCGTGCTCGAGCCGCGCCTCCTGGCCTCCGGCCCGGCGCGGCTCGCCCAGGCACTCGGCATCGGCCGCGCCCAGAACGGGCTTCCCGTCTGGCGGCCGCCGCTGGCGATTCTGCCGCGGGACTCCTCCGCATCGGCGCCTCGAGTCGTGACCACGGCGCGCATCGGCGTGCGCGGCGGTGATCAGACGCCGTGGCGCTTCGTCGACGCCGACAGCCGCTTTCTCTCGCGACCGCTCTCGCGCACGCCCATCCTGCCCGCTGGGTAAGATAGGAACGATCCACCAGCACTTCACGCAGCGCGGCGCCTGCTCACGCTTGCTCCACTCGCGGCGCGCGCCTGAGCAGAAAGGACCACTGTGAAGCTCCGCGAGATCTACGAGACCGCCGTGCGCATGGGCACCGAGGCCGACCCGCGCGGCAAGGCCGGCGTCGACGAGTTCCTGGCACGGACCAAGAAGCGCTACGACGCCCTTCCCGACCACCTCAAGGACCTGGCCGATCCGGCAGAACTCAGCAACCCCTTCAACGACACGCGCATCTACGTCGGCGACCCCGATCTCGAGGTCAAGACCCTGCTCGGCGGCATCGACATGAACACCGGCGAGGTCCTGCTCGCCGATCGCCTGCGCGAGAAGGGCCTGGTCATCGACGCCATCTACACGCACCATCCTGAGGCCTGGGGCCTCACCAGGCTGGACGGCGTGATGGAGGTCCAGGCCGACATCTGGGCGACGCTCGGCGTGCCCATCCAGGCCGGTGAGAAGCTCATCGCCGAGCGCATGGACGAGGTCAAGCGACGCCTCATGCCGATCAACTACGACCAGGCCATCGACGCTGCCCGCCTGCTGGACGTGCCGTTCTTCTCGGCGCACACTCCCACGGACAACCTCGTGGTCGACTACCTGATCAAGTGGTTCGCGAAGAAGAAGCCGAGCACGATCGAGGACGTGGAGAAGGCGCTGCTCGAGATCCCCGAGTACCGGATCGCTGCGCAGAAGGGCGCGGGTCCCTACACGGGCAAGAGCGGCGGCAGCTCGCGCGCCGGCAAGATCTGGGTCGACATGACCGGCGGCACAGAGGGTCCCAAGAAGGCCATCGAGAAGCTCGCCGACGCCGGCGTGGGCACCATCGTCGGCATGCACATGGGCCAGGAGCTCCGCGACGAAGCAGACAAGCACAGCATCCACGTGATCATCGCCGGCCACATGAGCAGCGACTCGCTCGGCATCAACCTGTTCCTTGACGAACTCGAGCGCAACGGCGTCAAGACGATCGCCACCAGTGGGCTCATCCGCGTGCACCGCGACAAGCGCGGCAAGGTGACAGGCGAGGAGCCGGGCGCGCTGCCGCCGCGGTGACGCCGGCGGTTCCCGCCTCATGACAAGACCCGAGCTTCTCGCGCCGGCGGGGGAGCCGCGCGCCTTGCGCGCGGCCCTCTCCGCCGGCGCGGACGCCGTCTACTTCGGCCTCGCACGCTGGAGCGCGCGTGCCTTCGCCGGCAACTTCGGCGGCGAGGCGGTCCCGGAGGCCGTCGAGACGGCCCATTTGTACGACGCGCGCGCGTACTTGGCAGCGAACACGCTGCTCAAGGACGACGAGGTCGAGCCGGCGCTCGCGGCGCTGGAGGCGCCGTACCTCGCCGGCCTCGACGCGCTCATCGTCGCCGACATCGGCTTCGCCGCGCGCGTGCGCGAGGAGTACCCGGATCTGCCGCTGCACGCCAGCACCCAGCTGAACACGCACAGCTCGGCGCAACTGGCCGCGCTCAAGCAGTTCGGGTTCAGGCGCGCCATCCTGGCGCGTGAGCTCAGTCTCCCGGAGATCGGCGCTCTGGAGTCGCAGGGACTCGAGCTCGAGGCCTTCGTCCACGGGGCGCTGTGCTACGGCTACTCCGGAGACTGCCTGCTCAGCAGCATGGTCGGCGGCCGCAGCGGCAACCGCGGCCGCTGCAGCCAGTCCTGCCGGCTGCGCTACGCCTTGAAGGCCCCCGGCCTGCCGGCGCTGGAGTCATCGCGGATCATGTCGACCAGCGACCTCGCGGCGATCAGCGTGCTTCCGGAGTTGCTGGCTGCCGGCGTCACGAGCATCAAGGTCGAGGGACGCATGAAGGACGCCGCCTACGTCGGGGTGACGACCTCCGTCTACCGCGAGGCGCTCGACGCCGCTGTCGCCGACCCGGAGGGCTTCGCCGTGAGGCCGGAGTGGAGCGAGCGGCTCGAGCAGAGCTTCTCTCGTTCGTTCACGGCGGCGCATCTCGAGGGCCGACACGACGAGGTGCGCAGCGGCGGCCGCGGCGGCCACCGCGGCGTGCTCGTCGGTCGGGTCAGCGGCTTCAACGAGTCGACGGGGGCGGTCGAGGTCAAGCTCAACCAGCCGGTCGCCGAGGGCGACGTCGTCTATCTGTACACGCCCTGGGGTCAGACGGAGCCGCGGCGTCTCGAGGCGGGAGGCGACGCGGCCATCACCCTGCACGTGCGTGAGCGGGTCGCCCTCAAAGACCGCCTGTTCCGGCTCGCCGCCGCCGACGTCGGCGAGCTGGGCCGCGACCTGGTCAACGGGCGCGTCGCGCTGCGGCCGATCGAGCTGGCGATGCGCCTGGCCGGGGGGAGGGGGCGCCGGGCGAGCTCACCGTGACCGACCTGAGTTCGCGGGAGGTCGTCTCCGTCTCGACTCCGGAGCCGCTTGCCGCCGCCAGGACGGCCGCCCTCAGCGCGGACCGCGCCCGCGACGCGCTCGGGGCGTTCGGCGGTACCCCGTATCGCCTCGCGGAGCTCGAGTTCGCCGTCGCGGACGGGGCGTTTCTGGCCGTGGGCGGCCTCAAGGATCTGCGGCGGCGGGCCGTGGCGGAGCTCGGCGAGCGCCGCGTGGCCGCCTGGCGGCGCGTCGCCGGCCGGGAGTCATCCGGCGGGGGCCGGGCCGAGCCGGCGCCGCCGGCATCGCTGCAGGAGGCGCCTCGGCTCGCGCCCGCGGGAGCGGCGCATCCGGGCCCGACGCCGACGCTGGTCCTGCGCCTGCGCCCGGGCGAGTCGCCGCTCCCGCTCCCGCGCGGAGGCGCCTACTGCCTCGATCTGCTCACGGGCGTCCCACCTGCGACGGCCGGCGACGCCCTCGAGA
>CAVXJO010000014.1:0-166659 GCA_963762125.1 uncultured Thermoleophilia bacterium
GTGACCGTCCGGCTGCTGGCCAACGAGGGCGACAGCCTGCCCGTCAGCGCCTTCCCGGTGGACGGGTCCTTCATCACCGGCACCACCAAGTACGAGAAGCGGGGCATCGCCCGGGAGATGCCCATCTGGGACCCCAGCCTCTGCATCGACTGCGGCAAGTGCTCACTCGTCTGCCCCCACGCCGTCATCCGCATGAAGGTCTACGAGCCCTCGCACCTCGAGGGCGCGCCCGCGGGCTTCCGCTCCAAGGACTTCCGGGCCAAGGACCTGCCCGGGTACAAACTGACGATCCAGGTGTCGCCCGACGACTGCACGGGCTGCGGTGTCTGCGTCAACGTCTGCCCGGCGAGGAGCAACGCCGAGGTGCGGCGCAAGGCCATCGGCATGGAGCCGGCGACGGAGCACCGTGCCGAGGAGCGCGAGAACTGGGCGTTCTTCGACGCGATCCCTACTCTCGCCAGGGACCTGATGCCACGCGCCTCGGTCCGAGGCTCACAGGTGCTGGAGCCCCTTTTCGAGTTCTCCGGAGCCTGCGCCGGGTGCGGCGAGACGCCCTACGTCAAGCTCGTCTCGCAGCTGTTCGGCGACCGCATCGTCGTCGCCAACGCCACGGGCTGCTCTTCCATCTACGGCGGCAACCTGCCGACGACACCCTGGACCGTCGATCGCAACGGGCGCGGGCCGGCCTGGAACAACTCCCTCTTCGAGGACGCCGCCGAATTCGGGATGGGCATGCGGCTGGGCTCCAAAGCGCGACTCGCCAGGGCAAGGCTTCTCCTCGAGCGCGTCGCCCCACGGCTCGACCAGGATCTTGTACGTGAGATCACGACGGCGCCCCAGGTGAGGGAAATGCAGATCCGCGCGCAACGCGATCGCGTGGCCGACCTCGTGCGGGCGTTGAAGGATCTCGGGACCGAGGATCCCGACGTGCGTCACCTGCTGGCCCTGGCCGATGACCTCGTGGGCAAGAAGATCTGGATCATGGGCGGCGACGGCTGGGCCTACGACATCGGCTTCGGGGGCCTCGATCACATCCTCGCTTCCGGCAGCAACGTCAACATCCTGGTGCTCGACACGGGGGTGTACTCCAACACGGGCGGGCAGGCGTCCAAGGCGACGCCTCGCGGGGCGGTGGCCAAGTTCGCGACTTCGGGCAAGGGCACCCCCAAGAAGGACCTCGGCGCGCTGGCGATGGCCTACGGCACCGCCTACGTCGCCCAGATCGCCATCGGCGCCAACGACACCCAGACGGTCAAGGCGCTCCTCGAGGCCGACGCCTGGCCAGGACCGTCGCTCATCATCGCCTATTGCACCTGCACGGCTCACGGCATCGACATGTCGAGGTCGATGGAGCACATGAAGAACGCCGTGCGAAGCGGCATCTGGCCGCTGTACCGGTTCCAGCCCACCGCGGCCGAGAGCGGACAGCCCTTCAAGCTGGATTCGCGTGAGCCTTCGATGCCGGTGCGCGAGTTCGCGGCCTCGGAGGCGCGGTTCGCCATCTTGAGCAGGACGCATCCGGAGCGGTCCGAGCGCCTCCTGGAACTCATGCAGAACGATGTGGACGAACGCTGGCGCTACTACGAACAACTCGCCGCGATCTCGCGGACGGTCCCTTCTGACGGCCTCGAACAGGCGGACGAGAGACCCGGCGGCGACCGACCGGACGAGGAGGATCGACGATGAGCCGTCTGACCACAAGGTACCTCGGGCTCGAGCTGCGCACCCCGCTGGTGGCGTCGGCGAGCCCCCTGAACAGGGAGGTCGAGAGCGCGCTGCGCCTGCAGGAGAGCGGGGCGTCGGCCATCGTCCTGCCCTCGCTGTTCGAGGAGGAGGTCGTCCGCGAGGAGCTCGAGATCAACCAGGTGCTGGAGCAGGGGACCGAGGGCTTCGCGGAGTCCCTCACCTACTTCCCCCAGGTCGAGACCTTCGAGAGCACCGCCGACCGCTATCTCGCGACCATCGCCGCGATGAAGGCGGACGTCGAGGTACCGGTCATCGCCAGCCTCAACGCGACCTCGAGCGGAGGATGGGTCCGCTTCGCGCGGCTGATCGAAGAGGCGGGGGCCGACGCGCTGGAGCTCAATCTCTACCGCATCGCGGCCGACCCCGCGCGCGCCGGAGCGGCCATGGAAGCGAGTGACCTCGAGGTGGTCCGGCAGGTCAGAGCGTCGAGCGGCATCCCGCTCGCCGTCAAACTCTCCCCCTACTACTCGGCGCTCGCCAACTTCGCCCTCGGCGTGGTCGAGGCTGGAGCCGACGGGCTGGTCCTCTTCAACCGCTTCTACCAGCCCGATCTCGACGCGGACTCGCGGAAGGTCGTGCCGAGTCTCGAACTGAGTCAGCCGTGGGAGCTGCGGCTGCCGCTGCGCTGGATCGCGATCCTCCGCGCGCACGTCGAGGGAGCCGCGTCGCTTGCCGCCTCGGGCGGCATCCATCGCGGCCGCGACGCGGCCAAGGCCCTGCTCGTCGGCGCGGACGTCGCGATGATGACCTCGGCCGTGCTCCGTCACGGCCGAGAGCACTTCGCCACGGTGGAGCGGGAGCTCGTGCAATGGATGGACGAGCAGGAGTACGTGTCGGTCGAAGAGCTGCGCGGGAGCGTGAGCTACGCGGCCAGCGATGACCCGTCGGCGTTCGAGCGCGCCAACTACCTGAAGACGTTGCGCTCGTGGACCACACCCATCGATCGGACCTCCAGCCCCCAGTTGCCCTGAGGCCTGCGCATTCGGGCGCCGTGCAGCCGAGGCGCCGCTGCTGAGCGTTTCGCAGCCGGAACGCCGCAGCCCTGCCGCTCATTTCGTTTGTGGGTCGCAGCATCGTGCGGGCGCGCCTCCTGCAACTGACGTACCTGCACCGAGGGCTCAACGTCTGCGAGTCGAGGGACGAGGTCCTGGCGCGGCTGGACGATGAGGCGGAGGGACCCCGGCGGGCCCGCCGGAGGTAGTAAGTGAGCCCTTCTCCGCACCGAACTGCCAAGGGGCCGCGCCTCCCGGCGGGCGAGCGTCGGTGACACCACTATGCGAACGCCACGCGACCGTAAAGCACGACGACGACGCCGGCCAAAGCGATGGCTCCGCCGATGATGTCGAAACGGTCCGGGGCGGCGCCGTCGATCAGCCAGCCCCAGAGCATCGCCCCGATAAGGAAGATCCCGGCGTAGGCCGCGTAGACGCGGCCGTACTTGCTCTCCGGCTGGTACGTCTGGATGAATGCGTAGCCGAGCAATGCCAGGAGACCCAGAACGGGCAGCCACCCGGGTCCCTTCTCCCTCAGCCAGCGCCAATAACAGTAGGTGCCGCCGAGCTCACCGATGGCCGCGAGCACGTAGATCGCGAAGGTCTTCAAGACGTCCATGATGTGCTCCTTGTGGTCGGATGGCACATGATGAACAAGCCCTCGCGGACTTGACAAGCCCGTGGGGCACGCCACGTCTTTGCCCCATGATTCGCGGAGCCGCGACGCAAGGAGGTCCGGTCGCGCGACCTCGCGGTGCCACAGAGGAGCACGCGGACCCTCCCGCCGAAGAGCTACTTGCGGGTGAACCTGCTCCCGACTGCGCCGATCGCCCCCAGAATGACGATCACCATGAGCACCCAGCCAAGCGCGACCCACCCGCCGCCGGCTCGCACGGCAAACACGGCGGCGGCAAACAGCACGACACCGATGGCGATCGCGCCGATCAACGCGCTCTGTTCCTGACCAGCCGATGGCCGCCAGTCTACCGCGGCCGGGCCCGAGCCGCCTGGCGATGCGGACCGATGCGCGCGAGGCGCGTAGGCGACCATGACGATCTGGGAAGGTGATGTTCGCGCCGCGAGTCGGCAGCCAGTGCGCCTCTGGCGATCTCGAGGATCCTTGGAGGCGTTCTCGCGAACACGGGGACAGCGCCTCAGTCGGGCAGCGGCTCCATGTCCCACTTGGACGGCGTGAACGCGCAGCCGGGCTCGGCACCGACCACGAGCATGGCGGTGCCGGCCTCGTGGGCGACTGCGCCGCGGACCACGGCGGGGTCGGACACGTAGAGGAATGTCCCCGCCGGAGCATCGATGTCCTCGCCGCCGACACGGTAGGTCGCGTGGCCCGAGACGATCAGAAAGAGCTCTTCGTGGTTGGCCTTGACCTCGTCGTGATCGTGGGTCAACACGTCGCCCGCCTCGGTGGCGCGGGCGAGGTTGGTGCCGAACGAGCCGATGCCGAAGAAGCGCCGGATGGGCTTCCATTCCGTGCCCGGTGATTCGCCCTCTTCGAACGGGATGTCGTCGACGTGCGCCACCGTGTAGGCGGCGCGATCAGCTGTGTCGTCCATGTACTAGCCTCCCTGGAGTGCGGCCGAGTCTGTCTCGGACTCTAACAGGCGCGGAGTGGCAGTTGGCGGCATTCGCTGTCCGAAGCCCGATCGCTCCCGCCCGCGGCCTCAAGCCGAAACGAGGCTCATCGGTTGCACGTGATGCCTGGCTGCGACTGGATCTTGTCACGGCCGCCGATGCGATAGGGTTGAGAACGGTCACACGGCTGATCGAGTCCGCCCGAACCGGCCGGACTCAACCTGGACCCTGGACTTCGACTGGCTCTCGCCGGCCCTCGTCGGACTGGCGTCGTGTGGGCGTCTGCCCCAAGTGGGACGCGAGTCTGGGGCCCCGGGGGCCGAGGCCGAGCTTCTTGCGCAGGTTCTTGCGATGGAACGAGACGGTAGTCTGGGAGATGTACAGAGCCTCCGCGATCTCGCTCGTGCTCCTGCCTGCGCGGATCAAACCCGCGATCTCGCGCTCGCGCGGCGTCAATTGGACGCCAGCCTCCGCACCCGGGCCGAGGATCTGAGCCAGCGGACTCACGATCTCCCGAAGACCCTGCACGGCTGCATCAAGATAGATCGCTTCTGGAGTGGCGGCGAGGGGCTTGGTCAGCCGCGCCAGCATGGGCAGGATCATCGCTTCCACATTGGCGGCGATGGTGCGCTCCAACTCGGCGTTGTCCCTGTTTCGCTGCTCGAGGATGACGCGCAGGGCGGTGTTGCTGTCGGACAAGGCTTCGGCCTGGCGTCGTAGCGACGCCTCCGATTCCTCCAGGGCCGTGCGCAGGTTGCGGTGGTCCGTTATATCGGTGCCGAGAGCGAAGCACGTCGGCGCGCCGCGGTAACGGCAGGGCACGAGGGTCACAGTCAGCGCCTTGACGGCACCACCCAACTCGAGTTCAAGCTCGAGCCGGGTGGCGGCCCCTGAGGCAACAGCGGCACGCACCGCGTCCACGGCGGCGGCGTCCCACACTCCGCCGACGTCCCTGCGCAGCAACTCGGCCCGGCTGGTCTCCAGAAACCCGATGCCTGCGGCGTTGGCGTCCAGGAAGCGACCGTCTGCGGCAATCTGAAAGGCCGGGTTGACCGCGTTCTCGAACAGGGTGCGATAGAGCTCCGCGGCCTCGTGCAAGGCGCGCTCGGCCTCCAGGTCGCGCGTGGCATCACGAATTGCGCCCACCATGTGCGACGAACTACCGGCATCGTCCCTGAGCACCACGCCGCGGTCATGCACGGGCACGTACGTGCCGTCGTCGCGCCGCAGGCGATACTCGCCGCGATAAACCTTCCCCTCACGCACGGCGGCGTTCACCGCCTCCACCGTCGGCGCACGGTCGTCGGGGTGAAGGCGGTCCAGCCACGACACGAACGCCCGCGGCAGCCCGGGAGCGGCAAGGCCCAGGAGCGCATCCATCTGTGATGAGAACTCCATGTAGCCGGTGTGGATGTGCCAGTCGTAGTACGCGTCGAACACTGAGTCCACGAACGCCTGGAAGCGTGACTGTGCGGGCGGCCGACGGTCGGGGCGTGGCGCAGCGCCGCCTGACTGACATGTCGCCGGCGGCGACGATGCAGGTCCGTCCATTATCCCTTCCTCAATGAGAGTTTTTTACTATCACTGAGCTCTCATAATACCCTCTTTCCATACGCAGGCGCGTTGCTAGACTCGAAGCTGTTCCATCGGTCGGAACGTCTGCGCTGCCGCCGGCCCAGTGGACGACAGTCGTGAGAAAGGAGCTGATCAGCGCCCCCGGTGGGGCCATCCGCGCTGGGAGTGGGGCGAGTCCCTCAGGCACCGAGTTCTGTGACGACAGCCCTGACAGACGTCGCACCAGAAAGGAGTCGATGGGTTCATGACAGTCGCACCGACCACCAGGTATGGCGCAGTCACCGACGATGTGATCGCCGCTCTCAAGGGTCTGCTCGGCGACGAGAACGTACTGACTGACATGCACGAGCGGGCGATGCGTGCGGCCAACTGCGCGCCGTTCCCGCTCCACCGCTGGGCCGAGCAGACGCCCGACGTCGTCGTCCTCCCGGGAAGTACAGAAGACGTCGTCGGCATCCTCAAGCTGGCGAACGAGCGGCGCATCCCCGTGACGCCGCGCGGAGGCGCTTCCGGCCTCGCCGACGGCGCCATGCCGCTGCGCAAGGGCATCTGTGTCGATATCAAGCGCATGAACGAGATCTTCGAGATCGACGAGGAGAACTCTTGCGTGACCGTCGGCACCGGAGTCAACCCGCTCAAGCTCAACGAGGTGCTTGAACCGCTCGACAAGTTCTTCCCGGACGACCTGGCAGGCTACGCCAACGCGGTGCTCGGCGGCCGCATCGGCTGCGGCGGGTGGACCCTCATCGGCGGCCGGTACGGCCACATCCCCGACACCGTCATCAGCATGGAGTGTGTGCTCCCGGACGGCCAGGTGATCTGGGTCGGCGGGGGCGGCACCAAGAAGATCCGCAAGAGTTCCTCCGGCTATCGCCTGAAGGACCTGTTCATGCAGCACCAGGGCACCCTGTGCATCGTCACTCGAGCCGTCCTCGAGCTCTACCCCAAGCCCGAGGTCGAATTCGCCGGCTACTTCGCCTTTGACAACTGGGACGACGCGTACAACGCCCTCTACGACATCACCACGAAGGGCTTCGGGACGATCTCGTCGGCAATGATCTTCGACGACAAGAAGATCGACTTCCTGCGCCGCGACGACGAGGCGTTCATCCCACTGCACAAGGACGTCAAGTTCGTCGACCTCATGACCTTCTACGGCCTCAAGTGCGAGGTGCAGCCGGCGGTCAAGGAGGGCTTCCAGATCATGAAGAAGTGGGGCGGCAAGTACCTCGGTCCCGAGCAGGGTGAGGGTGACTGGGCCTCGCGTCACGACCGCTATCACCTCTCCTACCATGGCCGCACGCCCGACGGCCAGGCCTGCCTCATGTCCTGGCACTGTGAGGACACGGCCGCCTACCACTCAGCGCTTCCCGCCCTGCGTGAACAGTTCCATGAGATCGTGGGCCGCTACATGGAGGAGTACCCCGGCATGTTCGACGACTGGGGCATCTTCATCTACACGAGCAACCCCTTCAAGGGCTGGGGCGACTACCTCATCGAGATCGATGTCGGTGTGGCCGAGTTGCAGTACAACACCGAGACCTGGGATGCCTGGATCAGGATGAAGAAGGAGATCGCTCAGGCGGCGGTCGATCAGGAGTGCTCCGTCTCCATCTGCCACGGATCCTGCCGCGAGGGCGACGACGACGTCGCGATGCACGGGGAGATGGCGCACGGATCGTTCGACATCATGAAGAAGATCAAGCGCATGATCGACCCCAACAACATCATGAACCCCGGCAAGTACTGTCTGGACGAGGCGTACGACGAGGTGTTCGACGGAGGTGCCCAGTCATGACCTACCAACTCAGCAAGAAGGACTTCTACGCTGAGCCTCTCACGAAGACCAAGGGCATCCCGGACGAGTTCGTCAAGGAGGCGTACCTGGTCTTCGCGTGCCGCCACAAGTTCTGCCGCGACATCTGCCCCAACTTCGATCTCACCCGCCGGGAGGCTCACACCTCGTACGGCTTCCACACCTCGATCCTCGCCGTGAGCCGCGGCGTCGGCGACCTGGACAAGCTGGTCGACGACTTCACGTACTGCCTCGAGTGCGGGGCCTGTGAGCTGCGCTGCCCGAACACATCGATGGGTGGCGACTTCTACCGCCGCTCGACCACCACGGTCGATCTCGTGCGCAAGGTGCGCCGCGACCACATGGCGGACGGCGGCGAGATCAGGAACTGGTCCGCCGTGAAGGACTATCTCGATGAGCATCGCGGCTTCGTGGCCGGCCAGGGTGAGCTGGTGACCAAGTGGGCCGAGGGCATCAAGACCGCCGGTGACATGAAGACGGCGCTGTTCGTCGACTTCTTCACCGCGAGCCAAGGCACCGAGGTGCCGCGGCTGGCCGCGCAGATCCTCGGCAAGTTGGGCGTGAAGTTCGGCGTGTACACCACGCCCGGCGTCACCGCCCCGGAGCTCCTCAGCGAGGATGCGGAGGAGTGGAAGACGTACGCCGCTGCGAACGTCGCCAGCTTCAGGGAGCTCGGCGTCAAGACACTTGTCGTCGTGAACCCGCACGACTACGCACTGTTCATCCGCGAATACCCCAAATGGTTCGACATGGACGGCATCGACACCATGTTCGTCACCGACTTCATCCTCAGGAGGATGAATGAGAAAGGCGTCACGCCGGCAGTAGGCGTCGAGGGTGAGTTCGCCTACCACGACCCTTGCACGCTGAACAAGCTGGTCGTCGAGGCGGACTCACCGCGTCAGCTCATAGCCATGATCCCCGGCGCCGAGATCATCGACGTGCAGCCGGGCAACCAGTGGCGCTACTGCTGCGGCAACGGCAACGGCCCGTACCGCAAGCTCCACGAAGACGTGGCCTATCGCATCGGCCAGAAGCGCCTGCGCGCGGCGGCAGACCTCGGCGTCGACACCATCCTCGTCGCGTGCCCGCACTGCAAGGACCAGTTCACCGACGTCAAGACGAAGGCCGGTCTCCCCGTCGAGCCGGTACACGTCCTCGAGGTGCTCGCCAAGGCGATGGGCATCGACTGGGCGACGACCTCCCCGACCATCGGCTGACCCGTCAGAAGGAGTGCCAGCATGGCTGAAGACGTCCTGTACAAGTACGGCGAGATCGAGATCCTGCCCACGCGCATGGACAAGTACATCAAGCAGCAGGAGATGAACGAAGGCGAACGGGAGCGCATCGTGCGCGCCCGCAACATCCATCTGGACTGGTATCACCGGCATTTCGCGCATGAGATCCTTCCACCGCCTGAGGGCGAGTGGGAGCCCAAGGCGTGAGGCAAGGCAGCCGGGTACGAAGGCCGGCGGAATCGATTTCACGCGGCTTTTCCGGTGCTTCGGCCTCACAGCGATCGTTCATGGGAGCGCTATGAGAATCATCGTGTGCGCAAAGCACGTCGTCGACTCCACCGAGATCCGTTGGGATGTCGAGCGAGATGAGGTCGTCTTGCGCGATCTGCCCACCAAGATCAGCGACTACGACCGGAACGCCCTGGAAGCGGCCGTCACCCTCAAGGAGACCGGCGAGTTCGTCGATCTGGATGTCCTCATGGTGGGTGGGGAGGCCGCCGTCAAGACGCTCAAGGAAGCAGTAGCCATGGGCGCCGACAAGGGCTACCTCATCGAGGGCGGGTGGGACGATCCCTTCGACCCGCTGCGCACGGCGCGCGTACTGGCCAAGGTCCTCGAAGTGCTCGAGGCACCCGACATCATCATGTGCGGCCTCGTCTCCGAGGACGGCTACAATGGCGTCACGGCGCCCGCTCTCGCGCAACTGCTGGAAATCCCGTATCTCGGCCCCGTCATCGAGGTGCACACGGGCGACGACTGGGTGCAGGCGGTCGTCGACGCCGGGGACGTGCGACGCACGCTGAAGGTGCCTATGCCGTGCGTCCTGGGCATCGACTCGCGTATGAACGTGCCGCGTCTGCCCACCGTGATGCGGGTCCTGAAGGTCAAGGCCGACCGCATCACCAAGGTGTCCTTGAGCAGCGCCGGCCTGCCTGCCGAAGCACCCGAACTCACCCCGAGCGCACAGCTCGTCGCCTGCACGTCCGGCGCCGTCGAACGAAAGAGGATCGTGCTGGAAGGGACGGCACCGGAGAATGCCGTCAGGCTCGTGGAGGCGCTCACGCAAGAGGGGGTGCTGTGATGGCCGCCCGTTTCGTGGTCAGCGCCGCCTCAACCTCGGACCTGCAGCGCGTGGCGTCCGCCGCCAGGGAGCTCGCGGGTGCGGACGGGCGCGTCGAGGCCGTCGCCCTCAGTGCGGAGAGTGCGAGTCTCGCTCCTGTCGACGCCACTCCGGAGCAACTCGCGACTGAGCTGGGTGGGCTCGTCGACACGCTCCTCGTCTACCACGGTGTGGGGGCATGGCTCCGGGGGGACGCCTGGGCGGCCGCCCTGCTCGACGCCCTCGGCAACGGAGCCGACGGAGTCTTTCTCGCCGATGCCCCGGCGGCCCGTGAGGCTGCCGGACGCGTAGCGGCTGCTCGCGGAGGGTCGTGCGCCAGCATGTGCGACACACTGCGGCGTGACGCCTACGGCCGCCTCGTCGCAAGGCGTTCGGTCTACGGCGGCGTGGCGGAAGGCGACATCACGCTGCTCGCAGCGCCCGCCGTGTGCCTGTTCACCTCCCTCAAGTTCGAGGGAGAGACCACAGGCGCAGCCGTCACGGTCGAGCGTCGCCAGCTGCCGGCACCTGCGCACGAGATCACGCTGGTCTCGGAAGAGTCGGTCGCCCAGACCGTTGACCTTTCCGCGGCCGCCACGGTGGTCGCCGTGGGCCGCGGCTTCGCGAAGGCCGAGGACCTGAAGCTGGTGGAGCCGCTGCTGCGGCGCCTCGGTGCCGAACTTGGCTGCTCGCGCCCGATCGCCGAGGACTTCAAGTGGCTGGCGCAGGAGCGGCAGGTGGGGCTCACCGGCACGTCGGTCACCGCGGGCCTGTACGTGGCTCTCGGCATCTCGGGACAGGTTCAGCACCTCGCCGGAGTCAAGGGCGCCAGGATCGTCGTGTCCGTCAACAACGACGCGCGCGCGCCGATCGTGCGCAGCGCCGACTACGTCGTGGTCGGCGACCTCTACAGATTCATCCCGGAACTCGTGACCGCGCTCGGCGACTGATCCTGAGTGGGAGCGACACCGTGGACATCGACTACATGCGAGAGTACCTGCCGTTCCTGCCCCGCACGGCCACACTCATCGCCATGTACTCGTGCGTGGCCTTGGTGGTCGTGCTGCTCGCCTGGGGGTTCCTCCGCCGCGTCCGCAGCTATCGCAGCCGCGGGCAGGGCCTCCTGGCGGCGCTGAACGAGACGGCGCTGCCGTGGCGGCCACGACTCTCGCGCATGGCGCGCGACGTCGCGGTCCAGGCGAAGGTCGTTGAGCGCAGGCTGCCGGCCGCGCTGCACCTGCCGATATTCTATGGCGTGGTCCTGCTGTTCATCGGCACCGCCATCGTCGTCGTGTACGAGGACATCCTTCGCTGGTTCGGTCACCCCGTGCTGGGCGGGCTGTTCTACGTCGTCTTCGAGGGCGTGTTGGACCTTGCCGGGCTTGCGCTCGTCATCGGCATCGCCATCGCCATGTGGCGGCGCTTCGTCATGAAGCCTGAGTACTTGACGCGCAAGCGCTCGACGAACCTCGTCCTCGCCGGCCTGCTCTTCATGGCGCTCTCTGGATTCGGCCTGGAGGCGTATCGAATCGCCGCGCACCCGAACGAGTGGGCGGGCGCAGCGTTCGTGGGCTGGTCGCTGTCGCATCTCCTGGGCGGACTGGCCGACGGCTCCGGGGTCGAGGTCTATCAAGTAGTCTGGTGGCTGCACGCGTCAATCGCCTTCAGCCTCATCGTGGCCCTGGCGTGGACCGGCTTCTCACACCTGTTCATCTTGCCCCTCTCGGTCGTGACCCATGACCCAGACCGCCCGCGGACCAGGCTCACTACTCCGTTCGACCTCAGCGAGGCGCTGGAGTCAGAGGAGGATGTGGAGTTGGCGGCCGGCACGACGACCACACAGGCGATCGAGCCGCCCGATAGGCTCTCCGCCGACGCCTGCGTCGCCTGTGGCCGCTGCCACGCCGAGTGCCCGGCCAACGCAGCCGGGAGGCCGCTGTCGCCACGCGACCTGGTGCAGAACATCCAGCACTCGCTGGGCACCAACTTGGGGGCGACGGCAGCCGCGCTTCCGGCGGCTGACTTCGAGGACGCGGCGTGGGCGTGTACGAACTGCTACGCCTGCGAGCAGGCGTGCCCCGCGCGGATCCGTCACGTGGACTACATCCTCGACTTCCGCAGGGCTCTCATCGAAGAGAACCGTCTCGACGAGCAGAAGACCGCCGTTCTGCAGGCGCTCGACCGCAACTCCAATCCATACCGCCTACCCTCCCACGAGCGCGCTGCGTGGCTGACGCAACTGCCTTATGCCGAAGAGATCACCTTCGGTGTGTCGCAACTCGCTGAACCGCCCGAGTACCTGTACTGGATCGGCTGCGGCGCGGCTTACGACGAGCGCTCCAGCCGAGTCGCACAGGCTACGATGGACCTGCTTCGAGCTGCCGGCGTGAGCTTCCTCACGTTGGGCCCCGCAGAGCCGTGCTGCGGAGAGCCGGCCAAGCGGCTTGGTGAGGAAGGTCGCTTCCAGATGCTCGCTTTGACGGCGATCGAGATGATCAAGGAGACCGGCGCGAGCAAGATCGTCACGCACTGCCCGCACGGCCTCAACACGTTCTTATACGAGTACCCGGCGCTCGGCTTCAGCATCCCGGCGCTGCACCACAGCGAGCTGCTCGCCGAGCTGGTCGCCGCGGGGCGTCTCCACGTCGGCCCCGCGGAGGGCGGCAGGGTCGCGTACCACGAACCGTGCAACCTGGCCCGCGCCGGACGTCCGAGCAGAGCAGCCCTGGAGATGATCGGCCCGCAGGCAGTGCTGCCGCGGCGATCCGGGGTACGGACGTTCTGTTGCGGCGGCGGTGGGGCCAACAGCTTCTACCGGTTCGAGCACGAGGAGAAGCGCATCAGTGCCATCCGCTACGAGGAACTCGCGGCCACTGGCGCTGAAGAGGTCGCGGTCGCCTGCCCGCACTGCCTCACGATGCTGCTGGACGCGGCCGGGACTCACGGCGGGAGCGCCATGGAGGTGGTCGATGTGGCCGAGAAACTCCGCGACCGCCTGCGTACACCCTCAGCAGATTGACGCCCGACGACGAGTGTCTCCCTGTGGAGATGAGCGATGACACATCGTGGAGAAGCCGTGGCTACTCCAGGGCTTCGAACATGAACTTGTAGCGGTAGCGACGCAGTTCGACATTGGGGATCGCCCTGGCTGCGGACACGACCCTCGGGTGGAACTCGCCGGCGATCAAGATCCCTCGGATTCCCGACTGATCTTGTCCGGCCACGGCGCCCATGCAGGCGAGTAGCCGCGTGAGTGCGGCCGGCGCGGCGATCCCCGCCTTCAAGTCAATGACGACCGTCAAGCCTTTCGCGTCTTCTGCAGTGATGGCGATACGGCCGGCGTCGGTCACACGCGCGCGGCCTTCGTCGGCGATCCGCAGCCCCGGTTCGAGCTGCTCCACGTCCGCGCGCAGAGCCGACTGAAGGTCGCGCTCAAGGCCCGTCGTCACCTCGGATGCCTCAGTGAGCTCTTCCGCCTCCCCGGCGACCGCCCCATCGGCGTACGCGTCCATCGTTGCCTGGGCGTTGACCGTGCTGGCCAGGCCGGGAGACACACCGAACTCAGCGGCTATCGCCTCACGGTCCAGCTGCCCGGCTCGCAGCAGGTCGACGATCCTGGCCTTGCTGTCGTCGGGCGTGTCGGCGGTCTGCGGCCCCGCCTGTCCGACAGGCGCCAATGGTCGCCCGTTCACGATCTTGCGGCGACCGCACTGCGAACAGACACCGTGCGCTCGCACGATGGTGTTCCTCTCAGCCATCCTGGAACCCACGGAGTGCGCCTGCTGGCGATCGCTCCAACCCACGACCGCAGTGATGCAGTCATCGCAGAGCGGACCGTGTGCTGAGTTCAGCGCATCCAGGATCTTGGTCTCGTTGCCCATCGCCCCCCCTTCTAGCAGATGGCCCGAGCGAAGACTAGGCAGGGTGCGATTCCAAGAGGGCGATCTCCGCCTTCTGGAGGCGCAAGCTGCCGTGCTCTCAGACGCCTGGAGGCCCGGCCCGCGGCCTCAGACCGCCGGGTCTGCAAACACCAGGCGAACGAGACGGTCCGGAAGGGCTCCGATGCGGCTCGCTCATCTCGCGAGGAGCCGCCGCGGACTACCTCGAGTGCCCGCGCAGCGGAGTGAAGTCGGTTGCGGTAGCCACGCCGACGGAGTCTGGTGCGAGGACGCGGAGTTGACGGATGGACGAGGGAGCTCGCTAACGCACAGCCCGACGTTTGCGGGGCGCCGCGGCGCGGGCACATCAGAAGAACCCCCGAAACGGGAGGTCGCTGGGAGCATCCCGCTTGCGCGGCTTCCGTGCAGCCAGGAGGCAGAAGGTGGACCAATCCGGCCGTTACGCCGATCTCGCTCTCAGCGAAGCCGGCCTCATCAAGGCAGGGCGTCACGTCCTCTGCGCCTACCGCATGAAGCCCAAGGCCGGCCACGACTATCTCGCCACCGCGGCGCACTTCGCTGCGGAGTCCTCCACCGGCACCAACGTCGAGGTTTCCACCACCGACGACTTCACGCGCTCCGTGGACGCCATCGTCTACGAGGCGCACGAGGCCGACGAAGTGGTGAAGATCGCCTACCCGCTTGAGCTGTTCGACAGCAACATCACCGACGGCAAGGCGATGATCGTCTCCTTTCTCACGTTGACCATCGGCAACAACCAGGGCATGGGCGACGTCGAGTATGCGAAGATGCACGACTTCTACGTCCCGCCCGCGTACCTGCAGCAGTTCGACGGACCGGCCAGAAACATCGAGGACTTCTGGCGCATCCTCGGCCGCCCACTCGAGAATGGCGGGATGATCGTCGGCACGATCATCAAGCCCAAGCTCGGGCTGCGGCCGGAGCTGTTCGCGAACGCCTGCTACCAGTTCTGGCTCGGCGGCGACTTCGTCAAGAACGATGAGCCCCAGGGCAATCAGGTCTTTTCACCGTACCGGGAGACCATGCGCCTCGTGGCGGGTGCCCTGCAACGCGCCCAGGACGAGACCGGTGAGGCCAAGCTCTTCTCAGCCAACATCACCGCCGACGACCCGGCTGAGATAGTGGCCCGCGGTGAGGCGGTGCTCGAGGCGTTCGTCGGAAACGAGGACCACGTCGCCTTTCTCGTGGACGGCTACGTCGGCGGCCCTGCGGCCGTTACGACGGCTCGGCGCCGCTTCCCGGACCAGTTCCTGCACTATCACCGCGCCGGTCACGGCGCCGTGACGTCGCCGCAGTCGCAGCGCGGCTACACCGCCTTCGTCCTCGCGAAGATGGCGCGGCTGCAGGGAGCCTCCGGGATCCACACGGGGACGATGGGCTTCGGCAAGATGGAGGGCGACCCGGAAGACCGGGCGATCGCGTACATGATCGAGCGCGACTCGGCCGACGGGCCTTTCTACCACCAGGAGTGGCTGGGGATGAAGGCCACAAGCTCTATGATCTCGGGCGGGATGAACGCCCTGCGCCTGCCCGGCTTCTTCGGGAACCTCGGCCACGCCAACGTCGTGCAGACCTCGGGCGGAGGAGCGTTCGGCCACCTCGACGGGCCGGTCGCCGGTGCCCTTTCGCTGCGCCAGGCGGTGGACGCCTGGTCGGAGGGCGTCGACCTGCTCGAGTACGCGAGGGAGCACCGCGAGCTGGCGCGCGCCTTCGCGTCATTCCCCGGCGACGCCGACGCGCTGTATCCGGACTGGCGCTCGGTCCTCGGCGTCACCTGAGACTCCGGCAAGGAGGAGGCGCATGTCTGTCAAACACCCCGTGATCGCCGTCACCGGTTCCAGCGGGGCCGGTACGACCACCGTCAAGACGTCCTTCGAGCACATCTTCCATCGCGAGGGCATCCGCGCAGCGGTCATCGAGGGGGACAGCTTCCACAGATACGATCGTGAGGAGATGAAGGAGGCCATCGCGGAGGCGGAGAGCAGGGGCGACCGTGCGGTGAGCCATTTCGGACCGCGAGCCAATCTGTTTCAAGAACTGGAAGCACTGTTCCGCACCTACGGGGACTCCGGGACCGGGAAGCGCAGATTCTATGTGCACAACGAAGAGGAAGCGGTCACCCTCGGCCACGAGCCGGGCACCTTCACCCCGTGGGAAGAGCTTCCGGACGACACCGACGTGCTCTTCTACGAGGGCCTCCACGGCGGCGTTCGCGCCGAGGGCATCAACGTCGCCCGGTACGTCGACTTGCTCATCGGCGTGGTGCCCATCGTCAATCTGGAGTGGATCCAGAAGATCCACCGCGACACGCGCGCGAGAGGCTACTCGGTCGAGGCCGCAACGGACACCATCCTGCGGCGCATGCACGACTATGTGCACTACGTCACGCCCCAGTTCTCGCATACCCACGTCAACTTCCAGCGCGTACCCGTGGTCGACACGTCGAACCCCTTCGTAGCCCGCGACATCCCGACCTTGGACGAGTCGCTGTTCGTCGTCCGATTTCGTGACCCGACAGGCGTCGACTTTCCCTACCTGCTGGCCATGATCCACGACTCCTTCATGTCGCGGCCGAACTGTATCGTCGTCCCGGGAGGCAAGATGGAGATGGCCATCCGGCTCGTGGTGACGCCTCTGCTCGAATCGATCATGGAGCGTCGCAAGAGCGCGAAGCAGGCGGACGGGCACTACTGAGCAGGTGGCTCGCAAACAGACGCGTGCAGCGTGTGAGCTCAGATGGTCCCTTGCGTGCCAGGAGCCGGCATACGGCAACGCGTCAGTCGTCGCAGAGGAGTGCGACGCCCCTCAGCTCCGCGCCCCGCGTCGCCGGGGCGATCAGGACGGAGCGCTGGCCTTGGCGCTCGAGTGAGGCGATCACGCGGCCTCCTCAGCGAACGCACAAGGACTCCTGAATGCCGACCACGTGCCCGGACCGCACGCGCAAGACCTCCGAATGAGGGTCCGAGGGTCCTCGCTTGCCTCCGCCGACTGTGCCACTATCATAGCGCGAACACACGTGACAAGACCGGCCCGACAATCGCCGACCGGCATCGCTCAGCATCCGAAGGGAGTGTCATGATCATTGGCGTACCGAAGGAGATCAAGGATGGCGAGTACCGCGTGGCCGTGGCGCCAATAGGAGTGCGCGAGATGATCCGCCGCGGTCACAACGTGGTCGTCGAAGCGGGAGCCGGTTTGAGCTCAGGCTTCTACGACGACGCCTACGCCAAAGCGGGCGCGACCATCGCTCTGCGCGATCAGGCCTGGGAGAAGGCCGACATGATCGTCAAGGTCAAGGAGCCGCTGCAGGCCGAGTGGCCCAAGTTCAAGCAGGGGCAGATACTCATGACTTACCTGCACCTCGCGACCTCCTTCGAGAAGGACCTCACGGAAGAGCTACTGAAGTCGGAGATCCGCTCCATCGCTTACGAGACGGTCGAGACCCCCGCCGGTCACCCGCTCCTGGCGCCTATGAGTCGGGTGGCCGGGAGGCTGGCGATCCAGGCCGGCGCGACGGCCCTGCAGAAGAACCTGGGCGGTTCGGGCGTGCTCCTCGGCGGAGTACCCGGAGTGCCGCCCGCGAAGGTGGTCATCATCGGCGGCGGCACCGTGGGCACCAACGCCGCCATGGTGGCCGTCGGCATGGGCGCGCGCGTCATCGTGCTCGACAAGGACGCGGACCGCGTGGCTTACCTCGACGATATCTTCCAGGGCCGCGTCGAGACGATGCTCTCCGACGAGTCGACCGTCGAGCATGCCATCGACGGCGCCGATCTGGTCATCGGCGCGGTCCTTGCTCCCGGAGGTGCACAGACGCCGCACCTGGTCACCCGCGCGATGCTCAAGAACATGCGCGCCGGCTCGGTTCTCGTCGACGTAGCCATCGACCAGGGAGGCTGCTTCGAGACCTCAAGGCCGACCACCCACTCCGATCCCACCTACGTCGTCGATGGCGTAGTGCACTATTGCGTGACGAACATGGCGGCGGCGGTCGCGCGCACCTCGACGCTGGCGCTGACCGGCGTGACGTTGCCCTACGCCGTGCAAGTCGCAACGAAAGGCTTCGAGCAGGCGGTGAAGGACGATCCGGCCTTGGCTCTGGGCGTGAACACGTACCGCGGCAAGCTCACGCTTGCATCGGTGGCAGAGGCTCACAACCTGCCCTACACACCGCTCGTCGCAGCGATGGCAGCGAGTGAGTGACTGAGCTGACTGCGCCAACGTGCGAGCGGCCGCGTCACCGGCATCACGGGAACCGTCCATCCAACGGTCTGTCCGTCTCTTGCGTCTTGAGGGGTACTCGCCGGGCGCGTGGTGCTGAGCAGCGCTCTCAGTTGAGCTTGCGGTCCGCGAGGGAAGAATGTGCCCCGGGGAGCTCAGACGATCCCGGCCTGGCCCATCACTGGCAATTTGGGCCGCCGGATGGTTGCGGCGACCGGCGCGCTGTGGTCGCCCAGGGTGTCAAACGCGCTTGCCGGCGTGGCTCGACCTGCGTGCGTTCTCCAGCTGATCCAGCGTCGGGATGCCCTCGTTGCCGAGCTGCGAGACCTTCAGTGCCGCAGACCAGGCAGCTGTGTCGAAGCACTCGGCGGGCGACAGACCCTTGGCGACCGCCCAGGCGTAGGCGCCATGAAAGGTGTCGCCGGCTCCACAGGAATCCACCGCGGTGACCGGAGCAGCATCCCATCGCTCGAGATGCTCGGGCTCCTTGCCGGTCGTGAATACCCCGCCCCTCGGCCCCTGAGTCACCCCGAACACCGCGCGGCAGGAGTCGCCCCAGAGTTCCACGGCAGCCCGTTCTGTCGGGTGTCCCGTCACCGTGAGCACGTATTTCTCGGGCGCTATCACGTGATCCACACGGCTCAGCAGGCCCCCCGTCCAGGGCCGCCCGGACCCGGTGTCGATGACGGTCGTCACCCCTCGCTTCTCACATTCGTCGAGCGCCGCTGCCGCCAAGACTTCATCGGTCGAGTCCAGGAGCGCTACGTCGACGCCGTCGAGAAGATCCGGCAGTCGCTCGACCATGCGCGCGTCTGCCATCGGTTGCGGCAGCCAGATGATCGTTCGAGTCGCATCCCCCCGCGCAAGGACGACCGCCGAGTGCTGCGAGGGCTGGTCATACGCGACCCAGGTGCACTCCACGCCCTCGGCGGCCAATCCCGCCCTCAGGACCTCAGCATGCGCGCCGGTCCCGCACGCCGCCAGGAGCCTGATCGTGCCCCCCAGCCTCATCGCAGCGATAGCGCTCCGACCGGCCAGCCCCCCTACCACCGTCCGGTGCTCCTGGGCACGGGTCACCGAGTCTGCTTCCGGATAGTCGTCGAGCACGTACAGGTAGTCAACCGTCGCCATGCCGATCATTGCGATCACCGGCGGGCGATCCTGTTCTGGTTCGGTACCCACTCGGCGACGTCCTCCGGCTCAGCGTGATCGCGGTCGATCCCCAGCGGATTCGATCTCCTCAGCGATCTTGCGCGTGGTCCACATAGGGGCATTGAAGTCGCTAGCGCGGCCTGCCCACAAGGCAGACAAGTATAGCGCGCGGGGGCTTCGGGTGGCCCGACCGAGCCCAGAGTCGGGGGAGCAGAGACGCGCGAGGCGGGCCGCCTGGGGCGGCCCGCCTCGCCATCACGCACATCCTTCTTGAGAGCGTCCGACTAGTTGCTTTGCAGCAGACCGCAGCCAGTGCCGCCCATGCCGCGACCGTAGCCGCCCGCCATGCCGCTGCCGGCGCCGCCGCCCATCATGCCGCCGCCGTAGCCGCCGCCGGAGCACAGGCTCGCGTCGACGCCGTACTTCGTGAGCAGGGCCTGCATGTCGCTCTGGTGCTCCGTGCGCAGCTCGGCCAGAGCGGCCTGGGCCGCGGGCGTGGTCGGGTCGGCGCCGTACTTGTCGAACCAGGCCTGCATGTCCGCCTGGTGCTCGGTGCGCAGCGCCTGGAGGTCGGCGGCCGCGGCCGGATCGTCCAGCAGGGCGGCGCCGGCGGCGCCGCGCGCCTGCGGCGCCGGCGCGCTGGTCGACCGCTCCTGCGTCGCCGCAAAGGCGACGGAAGCCACGCTGAGCACGAGGACGATGGCCGCCCCGGTGATCCAAAGAACTTTGCCTCTCATCACGTTCCTCTCGTCGATCTTGTCACCGCCGCCCTCTCGCGTCGGCGGCCTCCTGACTTGAACGGTACCAGCGGGATTCGAAGAACTGATGAACGGATTCTGCCGAAGTTGTGAAGGGCCCGATCGGGCGCAGGAGGCCACGGCAGCGGCTGCGTCACGCTCTCACGGGAGAGGCCCCGTCTGCTCAGCCCACCTTGGCATCTGCGAGATGGAATGCGAAGGCCCCATCGTGCACATACACCAGCCGGCACGCATCGATGTACTTGGCGTCGTGGACGCGCCCGGCGCGGATGTAGCCGACATCGCCGCTGTCGAGAAGGTTTCTCTCTCCATCGGGGACCAATGCGCTGCCTTGCTTGCGATAGAACTGGACCGAGATCCTTCCCTCCACGACGACCGTCATGTCGTCGCCCGGGTGGAAGTGCGGCGGCTCTTCGGTGCCCGCCTGCCAGCGCTCGAGCATCACCTCGACCCCATCGGGGTTCGTCGGGTAGGTCGTGCGAGCCGTGAATCCCTCTGGTGTCCCCGGAACGGGGACGTGCTTGCCCCACACTTCGCTGGTCGCCGAGGTGACGTCTTGGGTCCTGTCATCAACAGACATCGTCTCACTCCTGTCTCGGATCTGAGGGGAACGCTCCGCCGGGGGAGGTCTCTTGTCGTCGGCGGGCCTGAGGCTTCATTGGGGCGGGTCGCAAACGCTGCAGGGCCGATAGCCTTGGGCCTTCGCATCCTTGAGCGAGATCGCGATCTTGCTGTGCGAGAGGTAGCGACAGTCGCCGCGGTGGTAGCACTCTCCCGTCTCGGTGATGTACACCTTGCCACTGCCGCTGCCCGAACTGCTTGACCGAGAACTGCTCGACGAACTGCTCGACGAACTAGTGCTGCCCCCTCCCGCGCTCGACGAGCGGCCTGCACTCGTCACCGGCGTCGAGGACCTGGAGAACGCCCACGAGACGCCGCCGGAGGCGGAGACGGTGAGCGTGATGGTGCCGTTCTTCTGCGTCGAGTAGATGCGCGTGCCGTCGGCCTTGAGCGCCGAGATGGTCTCTGGAGTGGGGTGGCCGTAGGAGTTGTGGCCGACGCTGATGACCGCGAACCTGGGGTCGGTCTCGGCGAGGAAGGTGGATGAGGTCGAGTAGCGCGAGCCGTGGTGTGCGACCTTGAGCAGGTAGAGCGGCGGGCCACGGGCGCAGATGCTGCCCACGAGCGACTCGTTGGCGCCGGTGCAGTCACCGGTGAACAGGAAGCGCTTGCCGCCCGCGTCGACAAGCAGGACGACGCTGTCCTCGTTGGCGTCTCCGGAGAGCGCCCCGGGGCTGAGGACCTTGGCGCTCAGGGCGCCGAAGCGCAGCGTCGCGCCCCGGCGCACCTTCTTGATGCCGGCTCCGACGCTGCGCAGAGCCGAGCCGGCGCTCCCCGCCCCCTCGCCCACATAGGCCTGCTGCGGCCGATAGTCGTAGGCGACACCCGAAAGTCCGCCGGTGTGATCGGCATGGGGATGCGTCACGACGACGGCATCCAGACGGCTGACGCCAAGCTTGTCCAGCGAGCTTTCGATCGCCCCCTCGGAACCGGCGGGTCCGCCATCGATGAGCCCGGTCCACCTCCCGGACTTGATGATGATGGCGTCGCCCTGGCCGACATCGACGAAGACGATCGTGGTCGCCGGTTTGGTCGCAGAGCTCTTGGCCGGTGCCGGGGCGGCCCTCGAGGACGACGTTGGCTTTGGCGTCGCCTTCTCGGGCTTCTTCGTCGCCTCGGCCGTCGGCGTCGCCGTCGTTGTCGCCGTCCCCTGGTCGCTCGCCACAGGACCGCCGCTGCTGCCGGAGCCGACCCCGGGGTCCGCACTGCACGCCGCAACGGCGAGTGACGCCAGGAGCGTCAGCATGACGACGACCAATGCAGGTGCGATGCCTCGCCCACGACCTTCGAGCCGCAGACGCCGGCCCGCTCTCCGGGCCATCGTCCACATCCGCTCGCTGCCGCTCTGAGCGCGGTCGCGTCTGCTCACCCGGGCCTTCCCTGGAGTCCCCGACCGGCACCGCGAGGACCTTTCCGCGGTCGGTCGGTCAACCCTCACGTTGACAATCCCGCCCTCAAGGCTACCGCACGCTTCTCGATCTGCGCCAGGGGCCACGCCCGGTCGTGGCTGAAGCCGCTGCGAGACGGGCCACAGAGCGCCGATCACAGAGTGCCGATCAAGTCGCAGGCCGGCCCGCTGGGAGTTCCTCTGCGCGTCGGCTAGCATGCACCCATGACCGACGCCCGCCGGAACCACGCTCGCGACCTGGGCGTCTTGTCTCTGGCTGCGATCGCGCCGGTCTGGGGCTACAGCTGGGTCGTGATCAAGGTCGCGCTCGAGTACGCAGGACCGTTCACCTTCATGGCCCTCGTCACGGCCTTGTGTGCCGTCTGCTTCTTCACCGTGCTCCGCGTCACGCATCGACCGCTGCGGCCCCCGCCCCTGGGGCTGACGGTGCTGATCGGCCTTCTGCAGACCTCGCTGTTCAACATCCTCGCCACCGTCGCGCTCAGCGTCGGAGGCGCCGGCAAGGTCTCGGTGCTGGCGTACACGATGCCGTTCTGGCTGCTGCTCCTCGCCTGGCTCTTCCTCGGCGAGCGGCTCCGCGGCCTCCAGTGGCCGGCCGTGGCGCTCGCGTTCGCCGGCCTCGTCCTCGTCGTGCGCCCGTGGGACATCGGCGGAGCACTCAGCGGAGTGTTGGCCTGTGCCGCCGGTCTCTCCTGGGCAGGTGGGTCGCTGCTGATCAAGCTTCTGCAGCGCCGGACCCACGTCGACCTGCTCTCGCTGACCACCTGGCAGATCGCCTTCGGCGCCCTTCCTCTCGTCCTGATCGCCGCGCTGACGCAGAGCGGGTGGCCCCAGTGGACGGGCACGTTCATCGCGTGCCTCACGTATGTGGTGCTTCTCTCCAGCGGCCTGTGCTGGGTCCTCTGGACGTTCGCGTTGCGCTCCCTGCCCGCCAGCGCCGCCGGGATGGGGACGCTGGCCGTCCCCGTGGTCGGCGTGACGGCATCCTGGGTCCAACTGGGAGAGCAGCCCGCCGCAGCAGAGGCGGTCGGGATGGGTCTCATCATCGCCGCGCTGGCGGTGCTGGCTGCGTACGGGGTCGCCCGGGGGCGCCGCATCGCGGGCGCGCCCGTCGAGGAAGGCGTCATACCGCCGGTCATCGACTGAGCGCCCGACGCGGCAGGTGACGCCGCCTCGGCGCAGCGGCGAGCGGGCGCCTGCGATGAGCTTCAGGACCTAGGGACGATCGCCGCTGGACGTCACGCGATCACGCCCATGTGAAGAGCGCACGAGCGCGACGGATTGTAGATGGAGAGCACGGTCCCACAGCCAGGTCTCTCGCAGACGCGCCCTCGGCGATGGACCTCGGCCCTGCGGTTGTAGCTACTTCTAAGTCCACCGAGCCGCGGTGCCGGGCCGCCACGGGACTGATCCTCAAGACCGGCAAGACGTCGCGCGACGTGTGCGAACAAGGCACGGCCGACGGCGTGGAGCCGTGCCTTCTCGATGCCGGCGCGCGTCGCCTCATCAAGAACGTGGGTCACCGCGGGGACCAGTCTCTCGATCGAGCGAGCCTCGCCGGCATCGTGCCCCGGGACACCACTGCCACCATCACAGGCGCAGTCCTCGACGTGGCTCACGCGGAGCTCGACATCACGGAGGGCCGTTGACCTCTTCTCGAAATGCAACGTGTGAAGTCCGCAGCGCAGGGTGACCGCATCGCAGTCGAGGGCGGCGTCCACGGCAGCAGGACCCACGATCCACGGCTTCCTTGCCTCGCCGACGCTGCGGCCGGAGACGACGCAATCGCTGAGGATCACATCGACACTCAAGGGGGCGTTCGGGGCGCGCTTCCCATGACCACAGTCGTCAGTGGGATCCGCGGTGGCTCTCAATCCGCTCGTGGCACGTGCAACTCGGTCCGATACGAGCCTCTTCGTCACTCACCGCCATCGTGGAGATCGGCGGATCGCGGTGAGTCGGCTTCAGGCCCAAGGCGGTCCGTGGTGACACTATCCTTACGAATTTGCTCTCATTCCCCCCGGGTGTCAAGGTAAGGACCGTTGCCCTCGGCATGCAGAAGGCGCATACTCAGGGATCAGAGGGTGAGGCAACAAGCCCCATGATCCGCGTTTCCGGGTGGGTGGTTGTGCCATTGGAAGCGCGCGACGCAGCCCCAGGGGAGTGACGACGGACGTCGCAGGGGGATGATGCCCGTGGATGGTGACTCGCGACTACTGCGTTCACCGGGAGTGCTCATGACGAGGGCGACGAGCTCAACCAGTACGCCCGCAGCCTCATCGAGGTCAGCCGTAACCCTCTGGTCAGCATCGACCCGCAGGGCAGGATCACCGAGGTGAATGCGGCCACAGTGGAGGCCGTCGGCATCCCCCGTGACCAGCTGATCGGCAGCGACTTCGCGGACTGCTTCAGCGAGCCCGAGAAGGCGCGGGCGGCCTACGAGCTGGCCCTTCAGGAGGGCCTTCTCAGCGACTATCCGCTGGCGCTGCGCCACGTCTCCGGCAGCCTGACTGCAGTCGAGTACAACGCCGCTGTCTACCGCGACGCTCGCGGAGAGCTGCGCGCCGTGTTCGCCGCCGCCCGCGAACGCCGCCGAGGCGCAGGAGGCGCGGCGGCAGGTGGCCCAGCCTGGCGCTCATCGCCGCCTCCTCGCATGACGCCGTCTTCTCGCGCGACCTGGAGGGCGCGATCATCAGCTGGAACGCCGCCGCTGAGGCCCTCTACGGCTACTCGGCGAGAGGAGGCGATCGGACGCAACGGGACGATCCTGATGGCGCCGGGTCACGAGGGTGAGACGAAGGCGCTCATCAAGCGCATGCTGCAAGGCGAGCGCGGCTTCGGCTTCGAGACCCAGCACCTGCGCCGGGACGGCAGTCAGATCGACGTCGTGCTCTCGCTCTCCCCGCTGCGCGATGCCGCGAGCGAGATCACGGGAATCACGATCATCGCCCACGACGTCAGCGAGCAGGTGCGCGCCGAACGCGACCTGCGCGAGTCCAAGGAGAAATTCTCTGCCGCCTTTGACGCCTCCCCCGACCTCATGGCCATCACGCGGCTCGGCGACGGCATGCTGCTCGAGGTCAACGAGGGCTTCACGCGCCTGCTCGGCTACGAGCGCGCCGAGACCGTCGGCAAGACCACCGCGGAGCTCTCGATCTGGGCCGATCCCCAAGCGCGCGCCGCTTTCGTCGCCAGCCTGGCGGCGTCGGACGAGATCAGCTTCGAGACCATGCTGCGACGCAAGGACGGCACGTTGATCACGGGCGCCCACTCGGCGCGGGCCATGGAGGTCCAGGGAGAGGCGTGCGTCCTCTCGGTCGTCCACGACATCACCGAGCGCAAGCTGGCCGTGGAGAGGGTGCGCCGCAGCGAAGCGCAACTGCGAACACTGATCGACACCCTGCCGGATCTCGTGTGGCTGAAGGATCCCGAGGGCGCCTACCTGTCGTGCAACCCGCGCTTCGAGAGCTTCTTCGGCGCGGCGGAGCACGACATCATCGGGAAGACCGACTACGACTTTATCGGCGCAGAGCAGGCGGACTCGTTCCGGCAGCATGACAGAGCAGCGATGGCGGCCGCCGTCCCGACCAAGAACGAAGAGGAGGTCATCTTCGCGGAAGACGGCCACGAGGAGACGTTGGAGACGATCAAGACGTCCGTACACGACAGCGACGGGCGGCTCATCGGGATCTTGGGCGTCGGCCGCGATATCACCCAGCGCAGGCAGGCGGAGGAGGCGGTGCGCCTTCACGCGGAGCAACTGCAGCGCACCGTCGAGGGCGCCGTGCTGGCCATGAGCCACATGGTCGAGTCCCGCGACCCCTACACCGCCGGGCACGAGCGCCGCGTGGGCGAGTTGGCGACCGCGATCGGCGCCGAGATGGGCATGACGGGCGAAGAACTCGGGGCACTGCGCCTCGCCGGCACGATCCACGACGTCGGCAAGATCGCCGTGCCTGCGGAGATCCTCTCCAAGCCCGGCCGTCTCAGCACGATCGAGTTCCAGATCATCCAGGCACACCCCGCGACCGGCTTCGACATCCTCGCGGACGTCGACTTCGGCTCCCCGGTGGCCGAGATGGTGCGGCAGCACCACGAGCGCCTCGACGGCTCCGGCTACCCGCGCGGCCTCCAGGGCGAGGAGATCATGACCGAGGCTCGCATCCTGGCCGTCGCCGACGTGATCGAGGCGATGTCCTCGCACCGGCCCTACCGCGCGGCGCTCGGCATGGAGGCGGCGCTCGCCGAGATCCGAGAGCACACCGGCACCAAGTTCGACGCCGACGTCGTCGCTACATGCGAAGGCGTGTTGGCGGGAGGTTTCGCGTTCGCTGACTGAGAGCCCCCGCCCGGCGGTACAGCCATGCGGACCGCACGACTTAGCTCAGCGGGCCACGTCGCGGCCCATCGGCCCATGGAGCGACGGGTGGTCCGCGTCGCCCGAGCCGCGCCCCCCGTCGCGTCCCGGCTCGTCGCCTCGCGGCCGCGCGAGCACGTACACGACGGCGTAGACGAACAAGAACAGCAGCGCGAACAAGACGGCGAAGCCGAGCATGAGCTCGCCGGCGTCGGGCTGACTGACGCGATCCCAGCCTGCGTCGGCCAGCGTCAGGGGAGCCTGGAAGAGGCTCCAGCTGTTCCAGCGGAGGAAGCGGCCCACATAGATGCCGATGCTGCCCGCGATCGTGACCAGCATCACGAACAG
The DNA here is from genome assembly GCA_963762125.1 of uncultured Thermoleophilia bacterium. Taxonomy (GTDB): domain Bacteria; phylum Actinomycetota; class Thermoleophilia; order UBA2241; family UBA2241; genus CAIXSE01. Next base: position 26,842 of record CAVXJO010000014.1, read on the forward strand.
CCAGCCGGCCTTGCTCCCCAGGCCCGCGCCACGATCTCGTGCATGAGACGCAGGGACACGATGCCGAGGAGGAGGCCGGTCCACGCATACCAGGCGACCAGCATGGCGTCGAACCAACTCGGGACGTTGTCGTGGAAGTAGCCCACGTGGACGAGGTCGGTCACGATGTAGGGCGCATTGGGAAAGAAGAGGAGCCAGACCAGCGCCACCGGCACGAGGATCAGGCGCACCGCTCCGTCGCGCCGGGCGGCGATCTGGAAGATCACCGCCGCGAGCACGAGGGGGATCCAGGCAAGGAACAGGTTCCAGACCAAGAACTGGAAGTGGCCCGTGTGACTGTAGGCCGTGCGGCCCAGCACCAGGGCGACGCACATGACCGAGCCAAGTCCAAGCAGCGCAAAGACGGCACCATGCGGACTGTCGGCGATGGACTTCCAGCGCATTCGAGCCTCCGGCGACCTTCTACAGACCCTACCATCGGGTGACGACATTCGACGTCGGGACCGACAGGGCCATGGGCGGTCAAGGCAAGCGGATGGCAAGCGGACCGTGTCCGGAAGGCAAGGCAATGTGTGCGATCTCGGCATGGGGTTAACCTCCGCGTAGGGCCAGTCACCTGCCCGCCAGGAGGCGGCGGGCATTCGCGTCCCCGCCGCGCGTCGCCGCCCGGGCCGACGCCAAGCCCGTCCGATCGGCACGGCGGCGCAGACCGCTGCCGGAGATGAGCGGGCAGCGCCGCCGGCGCGAAGCCGGCGAAGCGAGCCGGCGCGGGCAGCACTCCGGCGCGACGCCGCTGACCGGCCGGCGCTCACGATATCCCTGCATACAGCCGATCCCTGGGAGCCGCAGGTGAGACCTGAGCCGGTGCTCGCCGCGCCTCCTCGGCCGGTGTGTCTTCGCGCCGGCAGGTCCTGAGCGGCGCCGGGACCACCGCCCGGGACTCGGGCAGGCAGGGGCCACATACCCGAGCCTCGACGGACACGCATCGTGCCGGCCGCGCGCGTACGCGCTCAGCTGCCGGCCTCGTTGGGCAGGGTCTTCGTCCTGCCACCCGTCCATTGACGCCTCGGTTTCGCGTGCTACCGTGCTCGAAATCGCACGCAGGGGGACACCGATGAGGAAGCTCTGGCACCACTGGTACGGCAAGCTGCTGATCGCGCTTCCCATCGTTCTCGTGCTCTTCGCGACCGCATCGCTGGTCGCGGCGTCGTACACGGAGCGCTCCAGCTTCTGCATCAGCGCGTGCCACGAGATGAGCCCCTACGGCGTGACCTGGAAGGCCTCGGTGCATCGCGACGTGGCCTGCGTGAAGTGCCACATCAAGCCGGGCGCCGTCGAGCTCGTGAAGGCCAAGGGGTCGGCGCTGCGCGAGGTGTACGTGCACTTCACCGGCGAGGTCAAGGCACCGATCGCCGTGACCGAGCACGTGCCCGACTCGACGTGCAGCCAGAGTGACTGCCACTCACAGCGCCGGACCTATGATCGCGTCGTCCTGCGCGCCGCTCGCGCCGTGGCGACGACCAGCGATGCGGGAGCCTCCTCGGAGGCCGCGGGCGTGGCACCGTCGGGCGCGATCCTCCGGCTGGCGGCGGCTGCCGCGTCGGTCCGGCCCGTCGCCGCGGTGGCCTCGGAGCCGGCGACGGCGCCCTCGGCGGCGCCTCCGGTTCTCTTCTCCCACTCGCAGCATGCGAAGGTGCCCGACTGCATCACGTGTCACGACCGCGTCGTTCACCGCGTCGTCCCGGGCAGGACTTATGTGGACCCGACCTCCATGGCGTTCTGCCTGCGCTGCCACGACGGCAAGCGCGCGCCGAGTTCCTGCGAGACCTGCCACAAGCCGCCCCATAGCCAGAGGGGAGCGTGCACCGATTGCCACACCGACGGCACGTGGGCGAACAACTTCAGGCACCCGATCGCGCTCGGGCCGCAGCACAAGACCGTCGCCTGCGAGCAGTGCCACACAGTATCCTCGCCGGCCTCCATTGGCTTCGCCGCCGGATGCGTGTCGTGCCATGGCAGGCGGCACAAGTCGGTCACCGTGGTGCTCTGCGCGAAGTGTCACGCTCCGACGCACTTCGCGCCCTCCAAGTTCAAGCACCCGGATTCCGGCTGCGAGGCCTGCCACACGCCGCCGCACCCGGACCGCGGTGCCTGCCGGCGCTGCCACACCGTCGCGTCGTGGGCGAACCGTCTGGCGCACCCGCTCACCCTCGCCGGCCGGCACACCTCCTTCCCTTGCGAGAAGTGCCACACCAAGGGCTTCGACGCGCCCGGCCGCAGCTGCGACAGCTGCCATCATCGCCCGCACTCTGACTACGGATCATGCCTCAAGTGCCACACCATGACGTCGTTCGCATCGCACTTCTCGCACCCGTTCACGCTCGCCGGCCGGCACGCGAGATTCACCTGTGAGAAGTGCCACACCAAGGGCATCGGGGCGCCGGGGCTGAGCTGCGATAGCTGCCATCATCGCCCGCATCCGTACTACGGACCGTGCGTGAGGTGCCACACCATGAGGTCGTTCGCGTCGAGCTTCTCGCATCCCGTCCGGCTTGCGGGTGTACACACCAGCTTCGCCTGCTCGCGCTGCCACGTGAACGGCCTCGGGTCGCCGGGCGTTTCCTGCACCAGCTGCCATGGGCGCAACCACGGCGGCCTCACCGACTGCGCCCGCTGTCACACGCAGGGGGGCTGGCGACCGACGACGTTCCGCCACGGGGACACCGGCATGCCGGGGTGGCAGCGGATGGCCTGCTCGCAATGCCACCCCAACAACCAGTTCGGCCGCGTGGCCTGCTCGTGCCACGGCGACAAGGTGCCGACCGGAGACTGACCCCGGCGGCCGGGTTCGCGGAACGACCGCTTACGGCTTCGCGCTGCGTCCGTGCGGCCATCCTCCCAGCAGCGGGTCGCCGCGACCCGCCGACCCAGGCGGCCTTCTGCCGCATCGAAGGAGACGCCCGCGAGGTCGAGGTCGCGCTGTCGACGGTCAGCCTCCCACCGAAACGGGAAGGCCCTCAGCATAGCTGGGACGAGGAGGCAAAGACGGAGCACCTGATCTCGCTGGCCGGGGCCGGAACCACCGCGAGCGTCCTCGGAGATGCACTCCACTGGCTCGAGTCACTGTTTGCCGGACACGGCTATCTGATTATGGCGGTGCTGATCGGCGGCGAGAGCGGCGGCCTTCCGCTGCCGGGAGAGACCAGTCTCCTCGCCGGTGCGGTCGAGGCGCAGCGCGGCGTCTTCTCACTTCCTTGGGTCATGGCGGTCGCGGCCGTCGCCGCCATGATCGGGGACAACATCGGCTACTGGGTGGGCAAGCGAGCAGGGCGCCCGGCCCTTCGCAGGTACGGGCGCACCTTGCACATCCGCGACAAGCAGATCGCGCTGCTCGACTACTACTTCGCCCGCCACGGCGCCAAGACCGTCTTCCTCGGCCGCTGGATCACAGTCCTGAGAGTCGGCGCCGCCCTGTTGGCCGGCGCGTCCCGGATGCCGTGGCGCTCCTTCTTACTGTGGAACGCGCTCGGGTCCGTCGCCTGGGCCTTCAGCGTCGCCCTGATCGGCTATTTCTTCTGGGCGAGCATCGGCGCCGTCAAGGGCATCCTCGGCTACGTCGGCATGGCCCTGCTCGTGGGCAGCGTCATCGGCGGGTACTTGATCCTGCGTCACATGGAGCAACGACTGCCTCGGGACGCGGAGCCCGAACACCACGACCGTGACGAGAGCTCGGAGACTCACGACACAGGGGCGGCGGCGTAGCCGCGACGCCCCCTCCGTGCACCATGGCGGCGAGAACGAATTCAACTCGGATTACCCGACGGGCCGGCCACGCGGGCCGGGCAAACGTCGCGGCCGGGCCAGCCCGGGTCCGGCGACCCCGTCATGGGCCGCCGGAGGCTTCCCGCTTCGGCCGGCCGCGGCGCGTGAGCGGCGGCACCGTCCGGCGACTCTCGCTGTCCGAGACCAGTTGGGCGAGGCGTCTCTCTCTCGTTTCGGGGCGCTTGGCGCTCACGATCCAGTGCGTCGCCGCCGCGCGGCGGTACCACGGCGGCTGTGCGTCGAACCATGCCGCCGCCTCGACGTTCGCACGTAGAGTGGCCTCCTCCTCCGCCGAGAGGCTCGTGGCGGTCTCCTGCTCGAACGAGTACACACCGACCCTCTCCGGCGCACGTGCTGCGAACGCACGTCGGCTGGCGGGCGTCATCCTCCCCAACTCCTCCAGCTCAACCACCCGCTTGACATTGGCCCTGCTCCAGATGCTCGTGGACTTCCTCGGCGTGAATCGGATGCTGTATGCCTCCTCCCCCAGGCTGCGCCGTACGCCGTCGATCCAGCCGAGGCACAAGGCCTCATCGACGGACTCGCTCCAGGTCATGCTCGCTCTTCCGCTACCACGCTTGTAGAAGCCGACGAGGATCTGCGCTTCCGTCGCGTGATGCGCCTTGAGCCAGGTGCGGAACGCGGCCGGGGTCGGGAAGAAGACGGGGTCCATGTGCTGATGATGTCCCCGGCCGCCGAGGGCGGCTACATCGTCTTGGCCTGAAGCGCCGCCGCGAGTGGCCCAGAGGTCGCGGATCGGCCCCGACGCTCCCGCACCTGCCCGCCGCTCGCCGGTCTGCTGCGTTTGCGCCGCCCGGCTCGCGGATAGGACAGCGGCATGATCGCGCTCGACGCCTTCCCCGTGGAACCCTGGGCCATCCGAGAGAAGCGGCTGGACCTCGACCGACTGGCCCCGAGCGAGTCGATCTTCGCGCTGTCCAACGGCCACCTCGGCATCAGGGGGACACTCGACGAAGGCGAGCCGTCCAGCCTGAAGGGCACCTACCTGAACGGCTTCTTCGAGTCGTACCCGATCCAGTACCCGGAGCTGGCCTTCGGCTTTCCCGAGGCCGGGCAGACGATCGTCGGCGTGACCGACGGCACGCCCATCCGGCTGCTCGTGGAGGACGAGCCGCTCGACGTGCACCGCGGGAGCCTCAAGTGTCATGAGCGGGCGCTCGACCTGCGCTCGGGCATCCTCGAGCGACGACTCCTGTGGCGTTCGATCGGCGGACGCTCGGTGCGGGTGACCAGTCGCCGACTGATCTCCTTCCGTTACCGCAGCATCGCCGCGATCAGCTACGAGGTCGAGGCGCTGGACGCGCCGCTGCGGGTCGCCCTGCAGTCGAACCTGCTCGCCAATCAGAGCGACGTCGTGGCGACCAGCGACCCCAGGGGCGGCGCGCGCCTCGGCACGGTCCTCGAGAGCCGCCATCACTCGCACCGCGGGATGCGCGTCGTGCTCGCGCACACGACCAAGGAGAGCGGCCTCTCAGTGGCAGCCGGAATGGAGCACGTGGTCGACGCGCCGGACCAGGTAGAACCGCTCGTCGAGAGCGAGCCTGACCTCGGCCGGCTCACACTCTCCGCCACGCTGTCCCCCGGCCATCCGCTGCGCATCGTCAAGTTCCTCGCCTATCACTGGTCGTCGCAGCAGTCGGTGGAGTGGCTCCGCGACCAGGTCGATGGAAGCCTGCAGACGGCCCTCGACGAAGGGTTCGAGGGGCTCGAGAAGGCCCAGCGCGAGTACATGGACGACTTCTGGGCCCGGTCGGACATCGAGATAGACGGAGACGACGAGCTGCAGCAGGCGATCCGCTTCAGTCTCTTTCAGACCCTGCAGGCGAGCGCCCGGGCCGAGGAGCGGGCGATCGCCGCCAAGGGGCTGACGGGGACCGGCTACGACGGCCACGCCTTCTGGGACACGGAGTCGCTCGTCCTGCCCGTGCTCACGTACACGCTCCCCAGGCTCACGCGCGAAGCACTCGTCTGGCGCCACTCGACACTCGGTCTCGCCAGACAGCGCGCCGCGCAGCTGGGGCTGCGCGGCGCAGCGTTCCCCTGGCGCACGATCCGCGGCGAGGAGTGCTCCGGGTACTGGCCGGCCGGCACCGCGGCGTTCCACGTGAACGCCTCGGTCGCCGACGCCGTGCGCCGCTACATCCTCGTGACCGGCGATGACGAGTTCGAGCGCGAGTACGGAGTCGCTCTGCTGGTGGAGACCGCGCGGCTGTGGACGTCGCTGGGTCACCTGCGAGAGGGCGACGGGTTCTGCATCGACGGAGTCACCGGGCCGGACGAGTACACGGCCATCGTCGACAACAACGTCTACACGAACCTCATGGCCCAGATGAACCTGCGCGCCGCTCTCGAGGCGGTCATTCGGCATCCGCAGGCGGCCCAGGAGCTGGACGTGTCCGACGAGGAGACGGCGTCGTGGCGCAGGGCGGCCGACGCCATGTACGTGCCCTTCGACGAGGACCACGGCATCCACCCCCAGGATCAGGACTTCCTCACCCACGAGCGCTGGGACTTCGCACACACCGCGGCGGACGACTATCCCCTGCTCCTGCACTACAGCTACTTCGACCTCTACCGCAAGCAGGTGATCAAGCAGGCTGACCTCGTGCTCGCCCTCTACCTGCGCTCGTCAGCCTTCACGGCCGAGCAGAGACGCAGGGACTTCGACTTCTACGAGGGCTTGACCGTGCGCGACTCCTCGCTCTCGGCCGCCGTGCAGGCGATCGTGGCCGCCGACGTCGGCCACCTCGACCTCGCGCACGACTACCTTGCGGAAGCCGCCTTCCTCGACCTGCGCGACCTTGAGCACAACATCCGCGACGGCCTCCACATCGCGTCTCTCGCCGGCGCCGCGCTGGCCGTCGTCGCCGGGCTCGGCGGCCTGCGCGACGACGTTGGCGAGGTCTCGTTCTCACCTCGCCTGCCGCGCGCGCTCGACCGTGTGGCGTTCCGGGTCACTTTTGGAGGTAACACCCTGCAAGTCGAACTCACGCCGAAGAGCGCGTCGTACACGTCCCGAGAGGAGGGCTCGGCGCTGCGCTTTCTCCACGAGGGTGAGGCTGTCGAACTCGCTCCTGGCCAGACGGTCGTCAGGCCGCTCCTGCTGTTCGACAGATTTCCGGCGCCCGACCAGCCGGCGCACCGGGCGCCGGCGTCGCGCGACCGGCGCCCCTGAGGGCCGACCTTCCTACCAGCAGTGACGGTCGCGCCGCGGGCGACTTCGCCCTGGCGGTAGCACACAGAGAACGTACGACGCATCGCGCTCGAGGCGTTCGACCAGGGCCACCTCGAGGTCGTCGAGGAAGTCATGTCGCCCCGGACTCGACGATCACGCGACGCGGCTGCTCGGACACGAGAGGATGCCTCCTCTTGAATGGCGGTGCATGAGCAAGTGGTTCCGCCTTTGTGGCATGTGCCACCGTGCACCCCGGCTGCAGCGCGCCGAGCTCACGCGGTCGCGGTCCTGATGCCCCTGTGAGTGGAGACGAGACGGCCACGGCGCCTGGTTCGGACACGCCATGCGGGGGGCACGTTCTGATGTACGCATCTATTCAGCCACCCGCAGGAGGACACCATCGTGGCGACACCTGCCCAGGATCTCCAGACAGAACCGGCCTCGGTCGAGACGACGACCGGCTACCTCGAGCGGCCGGGAGGCCGGATCGCGTACGACGTGTCGGGAGAGGGGCCGCTCGTGGTCTGCGCCCCCGGCATGGGCGACGTGCGCACCGTCTACCGCTTCCTCACGCCCGGCCTGATCGCAGCCGGTTACCGGGTGGCCACCATGGACCTGCGCGGTCACGGCGACAGCGACGCCAGTTTCGACGAGTACGACGACGTCGCCGCCGGGAGCGACCTGGTTGCGCTCATCGGGCACCTCGGCGGGCCCGCGGTGCTGATCGGCAACTCGATGGGCGCCGGAGCCGCCGCCTGGGCGGCAGCGGAGGCGCCGGACGGCGTCGCGGGCCTCGTCCTCGTCGGCCCCTTCGTGCGCAATCCCCCGGTCGGCCGCGCGGCGATGGTCGCCTTCCGTCTCGCCCTGCTGCGGCCGTGGGGCCCGGTGGCCTGGAGCGCGTACTACGCCGCGCAGTATCCGAGCCGCAAGCCGCCCGACTTGGACGAACATCGGGACCGGCTCCGGGAGAACCTCCGCCGGCCCGGGCACTGGCAGGCGTTCGCAGCCACGACGCACACGTCGCACGCACCGGTAGAGGCTCGGCTCGAGGAGGTGCATGCACCTGCTCTGATCGTGATGGGCGCGCGCGACCGCGACTTCTCCGACCCCGTGCAGGAGGCCTCCCTCGTCGCCGACCGCTTGCACGGCGAGGCCGTCATGGTCCCGGATGCGGGCCACTACCCGCAGGCCGAACGTCCTGACGTCGTCACACCCGCAGTCCTCGACTTTCTCGCTACGGTCGACGAGCGTTGACCGGCGGCCCAGTCGCCAGTCGGTCCCTCAGCGCTCGGGGCCGCCGCGCTGCCGCGCCGCCCCGCGCTGCCGGCGCCTGCGCCCGGCGGCGACCTGCCCGTAGTTCAGCGCCGAAACCAGAGCCACACCCCCGATCGCGTTGCCGAGCAGAGTCGGCACCATGAAGGTCGTGAACCAGGCGGACCAGCCAAGCCGGCCGGTGGTGACCAGGAACAAGGTCTCCACAGAGCCGGCGATGATGTGGCTCAGGTTCGCGAGTCCCACCACATAGGTCAGGATCACGATCACCCAGAGGCGCATGCTCCCCGCGGCGGGCATGAGCCAGACGACCGTGGCGATCAGCCATCCCGCGAAGATGCCGCGCAGCACAACCGACCAGAAGTCACCGAAGAGGGTCGCCTGCGCCAGCTGAGCGAGTTGTGACTTCACGACCTCTCCGTACACGTCAGTGGCTCCCAGGATCCAGGCGAAGGCGAGCGCGCCCAGCAGGTTGGTGACGAGCACGATGCCCCAGAACCGCAGCACCTGGAGGAGCAGCGCGAGGGAGCGCCGAGCGAACAGCGGCAGGACGACGGTGACCGTCGTCTCCGTGAACAGCTGCTGCCGGCCGAGGATCACGATGAGAAAGCCCACGGGATAGCCGAGCTTGATGAGCAGCGGCGCCCAGTGGGTGTCGGGCAGGTAGTAGTTGAGTGTTCCTTCAGCCACGAAGGAGAAGCCCATCGAGAGACCGGCGGCGAGACCGGAGAAGGCCAGGGCCTCTGGAGGCCGCCGGAGCTCCTCCTCACCCTCCAGACGAATGGCCTCGTGGACGATGAGCGCGCTCACCGCGGTCCGTGCCGCGATCTCGACCCTCTCGTCGCGGGCCATCTCGATCTCACCCAGCTCGACCTTGTGCGCTTCGTCCATGCGCCCATCCTTCCCTGCGGCTGCCTCTGTTTCCGGGATCGTCCGTTGGACCCGAGTCGCAAGAGCGGGCGCCGCCGCCTCGGTACATGTGTCTAGATGGGGCTGGTGAACCCGCCGCGCAGCGCCGATGTCCTCCCTGAAAGCCCGAGCGAGGGCCGGTATGAGAAGGAGCGTCACGTGAGCCGGCAAGACAGGCACAAGTGCATCCGGGCGGCGAGCACGGGAGCAAGAAGATGAAACGCTGGACGGAGCTTGTGCTCATCGCGTGCGCGGGAGGGGTCGCGATAGCCCAGTGGCTCGGGCCGGTCTCCGTGGAGGGACTGCTGAGCGCCCTGCTCTTCGGCCTCGTCGTCCTCACCATCCTCTCCCAGCGCAACGCCATGCAGCTCACTCTCGATTCGCTCAATGCCGCGCACCGGGAGCAACTGGAGAGCGAGCGCCGCTACCGGGCGCTCTTCGACGCCGCCAGCGACGTCATCCTCGTGCACCGCTTCGACGAGGACGGCCATCCGGGGCAGGTCGTGGAGGTCAACGAGGCGGCGTGTCTCGCTCTCGGCTACTCCCGCGCGCAGCTCCTGGCGATGACCTCCGAGGATGTCCTCGCCCCCGAGGCACGCAAACAGGTGCGGGCGCGGACGCGAGCGCTCGCGGATGCCGGCACGCTCGCCTACGAGACGCTGCAGCTCACGAGCGACCAGCAGCGCCTGCCCGTCGAGGTCACAGCGCGGATCGTGGACATCGGCGGACGCCGACTCTGCCTCACGGTCAGCCACAGCATCGCCGCGCACAAGGAGCTGGAGGAGTCGCTGCGCAGCCTGACGGACGTCGACGAACTCACGGGCCTTCTCAACCGGCGCGGCTTCTTTGTGAGGGTCGACGAGATGAGGCGGCGCGCGCGGCGCACTGATCGGCAGGTGCTGCTCATGTACTTCGACGTCGACGGCCTCAAGCGCGTGAACGACGAGAAGGGTCATGCCCACGGCGACCGGCTGCTCGTGGCCGCCGCGGATGTGCTGCGCGCCGCCTTCCGCGAGCGCGACGTGGTGGCGCGGCTCGGCGGTGATGAGTTCGTGGCGATGGCTCTGCTCGGCCGGCGCGACGACGAGCAGCTGGACCGCGAGAGGATCGAGACCCGCCTCGACGAAGCAGTGTGCGCGAAGCGTACCGAGCTCGGCCGCGACTACGACTTCTCGGTCAGCTTCGGCTCCATGGTGGCCAATCATGTGGAACTCACGGCGATCGACGAACTGCTGGCGCGAGCCGACCAGCAGATGTACGCGGTCAAGCGCGCGCGTCACCGCGACCCCGGCCCGGCCTCGAGAGAGCTTCTCGCCGGTCGTTCGGGCCGCACCGGCTAGCGGAGCGGCCGGCCCCCCGGACACGGGAGAGTCCCGCGCCCGAGTCAGCCCATCCCCGGCAGTTGCCACTCATCTGCGCTCCAGGAGCGCCCCTGCCCAGCCCCGGCGTCATCGGAGCAGGCCGCAAGTGAGACTGAGTCGACCCCAAGCACACCGAAGGGCGGGCCGGCAGGCCGCCCGCCCTTCGCGCGCAGGGCCCCACGGCAGGGCGCGAAGCGCGGCCCGGGTGTGCGCGGCCCCGGACCGAGGGTACTGACGGGGTGATGCTTCTCACCCCATGACCCAGCGACCCCCCGACATCCACGACGACGGCGCCGCGCGCCGCCGCACGCCCGCGGCGCCCGCGGCGCCCGCGGGCGCCGTCAGTGACGGCGCCTGGGCGATGCCGCATGGGCGTCGACAGCTCTTCATCGTGGCCGCCACCGACTTCGTAGTGTGGGCCGGCGGCGGCGCGATCTTCCCCTATCTGCCCGTCTTCCTGCAGCGCGAGGCGGGGGCCTCGCTGTGGTGGATCGGGGTCATCGCCGCCGCCTACTTCGTCGGCGTGTTCACGGTCTCGCCGTTCGCCGGCCGCCTGAGCGACCGGGTCGGCCGCAAACCCCTGCTGGTCGGCGGCACGCTGCTCTACGGCGTGTCCACCCTGCTCTTCATCACGACCACGGCGCCGGAGCTCTTCGTGCTCTTCCGCTTGCTGGAGGGCGTCAGCGTGGCGCTCGTGGTGCCGGCTGGGCAGGCGTTCATCGCCGAGATCACGACCGACCGCAACCGCAGCCAGGCCTACGGCTGGTGGACGACGGCTCAATTCGGGGGCCTGCTCGTGGGCCCAGCGCTGGCCTGGCCCCTCTACCAGCTCGGTGGCGGCGAGGGCCTCTGGGCCTTCTACAGCATCTTCCTCTTCGGCTCCGCGCTCTCGCTGCTGGCCGCCGTGGCGCTGGCTGTGTTCATCCACGAGCCGGAGCACGCGGCGGAGGCCCGGCGCCGGCCGGTCGCGAGGCCGCGGGCGCACAGCCTGCTGACCGCGCCGGTGCTCGCGATCTTCATCGTCGTCGCGACGGCGGAGTTCGCCATGGGCGCCTGGGAGGTGGTGTGGAGCATCTGGCTGGACTCCCAGGGCCGGTCGCTCGCGTTCATCGGCCTGACCTGGATCGCCTTCAGCGCGCCCATGCTGTTGTCCTTTGTCGGCGGCCGCCTCGCCGACCGGCACAGCCGGTACGCGCTGATGACCGCCGGCTTCGCAGTGCAGGGGCTCATGTGGATCGCGTTCTCGCTCACGCAGACGCCCGCGGTCTACATCGCCGCGGCTGTGGTCGGGGGGCTCGCCTTCGCGCTCGCCTTCCCGGCCAAGCAGGCGCTGCTCGTGCAGGTCAGCCCGGCCAGGTGGCTGGCGAGCGTACAGGGCATCGAGCAGACATCCATGCAGGGAGCGGCGTTCGTCGGCACCCTGACGGCGCCGCTCATCTACGGCGCGATCGGCGGCTGGATCTTCGCCGTCTGCGGAGCCGTCGCCCTCACCGGCTTGGCCGTCGCGGCGCCCACCATCCGCCGCGAATGGGCCTGTCTCCAGCGCGGCGACGCGCGAAGCTGCGCCCACCTGAGGGCCATCGAGGCCGAGGCTGCCGCGGCAGAGGCTGAAGGCGGCTGAGCGCGCGCCGGTGGCGGTCCGTGCTGTCCGGCGGGCGCCGCTGTCGGCGCGTTCCCCGGCCGCGGTCGGCGCGCCGGAGGCGACTCAGCCGGCGCTCAGCGCCGGCTGCCGGCCGGGGAACTCAGCCGCCTCGACGCAGTCCTTGCCCTGCTCCTTGGCCCGGTACATGAGCGAGTCTGCGTCGTGGATCAGAGCGTCGACAGACAGGGGCGGCGCGGGATACGAGGCGACGCCGACGCTGGAGCGGACGGGCCGGCCGTCCGGAGTCGTCACCCGGTGGAGCTCGTCACGCAGGCGACCCGCCGCGACCAGCGCGGCGCCGTGGTCGGCCTCCGGCATCAGGACGGCGAACTCATCGCCACCCAGGCGAGCGACCAGATCGCTGGCACGCAGGGTGCTGCTCATGACATGACAGAGCCGCACCAGCACCGCGTCACCGGCCGCGTGCCCAAAGGTGTCGTTGATCCCTTTGAAATCGTCCACGTCCAGGCAGAGCAGCGACAGCGACCCGCCGTAGCGGCGGCCGCGATCGATCTCCGCGCGCGCGGCCTCTTCGAAGGCGCGGGCGTTGGCGGCCCCGGTCAGGTAATCGGTCCGGGCCTCCTTCTCCCGCGCCAGCTGCATCTGCCTGATCGCGCCGAGCAGCGTTAGCACGACCATGTACAGCGCGACACGCACCCCGGCTGCGGCGAGTGCGCCCGCCAGCTGAGCCTGAGCCTGCCCGGAGACCGCGATGACCACCGTCACCGCCGCGGTGCAGGCGGCGCCGACGTACGCGTAGGCCCTCACCTTCACGAACCACCCGATGGCGGCCACCGGGATGAGGAGGAAGTCGGCGACCAGAAGATCGTGCCCTACTGTGATCCTGAACACCGCGATGACTGCGACCACGGCCATGCCCGAGGCCAGGATCGCCCAGTCGGGGACCGCGCGAAGTCGCGTGTCGAACCTGTCGAAGCTCGAGGCCATGCCCCCCTATCGGCAGCAGTCACGATGTCTACACCCCTGACTACACTTCGAGGCCGCCGTCCAAGCTCCCGGCAGTCGACCGCGGAGCCGGCGCCCGCCCGACGATGCGGCGGCTACTCGCGGTGTTCGTCCAGACGGCAGACGAGCGCCTCGGCCGCGCCGGCAGAGCGCTCCTCAGACTGCTCGCCGGAGCGCCCTCCCTCCTGCTCCGAGAAGTCGTGCTCGACGATCCGGCGCAAGACGGCTGGGGACGGTCCCGCGTCCTGCTGGGCCGCCTCCTCCTCGAGAAGATGGCTCATCGCGTCACTGATCTTCACTTCGTGGATGACGCCCTTCCGCCTCTCCGCCTCACGGGCGCGGTGTCTGCGGACGGCTTCCTCGTACGGGATGATGTGGTCGTCGTGGTCGCTCATGAACGGTCGCTCCAGGGTAGGTCCTCGGACGATGCTTGTGTCTCTCACTTCCCCCTGCGGGGGCGTCGCTACCCGGCGGCCCGTGGAGCGACCTGCTACTGCAGGCTCTCGCCCGCGCCGGCGAGCCGCGCGTCCCCTGGCCGGGTGTCCCCTTCAGCCGCCGCGCCGGACCGTTCTTCGGGCGCGATGTGCCGTACTTCCTTGATCAGCAGCGTGCAGACCAGCGCCACCGCCGACACCGCCGCCGAGATCGCCATGGCCACGGCATAGCTGCCGGTCACGTCGTAGATTGCGCCGCCCAAGTAGGCCCACAGGCCGCCGCCGAGATGGTGGACCGTGGTGATGAAACCGCCGAGCAGGCCTATGTTGGCGAACCCGTACATCCGCCCCATGAGGGTCGTCGTCAGCGGCGCCGTGATCAGAAACGTGAACCCGAACCCCAGCGACAGCGCCCAGAACGCGGCCGCGTTCTGGTAGCGCACGACGACGAGGAAGAGGACGACCCGAAGTCCGAACGCCACGGCGATAGGGATACGGTCGCCGATGAGATCGGACGCGGGTCCGGCGAGCAGTATCCCACCGAGGCTGAGCAGGCCGAACCAGGCCAGCATGGCCACCGCGGTCGACGTGGGGACCCCGTGGTCGGTGGCCATCGGTACCAGGTGCGTCGTGAGGAGGAAATCGCCCGCGCCACAGGCGAACATGGCCACGGCGAACAGCCAGAACGACCCCGTCCGCATCGCCTCGCGAAGGCCGAGCGAGCGTGGCTCAGAGGAGACCGCGGCCGAGGAAAGCCCCTGTCTGGTCCCGGCGCCGCCTGCAACGACGCCGCGCGGCGCCACCTCCGCGCGCCCGTACGGCGCCCTGCCCAGGTCTTCTGGGTCTCCGCGGAGCACGCAGAGCGCAAGAGCGACGTTCACGACCAGGCAGAGCACTCCCACCCAGAGCATCGTGCTCCGCCATCCCTCGTCCAGCAGAAACGCCGTGAACAGAGGGACAAGGGCGAACTGGCCCAGGGACGTCCCCGACATCGCCATGCTGATGGCAGTGCCGCGGCGGCGCTCGAACCAGCGGCTCACGATCGCCCCGAAGATAGGCGAGGTGGTCCCGCCCAGGCCGGCCGCGGAGATCACGCCATAGAAGAGAAAGAACTGCCACAAGCTCGTCATCACGGCCATGAGCATCAAGCCGCTCGAGAACAGCAGGCTCGAGACCAGGATGATCCACTTGGGTCCGTGACGGTCGTAGAGGCGGCCGGCGATGATGATCGCCGCCGCAAAGACGGCCATGTTCACGAAGACGGCGGCCGACACCGCTCCGCGACTCCAGCCGAAGTCGGCGATCATGGGCTTGACCAGCACGCCGATCATCAAGCGGGCGCCGGCGTTCAGGAACATGATCACGAACGAAGCGGCGACGACGTACCAGCCGAAGGCGATGGGGGACGTTCTTCTGCTGCTCATCGATCCCGGAACCGACCACTCCCGCAGAGATGCGTGCTGACCGCGGGAGCATACGCGTCGCGGCAGGCGGGCGCAGCTACCCCCCGCGGGGACGGCGAGGGACTCCGCGAAGGGAGAGGTCCTCGTCCGACTTCACGCTGGTGACCTCGCCGGTCATCCGAGCTACCGCTGCAGGGGGTACTCCCGGCAGATCTTGTTCTTGTTCCGCCCGGTCGGCTCCACGAGCTCGCCGTCGACCTCATCGAGCGCGAACCACCACTTGTCGGTGCGCTCGTGTGGATCGACGCAGCCGTTTGCGATCACGCGCTCGCGCTGCTCGTCGACGGTCGCGTGCAGCCAGGCCAGGTCGCCGTCCCACTCGGAGAAGTCGCGCGCCTCCATGTGTGGGCGATGCCAGGGGCAGACCTTGGTGCATCGCCCGCACACGCAGCCCTCCTTGTTGAGCACATCGAAGTCGTTGCAGGCGCGGTCGTTGAGTTTCCAGGTGTAGTAGCCGTTGTGGAGCGTCTGCTTGCCCCGCGTGATGGCGTGGGCCGGGCACTGCTCGGCGCAGAGAGTGCAGCGCGAGCAGTAGTCCTGCAGACCGAAGTCCACGTAGCCGTCCGTCTCGAGTTCCATGTCCGTGAGTACCGCGGCGATCTTGAAGTTGGCGCCGAGGAAAGGGTTCAAGACGATGCCCAGGCGCGACACCTCACCGATGCCGCACGCGAGGGCGATCTCCGGCATCAGTGTGCTGTAGCTGTTCATGTTGGTGGCCACGGCGTTCCAGCCGAGGCGGCGGATGTAGTTCGCCATCACCTCGCTCTGCAGCGCGATGCGCTGGTAGGCCTGGAAGCTGGCGCCGTCGACGATCTCCTCCCAGCCGTTGGAGGCACAGAGCGTGGGCTCGTGCTTGCGGCAGACGAGCGCAATGGCGTAGGGATAGGGCGCGTCGACCTGCTTGCCCTTCATGTCGTGCGAGTAAACGGCCGACTGCGGCAGCGGCCCGATGCCGACGATGTCGGCGCCGAGGAAGTGGCCGAGGCACTTGAGGTGCCGGCTGAGCACGCGCGGGTCAGTCGGGATCGGCGCCTTCTTCTTGGCCACGGGATTCGCCCGCCGCGGATACAAGTTGATGTGATTCTGCAGGTCCACGAGCGCCGCGCCGACCGGGTAGCGGACGGTCATCCGCTTGAATTCGCGCTCGAGCTCCTCACCGAACTCGCCCAGCAGGGAGCGCGCGAACACGCTCGAGCGCTGGTCCACCCGACCGATCGGGCCGGGAATACGGTTCGTCGGCTCCGGCACGCGTTTGAGAAGGTGCGTCGGATACGGACCGATGGGAGCGTCGTTGTAGAGGATGTCGTGATACTCGAGCGGTTCCATGCGGCGCTGCGCCTTTCACGAGGGGATCTGCGTCATCACTATCGCACGAGGCAGGATGGAAGGCGAGGCTTCGTTCCGCTGACTGGAACGTCATGTCCACGATGCGACTGCGGGATCGCCCGCGCGCAACGTGTGGCGAGGTACGTCAGTAGTAGAGGTCGCTCGGGCCCTTGTACTCCTGGATCGTGTTGCCGCCGTCCACCACGACCAGTTGACCCGTGATGTAGCTGGCGTCGTCGCTGCCGAGGAAGCACACCAGCCTGGCGACCTCCTCGGGGAACGCCGAACGACCCATCGGTGTGTTGAGGCCGCCGACGTCCTCGCCGTCGGCTTGCGAGCCGGTGGCGATCCAGCCCGGTCCTACGGCGTTGACGGTGATGCCGTGCTTGGCGACGTCGAGGGCGAGCCCCCGAGTCAGCCCCAGCACTCCAGCCTTGGCGGCGCAGTACGCGGCCTCCTCGGGATTCGCGACCACCGGGCCGGTCACCGAGCTCATGTTGACGATCCGGCCGTAGGCCCGCTCGATCATGCCGGGGACGACGCAGCGGGTGACGTTGAACTGCGTCTTGAGGTTGATGGCGATGCCGAAGTCCCAGTCGTCCTCGCTCAGATCCTGGAAGGCGGCGAAATCCTCCTCCAGCCCGAAGACGACCATGCCCGCGTTGTTGACCAGCACGTCGATGCGCCCGTGGCACTCGACGACCTCGGCGACCATGCCTTTGACCTCGGCCATCTTCGTGAGGTCGGCGGTGTGCGAGCTCACCGTGGCGCCGAGTCCCCTGAGCTTCTCGGCGCACCCGTGTACCGCGTCCGCGATGTCGCAGATCGCGAGGAGCGCACCCTCCTCAGCCATGATCTTCGCCGTCGCGAAGCCGATGCTGTCCTGCTTCGCGACGCCCGTGATGAGGGCGACCTTGCCCTCCACCCTGCCCTTGCGTCCCATGCTGTCTCGCTCCCTTGCTGCTGCGGTCTGCACGCGGCGGCTGTCCGCCGGTGATGTCGAGAGGAACTTGTGGTAGACCGGAGGCGCACCGTCGGTCCCCCCGGTCTTCGCCGTTCAATGCTATGCCGGGCGCAGCAGGGAGCCAAGGCCCGCGCGCGCACAGGTTTGATGCGCGCGAGCCCGCAAAGTTGCTATCCTCTCGAACCTCCCTCGAACGGTCTACGGTGTGGGAGTTTTGGTCAAGCTTGTAGGATCACTGCCGATACTTTGCTGGACCAGCCGGCGGCGATGAAGGGGACGCGTGGCCACCGCAGGAGAGGAACCAAGAGCCGTCTGGCTTCGCGTAGGGGATGTCGCGAAGTCGCTGGGCGTGAGCCCGAACACGGTGCGCCGCTGGACCGACGTGGGCCGCATCGCCGCCCATCGCAGCCCCGGCGGCCACCGCCGCTACCTCGCCGACGACGTCTTCGCGCTCCTGCCGCAGGATCAGAGCGAAGGCACCGCCCAGCCCGGCGACTTCGCCCACCTGCGTCGGCAGACGCAGGACCTGCGCTCGACGCTCCAGGCAGGGCTGGACCTCATGTCGCTCTTGGCCGACGACCCGCACGAAGTGCCGGCCGAGGCGGCGCGCATGCTCTGCAGCCTCACAGCGGCGCCGCGCTGCGACATCTACTCCATCGACGGCGACCGGCTGCGGCTCGCCGTCTCGCTCGACGGCGGCGAGCTGGACGCCGGTCGCCCGGGGGCGACGTGGGCCACCGCCGACTGGACACCCGTAGAGGGGGACCCGGCCGCCGCTCCCCTGACCTGCCTGCAGGCCACCGACAAAGGCCTGAGTCGCCGCGCCCGGCTGGCCATGCAGCGGCGCGGCTGCCGCTCCCTCGTCTGGGCCCCGCTCGTGTTGCGCGGCGAACTGGTCGGCGCCATCGAACTCAGCGACGCCGGGGAGCACGACTTCTCGCGACACGCCGAGGTGATCGAGGGTCTCGCGCAGGTGTGCGCCCAAGCCGTCGCGATCAGACGGACCGTCGACGAGCTCGGGCGCCGCGACAAGACCGTGCGGGAGCTGGTCGACCTCTCGCGGGAAGTGGCGCAGACGCACGACTTCGAGCGTTTCGTCCAGCGCTTCGCGCAGCGGCTGCTGACTGCGGCGAACGCGGACGGAGTCGACGTGTGGCGCGCAAGCGGCGGCGTGATCCGCATGGCCATCAGCTGCACGCGCGAGGGGAGCGATCCCGGCGTGCGAGATACCATCCTGGACACGACCCGGTATCCCTCCCTGGAGAGGACGCTGCTCGACCACACGCCACTTGCGATCGCCGACCTGAGCGACGAGCGTCTGGGCCCGGGAGAGGCGGACCTCATGCGTGAGTGGGGGTACGCCAGCTCGCTCACCATGCCCCTGGTGACCGGCGGGGAGCTGGTCGGGCTGGTGGGCCTCTACGACGACGCGGAGCGTGACTGGAGCTCAGAGCTCGAGTTCGTCACCAGCGTGTGCCAGCTGGTCGCCGGCGTGTTCGACAGCACGGCACTCCTCGACGAGGCGAGGGAGATGGCACGGCATCGCGAGGCACTGATCGAACTCGGCGCCGACCTCGCCGCGGCGGAGACGCCGACGGACATCGCCGAGCGCGCCGCGACGCGGCTACGACTCGCCGCGGACTGCACCGACTGCGACATCTGGTGGCTGGAGGAAGGCTATCTGCGCTGCCTGGCCAGTGTGGACGGCGGCGGCGTCGACGTCAGCGTCCGCGGCAACATCCTGACGCTCGCGAACTATCCGTCCACCAACCAAGCGATCCAAGATCGAGAGATCCTCGTGATCAGCACGCTGGACGACGACCGGCTCACCGATTTCGAGCGCGAGGACTTCGCAGAGTACGACTTCCACAGCACGGCGTCGATGCCGCTCGTGAGCAACGACCAGGTCGTGGGCCTCATCGACCTGTTTGACGTGCGCGAGCGTGATTACAGGGATGTGCGCTGGTTCTTGCCCGAGGCAGGAAGGACCGTCGGCGACGCCCTGCGCAACGCCGAGTTGCTCGCGGGGCTGCGCCGCGGCAACACGGCGCTCCGCGAGCTCGTGGAACTCGGCGACCGCCTCAACGAAGCAGGCACGCTCGAGGAGCTCGCCAAGGCCGTGGCCGAGCGGCTCCGCACCGTCCTGGCCGCCGAGAACTGCGACATCTGGCAGGTCGACGGCAGCACTCTCCGCTGTCTCGCCAGCGTCGACAGCCATGGGTGGGACGCCGACGAGGTCGGCTCGGAGCGAGAGCTGACCGCGTACGCGGCGACGACGGCCGCCCTGGCCGCCGACGAGCCTCTGGTCGTCGGCGATCTCGAGAGCACCGACCTCGACGAGACCGAGAAGGAGGCGTATCGCCGTTGGGGCTTCCACAGCATGGTGTCGTTGCCGCTGGTGGTGGGCGGCCGCCCCATCGGCCTGATCGACATCTTCGACACGAAGGTGCGCGACTACACCGTGCACCTCGATCTCATCCGCAACGTCGGGCGACTGCTGGCGGGCTCGTTCGAGAAGGCGCTGCTGGTCGAGCGCCTCGAACGGGGGAACGAAGATCTCCGCCTGCTCGTCGACTCCGCCCTCGAGTTCGGCGCGACGCTGGACGTCGACGCGGTCCTGCGCACCGTCGCCGAACGCATCCTCGAGGTGTCGCGGGCAGACCTCTGCGATGTGTATCGCCTGGACGGAGACGAGCTCGAGATCCTCGTCTCCATCGGTCAGGACTGGGAAGACGACCCGGTCGGCGAACGGTTCCCCCTGGGCGCGTACCCGACGCTTCTCAAGGCCCGCGAGCGGCGCCGGCCGGTCGCCAACGAGGACATCCTCGGCGATCCCGTGGGCACCGAGGCGGAGATAGCGGATGCGCAGCGCTGGAGATACCGCTCGGGCCTCGACGTGCCGCTGATCAGTCACGGCGACGTCATCGGCTTCATCTCGCTGATGAACCGGGAGCCGCGAGGCTACGCGAGGCAAGAGGTCGTCGTCGGCCTCGCGCAGGTCGCGAGCCAGGCGATCGCCAACGCGGCCCTCTACCGAGAGCTGGACGACAACCTGCGGAGGATGGCGCTCGTGAGCGAGTCGGCGCTGGAGCTGACCAGCAGCCTCGATCTGCAGGCGACGCTGCTCGCCACGGCGCGACGCCTCTGCGTCGGCGTCGGGGTGAGCGAGTGCGAGATCACCACCATCGAAGGCGATCAGCGGCGCACGCTGATGCGCGTGCGCGAGGGCGAGGTGGACGAGGCGTGGATGGGGCAGCGCCTGCCCCTGGCGGACGCCGCCGTGAGCCGCGAAGTGATCGAGACGAAACGGCCGGTGGTGGTCAGGTCGTTGCGCGACCCGCGGCTCACGCCGGCCGTCCTCGAGATCAACCGGGACTTCGAGCTCAAGAGCTGGGCCACGCTGCCGCTGATCGTCAAGGACCGCGTCATCGGCACGGTCGAACTGGTCGAGAGCGGCGCCGAGCGGACGTTCACGCGGGCCGACCTGGACACGGCGTCGGCCATCTGCCACGCTGCGGCGCTCGCCATCGACAACGCGGAGCTGTTCGCGCGCGAACAGCAGACGACGCGCGAGACGCAACTGCTCAACGATATCGCCGCGAGGACAGCCGCCAGCCTCGACCTCGACGAGGTCGTCAGGGCGGCCGTCGACGAGCTGGGTGCGCTGATCGAGTTCGATGGGTACGGGCTGCTGCTCCTCGACGGCGACACCGTGGGCCAGGTCATCTCCTCACGGCCGCAGGCGGAAGCCCTGATCGGCGTCACCATCGACGACTTCGGGCCCGGCTTCGTCGAGCGGATCGCGACTCAGGGCGTGACCGTCCTGCGGTTGCCGGATGACATCCCGTCGCTGGACGGCTCTCCGGCTCTGCGGGGCATCGCCGCCGCGGTCGCCATCGCGCTGCCGTCCGACACCGGCCTGCTCGGCGTGCTCGACCTGAGCAGTGCGGACCCCGATGCCTTCGCCACGGTCGACCGGCACCTGCTCAAGCGCGTAGGCACGCAGCTCTCCCTCGCCATCAAGAACGCGCAGCTCTACGACGAGATCAAGCGCATGCACCTGGGCAACCTCAAGGCGCTGAGCTCCGCGCTGAACGCCAAGGACTACTACACCCTCGGCCACGCCGCGCGGGTGGCAGCCTACACGGTCATGCTGGGCCGCCAGCTCGGCTGGCAGGAGGACGTCCTGGCTCCTCTGGAGGAGGCCGCATACCTGCACGACATCGGCAAGATCAGCATCTCCGATCGCGTCCTTCTCAAGCCGAGTCGCCTCAACCCGCAGGAGTGGGAACAGATGCGCGAGCACCCCGTCGTGAGCGCCGACATCATCCGCCCCCTGTTCCCCAAGGATCTTGTTCTCGCGGTGCGCCACCACCACGAGCGCTACGACGGCGGCGGCTACCCCGACGGTCTGGCCGCTGGGGCTATTCCGCCGCTGGCCCGCGCCATGGCCGTGGTGGACGCCTACGACGCCATGTCGTGCCGACGCCCCTACAAGACCGCGCTCACCCACGTGGAGTGCCTCGCGGAGATGCAGCGCTGCCGCGGCACCCAGTTCGACCCCGAGATGGTCGACGCCTTCATGCACGTGCTGGAGGACGTGGCCCGTCGACGCGCGAAGGCGGACGAGATCGCCGCGCAGGCTGCCTCCCGCATCCGCGGCGAGACTCACGTGGCGCTGCTGGCCCTCGACGACGAGGATTCGAACGCGTACCGGGAGATAGAGGAGGTGCTGCGCGAGGTCCGCGACGCAAACCCGCCGACGCGGTTCTTGACCACCCATGCGCAGGTGGACAAGCGCTTCGTCATCGGCGTGGATCCCGAGGAGAACGAGAGCAAGAAGTCGCACCTCGGCGACGAGATCTTCGTCGACGACGAGCTGTCACAGGTGCTGGTCGGAAGACGACCTCAGGTCAACGCCGTGTTCGCCGATGAGTTCGGCGTGTGGATCACCGGGCTGGCGCCGATCACGGACTCGTCGGGGGACATCGTCGCCGTCGCCGTCGCCGACCTCCCTGCCCTCTCGATCTCCGAGAGCGAGTCGCTGCGCGGCGACGGGCGGCAGACCTTCGCCGAAATGCTGCAGACGGCGGCGGTCCGCCTCAGCCGAGCTGAGATCGACGCCATCACCGACGCACTCACCGGTCTCTACAACCACCGCTATCTCCACGAGCGCCTGAGCGAGGAACTGCACCGGGCGCGCGACCTGCAGCACCCGCTGAGCGTCCTCTTCTGCGACCTGGACCACTTCAAGGCCTACAACGACTCCAACGGCCACAGCGCCGGCGATGCCGTGCTGCGGGAAGTGGCGCACGTCATCGAGCAGTCGGTGCGCAACATCGATGTCGCGGCACGCTACGGCGGCGAGGAGTTCGCTGTCCTCCTTGTGGACACCGACCGGGAGGCCGCGCTGCTGGTGGCGCAGCGCATCCGCGAGCGTTTGAGCGGCGCCGGCTTCGCGGCGGACGGCGAGCCGCTCACGGTGAGCATCGGCGTCGCCGGATACCCGGACGACGGCGACCGACGAGAGGAGCTGCTGAACAAGGCCGACTGGGCGATGTACCTCGCCAAGCGCCGCGGCCGCGACCAGGTGGCGAGCTTCGGCGACGCGTGACGGGCTCGGGGGCGACCCCCCCGGAGAGCCGACGCGGCCGCGACGGCCCGAGGGTCAGGAGCGGCGGCGGCGAGCTACGCGGACGTCGCCGCGGCGCAGGGTCAGGCCCTCCCGGTCGAAGTACTCGAGGAGGGCCTGGGCGTTGCGGCGTCCGCACCCGGCGGCGTCACGAAAGCCGGCCAGCGTCACTTCGCTCTCGCCCTCGAGTTGCGCGAGCAGCACGGTGCGGGCGTCGTCCACGGCCGGGCTTCCGAACCACAGGTCCTTGTCGACGCGGACGACGTCGCCGCGGCGCGCGAGCACGTCGAGGATCTGGCCGAGCTCGCGTGGTGGACGGCGCAACTCCTCGGCGAGCGTCGCCAGCGTGGGGGGAGCCATCGGCTCGACCCCGAGACGCTCGAGGATGGCGTCAGCCAGAGCGGCCTGCTCGTCGCCGAGGACGCCGGCGCCGGCGGGCGCGTAGCCACCCTCGCCGGCGACCAGTTCGGCGGCGTCGACCATCACCTGCAGCAGAACGCCGGCGTCCGGGGCCGGCAGCGCCGGGACAAGCGCAGCCAGCTCAGCCGCGCCGCTGAACGGCCGTTCCGGCCGCGCGGCGGCGCGCTCCGCGGCGCCGGCGAGCAGCGTCGCGCGTAGCGCGGCCAAGGTTCCGGGGCCGAACCAGCGCGCCGCTGCTCCTCCGGCCGCCGGCAACTCCTCGAGCTCTCCGGCAGCCGCGGCCGCCGCCAGCGCGGCGCCGGCGGCGCCGGCGCCGAACCCGGCGGCCGTCAGGTCTTCCTGCGTCAGCCCCGTCTGGCCGCGGTCGGCCGCCAGCGCGGCGATCGCCGCGCGCGCGTCGCCACCGCGCACGGCGGCGAGAAACGCACCGTGCCGCTCGCGCGCGTGCCAGCGTTGCGCGCCCGCCAGCAGCGCCTCGCCCCCGGCCACCGTGGCGACCGGCGACAGCGTCCGGATGATGAAGCGATCGTGCGGCAGAACGAGCGCGTCGGCGTCCAGTCGCACCACGGCCGCAGCCTCCGTGCCGGGAGCGATCTCGCGACCCTCGAGCGGCGCCACCCGAGCGAGGTAGTGCGCGGTGCCGTGGTGGAGCCGCACCTGGTCGCCGGAGCGCAGTGGCCTGGCGCCGGACAGTACCGTGACCCATGCGTCGAAGCGGCGTCCCGAGCGCCCCGCGAGCTCGGGCGCCACCAGCCAGTCGCCGCGACCGATGTCGTCACGGGCGAGGCCGCGCAGGTTCACTCCGATCCGGCTGCCGGCATGCACCACCTCGACCTCGTGGTCGTGCACCTGGACGCTGCGCACGCCTGCGCGTATGCCGCCGGGTTCGACCGCCATGGCGTCCCCGGCGCGGATCTCGCCCGTCCACAGGGTCCCCGTCACTACCGTGCCGATGCCTTTGAGCGGGAACACCCGGTCCACGGGCAGACGGGCCGCTCCGGCGTGGCGTCCCGCCTCGGCGCGCTGCGCGGCACGCTCGAGCGCGGCCAGCAGGTCCTCCAGGCCGCGCCCGTCCCGGGCGCTGACCGTGACGACCTCAGACGCGGCGAACGGCGTCCGCGCAAGGAACTCCCGGACGTCCTCCTCAGCCAGTTCGAGCAGCTCGTCGTCCACCAGGTCGGCCTTGGTCAAGGCCACGACCCCACCATGCACGCCGAGCAGTTCGATGATCGCGAGGTGCTCGACGGTCTGCGGCATGACGCCGTCGTCGGCGGCGATGACGAGGAGGAACAGATCGACGCCGGTCGCGCCGGCGACCATCGTACGCACGAAGCGCTCATGCCCGGGCACATCGACGACGCTCAGTCGCGCGCCCGACGGCAGCTCGAGCTCGGCGTAGCCGAGCTCGATGGAGATGCCGCGCTCGCGCTCTTCGCGGAGCCGATCGGTGTTCTTGCCCGTGAGCCGGGTGATGAGCGCCGTCTTGCCGTGGTCGATGTGGCCGGCGGTGCCGAGGGTGAGTGGCGGTCGGTCACGGAGCGGTGCGCCTCCGGTGCCCCCCTCGATAGCTTGACCTCGGTGGCTATTCACGGCGCGCTCAGATAAGGCCGAGCAGGGCGGCGCCGGCGAGGTCCTCGAGCTCGTCCTCTCCGACGGCGCGCAGGTCGAAGAGGAGGCGGTCGTCGCGCACGCGGCAGACGACGGCCGGCGCGCCGCGGCGCAGCAGCTCGGCGCGCGCATCGGCCTCGGCCGCGGGCACCGCGGCCGCCACAGCGACGCTCGGCACCTCGGTGACCGGGAGAGCGCCCGCGCCGGCGCGGGCGACCGTCTCGACGAGTTCGAGACGGTCGTCGGGCACGCCGGCGCCGATCAGCAGCTCGCGCAGACGGCCGGCGCGCCCGCGAACGTCCTCGAGCGGCGCTGCGAGCGCCGCCAGCGTGGGGATCTCGGCGATGGCTCGCGGCGGGTCCAGGTACAGGCGCAGGACGACGTCGAGCGCGGCGAGATCGAGCTTGTCGATCCGCAAAGCTCGCGCCAGCGGGTGGCGGCGCATCGCCTCGATGGCGGCGGTGCGGCCCACCGCGATGCCGGCCTGGGGGCCACCGAGCAGCTTGTCCC
This sequence comes from uncultured Thermoleophilia bacterium, assembly GCA_963762125.1. Taxonomy (GTDB): domain Bacteria; phylum Actinomycetota; class Thermoleophilia; order UBA2241; family UBA2241; genus CAIXSE01. Next base: position 52,367 of record CAVXJO010000014.1, read on the forward strand.
CGCTGAAGGTGACGATGTCGCAGCCGGCGGTGATGCTGTCGACCAGCGCCGGCTCCTCGGCGAACAGCTCGAGGTCCGCCAGCGCCCCGCTGCCGAGGTCGTCCACGAGCACCACGCCGCGTTGGTGAGCCAGCGTAGCAAGTTCCTCCAGCGAGGGTTCGGCCGTGAACCCGACGATGCGGTAGTTGCTCGTGTGCACGCGCAGGATGGCCCGCGTGCGCTCCGTCCAGGCGGCCTCGAAGTCCCTGATGTAGGTGCGGTTGGTGGTGCCGACCTCCACAAGCTCGGCGCCGCTCTCGCGCAGGATGTCGGGGATGCGGAAGCCGTCGCCGATCTCGACCAGCTGGCCGCGGGCGACGAGCACCTCGCCGCCACGCGCTGTGGCGGCGAGCGCCAGCAGCACCGCCGCGGCGTTGTTGTTGACGGCGAGCGCGTCCTCGGCGCCGGTGACGGTGCAGAGCACGTCGTGGACGTGGTCCTGGCGCGAGGCGCGCTCACCGCGAGCAAGACCGTACTCGAGGTCCGAGTAACTCATGGCGGCGGTCACCACGGCCTCGACCGCCGCCCGCGGCAGCAGCGCCCGGCCCAGATTGGTGTGCACGACGACGCCGGTCGCGTTGATGACGCGTCGCAACGACGGCGTGACCGCCGCCTCGAGCAGGCGCGCGACCCATGGCGCGAGTGCGGCCGGCGTGAGGTCCGCCGCGTCGGTGGCGGACGCCTCACCGCCGGCGAGGATCTCAGCCCGCAGACGCTCGGTGACGGCGCGCACAGCGTCGACCACCAGCGCGCGCGGGTAGCGCATGAGCAGCTGCTCGATCGCCGGCTCGCGCAACACCTCGTCGACGGCCGCCAGCGACCGCAGTCGCTCCTGGCGGCCGTCGCTCCCGGCGTCCTTCTTGGGTTTCGTCTCGCTCATCCGCTCACCTCAGCTGGGACCGTTGCGCCCGCCGCAGGCGTACCCCGGAAAGGATCATCGCGAACGCTACCACGCCGAACGCGAACCACCAGTCCGTCGCCGAGAACCCATACTCGCTCAGCAGGTCCCCACGCGCGCGGATCACGTAGACGAGACCTATGCCGGCGAGTCCCCAGAGCCCTTGAGAGACGGCCCAAAAGGTCCTGCCCGAGTCTGGACGGAACCCCCGCGCCGCCGCCCAGGAGGCCCCCAGCGTGAGGAGAAGAGGGACGAGACCGATCAGCACCGCGAGGATGAGCTGCCAGAGCGTTCCTGCCACGGAAAGGCCGCGCAGGGCGATCCAGATGGGATCTCCACTGCCGGCGCCCAGCAGGAGGATGATCACCCAGCTGACGATGCCGATGAGCCCGAGGGCGGCGACGAGCAGGAACGGAGCCACGGAGAGCGCACGGACCGCCATCTCGCCGGTCGGGCCCTCGGGACCGACGGCACGCTCCTCGTCATCCGGGGCGAGAGAGTCCGGGTCGACACGGCCGTCCTCGCCCCATGGGTGGAGCTTGCGGTGGTCGCCCTGCACGGACTCAGCCCTCAAGCACGAGCGCTCCGACGGGCCCGGCGACGACTTCGCCGACCGTCCAGGCGCCGGCGCCGGCGTGCCCGAGGGCGTCGAGCAGCAGGGCGTGCTTCTCGGGCGCGACGGCCAGGAGCAGGCCGCCGGAGGTCTGCGGGTCGAAGAGCGCGAGCACGAGCGGTTCCTGCTCGCCGACGGGGCCGGCGAACCGGCCGGCGGCTGCGCCGCCTGCGCCGGCGTCCACTGCCTCCGTCGGCCCCGCGCCCTCCGCCACCCCTGCCGGCCCGACCTCGCGCAAGCGCGGCAGCAGCCAGTCGCGGTTGTTGCGCAGGCCGCCGGCGTACACGTGGCGGGCGATCAGGTCGAGCACGCCGTCGTGCAGCGGCAGCCCCTTGAGGTGCACTACGGCGGCGGCGGAACTGGCATCGAGCATCTCACTGAGGTGGCCGGCGAGTCCGAACCCGCTCACGTCGGTGCAGGCGTGCACGCCGACGCGAGCCATCGCCGTGGCCGCCGCCGCGTTGAGAACGGCGGCCTCCTCGATGGCCGGCAGCATATCCTCTTCGCCGATGACGCCGTTCTTGAGCCCGCTTGCGAGCACGCCGATGCCGAGGCGCTTGGTGAGCACGAGCTTGTCGCCCACCTCGGCCCCGCCGTTGTAGACGATCTCGTCGGGCTTGGCGATGCCGGTGACGGCCAGGCCGTACTTGGGCTCCTTGTCGTCGATCGAGTGCCCTCCGGCGAGCTCCGCTCCCGCCTCGAGGACCTTCTCCATGCCGCCGCGCAAGATCTCGCCCAGATGTGCCATGTCGAGGTCGGACGGCCAGGCGACGAGGTTCATCGCCGTCAGCGGGCGCGCGCCCATCGCGTAGACGTCGCTCAGGGCGTTGGCGGCCGCGAGGCGGCCGAACCAGAGCGGCGTGTCGACGATGGGCGTGAAGAAGTCGACCGTCTGCACCAGGCAGAGGTCGTCGGTGATCGGCACCACGGCGGCGTCGTCGCGCGTCTCCAGGAGGCGCGCGAACTCGCCGGTGGCGGCGGGCATGCTATCGAGGACGGCCTGCAGGTCGCACGGACCCAGTTTGGCCGCTCAGCCGCTCTTGGCCGCGAACTGTGTGAGTCGGATCTTCTCGGTCATGCGACTAGCTTACCGCAGCCGCACGTACGCCCGGGCCGGCCTCGCGTCGGAGGCACCGGCCCACCCGGACGCCTCAGACGGCGGCGTCGCGCGCCGCGTGCAGCGCGACGACCTCGCGCACGTCGTTGTAGGCGCGCAGGCTGTCGATGCGTCCCCTGTGGACCGTCCAGACGTGAGCGAACGGCACCTGCACCGCGCGCCCGGCGCCTTTGGGCGTCACGTTGAAGACGCCGGTGACGATGACGGTGTCGCCGTCGCAGTAGAACTCCCGGGGCTCGAGAGCGAAGGCGTCGTTCAACTCGGGGATGGGCGCGAAGATCCTGCGCAGCACCTCATCGCGCCCACAGAACGAGCCCGAGGCCGGCCCGTAGCCCCACTCGGGCTCGTGCCACTCGATGTCCTCGGCGAACATCGCCAGGGTGGTCTGGATGTCGCCGCGGATGAAGCTCTCGTAGCTGGTACGGACGATGTCGATGTTGGTGGCCATGAAGGCCCCCTGCCGGTCGAGTGATCGTGGGACGGCCGTCGGGCTTCTGGCGTCGTCGGGAACCTTCCCGCCGTGGGGGGAGTCAGACCGTTGGGGGGCGCCGCCATGCTCGTGGGGTCCGGGGATCTGTGGAACGTCCCACTGGACCATTCGTGCCGAAGCCCTTATCCGCCGCGACCGCGCGGGGATGGTACGCGCCGATCGTGGGCCAACACCCTCCGCGCCCTGGGGCGCACTATCGTGTCTACGTGAGCGAACGCGGCCGAGAGTCGTGCCGCCGGCGTAATCGACCTTCACCGGCAGCGGCGCGTTCGAAGGCACCCCGGTCAGGTGGAACGGCAAGGTGTTCATCGGCTCGCGCGCGACGGCTCGCTCTACTGCCTCGGGGACAAGTAGGCGGCAGCGCCATACGGCCGGGTACGGGCGCTGCGACCGGCGGGAACCTCCCAGTCCGCCGTCTCCTGAGGGGCCGTGCGGAAGAACAGGGCAGCCAGAAGCACGGTGGCGACCAGGAACACCCCGAGATAGCCGACGATACCGACGTTGCGTAGTTGCATGTCGCCTGCCACGACGCCGCTCAGGCCGGCGAACGCGAGGATGCCGCTCACGAGCATGACCACGCGGACCCACGCGGCCAGACGGCCGCCCCGAAAGGCTGGAGCCGCGAACAGGATCGAGACCGGGAAGAGGATGTCCCACCCGAGGATGTCGAGGGCGTAGACGACCGACGGCCACTTGAAGGACAGGAAGAGCGGCAGCCACGCCTGCCCTGCGAACGCGTCCTGGCGGCTCAGCGTGAGGACCACGAAGTGCAGGCTGCAGGTGAGCACGGCCAGCAGCCCCATGAAGACGACGGAGGTCAAGGTCAGAGCCTTCGCCCGCGGTGGCGCCCAGGCGTGCACCGTGACCATGAGCGCGACTATCGCCGGCATCATGGCGATGATGAGGACCTCGAGGATCGTGAACATCGGGTCGCCGATCTGGTCGTCTGGTGACTTCAGGGTTGCGAACCCCACGGCGAGCGTGATCGCGTAGGCGACCATCAGGATCGTCGTCGTCACCGCTGAGACGATCCCCAGCCGGCGAGCTGTGTGGGTGAATGAGACGGACATCGTGTCCTCCTGGATCAGTCGCAAGGGGCAGAGCGGACTAGCCGCGGATGCTCGCCACGCTGGCGTGGCTGCCGATGAGCGCCCACACGAGGGCGGCGTCCACGACCAAGGGGAGCACGGCCCACGGCGAGATCCAGATGACCTGCAGCGCGACCGAGCAGACGGAGCCGGCCACTACGAGCCCCGCGAACCACGACGCCGGCACGAGCCAGTGCAGCAGAGCCGCGGCGGCGAGCAGGAAGAACGCGGCGCTGGCCGCCCCGAGGATCGGCGTCAGCGTGTCGACGGCGCCGCCCGCCGGCAGCAGCGTGCGCGTATCCAGCCCAAAAGGCCAGGCGAGTCGGCCGCCGACCCACCAGGGCGGCGGGGCCTGATCCGCCGCCGCGGGCACCAGTGCTGTCAGGTTGATGTGCGCCGCCAAGAGCAGCACACCGAGGATCAGAACGCGCATGACGTCTCCTTCCGTGGGAAACTATTTCCAGTTTGGGTTTCCACACCACCCAAGAGAGGCCCGCCGGCGGCGGGCCTCGGTCTGCCTCAGCCGATGAAACGGCGGATGCGCTCCAGCAACTCCTCGTCACGGTCGTAGGATGGGTCCTCGCGCACCAGCAGCAGGTACTCGACGATCATCGTCACGAGCATCCGCTCCACGAGCCGGGCGTCTCCGGGCGCGAACTCTCCCGCGTCCATACCCGCTTGGACAAGCTCGCGGATGAGGTCGCCGTTCGCCTGGCGAAAGGCGTCGGCGGCGACCTCGTATTCGGCGAACCACTCGTCGCGGTCCGTCGCCTCCACGTGCTGACGTGCCATGTCGAGCATGATCCGCAAGGCTGCCTCCACTCGCGCGGCGTAGGTCGGGAGCGCCGCCAGCATAGAGGCGAGGCGCGCCTTCTCGCGAGCCGCCTGGCGGTCCACGATGTACGCGTAGATCTCGCGCTTGCTGCCGAAGTGCGCGTAGATGGTCTTCTTGGAGATCTTCATCGCGCGCGCCACGTCGTCCAGCGTGGCCTTGGCGTACCCCACCTCTTCCACGTGGCGGCGGAACACCTCGGCTATCTCCCTCTGCGTCGCGCTCAACGGACACCTCCTGGGCGCTTCCGGAAACTCATTCCGCAAACAGTTTCCGGCATGGAAACGCATTTGTCAAGAGGTTTCCAGCAGCAGCCCCGGTCCGCGGCGTGAGTCAGCCGTCGATCGCCCGGCCTGGACGACCGGCAAGGGTCGTCGTGGCCGAGAGCCCGGCCGCGATCTTCTCGAGGTGCGTCGCGTCAGTGCCGCAGCACCCACCGAAGATCTGGAACGCGTGCTCGCGGCGCAGCGCGAGCATCGCCTCGACCAGCGCATCCGCACCATCGCGCTGAAGGTCGGCGCTGTCGTCCAGTTCGACCGGGCTCAGGGTCGACGTGTTGGCCTGAACGCCCTTCAGCCGCGCCAGAGCAGACTCGGCCTGGTTCGGATGCGAGGCGAGACCGGCGAGGACGTTGGCGGGGTGGACGCAGTTCACCATGTAACAGAGAGGAGGACTGGCATCGTCGATCGTCGCCATCGCCACACCAAGGGGTGTCCCGTCGAGCAGCGATCCGGATCGGTCGACGACGAAACTGATGATGAACGGCAGGCCCGTCTCGCTCATCGCGGCGGCGAGCCCCAAGGCTTCGCTGAGCGCCGGGAGCGTCGCCGCCAAGAGATAGTCCGCACCGGCGTCGAGGAAGGCGCGGCACTGCGCTCGGTGGAACGCGAGCGCTTCGAGAGCCGGAAGCGCCTCCTGCGGGCGATAGGCGTCGCCGCGCGAACCCAGAAGGCCGCCGAGATAGACCTCGCCGCGATCGCCGCCGCGCACCTCCCGCAGGAAGGCTATCCAGTCCTCGATGACGTCGCGCCCGGCGAACCGCGAGGCGGCGATCCTCTCCGCGCTGGAGCGTCGAGTGGAGCTGGCGAGCAGAAGCGGCAGGGCGTGGCGCCGCGCGACCTCGATGTAGCCACCGTAGATCTGCCGAAGGGCGCCGCGAGCACGCTCGTCGTAGATCGCGCCGCCATAGGCCAGCCGGTCATCGGCAGGGACCCGGAACTCGCGGCGCATGCGCTCCACGACGGCTGCCTCGGTCAGAAGGACTTCGCCGCGACTCAGGCGTCGCTGAAGATCGGGGACGCCATCCATGAAGTTCCGGCGCGCTCCGGACGTCACGACGCTCCTTTCCGGCGGGTTTGGCAACGCGCCCATGCTTCGTGAGGCGCGTGCGCGGCCGACGGTCACACTCTACCGCAGCGTCTGCGCGCTTCACCGCACGGCGTGTGACCGCAGGCCGAGAACGCGTTCGACGACCCGGACCGCGGTTCAAGTTCCGCCTCAGCCGGGCAAGTCACCGCTGACGGCGGCCGTCGCGCCCCCACGCGGCGTCCGCCACCAAGACGATCCAGCACCTCAAGGAGGTTCCGTCATGGCCGATGCACCACGCCGCGCCGACGCTGTCTGGCAGGGCTCGCTCACACGGGGGTCCGGTGAAGTCTCACTGACCACGAGCGGAGCCGCCGGCCCGCTGTCCGTGACGTGGTCCTCGCGCACCGCCCGCTCGGAGGGCAAGACGAGCCCGGAGGAACTCCTCGCCGCAGCGCATGCGAGCTGCTACTGCATGGCCCTCTCGGGTGATCTCGACGCTGCAGGCACGCCGCCGGACAAGCTCGAGGTCAGTGCCACGGTGACGTTCAAGGAGATCGAGGGAGGCTGGAAGACCGGCTCCTCGCACATCACCGTCAAAGGCACGGTGCCCGGGATCGACGAGGCCACGTTCAAGAGGGCGGCCGAGGGCGCCAAAGACGGCTGCCCCATCAGCGGCGCCCTCAAGGGCAATGTCGAGATCAGCGTGGAGGCGACGCTGGCCTGAACTTCGCCGCGCTCATGCTGAGGGGGCGTTGACGACCACCGGCAGCTTGCCCTGCCACGCCGCCCACGTCCGCTGGTCGGTCACGAGCTCGCACATGAAGTGCGCGACGTTGGCGATATTGGTCTCGCCGGGGCGGAACAAGCTGTCCACCAGTCCATCGTGCAGCACGTACTCTGTGACGTCGCCCTCCCTCAGCGTGTCGGGACGGACGACCACCCACTGCGCATACGGGTCGGCGGCCTCGACGACCCCGTCGAGGAAGTCCGCAGCGCGCTGATTGTCCCTCGCCGGAGGGACGAGGCCGCGCAGCGTCCAGAGGACCGCCCTCTCGAATCGTCCGCGGCGCGCGTCCAGACATCCGGGGCAGTTCACCGAGACGCTGCTCATGAGGATGAGCTTCACGGGCTGTGCGGGCCAAAGCTCCCGGGCCGCCCGGTACACCCGCTCGATCGACCGGCAGACGAGGTCACGCGGCGGCCCGAACACCCCCTGCACGCTGATGGTGTGACCCAGGCAGGAGATCACCCCGTCGCAGCCGTCGACGTGCTCCCTGACCTGTTCGTCGCGCAGGGAGAGCAGATCGGCCTCGACCACCGTCAGCCGCGGGTCGCGCGCGACGCCCGCCGGGAGCCGCTCGGCCGACCGGACCACGGCGCGCACGTTGACGCCACGGCCCAGCAGCTGCTGCAGGACGCGGCCACCGGTCCGCCCGGTGGCGCCCAGGAGAAGAACAGTCATCGCTTCACCTCCGGGTATTGGAACACGTCGTCGAGCGGGACATCGAACACCCGAGCGATCTGAAAGGCCATCTCGAGCGAAGGTGAGTAGCGGCCCTGCTCGATGGCGATCACCGTCTGCCGCGTGACGCCCACCCGGTCGGCGAGATCGGCCTGCGTCATCTCGCCGGCGGCGAACCGGAGCGCCCGGATGCGGTTGGTGACCCTGGTCGGCTTGCCCATCGTCAGAAGCCTCTGTGGTAGGAGGCGATCTTGACCACCGACGCGACCAGCGTCCCGACCACGAGGGCGAGGTAGAGGGCGCTGGCGATCCAGAAGTACTCGTACTCCAGCATGGTCAGGGCAAGCACGCCGACCATGCCGGCGGACGAGACGTAGAAGCCGATCAGGTCGCCGTGGCGGCTGATCTGCTTGTCCCGCTCGTCCGAGCCGAAGTCGTCGGAGGCGGACCTGCCGTGCAGTTCGGCCGAGATGCCGCTGCCGATCCCCGCCAGGATCGACCCGATGATCGTCAGGACGACCGACGCCCCGATGGCGATGAGCAGCGGCGCCTGGTAGGAGATATCGGCTGCCGACGTGTCACCCAGCCGGCCGAGCATGATCGCGAAGTACACCAAGGGGACGACCGCCATGACCGCCAGGCTGACCCACGTTACTTTCTCTTCGAACGGCACGACTGCCTCCTCACTTGCGACTGACGAGATGTCAGAAATCTTTGACATCACGTACTGTAAAGAGAAGCCGACTCCGTGTCAAGTATCTTTTACTTCGCGGCGGGGAGGCCGAGCGCCGCCGGCAGCTCGGCCAGGCTCTCGATGCGCGGGACCGGGAGGTCGCGGCGACGCCCGCCGCGGTCGAGCAGGATCGCCGGGCAGCCGCAGGCCATGGCGCCCTTGACGTCGTCTTCGACACTGTCGCCGACCATCACCGCGTCCGCCGGCGAGATGCCGAGCAGCGCGAACAGCGTGGAGAACATGCGCGGCGCCGGCTTGACGACGCCGGTCTCGAGGCTGGAGACGGCGGCGGCCATGTAGTCGTCCAGCGCGAAGTGGGCGACGATCTCCTCCACGCCGTGGCCGAGCGCGTTGGAGAGCAGCGCCATGCGCACACCGGCCGACTTTAGCGTCTCGAGGCAGTGCAGGACGTCGTCGTAGAGACCGAAGTTCGCCACGTCGGACCAGGCGGCGATGATGGCGTGGGCAGTCAGCTCGACGCCGCCCGCCGGCCCGCCTCCCAAGCCGGCGATGATGGCGTGGGCGATCACCGGCAGCAGCCCGTCGTCGTGAATCAGGCCGGTCTGCTCGCGGCGCGCCGCGGCGGCTTTGTAGGCGGCGCGCTCCGCCTGCGGCCAGCGCGCTGGGTCCAGCTCGAGCCCGAAGCGGGCGCCGGACCGCACGTATCCCGATGCCTCGAACTGCTCGCTCGGGCGCAGCAGCGTGTAGTCGAGGTCGAAGACCACGACCTGCGGCGTGGGGAGCGGCAGGCCGGTCACGCGCCGCGCTCCAGCAGCTCGCCGGCACGGTACGACGAGCGCACGAAGGGCGCGGCGGCGACGGTGAGCCCCATCGCTGCGCCCCGACGCTCGTAGTCCGCGAACTCGCCCGGCGAGACGTAGCGGGCCACCGGAACGCACGCCGCGTGGGGCTGCAGGTACTGGCCGATGGTCACGGCGTCCACACCGGCCGCGGCGGCGTCGGCGAGCACATCGCCGACCTCCGCGGTCGTCTCACCGAGCCCCACCATGAGGCCGGTCTTGACGAGCGGGCGAGCGAGCCGGCCGACGCGGTCGACAGCCGGCGCGTCCATACCTCGATCGGCGTCTTCGCGCTCGAGGTCGGCTGCGGACGAGCGCGCCCACGCGGCAGCGCGCGTGAGCAACTCGAGGGAGCGTCCGTAGAGCGCCTGCGGCCGCACCTGCGGGTACAGACGCGGCACGGTCTCGAGGTTATGGTTGAGCACGTCGGGGCGGGCGGCGAGGACGGCGCACAGCGCCTCCTCATCGCCGCCCAGGTCGGGGATGAGCACCTCGACGGTCGCCGCCGGCGTCGCGGCGCGGATGGCGGCGATGGCCGCAGCAAACTGCGCCGCGCCGCCGTCCGGCAGGTCGTCGCGCGTGACGCTGGTGATCACGACGTGCCGCAGGCCGAGGCGGCGAACGGCCTCGGCGACCCGGCGCGGCTCGTCCTCGTCCAGCGTGCAGACGCCCGCGTCCCCGCCGGCCTTCCCCTCGCCCTCGACGGCGCAGAAGGTGCACGCGCGCGTGCACACGGCGCCGAGTATCAGGAACGTCGCGGTGCCCGAGGCGTAGCACTCTCCCTTGTTGGGGCAGCGCGCCTCCCTGCAGACGGTGTGCAGGTCGAGCTCGTCGAGCAGGGCGCCGGTGGCGCGGTACCGCCGCGGCGCGGGCGCCTTGAGCTTGAGCCAGGCGGGCTTGCGGCCGCCGCCCGGAGCCGCGGTGTCCCCCCAGGCGCCGGCACCTCCCGCACCGGGCCCGTCGCTCGTTGGACCCGATCTGTCTCGCGAGATCGTCACGCGCTCAGATGCTGTGCACGCCGCGCCCCAAGCCGGAGAGCGCGGCCTCCCCGACTGCCTCGGAGAGCGTCGGATGGGCATGGATGGTCGCGGCGACGTCGGCCAGCGCCAGTCCCTGGTGGGCCGCCAGCGCGAGCTCGTGCACGAGCTCGGTGACGTGCGGCCCGATCAGGCTGGCGCCGAGCACGCGTCCAGCGCCTGGTTCGCAGACCACACGCACGAAGCCGTCGGCGTCGCCGTCGCAGACCGCTTTGGAGTTGCCGTTGAAGCGCACGTGCGCGACCTCGTGGGCGATGCCCTCGGCCTTCGCCTTGTCCTCCGTGACACCGCAGCTCGCGACCTCCGGAGAGCTGAAGACGCAGTTGGGGACGAGCGTGCGGTCGCACTCCTGGCGCGATCCGGTGACCGCGTTCTCGGCGGCGATGGCGCCTTGGTGGTAGGCCCAGTGGGCGAGGAGCGGCGGGCCCGCTACGTCACCCGCCGCGAACACGCCGTCGAGGGTCGTGCGGCAGGTCTCGTCGGTGACGACGAAGCCCCCGGGGCCGATCTCGACGCCGGCCTCCTCGTAGCCCAGGCCGGCGCTCAGCGGCCGCCGCCCGACTGCCACCAGCACGCGCTCGGCGGTCACCTCGGAACCGCCGGCAAGGCGCAGCGTCACTCCAGAGGCGCCCGGCTCCGCAGCCTCGACCGCCGTCCTGACGTGGACGGTGATGCCGGCCTTCTTGAAGGCCTGCTGCAGGGTGCGGCCGACGCGCTGGTCTTCTCCAGGCAACAGCTGGTCGAGCATCTCGATCACCGTCACCGCGGTCCCAAGACGGTTGAACACGCTGGCGAACTCACAGCCGATCACACCGCCGCCGACGATCGCCAGTCTGTCGGGAACCGCATCGATGCGCAGCAGCTCGTCGCTGGTGATGATCCTCGAATCGCTCCAGTCGAAGAGGCCCATGCGGACCGGCTCCGAGCCGCTGGCAAGGATGATGGCGTCGCCCGTCGAGCTCCCCGCCCTCGTCGAGCACGGTGCCGTCCGGCAGAAGGGCTCCGGGCGCGAGGGCCAGGCGGCCGGGGCCGGCGAGCGTAGCCCGCCCGGCCACCACCTGCACCTTGCGCGCCTTGAGCAGGTGGACGACGCCGTCGCGGAGCTGCACCGTGACGGCGTCCTTGCGCGCCATGAAGGCGGCGAAGTCGAGGCCGACATCGCCGACGAGCACGCCGTACTCTGCGGAGCGCCGCGCCTCGTGCAGGCGCGCGGCGCCGGCGACCATGGCCTTGGTGGGGATGCAGCCGCGGTTGAGACAGGTACCGCCGATCTCGCGCGCTTCCACGACGGTGACGTCGGCGCCGAGCTGCGCGGCGCGCCCGGCGGCCACGTAGCCGGCGGGGCCGCCGCCGAGTACCAGGATCTTCGTCATGCAGTCCTCCTCATCTGGCCGCCATCCTGCGCAGGGCGGCCTCGAGACGCGGCAGCGTCGAGTTCCAGATCGTCTCCGGCGCGAGCGCAACGCCGGCTCCCGCCAGACCTTCGGCCTGCCAAGGTTCGCCGACCAGCGCCTCGACCGCGAGGACGAACTCCTCCGCCGGCCGCTGCATGAGGACGGACCCATGCACCAGCGTCCGTCCCTCCTTCTTGGCCTGCGCGATGGCGACCAGCTTCTCTCCCCGGGAGCAGATGTCGTAGCGCAGCGCGCCGGCGAAGCAGAGCGCGCTGCGCTGGTAAGGCGTCTCGCCACCGCCGTCGAGCGTCACCCCGAGCTCCCGCAGGGCGGCGGCGAACGCGGCCGCCACGATACCGTACGGACCACCGACGTCGACCGCCGCTCGCGGTCCCTCCGTCGGCACACCGGGCGGGAACGCGACGGCGAACGACCACTCGAACGCCTCACCATGCAGCACGGCCCGTCCGCCGCTCGGCCGGCGCACGACCTCGAACGGCAGCCCCGGCACGATCTCGAGCTTCTGGAACTTGCCGATGGAGAGCGCCGGCGGCGCCCACATGTAGCGGCGGGCGATCACCTCGTCGACCGTCTCGAGGAGACCGGCGTCGAGCGCCATCTGGGCGCCGCCGCCGGAGCGGAACTCCGGCAGGATCTTGACGATGCTCACGGCGGCGCCTCGTTGGCCTCGGACGACTCGGCTGGCGGCGGGGCGGCGCTGCGCGCAGCCTCAGGCGCCGCCCTCCGCGTCCTCCGGGAACTGCTGCTTCACGATCGGGTGGCGGGCGGCCTGGGCTTCATCGAGCCGGCGGACCGGCAGCGTCACCGGCGCATCGTGCAGCAGCTGCGGGTCGTCTTTGGCCTCGGCCGCCACGCTGCGGAACGCCGCCACCAGGCGGTCGAGCGCGTCCTTCGACTCCGTCTCCGTCGGCTCGACCATGAGCGCCTCGTCGACGATGAGCGGGAAGTACGTGGTCGGAGGGTGCACGCCGTAGTCGAGCAGGCGCTTGGCGACGTCCAGGGCACGCACGCCGTCCTGCTTCAGCGGCGTCGCCGAGCCGACGAACTCGTGCATGCAGCGTCGCTCGCCGTAGGGCAGATCGAGCAGACCGCGCAGGCCCTCCATCACGTAGTTAGCGTTGAGCACCGCCGTCTCGCTGACCTGGCGCAGCCCCTCCGCGCCCAGGCTGCGGATGTAGGTCCAGGCGCGGACGAGCACGCCGAAGTTGCCGTAGAAGGTGCGCACCTTGCCGATGGACTGAGGACGGTCGTACTGGAAGAAGAAGCGCCCGTCCTCCGCCTTCTCCACCAGCGGCACCGGCAGGAACGGCGCCAGCGAGTCACGGACCACGATGGGACCGGCGCCGGGGCCGCCGCCGCCGTGCGGCGTGCTGAACGTCTTGTGCGTGTTGAAGTGGACGATGTCGAAGCCCATGTCGCCGGGCCGGCTGACGCCGAGCACGGCGTTGGCGTTGGCGCCGTCGTAGTAGAGCAGGCCGCCGGCCTCGTGGACGAGCGTGGCGATCTCGACGATGTGCTCGTCGAACAAGCCGAGCGTGTTGGGGTTGGTGAGCATGAGACCGGCGATGTCGCCGCCGGCGATGACCGCGCGCAGGTCGTCGATGTCCACGCCGCCGCGGGCGTCACTGCGCACCGGCGCCGGTTCGAACCCGCCCATGACGACGCTGGCCGGGTTGGTCCCGTGCGCCGTGTCCGGGATGACGATGCGCTTGGGGTCGCGGCCCTCGGCCAGGTGGGCGGCGCGGATCACGAGCAGCCCTGTGAGCTCGCCGTGGGCGCCGGCCGCCGGCTGCAGCGTCGTCGCGTGCAGGCCGGCGATCTCCGCCAGCCAGCGCTCGAGTTCGTACATCAGTTCGAGCGCTCCCTGCACCAGCGACTCCGGCTGGTAGGGATGGAGCCCGGCGAAGCCGTCGAGGCGGGCGACCGCCTCGTTGACGCGCGGGTTGTACTTCATCGTGCACGAGCCCAGTGGATAGCTGCCGCTGTCCACGCCGTAGTTGAGCGTCGAAAGCCCGGTGAAATGACGCAGCAGGTCGATCTCGCTGATCTCCGGCAGACGAGCGGGAGCGGTGCGGCGAAGCGCCTCCGGGACGAGGTCGGCGGCCGGGACCTCGGGCACACCGAGCTCGGGCAGCGTGTAGGCGCGGCGGCCGGGGCTGGACTTCTCGTAGATCGTCGTGCGGTCCGTGTCGGGCGGGCGACAGACGGGCGCCTCGCTGCGGTCAGCCACGGTCCACCTCCCTGAGGACGCGGGCGAGCGCGTCGGCGAAGGCGTCGAGTTCGGCACGCGTGCGCTTCTCGGTGACGGCGACGAGCAGGACGTCGTCGAGGGCAGCAGAAGCCGCGACGCCGTCCTCGCGGGGCAGGAGGCCGGCGTACTGGGCCGCGAAGCGGCCCGCGGGCACGCCGGCAAGGAAGCCCTCGGCGGCCAGCGCATCGACGACCGCGGCCGCCGGGCGCGTGAGCCGCACGGCGAACTCGCGGAAGACGGGACCCTCGGTGAAGGCCGACACGCCCGGGAGCGCCAGCAGGCGCTCGCGCAGGTAAGCGGCCTTGCGCGCGCAGTGCAGACCGAGCTCCGGCAGACCCTCCTTGCCCAGCCAACTGAGATACACGAGCGTCGCGAGTGCATTGAGCGCGTGGTTGGAGCAGATGTTGCTCGTGGCCTTCTCGCGGCGGATGTGCTGCTCGCGCGTCTGCAGCGTGAGCACGAAGCCGCGCCGGCCGTCGAGATCGACCGTCTCGCCAACAAGTCGACCGGGGATGCGACGCATCAGCTTGGTAGTGACCGCCATGTAACCGATGCCCGGCCCGCCGAGGTTCATCGCGTTGCCGAGCGCCTGGGCCTCGCCGACGACGATGTCGGCCCCGAGCCGGCTCGGGGCCTCCAGCAGACCAAGCGAGACCGGATCGGCGACCACGACCAGGAACGCGCCCGCTGCGTGCGCGAGCGCGGCCGCGGCGGGCAGGTCCTCGAGGGCGCCGAAAAAGTTGGGCTGCTGCACCACGACCGCGGCCGTGTCCTCGCCAACGGCAGCGCGCAGGGCCTCAAGGTCGGTGGCCGCGCCCGCCAGCAGACCGACGGTCTGCGGGCGCGGCCCATACCCGGCCGACTCCGTGGTGACCACCTGCCGGTACTCGGGGTGCACGCCGGCCGAGAGGACGACCTCGCCACGGCGCGTCTGCACGCCGGCGAGGAACGAGGCCTCCGCCAGCGCCGTGCCGCCGTCGTACATGGACGCGTTGCTGACGTCCATGCCGGTGAGCTCGCAGATCGCCGTCTGGAACTCGAAGATCGTCTGGAGCACACCCTGGCTGCGCTCCGGCTGATAGGGCGTGTAGGCGGTGAGGAACTCGCCCCGGCTCACCACGGCCTCGACCACGGCGGGCACATAGTGGTCGTACACGCCGGCGCCGAGAAAGCTCACCAACTGCGTCGCCGGTACGTCCGCGCCGGCCAGACGCCGCGCCTCCGCGACGACCTCGGCCTCGCTGAGGCCGGCGGGCAGCGCCAGCGGCTCCCGCCGCCGCACTGCCTCCGGGATCTCGGCGAAGAGGTCGTCGACGCTGGCGGCCTTGACGGCCGCCAGCATCTGCTCCACGTCGTCGGGGCTGTGCGGGACGTACCGGGTCGGCGTCACGATGGTCAGGCCTCGTCCAGGAACTTCTTGTAGGCGTCCGCGTCCATGAGGTCGCCGAGCTCGCCCGGTGCGGTCATGCGTACGCGGATGAGCCAGCCCTCGCCGTAGCAGTCCTCGTTGACGCGCTGCGGCTCGTCCTGCAGCGTGTCGTTGACCTCGACGACCTCTCCCGTGAGCGGCGAGAACACATCGCTCACCGCCTTGACCGATTCGAGCTCGCCGTAGGGCTTGCCCGAGGTCACCTCGTCGCCCAGTCCCGGCAGCTCGGCGTAGACGATCTCACCCAGCGCGTCCTGCGCGAACCACGTGATGCCGAACACCGCGTCTTCGCCATCGACGCGGACCCAGTCGTGTTCCTTGTAGTACCGCAGCTCCTGAGGATACGTCTCGTCGGCCATCGTGCCTCCCTGTCGGCGCCCTGCGCGCTCACTGACTGTCGACTCTCGAACCTGCCCGGGCGGCGCGCTCGAGAAACGCGCGCCGCGGGGGAGCCGCCGCTCCCGGGCCGGCACCAAAAAAGACAGGGTGGAGTACCCACCCTGTCTGACGGCCGGCGCCGCGGCGGCGGCGCCACATCTGTCATCCGGGGGCCCGTCCGGCCGCGTTCCGTTTGCCTGAGAGTTTCGGCATCTTACGCTCGCGCCTTGCCCCTTCGGCGTCCGCCCTGGATCGGCGGACTCTCACGCGGCTTTCGCCCGGGCTGCTTCGCACCGGCTCAGCTCGTCCACTGTAGCACCGGCAACGCAGGTGGGACAACGAGTGAACGTCGATCCTTGTTGTGACCCCGCCGGGGCTTCTGTTACCGTCGGCGGCGGCGCCGCAGGACGCCGCCGCGGGCGCGCAGAAGGCCCGGTCGACCTACGACAAGGGAGCCTCGAGATGACCGACCACGACCCCTTCGGCGGCGCCCCGCCCGAGCTCCGCGAGCTGCTCGCGCTCGCGAGCGACCTGGCGCTGGAGGCGGGGCGCATCCACGTCGAGGGCCGGCGCGACGCTCTGACCATCGAGACCAAGTCGTCGCCCACCGATGTCGTGAGCCAGGTCGACAAAGAGGCCGAGCGGCTCATCGTCGACCGGTTGCGCGCGGAGCGGCCCGGTGACGCCCTGCTCGCCGAGGAGGGCAGCCTGCTGGACGGGCAGAGCGGGGTCCGCTGGGTGATCGACCCGCTCGACGGCACCACCAACTACGTCTACGGCTATCCCGCCTATGCAGCATCGATCGCGGCGGAGGTAGAGGGTCGGGAGGCCGTCGCGGTGGTCTTCGACTCCGCCGCCGGCCACCTGTACCGTGCGGTCGCCGGCCACGGGGCCGTCTGCGACGACCGCCCGATCCACGCGCGCGAGCAAGCCGACCTCTCGCGCGCGCTCGTGGCCACCGGGTTCTCGTACGACGCCGCCCAGCGCGCGCAGCAGGGTGCGGTGATCGCCGCGGCGCTGGGAAGCATCCGCGACATCCGCCGCGGCGGGAGCGCGGCGCTCGACCTCTGCCGCGTCGGCGCCGGCGAGGTCGACGCCTTCTGGGAGCTCGACCTCTCCCCGTGGGACCACGCCGCCGGTGCGCTGATCGCGCGAGAGGCCGGCGCCGTCGTCGAGTCGCTGCCGGCCGCGCACGGCGGCGGACCGGCCGTCGTGGCCGCAGGCCCGGCGCTCATGCCGGCGTTTCTGGCGCTGCTGCGGGAGGCCGGAGCGCTGATGTGACGGAAGGCGCGTACGCCGCTGCCGCACCGGCGTGAAGTCCGGGGGCGCGCAGGGACCGCGGCCGGACGGAGCCGCCGGACGCCGCCTCAGCCGCGCAGCGCCAGCAGGTCGAGCGGCGCGTCGATGACCACGGCCGCGCCGCTCTCCGTGAGCTCCTCCGGCGTCCGGAAGCCCCACGCCGCGCCCACGGCGATCATCCCGGCCGCCGTCGCCGTGCGCATGTCGACGAGCGAGTCGCCGAGGTAGACCACGCGCGCCGGCGGCAGCCCGAAACGGACGGCGATCTCGAGAGCCACCGCCGGGTCGGGCTTGAGCGGCGCGTCCGGCCGCGCGCCCGAGACCTGGACGAAGTCGTCCGGGTCGAGCAGCGCGGCCACGATGGCCTGCGTCGGTTTATCGGCCTTGTTGGAGTGGATAGCGAGCGGCACTCCGTCCGCTCGCAGCGCGCGCACCAGCTCGGGCACGCCCTCGTAGGCTCGCGTCTTGACCAGCAAGTTCCGCCCGTAGTCGTCGAGCATCCGCTCGTGGCAGCGCGCGATGCGCTCCTCGCTGCGCAGCTCCGCCGGCAGCGACTCCGCGACCAGGTTCCGGATGCCGTGGCCGATCAGGTAGCGATACTCGTCGTAGGCATGACCCGGCGCGCCCTCGAGCGCCAGCACCCGGTCCATCGCGTCGGCGATGTCCTCGAGCGTGTCCACGAGCGTGCCGTCCAGATCGAAGACGACCCCGGCGAAGCGGAGCGGCGCTCCGGAGCCCAGGCCCTCGCCGCCCGCGTCCATGCCCGCAGTCAGCCCAGCGCCAGGATCGAGAAGACGAGCACGAAGATCGCGACCGTCTCCACGATGCCGATCACGGCGAGGTAGTTGCTGAACCCCTGGCCGGTCTCGGCGAGCGCGTCGGCGCAAGCGGCGCCGGCGCGACCCTGACCATAGGCGGAGGCGCCGATGCCGATGCCGGCGGCGATGCCCACACCCATGAGCGCCCAAGCGTCGTAGCCCGCGTCCGCCTTGCCCGTCATGGTGATCATCAGGATCATCCCGTAGATCGTCTGCGAGAGCGGCGCCCCGACGAAGGTGAAGAGTGTGAACGGCGCCGGCTTGCCCTGACCGAGCAACTTCTTCCAGGCGCCGACGGCGCCCAATCCCGCGGAGTACGTGCCCAGGGCCGACCCGGCGGCGGCGAATCCCATGGCGGCCACCGCGCCGATCCGTCCCATCTCGGCTGCAACTTCCGGAGTCATCGGCATCCCCTTCTCTGGCTGGTCGTCTGTGGAGTCATCGGGACGCACGCTCGCCGGCGGCGAACGGCGCGTACAGGTTGTGGCCCTCCCACGCGAGGCCCTTGTGGGTGGAGAACTCGAGCGTGTTGAGTCGCACCGCGTGGACCAGCACCCCGAGGCCCACGAGCACGATGTTGAGGGCGTTGGCGAAGAGCAGGAGCAGGCTGGCGGCGACGGCGGCAAGCGGCGATCCGAAGCCGATGTCCGCCGCCATGCCGTTGAACGCCGCCAGTACGGCGATGGATGCGTACCCGACCGCGAACAGGCGGATGTAGGAGAGGATGTCGACGAAGTTGCCGATCATCGTCAGCGGCAACAAGGCGTGGTCGATCCAGCTCTCCTTGAACTCGCTGGGCGTCTTCATGAAGACGGCCACCAGGATCAGGCCGGCGAAGAGCATGACGAGCAGAAAGCCGGGCATGCCGCGGCCGAGCACGGTCTGCCGGGCGACGAAGAACATCGACCAGACGACCAGCAGCCAGCCGATCTGCGCGATCACCTTGGTCCAGGCTCCGGTGCGGCTGAGCGAGACCGCGTTCCACACATGGGCGAACGAAAGGTGCACCGCGCCGATGAGGAAGCATAGGTCGATGAGGTTGTCACGGTCGGCGATCCAGGCCACCTGCAGCTGCTGCGCGAACCGGGGCAGCGTGGGTATGCCGAAATAGCTGCCGTACATGACGCCCCAGGCCAAGGTCACGGCGCCGGCGATGTACATCATGTGGAACACGTGCGGGGGGACCTTCTTGAGGCGCCTCTGGAGGACGGCCGTCAGGATGAGGAGCAGGAGCGCGTAGCCGGCGTCGCCGACGATCATCGCGAAGAACAGGCTGAAGAACGGCAGCACCACCCAGCCGGCGTCCACCTCCCAGTAGCCCGGGTAGATGTGCAGGAAGTCGAAGAGCGTGCGGATGGGGCGCACCCAGCGCGACTGGCGAAGGAGGACGGGGACGTTCTCACCGAGCTCCGGGTCCTCGAGGAGGACGCCCCAGCCGTGCGCCGCGGCGGCGGCCCCCAGGGCCTCCTGCGCCTCTGCCGGCAGGTAGCCGGAGAGCACGGAGAGCTCTCCGGCCTCGTCCATGCCGGCGCGGACCTCGGCGAAGCGCGCCTCGTCGGCCGTCGCCCGGACCAGGGAAGCGACGGCGTCTCGCGCCGGGGTGAGCTCGGCGAGCCGCCGCCGGGCCGACGCGGACTCGGTCTCGGCCGCGTCGAGCTCGTCGCGCAGGGCGGCGAGGGGTCGCTCAGGCCACGCGACGAGCTCGTGTCGGCCCCCGAGGTCGGGCGGAGACTCAGGAGGCTCGCCGGCGGCGACGAGCACCAGGTACTGCCCGTCACTGTCGCGCCCGACCTCCGTGAGCAGGGCGCCGTCCGGCGCCGTGAGGGGCTCGTCGGGAGACGCCCAGACGAGCGCCGTCCAGACGCCGGCGCCCTCGAGCTCGCGGACCTCGTCCAGGTCGAACTCGCCGAAGGTGTCGTAACGGGAGAGCTCACGGCGAAGCTCCCCCGTGCGTGCCGCGAGCGCATCACGACGGTCGAGCAGCGCGAGCACCTCCGCGACGGCCTCGTTCGCCGGCGGCGGCGGCGCAGCGTCGGCCGCAGTCTCCGCCTCGCCCTCCGGCGCTTCGGACAGCGCGCCCAGCGCCCGCTCCTCGGCGGCGAGACGGGCGCGCAGCGCCTCGAGCTCTTCGCCGGCCGGCGGGCGCCGGTCCGTCACGTGCACCACACCGAGCTGGCGGAGCTCGTCCAGCGCCTCGTCGCGGTCACCCGTGAGGCACAGCAGCACGAGCCGCTTCATGCGGACGATCATGCGCTTGACCCCGAGAGCACGCTCACGGCCTTGCCTTTGGCGAGCTTGGCGCGAGCCACCGCCGCCGTCTGGGCGTCGCCCAGCCCGATGCGGATCACGCGGATGTTGTCGAGGGCGCGCGGGATCATGACCTTCTCGAACAGGTTCACCCGTTGCGACGTGAGCCGCAGCTCCTCGCCGAGAAGGTCGCGCTGGCGCTCCAGCACCTGCATCTCCGCACCCAGGCGGACGAGCTCGCCGAGGACTGTGACGGCGTCGTCCAGCCAGGCCGGCGTCGAGAAGTAGTCGACCGGCGATGGCTCGAAGCGTAGTCCGGCGAGCACCGGCACGTTCACGCCGGCCACGTTGACCGTGTCGAGGTCGAGCGCCTCGACCCGCACGTAGTCCCCGAGGTCGGGCAGCGCCGTCAGCAGCCCGGCCCAGCTGCGCAGACCGCCGAGCAGTTCGTCCCGGCGCTCGCCGGACCGTCGCAGTTCGGCCTCGGCGCGGCGCACCTCACGCTGGAGCTGCCGCTTCTTGAGCTCCAGTGTGGGCAGGAAGCGCTCGTACCTCTGCAGCGCCTCGCGCTGCGCCTTGAGCTCGTTCTTGGTCTTCTTGAGCTTGGCCATGGCTCAGGTGGCCGGGCCGCGCGCCTCCGCCGGCCAGAACCGCTCGATGAGCTTGGTCGGGATACCGGTCTCCTGCGGCCCGAAGCACTCGGCCAGGATCGCCCAGCCGAGATCGAGGGCCTGCTCGAGGGGGATGGTGACGGCGAGGTCCATCAGCCGGGTCTCGAAGAGCTCGCCGTACTTCAGCAGCTTCTCGTCCCAGGCGCTCATGCGAAAGCCCATGGACTGCTTCTCAAGGCTCTCCTTGAAGCCCGCGTAGAGCTGGATCATCGTGTTCATGATCGTGCGGTGGTCGTCGCGCGTACTCGCGTTGACCTGCTGCTTGAGGCGGCTCAGCGAGCCGAACGGCTCGATGCGCCCGTTGCGCAGGTAGAACTGGCCCTCGGTGATGTAGCCGGTGTTGTCAGGGATCGGATGGGTCACGTCGTCACCGGGCATGGTGGTCACGGCGAGGACAGTCACAGACCCGGCGCCCTCGAAGTCGACCGCCTTCTCGTACCGCGCGGCGAGCTGGCTGTAGAGGTCGCCCGGGTAGCCGCGCGTGGAGGGGATCTGCTCCATCGTCACGGCCACCTCCTTGAGCGAGTCGGCGAAGTTGGTCATGTCGGTGAGCAGGACGAGCACCCGCTTGCCGTCCAGGGCGAAGCGCTCGGCCACCGCCAGGCACGTGTCCGGCACGAGCAGGCACTCGACGACCGGGTCGGCGGCGGTGTGCACGTAGAGGATGGCCCGCGAGAGCGCCCCAGCCTCCTCGAGCGTGTCGCGGAAGAACAGATAGTCGTCGTACTTGAGGCCCATGCCGCCGAGCACGATGATGTCGACCTCGGCGTTGAGGGCGATGCGGGCGAGCAGTTCGTTATAGGGCTCGCCCGCCACCGAGAAGATCGGCAGCTTCTGCGACTCGACGAGGCTGTTGAACACGTCGATCATGGGTATGCCCGTGCGGATCATCGTGCGCGGGACGACGCGGCGGGCCGGGTTCACGGTCGGCCCCACGATGGGGATGAGGTCGTCGTCGAGCACCGGGCCGCGATCGCGCGGTACGCCGCCGCCGCTGAAGACGCGACCGAGCAGGGCGTCCGAGAACGGCGTCTGCGCCTCGCGGCCGATGAACCGCACCTCGGCGTCGGTGGGCACGCCTCGAGTGCCCGAGAAGACCTGCATGGTGACGTTGTCGCCCTCCACGCGGATGACCTGGGCGAGCGAGGTGAAGCCCGGCGCCAGCACGCTCGCCAGCTCCTGGTTGCCGACGCCGGTCGCCTGCACGGTGATCACGTTGCCGGCGATGTGCGAGATCTCCTGGTAGACCTTACGCATCGGGGTTCGCCTCGGCTAGCATGGTCGCGACGCGGGCCTCGGCGGCGGCGAAGGGATCTTCGTCCATCGCCGCCCGGTTCCAGTCCCTGACGGCCTGCGTGAGCCCCTGGAAGTACGAGCGGGCGGTGTCCTTGTCGGCGAAGTCCATGCCGGCGTCCAGGATGCGCGCGACCAGCGCGAACACGTGCCGCTGCCGCTCGGCCGACGAGGCGCCGTCCACCGGGTCGTAGGCATCCTGCTGGAGGTAGACCGCGTCGAGGAACTCGGCCTTGAGATAGACGACGAAGTCGGCCATCGCAGTGCCCTCCTCCTCGACGACCTTCATCATCTCCTGGACCTCGTGACCTTTATGGAGGATGCGCCTGGCCATAGCCAGCTCTGGCGCAGGCACGATGCTCCCGTACTTGCTCCAGCTGTCGAGCGGGTCGATGGCGGGATAGCGGCGCGCGTCCGAGCGCTGGCGCGAGAGGCCGTGGAACGCGCCGACGACCTTGAGCGTAGACTGGGTGACGGGCTCCTCGAAGTCGCCGCCGGCCGGACTGACGGTGCCGCCGATGGTCACGGAGCCGATGGTCCCGTCGTTGAGCCGCACGACGCCGGCGCGCTCGTAGAAGGCGGCGATGACCGACTCCAGGTAGGCTGGGAACGCCTCCTCGCCGGGTATCTCCTCGAGCCGGCCGGACATCTCGCGCAGCGCCTGCGCCCAGCGCGAGGTGGAGTCGGCGAGCAGCATGACCTGCAGGCCCATCTGCCGGTAGTACTCGGCGATGGTCACGGCCGTGTACACGGACGCCTCGCGGGCCGCCACCGGCATGGAGCTCGTGTTGCAGATGATCACCGTCCGCTCCATGAGGCTGCGGCCCGTACGCGGGTCGGTGAGCACGGGGAACTCGCGCAGCGTCTCCACCACCTCGCCGGCGCGTTCTCCGCACGCGGCGATGACGACCACGTCCACGTCCGCGTGGCGGCTCACGAGCTGCTGCAGCACGGTCTTGCCGGCGCCGAACGGGCCGGGGACGCAGTACGTACCTCCCTTGGCCACCGGAAAGAACGTGTCGAGGATGCGCATCTTGGTCACGAGCTGCTCGGTGGGCCGCAGGCGCTCCTCGTAGCAGCGGATGGGCCTCTTGACCGGCCAGCGCTGGAGCATGGCGACCTCGACCTCCTCGCCGCCGGCGGTGCGCAGGACGGCGATCCGGTCGGTGACGGTGTACTCCCCTGCGGCGGCCACCTCGGCCACCTCGGCGACGCCGACCAGACCGAACGGCACGAGCACGCGGTGCTCGAAGATGCCCTCGGGGACCACTCCGAGCGTGTCGCCGGCCCGGACCCGGTCGCCGGCGACCGCGCGCGGCGTGAACTCCCACACCTGGTCGCGCGACAGCGCCAGCGTCTGCTCGCCGCGCGGCAGGAAGAAGCCGTGGCGCTCGGCGATGACGTTGAGCGGGTTCTGGAGCCCGTCGTAGACCTGCGAGAGCAGGCCCGGACCCAGTTCGACGGAGAGCAGCTCACCGACGAACTCCACCGGGTCGCCGACCTTGATGCCGGCCGTGCTCTCGAACACCTGCATGTCGGCGTAGCGGCCGCGGATGCGGATGACCTCCGCGATCAGGCGCAGGTCGCCCAACTGCACGTAGGCGACCTCGTTCTGGCTGACGGCGGCGTCGAACTCCACGGTGACCAGGTTGCCGCTGACACCCATCACGCGTCCGCTGCGGACGCTCACAGACTGACCCCCGTGAGCGCGCTCTCCGCCAGACCGGCCACGACGCGGAGGCCTTCGGCCTCGTCCATCGCGGCCCACTTCTCGGCCAGCCGCAGCTTGCGGCCATAGGCGAGCACGGCCTGGAACCCGAAGGGCTGCGAGGCAGCGAGCTCGTCCAGCAGCGTCCAGCGCAGCCGGTCGAGCGCCAGCTCCCGCTCGCGCGGATCCTCGAGATCCATGGCGCGCTCGGCCGTGCTCACGCTGCGTGCGTCGTATCCGGCGAACGGGTGCGCGCCGGCATCGTAGGAGGCGCCCGAGCGCGCCGCGCGCAGGCGCGCGAGCACGTCGCGCAGCTGCGTCTCGACGTCGAGATACGGCCTGAACTCCTGCGCGCGCACGTCCCAGAGACGGTCCTCGAGCACCGCCGTGAGGTCCTCCCGGTGCTCCTGCCTCAGGACGCCCATGGATGAGGCCATCAGCTCCTGCGACGACAGGCGGGGCTTGGCCGTGAGCTCGAGCGCCGGCAGGCTCGCGACCAGGTACACGTAGTCCACGTCAGGCCTGCTCCGTGGCCGCTCGCTTGACCATGTCGCACAGCGGGGGCTTGAGGACCGGCGCGAGCGCCTCGGCCAGCGCCTCGGCGCTGAAGTCGTGGTAGAGGTTGTAGTCGACGAACGAGACCTTGAAGCCCGCATCGACGCGCTCGTCCGGCCGAAGAGTGAGACCCTGGCGCACGAGCTCGCGGTACTTCTCCATGACGATGTCGGCGACGGCGTCATGGTCTTCCGGCGAAAGGAGCACGCTCACCCGGCTCTCGTTCATGTCATGCTGGGCGTAGGCGTCCGCCAGGCGGACCAGGATCTCCGCCATGACGTCCGGGGTGAGCGCGTCGGCGACGGTCTCGCACAGCGTCTCGCGCAACACCGCCTCGACGCTCTTCTGGAGAGAGAGCAGGAAGTCGCGGCCGGCCTGTTCGAGCGCGGTCCGGCCGCGCTCGAGCGATGCGGCGGCGTCGGCCTCGGCGGCACGGCGCAGCTCGGCCGCTTCGTTTCTCGCCTCGGCGACGCTGCCGGCGGCGCGCTCCTCCGCCTCGGCGATGATGCGCGCAGCCTCCGCCTCGGCGCGCTCCACGCCCTCAAGGCGGATCCGGTCCAGGAGACTCTGGAGTTGCTCGTCCATCTCGATCCTCGGCTTCGACTCCGAAGCCGACGACGCCGGCTTCCCCACTGCCACTATCCGACAGATGTCGCAGAAGAAGCCGTCGCGAGTCGTCGGTGTCAACGGTCCCCGCGGGCCCTTCCGTGCGCCCCCATGCACGATGGCGGCGGCGCCCAAGGTCAAGCCTACGCCGCGGCGAGAGAGCCAGCAACAGCCTGCCGAAGTCGAGAACGTGTTTCGGGCGGCGCCCTCCCGCACCGAGCGTCCCCCTTGAGACCGCATCACGGCGATGCTAGCGTGGCCGGACAGAGGCGGCCTGCGTCAGCGCCCGACACGGGGGAGATCGAGTGGCACGCAGAAGACAGCAGGAGGCTCTCGGCCGGGTCGTCGGCGTCGGCGGCCTGCTCGGGACGGCCTATGGCGACGTCGCTACCTCGATCTACCTGGTGCTCGGAGCCATCGCGCTCTACTCGCTCGGCCTGACGCCCCTCCTCATCCTGCTGGTCGGACTGGTCTTCATCCTCACGTCCTGGTCATACGCCGAGGCCTCGGCGGCGCTCCCCGACGCCAGCGGCGTGACCAGCTTCGCGCGACGCGCCTTCAACCCGATGACCGGGTTCGTGGCCGCGTGGGCGATCCTCCTGGACTCGGCGGTGATGGTCGCCATCGCCTGTCTCGCCGTACCGCACTACCTCGGCGAGCTCTGGCCCCAGCTCCAGGCCTGGCCCTACGACCTCGCGACGGGAGCCGGAGTCCTCGTGATCGTCGTCGCGCTCAACCTCCTCGGGGTCCCCGAGTCGGTGCGTCTGAGCTCCCTCGCGGCGGTGCTGGGGTTCGCCACTCTCGTCCTCCTGCTCGTCGTTGGCCTGTTCGTCATGCTCCGCCCGGGAGACGTGTGGAGCCAGATCGACCTCGGGACCGCGCCGACCTGGGGGAACCTGCTCTGGGTGCTCCCGCTGGCGCTCGGTGCGTTCGTCGGCATCGACACCATCTCCAGCCGCGCTGAGACCGCGCTGCACCCGGAGCGCGACGTACCGCGAGCCATCACCATCATGCCCCCGATCATCGTCGCCCTCTGCGTGGGACTCGCGCTCATCGCGCTCTCGGTCCTGCCGGTCGAGTCCAACGTGGTGCCGGTCGACCCGGCGACCGGCCTGACGGAGGTGGTCGCCGTTATTCCCGGCGACCACGAGGGCGTGTACGTGATGGCGGACGACCCGTTGGTCACCGTCTACGTGCCGGTCACCAGGAAGGATGGCGGCCACGTCATACCTGCCCAGAAGCCTATGGGACCCGTGGTCGAGCAGGCAGGCGGACAGGTCACGCGACTCTACGGCACTCTCCTCGGCAGCGACTATGTGCGAGACCCGGTGATCGGCATCGTCGACGGCCTGCCCGACGAGCTGGCCTGGCTCGAGTCGCCGCTCAGCGTCTGGGTCGCCATCGTCGTATCGCTCGCCCTGATCCTGGTCGCCAGCGCCGTGGTGGGTGGATCCGGCCGCGTGTTGTATTCGCTCGCGCGCCATCGGCAGGTTCCGTCAGTGCTCGGGCGACTCGGCATCGCTCGCATGACGCCGTATGTGGGCGTCCTCCTGTTCGGGGTCGCGGCCGGCGTGCTGCTGCTGCCGCGGGACCCGCTCCTGCTGTTCGGCTTCCTGGGCTTCGGTGTCGCAATCGCGTTCACCCTCACCCACCTCTCAGTGATCGCTCTGCGGTATCGCGAGCGCGCGCTGGCGCGGCCGTTCGTCGTACCCTTCGCGATCAGGGTCGGTGGAGTGCTTCTCCCGCTGCCGGCCGTGATCGGCGCGGCCGCCTGCCTGGCGATCTGGGTGATCATGGTGGCGACGCATCCCAGCGTGCGCATCCTCGGGTTCGGCTGGATGACGGCCGGACTCCTGCTCTACACCGTCTACCGCTGGTCGGCAGGGCGGCCCCTGCTGCGCCAGCCCAAGGAGACGACGCTGCCGCAAGCAGCCTTGTCCAACGTGGACTACGAGCGCATCCTCGTGCCGGTCAGCGGGACACGGCTCACCGACGAGATGATGGTCCTCGCCTGCCAGTTGGCGACGGAGAAGGATGCGACGATCGACGCCGTGTACGTCGTCGAGGTGCCGATGAGCCTGCCTCTCGACGCCTCCATGAAGCGGGAGCGGGAGCGGGGCAGACAAGTGCTGGACGTCGCCGTGGCGGTCGCCGCGGAGTTCGGCGTGGAGGCGTGGCCGCACCTCGTCCCGGCGCGGCGCGCGGGACGCGCCATAGTCGAGACCGCCGAGGAGTGGCACTGCGACGTCGTGGTGATGGGCACGCCGCGCAAGCTGCGCACCGACGCCCGGCTCATCGGCGACACCGTGGAGTATGTGATGCGCCACGCCCCCGGCGAGGTACTCCTCAATCTCGTCCCGCACGACTACCCTATGGAGAGCACCGTGCACGAAGTGGAGCCCGGGCCGCCCGACGAGGACGACCACCCCGACCCCCCGCGGATGTGAGAAGCGCATGTACGTGATCATCGCAGGCTGCGGACGCGTCGGCTCGGGAATGGCCAAGCAGCTCAGTGAGGAGGGCCACGACGTCGTCGTCATCGACGAGGACCCCGGTTCATTCCGGCTTCTCGGAGATGACTTTGCGGGCCGGCGCCTGGTGGGAGCCGCCATCGACTGGGATGCGCTGATCGAGGCCGGTATCGAGGGGGCGGACGCGCTGGCCGCGACCACCGACGGGGACAACACCAATCTCGTCTGCGCGCTCATCGCCGCGCGCGCGTTCGAGGTCCCGCGCGCCGTGGCCCGCATCTACGACCCGCTCCGCGCTAGAGCCTTCGCCAAACTGGGCCTGCGAACCGTCTGCCCCACCGAGGACGCGAGAACGCTGATGATAGACGAGATCCGCAGCTGCCCGACCGCAAGGGAGGGGTAGCGCCATGTACGTCCTGGTGGTGGGCGCCGGCAAGGTGGGACTCAACGTGGCCCGCAGCCTTACTCAGCTGGGGCACGAGTTCATCCTGGTGGAGCAGCGCCGCACACGTTTCGACCTCCTCGTGGACGAGATGGAGGAGCAGCTCCTGTTCGGCGACGGCACCGAGATGTGGATCCTGGAGGAGGCCGGCATCACTCGCGCCGATCTCGTCGTCGCCGTCACCGGCGACGACGAGGACAACGTCGTGATCGCGCAGCTCGCCAAGCACATCTACGACGTGCCGAAGGTGGTCGCTCGGGTCAACAACCCGGCCAACCGCAAGACCTTCGACCTGCTCGACGTCGACGCGACGGTGTGCGCATCGACCATGGTGATCTCGATGATCGAGCACGAGCTTCCCCACCACCAGTTCGTCCCCCTCCTGTCGATGCGGCGGGAGAACGTGGAGCTGGTGGAGATCGAGATCAACGAGGAATCACCGGCGGCGTACCTCGCCATCGCCGACCTGCGCCTGCCCGAGGGCGTGCTGCTCGCGACCATCTTGCGCGGCGACTCCGCACTCCTCGCGCGCGGCAGCGAGACACTGCTGCCCGGCGATCGGGTCCTGTGTCTGCTGGCGCCGGGCAAGGAGAGAGAGCTCATCCGCACACTCCTGCCGGGACGCCGGCCGGAGGACATCCAGGCCGAGGCCGGCCGCGACATCCTCGGCACTTGACCGGCGCCGGCGACGAGCGGAGGGGGTAGCGCGTGCAGGCGATCGTGGTGGGCTCGGGGACGCTGGGGCTCAACATCGCCCGTCGCCTCTCCGAGGAGCGGAACGAAGTGGTCATGGTGAGCGAAGACGAAGCCGCGCTGCACCAGATCCAGGACGCGCTGGACGTGGGGGTCGTGATCGGCAAGGGCAGCTCCCCCTCGGTCCTGCGCGAGGCCGGTCTGGCCTCAGCGGACATCGTCGTGGCCGCCAGCGGCAGCGACGAGATCAACATCGTCGCGTGTCTCATCGCGGAGACCGCCACTGAGCACATCGTCCGCGTCGCGCGCATCCACGACCCCGCGTACCTGGGCGCCGACGGCGTCATCGACCAGAGCGCCCTCCGCATAGACCTCCTCATAAGCCCCGAGGAAGAGGTCGCCAACGCCGTGGTGGCGCTGGCGCGAGTCCCCGGCGCGACCGACGTGCTCGAGTTCGCCGACGGCCGGGTGCTGGCGGTCGGCGCGGAGGTCGACGGCAGGTCGCCGCTGCTCGGCAGACCACTCAAGGAGCTCGCCAGGCGATCCGGGGGCTCACTGCGCGTCGCCGGCGTGTACCGCGGCGAGATGGTCGGCGCCCCGAACCCGGACATCCGCCTCGAGGAAGGGGACGTACTCTTCCTCGTCGCGGACCGGCCCACCGTCCGCCGGGCCATGACCAGCCTCGGGAAGCGCTGGGTGCGCACCCGCAACGTCCTGATCGCCGGCGGCGGCTGGGAGGGCGTCGCCATCGCGCGCCGCCTCGCCGCCGCCGGCGTCCACACCAAGATCATCGAACGCGACTCCGGCGTCTGTGACGAGATCTCCCAGTTCCTCGACGACACGCTGGTGCTCAACGGGGACGCTATGGACGATCGCATGATGGCCGACGAGGGCGGTGCTCATGCGGACATGGTCATCGCGGCGCTCGGCGACGACAACGACAACCTCTTCACCGCCCTGCAGGCCAAGCGCCTGGGCGCGCGACGCGTCGCGGCGCTCATCGACACGCCGGAGCGCATGCCGTTCGCGTCCACCATCGGCGTGGACATCGTGCTGAGCCCGCTGCTCACGTCGCTGAACCCGATCCTGCAGTTCGTGCGCCGGGGCGACGTGGTCGCGGTGCGGACGCTGCGCGCCAGCCTCGTCGAGGGCATCGAGTTCGTGGCCACCGAGGGCTCCGGGATCGTCGGCCTCCCTCTGGCGCTCCTGCACATGCCGCACGGCTCTCTGGTCGGCGCCATCGTGCGCGACGAGCAGGTCTTCATTCCGGACGGCAGCACGGTGGTGCAGCCCGGCGACCGCGTGATCCTCTTCGCGCGCCCGGCGCTCATCCCCCGCATGCAGCGCCTCCTCGCGCCAGGGTGAGGCGGCGGTGAGCGCCATGCCCGACCGCTCATCCGCGCGCGTCCTCCTCCGACCCCAGTCAGGGGCCCTCGGCGGCGCGCAACGGGTCGCCTTCCTGCTGAGCATGCTGCTCCTCGGCGTCTCCCTCACGCTCACCGTCCCGCTGACCGTCGCGGCCCTCTACGGCGAGGGACGCATCGTCGGCGCGTTCGCGACCACTCTCTTCATCGGCGTGGCCGTGAGCGCGTCGGGCTTGTACCTCCTGCGCACTGACCTCACCGGTATCTCGCGACGGGAGGGTTTCGCGGTCGTGGCGCTCGGCTGGTTCCTGGTCTGCCTGCTGGGCTCCCTCCCCTACGTCCTCTCCGGAACGCTGGGGCCGGTCAACGCCTGGTTCGAGTGCACAAGCGGCTTCTCGGGCACGGGGGCGAGCGTGATCGCCAATGTGGAAGCGCTCCCACGGGGCATCCTCTTCTGGCGGTCGTTCGCGCACTGGCTCGGCGGCATGGGCTTCGTCGTTCTCTACGTCGCGCTCTTCCCGCTGCTCGGCGTCGGCGCCATGCAGTTGTACCAGGCGGAGGCCCCGGGCATGGAGGTCGACCGCCTGCGCCCGCGCATCAGCAGCACAGCGCGCGTGCTCTGGCTCATGTACCTCGGGATCTCGGCGGTGCTCACCGTCCTGTATCTCCTGGGGGGGATGGATCTCTTCGACTCACTGTGCCAGATGTTCGCGGTGCTGGGGACAGGCGGGTTCTCGACGAAGAACACCAGCATCGCCGGATTCCACAGCGTGTACATCGACTGGGTGTCCATCGTGTTCATGTGGCTCTGCGCCACCAACTTCTCGCTGCACTGGGCGGTCATCACCGGCAAGCCGGGCAAGCTGCTGCGCAGCTCCGAGTGGCGCTTCTTCACGGGGGTCCTCATCACGCTCGGCGTCGTCGTCGGCGTGCTCGCGTGGACGTCCACCGACGTGTCGCTGCCCGACGCCATGCGGCAGGGTATCTTCGAGGTCGTCGCCACCGGTTCCACTACCGGGTTCGCCGTGGCTGACTACGAGCTCTGGGCGCCGGCGGCGCAGTTCCTCATCTTCCTGCTCATGTTCATGGGCGGGTGCGCCGGGTCCACGGCGGGAGCCATGAAGGTCGTTCGCGTGCAGCTGTTCGCGAAGCAGTCCGTGCGCGGCTTCTTCCACACGCTCCATCCGAGCGCCGCCTCGCCGCCTCGCCTCAGTGGCCGGCCGGTGACGGGAGAGATGATGCGCGCGGTCTCCGCATTCATCGGGCTCTACCTGATCGTGTTCGTCATCGGATCGGTGCTCGTCTCGCTTCTGGGCATGAGCTTCGACACGGCGACGTCGGCGGTCGCCAGTATGCTCGGGAACATCGGCCCCGGGCTGGGGGGGGTCGGCCCCTTCGACAACTACGATTGGGTGCAGCCCGGGGGGAAACTGCTGCTCACCTTCTTCATGCTCGCCGGACGGCTCGAGCTGTTGACCATCCTGATCTTCTTCTCGCCGGCGTTCTGGCGCCGGTAAGATACCGGCACGACCGTTCACCGCGACGAAGGGAGCACTCATGTGCTTGCGCCTCGAGGGCTACGTCACCATCGTCACCGGGGCGGCGTCCGGCATCGGCAAGGCGACCGCCATCCGCTTCGCGCAGGAAGGCGCCAAGGTCACCTGCGTCGACATCGACGGCGACGGCGTCGCGGCCGTGGCCGAGATGATCGGCGGCGACGCCTTCGCCGTACAGGCCGACATCTCCGACCCGGCGCAGGTCAAGGCCTACACCGACGGGACTGTCGAGCGCTGGGGCAAGCTGGACGTGGCCTTCAACAACGCCGGCGTCAACCTCCCGGGCGTCTTCCACGAGGTCCCGGACGAGGTCATCGACCGCACACTGGACGTCAACGTCAAGGGGACGATGTTCGGGTGCCGCTACGCCATCCCCTACATGCTCGAGCAGGGCAAGGGCTCGCTCATCAACACCACCTCGGTGAACGGTATCGTCGCCGAGCCGTTCCTCACCGTCTACGCCGCCTCCAAGGGCGCGATCGTGATGCTCTCCAAGGGCATCGCGCTCGACTACGTCAAGAAGGGCATCCGCTGCAACGCGATCGCCCCGGGCTGGGTGGACACGCCGGTCAACTACGCCCACGCCGAGATGCTCGGCGGGCTGCAGCACGTCTACGACACCATCGACTCGTTCCAGCCGATCGGCCGGCCGGGCGAGCCCATGGAGATCGCCAACTGCGCCCTGTTCCTCGCCTCGGACGAGTCGTCGTTCGTCACCGGCACCGTGCTGGTGGCCGACGGCGCGATGACGGCGCAGTAGAGGCCGGCGCCCGCCGATGCGGCCCGCCGTGCGGCCCCGCTCAGACGACGCCGGGGGGCGATCGCGTCAGTCGGCGGCTGCGTGCTTGATGGTCTCCTCGAGGACGCCGCGGTCGGCTTGGATCTCGTGCTCCTCCACCCGCTCGGCGTGCGTGACGGCGTCGCCGAGGACGTCTTTGAGGAGCTCGGGTCCGATCACGATGAGCGCGGCGTGACCGGCGTCGAGTTGCTCGCCGATCTCGCGCACCTGCTTGCGTGACATGCCCTTCCACAGAGGACCGATGAGGCCTCCGGCCGAGCCGCCCGCGACGACCGCGCCGATCAGCGCCGGCGGGAAGAGCAGGCCGATGACGGCGCCGACGCCGACGCCGGTCCAGGCGGCGTGCTGTGTGGGCTTCTCGCGTTTGTGCACGTGGACCTTGCCGTCGTCGGCGCGCGTGACGACCGCGGCGTCATCCCTCGGCCATGCTGTCTCCTCCTCGTTCGGGCGCCTGAAGTGGGCGCCGGAGCTCGCCGTCGCGAGCCTTCGCGTGCCCGTGCGCCGAGACTAGTCCCGCACTCGGACGCCGTCCAGACGCCAACGGCCGCCTGGACGCCATCGGGCGGCCGCCGCATCGGGCGGCAGACTCGGGCGCCGGCCTGTCCGGCGTCGGCCGGCAGATCGGAGGGCGCCCTCCGTCAGGCCCGAGCGGCCCCCCGCTGCTCGCGCTTGCGCTGCGTGCCTTTGTCGAGGGTGCCGGCCAGCAGGAACCCGGCGAGCATGAGCGCCGCGGCGACCATCTCGGCCGAGTACAGCCCGGCCGTCTCCCCAAGGCGGGCTCGTGAGCCGAGGGCGGCCAGAAGAGCGGCCCCGGCGGCGATCAGCACGTTGGCCCACACGCGGTAGCCGAACTCCCGCCGGCGCGCGAACCTGATGATGGACCAGAGGGCGCCGCCGAACAGCAGGATCGTCCCGGTGATGTTGATCGGCAGTGACATGAAGCGCGGGAACGTCAGACTCCCACCCAGCGCCTGGCCACCGACGGTGATGCCCGGCACGAGCTTGGTGAGGTCGAGATCGGCCGTGAAGGTCCCGATGAAGAAGACGACCATGCAGGCGACCAGGAAGACGAAGTAGGCGTCGCCCCACTTGCGCTTGCGCGCCACGAGGTAGAGCGTGCCCAGCCCCAGGAAGCCGACCAGCGACGCCGCGATGACGATGTAGATACGGTACACGGTGGGGCTCCAGGATCCCGTGCTCTCGGACCAGGCCTCCATGGCCGCCGCGGCGGCGTAGAGGAACAGGCCGATCGCCCAGGCGAACTGGTGCATGCGCCGGCGCAGCAGGTACTGGCGGAACACGAGCGCGAAGAAGACGAAACCGAGCACGGCGGTGGCCGCCGCCCAGCCCCAGTTGGACCAGAACGCCTCGCTCGCGACCATCTTGCCTCCGTCGCTCGACCGGCATCTGAGGAAGCACGATATCGCGCTTACGCCCGCCGGGCGAGGCGCGGAGCGGCACGCGAGAAGCGAGGGCGCGTACGGACGGGCGCGCGCCCGTAGCGTGGCAGCTCCGGGCGCGCCCCGTCCGCCGCCGCCGTCAGGCGGCTCGCCTGCTCCGATAATCCACGCGCTGCGTCTGCGTCACGAACATCGTCCGGGGCTCGGAGTCCACTCCCGACTCGGCCATCTTCTCCTTGAGCAGCGGGTCGGCGAGCAACGCCTCGCCCTTCTCGCGGCTCGGGAAGTCGAGGAAGATGGTCAGCTGGTTGGGGTCGTCGACTCCGCGGTGGATCTCGTGACCGGTGCAGCCGTGGCCGACGCGCAGCGCCTCGCCAGCGTCGAACACGGTCTTCCAGTCATCGTAGTCGCGTACATGGGCCCACATCACGAGGTACATGATCGCCTCTTCGTCTCGAAGGGAGGACGCGGCCGGCATCACCCAGCGGCTGCGTCCGCGTACCCGGGCAGTCCCCGTGGACGCGAGCGCTCAAACTGCACGGCAACAGGTCCGGCGCAACGGCCGCGCCCGTCATTCGGCCGGGTCTCAGCCCACCCAGGCCTGGTCGTTCCAGAAGGCGACGATCTTGCGGCGCCTGCCCCGGAGCTCGAGCACGAGCTCATCCGGCTGGCGCCGCCGGCCCATGTCCAGGAGCACCTCGTAGCCGCCGGCGTCGTGGGCGCGGAACTGCCGCCCCTTCTCCGCAGGCGGTTCGCTGCCGGTCTCCAGCAGGACCGTCTGGACCGAGCAGCAGCGGTGCGCGCTGGTCCACACGTAGAGCCGGCCACCCCGCTCCCGCACGGCAGCCGCCACCTCATCTGTCGCCCGGATCCTCATGAACGGCTTGTTCCCCGGGCCACTGCCGCCAATGCATGAGCGCGCCGGACCAGAGCACCGGGTGCAGGCAGAAGCCGCTCGCGTCCTGCTGCACATCGTCGTCATCCTGGGCGAGTCCAGCGTCACCAAGGGAGTGCGTGCGCCGCGCGCTGCGCGATGACGGGCCACCGCGGTCGCGCGACCGCGGCGGCCCGTCCGTCGCTTGGGCCCGGCGCGTCGAGGGGGCGCCGACGCTGGGGAGCGGCGCCCGCTTCCGGAACCGGCCCGCAGGGGTGGTCGGGACTAGGCAGCCTTGTACTCGGACTGCTCGGCGCGCCGGTCCAGCTCCACCGGTGGCGCCACTCCGGAGCGCACGCGTCTCGCGTGCCGGAAGCCGAGTACCGTCAGGAGCACGAGGGCGGCGGCGCCCGCGAAGCTCACGACGGAGGCGATGCCGGCGATCCGGCCGACCGTCCAGAACGCGTAGGCGTTGAGGAGCAGCCCGCGCAGGGTGGTGCCCCGGAACAGGGTCTGTGCCTGCGCCTGCAGAGCGGCGTCTTTGGGTTCGGCCTGCGCCGCGGCGCTCACCTCCGAGTACGTCTTCCCCCCAGCCACTTCGCTGAGATGGACGGCGATGAAGTGATTGGCGTACGTCTCCGCCTGCGGGCCGGTGGTCAGCTGCTCACCGCCGTACTGGCGCATGGCAGCGAACTCCGGCCCCTTGACCGCGGGGCTGTCCGCCGCCGGGAAGAAGATCTTCTGTGCCGCCAGCTGGTCGTGTACCTGATTGGTGATGAACGTACTGCCCCAGAGCAGCAAACCGCCGCTCGCGAGCAGCACGACTGCCACTACCAGCCCGGTCCAGCTGAGCAGCAGGTCGATCGTCCTTCGAGTCATGGCGATGCCTCCCATGGCGAGTTGAGTGGTACTGAGACGCCGCGTCCGGCGCCGAGCACAACGAAGCGGACGGTGACGATCAAGAGCTCCCACCGCCCGCACGTGCACACGATCTCGTTATCACCCGCCGCGACGCGTTCGAATCGGGCCGGCGCACGCTTGCCGGCGCCGGCTCCAGTCACGCTTCGCGTCAGCACCGCACGCGGCACCGCGCATGGCACCCGAGCTGACGGTGGTGCCGCGCCTCGAGGACGCTGCCGCCTTCCGCGTCCGCGCACAAGAACAGGACGGGCGGCGCAGCCTGCCCCGCAGGCCACACCGCCCGTCCGCAGTCCGGACTCTCTCGGCAGGTCAGGCCGCTCGACTCGCCGCGTAGCTGCGGGTCTCCTCTTCCTCCAGCCAGGTCGCATGGGGCTCCGAGGTGACGCCGCCCTTCTCCATCGCCTCGCGCAGCGAGGGATCGCGCATGAACTCCTCGGCGCGCTGGCGTGAGTCGTAGGTGAAGAAGATGGTCACGTTGTTCGGGTCGTCCGCGTCACGGTAGATGGTGTGGCTCTGGCAGCCGTACTTGGCGCGCACCGGCTCGTGAGCGTCGAAAGCGGGCTTCCAAGCGTCGTAGTCGCGTACAGTATGTTGAACGATGAGCTGCATCGTCGTTGCCTCTCGGTGTCGCGGCGCGCCGCTCGCCGGTGCGAGCCCGAAACGCCGCCGCATAAGGGAAAGGCTTTCCCCCGTATTGGCGGTGCAAACGCCGCGGGAGCGGGACCGGCGACCCCCGCTGACCGTCGCGTTACGACCCAAGTCCGCTGCTAGTCGGCGGCCGCCGCCGGCTCTGCCGCGCGACCGGGGCCGGAGGGCGCTGCGGCGCCGGCCCGCTCGTCGGGCAGATCGACCCGCGGCAGCCACTGCAGCCAGCACGGCAGCCACCAGTTCCACTCGCCGAGCAGGACCATCGTCGCCGGGACGATGACCAGGCGCACGATCGTCGCGTCCAGCAGGATGGCGATCGAGAGCCCGATGCCGAACTCCTTGATGATCGGATCGGCGGTCAGCACGAAGCTCGCGAACACCGTCACCATGATGATCGCCGCGGCGGTGATCACGCGCGCGCTGCTGCCCACACCCGTGCGCACCGCCGCGAAGGTGTCCATGCCCTCGGCGTGGGCATGGAAGATCTGGCTGATCAGGAACACTTCGTAGTCCGTGGACATGCCGAACAGCACGGCGAACATGATCAGCGGCACGTAGCTGGCGATCGGCACCGTGTGGTACGGGTTGTCGAGGCCGATCAGTGCGGAGACCCCAGCCCCACTGGAAGAACGCCGTGAGGATACCGAACGCCGCTCCCACGGCGAGCAGGTTGCAGAGGATGGCCTTGAGGGGCACGAGGACGGAGCGGAAGGCCGCGAGCAGGACGACGAAGCTGAGCGCGAGCACGACCCCGATGACCAGCGGCAGGCGCGCGGAGATGATGGCCGCCAGGTCGTCGTAGGCGGCGGTCACGCCGCCCACGTAGGCGGTGACCCCTCCACCGCGGGTTGCCTCGGGGATCACCGTGGTGCGCAGCCGGTGGACGAGATCGGCGGTCTTGGGGTCGGCCGGCCGCGTGGTCGCCTGGACGCCGAACACGACCGCGCTCCCCGTCTTGTTGACGCGCGGCGGCGCCAACGACTGGACGCCCGGCGCCGCCGCGATCGCGTCCTGCAGGGCGACGAGGCGCGGATCTGTGGCCCGCGGCAGCCCGCCGGCGTCGCTGAGAAGGCGGACGAGGTCCTTCTTCAGGGTGCGCGCTTCTTCCCCGCGCCGCTTGAGCCGCCGCTGCTCGCGCTTGAGGGCGGCGGCGTCCTTCGTGATCTTCGCGCCCTGCTTCTTCAAGGCGGCGCCCTGCGCGGTCAGCCGGGTCGCCTGCGCCTGGAGCGAGTCGCCCTGCGCCGTCAGCGCCGCCGAGTCGGCTGCGAGAGTCTGCCCCTGCGCCCGCAGCGGCTTGCCCTGCGCCGCCAGCGCCGTGCCCTTCTTCTCGAGCGCCGCCGCATGCTTCTGCAGGGCGGCGACCTGCGTCTGGACCTGCTGCGCCTGCTGCGACAGCGACAGCAGCTGGGCCTGCAGGTCGGCGAGCTCGGCCGGGTCGGTGGCGGTCGCGATCTGCGCCTGCACCGCGGCGATCTGCGCCGCAAGTTGCCGGCCTTGGGCCTGCAGGGCAGCGCCCTCCTTCGCCAGGCGCTGCTGCTGCACGAGCAGCGCGTTCTTCTGCGCCAGCAGTTGCTGCTGCTGTGTCGTGAGCGCGTTCTTGCGCCCCAGCAGCGTCGATGCCGTGGTCTGCAGGGCAGCCTGCTGGGCCGCGAGCGCAGCCGCCTGCCGTTGCAGCGCGGCGTTGTCCGCCCTGAGCGCCGTGCCACGGCGCTCAAGCGCCATGCCCTGCCGCTTGAGCCGCTTCGCGTCCTTCTCGAGGCTCCGCCCCAGCCGCTCGGCGCGGTCCTTCTTGGCCGTGTACGCCGCGCTCGGCTCCGCGGGCGGCGAGAAACGCGTAGCCACGAGGAGCCGGCCGTTGGCGCCCGGCCCCAGGCCGCGCGAGATCAGATCGTAGGCGCGGCGCTGGGTCGAGGACGCGGGCCAAGCGCCGATGTCCTCCTGGCCGAGGATCAGCGTCAGCGTCGGCGCAGCCAGCGGCAGCATCACCGCCAGTGCGGCGATGAGGCTGATCCACGGATGCCGGGTCACGACGCCCGCCCAGCGCGCCCAGATGTTGTCCTCACGGCGCGCCTCCTCCGGGCCCCGCCGCCACGGCAGCCGCAGGGCGTCGATGCGCCGGCCGATAGCCCCGAGCACGGCCGGCAGGAAGGTGACGGCGGTCAGCATGGCGACGAGCACCGCCAGAGCCGATGCGTAGCCCATGGCTCCGAGGATCGGCACGCGCGCTGCCAGCAAGGAGAGCAGCGCGATGATGACGGTGACGCCGGCGAAGACGACGGCGCTGCCGGACGTGGCCATCGCTCGCGCCACGGCCTCGCGGACGTCCGCCCCTCCGTGCAGCTCGTCGCGGTAACGGAAGACGATGAAGAGCGCGTAGTCGATGCCGACCCCGAGACCCAGCATCGTCGCCAGCGTGGGGGCGACCACCGGGATGTCGGCGAAGTGGCCGAGCAGACCGATGAGTCCCAGGCCCGTCACGAGCGCGACCACGGCGGTGATGATGGGCATGCCGGCGGCGACGAGCGCCCCGAAGGTGAACGCGAGGATCACGATGCCGGCGCCGAGGCCGATCACCTCGCTGCGCCGCGACTTCTGCGCCGAGAGCTGGACGCCGAGCACGCCGCCGGCCTCGGTCTGGATCCCGGCGGCGCGCGCCGGGTCGGTCGCCGCCATGACCCGGGTCGCCAGCGGCGTGGTCACGGCGCCGCCGTTGACCTTCAGGAGCACCTGCGCGAGTCCCGTCTTGCCGTCCTCGCTCAGGACCAGCCCGCGACCGCCACGGACGAACGGCCCGACGACGCTCGAGACCTCGGGGAGGGCGCGCATGCGCTTGATGGACTCCTGCACAGCACGCCTCGCGGCCGGGTCGGTGAGCTTGCCGTGCTTCGCGGAGAACACCACCGGGCTCTGCCCGTTCTGCTGCGGCGGGAACTCCTTGGCGAGGAAGTCGGTGGCGGCCTGCGTCTCGGTGCCCGGCAGCCGGATGTCGTTGGATGTCCGGGCCCCCAGCACCACCCAGCCGGTCGCGACCGCGGCCACGACGCACGCCCAGACGAGCAGCACCAGCCACCAACGCCGCGCGCAGAGGGCGCCGAGTCTGTAGAGCAGCGTTGACACGCAGCGGGTATCCTTCCTGTGGCCCGGGATTCTGACGATACGTACCCCGCTCCCGGTGTCAACCGGACGTGACGACGCCGCTCCGGCCGGAGAGGCCGATCAAAGGAGACAGCGTGAACAGACGGACGCGCAGCACGCGGGCGCTGGCGAGTGCGCTCGCCGTGCTCGGCCTTGCCGTGGTCGTCGCAGGCTGCGGGAGCACGAGCAGCCCGAGCGCGGCGCCCTCGACGATCTACCCGCAGGCGTCGGCCACGGGGACCCTTCCCGCCGCCAAGGCCTACCTGGACGACGCTCAGACCATCCTCGGTCAGGTCACCACCACGGTCGGCGCCCTGCCCGAAGCGGTCAAGGGCATGAGCAAGACGCCGGACGACACGTGGACGTCCGCGGGCGCTCAGCTGCAGAGCATCGCGACGCAGCTGGGCAGCGAAGCCCGCGCGCTTGCCGCCCTGCAGCCGCCGACCGCGCTGCAGCCCGTGCAGGACGCGGTCGTCAAAGGCATCCAGGCGGCGCAGTCGGGCGTGGACAAGCTGGCGACGTCGATCGCCGCCAAGCCGGCGAGCCTGGCGAACAAGAAAGCGCAGATCCAGGCCCAGGTCGACCAGTTGAAGTCGCAGCTGGGCGGGCTCAGCCAGCAGTTGCAGAACGCGCTCGGCGGGCTCTGAGCGACACGCGAGGCAGGCCGGGCTGAGGGCCCGCCCGCCCCCAGTGACCTGGAGAAGCGGACGTCCCTTGCGGACGCCCGGCCGATCGCGTCATTGCGGCAGGATGTTCGCCTGCTTGGTGTCGGTACCGGTCGCGCCGGCAGGATACGTGCCGTGCGCATCGGTCGTCTGCAGCACGCCGCGGCCGTCGTAGGCGCGCACGCCGAAGGTGTGCGCGCCCTCCTGCCACGGCCACTCGTAGCGCCAGATGACCCACGTGAGCTGCGAGAGCGGCTGCCGGAGCTCGGCCCGCTCCCACGGCCCGCCGTCGACCTGCACCTCCACCTTCGAGATCCCACGCGAGCCGGCGTCGGCGATGCCCCCGACGGGGACCCAGGTCCGCCCGGCGCGCTTCTGGAGGTCGCCGGTGGCCACGGTGTCGACGACCGACGTCGTGCGGCGGATCGCCGCCTCGTCCCAGCCGCGCTTGACCCAGTACCCGGGAATGAAGTCGGGTACGAGGACGATGTCGGTGATCCACTTGGGCTGCTTCATCCCGTAGCGGTCGGGAACGTAGACGCGCAGCGGAAAGCCGTGGGAGGTCGGGAGCGGCTCGCCGTTCCAGTCATAGGCGAGGATCACCTCGGGATCGGCATCGAGCAGGTCCAGGGCGACGACCTCGTCGAAGCCGTCCTGAGAGAGCACGTGGGCGAAGCGTGCGGACGGCTGCGGCTGCGCGGTGGCAAGGACGTCACGCAAGGAAGGACCGCTCCACAGCGTGGTCCCGATGAGCGGCCCCCCGACAGGGTTGGAGATGCACTCCAGCGTGATGAACTGGTCGCGTGAGCGGTAGCCGCTGCGCAACTGGTCGATCGTGAGCTGCAGTGGCCGGGCGACGAGCCCGGAGATGCGCAGCCGCCACGACGAACCGTCGATGCTCGGCGGCGAGAGGTCGATGTCCACCCGGTAGTGCTCGGCGACGGGCGTGTACTCGGGGCGCGTACCCGGCACGGGCTCGACCGGCGAGCCGGCGTTGGGGAAGGGAATGGGGGCCTTGGTGACCGGCGGCACCGCGGGCCCGCCCTCGACACTCAGGATGTCGGCGACCTCCGCGCCGAGGACGACGAAGGTCGCCACGAGACCGCCGATGCGGATGATGAAGTGCCGGCGGTCGAGGCGCTCGGCGGTGGCCCCGGCCGGAGGCGCCCGCTCGGCCTGGGGCTCCGGCGTGACAGCCTGCGGAACGACCGCCTCCGGCGGGCCGAGCGGGCGCGGGGGCGCGAACGGACTCGGGGGAGGCGGCTCGTCGCCGGGAGGCAGTGCGACCGGGCGCGACGCGACCGTGGCACATGTGGCCTCGTACAGGCGCCCCAACGCCCAGCCCCAGGCGACGAACACGGCCACCGCCCAGATGACGTCGAGCAGCGCCGCACCGATGTCTCCGGTGCCGCCTTGCCGCAGGACGACGGCGGCCATGAGGACGCCGGCGACGGCGCCGACCACTGTGCCCCGGCGCCGCGCGCGCGCGGCGTCCGCCGGCCTCATCACGACGAAGAAGAGGAGGCCGGCGACGGCGGAGGCGACGAAGAGCTCGGTGAGCGCCATCGCCTCCTCCGTCGCCTTGGAAGCGTCCTTGATGCTGAGCCCGACGGCCTCGAGAGCGCGCAGCGTCGTCTCGAGGCCGAAGATGACGACCCGGCCGGGCAGGACGCGCGTGAGCCATTCGAACAGGCTGTAGGCGGGGTTGGGCAGGCCGAGCCGCGTCCCGAGCGCGAACAGGCCCAGGACCGCCGCCCCGAGCAGCGCGCCCGCAGCGACCCCGGTAAGGCCACGGCTGAGCCGGCTCCTCTTCATGTCCGTAGCCTATCCCCTTAGGGAAGCCGGAAGCCGAACAGGCGTCGACGCGATCGTCGGCCGGAGCATCCGCGGACAAAGTCTTCAGAGCTTGCCCTCGGGGAACACGGAACCAATACGACACGCTGTCCTCACGCTCAGAAACGGAGTGAGCCCGATGAAGCACCATCCCTACGACAACCTGCCACCGGCGCCGGCCTTCCGCATCACCAGCCAGGAACTGCTCGACGGCAAGGCGATGCCCCGTCACAACGCCAGCGAGGGCTCCGGCGGCAACAACGAGTCCCCACATCTCTCCTGGTACGGCTTCCCCGAAGGGACGCGGAGCTTCGTGGTGACCATGTACGACGCCGACGCGCCGACGCCCAGCGGTTTCTGGCACTGGGCAGTCACGGACATCCCGGCCTCGATCACGGAGCTCCCAGCCGGAGCCGGACGGGCCGGCGACGCGAAGCTGCCCGCCGGCGCCAGACACCTGCGCAACGATGCCGGCGTGCGCGGCTACGACGGTCCGGCCCCCCCGCCCGGGAGTGGACCGCACCGCTTCTTCATCGCCGTCCACGCGGTGGACGTGGACTCGCTGGGCGTGGCCGACGACGCCAGCCCCGCGTACATGAGCTTCGTGCTCCTCGGCCACACCCTAGCGCGCTCTGTCATCGCACCTTGGTTCGAGGTCGAGTCCATCAGCGACGCGGAGACAGAAGCAGTCGCCTGACGAGATACCCCCTGGGGTATACTGGCGCCGGGCGGTACCCGCCCACAGCGAGAAGGAGGCGTTTCGTGAAGATCGTCGGCTGCAGCGTGTTCCGCGTGGAACTGGAGAACGTGCTGGGCGAGACCGCCGAGGTGGACTGGCTGCCGGCCGGCCTGCACGTGAGCGAGGGCCGGCTGGGCGAGGCGATCGAAGCGGCGCTCGAGGGTACATCCGGCGCCGCCTGCGTGTACGGCGCCTGCTTCCCCGACATCGACCAGGTGCTCGACGACCACGGCGCGCGGCGCCTGCCGGCGAAGAACTGCGTCGAGGCCTTCCTCTCCCCGGAGCAGCGGGCCGCCTTCGGCGACCGCGCCTACATCATGTCGCCCGGTTACCTGCGCCAGTGGCGCAGCATCTACGTCGACGGCATGGGCTGGGACGAGATCGACGGGCGCATCAACTTCGGCATGTACGACGTGACCGTGCTGCTGGACTTCGGCCTCGAGCCCATCGACGACATGGACGTGCTCGAGTTCTTCGACTTCACGCAGACGCCGGTCGACATCGTGCCGGCCACGCTGGACTGGTTCAAGGAGCGCGTGGCCGAGCTGCTCGCCGCCGGCTGACCGGCGCCCGGGCCGTCTTGCGCGTCGTCCGCCCGGCAGGAACTGTACGTCCACGGCGACTCCAGTGACGGCATCAGGGTAGCAGGCCGCACGCGTACTCTTGCCTCTCTGGAGTATACTTAGACCGACAGTCGGTTTATGTATTCTGAGGGAGTTTCGCATGATGGCAAGGACGGTCGACGCCGAGGCGCACGCGGTCCGCCGCGAGGCCTTCGTCGACGCGGCGCTTCGCCTGATGCAG
Source organism: uncultured Thermoleophilia bacterium (assembly GCA_963762125.1). Lineage (GTDB taxonomy): Bacteria > Actinomycetota > Thermoleophilia > UBA2241 > UBA2241 > CAIXSE01. Next base: position 95,798 of record CAVXJO010000014.1, read on the forward strand.
GCCAAGGGCTACGAGCAGATGAGCATCCAGGACGTCCTCGACGAGGTGGACGCCTCGCGCGGCGCCTTCTATCACTACTTCGACTCCAAGGCGGCACTGCTCGAGGCGGTCGTCATCCGCATCGTCGATACGGCACTCGCCTCGGTGTCCCCGTTCGTCGCGGACCCCCACGCTGGGCGCCGTGGACAAACTCGAGGCTCTCTTCGGCGGCATCGCCCGCTGGAAGATCGAGCGCACCGAGTTGATGCTGGCCCTGGTACGCGTATGGCTCTCGGACGAGAACACACTGATGCGCGACAAGATGTGGCAGCACGTGATGGAACGCTTCGCGCCCCTGCTGGCGGAGGTCGCGCGGCAGGGCAACCAGGAAGGCGTCTTCACGGTCGCGTCGCCGGACGACACGGCGAGGGTCATGGTCGCGCTCATGCACGGCATGAACGACACCGCCGTGCGCACGTTCGTGGACCGCGACCACACGACGCTGCCGGCCGCGAGGGCCATGCTCGCGGCCTACATCGACGCGCTCGAGCGCATCCTGGGCGTGCCGGCCGGCGCCCTCAAGCTGGTCGACCAGTCCGTGCTCGAGGAGTGGTTCGGATGACCCGGGCGCCGAGGAGCGCGGCATGAGCGCCGCGACCCAGGGCACCGCGCCGGCCGTCCTCACGGAGCGGCTGACAAAGAGCTACGGCAGGAGCCACAGCCGCGGCGTCATCGGGCTGGACCTGGAGGTCCGCAGCGGCGAGGTCTTCGGCTTCCTCGGCCCCAACGGGGCCGGCAAGACGACGACGATCCGGGTCTTGCTGGACCTGATCCGGCCGACCTCGGGGCGCGCCCTCGTCCTCGGCCGGGACAGCCGCCGCGAGACCCTGGCGATCCAGGCGCGCAGCGGCTACCTGCCCGGCGAGCTGAGCCTCTATCCGAACCTCACCGGGCGCGAGACGCTGCGCTACCTCGCCAACCTGCGCGGCGGCGTGGACTGGGACTACGTCGCCGCCCTCGCAGAGCGCCTGGACTGCGACCTGGAGCGCAAGGTGGCCGACCTCTCGACCGGCAACAAGCGCAAGGTCGGCCTCATCCAGGCGTTCATGCACCGGCCCGAGCTGCTCATCCTCGACGAGCCCACCTCAGGCCTGGACCCGCTCGTCCAGCACGAGTTCTACCACTTGCTGGATGAGGCGCGGGAGGCGGGCCAGACCGTCTTCCTCTCCTCGCACGTCTGCCGGAGGTGCAGCGCGTGTGCGACCGCGTCGCCTTCGTACGCGAGGGCGAGCTCGTGGCGGTCGAGGACGTCGCCGAGCTGACCGGCAAGGCGGTGCGCGAGGTCGAGGTCGTGTTCGCCGAGCCGGTGACGCCGGCCGCCTTCGAGGGCGTGCCAGGCGTCTCGGACGTCGGCGCCGACGGCAAGGACGCGAAGACGCTCCGCCTGACGGTGACGGGCTCGCTCGACCCCGTCGTCAAGAAGCTCAGCGCCTACCCGGTGGTCGACCTCATCAGCCGCCTGCCCGACCTCGAGGACGTCTTCATGACCTTCTACGCGGAAGACGGCAGGCCGGGAGGGGACGGCGCCGGGGCCAGCGGCCGGACGACGTCGGCAGCGCCGCGCAGGGACGCGGAGGGAGGCCACGATGCTGCGTAACGCCTTCTTCAAGGGGCTGCGCGATCAGGGACGGCCGCTGCTCATGTGGGCGGTCGGGGTCGCGTTCTACGTGGCGCTGCTCATGGCGGTCTATCCGAGCATCAGGAAGAGCGCCAGCGCCCTGCAGGGCTACATCGACAACCTGCCGGCCGCGGTCAGGGCCGCCTTCCTCGGCTCGGGCGACTTCTCCACGCCGGTCGGCTTCGTCAACACGGAGCTGCTGTCGTGGCTCGCGCCGGTCGTGCTCATCGCCTTCGCGATCGCCGTGGCCGCCCGCTCGCTGGCGGGCGAGGAGGAGAGCGGCACGCTCAGCCTCCTGCTCGCCAACACCGTCGGGCGGCGCCGGCTCGTGCTGCAGAAGTACGCTGCCATGCTCGTCGCCGTCGCCGTCCTCGGCGCCGCCTTCTGGCTCTCGCTCGTCATCGCGACGCGCATCGCCGGCACCCCGGTGGGCGCCGGCAAGCTCGCGGAGGCGTTCATCCGGCTGACGCTGCTCGGCCTCGCGATCGGCAGCGTCACCTTCGCCGTCGGCGGCGCGACCGGGCGTCGGCAGGCCGGCATCGCGGCCGGCGCCGGAGTGGGCGTCGCGATGTACCTGCTGAACACGCTCGCCGTGATGAACCAGACCGTCGACGCCCTGCGCTACCTCTCGCTGTTCCACTACTCGGGAGGGGCGTCGCCGCTGGGCAAGGCTCTGGACGCGGGCGGCGTGCTGGTGCCGCTCGCCACCTCAGTCGTGCTGCTCGCGGCGACGCTGTGGCTGTTCGAGCGGCGCGACGTGCGCGTGTAAGGCGCCCGGTCGTCCTCGTGTGCGTGTGCGGCGCGACCGCGCCGCCGGGGTCAGCCCCCGCCGCCTCAGCCGACGCAGTCGCGCAACTCCTCGATGGGCTTCGGCGGCCCGGGGGAGTTGCGCAGCCGGCTCTCCCACAGCTCGCGGATGAGCGCCGACCCGCACGCGGGGCACACCACCGCGGTGTCGTCGCGCGGATCGTCCAGCGAGAACGACTCGCCGCAGACGCTGCAGCTGTAGTCATGGATGGCCATCAGCACGCAAGTGTAGACGATGCCGGCGCGCGGGCCGATTCTCTGGCGTCGCGGGACCCGAATCTGCTAGCATTTGAGCCATGTCATGCGATGTCCTTCGTACCTTTCCATCCGGCGTCCTCCCCAGCGGGCCGAGCCCGGTGGTCTGACCGGCGACAACCATGGACTCGACGCATGATCCCGCGATCCGCACCCTTGCGCGGCGCGCGGCGCAGGCCGGGGCACAGCAGCCGTTCGGCGCCTATATCTTCCGCGCGGACGAGCCGGGAGCGGATCTCGGCCGCCACCTCGAGCAGGCCGTCTTCCTCGAGTCCTTCGGCAACACGCCGGACCTGCTCGTCGGGGAGTACGGGCGGTACGAAGCGGACAGCATGTTCATCTGCGTCCTCGACCACCGGCGCGGGGTCCCTGCCGGGGTGATGCGCGTCATCTGCCCGTCCGCGAGCGGCTTCAAGAGCCTCAACGACATCGAACCCGTGTGGGGAGAAGCGCCCGGCGTGCTCCTGGAGCGCACCGGTCTGGCGCTCGACCCTCAGCGGACCTGGGACATCGCCACCATCGCAGTCAACGAGGCGTATCGGGGCGGCGCCTTGAAGGGCCTGGTCTGCATGGGCCTCTACCAGACGCTCACACTGGCCGCCTTCCACTGCGGCATCGACTGGTTCATCGCCATCCTCGACATGCCCGTGTTCAGGATGATCCGCTGGAAGCTGCGCATGATCTTCGCCGGCTACGAGGGTGTCGAGCCCCTTCCGTACCTCGGGTCGGCCGCGAGCCTGCCGGCGTGGTGCGATGTCGCCGCCGCCGAACGCCGGCTCGCCGAGCAGGACCAAGACCTGCACGCGGTACTCGTGCGCGGCGAAGGCCTCGAGGCGGCCATGCGGCGCGTGGACCTGGCGTCTGTCGACAGCTTCGTGGTCGAGCCGGGGCGCGTGGCCGCGGACGGCATCGGCGCCTGACGGATCGCGTCGGCTCGCCGAGCCTGGGTCAGCGCGTGACGAGCCGCAGTCGCCGGACTGCCCAGCGCCGCCACGACCTCAGGCAACCTGTCGGCGCCCACCGGGCGCGAGTAGAGGTAGCCCTGGACGGCGGCGCAACCCAGCTCTCTCAGCCGGGCCTCCTGTGCCTTGGTCTCGACGCCTTCTGCCACCGTGGTGATCTGCAAGGCGTCGGCCATGGCGACGATCGTGGCGATGAGCGTGGCGTCGGCGCAGTCGTCGTCGGCGAGCGAGTCCACGAAGCCCTTGTCGATCTTGAGGATCGTAGCGGGGAAGCGGCGCAGGTACGCGAGCGACGAGTACTCGGAGCCGAAGTCGTCGATAGCAATGCGCACTCCCAGGTGGCGAAGCTCCTCCAGCGTGCTCGCTGCCGCCAGCGGGTCGTCCATCACGACGCTCTCCGTGAGCTCGAGACACAGCGCCGACCCGTCCACGTGGTGGATGGCGAGGACGTCGGCGACGCGATCCACGATCCCCTCGTCGTGCAGCTGCACCCCGGAGAGGTTGACGGACATGTACAGCTGAGCCAGCTCGGGAGAATGGCGCTGCCATGCCGCCAGCTGACCGACCGCCTCCTCGAGCACCCAGTCGCCGATGTTGATGATGAGGCCGCTCTCCTCGGCGAGTGAGATGAACTTGGCCGGCGAGATGACGCCGTGCCTCGGATGCGTCCACCGCACCAGGGCTTCAACGCCGTCCACCAGCGCCCGAGGGGAGATGGACGATCGGCTGGTAGACGAGGTGCAGCTGGCCCAGGCCCACGGCATGGTGAAGGTCGCGCTCGAGCTCCACCCGCTCGGTCACGCGCGCGCGCATGGACTCGTCGAAGACCGCGACCGCGTCCCGCCCCGCGTCTTTGGCCTGGTACATGGCGGTGTCGGCGTCGCGCACCAGGACCTCCGCCGTCGCCCGGGGATCCTCGCCGGAGGCGAACGCCAGGCCGATGCTGGCGGACACGTAGTAGGTCATCCCACGCACGAGGAACGGAGTCCCGAGGCACGCACGCAGGCGGTTTGCCAGGTCCAGCGCCTCTGAGACACTCACGACCTGTCCGAGCACCACCATGAACTCGTCCCCGCCGATGCGCGTGACGAGATCCGTAGGGCGGACGTTGGAGCGCAGACGGTCGGCGACCTCGACCAGGAGTTCGTCGCCATAACTGTGGCCGAGCGTGTCGTTGATGAGCTTGAAGCGGTCGAGGTCCAGATAGAGCAGCGCCACGTGCGTACCGTCCACGGGGGCGTGTCGCAGCAGGCCCGAGAGGTGCTCCTCCATCATCCGCCGGTTGGGCAGACCTGTGAGGCTGTCGTGGTACGCCTGGTGGACCAGCCGGGCCTCGGACCTCTCGGCCGTCTGCAGCGCCTGGACGAGGCGCATGACGGCCGTCGCCGTCATCGCGAGCATGAGGAGCGCAGAGGACGACGCGCTGGGCAAGGGACGAGACTGGGTCGACGAGCGTGAGAACCGCGGGGATGAGCAGGGCGACGGCCACGACCACGATGCGCACGGGGCTGGCCGAGGGGCTGCGCTCACGCGCCGGCCTCAGTGAGCCGCACCATCGTGGGGTGCAGCGCGGCGGCGCCGGCGGCAAGGAACGCCAGGCATGTAGGGAAGGTCGAGCAGGCGGGCCGGGAGCGACGCCAGGGCGAGGTCGGCGAACAGGTAGAGGACGTCGCCGACGAACATGAGCGTCATGCCCGCGAAGAGGAACCAGAACGCGGGCACACGGTCCTGCGCCGGGTTGAAGACGATGCGCAGCGTCACGACGACCATGAAGATCGACATCGACGGATAGGCGATCATCACCAGCGTCACGGACAGCGGCATGCCGGTCCGCAGTAGCACGTCCTGGATGACGAACACCCAGGCGAGCGCAGCGAGCGCGAGCGCGGCGATGAGGCCATCGAGGACCACACTGGACTGACAGTGGGGCCCGCGTATCCAGCGGCTGGAGAAGCCGAGCAGGCCGGCGGCAAGCAGCGCGTACCCGGGCAAGGACGAGCAAGTCGGGGATCAGCGAGCGGCCAGCAGTCAGATCTCCCAGGGTCTGCAGCTCCACCGCGCAGGCCGCCAGACACCAGGAAGAGCACGAACGAGGCCGCGATCAGCGCCCAAGGCCAGATACGCGACGGCCGGCGCATCCAGACGGACGCCGTGAGCGCTGCAAGCGTCCCCAGGCCGATGAGGAGGAACGCCGCCGGCTCGGCGGAGCCGAACACGCCGGCGGCGGCCGCGATGGCGACGACTCCGCCGATGAACAGGAAGGCGTTCGTGCACGTCAGTAACCGGCGCGCGCCGCGTGCGCCCGCGCCGGCCATGTACGTGATCGTCTCACCTCGGCCCGTCATCGAGGGTCTCATGGTTGGCTCTATCGGCACGCAGCTCGCCGGACAGGAGGCCATATCTGTAAATTCGTCTACACAAACTCGGAGCGGCACGCGGCCTCCCGTGCCGCCCGCCGCTCCACGAGTCCGCAGCGCCGGCCGCGGGGCGGTCGCCCGCGGCCCGCTCAGGCCTGCGAGTGCAGCCCGACCGTGTTGCCCTCGGTGTCGGCGATCATGGCGAAGTTGCCGGCGCCCTCCATGCCGATCGCCGTCTTGGGCATGAGGATCTTGCCGCCGGCGCCCTCGACCCTGTCGAGGATGACCTGCAGGTCGGGGTTGGCGTTCAAGAAGACGGCCGTGCCGGTCGCGCTGGGCACCGCCCCCTCGCCGATGACGATGGCGCCGCCGACCTCGCCCTGCTGCCAGTCGGAGGGAAACCCCCACATCTGCATGTCCGGGCCTGCGTCCAGAGGCAGGAGCTCGAAGCCGCAGATCGTCTCGTAGAACGCCTTTGCGCGCGCGCTGTCGGTGGCCGGAATCTGGAACCACGTGATGGCCGATGCCATGAGGAGCCTCCTGGGTGACTTCTCCCCTCGCGGGGCTTGTCTCCTAGATTGCTCCACGCGGGCGCCTGAAAACCCGGGGCCGATCGCGCGGCCGGCGCAGAGCGCGCGGACTGGACGCCGCAGTCAGGCGGCCGGCTCGTCCTCGTCGGCCGAGGGAAGCGGCGCGAAGACGGCGCGCCAGAAGATCACGTCGGCGATCGCGAGCGCCGTGCCGACGGCGACGTAGAGGATGCCGAGGAACGTGCGCCCCGACCAGGAGTCCACGAGCGGCGTGCGCCGCAGCATCATCCCGCCGCCCATCATGACGAGGATGAAGAGCCACGAGCTCGGCGCGAAGAACCCGAAGAAGCAGGCGTGACCGCGGGTGTGGATGCGTCCGACGGCCTTTCTCGCATAGCGGATGAGGATGAGGCGGGCCTTGACGAGGCCGATGGCCACCGCGGCCAGGCCGATCAGCGCGATGCCGTAGCCGAAGCGCTCGTACTCTTCGGGCGCGATGATGTAGAAGACGCCGCGGACCAGCAGGATGCTGGTGCCCACCAGCCAGAGCAGCGCCGCCGCGACCAGCTGGATGCGGACACCGGCGCGCGGAGTGAGGCGGCGCCAGCCGACGAGAGGGGTTTGGAGCTGATCCATGGATTGAGGATAGCAGGCGCCCCGGGGATCAGCACGAGCCCCCGACGGCACGCCCCACGCCCTTGGTCTCGTGTGTCGTCTCAGCCAGCCCGTGCCCTTCGCAAACCGGCAACAGCACACCGCCTGCCCCGGGATGTCCACTGTCGGGCCCGCCGCAGCGGCGACGGCTGCGGCCACAGTGAGGGACCATGGTGCGTCATCGCGGGAACACCGGCGCCGGGAGCGTAGTGCGTTTCGATGAGGCACCACCGTTGGTGGTGCCGTGCTCGGCACCGCAGAGTCGCAGGCGGAACCGGGGCCCAGAGCCGGAACGCCATCCAATGCCGGGGTCACCATCTGAACGCAGAGTCGCAGGAAGCTCCACGGTACTGCGAACGGCACCGCACGTGGCTCTGAGCCCCAAACGATACCATCGGGCCGGCCCGCGTCGTCTGTGTCACGTCACCGGAGATTCGAGTTCGAGTGGCCGGGCGCCGAGGCGTAGCATCGAGCGACGGGGCCCCGAGCCCGAGCCGGCGACGGCGCCATGGAGCGCCGCCACGCACCGCTCAACGCCGCAGGCGAAGCGAGTTGAACACCACCAGCAGACTGCTGACGGACATCGCGACGGCGGCGAAGACAGGCGTCAGGAGACCGGCCGCCGCGACCGGCACCGCCACGAGATTGTAGGCGAACGCCCACCAGAGGTTCTCGCGCACGATGCGCCGTACGCGCCGCGACAGCTGGAGGAACCGCGGGATCAGCGAGAGGTCGTGGCGCAGCAGGACGATGTCCGAGGTCTCCGCCGCGACGTCCGTGCCGCCCGCGGCGGTGATGCTGAGGTCGGCGCGGGCGAGCGCCGGTCCGTCGTTCACGCCGTCGCCGACCATGGCGACGCGGTCGCCGCCCTCCTGCCACGCTCCGATGAGGGCGGCCTTGGTCTCCGGCGAGGCGTCGCCCTCGCTCGCCGGGATGCCCATGCGGCGGGCGACGGTCGCGGTCGTCGCTGCGTGGTCCCCCGACAGCAGCGAGGTCTCGATGCCGCGGCCGGTCAGAGCGGATACGGCTTCCTCAGCCGTCGGGTCGGGCACGTCACGCGCGATGATGGACCCCAGGAGGCGATCGCCGTGCGCCACCCACACCACGGTGTCGCCTTCGGCGAGCGCGGAAGCCACCTCCGGCGCGGCGGCAGCCTCCCCGGCGCCGGCGAAGCCGGCCGACCCCACAAGGATCCGCTCTCCCCTGTCCAGCCGGGCGCTGACGCCGTGCCCGCGCAGCGACTGATGCTGGTCCACCTCCACGCCGGGGTGCGGACACGCGGCGGTGATCGCCCGCGCGAGCGGGTGCCCGGAACGCTCCTCGACGGCGCTCGCGAGGCACAGCAGACCGTCCTTGTCCACGGACGCATCCACGACGGGGACGACGTCCACCACCGACAGGACCCCGGCCGTGATCGTCCCCGTCTTGTCGAAGACGACGCGCGTGATCGTCCCAGCGGTCTCGATGGCGGCGATGTTGCGCACGACGATCCCGGCGCGCGTCGCCCTTCCCAGAGCGACGGAGAGCGCGAGGGGCGTCGCCAGGCCGAGCGCGCAGGGACACGCCACGACGAGGACGGCCACGGCCGGCAGCAGCGCCTGGCTGGAAGAGCCGGTCGCGATCCACCAGGCCGCGAAGCAGGTCACGGCGGCGAGGACGATGAGCGTGGCGAGGACCGCTGATGCCCGGTCCGCCAGCCGCTGCACGGGAGCCTTGGCGGTGAGGGTCTCCTGGACGAGCGCGGTGACCTGCGCGAGGCGCGTCGCCTCCGGCGGGTGGGTGACGCGGAAGACCAGGGCGTCGTCGGTGACCAATGATCCCGCCAGCACGGCCGCGCCGACTTCCTTCTCCACCGGCGTGGACTCACCCGTCAGCAGCGCCTCGTCGACCGCGGCGGACCCCTCGACGACCTCGCCGTCCGCCGCGACCCGCTCTCCGGGCCGCGACAGCACGACGTCGCCGACCCGGAGATCCGCCGCCGGCACGTCGACCCAGTCCTCGGCCTCGCGCCGTGACGCGCGCTCGGGCTGCAGCGTGAGCAGCTGCCGCACGTCCTTGCGCGCTCGCGCGCCTCCCACCACTTCGAGGTACCGGCCCGCGAGGACGATGGCGATGATCATGCCGACGGAGTCGAAGTACGTCGCCCCCCCGCCCACGATCGTCGTCCAGACGCTGTAGGCGTAGGCGCTGAGCGTGCCCAGCGCGACCAGGGTGTCCATCGTCGCGGTGCGCGCCAGCAGCCCTTGCCAGGCGCCACGCAAGAACGAGACGCCGGCGTAGAAGAGGACAGGCGTGGTGAGCGCCCAGACCGCGTACTCGAACGCCTCGACCTCGGTGGTGTCGAACTGGCCGCGCGAGTAGAGCGGGTACAGGCGCAGGACGTAGATGAGCATCACCTGCATGCCGAGGACCACAGCGACGACGAGATGCAGGAGCATCCGCTCCTCGAGGCGCTCGCGGGCGCGCCTGCCCGGCTGCGTGAGCAGGCGCGCGTCGTACCCCATGCGGCCGAGCACGCCCAGGGCGTCGCCCGGATCGGCCGCGCCGGGGTCGTACTGCAGACGCCCCCGCTCGGCCGCATAGCTCACGTCCACGCTGAACACCCCCGGGCGCCTGCCCACGGCGCGCTCCGCCGCGAGGGCGCAGCCCGAGCACCACATGCCGTCGAGTGAGAAGTAGGCCGTCTCGCCGCGGCCGAGGGCCACGTCCAGGGACCGGCGGCGGGGCCGCGAGACGGGGACGACGTCGTCCAGCATGTGGTTGTCGGCGGCCACCTGATACACGCGCCGGCAGCCCTCACAGCAGAAGCTCTTGTCGGCCCCGTCGACGGCGGCGACGATGGGGGTCATGGGCAGCGGGAGACCGCAGAGGTCGCAGCCGGAGTCGGGCCTCACCAGAGGACCAGCGCACGCCAGTGCAGGTGCGGGAACAGGCCGAGGGCGGCCCCGCCGCGCAGCATGAGCTGGACGCCCACGATGATGATGAGCACGCCCGCGAGCGTGGTCAGCACGCCTCGCGTGCGCGCCCCGAGGCGCGAGGCGCCCAGACCGAGGGCGATCAGGACGGGCATGGTCGCCGCGCCGAAGACGATCATGGCGACCCCGCCGCGGACCGCGCTGCCGCCGGCCGCCGCGGCGAGCAGGGCGCTGTACACGAGCCCGCACGGGAGAAGGCCGTTGAGGGCGCCGAGGGCGGCGACACCGGACGCCCCTCCGCGCTGCACGGCCCGGCTCATCGCCTTGGTCAGCGCGTCGCCGCCCCACAGCGCCCGCCCGGCCCAGCCGCTGCGTCGCAGGAACGACACGCCGAGGGCCACCACGGCGGCGCCGAGCACGATGCTGAGCAGGCCGGCGACGGTGCTGAGACCGCCGCCGAGGCTGATGAACGAGCCGGCGGCGCCCGCCGCCAGCCCGAGCAGGCCGTACACGGCGATGCGGCTGGCGTGGTAGAGGAGGTGGGCCAGCGCGGGCAGGCGCGATCCGTCGCGGCGCGCGGTGACGCCGAGCATGGCGACCAGCGGGCCGCACATGCCCATGCAGTGCCCGAAGCTGCCGACCAGGCCGGCGAGAGCAAGAGCGCCGAGTGACACGCCGGTGGGATCCACGCTGTGATCCTACTGGGCGGAGAAGGTGAGCGGGATCGTCTGCGGCGGGCCCGACCCGCCGATCTCCACGGTCAGCTGCCACTCTCCCGCCATCGAGAGCAGGGTGGTCGCCTCGTAGACGCCGCCGCCGGCGGCGGTGACCTGCGGGCGGTTGGGCGGCATCGTCATCGCCGGCATCGAGAGGTCGAAGCTCACCGTGCGGTCCGCGATGGGCTGCCCGCCGGCGTCGGCGAGAGCGACCGAGAGCTGCAGCGGCTTCATGACCGGCGCCGGCTCGGGGGAGAGGGAGAGCCGCGCCGTGACGCCGCCGGCGCCTTCTCCGACGACGGCCTGCGGCGCCGCGGCGGCGCCGCACCCGGCGCAGACGATCGCGGCGGCGCAGAGCGCCGCCGCGATCGCACGCCGGGCCTCGGCCGGCGCCGCGGAGAGCCGGCCGCGCGCCGGCTCGCGGCGCGCGGCGCACCCCTAGACCCCGATCTGTCGGAAGATCTGGGACTCGGGAGGCTTGGTCAGATAGCCCGCGCCCCACTCCTCCAGCATCCGCTGCGCGTTGAGCCCGGAGTCCAGGTGTCGGCGCAGGTCCGACCAGCTCTCCCAGACGCTCTGGAAGATGACGCGCACCGGGGCATCCTCGTCGAACGAGTGCATCTCAAAGGCGCTGACGAGGCCGGGCTGCCCGGGCAGTTCCAGGCGCACGGAGGCAGCGAGCGACTCGATCTCCTCACCCATGTCGAGCTGGCCTGCCTGATCCTGGGTGAGCTCGATCTGGGTCTGGTAGATGTAGATGTGAAAAGGCACCTCGACACCCCTAGTGCTTGTTCCAGTAGATGATCAGATAACTGAGCCACCAGATCGGCACGCCGATCAGGACGACCCAGGCGAGGATGGGCAGCTTGCCCTCGCCCTCCTCGACGTTCTTGTTGAACACGTCGATGACGCCTCCGGGACGGTGCTTCTCGTCGGCGACCTGGGGAGCCTGCGGCGCCAGGTCGCCCTTCTCCGCCGCTCCCTTGCGGCGGCGCTTGCCGCGCGACATCTCGAGGGCGGCCGCGATGGACCACACAAGGGCCACCCCCGTCGCAAAGATGATCCAGAACGTCAGCCAGTCGACGCGCAGCGGTGCTTCGCTCACGCGGCCTCCCCTCTCCCGGCGGTCCGGCGCCGGGCCGCACGACGCGGCCACGGCTCCGGCTCACGGTCTTCGAGCATCGTCCGCTTGCTGGCCTCGACGTCGCGGAACTGGCCACTGCGCCAGCCCCACACGAAGAACGCGACGCCGACCACGACCATGAAGGCCATCCACGACGCGATGAGCCACACTCCAAGGTACATGTCTACTCGCCTCCTCGCGCTCAGTCGGTCTGGCCCGGCGCCAGCTTGCCGACGTAGGCCGTGATGTCCCGCAGGTCTGCCTCGGTCAGCGACTTGGATCCGCCGGAGACGTCGGTGGTCGTGACCTGCGACTGGTGTTCCACTGCTGAGTACCCCGCCATCATCGAGTCGGGAACGCCCTCGGCGATCCGCCAGTAGATGTACCCGGGGGCCATCCCGGCGGGGAACGCCGCGGGAGCGCCGCTGACGCCGCCCGCGGCGGCCGAGCCGTTGCCCTCGCCCTTGGCGCCGTGGCACCCGGAGCAGAACGCGTTGTACTGCTTCTTGCCGTTCGCCGGCGAGAGCGTGCCGCCCTCATCGACGAAGATGCCGTCGTCCCAGGTGACGTACTCGTAGGGGACCTGGCCGTCGCCGAGGACGCTGGACGTCACCGGCTGGCCCTTCTGGAAGCCCTCGACGATGAACTTGACGAGGTCCCAGCGCTGGTCGATGGGCAGCCACTCGCCCCAGACGGGCATGGCCGAGTTGCGGATGCCGAACGTGAGGATGCTGTTGAGCGCCGACGGCGGATCGAGGTCCGTGGCCTGGTCTTGCAGGTTGGCCGGCTGCGGGTTGAGGTAGAGACCGTCCGGCCCCTTGCCGTCGCCCGCCTGCCCGTGGCACTGCGTGCACATGTTGGCGTACAAGGCCTTGCCGCGCTCGAACGACGCCGTCTTGGGCATCGTCTGCTGCTGGTAGAGCTCCGGGTACGTGAAGGTCTTGCCCTCGGGCAGTTCGGGCAGCGGCGGCTCGGTCTGCGTGAAGATCGTGCGCAGGTAGTGGACGACCGTCCACAGTTCGTCCTCCGAGTACTGCAGCCCCCACACGGGCATCGCGCTCCAGGGCACGCCGACCTCGAGACGCCAGATGTAGTCGCCGTCGGTGAAGTCGCCGTAGCTGCCGTCGCCGAAGTCCGGCGGCAGCGGCTCGAGCCCGGTCCGGTACGGCCCCTCGCCCCGCCCCGAAGAGCCGTGGCAGACCTGGCACTCCCGGGTGTAGATCGCCTTGCCCTGGTCGAGCACGTCGTAGGAGTTCTTGAGAGGGTTCGTCGCGTCGGCATACTCGGGCGGTACGTCACCCTCGTCCGGGTCGTGGTAGAAGGGCTGTGCGTACATCAGCTGGATGTACTTGATGATGCGCTTGATCTTCTGGTCGCTGAGACTCGTCTTCCAGACCGGCATGAGCGTGCCGGGCACACCCTCCTTGACGTGCCAGAGCCACTCGTCGTCCGGCATCGAGCGGAAGGGCTCCTGCTTGTAGTTCACCGGCGTGACCGCCTGGGTCCCACCGTAGGTCCCCAGACCGTTGCCGGCGCAGCCGTGGCAGGTCTGGCACAGCTTGATGTACAGGCGCTTGCCCTCGTAGAGACCGGACTCCTTGAAGGTCGGCCAGCCCTTGGGCACGTCGGTCACACCCGGCTCGGCCTTGCCCGCGGAGAGGATGACGGCGTAGAGATACGGCGTGTTGTAGGGCCGGATCATCCACTCTGCGGCGTTCCGGTCGCCGAGGTCGAAGAGGTAGGCGATGATGTCGTGCTTGTCCTTGTCCGAGAGCCCCGTGAAGTTCGGCATGATCGAGAGCGGCGAGAGGTCGCGCGGGTGTTCCAGGTGCTGGAGCTCCCACTCTTCGCTGCGCTTGCGGCCGATGTACGAGAGGTCGGGCCCGGTGCGCTCGGACCCGAGGATCATCGGGTTGTCCTGCGTGTAGTTGCCGCCTTCGGCCTGAGGCCCCATGGCGACGTCCTGCTCGCGCACGTACTGGGTGTGACAGTAGTTACAGCCGTTGCTGTAGAAGAGCGTGCGCCCATGGCCGGCGTCGCCGACGTAGCCCTGGGCGATGATGGTCCGCTCGGGCTGCCACAGGGCCGTGGGCAGGAAGACCACCCACGTGACCACAGCGAAGAAGCCGACGAGGCCGCCGATGATGATCACCTTGAAGGTCATGCTCATGACGGCTCCACCCCCGCTTCAGGACCGCTGAGCGGCGGCGTGGCGGCGGCGGGCGCCTTCGCCCGGCCGCGGCCGAAGGTGAAGTGCGGCTCCGTGTTCGGCACCCGCTTGGCCAGCGTGCCGATGACGATGATCGGCACCATCAGGAAGCTGCCGAACATGAGGCCGCCGCCGAAGATCCGCATCGCCATGTAGGCGCGGATGCCGGGCAGGACCTCCCAGACCGGCAGACCCTGCTTGACCCAGTTGGAGCCCTGCACGAGGCCGGCCAGCGTGAAGCCGATGAAGAAGAACGAGAAGCCGATGACGAAGAGCACCCACTGGATGCTCGCCAGACGCTTGGCGTAGAGCTCGCAGTTGAGAACGCGCGGCAGGGCGTAGTAGATGCCGCCGATCACGATGGATCCGGAGAAGAACAGCAGCCCCAGGTGCGAGTGGCCGGGCACGTACTGCGTGAAGTGCGCCAGCGAGTTCATGCCGAAGAGCGCCGTCTGCGTGCCCTGGAACGACACGATGATGTACGCGATGGCGCCGGTGATGGTGAACCGGAGCGACACGTTGGAGAAGAAGCGGTTCCAGTTACCCCGCATGGTCATCACGGTGTTGATGAAGAACGCGGTCACCGGAAGGATCATGCCGATGCTCTCCGCCACCGCCGTGACCTTCAGCCAGCCGGGGATCGGTGCCCACAGCAGGTGGTGGCCGCCGACGCCGGTGTAGAAGATCAGCGTGCCCCAGAAGGAGATCAGCCCCAGCTTCACGCTGTACAGCGGCGTATGCGTCTCCTTGGGCAGCAGGTAGTAGAAGATGCCGATCATGCCGGTCGTGAACCACAGACCGAGCACGTTGTGGCCGTAGAACCAGTTCCAGATGGCGTCGTTGATGCCGGTCAGGGCCCCCGTCGGGGGACTCCAGACCACGTTGCCGATGGCGTACAGCAGCGGCATCCACATCGCGGTGCCGATGATGAACCACAGCGTCACGTAGAGCTTGGACTCGACCCGGCGCGCGATCGTCATGAAGACGATCACAAGGTTGATCGCCAGGGCCACCAGGATGGCGACATCCACGCCCCAGACCATCTCCGCGTACTCACGGCTCTGGCTGTGCGCCATCGAGATGAGGACCACGCCGACGAGCACACCGACGGTCCACAGCAGGAGCACGATGTTGGCCCAGGTCTCGCTCCACAGCCGGCGCCCGGTGAGCCGCGGCAGGATGTAGTACCACAGGCCGATCATGCCCGTGGAGAGGAACCCGAACATCACCGTGTTCGTGTGCTCCTGGCGCAGACGGGAGAAGACGAAGGGAAGCCACGACATGAAGTCGGGGAACACGAACTCGATCGCGAGCAACAGGCCCATCGCCGTCCCGAAGACGAGCCAGAGCGCGGACACGACCATGAAGTTGCGCGCCGCGCTGTCGTCGGCTTGGAAGAGGCGATACGCCGCCCCACCGCGCCGTTCTCGCATGACGGCCTCATCGGCCTCGGACACGCTCGCCATGGCGACACCCCCTCGGCGGCCGTGCTCCCCAGCCCCGGCCGCCATCGCTGACTCCATCGACGCTACTATGCCTCATGTTTCGAGCGTTTGGCTGCAGCAGCCGTCGACTCTGTGGGCAGTCTGGGCGTCACTTGCCCACCCTCGCCGGCCGGCTCACGTCCCTTGCGGGGCGGCGCAGTGGTGCATTCACCTCGTCAGGGCCAGCTGCTGGTTCGGTCTGAAAGCTGCTGGTCCGGTCTGTAGAGGCCCGCTGCACGCGATATGATTCATGGAACGTCGCCACCCGGCGAGGGGCAAGCAGGGGATAGTCATGCAGATCCGCACTGTCGCGAGCGACAAGGACGTTCGGGCGCCGCGCCTGATACCTTCGGCGGCGCAACTGCTGAGCACCCACAGCCTGCGACGTGCCTTCGGCATCGGGGCGCTCATCTCTCTCGACTGCGGTTCGCTGGCGCTGTCCTTCCTCCTCGTGACGTTGATCTCGTGGCCGGGCCCGGCCGTCCTCTGGTGGGGTCTGTCCTGGTGGGACGTGGGCCTTGCGATGGCGGTGTTGGTGGTCGTCGCGGCACTCAAGGGACTCTACGGGAGAAGGCGCGCCCGGCACGGGGTCCAGAGAGTGGCCTCAGCCTGGGCGATCGCCTTCATCATCGCCCTGGTCTTCTCGCTCGTTCTCGACCCGACCGGCATCGGCGCACGATACACGATCGCCTGGCTCACGGCCGGCGTCCTCAGCCTGTCGGGCAGGTCAGGGTTCGACGCCTTGCTCCGCGTGTTCTTCGGCCCAAACGGAGACGCTCCCCCGGTCGTCCTCATGGGCACGCGCTCGTCCTGCCGCTCGGCGCTCGCCGCCTTGGGGACCCTCCCGCCGGGGAGCGGCCTCAACGTGGTCGGGCTGCTGACGCAGGACCAGGTGGCGCCACGGGAGCCAGGCTCAGCCAAGCTGCCGCCCGAGCTCGGCGACGCCAGGCACCTCCGGACCGCCCTTCTGACTACCGGAGCGACCGAGGTGATCATCGCCGATCCCGAGGAGCTCAACGGCCGGCTGCAGGCGGTCATGGAGACGTGCCGCGAGAACGGCGTGGCCCTCAAGGTCATCTCGACAGGCCTGCAGACCTACACCGACGCCGTCACGTACATCCCGGGGCTGGACTGCCCTCTCTTCGTGGTGCACCCCGAGCCCGCGAGCGCGATCAGCTACATCACCAAGCAGGTCGTCGACCGCGTCTGCGCGGCGGTGCTGCTCGTCGTCCTCAGCCCCGTGTTCCTGGCCATCGCCGTGGCGATCAAGGCCACCTCGCGCGGGCCCGTCTTCTTCGTCGAAGAGCGCGTCGGAGTCGGCCAGCGTCCGTTCCGGTGCTACAAGTTCCGCACCATGGTCCGGGATGCCAGAGCGTCGCAGGACGTCCTCGAGGAGCTGAACGAGGCCGGCGGCGTCCTCTTCAAGCTGCAGGACGATCCCCGCGTGACGCGCGTCGGCAAGTTCCTGCGGCGCCTGAGCCTGGACGAGCTGCCGCAGCTCGCGAACGTGCTGAAGGGCGACATGAGCTTCGTAGGGCCTCGCCCGCTGCCGCTGCGCGACTGCGGCCTCATGGAGGAGTCACACCGGCGGCGGCACGTCCTCAAGCCCGGCATGACCGGGCTCTGGCAGGTCAGTGGCCGCAGCAACCTCACGTTCGACGACATGGTGCGTCTGGACCTGCAATACATGGAGAACTGGTCTCTGCAGGCCGACGCCTACATCCTGTGGCGAACGGTCGGCGCCGTCGTGCGTTCGCGCGGCGCGTATTGAGACGGTGGTCATGACCACATCCGTAGTGACGGGCGGCGCCGGGTTTCTCGGCTCGCACTGACCGCCTTGACGCGGCGAATCGCAGCGAAGCGACCCGCGCGACCCGCCAGAGACGGCGACGCCGGAACACCGATGTGCCCCACGCCCCTGGTCTCCTGCGTGGTCTGAGCCCCGGCCGGCGGCGGCACCTTAGTGCGTATCGCTACAGCACCGCCGGCGATGCCGCGCTCGGCACCGAAGAGTCGCAGGCGGCACCGCACACGGCACTGAGTCCCAAACGACACGATCGGGCCGGCCCTCCCTCCGCGCAGCGTCACCTGGGCCGGCCTATCGGCAACCTCGCTCGCCGCCGCACCGCCGCCTACCATCCCTGCCGTGGACACGCCAGAGGTCATCCCCATCACCGATTTCCGCCGAGACGCTGCCCGTATCATCGCTTCTCACATCGCGGCCGAGAGGCCCGTCTACATCACGCAGGGCGGGTACGTCACCGCGGTCGTCCTGTCGCCGGGGCGCTACAAGGGTCTCGTTCGTCTGGCCGAGCGGGGCATGGCGGCCGAGCGAGGCCATGCGGGCGGCCGAGGCCAGGCGGCGAGCGGCCGGGTCGGGGCCTGGACCGCGGATGCGGCCGGCGATGGCTGCCCGGAGGACATCTTCGGCTTCCTCGACGCCGATACCGCGGAGATCCTCGCGAGCGGCGGCTTCGAACTCGAATAACGAGGACACCGACGCGCGGCATCGAGTGACGGGGGCCCGCGCCCCGCGCGACGACTGTGGTATGGAGCGATGCGGCGCGCGGAACCGGGTAGAATCGATGCGCTCGTCACCCGACCGGAAGGCCTCGTGAGCACGTCGCGCAGTCTCGTCTCGAAGACGGCCCCCTGGGCGGGCGCCACGGCGCTCGTCGTGCTGGCCGTCGTCGTGCTCTACTTCTTCACCGGCGCCGCCGCCACGGAGCCCTCCAAGGCGGCGCCGGTCGCGTCCACCGACATCACCTACGGCCCCGCGGACGCCAAGCTCACGGTCGTCGAGTACTCGGACTTCCAGTGCCCCTTCTGCGCCGAGTACGCCAAGTGGCTCTCCCAGTTGCGGCAGAAGTACAGTGACCAGGTGCAGTTCGTCTACCGTTTCTATCCGCTCTCGAACCACGAGTGGGCCACCATCGCCGCCAAGGCAGCGTACGCCGCCTACCTCCAGGGCCAGTTCTGGGAGATGCACGACCTGCTGTTCGAGAACCAGGACGCCTGGGCGTCGTCGGACGATCCGCGGCCCTACTTCGACTCCTACGCCGAGAGCCTCGGACTCGACATGGACAAGTTCCACGCCGACGCCGACGCGCAGTCCACCACGGACTTCATCAAGCAGCAGGCCGCCGAGGGCAAGAAGGCCGGCGTGAACCACACGCCTTGGTTCATCATCGGCGGCAAGTCGGTGCTGCCGCGCAGCCTGGAGCAGTTCGACAAGGCCATCCAGGAGGCGCTGTGAAGGCCGCGCAAGACGCCGCCGCCAAGGGCACGCAGGGCGGCGGCCCCAGACGCGCACAGGACGGCGCCACGAAGCGCGGCACGCCGGACGCCTCCGCCGGGCGCGCGCACGGCGGCAGCGCAAGCCGCGAGCACCGCTGGGTGCCCTGGACGCTCGCGGCGCTGGCCTACGCCGGGTTCGTCGTCTCGACCTACCTCACCATCGTCCACTACCGCGGCTACGTCTCGCCGTGCTACGTGGTGCAGGGGTGCGAGACGGTGCAGACCAGCAAGTACTCGGTCGTGCTGGGCGTGCCGGTCGCACTCGTCGGCGCGGTCTTCTTCGGCCTCGTGTTCTACCTCGCCGTGGGACTGCTGCGCAGCAGGCGGCTGCAGCTGGTGCGCGCCTTCAAAGTGCTCGCCTTCCTGGGCGCGCTGGCGATCATCCCGCTGTTCCTGCTGCAGGCCATCGTGCTCAAGGCGTTCTGCAGCTACTGCCTCGCCACCGAGGTCATCATGCTCGCCATCTGGATCCTGAGCTTCTTGCTCGCGGCGCCGGAGCGGAGCGGCGAGCCGGCCGAGGCCGGCGCCGCGGCTGAGTAGCCGGCGCGAGAGGCGCTTCGATTGGCACGCGCCGGTTGCTGGGGCGAGGTGGCCGGCGGCCGACCGAGACCGGCGCCCCGCCAAGCATCGGCTCCGGGGGGCAGACAGCAGAACGGGCCGGGCGCGCAGCTCAGAGGCTGCGCGCCCGGCCCGTCTTGCGGCAGCAGCTTACTTCTTGACCGTCAGCACCCTGCTGTAGCTGCTGAGTGCGGCGGCGAAGGCTGCGCTGTCCGCGGTGCTCGCCTTGAACTTGAACTTGCCGGTCCTGTTGATCTTGATGCTCGCTTTGTACTGCGTCCCGGAGACCTTGCTCCTGTAAGTCTTGTAGCCGACCCAGGCGCCGTTGCTCTTCTTGCGGTACGACTTGATCTTGACGGCCGGGCTGACGCCTTGGCCCGGCTTGACCGAGCCCTTGACCGTGAATTTCTTGTTCTTCTTGGCAGACGACGGGCAAGACGGCTTGCCGAGCGACGGCTTGACCCGCACAGGGATGACGTCGCTGTCACTCGGCAGGTAGTCCGCGTCACCCGTCCACTGGAAGCGGTAGTACATGGTCTGCATCGGCATCACGGCGATGGAGTACGTGCCCGTGGCGTAAGGCCCCGTCGGAGCGGTCACCTTGTACATGACCTCGTAGGAGCCGTTGCGTCGTCGCCTGGGCGAAGTCGACCCAGAGCCCGCCGACAGCCGCGCCGTTGCTCATCAGCGTGCCGTTGAGGATGAGGCCCTGCCCGTAAGTGATGGTCTTGCTGTCCGGGCTGACCGTCCACTCGGTCGGCTGCCGCCGCCAGCGCCGGCGCAGCCAGCACGACGAGCAGCAGGACGATGACGCCGACGGCGAGTCCGCCCCTCGCGATCAGATGATGCTCGTGACGCTCGTTCTCCATGACCCCTCCTGGCTCCGCACCGGCTTACGGGCGCCGCACCAGCTCCTGCGGCGCCGCGCCCAAGGCTATCAGCTGGCCGTCGAGAGGCAAGGGGCGCGAGGAGGGGGCACGCCCAGCCGGATGGTAGACTCGCGGCTGATGAGGGAGCACAGAGGAGCCATCGGGACCGTCCTGCTCGTTGCCGCGCTCACGGCGTGGACACTGCTGGCGAGCGCAGGGATCGCAGCCGCGCCGGCCGAGGCCAAGGTAGCCAAGGGCATCATCGACGCGGCACTCGAGGCGCAGCCGGCTGGTTCCGCGGCCACACCGAGGATGGTCCGCGAGATCGGTCGTGGCCTGGGCGCAGACTGGATCCGCCTCACCGCGAACTGGGCCGCCCTCGAGCCGGAACGGGGCGAGTATGTGCCGGCGGAGTTGGAGCGCCTGGACGCGCTCGTCAAGGGCCTCCACGCTGCCCGCGTGAAGATTATCCTGACCGCCTCCGGCACCCCGGTCTGGGCACAAGACTCCTCGCTGTGGCAGCATCCGCCGAGGGGCGTGTCCAGCGGGCCGCAGTCCTTCTACGCCCTCCGCCGCGGCGCGATGGACGACTACGGACGCCTCGGCACGTTCCTGGCCCGTCGCTACAGGGGCCGCGTCCAGGCGCTAGAGTGCTGGAACGAGCCCAACCTCTGGTGCTCCCTGTATCCACAGAGGGTCGCCGGCGATGCCTACTTCGGCGCCCGCATCTATCTGCGCATGCTGCGCGCCTTCCACGCCGGCGTCCACCGCGCCCGCACCGGCGTGCGCGTCGTCGCCGGCGCGACGGCGCCCGTCGGCCTCAACGACGTCATGAGAACGAGCCCCCAGCGCTTCGCGCGCTTCCTGCGGCGCTCTCATGCCAGTCGCTACTTCGACGTCTACTCACACCACCCGTACACGCCGGGCGGCTCGCTGTACCCCGCGCCGGGCCAGCCGGCCAACGACCCCAGCACGACCGTGACCTTGGGCAACCTGCGGACCCTGCTGCGACTCTTCCCCCGCAAGCCCTTCTACATCACCGAGTACGGCTACAGCACTCGACCATCCGCGGCCTTGGGCGGCTTCGCGGTCTCCGAGGCCGACCAGGCTCGCTACCTGCGGCAGGCGTATCGGGTGGCGGCGAGCTACCGCCAGGTCAAGCTGATGGTGTGGTTTCTGCTGCGCGATCAGGCGCCGCAAGGCGACCCGGAGAACGGCGTCTACTCGGGACTGCGGCGGGCCAACGGCGAGCGCAAGCCATCCTGGTACTCCTTCAGGAGGCTTTAGGCGCTCGGTTTGGGAGCGCGAGACAGGACCCTACGCGAGGAGCCGCGTCACACCTTGGCAGGCTTCGAGCCGCTGTCGCGCCTGACCCGCGTGCGGTCGCCGTTGCCGTCCTCGCGGTAGTAGTACCGCGCCGCGTAGTACTGGCTCCCGGCCTTGCGGCGCGCGACGATCACGCCGAGTAGCCGGCACGGCAGCTTGTCGAGCTGCTCGCGCGCCTGCGTGAGCGTATTCTTGCGCACCACATCCGGCTCCACGAGGAAGAGCAGGCCATCGACCTTGTCGGCCAGCGCCGGCGTGTCGCCCACGGCGAGCATCGCCGGCGAGTCGACGAGGACGATGTCCGCCTGGGCGGCAAGCGCCTCGATGACGCCGGCGAGGCGCTTGGACGAGACGATCTCGCCGGGATTCGGCGTCTGGGGACCGCTGGGCAGCACGTACAGGCGGGACTTCGCGTCAGACCCCGCCCCCCAGTCGGCGAAGCCCAAGCCGCCTCCGGCCTGGGGCACGACGGGCACGACCCGCAGGGCGTCGTTGAGCTCCGTCTGGCCGGTCACCACGGTGGAGACACCGCGCTCGTTGCCGATCCCGAAGTACTTGTGCATGCGCGGCCGCCGCAGGTCGGCGTCCACTACAATCACCTTCTTGCCGCCCAGCGCCATCGTCACAGCGAGGTTGGCTATGGTGACACTCTTGCCCTCGCCCTGCAGGCAGCTGGTGAGCACCACGGAGCGCATCTCATCATCGACGTTCATGAACGCCAGGTTGGTGCGCAGCATGCGGAACGCCTCCGCCGAGGTCCCGTCCGGCTCCGTGATCGTCACGAGCGCCGACTGGTCGAGCAGCTTCTTGGAGATGCGCGGGATGCGCGCGAGGATGGGCTGGCGCAGGAGCTCGGCCACGTCGCTGTCCGTGCGCACGCTGGTGTCGAGCAGTTCGAGCAGGTACGCCAGACCGAGGCCGACGAAGAGACCCAGCGCCAAGCCGATTGCCGCACTGCGCAGCGGCTTGGGCGCGTAGGGTGCGTCCGGCACGCTCGCCGGCACGATGACGCGGAAGCCGCCGTCCGCCGTCGCACTGAGGATCTGCAGGTCGTGGAGTCGTTGCTGCAGCAGGATGTAGTCGGATGAGGCCTTCTGCGTCCTGGTCGTCATCCCGCTGAGCGAGCTCCGGACAGCGTCGATGGCTCTGCCGATCTGCGCACGCTGTTGCTCCTTGCGCATCTGGATGAACGCGGCCGCGTACGAGTTGGCGGTGACGGCGGCGAGCTCGGCGTCGCTGCTCTCGCCCTTGATGGCGACCACGCTGGAGTAGGCGGTCCCCCCGGCCGCCTGGTCACTGCTCGCGACCACCTCGGAGCTGACCGCGTAGCCTGGCTTGAGTGCGCCGGCGCCGAGGTCGGCGACGATGAGCGCGTCGGCGCGCTTCTTGAGCTCCGGTCCGGCGATCACCGCGCCCACGCTCTCGAGCTCGACGCTCCGCTGGGTGGGGTCGACGTAGGTGTTGCCCGCCAAGGGATTGGCGACGTCGACGGTGTTCCCGTAGATGAGCTGGGATGCCGCTGAGTACATCTTGGTCTGCATGGCCGAGAGGCCGTAGGCGACGCCGGTGGCGATCACGATGACCAGCAGCACGAGCCACTTGCGCCGCCAGACGACGGCCAGGTAGTCCCGCAGTGTGGCGCCCTCAGATGTGTCCGTCGTTGTTGCCATGGGTGCGTGGGCGTCGCGCGCGCCGATCCATGGATGGACTATGGGGACACGCGACGTGCGCCGCGAGTGTATCAGGATTCGAGCCGGTCACGCAGGCGGGGAATCTAGCAAGCTCCCCGACACTGCAGCACGACGGCGACCGTCTTGACGAGGATCTTGAGGTCGAGGAGCGGGCTCCAGTCGCGCACGTAGGCCGCATCCAGCTCGACGGCGTCCTCGAAGCACAGGGCGCTGCGACCCGATACCTGCCACATGCCCGTCACGCCGGGCTTGACCAGCAGGCGGGTGAAGTGGCTGGGCTCGTAGTGCTCGACCTCGCTGGGCTGGGACGGCCTGGGACCGACCAGGCTCATGTCCCCGCGCAGGACGTTCCACAGCTGCGGCAGCTCGTCGATGCTGGTCTTGCGCAGGATCCGGCCCAGGCGCGTGACCCGCGGGTCGCACTCGATCTTGATGAAGCGCGGGTCGGCGCTGCACTCCTGCCGCAGCCTGTCCTCCTGCTCGTGCGCGCCCTGCGCCATGGTGCGGAACTTGAGGATGCGGAAGCGGCGCCCGTTCTTGCCGACGCGCTCCTGCCTGAAGATGACCGGGCCGGGCGACCCGAGGCGGACCAGGAGGGCGACCAGGAGCAGGACGGGCAGAAGCAGGGTGAGCGTCACCGCCGCGACGACGACATCCGTGACGCGCTTCCATACGCCGGCAAGCGCCTGCCGCGCGCCTCGCGTGGTGCGGACGACGGGGACCTCTCTCCATCCCAGCTGACTGAGGAGGGGATAGACGCAGCCCAAGCTCTCCGGCATGACGCGGAAGTCCATGTCCTCGTCGATGAGCCTCCATGCCGCGACCACGGCGTGATGAGCATCGTCGGGGGCAAAGGCGAGCACGAACTCGGCGCCGATCTCGCGGAGCTCGTCCTGGGAGACGTGGGCGAGCGGGCCCTTCACCGGCAACGCTAGCGACTCGTGCCGGGTGCGGCTCGGGATGCGCGTGTCGATGACGACGGCGCAGCGGCCGGCCCCGTCAGGCGCCGCGCACAAGAGGGAGGCGCTGCGGTGTGCCGACGCGCCCGACCCGATGACGGCGATCGGGCGCGGACCGCGACGCGGGTGGCGTGTGGGGCGCGGGACGCGCCGACGCTCCGGCCCGTGACCTGGCGCGGCCGCGCGCCGGCCGCCGACCAACTCTATGGTCGGCAGAGCCTCGCCCGACTGCGCAGAAGCTTCCAACGGAACACGCCCCTTGCCCGCCGCGGCCGGGTCCGACCGCCTGCCGAGTCTAGTCGAAGGAAGCCTCAGCGGCAACGTTGCCGCACGCGCTCCAAAGCCGCCTGGAGCAGTTTGTCCCGGTCCAGGAACGCCTCGGCAAAGGCCCGGGCGTTGGCCCCCTGCCTGAGCCCGCGCCTGGTCGTCGGCGATCAGCGCATCGACGGCCTCTGCGACCGCGCCCGGGTCGCCCGGCTCGACGACCGTGCCCACGTCATGCTCGCGCATCAGCTCGGCAAGCGCCGTGCCCGCGGCCGCGGTCGCGATGACCGGCCGGCCGCTCGCGAGCATGTTCGTCAGCTTCGAAGGCATGACCAGATCGGCGACGCCGGCCTCTTGGACGATGAGGTGCACGTCGGCCAGATTCAGCAGCTCGTTGAACGACTCATCGGGCTGCAGCGGCAGCCGGAGCAGGTTGGTGAGACCGTGCGTCGCGGCGCCGGCGGCGAGCGCCTGGTGCTCGGCGCCGGCGCCCGAGACGACGTACACGGCGGGCGATCCGGCGTCCTGGGAGCGTCGCGCCGCGTCGCCAATAGTGATTACACCTTGTTTGCGGCCGAGGTTGCCGGAGTACAGCACGACCGGCCTGTCGACGGGGATCCCGAGCTCGGCGCGGAAGCGTGAGGGACGGTCCAACGGACGCACCATCGAGAGGTCGGCCCAGTTGGGCAACAGCACCAGCTTCTCGCGAGGCACGCCCATCTCGCGCGCGACGTCCAGCATCGGCTCGGTGATGGAGGAGACCACGTCGAACGCTCGCAGGAGTCTGCTCTCGACCCACTTGAGCGCGGCGCGCGCCGCCGGCGGGAGCAGCCCCAGGCGGAGGGCAACGTCCACCTCGTAGTCCTGCACGTGGAGCCAGCTGCAGGCACCGAAGACGCGCGCCGCCAGCAACGCCCCCGGCGCGCTCGCCAGCGTCGGCGCAACCACGAGGATGAAGTCCGGCCGCCAGGCGGCGCTGCCCGAGTACGACGGGCAGGCTGGAGGCGGCGAAGCTCGCGTAGTGCGCGAGCCGCCTCGCACCGGTGGGCACCGCAGGGATCCACGCCGGGCAGCGCAGCACGGTCACGTCGTCGGCGCGCTCGCGGCGATAGGCGAGGCGACGGGTCGCCCGGCCGTCGGCGCCACTCGGGGTAGTAGGGATAGGTGGTCACGACGCGCACGTCCCAGCCCGCCTGGCGAACCACTCGGCGAGGTCACGCGTGTACGGAGCCGTGCCCAGGATCTCCGGGGCGTAGTTGACGCAGGAGACGAGGAGACGCGGCGTCTGCGCGCCCGCATCTCGACCCCGCCCGCTCACTTCCTACCCCCTCTTGCCCTCGTCAAGCGGCGATGTTGACCGGACCAGCTCAGGTGAAAACAACACTCATGATGCGCGCCTCATGATCTCCACGTGGTCAGCCATCGTCTTCGATGCCATGAGACACCTTGGCACGACGGATAGGAAGCGAGCCGCCGGGTGAGCCAAGACACGATACACGTGCTGATTCATTGTCCTGTCGGTCAGGACGTGGAAGGAGCCGCTCGAGTAGAGCTTCAGGCTGAGCTTGTTGGCGAGAACCTCGAGCGTTCGACGCTGGAAGAACGAGACATGTTGACCCGTCTTGAAGGCGTAATACCACCAATTCTCAGGATCTGGTGGAGCACCCTCAAAGAGCTCAGTAGAGAAGACCATGGTGCGTGCGTTGGCATGGTCAAGGGCATCAGCGATGAAGTGAAGTGGATCCGGGACATGCTCCAGCACCTCAAAAGCAGTGACGGCCGCATACGAAGACCGAGCAGTGGGCTCCTCGAAGCCTCGTGCCAGCAGATTCACGCAGTACTTGTCTGACCAGAAGAAGTCGAAGCCTATGTCGCGCATGAGGCGAGCCAGCATGCCGTATCCGCCGGCTATGTCAAGATACGTGCCTTGGCGGCCACAGAAGCACAGCAAGACCGTGGATAGCGTCTTCGATGTGGCCACGTTCCGTCGCACGAGACCGGTATCCGCAGCGACAATGGCGCTCGAATACGCCTCTTCGAGCCAATAGGGCTCCTGCGCTTGAAGGAGCCGCAGGCCTCACAGTAGTAGTAGTCGCACGGGTACCGGCTGAGGACGGCGTGAGAGAAAGCCACGCTGGCAGCTCCATCACAGATTCTGCAATTCATTGCGTCACCCAGGGACTGTCGGCCTGATACTGATCGCCGCCCTCAGGTCGGATCGTCCCTCCCGCGCTGGCCCTGGCAATAGACACGCAACTCAACCCCAATGCCACGCAAGCCCAGCCGTATCGCTGGCTCAGTAGTGGAGAACTCTGACTGTAGACAAAGAACGCTGCCGTTGCCGCGAAAAGGCTCGCAATCATCAGTCGGAGGCTAGCAGTCGTGGCAAGCCGGGCTCCGTGGAGCGAGGAGGCAAGCCCCCCGAAAATCACACACAGCATCCCGATGGCAGCTGCCAGCCCCCCCTCGTACCATGACTTGAGCAGAAGGTTGTGAGCGGACCTCGCCCCGTCAGGGTTCGGGCTACTCGAGTCCAAGCCGTGACCGAGCAGCCCGCCATTCCCGAGAGCCGCCCAAGTGGCTCTGTAGCCCTGCACCCTGGTCGCGACCGTCGAGTACTGTCCCCCCTGTGAGTAGCCAGTGGTAGACAGCAGCCTATCGACGGGAGTAGGGAGGCCAACGTCGCCTTGGATTTGGGCCACCGCCACCGCCAGGAACAGTGCGGCAAACGCAATCACGACCAGGCGGGGGCCTCGAGACGCAGTGACGATCCACACTCCGATAGCCGCAATAGCAGCGGCCATTCCGGAGACGGAGCCCGACTTTATCGACGGCTGCGACAATCGACACGAGAGCGCCAGCCCAGACGACGTGCTGACGCAGTCGTGTGGACGTGACAAGCAGGGCGCACGCAGGTGCAATGACGGTGGCCGCAGCAGCACCGAAGCTCATTGGGGGGTGCGGAGTGAAGCCGGTCATGCGACCCGGTATCGGAGAACTGACGAATGCCATGCTCACACCTCCGGCCTGCACCACAGCGGCCAAGCCATCGATGGCGAGCGAAGCTGTCCACATAGCTATGGCGGCTCGAAGATGCTTGGGTTGAGTGAGGACCAGAGTCGCCAGCCAGAACCACACCAGCGTCAGGTAGCCGAAGCGAGCGACGTTGGCAGCCGAGACGACTGGCGCCGCAGCCTGAAACGTCGACAACAGGCCCGACACGACGTAGAGGGCTACCCCTACCACCACGAGGGTGGGAACGCGGAACGTCACCGGGCTTCGGCCCAGCGCGAGTCCCGCGAGAACGGCCCAGAGCGCAGAGAAAAACAGCCAGTCCGAGACTGTCAGCCCCCCCACAGGTCTTACAGAAGTCTGGCCGATCGTCAGCATGCCGGCATAGAAGAGGTAGCGGCCCAGCCTTAACGGATCTGCGCGCTCGGCCGCTGTCGCAGCGGCCTGTGGCGCGTGCCACCACGGCTGTGGAGGGACCTTCCCATCGACGCTCAGGGGTGGCCACTTTGTTGACGTAGCGCCGCGAAAGCAGGAGAAGCGCGACTGTCGCACCAGCAGCGAGCAGCGCAAGCAGCACCGGCCCGGGCAACGTCACCGAAGCCACCGCGACGACAAGGGCGGCCCCAACCGCGAGGAGAGCTGGGAAGACCCGGCGGTTGGAAAGCGACACATGTCCGTTGGCCATATCTATCTCCGGAAGCCAGAAGCGCCCTTTTGATGCGTTCCGACGAGTCACGAGCGTGGCCAGCCTGCGAGCACATCACAAACCCTCCGATTGCCACGACGGGGAGAGTCGACACACGCGGCCCAACACGATCCGACGCGCTGTATCTTCGCTGGAATCCTAGCATTGAGACAACCGTCGTGGCGCGTAAGACGCTGACGCGAGCAGCCGCGCTGGTCGATCGATGCGGCGGACTGCAGAGGAGCCCCCTCGATCCACCGCTAGACTACCCATGTCTGCTTGACTGCCTTGACGATGGCTGCTCAAGCCGCACAGACCATGCGGGAGACGAAGTCTGCGCCGTCACGACTCAGCTGCTCTGCGTCTGGTATCCTCCGCTCGCAATCTGTCAAGCCTCTCCCTCGGGGGACCAATGGCGAGAAGACGCAGCCTCATAAGAGACCTTCTATCCTGAAGACGCACTTTGGAGGATTCTCTCGCTCCGACGGGACGATGGCGTCTCTACCAGCGAGTCAATGCTCTCACCAAACCCTCCTCCGTGGTGCTCGATGTGGGATGCGGCAGAGGAAAAGACGTGCAGGACCCTGTGGAGAGTCGAGCGAAGCTGCGAACTCTCCGGGGCAAGTGCGCTTCGGTGATTGGGATCGACAGTGACGTTGCCGCCGCCGCCAACCCCGCCGTCGACGAGTTCCGCCACATCTCGGGGAAGCAGTGGCCAGTGGACCGGGAGGCAATCGACCTATGCCTCGTCGACAGCGTTCTCGAACATGTTAGCGACCCTGACGCGTTCTTCGCCGAATGCCGCCGTGTTGTGCCCGGTGGGGGCTACTCTGCATAAGAACACCCAATTCGCTCGGCTAATAGCGAAATATGATGTCAAGACTCATCCCTAACGCAGCCCATGCAGCGGTTCTGGCAAGGCTGCAGCCGGGCAGACATGCGGTGGACGTGTTCCCGACCTTCTACCGCTGCAACAGCCCACGACGACTTCGCGAAACCCTAGCGCGTCACGGATTCGACGCCTACGTCTACGGCCATGGGCCGGCACCCGGGTACCTCGGCTTCTCTGAGACTTGCCGAACGCTCTGGGGGTGATCTGGGCCGCCTTGGCACCCCTGATCGTCCAAGCCGAGCTCTTCGGCTTCGCTGAGCGCCGGAGGTAGGCTTCACCAGGTGCACAACCGGTGGTAGCCTCACCATGTCGGGGTGGTCCGTGGCCCGCTTTCTGTACTGTCCGAATCTGTCAGACCCCCGATGGAGACGTGACGACCATGAAGAAGTCAGACTCAATCGACGGCCGGCCAGATTGTCGCCATCCTTCGTGAGCCCCGATGGTCGCGCCGACACAAAACCGTGATTGCTCTGACGTATGGGCATGTCAAAGGACCGCCTCCAGCTTCGGCCGGATGAAGCTTCCGACCATTGCCACGCAACCTGCCGAGCCTCACACCTGCCAATGACAGCCCGGCCTTGACCCCCACCCGCCCAAGACTTGTGTTCGTCGACCATTCGTACCACGTGGTGTCGGGCTCCACCGGGTTCTTCAAGGCGATGCTGAGCGACGAATTTGACATCATCGATCTGCACTGCCACGACTGGCGCTCAGGCAAGATAGTATGGGCTTGAGACGTAGACGCAGTGGGAGGGAACATCACAGTCCTCTTCCAGGCGCTCCCGTCGCCGGTCGATCTCTTCAGACTCACTACCCCGGCAGTCTGGGTGCCGATGTACGACTCGGTGGCGCGACACCCTCGCATGTTCTGGAGGGTGCTGTCACAGTCCAACATCAGCATCATCTCGTTCTGTGACGCCCTCTCCCGAATTGTCGGCGAGCACGGCCTCCGCTTCGCCGACTACACCTACTACCCCGACCCGTCTGGCCTCCCCCGCCCCACTCGGCACGGGTGATCGCCTCCGCGTGTTCCTGTGGGACCGCGGTGATGTCGGCATCGACGAGCTCAGGAGACTGGTGCATCCTCAGGACGTGGAGTACACGGTCCTACGGCTTGCGGCGGACCTTGGCCAAAAGGCCGACGCGCCCTCACGGCGACGACATCGAGAGGTATCGAATTCGGTCGATTGCTGGGCCTCTGCCGCGCGAAGAGCATCTCAGACTTCTTGCAGACTGCAATGTCTTCTTGGCCCCTCGCAGGCTCGAAGGAATCGGCCTGAGCATTCTGGAGGCGATGGCCATGGGACTCGCCGTCATCGCTCCCGACCGGCCCACGATGAACGAGTACATCGAGCACGGTGTCACGGGCTACTTGTACGACCCGAAACGGCCTCAGATGATTGACCTTCGCCGTGCAGCGGAAGTCGGCGGTAGCGCACGCGTCAGCATGTCTGTCGGCCGTCAAGAGTGGATTGCATCCCGGCCTCGCGTCTTGGCCGATGTGCTCGCGGCGACGCCGGTGGCGACCCACCCTCCGCTCCGTATTGCCGCCGAGGCGCGAGCTCTCACCGCAGTCGAACTGGCAAAGGCGTCAATTCCAGAGAGGCCAAGATCCGTCATACGGAGGGGGCGCTTGGCGCTCACCGTCCCTGAGCGTCCAAAAATGCCCGCCAAAGCTCGCCTATGCCCGGCACGCATCGTCGCTGCGCCTCTAGCGTTCGCGACTCTTCGGCGTCCCCCGTAGCATCGCCCTCCCCCGTGAGAAGTCGCTCCGCGAGGGCACGAGCATCCTAGCCGGATGAGCGCCGAGCCTCTGCGCGAATCCTAGCATCACCAGCAGCGTCGTGATGAAGGAGACGCTTACGGCCACGGCGACGCCGTTGACACCCCAGAGAGGCAGGAACACCAGAAGCGCGACGGCGCCGCCGAGCCAGCCGAGCATCTCAGCCCGCGTCGCCAGCGCAGGATGCCCCATGCCGCGCAGACCGTCACCCAATACGTAGCGGAGAGAGGCGGCGAGCATGCCGGCAGCGAGAATCCTGACCAGGGTCGCCGCCGGGGCGTAGTCCTCGCCGTAGACGAGTGTCAGGAGCGGTCCCGCGAAGGCGAGCAGGACCGCCGCCGAGAGGCCGCTCAGGACGACGGTGAGACGAACGAACAGCGACATCACGCCCAGCGCCTCGTTTCTCGACGCCGCGCCTGCGACGCGAGGGAGCGAAAGCGCCCCGAACGTCGTGCCCCACGCCCTTACGACGGCTGCGGCCGAGGTCGCCACGAAGTACAGGCCGGCTTCCTGCGCGCCCAGGAGAGCCGTGGTCAGCATACGTTCGAGCTGGAGGGTGTCCACGGGCGCGAGGCTGCCGAAGTAGGCTTGGCGCCCGATCGACCACGACAGCCGGGCCATCTCCCAATCGAACCTCGGGTGCAGCGCCCCCTTGCGGGTCTCGCTGGTTGACATCGCCAGCAACGTGACTAGAGCGATGAGCGCAGAGCTTCCGGCGTAGGCGGCGGCGAACACCCTGACGCCTGCGACGCCCAGCAGAAGCAAGGCCAGAAGCGTGCCGCCGTAGACCGACGGGATCAGGAGACGGGCCACGTTGAACACGCCCATGCGCCCGGCGCCCTGGTCCAGCGCGCTGAGGTAGCGCACGGAGAGGTACAGCGGCGTCGTAGACCAACAGAAAGCCGATGGCGGTCGCCTGCACGTCTCGAGGGTAGCTGTTGAGCACAGCCAAGATGAGCGGAGTGCCTGCGAGCCAAACGAGGAGTGATTGCAACGGCCAGCATCGGCACGACGGTCCTCGCCAGGTCGTACCGCGAGTCGGCTCGGGACGCAGAGAGGTACGTGGACGCGGTCGGGAGGCCCAACTCCACAAGCGAACAGAGGACCGCGGGCCAGAGGATCACCGCCGCCAGCTCGCCGCGGCCGGCGACACCGAGCGCCCTTGCGGCAATGATCCCCCCAAGTAGGCTGATCAACATGCCGAGCGCCGTCACAACGACGCTCTGGATCACATGATGACCGCCGAAAACGGCTCTACTTACACGCTGTCGCCGGCTCACGCCGGGATCCATCCAGCGCTTCGCTGCGGGCGAGCGCTCAGCATTGGGGTCTGCATGGTGGCGTGATGGTTGCCGCCTTCCAGAGCCATCCGGCGACGTCGGTGCAAACGTCCCGCCGGTCGCTCTCGACGCTCAAGCGAGTATCACAACGCGGAATGCGCTCCCTGGGCCTCGGACGAGGCCTAGCCCCGGCTTCACGGCGGTCCAGGCTGGCAGGACCCCCCTGTGTCGGCCATCGTAGTCGAAGAAGGCGTATCCTGCCGGCACAAACCTTGCGCAGCGTGGTCGGTCCGGCGTGGCGCTGTAGGAGATCCGACGCAATCGCCTCGAAGCAAACCAGGACGGTATGATTGCGCTCAAGCTGTCCTTCCTCACGCCGATGCTCGCAAAGGAAGAACGAGATGAATGACTGTCGCTACGTCCAATACGGCTGTGGGTGGTCAGCGCCAGTTGAATGGCGAAATTTCGACACGTCGCCTACCTTGCGCTTTGAGCGCCTCCCACTCATCGGCCAGCGATATACAAAGAACGAATCCCGCTTCCCAAGGAACGTGGAGTACGGAGACATCGTGAAGGGTCTCCCGGTCCCGGCCCATTCGTGCAGCGGAGTGTACTGCTCTCACGTTCTCGAGCACCTGTCACTGGAGGGTTTCGGGATCGCCTTGCGCAACACCCTGAGGATCCTGCGCCCTGGAGGGACATTTCGCCTCGTTCTACCGGACTTGGAGTATCTGGCGAGGCAGTATCTCAGCAACTCTGCACATGAAGCCGCAGTCGTGTTCATGAGAGAGACTGGCCTTGGTCGCGAGCGGCGCGCCACTGGCCTCAGGGACTTCATCGTCTGGTGGCTCGGCAATACTCAGCATCTTTGGATGTGGGACTACAAGTCCATCGAACCAGAACTGCGAAGCGCGGGTTTCAGTGGCGTCAGGAGGGCATTCCTTGGTGATGCTTCCGACCCCATGTTTAGCGCAGTGGAGGACCAGGACAGGTGGGACAACTGCCTCGGCGTCGAATGCAGTAAAGCCGGAGACGGCGCTGAGATAGAGTAGAGGGACTCGAGCGCTCCTTCGAGAGAGGTCCACATTGTCCGACTGGCAACTGCAGACACCCGTTGCCTTTGTCATCTTCAACCGCCCGGCCACGACCCGGCGCGTGTTCGCTGCCGTTGCCCAAGCCAGGCCACCGAAGCTGCTCGTGGTGGCCGACGGGCCGCGCGCAAATCGCCCGGGAGAGGCCGACGCATGCGCCGTCACTCGCGCCATCATCGACCAGGTGGACTGGGACTGTGAGGTACTGACAAAGTACGCCGAAGCGAACATGGGCTGCCGGCGTCGTGTGTCCAGCGGTCTCGACTGGGTCTTCGATACGGTCGACCAGGCGATCATCCTCGAGGACGACTGCCTGCCCGATCCGAGCTTCTTCCGCTTTTGTGAAGAACTCCTGCACCGATACCGGGATGACAAGCGCGTTGCGCACATCGGCGGCAGCAACTTCCAGTTCGGACGACGTCGCACTCAAGACAGCTACTGCACGCCCGCTTCCATCATGTATGGGGCTGGGCTTCGTGGAGCAAGGCGTGGCAGCACTACGATGTCGATCTCGCGCTCTGGCCGCTGCTTCGGAACGGCGACTGGCTGCGGGACGTGTTCGAGGACCCGAGGCAAGCGAGGTACTGGTGTTGCATCCTTAACAGGGTCGCCGCAGGAGAGATTGACACGTGGGACTATCAGTGGCAGTTCGCGTGCTGGCTGCAGGGCGCCGTGTCGGCGATCCCCGAGGCGAATCTCGTGTCCAACATCGGGTTTGGCCAGAGCTCCTCCCACACGCGAGCCGGCAGCATGCTCGCGGACATGCCGCGCGACGCCGTTCTGTTCCCGCTGACACACCCAGCCGGTGTAGAGCGCAACGGCGAAGCGGATGCGTTCACCGCACGGGTGGCCTACAAGCCTCTGCTGCCGCGCGTGCTCGACAAGGCACGGCACGACCCGCGCGGCCTGCTGCAGCAAGCGTACGAGGCGGGCGCTTCAGTACTGTCGCGCGGGCACCGGTCCGGAGGGAGCACCGATGCGTGAGTATGGGCGCACACGCGCACTAGTGACCGGCGGGGCCGGCTTTCTCGGCGCACACCTGTGCAAGCGCCTGCTCGAGGACGGACGGGAAGTGCTCTGCGTCGACAATTTCTACACGGGCACGCGCGAAAATATCGCGCCGCTCCTCACGGACTCGCGCTTCGAGGTGCAGAGGCACGATATATGCTTCCCGCTCTATCTTGAAGTGGACGAGATATACAATCTCGCCTGCCCGGCTTCGCCGATACACTATCAGTTCGACCCCGTGCAGACCACCAAGGTGAACGTCTCGGGCTCGATCAACGTGCTGGGGCTCGCCAAGAGGCTCAAGATAAAGATATTCCAGGCCTCCACGAGCGAGGTTTACGGGGACCCCGCCGAGCACCCGCAGCGCGAGAGCTACTGGGGCAACGTGAACCCCATAGGACCGCGCGCCTGCTACGACGAGGGCAAGAGATGCGCAGAGACGCTCTTCTTTGATTATTACAGGCAGCACGGCATTCAGATAAAGGTGCTGAGGATTTTCAACACCTACGGCCCGAGGATGCTTCCCAACGACGGCAGGGTCGTGAGTAATTTCATTATACAGGCCTTGGGGGGGGAGGACATAACCGTTTACGGCGACGGGTCGCATACGAGGTCTTTCTGCTACGTGGACGACCTCATCGAGGGACTCGTGCGGATGATGGACTCTGACGACGAGTTCGTGGGGCCGGTGAACATAGGGTCCGCGCGCGAGTCTTCGATGCTCGATCTGGCCGAGACTGTCATCGCCCTGACGGGGAGCCGCTCGCGGATCGTTCACCAGCCGTTGCCCGAGGACGACCCCAAGCAGCGCCGCCCAGACCTGACCCTGGCTCGGGAACGATTGGCATGGGAAGCGCGCGTCGATCTCGACGAAGGTCTGGAATACACGATCGCCTACTTCAAGGACTCTCTGGGCCTTTGAGGGCCGCGACGCACAAGAAGCATCCTATCGAGGTCTTCTTTCCGGAGACGCAGTTCGGCGGGTTCACCCGCGTCGATGGGGCGATGGCGTTCTACCTTCGCGTCGACTCCCTCCTTACGCTCAACGACATCGTGCTCGACGTTGGCTGCGGCCGAGGTGAGGCCGCGGAGGACCCCGCACCCAGCCGCCGGCGGTTGCGCATCCTGCGCGGAAGGTGCGCCAAGGTCATCGGCATAGACCATGATGGAGTCGCCGCCGACAACCCCTGCATAGACGAGTTCCGGCCCATCGTGGCGTCCCGCTGGCCAGTCGATGACGAGAGCATCGACCTCTGCCTCGCGGACAATGTCCTAGAGCACATCGCCCAGCCCGACGCGTTCGTCGCCGAGTGCGCACGCGTCCTCAAACCCGGTGGGTTCCTGTGCGTGAAGACGGCGAACTCTCTCGGCTACGCTGCCCTCGCGGCGAGAGTGATCCCCAATGCCGCGCACGAGATCGTTCTGCGAGGCCTGCAGCCGCAGCGGGACTCGAGGGATGTCTTCCCCACCTACTATCGCTGCAACAGTCCGCGACGCCTGCGCGCCACCTTGTCGCGATGCGGCTTCACCGCATACGTGTACGGCCATGGTGCGGACCTGCTTACCTCGGCTTCTCCAGGCCGACCTACGCCCTGGGCATCGCCTGGGCACGTCTGACGCCCTCCGTCCTCCAGAACACCCTCTTCGCCTTCGCGGTGCGATCGCCTCGCAAGGCTCGCTGATGGGCGGGTCCTCCCGCGGGGAGTGTGCCTCCTTTGTGAATCGCGCGCTGCACCTGTCGCTTCGCCTGATTCCCACCGCTGCCCGGGTACCCATCCTGTCCGGACCGCTGCGCGGCAGGTGGTGGATCGCAGGCTCCAGCCTGAACAGCTGTTGGCTCGGCACGTTCGAGCGCGACAAGCTAGCGCTCTTCGCCGCGGCCCTGGGTCGCAGCGATATCGTGTACGACATCGGCGCGCACGTTGGGACGTACTCTCTGCTAGCCGCATCACGAGTCGGGCCTGATGGACATGTGTTCGCGTTCGAACCCCTCCCCCGCAATCTCGGCTACCTCGAGCGGCATCTGGCACTCAACGGAGTGGAGAACTGCACCGTGATGGATGTCGCCGTCAGCTCTCCGAGGCCGGCCGAGGCCACCTTCGACGAGAGCATCCACCCCGCCATGGGCCATCTCGGGCGCGCCGCTGGGCATGTGATCACCGTTCAGACGGTGGTCCTGGACGATCTGGTCGCCAGCGGGGCCATCCGCGCGCCCTCGGTCATCAAGCTCGACATCGAGGGTGCAGAGTACGATGCTCTTCGTGGAGCAGCGCGCGTCCTCTCCCGTCATCGACCGATCGTCTTCGTGGCCACGCACGGCCCAGCCGTGCACCAGCGTTGCTGTGAACTGCTCGCGGATTCCGGCTTTGAGGTGTGGGCACTTGACGGAGGGCCGCTCTGCCGCGCGACGGAGATAGTGGGGCTGCCCCAGGAGTCGCCGCTGGCGGCGCGGTGGTAGACGAACACGTGGTGGCCGCTGTCGAAGGGCAACTCGCCCGTGCCGACCGCCTGGTTGGTCAGTCCAGAGTGACGGGAAGGCTGGCGCCCTGGGCCTGGCTGGTGGTGCCGGTCGGGCTGTGACGTCGAGGAGAGCGGCGCCCCGGCGGTACGTCAGCGAGGGTGGCAGCGGCGTTGATGCGCCGGTAGCCATACAAGTCTTCCCTGCGTCGGCTGGTCTCGATGTCCCGGGCCTCGGGCGTATCAGTATCGGCGTCCGCGACTCCAGCAACCGACCAGATCCATTGGCCCGCATTCTTCAACCCCCACTGATTCGTGAAGTCAGGATCATTGAGAGTCGACAGCGTCCTGCAGATGTAGTTCGGCTGCACCCAGATGACCGTCAGATCTCCCCTACTCTCGACGAAACGGGCGGCGGGCTTGAGAAAAAGGATTGACCGTCGGCCGGCCGGCCGCTATCGCAACGCGCGTTCTGTGACGCCTCTCAGAGCGCGTGGCCGACATTGTGGCCCCCGAGAAATAGGTTGATGGGAGCGCTATCGCAAGGAGGTCCACCACACCGCTTGGCCCACACAGGCGTCGTTGTAATAGACGCCCATGCCTCCGCGAAAGTCGACGCCATCCCCGGCGACAAGCATGCCGTGCAACTGCCAGGCACCGTCACTCGATGAGACCGCGCCTTCCGCGTAGATGACGCCGTAGTAACCCATGCCCGGGCTGCGGTTTCAGCGAGCTGCCGCCAAGTAGGAGAAGGCACGGTCAAGTCCCGATGTGTGGTGTAAGTCCGTCGTCGGGATGGTCTTCGCTTCAGGCCGCCGGTAGCGCGCTCACCTCCACGACCCGGTCGGCGTCCGCGGCCCTGGCCAGCACGGCCTGCAGCGACTCCTCCGAGAGGTAGCGCCGGCCGACCAGCCATTCGTCGTTCTGCTCGATGAGCAGGGCGCCGGCGAGGCGCACGAGGGCGGCGTCGTTCGGGTAGATGCCGACCACGTCCGAGCGCCGCCCGATCTCGCGGTTCACGCGCTCCAGCGGGTTGGTCGAGCGCAGCTTCGTCCAGTGCTCGGCCGGGAAGCTCATGAAGGCGAGCAGTTCGTCCTCGGCCTCGGCAAGCAGGCGCGCCACCTTGGGCGCCGTCTGCTCCAGGGCCGCGGCCACGCCGGCGAGCCGCTCCCGCGCCTCTGCGCCGCTCTCGGCGGCGAAGACCTGGCGGATGGCGGTCGGCGATCATCGGCTGCTGCGCCTTGCTGCAGTGGCCGAGCATGTCGCGCAGGAAGTGCACCGTGCAGCGCTGCCAGGGGCAGCCGAGCACCTTGGCGATCGCGTGCTTCAGGCCCTCGTGGGCGTCGGAGACGCAGAGCTGCACGCCGGCGAGGCCGCGGGCCCGCAGGCTGCTCAGGAACTCGCGCCAGAAGGCCTCGGTCTCGGCCTCGCCGACGTCGATGCCGATCACCTCGCGGCGGCCCGTCTCGTGCACGCCGTAGGCGACCACCAGCGCCTTGTGACGCACGCCGCCAGGCTCGCGCACGCGCTCCACCTTGGCGTCCAGCCAGAGGTACGGGTAGGCGCCCTCCAGCGGCCGCTCGCGGAAGAGGCGCACCTGCTCGTCGAGGCCGGCGCAGAGGCGGCTGACGGCGCTCTTGCTGATGCCGCTGAGCCCGAGCTGGGTCACCAGGCGGTCGACCTTGCGCGTAGAGACGCCGTTGACGTAGGCCTCCTGGATGACCGCCACCAGGGCCTTCTCCGAGCGGCTGCGCGGCTCGAGGAAGCTGGGGAAGTAGCTGCCGGCGCGCAGCCGCGGGATGGCGAGCTCGACCTCGCCGGCGCGGGTCTGCCAGCTGCGCTCGCGGTAGCCGTTGCGGTGCGTCGGTGCGCTCCGGGCTCTTCTCGTGCAGGCCGGCGCCGATCTGCTGCGTGACCTCGGCCTCCATCAGCTCGCCGACGAACCAGGCGAGCGTCTCGCGCAGCACGTCGGCGTGCTCATCGCCCATGAGCTTGCGCACAAGCTCGTCGAGAGACATGCTCTTCTCGGCCATCGTGGTGCTCCTCTCGTCGTTTCTCTGCAACGGATGCGACGATTCTGCAGCCCACGGTGGCCGTTCTCTACCCGTGCTGACTGCTCAGGACTTACACCACATTACGGGACTCAACTTGTTGATCTGCACGTTGGAGCTGAGCGAAAGGGTGTCGGGATACGCAGACTCGATCACGCAGAGTCCGGTGATCCCACCCTGAGGGCCCAGGCCTGGCTGGCTGGCGACGCCAGCGCGCCCGCAGTCGATGTGAAGTAGCGTCCGTGAGCGACGGCGATCGACTTGATGGCTGTAACCCAAGGCGGGGGGATCAACGCTCCCGATCGGGGGGACGGCGGAGCCGGTGACTACCGTGATCCCCGGGTCGAACAACGACGGCGTCTGAGAACTGCCGCCAACGTACGCTGAGACGTGGCCGAACCTCCCGCATTCTCGATCGTGACCTTTGGGTTGTTGCCACGGCCGCTGTCAAACACGCTGCCACCAGCAAACAACACGACCCCGTGCGGAACGGCCAGTTGGCTCGCGTCGACCGTGCCCATGCTCATGCCGTAGAGGCCCCAGGGGTCGCCGGGGGCGGCGCGATAGTAGACGGTCGACGTCGTCGCCGCGGACGAAGTACGGCTCGAATCGGGGCCGCACAAGTTCACCGTGGAGTTGCGCCGCGACTCCAGGAGGGACGATTCGCCCGTCCAGGTCCTTCGACCTGCAGGATAGGTGAAGGTACTGGAGACATTATGGCCTCGACCTTGCCCACGCACCAGCCGTTCGCCGAGAAGACCATCGTGACGCGAAGAAGCGATCCCAGCGTGGCCTCGGCTACATGACGACCGCTGTGGCGCGGTCAACGCTCAATAGCGCGGCGGGGGCGGGCGGTGCTGGGATCGCCCAATGAGGCCACAGCCCAGCGGAGGCACTTACCAGCCTAGTCCGTCCATCGAAGTTGCGAAGACAGACCGCCCCTTGGAGTCGCAGATACCGCGGGCGAGCCGCAGCAGCGATTCGGAGAGCCGTTCGTGGCCCGGGGAAGGGTCACGATTGGAGCGGCGCCGGAGACGATCACGCCGGCAGCGACCGGCGTTACTTCACCTTCGTGATCTTCATGACGCCGCTGACTTCCAGATACTGGCCCTTCGTCAGCTTCAGATTGAACTGACCGGTGAGCGTCGGACTCTTCGCCACGATGTTCTTGCCCTTCGGGTCGGTCGCTATCCGGTACTGGCTGTCTTCGCTGAGTGACTGTCCCTTGTAGGTGCCGGCAGGTATGGCGGTGCCGACCGCGTACGTGCCCGCGCTGAGAAGCAGGGACTGTGCCGCTTCCGTCGGCCCCGGCGTTGGGCTGACGGCGGCGGCTGGCGACGCCGGCGGCGTCACCGGGGCCGCATCCGTTGCAGTTGCAGTTGCCGTTGCCGTTGCCGTTGCCGTTGGCAGCAATGTCGGCGGATTCCCGCAAGCCGCGACCAGCAGCCCCAGTGCGATCAGCAGCAGCCCTAACAGTAGCTTCTTCACGATGCCCCTTCGTTCACGTGCTCAGTGCCCCCAGAACATGCGGGACCTTATGTCATTGACCCATAGTAGCGGTCTGGACATCAACTTACAGAATCAGGATCGATTGCCCTGCGCGGAGGCCCGCCACTCGTGAGGGCAGGGGGCCTCATTGCGGCCGACCAGCTTCGCCCACGCTCCTCGCCCCTGGTTCAGGCCCCGTCACGTCGACCGTCCCCGGCGAGAAGCCGTAGATGCCCCAGGGGTCGCCGCTGCTGGCGCGGTAGTAGACGAAGACGCGGTAGCCGGCCTCGACGGGCACGTTCAGGTCGACGCTGTCGGCGTAGCTGGCGGTGCCGTCGGCGGCGACGATCTTGCCCCCGTACCAGCCGTTGGCGGGGGACACCACCCAGAGGCTGAACTGGCCGTCGGCGACGGCGGCGTTGGTGGTCCAGGTGACCGGCAGGGCGCTGCCCTGGGCCTGGCTGCTGGTGCCGGTCGGGGCGGTGACGGCGATGGCGTTGAAGACCGCGGTCACGTCGACCGTGCCCGGCGAGAAGCCGTAGATGCCCCAGGGGTCGCCGCTGCTGGCGCGGTAGTAGACGAAGACGCGGTAGCCGGCCTCGACGGGCACGTTCAGGTCGACGCTGTCGGCGTAGCTGGCGGTGCCGTCGGCGGCGACGATCTTGCCCCCGTACCAGCCGTTGGCGGGGGACGACCACCCAGATGCTGAACTGGCCGTGGCGACGGCGGCGTTGGTGGTCCAGGTGACCGGCAGGGCGCTGCCCTGGGCCTGGCTGCTGGTGCCGGTCGGGGCGGTGACGGCGATGGCGTTGAAGACCGCGCGTCACGTCGACCGTGCCCGGCGAGAAGCCGTAGATGCCCCAGGGGTCGCCGCTGCTGGCGCGGTAGTAGACGAAGACGCGGTAGCCGGCCTCGACGGGCACGTTCAGGTCGACGCTGTCGGCGTAGCTGGCGGTGCCGTCGGCGGCGACGATCTTGCCCCCGTACCAGCCGTTGGCGGGGGACACCACCCAGAGGCTGAACTGGCCGTCGGCGACGGCGGCGTTGGTGGTCCAGGTGACCGGCAGGGCGCTGCCCTGGGCCTGGCTGCTGGTGCCTGTCGGGGCGGTGACGGCGATGGCGTTGAAGACGGCGCGTCACGTCGACCGTGCCCGGCGAGAAGCCGTAGATGCCCCAGGGGTCGCCGCTGCTGGCGCGGTAGTAGACGAAGACGCGGTAGCCGGCCTCGACGGGCACGTTCAGGTCGACGCTGTCGGCGTAGCTGGCGGTGCCGTCGGCGGCGACGATCTTGCCCCCGTACCAGCCGTTGGCGGGGGACGACCACCCAGAGGCTGAACTGGCCGTCGGCGACGGCGGCGTTGGTGGTCCAGGTGACCGGCAGGGCGCTGCCCTGGGCCTGGCTGCTGGTGCCTGTCGGGGCGGTGACGGCGATGCTGGTGATGACCGGGGCGGAGGGCGCCGTGACCCCACCCCACCATGTCCCCCAGCGGCCTCCGGAGTCATCGGAGCCGGTGATCGTCTCGGCGTATTCGTTCAGCACCCAGAGATCGGCGTCGTTGGAAGGGTCGACCTGGGCCTTGCTGTAGTCGCCCCAGCGGTTGCTCGTGCCAGAGAAGGTCTTCTGATAGACGTCCTCGCCGGCCTTGTAGACCACGGGGTCGCGCATCGTCCCGGCGGGATCGCTCGCTGCGTGCACGGCATAGCCGGCCGACGCGTACTGCGTGGACGAGAACTGCGAGAAGCCCACGATGACGTCCCCGTACTTGTTCGCGGCGACGTGGGTGTAGGCAAACCACTTACCGCCGTTCGTGGCCGTGGCGGTGGGATCGTCGATGAGGCCTCCGTCGGCGACGTTGCCGGTGCTCGCCGCGAGCTTGGTCCACAGGATGGAGGTGCGGCTCAGGCCCCCGGAGGGGAGACCCACCGTCTGCGCGTAGTAGATGAAGCCGTCGCGCACCACCGGGGTCGAGCGGATCTCGGAGTCTTGAGCGTCGATCTTGAGCGGCGTGCCTCCGCCCGCCCCCGTCTTCTGAGGCAGGATGTTCCCGCCGGGCTCGGTCCACGAGACCCCGCGGCTCTTTACGACACCCGCGGTATAGACGGGCCCCGTCGTCGCCGGGTCTCCGGTAATCGTGTCCACACGGTAGCTTCCGGGGGAGCTGTTCCAATGCACCGGCACGTAGAGCGTGCTCTCGGCGGCCGTGTAGGTCGCCGCCGGTGAGGAACTGTAGAGCGATCCGGTGAGGAACCATGCGTGCCACGTCCCTGTGCGCATGGCGGCGTAGTCGACGGCCAGCACCTTCGACGACACGTAGTTGTCGTTCGAGTTCCTGAACATGTTGACGTTGACGGCGACGTAGTCCCCGTCGAAGCCGATGCTCGGGAAGTCGGCCCAGGTCAGGTTCGCGGCGTCGGAGTCGACGCGGTACAGGTAGTACGAGCCGCTGGGATCACTGGTCTGTGAGACGCCGATGTTGATGGACGCGGCCGCGGTCTCAGGGTCAGACAGCATCACCACGATCCAGCGATCGCGGATGGGGTCGTAGAGGGTCTTGGGATCGAAGAAGTCGCTGCCGCCGAGGCTGCCCCAGAACGTCTCTGGGCTCACGGTGCTGACGACGGCGCCCGTCGCCTTGGTGAAGATGCGGTAGTTGTTGTTGAGCCCCGACATGACCTTGGTGAGCCCCACCGCACCGTCCGTATCGGGCGGGATGTAGCGGTAGCCCGTGGACAGGTCGGCGATGTCGTCGAGGCCGGCGAAGTCCTGCGCAGGGCTCGGGGACGGCGCCTGCGGACCAGGCCCGGCGGCCTGCGGCCTGAGTTGCGGCAGGAAGGGTGGCGCGCCCACATCTGGCTTGGGTGGCCTTGGCAGCAGGGGGATCACGCGCGCGCCGCCCGGGCCGCTCGGAGTGGGACGAGCCGACTGCTCTCGGGCGAGCTCGGCCATGTTCACGACCGTCGACTGCGCCGCTTGCACGCTGACACCCGCGCTACTCACGGGCGCCTGCGCAGCGCCCGCAGCTATGGGAACCGCCATCGCGCCGAGCAGCAACGCGCAGCCGATCGTGAACGCAAGACTCCTCATGTCTTCCTCCCCTCGCCGGCAGTCGGCTCTCTTCCCGGCTCAGAGCATACCCACCAAGAACGACGACAGTCTTCTCCGCATACCCGCACAACGCGGCGGCTATCCTGTTCGTCCGCCAGGTACCCGGAGGCAGTGAAGCGCCAGAGTAGCCCTGCCGTCACCCTGACCACCGGCGCCGGATCCACCCGGAACGTGCGGCGGGCGCCGGGTCTTGCGACCCGGCGCCCGCCGCTGTTCCAGATGTCTGCTGCTGAAGACTGCTACAGAATGGTCACCGTCCCCAGGGCAAAGTTGTAGAAGCCCCACGGGTCGACCGAAGTCGCCCGATAGTAGACGAACACCCGGTACCCTGCCGCGGCAGGCATGGTGAGCACCACACTGTCGGCATAGCTGCTCGTCCC
Organism: uncultured Thermoleophilia bacterium; assembly: GCA_963762125.1. Taxonomy (GTDB): domain Bacteria; phylum Actinomycetota; class Thermoleophilia; order UBA2241; family UBA2241; genus CAIXSE01. The sequence goes on from CAVXJO010000014.1 coordinate 139,664, forward strand.
GTCCGCGGCCACGATCTTGCCGAGATACCAGTCGTTCGCAGGGCTGACGATCCAGATGCTGAACTCGCCGGGTGCCGATGCTGCGGCGTTGGTCGTCCACGTGACCGGCAGCGTGCTACCGGAGGCGTAGCTGCCTGACGCAACGGGGGCCGTGACGGTGATTGATGTGAGACCAGCGGTCACATCGACCGTTCCGGGCGACATGCCGTAAATCCCCCAAGGGTCAGCACTGGTCGCGCGGTAGTACACGAAGATCCGGTACCCAGTGCCGCTCGGCACCATGAGGTCCACGCTGTTTGCGTAGCTCGCTGTGCCGTCGGCGGCGACGATCTTGCCCACGTACCAGCCGTTGGCCGGGCTCACTACCCAGATGCTGAACTCGCCGCCGGCAACCGGCTGATCGGTCGTCCAAGTGACCGGCAGGGCAGAGCCCGCCGCCTGACTCGACGTACCGGTCGGGGCCGTGACGGTGATGCTGCTGAAGACCGCAGTCACGTCCACAGTACCCGAGGAGAAGCCGTAGACTCCCCATGGGTCTGTGCTGAGAGCGCGGTAGTAGACGAAGATGCGGTAGCCCGTGTCGCCAGGCACGTTGAGTGTGACGCTGCTGGAGTAACTCGCCGAGCCGTTGGCGTTGACGATCTTGCCCACGTACCAGCCGTTGGCCGGGCTCACAACCCAGATGCTGAACTCGCCGCCGGCAACCGGCTGATCGGTCGTCCAGGTGACCGGCAGGCTGGAGCCCTGGGCCTGGCTCGTGGTGCCCGTGGGGGCCGTCACGGTGATGCTGGTGGGCACGTTCGTCGCGAACGTCGCGGCGATCGTACGGTTCGTCGTCACGTTCGTGAACGTGTACGTACCGGCCGAGATCGCACCCGGGTCGGAGACGCCGTCGACAAGCACGTCGACGATGTGGTAGCCGTTGTTCGGCGTGATCGTGTAGTTCATCGTGCCGTTGACCGGCACCGTCTGCGTGCCGTTCGGCGAGATGCTGCCGCCGGGGCCGGCGCTCGACGTGATGGTGACCCCGGTCTGCGTGAAGCTGACGGCGATCGTCTGGCTGGCCTGGACGTTGGTGAAGGTGTAGCTGCCCGCCGTCACCGCCGCCGCGTTAGGCGTGCCGTTCACCAGCACCTGGCTGATGCGGTACTGCGCGTTGGGAGTGAAGGTGAACGTCTGGCTGCCGCCACGGCCGACCGCCACCGCGCCGGACGGCGTGATGGTCCCGCCGGTGCCCGCCGTCGCCGTGATGGTGAACTGCGGGCCGACGACGCGGGTGTTGGAGAACGACTCCGCCGTCATCTGCGGGTAGGCGGGGTCGGCGATGTAGCCGACGGTGTTGTCCGCGACGACCCGGTAGTAGCGCGTCGTGGTGTTCGGGTTGAACGACGAGGTGTCGGTGTACGTCATGCCCGTCCGGTGGGTGTTGGGCTGGCTCAGCGGTGACGTGAACGTACGGATTGTGGTCCAGGTGCTGCCCAGGTTGGTGGAGCGCTGGACCAGGAACCCGGTCTCAGTGATCGAGTTGTCGTTCCAGGTGAGTACAGCGCGCTTCAGGGTGCCCCCGCCGGTGAGCGTGTTGCTCAGGTTGCTCGGCGCGACCGGCGGCAGGACCAGCGACTGCGGCCGCATCATGTCCATCTCTTCGTGGCTCAGGATGTGGCAGTGCCAGACGTACTGCCAGCCGTAGTTGACCAGCTGGTTGACGATTGGATTGGTCGGCGTACCGTCGGGGGCGACGCTGTTGAACAGGTTGGTCGACCCCGCCTGGTCCATCGGGTTCATGTTGCGGATGGAGTTCGTCACCTCGAACGGCACCTGAGGCACGATCGGCCGCAGGGCGACGATGGTGTCCTCGAGCGGGCTGATCCGGACGGTGTCCTTCCAGCCCAGCTCCTCGGGCTCGGTCTCGATGATGATGCCGTCCCACGTCACCCTGTCGATGATCTGCACGTCGTACAGGTGGAAGTGGATGGGGTGCGTGTCCACGCCGTTGTGGGTGATGCGCCAGATCTGCGTACCGTCGTTCTCGTCGGTCATCGGCGCGATCGTGATGTCGTCCACCACGTTGCCGTCGACGTCGTAGGCGACGGCGTTCTTGGGCAGGTTGGTGCCGTTGATGATCTCCGTCACCGGGTTCACGAACGGGTAGAGCGTGACGTTCTGCAGGCCCGGCGTCGGCGGCTGCGCCTCCACGCCGAGGTTGGCCTGCATGCGGCCGAAGTCGTCGAAGGTGGTGGCGTTCATCTCGTCGTGGATGGCCTTCGGCAGCAGCGGCATGATCGTCTTGGTGGTCGGCTTGGCGAGCGTGTTGAAGCCGAACTGGAGCGTGTCGTTGACGCGCACGAACCCGTCGCAGATCTGGAAGTCAGGGTTCGGGGCGTTCGGCACGGGGTTGCAGTTGGTGCCGCCGGTGGCGAAGGCGGTGCCGTAGGCGGAGTTGTACGCCTTCTGGCCGACGATGATCGGGTGCTGGCCGGACTCGAACACGCCGGAGCCGTCGGCCTTGTGCACGAAGGCGCTGCGCAGCTTGTTGAGGTTGAACGCGGCGGCGGGAGCCGCGGCCGCGATCGTGACCCGCATGATGGTGCGCGTGTTGGGCCCGTAGCCGGGCAGGATCATCGGCGCGCCGGCCGGACTCTGGTCCGGGGCGCCGGTGTAGTAGTCGTAGGACGGCACGCGCGCCGGGTAGGCGGCGGGCGCGTCGTTGTACATGATCAGCGTCTTGCCGGCGAACTTGGAGAAGTCGACGATCACGTCCGACCGCTCCGCCGGCGCGATCACCAGGGAGTGCTTGTCGACGTTGCCGACGTCGAACCGCGTCGGGTCGGTGATCCAGGTGGTCTCCTGCTGGCCGTCGACGACCACCGGCGCGGGCAGGAACCCGCCCTCGCTGCCGATGACGATCCAGTCGGGGCCGTCGGTCGCGGCATTGTGCACCGGCGTCGGGAAGACGACGGGGTCGGTCTGGGCCTGCGCCAGCAGCAGCGGATCGAGCGCGACTTCGCTGTCGGTGCCGGTGGACGGGTCGGCCACGTACCACTGGAAGTTGAAGAAGCGGTCGTTGGCCGCGTTCAGGAACCGGAAGCGGTACGACTTCGGCTGCAGGGTGATCTCCGGATAGGCCACGCCGTTGACGGTCGGCGTGTCGTTGAACTGCTCCATGCCGTTCGAGATGTTCGGCGTACCGGGGATCTTCTGCGGCTCGCAGAACGGGTCGACGTCGTACTGCCACGTCGCCGGGTCGCCGAGCTTGCAGTTCGGGTCGTAGTACGGGTTGTCGATGGGCCCGTAGATGGTGTCGGAGGCCGGTGGCCAGAACCAGGGACCGTACATCCAGCGGCCGACCGCGCTCAGACCGTTCGTGGAGCTGGGGTTCTGCGCCGGCATGTACACGTGCTGGTACCAGAAGTCGCCGTAGCCGCCCCAACGTGACTTGTCCCACGTCGGGTCCTGGCCGTAGCTCTTGATGCCGTTCGTGGCCGGGTCGAAGCCGGCACTGCCGAAGACGTTGCCGGCGCCGTCGACGTCGTAGAGCTGCTCGTCCGGCGGGACGAAGGTGCGGTCCTGGACGATGAGCGGGATCTGGTCGGCGGGGATGGTGCCGCTGCTGATCAGCTTCTGCTCGGTCTTGTCGCTGATGAGGTAGCCGGCGGCCTCACCCGCGTACACGTTGAGGCGCGTGATGCCCCAGGCGTGGTCGTGGTAGAACATCAGCCGCGCGCTCTGCTGGTTGGTGTAGTAGAACGTCATGACGCCGTCACGCGGGTCCTGGCCGACGCTCATGTCGGGCACCACGCGGACGTCCACGCCCTCGGGCCACTGCGTGTCCTCGCCGGCGGGCGTGATCCACTGATGCGGCGTGCCGTCGCTGATCCACGGGCTGATGCCGCCGTGGAGGTGCAGCGTGGCGCGGTTGTCCTTGAAGCAGTCTGTGGACTTGGGCGCCTCGGTGCAGATCGGGTTACGGACCTCGTCGAGCACGGAGCCCTCGTCCACCGGGTCGGGCAGGCCCATGGGGCCCATGCCGGAGCCCATGAGCGTGCTGTCCACGGGGAGGAAGAGGTCGCCGTCGGAGCCGGTCGGCAGCAGGTTGCGGAAGACGATGCGCACCGGCTTGTCCTTGGTGGCCGCGATGACCGGGCCGAGCCACTGCGGCGTGGTGACCCCGTACGCCTGGCTGCCGTCGATCATGATCGGCACCTTGGTGCCGTCGAGCAGCTCGTTCTCGAGCGCGACGTGCTGGCTGATGGCGGCGTTGGCCGGCGTCTCGATCTGCACGTAGGCGCGGACCAGGGTCGCAGGCAGGTCGGTGTTGAACTTGGTGCGGTACTGCACGAGACCGATCTCGTACTCGTCGGCCTTGATGGGGTGGCCGTCGGGATCGTCGTAGTTCTTCTCCTGGGGGACGCCGAGGGGGAGGAACTTGGCGAGCGGGGTCGGTGGAGCAGCTGCCGGAGACCGCGGGGTCGCAGAGCACCGGCAGTTGGTCCTGGAACTTCTTGATGCCGCTGCCGGTGACGTAGCCGGTGCCGGCCGCGGTGACGTCGATGGTGGTCACGGAGCCGGCGTCGACCGTCGCGTCGGCGCTCGCGCCCGTGCCGCTGCCGGTCGCGTCGCTGATCGTGACCAAAGGAGTCGAGGTGTAGCCGGCGCCGAAGGTCTCGAGCGTCACGCTCGTGACCTTGATGGTGCACACGGCCGACGCGCCCGCGCCGGCGTTGGCCACCGGGTCCATCAGGGTGCCGTCACGGATGACCATGCCGGGGGCGTTCATGTAGCCGGAGCCGGCGTCGTCGATGACGATGGCGGTGATGGCGCCGCTGCCGTCGATGTCCGCGTGCGCCATGGCCTGCGTGCCGTTGGGGTCGTCCGGCATGTCGAACGCGACAGTGGGGAACTGGTAGCCGGTGCCGGCGTTCTGGAGGGTGACGGCGTCGACGCTGCCGTAGGCCGTCGCCGTAGCGTCCGTGGTGGCGCCGCCGCCGGAGATGGCGACCGTGGGGCTCTTGAAGCCGCTACCGGATCGCGGTGACGGTCACGGCCGTGATGACGCCGCTGCTGGTGATGGTGGCGCTGGCGCCGGCGCCGGTGCCCGCGCCGGTGATGTCCACCGTGGCGCTCGTGTACCCGTTGCCCGGGTTGTTGACGGTGATTCCGGTGATGGCGCCGTTGCCGCCGACCGTCGCCGTGGCCGTCGCGCCCGAACCGTCACCGTTGATGGTGACGGTCGCGTCGGGCAAGGTCAGCGGGCTCAGGGCCCAGTTGGCCCAGGGGCCGTAGTAGTGGGGTACGGCGGTGCCGTCGGTCGGCGAGCTGGGCGCTGCTGCACCCTGACTCATCTTGACCATGAACACCGTGGTGAGCAATGCCACCAAGATGAAGACCAGGATGCTGGCCTTGGCCAGTGACATCCTCCGGATGACTTTCGCAGCCATTTGAACCCCTTCCCCAGAACCTGTTGCCCCAACGCCGAACATCACGCGCAGGCCCAGGCGAAGCTCTCCCCAGGCCCACTCTTCAGTCTTCTGGTCCTCCCCGTATCGGCATGGCAAAGGCGAAGCCACACCCCCCGCGGAGGAATCCGTCCCTATTCTGACCGGTTTCAACGGTGGCGGAACACGGCTCTTCGGCCTGTTCGCGACTGGACATAAGGCATAGTCCCAGCGAACGCTCAGCGATCACGCAGGGGCGCTGCGCCCCTCGTGCTCCGCGTCCTCGAGCACCGTCCCGTCGGCCATCTCCAGGTGCCTGGTGCCGTAGGAGATGAGGTTGCGGGCGTGCGTGACCATCACGATCGTCAGGCGCTGCTCGGCGTGGATGCGGCTGAAGATCTCCATGATCTCCGCCTCGGTGTCCTGGTCCAGGTCGCTGCTCGGCTCGTCGGCCAGCAGGAGCGTAGGCCGGTTGATGAGCGCACGGGCGATGACCACCCGCTGCTGCTGACCGGCCGAGAGCTCCCGGGGCAGCGCTCCGGCGCGATTGCCCAAGCCGACCATGTCGAGGAGCTCGCGCGCGCGCTCGCCGCCGTCGGCATGCTCCTCGTGGCTGAACTCGAGCGGCAGGGTGACGTTCTGCTCGAGCGGCAGGCCAGGCAGCAGGCTGGGGAACTGGAACACGAAGCCCATGGTGCGGTTGCGCAGACTGCTGCGCTCGGCGTCCGTGACGGCCCAGAGGTCGACGCCGTCGACCGTCACCGTCCCGCTCGTCGGCGTGGCGAGACCGGAGGCGATGTTGAGCAGCGTGGTCTTGCCGCAGCCCGAGCGCCCGGTGATGACGAGAAAGTCGTTCATCGCGATGTCGAGGTCCACGTCGCGCAGCGCCGCGAAGGTCGCGGCGCCCTTGTCGCCATAGGCCTTGCCGACTCCGCGCAGAGAAACCGCCGTCATACGCTCACTCCCTCATGGAGACTGCCGGCTCCTGGCGCGACGCCTGCAGCGCCGGGACGAACGCCGCCGCCGCCGATACCACGAGGGCGACCAGCAGGCCCACGACCACGAGGACGATCAGGCTCAGCGCCGACGGCAGCAGGATGGTGAACCCGAGCGCCGAGACGAGCAGGTCGTGGAAGAAGTAGATCACGACCGCGGCCAGCACGACGCCGGCGAGGCCGCCGGCAAGCGAGAGCAGCGCGGCCTCGGTCATGTAGGCGAGCAGCACGTAGCGCTGCGTCGCGCCGAGGGCCCGAAGCACGCCGATCTGGCGGCTGCGCTCGTGCACGGACATCCAGAAGACGACTGCCATGAGCGTCAGCGAGAGGACGACCGTGAGCACGACGATCACGATCAGGGTGCGCAGCACGCCCGAGATCTGATCGCCGTACGAGCTGAACATCTGCACCGAGGGCACCGCCTCGACCTCCGGCACCGCCGCGGTGATGGCCTTGGCCACGGCGGTGCGGTCGGCGCCCTCGTCCACCTTGACGAGCACCGACGAGGCGGTGTCGGAGAGGGTCGGGAGCGCCATCTTGGCCTCCGTCTGCGACACCTGCTGCATGGCGAACGCCGTGGGGAAGGTCATGAACAACGTCTGGTCCAGGTTCGTGCCCGTCCGCTCGAGATTGCCGACGAGGTCGAAGTCGTAGCCGTAGAGCTTGATCTTGTCGGCGCCGTCGGGGACGAACACGTCCGCGCCGCCGACCGCTTGCCCCTCCTGCAGGTCGTGGCCGAGCTTCTGCTTGAGCCACGGCTCGATGGTGAAGTCGGTGGTGGGGTCGAAGGCGAACATGAACATCGACGACACCGAGCAGCAGGAGGAGTTGGCCATCGACGTGAGGTAGAGCTGCGGCGAGGCCTGCGCGACGCCCGGAACGCCCCTCACCTTGTCCACCACCGCGCGAGGCATGTAGGTGTTGGTCGCGTTGCCGAGCAGCAGCGCGCCCTCGATGCCGGTCACGGACCCGCGCGGGACCACGACGATGTCGGCGCCGAGACGCTGGCGCGCGAGCCGCAGGCTGTCCTGGCCGCCGCGCGAGATGACGACGGTGGTGAGCACCATGGCGGCCACCAGCAGCGCGCAGCCGCCGACGAGCCAGCTGCGCAGCGGGTTGCTGGAGATGCCGCCGCGGGCGAGTCTGACGAGGCTTGAAGATCTCAGATCGAAGACCCTCTCACGCCGCGGCCACGGCCTCCGCGGGGCCATCCGTGGGGCGCCTCATCTCGCCGAGCACGAGCACGGCGATGCCGAGCGCGACGGCGATGCCGCCGGTGATGAACAGCGTGGGCTTCATCTCGGTGTTGCAGACCATGGCGGGGTTCACGCACGTGCCCACTATGGTGGTGGGGATGAGGATGGTGAGGACGCCGATGACGACCGTGACGATCCCGATGGCGCGGATGGTCTCCTTGCGCCGCGCGAACAGAAGCAGCACGCCGAGGGCGAGGAGCGGCACGCCGGCGATGATCTCCGCGCGCGCCGACCAGAAGCACTTCATCATGCGGTAGGGGACGGAGGCCGCATCGGCCGCGGGGGCCTCCATGCTGCCCATGCTGGCGTACTGGACGACGTCGGCGGCGGTACTGCTGGTCTTCATGTTGATGGTCGCGGGATGCGACTTGCCGTACTCGCAGTTGGTGAACTGCGGCACGATGATGATCGCGAGCGCGACGATGATGATCAGGACCGCAAGAACCTTCATCTGCCTCCCCTTCATGAATGTGGGGCCCCGGCACCCCCCGGAGCCCATTCGCTGAGCAGATTGTATGGTACGGTTTTGAGCCCGTCCAGAATCGAAGCATCGACGCGGGCGGGATGACCCCCAGGGAGGGCGACCTGGACAAGCGCAAGGCAGTGAAGCTGGCGGCGGCGATCGCCGCTCTGCTCATGACGGCCGGGCTCGCTGCTGCGCTGGCCGCGTGCGCCGGCGGCGACGACGGCGCGCCGCGGGCCGGCGTGGCTCCCCGCGGCGCCACCGCGTTCGACGCGGCCGTCACCACCGGCGCCACCACCTTTCAGATGCGCGACGTCGTGTCCATCATGGCGGACACACCATCGCGCGACGGGCGCCTCGCCGCGGCGTCCCGCGATGCCCAGCAGGCGGCCGGGCAGCCGGCCGCACCCAAGCCGGCGCTGGACCCCGACGCGACGCCGGACTACTACGGCATCGCCAACTGGGTCAACACTCCCCGCATCCGCAAGTTCGTCGACCGGCTGCCCGGCCTCGGCGCCGCCGCCGCCAACGGCCTCGGCCAGTACATCCCGGTGGCGGTGCCCGACACGATCACCTATCCCGGCTCGGACTACTACGAGATCGCCGTGCGTGAGTACACGGAGAAGCTCCACAGCGACCTGCCGCCGACCCGGCTGCGCGGCTACGTGCAGCTGAACCTGGGGACGGACGGGAGCGGGCGCAACAGCGTCCGGCCCGCTCCCATCCACTACCTCGGCCCGCTGATCCGCGCCCGGCGCGGCCGCCCGGTGCGTGTCAAGTTCGTCGATCAGCTGCCCTCCGGTGCGGCCGGCGACCTGTTCCTCCCGGTAGACACCACAGCCACCGGGGCCGGCGCCGGGCCCGACGGCGGCGACGCCGTCTATCCGCAGAACCGCGCCTCGCTGCACCTCCACGGCGGGCTCACCCCCTGGATAAGCGGCGGCTCGCAGTACCAGTGGATCGCGCCGGCCGGAGAGAAGAACCCGTATCGCTCCGGCCCCAGCCTGGTCAACGTGCCCGACATGTGGTTCGACGCGCAGGGCACGCCGGTCTCCGAAGGCTCACCCGGGGCCACCAACGACCCTGGCCCGGGCGCGACCACACTGTACTTTCCCAACGACCAGAGCGCCCGCTTTCTCTACCTGCACGACGACACCTACGGCCTCACCCGCCTCAGCGTCTACGCCGGCGAGGCGGCGCCGTACTTCATCGACGACGCGGTCGAGGACGAGCTGCTGAACGGCAACGAAGACAAACCGGCCGGGAGCAGGGCCATCGCCGCGCCGGTGGCCCGGGGGACGATCCCCTCCGCCGAGATCCCGCTCCTCATCGAGGACAAGACGTTCGTTCCCAGCGCCCGGCAGGTGCGCGCCACCGATCCCACCTGGGACCTCGCCCGCTGGGGAGGCCTCGGCGCCCTCTGGTACCCGCACGTGTACATGCCCAACCAGATCGGCCTCGGCAAAGAGGGTGGCGTCAACGACCAGGACAACCTCAGCGCCAAGGGACGCTGGGACTACCTGCCCTGGTACTGGACCGACTACGACGGGACCGTGAACGGCCCTGTGCCCAACCCGCTCTTCGGGACCGGGGCCCAGCCCAAGGAGAACCCCGGCACCCCCAGTCCGTCCGTGGCGACCAACGCGTTCCACGACACGATGCTCGTCAACGGCACCGCGTACCCCTACCTGCCGGTGGAGCGCAAGGCCTACCGGCTGCGGGTCCTCAACGCCTGCGGCGACCGGCAGCTCAACCTGCAGTTGTACTACGCGATCTCGGACCAGGTGGCCAGGACCGGTACGGACGGCGCTCCCGAGCTGCAGACCGAGTCGGGGGACGTCTCGATGCTCCCCGCCCAGCCGCCCATGAAGGGGGGCTGGCCGGCGCGCTGGCCCACCGACACTCGCAGGGGAGGCGTCCCGGACCCGCGCGCGGTCGGTCCGGCGATGATCCAGATCGGCAACGACGGCGGCCTCCTGCCGCAGGCGGCGACGGTGAGGCCCACGCCCGTCGGCCTCGAGGCCCGCTACCCCACCGACCAGGAAGCGTCGATGGGGGAGTACCCCTCGATCATCGCCGTCGGCACCAAGGCGCTGTACCTCGCGCCGGGCGAGCGCGCCGACGTCATCGTCGACTTCTCCAAGGTGCCGGCAGGCTCCAAGCTGATCCTCTACAACGACGCGCCGGCGCCCGCCCCCAACGCGGACAGCCGCGTCGACTACTACACCGGCGACGGAGATCAGACGCCGATCGGGGGCGCGTCCGAGACCGTCGCCGGCTACGGACCCAACACGCGTACGATCATGCAGTTCCAGGTGGACGGCCCGGCCGCGGCGCCGTTCGACCGCGAGCGCCTTCGGCGTGCCCTCCCGGCCGCCTACGTGGCGGCGCAGGATCCCGTGCTGGTGCCCACGGAGGCCTACCGGGACGCCTACGGCGCTGCCCTCGGGCCGGCCGCGTCGCTGGATGACGAGGACCAGGACGATGCGGTGCCGGTGGTACCGCAGGAGGAGTCCGGCACGCTCACCTTCACTCCCCTGGGCCGCGCCTACCGGCTGACGCTCCCCGCCCAGGGCAAGATGGTCAGCGACCTCTTCGACCCGACGTACGGCCGCATGACCGCTACGCTCGGCGTCGACGCGCCGCTCTCGGCGAGCGGCGTCAGGACGGCGATACCCTACTCGACGATCGATCCCGCCACGGAGTACCTCCAGGTGGAACAGGAGGCGTCGGCGCCGCAGCTTGGCGACGCCACCCAGATCTGGCGCGTCACGCACGACGGCACGACCTCGCACAGCGTGGCGTTCGGGGGGTTCGACGTCCAGGTGCTGGCGCGCGCGCGACGTGAGGGCGAGGCGCGCGCGCCTGACCCCGGCGAACTCGGCTGGAAGGACACGTTGCGTGTCGATCCACTGGAGTCGGTGCTGATCGCCGTGCGACCGGTGGAGGCCCGGGTGCCGTTCAAGCTGCCGGCCAGCGCCCGATCGCTGGCCATCACGCTGCCGCTCGGCGCCCAGGGCGCGTTCACGCAGCTGGACCCGGTCACCGCACAGCCGGCGCTGCCCGAAGTCGTCAATGCGCCGGCGGACCTCAGCTTCGAAGGCTACTGGAGCATCCACCTGATGGGCGGGGAGGAGAGCCACGCCGCCCGCCCGCTCGTGCTCCAAGGGACGCCCCAGGCCCCAGCCGGGTTGACCGCGACCGCCGGCGACGGCCAGGTCGAGCTGATCTGGACGACGCCGCTGTTCCCGCCGCCCGTCATCGGCTACGTGGTGGAGCGGGCAACGGACGAGGGCTTCACCAAGGACGCACAGACCTTCACGGCGGCCGCCGACGCGGCGGCGTACACTGACACCACCGCACAGAGCGGGAGCTCGTACTTCTACCGCGTGCGCGCGGAGGCCGCCGCAGGCTGGTCCGCCTGGTCGTCGGCGGCCGAGGTGAGCCTCCCCTGAGGGCGACGGAGAGCGCGTGAATCTACCGCAGGCGCTGATGGGTGTGGCGGCGGGGATCGGCATCCTCGCCGCCGTGACGCACGGGTTCGTCGGCTTGTCCCGGCGGCCGTGGGACCGCGCGCGGATCGCCTTCGCGGTCGCCTCCGCCGCCGCAGCGCTGGGTGCGCTCTCGGTGCTCGCCCTCTACGGGATCACGGACATCGACCTGCACGTCGCGGTCATGAAGTGGGCGTACTTCCCTCCGACCGTCGTGTGGACGGCAGCCATCGTCTGGTTCGTCGCCTTCGTCGCCGACGTGCGGCCGAAGTGGTTCCTGCTCGCGCTGACGGCCGGCTTCGCGTTCACGCTGGTCGTCAACGTCGTGCTCGAGCGTGGGATCCTCCATCAGCAGAAGGGCGGGCTCATGGAGATGCAGGCCTTGGGCGGTTCTGTGATGGTCATGACCCAGTCTTCGCCGCACATCCTGCAGAACGTGACCGACGCACTCACGCTGATCTCCTTTGCCTTCCTCTGCTACGCGATCTACCGCGTCTACCGCCGCCCCGGCCACGAGCGCGCCGGCTACCTCGGCCTGATGACCGCTCTGCTCGCGGTGTCGACCATGTTCGACGCGATCATCGAGCACCGGGTCGTCATCAGCTTCAACACGCTGTACCTCTCCCAGGTCAGCTTCGCGGTGGTCATCATGGCTGTGAGCCTGGCGCTGCGGCGCGAGTCCTTGCGGGTGGAGACGGAGTTGCAGCTGTACCGCACCCACATGGACGAGCTCGTCGAGGCGCGCGTGCGCGAGCTGGACGAGGCCAACGCCAAGCTTGAATACGAGACGGAGGAGCGGCGCGCGACGGAGGAGGTGCTGCGCCGCCGGCTGGAAGAGCTCGACGCGCTGCGGCGCATGGCGCAGCTCCTCGGCGGGCGGACGGTGCGTGGGGAGGCGCTCGACCAGGCCACCAGCGCCATCGCCAGGCTCTTCTCGGCGCGCTACGCGCGCGTGCGCCTGCTGAAGGAGGCCGAAGCGGAGGAGGACGGCGCCGAGCCGGCGACCGCGGCGACCGGAGCGTCGTTCGGCGAGGAGGAGGACGTCCAGCCGCTCACCATGCTGGACCTCGCGGTCTCAGATGCCGCCATGCGCGACAAGCTGCTGATCGCGGAGGACGCGGCCGCCTGGCCCGGCCTTCCGGCCGAATTGCAGGATCAGGCTGCAGCGGACGGCGTCGGAAGCGTGCTCGCGACGCCGCTCACCGGGACCTCCGGCCCCGCCGGCGCGCTCGTCATCGTGCGGGGCGCCCATGGCGGCCCCTTCTCCCCCGAAGAGCGGCAGCTGGCCACGATCGTCGGCGACGCCCTCGCCGCGGTCATCGAGATCGACCGCCTGCACCGCAAGGAGACGCGGCAGGCGGCCGCGGAGGAGCGCCAGGCGCTCGCCCGCGACCTGCACGACGCCGTGACCCAGAGCATCTACAGCGCCTCCCTCATCGCCGAGGCGCTGCCGGCGTTGTGGGAGCGCGACCCGGATGAGGGCCGGCAGAACCTGGAGCGACTGCGCCGGCTCACGCGCGCCGCCCTGGCGGAGATGCGCACGCTGCTCTTCGAGCTTCGCCCCGCCGCGCTCGAGACTGCGCCCCTGGACTCGCTTCTCGAGCGCCTCGGCGACGCCCTCGCCGGTCAGATGCAGATCGAGGTGAGCGTCGTGGTCGACGAGGTCGACCTGCCGGCCGACGTGAAGATCGCCTTCTACCGCGTGACGCAGGAGGCGTTCAGCAACATCGCCAAGCACGCGCGCGCCACCGCCATGACCGCGCGCGTGCTCGCCGTCGAGGGCGGCGCGACCCTCACGGTGTCCGACGACGGCAGGGGCTTCGACCCAGCCTCCGTGCCGAGCGGCCACATGGGGCTCCATATCATGAGAGAGCGCCTCGAGTGCGTTGCCGGGAGGCTCGAGGTGGACAGCGCGCCGGGCGAGGGGACGACGATCAGCGCGGCGTGGCTCCAGCCTGCTTCAGATGAGCGAACGCTGGAGAGAATGGGGGCGTGACCCAGACCGGCGACATCCGCGTCATGATCGTCGACGACCATCAGATGGTCCGCGAAGGCCTGAAGGTCCTCTTGTCGACGAGCGACGGCATCGTCGTGGTCGGAGAGGCCGCCAACGGCGCCGAGGCCGTGGACCAGTGCGCGGGCATCCTGCCGGACGTGGTCCTCATGGACGTGATGATGCCGGTCATGGACGGCGCCGAAGCCACGGCGCGGATCACGGCCTCGTGCCCCGGCGTGCAGGTCATCGCCCTCACCAGCTTCGTGGACCAGGAACACGTGGAGAAGGCGATAGACGCAGGCGCGATCAGCTACCTGCTCAAGGATGCGCGCCCGGAGACCCTCTCCAGGGCGATCAGGGACGCGGTGGTGGGGAGGGGCACGATCGACAGCGGTGCCATGAAGGCGCTGATGGAGCGCCCGGACGACGTGGGCCGCGACCTGACGGCCCGCGAGCGCGAGGTGCTGGCGCTCCTCGCGGGCGGCCTCAGCAACAAGGAGATCGCCCGGAGGCTCACGCTGAGCGTGGGCACCGTCCGGCTCCACGTCAGCAGCGTCCTCTCCAAGCTCGGCGTCCCCAACCGCACCACAGCGGCCGCCGTCGCCATGAAGCACGGCCTCACCTGACGCGTGGCCTATTCTCTTTGTCGAGGTCGAGATAGGCCCAATGCCAGTGGCGCGTCCGGCGTCTTCGGCCCCATGATGTGATTTTGGCGCCCAGCGGGCGCCTCCGATCGGGGGAGGGGTATGCGCGTCTTGCTTGCAACCGACCGCCCCGAGTTCGGTCACGCCCTCTCGCTGTTCCTCTCCGAGCGCCGGATCCACGTGATCGACGTTGTCGACGACTGCGACGTGCCTCAAGCACCGCGCCGAAGCGGCACACCCGGACGTGGTCCTGGTCGACTGGCGACTGGGCGAGGCGGCGGCCAGCCAGACCGTCGCTGATCTCATGCATCGGGACGACCCCACGCCGGTCATCATCCTGAGCACGACGCGGGACCGGACCAGTGCGCGCGCGTCCGGGGCCGCCGCCTACGCCACCCTGGGCGACCCACCCGATTCGCTGCTGGCGACGATCCGGGAAGTGGGGCCGAGGCCCGGGGACGGTCCCCGCTAGACCCCGGCGGGCTGGGCGCCCTTGATCGCCGGCTCCCGCGCGGCGGCGAACTCCAGCACCACGACGGTGTGGCCCGGGCGCGTGCAGAGCAGCACCCGGGCGCAGAGTTGCAGCATGATGGTGAAGCCCATGCCGAGGCTCGCCGAGGTGGAGAAGCCCGGCACGAGTGTGGCCCGGGGCAGCGTCCTGAAGTCGATCCCCGGGCCTTCGTCGGTGATCGCCACCTGCAGGTGGTCGCCCCTTGCGAAGACCTGGTACGAGCCGCCGCGAGCGTGCTTGAGCGCGTTGTCGAGCGCCTCGCCGACCGTACTCAGCAGGTCGGTGTGGCGGATGCGGCCGGGAAAGCAAGTGTCGGCGGCGCGGACGATCGTGCGGCGCGCCGTGGCCAGCTGTGCCGGCGCGCCGAACACGGCCTCCCGACCGAGCGGCGCTCCCAGCTCGTCGGCGATCTGCTCGTCGGTCAGCAGGATGAGCTTGCCGCCGGTGACCGCGTCGAGGACGTCGACATAGGCCTGCCGGATCCCCTCCTCCTGCCGGCGCAGCGCCCGCTCGGCCTCGCGCAGGTCGGTGACGTCGGTCGCCGACACCACCCAGAGGTCGTCCGCCGCCGGATACGCCGAGAGCAGCTCGTAGGCCTCCTGCCCGCGAAGGTACACTTCGCAGCGCGCCGGCATGCCGGTGGCGATGGCCCCGGTCACGACGTCGAAGTAGGCGTGCAGCCGCTCGTCGCTGCCGTCGCACTCGCTGCGCCGGCGCCCGACTCAGGCGGCCGCGGTCGACCCCTGTGCGCTCGGACTGAGTCGGGTTCAGGTCGGCGATGACGAGATCCTCGACCTCACCCTCGGGTCCTCGCTCCACGCGGAAGACGGTGAGTCCCTCAGTCGCGTTGTCGAACAGGCGCCGGTAGCGCTGCTCGCTCTCCACGAGCGCGCGTGCTTCTGCTCGTGCTGCAGGGCGCTGAGGCCCAGCTCGCCGAGCATGCCGACGAAGTCGGCGATGAACCCGATCGTCTTCTGCAGACGCGCCTCCGAGATCACCGGCACCGCGTCGAGCGCCGCAAGATAGGCGGCCTCGTCGAACCCCAGGTCGCCGTGCCCGCTTCGCGAACACCTCCCGGTCTACGTCGTCATCCTCGAAGAAGAACTGCCCGGTGTAGACGTTGGCCAGATGTTCGCCGCCGACGACCAGCGGAAACGCCACGTCCCAGAGGCCGTTGCTGCAGCGATAGGCATAGTGCTCGGTACGCGTCCAGCCCCTGGACGAGGCGCTTGTTGATCTCCAGGTCGCTCTCCAGGCAGCCGCGCAGCGTCTCCGGGTGTTCCCGGTGGAAGCTGGTGCAGATGTCCTGCCAGCCGGTGGCGACGAGCCGCTTGACGTCCCACTCCCACGGCCCCGGCAACGTCTCGTCGAAGTCGTTGATGTCGAAGACGAGGCGCCGCTCCGGAGACTGGAACAGACCGAAGTTGAGCAGGTGCGCGTCGCCGCACAGTTGGGCCTGGAGCCCGGAGCCGGGCGTCCCGGCCAGATCCGACGCCATAAGGAGCGCGCCGCCGCGGTAGAAGGTGCCCGGCGAGACCAGCATGCGCCCGTAGCGGATGGGCACCAGTTCCTGCGCCCGCTCCGCCGCCTGCTCCTCGAGCAGCGCGACCGGATCGGCCCGATCGGGTCGCGGCTCCCAAGCCGCGTGTACAGAGCGAGGCGCGCGCTTGCGCGCGTCCTTGCCGCGCGCCGCGCGCTCCGCGGGCGTGTCCTTGCGGCGCTGGTCGATGTCGGGTAGCGAGGCGCTCACGAGGACCCTGCCGCTGTGAGGGCGGCGGAGCCTGAGCCTGCGATCATCGAGCTCATCGGCACCCCTTCATGGTCGTCGATCGACGGTGCGCGGTGCGAGGAGTCGACACGGAAGTCGCCACCGCCGACTGCTCTGGCGAACGTTACGCGTCCACCAGAGCGGACGCAAACACTCTCGCTCGTGCGGCCGGAGGGGATGAGGAACGCCGGCCGCCTCGGCAGTCAACGGTACGTCGCAACGGGAGGGCGACAACGGGCACGTACTGAGAGTCCCCTCGACAACCACCACAGGAGGCGCTCACCATGCGTACAGCTTCGATGGTCCGTCATCGCCCTTGCGGCAGTGTTCTTGCTTCTTCTCGCCACTGCCGCGGTCGCCGGCGCCGCGCCCAAGGCTTCGCCCCACCCGACCAAGGCGCAGACCTACAAGGTCCTCGTCGGCGCCGAGCAGGCCCGCCGCGGCGTGAGTCTGATGGGCTACTACCCCAGCCACATCCGCATCCACGCGGGCGACACGGTCCGCTGGATCCAGAACAGCAACGAGATCCACACCGTGACGTTCCTCGGTGGTCAGCCGCTGCCGGAGCTCATCCTGCCGGCTATGAGCCTCGGGCTGCCCGACACCCCGAGCCCGCTGATCTTCAATCCGACGGCCACCACTCCCACGATGGGACCGGTGAGCATCGGCGACAAGACGACCTGGGCCAACTCCGGCATCATGGGCCGCGAGCCGGGCCAAGCCACCTCGTTCACGGCCATGTTCACAGCCAAGGGCACGTACCACTACATCTGCATCGTGCACGGGAAGCTGATGTCGGGCAGGGTCACCGTCGTCGGCGACCGGGTGAGAGTCCCCTCCCCGCGCCGGTACATGGCGCTCGCCCGACACCAGATCCTGCGCCAGTTCGCGAAGGCGCCGGCCGTGTTCCGCGCGGCCGTCCGGCACAACAAGCCGGCGACCAGCAACGGGGACGGGACCTGGACCCACTACGTCCAGCTCGGCTACAGCAGGGGCCAGATCATGCTCATGCGCTTCTTCCCGAGCCGCGTCAAGGTGCACCCCGGCGACACCGTCCAGTGGATGATGACCACCCACAACGACGCCCCGCACACGGTGACGTTCCTGAACGGTGAGGAAGAACCTCCGCTCGCAGACCCCGTGCCCCAGTCGGACGGGTCGGTGGTCCTGTACGTCGACCCGGGGACCCTGTTCCCCTCACCCATGCCGCCCACCGACCTGAGCAGGTCCGGGCTGTACAGCTCCGGGCTCCTGAACCCCATCCCCGGCACCAGCTGGTCGTTCAAGCTCGCCGCCGACGTGGGCTCCGGACCACTGCCGTACATCTGCCTGCTTCACGACACGAGCGGGATGCAGGGCACGCTCGACGTGCTCTCGCACTGAGCACTCAGCATCCGCGCACTCGATGACGAACAGCGCGCGGGCCGGCTCTCGCCGGCCCGCGCGCTGTTCAGATTCCGGATGGTGTCCGCGATCATGCGCCGTCACGGCACTACGAGCGCCGGCGCAGGCTTCCAGGCCCAGAGTCTGCCGCGGGTGTCGGCCGCTCAGCGGCCGGCGGGACGCCGGCCAAGGGGGAACGGCCCGCACAGGGCGGGCCCGCCACCCGCGGGGCGACGGCTCAGCGAGCGAGCAGCTGGATCAGCACGGCGAGCACGATGAAGCACGCGATCATGCCCGCGAGGTAGACGCGCTCCGCCACCACATGGCTCTTGCTCTCCACGGTTCCTCCAAGCAGTCTACCGAGTCACCTCCAAAGTGTACCCCAATAGAATGACTTTGTCTCCGTCTAAAGACTGAGATACATCATTCCTCTGCTGGGCTCCGTGAGCGGCGCCCTCCCGGTGGGAATGGGTCGAGTCCGGCCCCGAATCGGCCGATAGACCTCTCATGGAGAAGATGACGATGTACATCGGCCTGTTCATCGGCGGCACGATCGGGAGTTACGTGCCGGTTCTCCTGGTCGGCGCCGGATGGTTCTCGCTCGCCAGCATCATCGGCGGCCTCGTCGGCAGCGCCGTGGGGCTGTGGCTGGGCTGGAAGCTGACGGAGTGGATCGACTCCTGACGTAGGACGACCGACGCCGGCACGCATCGAAATCACCCGGTCGGGCACAGTAGTTGAAGCAGCAACTACTGTGCCGACCCTTCGAGGTGACCGATGCTCAGGAAGATCGACAGCGCCAGCTTGGGGACCAGCGACCTCGGCTGGCTCCGCAGCCGGTTCCACTTCTCGTTCGCCGAGTACCACGACCCGGAGAAGGTCCACTTCGGCGTGCTCCGAGTCCTCAACGACGACCTCGTCGCGCCCGGCCGCGGGTTCGACATGCACCCGCACAGCGACTTCGAGATCGTCTCCTACGTGGTGGACGGTGCGCTCACCCACGGGGACAGCATGGGCAACGCGCACACACTGACCCGCGGAGAGGTCCAATACATGAGCGCCGGCTCCGGGGTGCTGCACAGCGAGCACAATCTGGGAGACAAGACGCTGCGCTTCCTGCAGATCTGGCTCTTCCCGGACGAGAAAGGCCGCGCGCCCACCTACGGCGACTACCGCTTTGACTGGGAGGCGCGCAAGAACCGCTGGCTGCTGATCGCCTCCGGCCCGGCACGGCGGCGCGCCGGTGACGATCCACCAGGACGCGCGCATCAGCGCGGTGGAGCTCGATGCCGGTCGCGAGATCGGCTTCGCCGTCGCGCCCGAGCGGCAGGCGTACCTGCTGCAGATCGAGGGCGTCTCGGCAGTGAACGGCGTCGATCTGGACGAACGCGACGCCCTGGAGATCGTGTCTGAGGACGTCGTGATCCGTGCGGTGACGACGTCCCACATGTTCGTCGTCGAGATGGCACGGTCAGGCTGAGCCGGCACCCCAGGCGAAGACCGGTCCGCTCCGGCCTCGGCGGCGCTTCGCACTGCTTGATGGATCGGGAGCGTGGCCACACCCGCCCGCCGGGTAGAACCTCGGCACGCATCCGATCAAGGAGATCGCTCATGCCGAAGAAGTACATCATCGGGCTCGTCGTGGTGCTGATCCTGGCCCTCGCCGTGTGGCTCGTCCCGCTGGCGCTCGCCGCCGGCAACGGCAGCACGCAGCCGGCGGCGCAGTCCGGCCCGGCTCCCTCTCAAAGTTCGGGGACGACACATGCGTGTCCCGGCAGCGGCGGATCCGGGGCCTCGGGCTCCGGCAGCGGCGCCGCGTATCAGACCTACTGACCCCCAGCCGACGCCTGAACAGCTGAAAGGGGGCGGCTCCCCGCCGGGGAGCCGCCCCTCGCACGATCCCGTCAGGCAGCTCCGCAGAGCGAGTCTTCGGGGTGCTGGACGCAGAACGCGGCCAAGGAGGATGCGGCTGGCCGGCGGCGGTTGTTGATCGACACCCACGCCACGACGCCCCCCACCAGCGCCACGATCGAGATGACGATCGCGATCCAAGTGGTCGACCCCGACGACGCGGACTGCGTGCTGGAGGGCGCGGCCGCGAGGGCGGACGTGAAGCCCGCCTGCGCACTCATCATGGAACCTTGCTGCGGCTGAGTCGCCGGAGCGGCCGCCACGCCGGGTGACGGAGCGGGCAGCGCGGTGACGGTCGCCCCCCCGCCCGACCCGGTCCCGACGTCGTTGATGGCGAACGCTACCTGCGCCACGATGGCGGACACAAGCAACGCGAGAATCAGCAGACCCGCCGCGAGAGCGAGTCTGCGACGTGATGTGCTCTTCATGGTCTCACCTCTGGGCGCCGTCCCCGGCGCCCCGCTCGACCGGCGGGTCTCCCCGCCTCCTCCCCCACAGGAGATCTTCCTCTATAGCCTGTCCGCTCCCGGGGGCGCCAAACGCACCCTGCGTACGGGATCGGAGAGGAGGAATCGAGAACGCCGACGCGGTCCTAGTGTCCTGAGTCGTTAGTTCGATAGGGAACTAGTGCTGGCGCCCGAACTCCTCTCGTATGGATGCGAGTCGAGAGGAGGCAATGATGGCGCGACGCGGGCGTCCGACGGCCGAGGTCGATGCTCAGCGCCGAGGAGCGCGAGACGCTCGAGCGCTGGGCAAGACGGCCGACGAGCGCCCAGGCGCTGGCCCTGCGCTGCCGCATCGTGCTCGCCTGCCGCCGAGGGGCTGGCCAACTGGCGAGATCGCCGCCGCCGTGGGCGTGCCACCAGGTCACGGTCGGCAAGTGGCGGCGCGCGCTTCGCCGAGCGGCGGTCTCGACGGCCTGCACGACGAGCCCCGGCCGGGCAAGCCGCGCACGATCGGCGACGACGACGTGGAGCGGGTGATCATCAAGACCCTGGAGGAGACGCCGCGCGGGTGCGACCCACTGGTCGACCCGCTCGATGGCCGCGGCCACAGGCATGAGCCAGTCCGCGGTGAGCCGCATCTGGCGGGCCTTCGCCCTGAAGCCCCATCAGCTCGAGACCTTCAAGCTCTCCACCGACCCGCTGTTCATCGAGAAGGTGCGGGACATCGTCGGGCTCTACCTGAACCCGCCCGAGGCGGCGGTCGTGCTCTGCGTCGACGAGAAGACGCAGGTCCAGGCGCTGGAGCGCACGGCTCCGATCCTGCCGCTGCTTGCCGACCACCCCGGCGCGGGCGACGCACGACTACCGCCGGCACGGCACGACCAACCTCTACGCCGCCCTCGACGTCGCCTCGCGGGCTGCGTGATCAGCGACCTCACCGCCGCGTCACCGCGCCGAGGAGTTCCGCCGCTTCCTGAACCTCGATCGACACGCAGCGTTCCCGAGGAGCTCGACGTGCACGTGATCGTGGACAACTCCTCCACGCACAAGACCCCGGCCATCCACCGCTGGCTCCTGCGCCACCCGCGCTTCACCTTCCACTTCACGCCCACCTACAGCATCCTGGCTGAACCTCGTCGAGCGCTGGTTCGCCGAGCTCACCGAGCGCTGGCTGCGGCGCGGGAGCCATCGCTCGACCAAGGAACTGGTGGCCTCGATCCGCACCTGGATCGAGCGCTGGAACGAGGACCCGAGGCCGTTCGTCTGGCACAAGAGCGCCGATGAGATCCTCGAGAGCCTCGCCTTCTATTGCCAGCGGATCAACGACTCAGGACACTAGTCGAGGTGCTCCTGTAGGCATTGCGCCTCGCGGTAAGCCTTGAGCTTCGCCAAGGTCTTGGCCTCGATCTGGCGGATGCGCTCACGCGTGACGCCGAAGACCTTGCCGACCTCGTCGAGCGTGCGCGGACAGCCGTCCTCAAGGCCGAACCGCAACAGGAGCACATTGCGCTCGCGCTGCGAGAGCAGGCCGAGCACCGCGACGATCTCCTCGCGCTTCACGATGCAGGCGACTTCTTCCACCGGGGACACCGACTGCGCATCTTCGATGAAGTCACCGAGCTGCGACTCGCCGTCCTCCCCGACTGGGTTCTCGAGGCTCACGGGCTCCTGGCTGATCTTCTGGATCTCGCGCACGCGCTCGGGCGAGACGCCCATCTCGGTGGCGATCTCCTCCGGCGTGGGCTCGCGCCCGAGCTCCTGGATCAGCAAACGCTGCACGCGCACGACCTTGTGGATGTTCTCCACCATGTGGACGGGCACGCGGATGGTGCGGGACTGGTCTGCGAGCGCGCGGGTGACCGCCTGCCGGATCCACCAGGTGGCGTAGGTGCTGAACTTGAAGCCGCGCCGGTAGTCGAACTTCTCGACGGCGCGCATCAGGCCGATGTTGCCCTCCTGGATCAGGTCGAGAAGCGGCATGCCCCTGCCGACGTGACGCTTGGCGATGCTCACGACGAGACGCAGGTTCGCCTCGATGAGCTTGCGCCTGGCCTCCTCGTCGTGGCGTTCGATGCGTTTGGCGAGCGAGACCTCCTCGACCGCCGTGAGAAGCGGGACCTTGCCCATCTCGTGGAAGTACAGCCGCACAGGATCACCGCTCGTGGGCTTGGATGAGAGGTCGAGCTTGCTCGGCGCCGCTTCGGCCTCGTCACTGCCGTCGGCGGTGGTGTCTGCGGCGTGGACGCCGTCGTCGACGATCTCGATGCCCAGATCGGTGAGCCAGAGGAGCAACTCCTCGACCTGCGCCGTGGTGACTTCGACGTCGCGGAGTGCGACCGCCACGTCGGCGCCGCTGAGACAACCCAACTCGTGGCCTTCCTGGATGAGGCCGTGGACTTCCGCGCAGTCGATCAGCGCCGGGGAGAGTGAGTCGGTCTCGTCTCGTGAAGCGGGTGAGCGCACGCCGTCTCCTGCCGTCGGTGCCGCCCCAGGTGGGGACGGCCGGGTGCCGGAAGGAGCCGGGAGCCGGCACCCTCCGCTCGCGGCGAGCGACGCAGACCGAGTCGAAGCGTGAGACATCGGGCGACGTGCGGAGCGAGACGGTAAGTGTAGCAGGCTCGCGCCCAGATATCTGTTATACTGGCAGCGCGGACCGACCGGGTCCGCGGAATTGCGACGTGAAACACCGCATTTCACCGCGGTCATCACGTCTTTTTATTTAGTGCCCGAGTACGGGCGAAGGGATTTGATCAGCATGGCAACAGGCAAGGTAAAGTGGTTCAGCGCAGAGAAGGGCTACGGCTTCATCGAGCAGGAGGGCGGCGAAGACCTCTTCGTGCACTTCTCGGAGATCCAGAGCGAGGGCTTCAAGTCCCTCGACGAGGGTCAGGCCGTCTCGTTTGAAACGGGCACCGGCAAGAACAACAAGCCGCAGGCGACGAACGTGCGGGTGCTCTAGTAGGTACGGCGCAGCCACGCAGCATTGTCTGAAGGCCGGGCGGCTCTCTGAGCCGCCCGGCCTTTTCTTTGCCTCGAAGCGCGCGATTGGGCCGGCCAGGTTCTCTCGCGGGTCTGGGGGAAGGCAACGACGGTCGGCCGCGACAGCAAGGGTACGCAGCCGCGGCGGTCAGCGGCCGCGACGACGGCGCACCAGTGACGCCGCGGCGACGAGCGCGCCTACGCCGGCTGCGACGGCCGGCACGATGACGATGGCCTTGCGGCCGAGGTCTCTGGCCTTGTCGGCCGCCGCGTCTGCGGCCTGCTGAAGCTCGTTGCCGAGCGCGTCGAACGCGTTCTGGAGCCCCTCGCGCTCGGCGGCGATGTCCTTGGCGATCTCCTCCGGAGAGCGAGTCGGCGTCTTCTCAGCGTCTGCCATCACGGCCTCGGCTCGGTGGGCGGGATCTCCGCCGGCGCCTCCCCGGGCTGCGACTCCGGGGTGGCTGCGGCGGGCGTCTGGGATACGGCCGGCGCGGCAGTCTCGCCGGGCGTCCGGCGACGATGGCGCCCCGGGGCCCGGCGCGCGCGAGGTGGCCACATCGGCCGCCGGCATCTCACCTGCCGCCGGCGGCGGCTTCTTGGTCGGCCGCAGCGCCTTCACCGTCCTTGCGGCGCCGTCCTTGGCGGTCGCGATCGTGATCTTGGCCTCAGCCGGCGCCTGAGCCGGCGGCGCGACCTGCAGCTTCTGCAGCTTGCTGCGGCCGGCCAGGATCAGGACGGCGATGACGAGGAACAGCACGAGGGTGACGATGAGCAGCGCCAGCCACGTCGGAAGGAACAGCGCGAGCACGACGGTGATGGTCGCGAGCAGGAAGCCGAGCGCGTACAGGGCGAGCAGGCCGGCGGCGGCGAGCATGCCGATCGCGCCGCCGTATTCCTGCACCTTCTTCTTGAGCTCGGCCTTGAGCAGCTCGACATTGAGCTCGACGAGCTTCTGGCCTCGCGCCCTGATATCCGTCAGGGACGCGGTGATGCGGTCTCGGACGCCCATAGGGGAACTCTACCATCCACGTAGTCGTGTCAAGCCGTTGGGCCTGCCGGACCGCTTCGGCACTCGCAGTCTCCGGCGCTCGTCCGGACCGGGCGGCGTTCCGCCCCGCGACCTGACGCAAGAGGCGGCAAGGGGAGAGACCTCAGCCCCGGCATGACGAGGGGCGGCGGCGCCCGCCGGCGCCGCCGCCCCTGCCGTCACGCCATCCGCCTGGTGACGTCTTCGCGATCAGGCGGACATGCAGGCCGCGTCGCTGGGATGCCGAGAGCAGTAGTCCGCCAGAGACGAGGCTGCCTGCGGACCGCGGCGGCGCGTCCAGGACCACGCTGCGATGGCCGCGAGCAGCGCGCCCAGCGCGACGCCGATGGCCACCCAGACGCCGAAGTCGATGGAGGCCGACGAGGACGACGGGGCGGCGAACGCTCCAGCCACCGGCCGGGGGACGCCGCCTCTCGCCTGGAGCGAGAAGCCGCTGTTCGCGACCGTCGTCTCACCGGCGAGCGTCGCCGGGCCGGACAGAGCGACCACGCCGCCTCGGCCTTCGGTCCCGGCCGAGGGCGTTGCGGCGAACGCCCCGGCCGACGCCGCGGAGATGCCGCCCCTGCCCTGCGTGCCGGCAGGCGTGGAGCCGGAAGCTGCCGCCAGCGCCACCTGCGCGCCGACGACCAGTGCGAGCAGCAGGAGGAGCGACAACGCAGTGATGCTGCCGAGCCTCCTGCGGGCTGTGTTCGTCATGATGACACCTCATGTTTCGATGCTGGCGCAGTCGTGCCGTTCCGGCATCCTTGCTGGTCGGCGGTCGCCCGCCTCCTCTCACCACTGAGGTCGCCAGTAAATGTGTCCGCTGACATCGGCAGTAAACACGGCGTGAGCACTGTTAATACGTCCTGGGCCGATGCGTCGCATCCGGAGTGCTCTAGTCAGATTCGAGACATCGCCGACGCGAAAGACCGGGGCTTCGGCCCAATCACGAGGGATCATCATGCCAGCAGACACCCGCTCGTCACGTTTCGGCGCCTGGATCAGAGAGACCGCATCCGACGCGGCTCGTGCCGCGGGCACACCAGCCGGTGTCAACGTGGACCTTCACAAGGCGTACTGCCCGAGCAGGAACGGCGTCCCCGACTTCTCAGGCGGCGAATGCCGCGCATTGCCCGGACGGGGAGCCAGCGCCGAACGCCGCTGAGAGCCGGTTGAGGCGCTTCGAGTCGCGCGCGGACGGGGAGGATGGGTTGCAAGACCCACACCGGGGTTGCAAGACCCACACCGCGGCCGAACCCGACTGCCCGCGAAGGGAGTGGACGTGACCATGCCTGACGAGAAGCAGAACGACCTGCTGGATGACGAAGTCGTCGACGAGATGCCGGACGTCGGCGGAGCGCCGTGCGGAGACATCTTCGCCACACCCGGCGCCGGCGACATCGTCACCCCCAGTACGAGTGACGGCGACCAGGAAGGCTGAGCGCACCTCTCCGACGCGCGTGCCGTGCACGCGGCGCGCCACAGTCAGTTGCTGATCGCGGGCGCCGACCTGCTGTAGGTGCGGTCGCGAAGCTGGTCGACGAGAAAGGCGGCGATATCGCCGCGCGTCATCAGCCAACCGACCGGATCACGGCCGAGAAAGCCGGCGCGCACGGTCCCCCTTGCTGGGCCGTCCGTCGGCCTCGTGATGCGCGCCAGCGTCCAGTCGAGGTCCGAGCCTGCGACCTCGGCCATCATGCCTCGCAACTCCGTCAGCGCGTTCGGGAAGGCGACGCGGGCCATCACGGGGAGGAGCCGCGCCCGGATCGTGCGCCGGTCACGCGGATCCGGGACGCTCGGCGTCGCCAAGCCGATGAACCGGCTGATCCCTGCCGCCTCCATCGCGGCGACGATCGTCCGCGTCCCATCGGCTATCGGCGTGCCGCAAGCTCCAGGCCTGAGCGACGGACCCAGGGCGCTGATCACGGCGTCGCGGCCGCGGACGACGTCGGCCACCGCCTCGACGTCCGAGAGCTGCCCGACGTGGACGCTGATGGGCGGGTCGTGGACCGTCAGCTTGTCCGGACTGCGGACCAGCACCGTGACATCGTGACCAGCGGCCACGAGCCGCTCCGCGACGAGACGGCCTATCCTGCCGGTGCCGCCAAATACGGCGACGCGCATCGCCGCGTCCGTCATCGTCATCCTCCATCGGGTCGAGTTGTCTGAGCCGGGCGGCGGTCCCCCGACAGCAGCGCGGACCGATACCGGCCTGTCCTCTGCATCAGCCTGCCAGCGTCCGTCGTCAAATGCCAGGGAGCGCCGTTCGGAGCTGCGGCCCGGGCAGCGGACGGCGGCGTCAACGCCGGCGCCGCCGGCGCAGGCGCACAGCCGCGTGGCGGCCCGGCCAGCCGGCCGGGCCGCCACACATGGACGTCGCGCACCGAGGATGATCGCTCAGTTGATCGCGGCGATCCCTCGATGAGGGTCGGCAGACCAGTGACGGTCTGGATCTGCGTCAGCGAGCCGTCTGACGGACGCGGAACACGTCGACCGTCCCGGACGCGCCGCCCTGGACATAGAGGTGCGCTGATCCGCGCTGACCGCCATGTCCGTCGGACCGCCGTCGGTCGTCGCCGCAACGGCCGCGATAAGCATCGGGGTACCGTCACGGGACGCCCTGAAGCTGCTGATGCTGTCCGAGCCGGTGTTCGTCCCGTAGTAGAAACCGCGGGCGGAGGCGATCCA
>CAVXJO010000015.1:0-63657 GCA_963762125.1 uncultured Thermoleophilia bacterium
GATCCCCGACTGGAACTGCTGCGGCGCGAGCAGCGGTCACACCACCGACCACCTGCTCGGCGTGGCGCTGCCGGCCCGTAACCTGGCCCTCGCCGAGGCACAGGGCTTCGACCGCGTGCTGGCGCCCTGCGCCGCCTGCTACAGTCGCCTCTCCGGAGCGCATCTCGCGATCGCGACCGAGGATGGTCTTGCGGAGCGGATGCCCGAGATCCTCGGCCGCCCCTTCGCGAACAGCGTCGAGGTCTTCAATGCTGTGCAGCTTCTGCACGCTGCGGCGGCGACCCTCAAGGAAAGGACGGCGGCGGCTCCGAGCGAGGCCAACCCGCTCAACGGCGTCAAGCTCGCCGCTTACTACGGCTGCTTGCTCGTTCGTCCGCCGGAACTCAGCGGCGGCGACGACTCTGAGCAGCCGACCCAGATGGACGACGTCCTCCGCGCCTGCGGCGCCGAGGCCGTCGACTGGAACATGAAGGTCGAGTGCTGCGGCGGTGCCTTCAGCGTCAGCCGCACCAGCTCCGTCGTGCGGCTCGGCCGCTCCATCATCGAGGATGCGCGGCGCAACGGCGCCGAGGCGATCGTCGTCGCCTGCCCGCTCTGCCACAGCAACCTCGACCTGCGCCAGAAGGCGATGACGGCGCGCGGCGAGCAGCCGCTGCCGATCCTCTTCATCACGCAGGTCGTGGGCCTCGCGCTCGGCCTGCCGGCCGAGTCCCTCGGTCTGAACCGGCACTTCGTGGCCACGGCGCCGTTCGTGCGGGAGCTCGTCATCCGCGCCGGCAAGCGCGCCGAGGAGGAGAAGCGTCAGCAGGCCGAGGCGGAGGCCAAGGCTGCCGCGCGCGCGGCAAAGCGCGCCGCAGCCGAAGCCGCCAAGGCGGCAGAGGCCGGCGCCACAGCCGCTCCGGGCGAGCGGAACGCCGCGCCCGACGCCGGAGGCGACGCATGAGCCGCATCGGCGTCTTCGTCTGCCACTGCGGCGAGAACATCAGCCGCACCGTCGACTGCGCCAAGGTCGCCGAGACGCTCAAAGACCATCCCGGCGTGGCGTATGCCGAGGACTACAAGTACATGTGCTCGGACCCGGGCCAGCAGCTCGTCAAGAAGGCCATCGAGGACCACGACCTGACCGGAGTCGTCGTGGCCGCCTGCTCGCCGCACATGCACGAGAAGACGTTCCGCCGCGCCGTCGACCAAGCCGGGCTCAACAAGTTCATGTGCGAGATGGCCAACATCCGCGAACACTGCTCCTGGATCCATGAGGACAAGGACGAGGCCACCGCCAAGGCGATCGACATCGGCCGCACGATCATCGAGAAGGTCAAGCACAACCGGCCGCTCGAGACGATCAAGATCCCGGTGACGAAGCGCGCCATGGTCATCGGTGGCGGCATCGCCGGCATCCAGGCGGCGCTCGACATCGCCGACGGCGGCCACGAGGTCATCCTCGTCGAGAAGGAGGCGTCCATCGGCGGCCACATGAGCCAGTTGAGCGAGACGTTCCCCACGCTCGACTGTTCGCAGTGCATCCTCACCCCACGCATGGTAGAGGCCTACCAACACCCCAACATCAAGCTCCACACCTGGAGCGAGGTGGAGAAGGTCGACGGCTACATCGGCAACTTCGAGGTCACCGTGCGCAAGAAGGCACGCTCGGTCGACGAGGACCTCTGCAACGGCTGCGGCGACTGCCAGGGCGTGTGCCCGGCCAAGAAGATCCCCAGCGAGTTCGAGGCCGGGCTTGGCAACCGGACGGCGATCTACGTGCCGTTCCCGCAGGCCGTCCCCAACATCCCTGTGCTCGACCGCCAGAACTGCACCCTCTTCAAGGGCCGCCGCAAAGGCCTCGCCAAGGACGCCTGCGGCAAGTGCCAGGAGGCGTGCCTCAAGGGCGCCATCGACTACGACACCGAGGACGCCTTCGTGACCGAGGAGGTCGGGGCGATCGTGGTCGCGACCGGCTTCAAGCTCTACGACATCGGGCGCGACCAGCCCGAGGGCCTCAAGGGCTACGGCGAGTACGGCTACGGCGAGGTGCCCGACGTCATCGACGGCCTGCAGTTCGAGCGCCTGGCGTCCGCCAGCGGGCCCACTGCGGGCGCGATCCTCAGGCCGTCAGACGGGACGGAACCGAAGACGGTGGTCTTCGTCCACTGCGTCGGCTCTCGCGACCCCGAGAAGGGCATGAGCTACTGCAGCAAGATCTGCTGCATGTACAACGCGAAGCACGCGATGCTCTACAAGCACAAGGTGCACGACGGCCGGGCCGTCGCGTTCTACATGGACATCCGCGCAGCCGGCAAAGGCTACGACGAGTTCAGCCGGCGAGCCATCGAAGAGGACCATGCGGAATACATCCGCGGCCGCGTCAGCCGCATCTTCCGCGACGGCGACAAGGTCAAGGTCTGGGGCTTCGACACGCTGAGCGGCGAGCAGGTCGTGATCGACGCCGACATGGTGGTGCTCGCCACGGCCGTGCGCCCCCAGGACAGCGTGAAGGAGCTGGCACAGAAGCTCAGCGTCAGCGTCGACGCCGACGGCTTCATCAACGAGGCGCACCCGAAGCTGCGTCCCGTGGAGACCAACACCGCCGGTGTGTTCATCGCCGGCGCCTGCCAGGCGCCGCGGGACATCCCGGACAGCGTCGCCATGGCGAGCGCCACCGGCGCCAAGGTGCTCGCGCTGTTCAGCTCGGACGAGCTCGAGCGCGAACCGGCCGTGGCGGTGGTCAACGAGCAGACCTGCATCGGCTGCATGCGCTGCGAGCTGGTGTGTCCCTACGGGGCCATCGAGCAGCGTGAGGTCTGCACGGTCGACGGCCACGTCTGCGGCCACACGGCCTTCGTGAACCCGGGCGTCTGCCAGGGCTGCGGCACCTGCCAGGCCGTGTGCCTGAGCAAGAGCGTCGAGCTCGAGACGTTCACCGACGAGCAGATCTTCAGCGAGATCAACGCGCTCTGCGCGTGGGAGTGACATGAACGACGACTTCGAACCGCGCATCACCGCCTTCGTCTGCAACTGGTGCACCTACACCGGCGCCGACCTGGCCGGCACCAGCCGCCTGCACATGGCGAGCAACGTGCGCATCATCCGCCTGCCCTGCACGGGGCGCATCGACCCGCTGTTCATCATCAAAGCCTTCGAACGCGGTGCCGACGGCGTCATCGTCAGCGGCTGCCATCCAGCAGACTGCCACTACACCTCGGGCAACTACCACGCCCGGCGGCGATTCGCCGTGTTCCACGACATCATGGAGTTCATCGGTGTCGACTCCCGGCGGATGACCTTCAGCTGGGTCTCCGCCAGCGAGGGCGCCAAGTGGAAGGACGTCGTCGACGAGGCCGTGGGCAACGTACGCGAGCTCGGCCCCTTCGAGGCCTACCGGGCGCTGGCGCCGGAGGACGGCGGCGCCAAGTCGGCGGCCGCGACGACGGAGGCCGCATCATGATCGACGTCGTCCCCGTGTACACCGGCGTCGAGGACCTCCGCCGCATCGCCCGCGAGCTGCTCGAGGCCGGCGACGTGCGTGTCGTCATCGGCTGGGAGCACGCGCGCCGCGGCGCGCGGCCGGTCTTCATCAGTGACCCGGCCGAGACCGAGAAGCTCATCTTCGACACGCGCTGCGTGCACAACCTCGTGACGTACCTGAACCCGCGCCGTGACCACGTCGCCGAGCTGGGCAAGATCGGTCTCGTCGTCAAGGGCTGCGACGTGAAGGCCGTCGCCGGATTGCTGCGCGAGGCGCAGCTGACGCGCGACGACGTCGTCCTGATCGGCGTGCGTTGTGGCGGCGTGCTCGAGGAGAACGAGCTGCCCGCCGCCCTGTCCCTCACGCCCGAAAATGTGGCGCCACGCTGCTACGGCTGCGACAACCGCGAGCCGACGCTGACCGACCACCTCATCGGCGAGCCGCAGCCGGAGCCCCCGCGCCCGGTCATGACCACCGACGAGCGCGTTGCCGCGCTCGACGACCAGCCGCTCGAGGAGCGCTGGGCGTTCTGGACGGAGCAGCTCAGCAAGTGCGTGCGCTGCTACGCCTGCCGTCAGGTCTGCCCACTCTGCATCTGCGAGCGCTGCATCGTGGAGAAGACGCAGCCGCAGTGGATCGAGGCGGCGGCGCACCCGCGCGGCAACCTGAGCTGGAACATCACCCGGGCCCTCCACCTCGCCGGCCGCTGCGTCGACTGCGGCGAGTGCGAGCGGTTCTGCCCGGTCGGGATCCCGCTGAGCCTGCTGAACCGCAAGCTGCAGCACATCGTGCGCGACCGCTACGCCTACACCGTGAGCGACGACCCCGAGAACGCGGCGCCGATCGGCGACTACCGCCTCGACGACCAGCAGGAGTTCATCAAGTGAACGACCGCTACTTCATCTCCGACACGGACCTGCGCGGCCTTGCCGCCGACTTGCTCGGCGCGGGCACGGACGTGATCGCGCCCGTCGCCACCGACATCTGCCAGTCACCTTCCGCGGTCGCCGCCTCGGCGTGTACGCTCGGTGGCGAAGCCGTCGACATCGACTACCGCGCCCTCGCGTCGGCCGACGAACTCGACCTCTCGCGCGGTCTGCCGCAGCTCTCGCTCAAGGGCTACTTCCTGCCCGAGCACGAGGCGCTCTGCCGCTGGAAGCAGAAGGGCACCACCTTCGAGGTCGAAGAAGTCCCGACCGAGTTCGCAGCGCGCGTTGTGCTGGCGGCCAAGCCCTGTGACGCCGCCGCCCTCGAGGTCGTCGACAAGGTCATGAACTGGGACTACGAGGACGAACTGTGGAACGGCCGCCGCAAGGCCACCACCATCGTCAACCTCACCTGCCCCATGATCGACGACAGCTGCTTCTGCACCGCCGTCGGCACGGCGCCGGACGACGTCAAGGGCGCCGACGGCCTGCTCACGCCTGTCGCCGGTGGCTACGTGTACGAGCCGGCGACCGACAAGGGGCGCGCTCTGGTAGAGGCAAACACGGCCCGCTTCTCCCGCGACGTCGAGGCCGACACGCGTGGCCGCGAGGCCGACGACGAGCGCTCGGCCTCCCGTAAGCGCGTCGCCGCCAACCTCGAGATCGACGCGCAGAGCGTCCGCGACTGGATCGACACGCACTTCGAGGACCCGCTCCTCTCGCAGCTGGCGATGCGCTGCAACGGTTGCGGCGCCTGCACCAGCGTCTGCCCCACCTGCCACTGCTTCGACATCGTCGACGAGCAGGAGGGGGTCGGCCGCGGCACCCGGCGCCGCTGCTGGGACACCTGCCAGGCGCCGACGTTCACGCTGCATGCGAGCGGCCACAACCCGCGCGACGACCAGCACGTGCGCTACCGCCAGCGCATCAACCACAAGTTCGCCGTCTACCCGCTCAAGTTCGGCGAGGTGCTGTGCACCGGCTGCGGCCGCTGCACGCGCGTCTGCCACGCCGGTCAGGACCTCGTCGAGATCCTGCAGGCGATCGACATCGCCGCCCGCCGTCCGGGCGATGCCGCTGAGCCCGAGGAGGCGGCATCATGAACATCTACCAGCCGCTGCTCACTACGGTCACCGAGCTCGTCGACGAGACCTCCGACACGCGCACGCTGCGCCTGGAGTTCCAGGACGAAGCCGTGCGCGAGGGCTTCGACTTCAGAGCCGGGCAGTTCGGCGAGTACAGCGTCTTCGGCGCCGGTGAGAGCACCTTCTGCATCGCCAGCTCGCCGACCCGCGGCGGCTACATCGAGTGCAGCTTCAAGGCTGTGGGCAAGGTGACGAGCGCGCTGCGCGAGGTCAACGTCGGCGACACCGTCGGCTTCCGCGGCCCTTACGGCAACTGGTTCCCGGTCGACGACTGGAAGGGCAAGGATGTCGTCTTCGTCGCCGGCGGCATCGGCCTCGCGCCGGTCCGCTGCGTCATCTGGAACGTCCTCGACCGCCGCGACGAGTTCGGCGCCGTGACCATCGTCTACGGCGCCCGCTCGGTCGACGATCTTGTCTACAAACGCGAGCTGGAAGAGTGGGGCTCGCGCTCCGACGTCACCATGATCACCACCGTCGACCCCGGGGGCGAGACGCCGGACTGGACCGGCGACGTCGGCTACGTCACGCCGGTCGTCGAGAAGACGGCGCCCAAGGCCAACAACGCCGTCGCCGTCCTCTGCGGCCCGCCGATCGTGGTCAAGCTCACGCTGCCGGTGTTGGAGAAGCTCGGCTTCTCCGAAGACGCCATCTTCACCACGCTCGAGAACCGCATGAAGTGCGGGCTGGGCAAGTGCGGCCGCTGCAACATCGGGCCCGTGTACGTCTGCAAGGACGGGCCGGTCTTCACCGCCGCCCAGATGAAGCAGCTCCCGCCGGAGTTCTGAGCCGGGAGCGGCGACCGACGGCGCCGGCCGGCCGCCACGCAGGACCCCTGGGGCCAAAGGCCGGCGCGCGGCGCGGGGAGTCGCACGCCGGTACCTGGGCGGCGTTTCGCGGTGACGTCAGCCCATCCCGGCGGTATGCTCGCTTCGTCGATGAGATCCCACAAGTACCAGGGCCTCGGCAACGACTACATCGTCCTCGAGCGAATCGACGGCGACTGCCCCACGCCGGAGATGGTCCGGGGGATCTGCGGCCGCCACCTGGGCATCGGGTCCGACGGCATCCTGGTGGAGGCCGCCGGACCCGAGGACCAGTTCGGCCTGCGCATCTTCAACCCAGACGGGTCCGAGGCCGAGAAGAGTGGCAACGGCCTGCGCATCTTCGCCCGCTACCTTTGGGATCAGGGCCGCGTCGGGGACACCGGCGTTTCTCTTCAGCCTCCTCGCCCCGAGGGGTGGCAGGCGCTCATCGTCTGGGTCATCGTGATAATCGCGCCGACGGCCACCGCCGACCGGCCGCCTACCGCCGGTGCGTCTTGTGGACGCCGATGCGGTTGCCCTCCGAGTCCTTGAAGAACCCGACGTGGCCGACCATCTCGCCCATGTCTGTGACCGCCATGAGGATCTCACCGCCGGCCGCGGCGGCCCGCTCCAGCATCGCCTCCGGTCCGTCTTCCGCGTTCAGGTAGATCGTGCATCCGTCCATGCTCGGCCTGTTGTCGGCCACGACCGCGAGGTCGAACGCGACCGGCATCGGGCCGTCCGGCGCGGCTTCTCCGGGGGGCTCGGTCGGGAGCCGGCAGGGCAACGCCCTCCATGCCGGGGAACGTCACGAACTCGCGCTGCAGCACGGCGCCGTAGAACTTCATCGCCCGCTCCAGATCGGTGACCGGGATGTCGGCCCAGACGATCAGGTCGTCCATCGTCCACTCCTTGCTCGGTGTGTGCTCACGCGGCGACGCCGCGCCTGATGGGAATCTGCCCGGGCATCAGGGCGTCACGCCGTTGGCGGCACGGGGAAGAACCACCCCATGAGACGACTCGTCATGTGGGACCTGATCACTCTCGACGGCTACTTCGAGGCGGCACCGACGTCGGCGGCCTCGGGGGAGGGCTGCGGACTCACCTACCTTGATTCTGCCCGACGACTCCTTTGGGCCCTGTGAGAGGATCGCCGCGGCGTCCTGGCGGCCGAGCTGCTGAACGGACGGCAGAGCACCGCCGGCCGGCTGACGGGATGAGGTCGATGGCGAACAAGCGGCTCGGCTCGATCGATGCCGGCTCGATCTGGCTCTACCTGCTCCTGATGGCGCCCGCCGTCGTGTGCGGCGAGCCCGGCCGCACTCTCGGTAGTCGGACTCTCCTGCTTGCGCCGTCGTCCGCCGTGGCCTGGTTCGTCGCCAGGTGGCAGCTGGTGCGATCGTGCTCGGCGGCCGGCGCCCCGAGGCCTCGGCCGCACGGCCTGTCCTCCCGGCTCCGCCAGCCCATCACGTCACCGGGACACTGTCGATTCTCTTCAGCCCCTCGCCGGAGAGATGGCAGGCCTGAGCGACTGGGTCTTCGTGATCGCGACCAGATCCGTCGCGCCCGGCGCGAGGCGCGAGTCCTCGAGGAGGCGTTCGGCGCCGTGTACGCAGCGTTCGCGCCTCGGACTACGGTTCTGCGGCGCCTGCGGCCGCAGGAAGGTCGTGAGTTCCTGGAGCTACAAGCGGGCGCCGTGAGTCGGCGTGCGACTCGGCCGCGTCGCGCCTAGCGGAGCGCCCGACCGATGAACCTCGCCTCGGCGGGCGCCACCTTTGTCGCGTACTCGTGGTCGTGCCCGCCCTTGCTGAACCCGCCCGCGGCGGGCGCCTGGAGGGCGGCCGTCAGGTAGGTGACGTAGCCGTAGAACGGGTCCTGCTTGCCACAGTCGATGCGCAGGTCGACCCCGGCGAGTCGGTCGGCGTGGGCGATCACATCGTACTTCGCAAAGTCGGCCGCGTCGTCGAACGCATCGCGGGGTCCCTGCATCATCGCGTCGTAGCTGGTCCAGACCGCAGGGCTGACGGCGACCACCGCGGCGAAGAGGTCCGGATCGGTCTCCCCGGCGACCAGCGCGCCGTAGGCGCCCATCGACCAGCCGATGATCGCGCGCTTGCGCCCTCCGCCGCCGAGCTTGAAGCGGCGGGCGCAGGCCGGGATCAGCTCGTGGAGCAGCATGCTCAGGCGGTCCTCGCCAGAGGCGCGCGGATGCCAGTACGTGACGCCGCCCTCGACACCGACCACGGCGTACGGCGGCGACTCATCCTGGCGGACCGCCGCCGCCACGTGATCGGCGAACCCCATCGGCGGACCGCCGCCGCGACCCGGCAGGGCGAAGCAGACGGGGAGCGGATCGCCCGGCTCTGT
Source organism: uncultured Thermoleophilia bacterium (assembly GCA_963762125.1). Classification (GTDB taxonomy): domain Bacteria; phylum Actinomycetota; class Thermoleophilia; order UBA2241; family UBA2241; genus CAIXSE01. The sequence goes on from CAVXJO010000015.1 coordinate 8,705, forward strand.
CCCCGGCGGCCAAGCGATGCGGTAGCCGACCGGCTCATCGACGTAGCGGGAGTCGAGCGTGTAGTCGTGAACTGCCGCCCGAGACGCCGGGGATCTCCACGCCGATGCTGTCGCCGACGGCGCCGAGCCAGTCACGCCACGGCGCCGCGCGCCAGACGACACCGCCGACCACCAAGGCAGCGGCAGCGAATCCGGCGCCGACCAGGAACCCGCGCCGGGTGACACCCACCTCCGAACGCCACGGGGCGCCGGCCTCCCGGGGCCACACCTCCAGATCGTGCCGCATGAGCTCTCGCGTCCCGTCCACGAGACCCATCGTAGCGCAGGCCACCTGCCGATGTCGTACCATCGTAGAGACCGTCAGGCACGAGCGGAGGCGACGTGAGCGAGAACGATCCGGCACCACAGACTGCGAACCCGACGATGCGCGCCGTGGGCGCCGTGGTCGGCGCACCCGACTTCATCCTGCCCTGGCTGGACCGCTTCTACGACGAAGACGACGCCGGCCTGGTGCTCACGGCGGCCGGCGACGGAACTGCCTCGCCCGAGGCCGGCGACGGCGCCGCCGCCCTCGCCGGCGCCGGCAAGGCGCGGCTCGAGCGCGCCGTCCGCCGCGCCATCCTCGACCTCGATGAGGCCGGCGAGTTCGTCCCCGCGGACTTTCACGAGCGCCTCGAGATCTGGGGCATGTTCGAGGGCTGGAAGGACGTGCCGCTCGCCATCCACCGGAGACTCGCCGACTGGGACGTCGACTACTACGCGGACACGATCCGCGCCGATGTCGAGGCGGTCCGCGACGGCCACCCCGGCGACTCTTACGCGGCCCGGTACAGCTACGTCCTCCTGCACGAGGCGGAGGCCATCGTGGCCGCCCAGGACCACACCTACCTGTGGCCGTGCGACTGCCGCTCGCTCGTCGACAAGTGCCGCAAGCCGAGAGACGTCTGCCTGCGGTTCAGCAACGACCGTGGCCTCGGCTGGGAGATCTCGAAGCAGCGCGCCGTCGAGATCCTCCGCGCCACCGACAAGGCCGGCCTCATGCACACGGCCGACCTGCAGGACGACGTCGCCGACACCTCCTCGATCTGCAACTGCTGCACCGACTGCTGCTACCCGCACCTCGCCTCGGCGCGGCTGGAGATGAGCGACGTGTGGCCGGTGCGCCGGCACGTCGCCAGCATCGACATGGACCTCTGCAAGGCCTGTGGACGCTGCGGTCTGCGCTGCCCCTTCGAGGCCATCGTCTGCCGGTCGGACGGACGCCCGGAGTACGACCCGGCCCGCTGCCGCGGCTGCGGCCTCTGCGCGACCGCCTGCAGCGCCGACGCCATCGAGTTGCGGCCGCTGGCGGGGTAGCTAGGACGCCCTCCCGGGAGGGACCATCCGCCCGCCGAGTCTCACGAGGTGACCGCTCGGCGACGGCCGAAGACCCAGCGCGCGACAAGCCAACCTACGGCCGCCGCGACGGCCGCCATCGCGACCGCTGCGACGATGTCGATCGGCGAGTGCACATGAGCGAGGACGCGAGCCACACCGGCGGCCAGCGAGACGGCGACGAGCACCAGCCCCCAGGGACGCGACACGACGAGGACGCACAGCGCGACGAACATGGTGACGGCCGTGTGGTCCGAAGGGAACCCGTTGTCCGCCGCGTGCGGGAAGAGCGGCGAGACGCCCTGCGTCACGAAGGGCCGCGTGTCGTAGTACAGAGCGCCGCCGAGCTTGATGAGCAGGAGGCAGACGATGCCACCGGCGATCCCGGCGACCAAGAGCTCGAGCTTCTGTGTGCGCGGCAGACGCAGCCAGACCAAGAAGGCGATGACGAAGCTGACGATGAAGCCGTACTGCGCGAGGTCTGCGATGAGGGAGTCCATCGCTCGAGTCTACCCGCGTCGCGGCTGGCGCGCCGCGCTTCTGTTGCTCCGGCGAGCCAGGCGCGTGGGCGGCCGCGCGTCGCCTCAGGCCTCCGGATGGCCCAGCGCACCGGTCCGGATGAGCCCGCGCAGAAGTCCGGGGTCGGCAGGCACGCCACGGCTCCCGGCCTTCGGCGGGATCTTGTCACGGATCAGTCCGCGCGCCGCGCTGGTCCCTCCGCCAAGCGGCCCGCGCCCGCGCAGGTCGATGGCCTGCACGGCGACGAGCGCCTCGATCGCGATGACGCCCTCTCCAAGGTCGACCATAGCCGCGAGGCGCCGGGCGCTCAACGGCAGTAGTGTGGCGCGGTCCTCGATGCCTTCGGCACCCGACGTACTGACGACGGTGAACGACACCGGCTGCGCCAGGAGGGTCGCCTCCGCGGTCAGCGACTGCGCGGTGATCGCGTGGATGCTGAGGCCCATATCAGGTCGGTCGCGGTCCAGGCTGAGACCGGTCGGCAGACCCGACCAGGGCGTGTCCAGGAGCTTGACGGCCCGCTCGCTGGCCGCGGTGAACACCGAGGCGAGCGCGATGCGGACGTAGTCAAGAGTGGCCGCAAGCGGCAGGCTCTCGTAACTGGAGACGGAGACGATCTCGCCGGCAGCGACGTCCACGAGCGGGTTGCCCTGGGCCGCGTTCAGCTCGACCCCGAGCACGCCGAGCGCGTGCTCGAGCGCCTCGCGGCCGACCGCCTGCACGGCGACGGTGCTGCGGAACGTCAGCGGGTCCTGCAGGTTCCGTGCGGCGCCGTCCTGCCAGAGGTAGCTCCCCCCAAGCAGTCCACGGGTGCGCGCCAGGGTGACCGCGAAGCTCGCGTGAGGGCGCACGTCCTCGACGCCCGGATGCAGCACGGAGAGGTTCGCGCCGAAGCCCTCCAGCGCGAGCGCGCCCGCGACATCCGCCGCGTCGAGCAGCCTCTCCGCGTCGTGGAGTGCCAGTGCCGCCGACGCCGTGCCGAACGCGCTGTTGTTGAGGAGCGCAAGGCCTTCCCCTGCACGCAACTCCATGTCTCCGATCACGCCGTGCGCGAGGTCGGCCATCGCCGAGAGATCGGAGACGCCGATGGATCCGTGCAGCCGGACGATGGGATGACGGTCGGTGTTGAGCGCCTTGAGCAGAGCGTCGGCCAGCTCCGGCCGGACCACCGTCGTCCCGCCGGCGAAGAGGTTGGCGACACTGAGCATGGCCGCCCGCACGACGTCGTCCGTCGCCGGCGGGCCCTGTCCGGCGCGATGGTCCTGGATCTGGCTGCGGTTGAAGCGGCTGACATCCTCACGGGTGACGGCCACTCGCTTCTGGGCACCGTAGCCCGTCGTGAGGCCGTAGGTGGGGACGCCGCTCTCGAAGACGCGTTCCGCCAGTGAGTGCGCGGCGGCCATTCGCTCACGCGCCCCGGCGTCGAGCGCTACCCGTGCCCCGCGGCGCGCCACCGCGACGACTTCATCGACGGTCAGGTCACGGCCTGTCAGGAGGACGGTCATGCCGTGCGCATTCCCCGGCGGCGCGACCGGCGAACGTAGACCCGGGCATCCGCTGTCGCCTTGGATGGCGCCCGCCCGGCAAAGCAGATACCTTACGGCGCGATGGACAACGACCCACTCCACGACTTCGAGCTTCTCATCCGCTCCCGGTACGGCGCCTTGCACGTCGAGACGGGTGAGGAAGACCGCGCCGCTGCTCTCGTGGAGCGGGCGGCGTGGCAACTGCAGCTCCCGCTGTTCGTGTGGAGGCGCGCCACCGGGCTGCGCCGGGCGGGCGCGCCCAGCGGCGTCTACGGCAGTGAGGACCCGCGCGCCGCCCTCGGCCACGTCATCAGTTCGCACCTTCCGGCCCTGTACGTGTTCCACGGCCTCGGGCCCGAACTCGACAAGCCCGAGGTGGCCGACCTCCTGCGCGAGGCCGCGGAGCAGCTCGGCGGCCACTCCGGCGCCGTGGTCCTGACCGGGGGAGATGTCAGGCTCCTGGAGTCGCTGCGTACGGTCGTGGGCCTGGTGCGCCTGCCGGCGCCCACCCGCGAAGAGTACGAGGACCTGCAGCGTCGCGTCGTGCAGGAGCTCTCGGCGCGCATGGGCGTCCAGGTATCGCTGACGCCGGCCGACCAGGACCGCCTCCTCGCCAACCTCCAGGGGCTCACGCTCGCCGAGTCTGAGAAGCTCCTGACGCGGCTGATCGTCGAGGACGGCCGCCTGGACGCGGACGACATCACGCGGGTCGCCGAAGCCAAGCGGGAGCTGGTCGAGCGAGACGGACTGCTGGAGTATCAGCCCGCCACGCAGTCGCTGGATGAAATCGCCGACCTCGTGCATCTCAAGGAGTGGCTCGAAAAGCGGCGCCTGTTCACGCAAGACCCAGGACGCGCCGCCGACTTCGGCCTCGAGTTCCCGCGCGGTATCCTCCTCGTGGGCGTGCCCGGCTGCGGCAAGAGTCTCTGCGCCAAGGCCGTCGCCGCGGCGTGGGGGCTGCCCCTGGTGCGACTCGACCCCGGTGCGCTCTACGACAAGTACATAGGGGAGACCGAGCAGAACTTCCGCAAGGCGGTGACCTTGGCCGACAGGCTGGCGCCGCTGGTGCTGTGGATCGACGAGATCGAAAAGGCGTTCGCCGCCGGCGGTGGCGACGAGGACGGAGGCACGTCGCAGCGAGTGCTGGGCACGTTCCTCTCGTGGCTGCAGGAGCGCCGCGGCGACGTCTTCGTGGTGGCCACCGCCAACGACGTCCAGCGGTTGCCGGCCGAGCTGCTGCGCAAAGGCCGCTTCGACGAGACGTTCTTCGTGGATCTGCCCGACGAGGCCACGCGCGTCGCGATCCTGGACATCCACTTGCGTAAGCGCAAGCAGAAGCCCGAGGACTTCGATCTGGCGCTGCTGGCGCGTGAGAGCGAGGGTCACAGCGGCGCCGAGCTCGAGCAGGTCGTCGTCTCGGCGCTCTACACTGCCTTCTCGGTGAAGGCCCTGCTGACCACCGATCTCCTGCTTGACGAGCTGCGTCAGATGCCGCCGATAGCCTCTATCGCGCGCGAGAGGATCGCCTCCCTGCGCCAGTGGGCCGGAGACCGCACCGTCCCGGCGAACTGAACCTCCCGGTCGCCAAGCCCGGCTATCAGCCGTGCGGGATGATCACGGCGCGCCCCAGAAGAGTGCCGGCGCGCAGGCTTTCGTAGGCATCCGCAGCGCGTTCGAGCGGGAACGACTCGGTGTACGCGTGGACCTTCCCGGCGCGCGCGAGCTCCACGACCTCGACCAGCTCCCCGTAGCTGCCCCAGTAGGGGACGGTCACGCTCACGTCGAACGGCAGCGCTCCGTAGCCGACCGGGATCCGGCCGCCGGCGAGCCCTATGGCCTGGATGGCCCCGCCGGGACGGACCACCGTCGCCGCCAGCGCCATCGTCGCATCGGAGCCCACGCAGTCCAGCACGACGATCGGGCCGAGCCCACGGGTGAGTTCGCGGATCCGCGCCGCCGCCGTCTCGCCGGCGGCGACCGCCTCCTCGGCGCCGACCTCGTGCGCCAGTTCGAGCTTCGCGGCGTCGACGTCGACGGCGATCACCCGGGCGGCCGAGACCGCGCGCAGCAGTTGCACCGCCATGTGTCCGAGGCCGCCGATGCCGATCACCAGCGCCCACGCGCCCGGCGTGAGCAGCGGCAGCACCGAGCGCATCGCGTGGTACGGCGTCAGGGCGGCGTCGGAGAGCGGCGCCGCGGTGCGAGGGTCGAGGTCACCGAGGGACACGAGCAGACGCGCACTCGGGACCAGCATGTACTCGGCCATTCCGCCGTCGAGGCCGAAGCCACCGACGGACACGTCCTCCATCATGGCCCGCTCGCAGAGCGTCTCGCGGCCCGCGCGGCACGCCGCGCAACGACCGCAGCCCCAAGGGCCGTACACGATGACGGGCTCGCCGAGCTGCCAGCCGTCCACGCCCGGTCCAAGCGCCTCGATCCAGCCGGCGTTCTCGTGCCCGAGCGTGAACGGCAGCTCGTAGTCGTGAGTACCTTCGGGCCAGTCCATCATGCGCAGGTCGGTGTGACACGCGCAGGCGCCCCCCATCTTGAGCAGGACCTCTCCGATCCCCGGCTCAGGAATCGGCACGTCGCGCGTCTCCGGCGGCCGCTGCCAGGCGACCAGCTGGTAGGCATTCACCCGGCCGGCACCACCGCATCCAGCCGCTCAGCAAGGCCGGCCGGCAGCGGCGCGACCTCATGCGTGGCCAGCAGTTCGATCGCCTTGAGACGCGCCTTCTCGGTGGCGTCGGTCGCGCCGCCCTCGAACCAGCGGTCGTAGCTCGCGCGATTGAGTACCTGCCCGCGCCACTGGTTGCTGCGCAGGTTGCGCCGCGTGTGTCGCTGGCCGAGGAAGTCGCCGCCGGGCCCGACGGCCTTGAGCACGTCCACTGCCAGCGTCTCGTCCGAGACCTCGAGTTCGGCGAGCAGCCGCCGGTCGCGGGCGATGAACTCCGCCACCAGCACGACTTCGGCGAGCGAGCCGGAGAGGCCGAAGTCCATGTAGCCGACGTCGTGGTTGAGGTTGGCGCCCAGCTGCATGGAGAGCTTGGTGATCTCGTCGGCCTCCATGCCCGCCTGGGCGTCCACGACCTGGGCGTCGGTGTGCCCGCTGAAGCCCCAGTTGGGGACGTCGAGCCACTTGGCCATCTCGACCTCGCACGCGTAGGCGCGGATGAACTCGGGGGAGTTGTAGGACGACTGCGAGGTCCCCATGTCCAGCGTGTTGGGACCCTGCCCGATGACGAACGGCGCTCCGGGCGCCCGGAGCTGGTGCATGACGAGGCCGAAGAGCGCCTCGGCAAGCCCGAGCGTGATCTGCCCGGCGGTCGTGATCGGCGCCGTACCGCCGGCGACCGGTGAGGGGCAGTATGTGGACGGAACGCCCTTGTCGGCGCAGAAGAGCAGCTTGTCCACGGTCTCGAAGGGGTGCTTGAGCGGCGTGACCGGCTGGTTGTACATGACGAAGTACGGCTTCTGGCGCAGCGCCTCCGCGCCGCCGCGCACCTCGCGGGCCATGCGCCACATGGGTTCGACGGTCTCGACGCCGCTGGCCGTCATCACCAGCGGCTTGCCGGTCGCGGCGATCATGGCGCGAAACTGGCGCGGGTAGGCCTCCTGAGCCTCCATGCCGTCCGGGTAGGCGCCCGACATGACGAAATCGATGTCGGGCAGCGCGTCGCAGAGGCGCGCCGCCTCGCTGACGTCCTCGAGTCTGGCGAGGCGGCGCTCGCCGGTCTCGAGATCGTGCAGGTGCATGACGTCGGAGCCGTTGCCGAAGTACGAACGCAGGCCGCCGAGGTCCATGGCCGGCTCGCCGGCGCGGTCGTAGACGACGAAGCTCTTGGGCACCGATTCGCGGGCCTGCTCGACGAGGGCGGCGGGAACGTGGACGAGGCCGTCCTCGTCCTTGGTGCAGCCGCCCTCGAGCATGACCTGCTCGCCTTCCTCGTGGAGCACGACCATGCCGATGTCGGCGAGGATCCCGAGGGCCGTGTCGTAGATACGCTGCTTCTGCTCTTCGCGGAGGAAGCTGACGCGGCCGGCGCCGATCTCGTTGCTGCTGTCTGCCATGGTCACTCCTGGACGGCGTTGCTGACGAGGCGGCCACCGCTTCTGGTGGTCGCCTCGCCGAACACTACACCGTTTCGAGAGCTACTTCACGCCTAGTTCGCGCTCGGCAGCAGCGATTATCGAACGAAGTTCTGCCGCGACGCCGTCGGGCAGTGGCTCCGGCTGGTGCGTCTCCAGGATCCGCCGCGCCTCCGCGAGCGAGCGCTCGTGCAGCGTCGTCGCCCCGGTTGCGATCCACTCCTCGCGGACCCGCCGGTCGATGAGCTTCGACGATGACTGACCGCGCATGCCCTTGTAGGTATCGTCGTGGGAGAGGAAGTCGCTGAACGGCCCGACCTCGTTGATGACGTCGACCGACAGTGTCGCGTCGGTCACCGGGATCCCCGGCACGCAAAACTTGACCATGCGCGCGAACTCCGCGTCCATGACCAGCTGCGCGTAATCGATGGTGACGCCCGACTCCAACATCCCCAGCCCGTAGATCAGGTTGGCCCCTGCCAACGCCGGCAGCAGGCTGGTGATCGTCTTCTCGTGACCGGATTGGGCGTCCGCCACTTTGGAGTCGCCCTACGCACCGGCCACCCAGCTGGGCAACAGGTAGAAGCGGGCGAGGCAAGCGACCCCGGCGCCGATCATGCCGCACTCGGGGCTGCCCACGGAAGCGCTGGCGAAGCGCAGGTCCAGAGCCGTCGTCGAGGAGCCGTAGATCACCGGCGTGCCCCGGTTCGTGAGCTGAGCCAGCGTGATGCCGCCGAGAACCTCGGCGTTGTGGGTGACGAGCGTGCCGGCGAGCGACACGGGCGAGGAGCCGCCGGCCATCGCCATCGAGAGCACGTTGACCGGGATGCCGGCGCGGGCGCCCTCGATGATGATCTCGCAGGCGTCCTTGACCAGCTTGAGCGGGCTTACTGGGCAGGTGAGGAAGGAGAGGATGGGGCGGCGGCGCAGCTGCTCCCGCCCCCCGACGATCGCCGCCGCCATGTCGATCATCTTGCGGGCGCAGAAGCCCGAAAGCGGACCGATGGTCGCGTGCTTCGTCGTGTTGCTGAAGATCGCCTCGGCATTGTGCAGGGCCGCCGTGACCGGCGGCACGTCGTGGGCGCCGAGCGGCCGTTCCACCACGTCGATCTCCGGCAGTGCGTCGATGATCTTCGTGCAGTCGGCGACGTCCTGCTTGCGGCTCTCGTGCAGCTCGCCGGTGTACGGGTCGACGACCTGGATGCCCTCGCCGAAGTTGGTGAAGCCGACGCGGCCGTCCTCGAGCACGACGTCCCGGGCCGGGTCGCGGCCGCACATGACGACGGTGGAGGGCGCCGAGCGGACCGCGTCCTCGACGAGGTGCGCAGGCAGGCGCACCACGCTGGTCTCGCGGTCGACCTCGGCGCCGGCCGCAGCGAAGATCTCACGGGCCTCCTCGTCCTCGACGAACACGCCCGTGCGCGACAGCACTTCGAGCGTCGCGCCGTGAATCTCACGCAGCTCGTCGTCCGTGAACACCTCGAGCCTGAAGCCGCCGCTCTTGCGCGCTCCCGCGCGCGGGTTACGAATCATCGTGCACCTCCTGGAAACGGGCGCCGACGGCGCCCGTGGATGCGCCGGGTCGGCGTCACTGGGCCGAGAAGCCGACGCCCGTGCGCTCCTTGAACTTCTCGACACTGTTGATCGGCACGTCGAGAACACGCGAGATATTGAACTTCGCCTCGATCTGGTTCGCCTGCCACGGCTGGCTGATGGCGTAGCTGTGGACTCGGCCGAAGCCGTGCTCGTTGCGGACCTCGGTCATGGCCACCGGATCCGACAGGTCGAAGGGTGTCACGCCGAGCTTGTCGGCGACGTACTGCTTGGCTTCCTTGAGGCGCATGCCCCGAGTCATCTGCATACGGGCAACCAGGTCTCCGCCTGCCCGAATACCGCCGATGCTCGCCGCCTGCGCGTGGGCGTTGTGCATTCCGTGCGGATCGCCCGAGCCCACCTACAACCCGTCGACGTGCAGCAGTTCGACGAACGACTTGGCCGCCCGGCAGACCGCGTCGGAGGGCAGGTGGACGAACATCGGCACACCGCCGACGCCCATGCCCGCGTTGGGGTGCACCGGGATGGTGGCCACTTCCATGCACGGTTTGATCAGAGCGATCGCGCGCGCCATGTTCCAGGCGAGCGATTTGCCGGTGTTGACGTTCACGACCGGGCCGAACATCGTGGCGCCTGCCTTCTGCGCCAGCAGAAGCTGCTCGCGCGGCCACAGGCCGGCCAGCCGCACGCCGTCCCACTCGAGTTGGCCGTGCATGCCCAGCACGAACTCGCCGGCCATGCCCAGCTGCACACCCATGTCCGGGTACTTCTCGCGGATGATCGCGGTCGCCCGAAGGGCGGCGAGGAACTCGGGGTCGCCGGAGGCGCCGGTTGTGTCCCAATCGATCGCGTCCGCGCCGGCCTCCCACTGCGACTCGGCCAGCTTGACCATGTCGACGACCGCCATCTCGACCGCCTCTTCTGCGGCGGCGCGCGCCTCGGGGATCCTCCCGAGCGGGAGCAGTTCGTTCCAGTTCTCGCACGGGCCGTCGGGCTTCGAGTACAGGCCCAGGTTGGGCATGACGCCGTACTGCAGCGGGGCGATGGTGCAGAGCTGCGCGTCGTGCATGTACTGGGCCTCGTAGGCCAGGATCGTGCGCACGACTTTGAGGGAGTAGTCGCCGACGCACAGCTCCAGCAGGTCGGCGCCCATCCACTGCTCGTAGGACTGCAGGTCCTGGATACGCGTGGCATGGGTCTTCATCCCGGTGCCGTCGCAGCTGAGGACGATCTCGTCACCGACGTCCACGCCGATGAACCGCACCGGCGAGGCGTAGATCTCGAGCAGGTGGTCGATCTCGTCGTCGGTAAGCGGCGGCAGCTTGGCGCGCTTGGCCGCCGCCTCTGACCCCGAGACGAGATCGGCGCGGATCTCACTCCGCGTCAGTTGCACGAAGGTGCCGTCGCCCATGCGCGTCGGCACCTTGGGCTCGCTGATCATTCGCTTCCTCCCCCTGGATCGCCCTCCGCCGGACGGCGGTGGCGCACTAATCAACCGGTCAATTAGTGTAGAGTCCACTCTAGCGACCGGACAATGTCAAGAACGCGTCGGCGTTGTGGGCCGGATAGCATCCGCTCGCGGCGTGCGCCGCGACACACGAGGAAGAAGGCGGCGATGAGGGCGCGGACCACGTGGCTCAGCGAGGACGAGAAGAGCACGATCGTCGACGGAGCGGTGGACCTTCTCGGCCGCGTCGGCATGCGGTTCGCGGGCTCGCGGGTCCTGCCGTTGCTGGCCGAGCGTGGCGCCGACGTCGACGGAGCCACCGGTATCGTCCGGCTGCCTCGCGAGCTCGTCGAATGGGCGGCCGCCCAGTGTCCACGCGACATTCTCATGGCCGGCCGCACGGAGGCGGACGACGTGCTGCTGGACGAGGGAGAGCCCTTCCACTTCGTGCCCAGCGGATGCGTCGCCAAGACGCTGGACTTCCGTACCGGCAAGCGTCGCGCCAGCACGCTGCAGGATCTGCGCGAGTGCACGGCGCTCATGGACGAGTTGCCGCAACTCGACATCATGTGGACGCAGGTCAGCGCGTCGGACGTCGCGCTCGAGCAGCGCGAGCTCGACCGAGTACTTCACGCTGCTGACCGAGACGCGCAAGCACATCACCTTCGTCGACTGCCCCGACGAGGTCGACGCCGTGCTCCGCATCTGCGAGGCGCTCGCCGGCGACCTCGACCGTTTCCGCGCCCGCCCGCGCATCTCCACGGTGGTGACGGCCGCTTCGCCACTGCAGGTCGACGGCGGCGTCCTTGACGTCCACGCCGCCTTGGCGAAGCACGGGGTGCCCATCGAGGTCTACTCGATGGCCATCGCCGGGGCGACGTCGCCGGTCACGCCGGCGGGGACCGTCACCCAAGGCCTCGCCGAGTTCCTGGGGATCGCCACGGCCCTGCAGGTGGCGGCTCCGGGCGCCCGCCTCATCTTCTGCTTCGGCTCCGGCGTGCTCGACATGCTGCGCACGACCTTCGCGCTCGGCTCCCTCGAGAGTGCGCTGATGGGGGCCATGGCCACCGAGGTCGGCCACCACATCGGCGTGCCGACGCTCAACCCCGGGTTCTCGACCGACGCCAAGCACGCGGGCATCCAGGCGGGCTACGAGAAGGCGATGAAGGCCGCCACGGTCTGCGGCGCCAACCCCGACATGGTCTCCGGCTGGGGCCTGATCGACTCGCACAACACGATGTCGCTGCCGCAGTCGGTCATCGACAACGAGATGGCCGCGATGCTGCGCCGCCTCCACCATCCGGTCGAGGTGTCTGAGGCCACGTTGGCCGCTGATGGCGTGGCCGCGGTGGGCCCGGGAGGCAGCTTCCTCAGCCAGAAGGACACGGCGCGGCGCATCAGGGCCGGCGAGCACTACCTGCCCACGGTCTCCAACCGCCTCTCCTACGAGAAGTGGCAGGCCGATGGCGCGACCGAGAACGACGTGGCCTGCGAGCAGGTCGACATGCTCCTCTCGGCGCACGCCGACAAGGCCCCATACGTGGACGGCTCGCAACTGGAGGAGCTCGCGGCGATCTGCCGCGTCGACGACGAAGCGATCCGCCGCGCCCGGCGCGGGTAACGGCGCGGCGTTCACCCTGACGAAGCATGCGAACGGAGGACTCATGACGCTCAGGATCGGCTACATCGGACTCGGCGCCCTTGGCAGGCACCTCGCCGGCAGCCTGCTGCGTGCCGGCTTCCCGATCACGGTCTACGATGTGGACGCGAGCTGCGCCGTCGAACTGGGCAAGGCGGGCGCCGTCTGTGCCGACTCGATCGCCGAGACCGCGCGCGCATCCGACACCATCATCACGTGCCTGCCGTCTCCCGAAGCCGTGGCCTCAGTGGTCGCGGAAGAAGGCGGCGTCCTCGAGGCGCTCGCCCCCGGCGGCACGTGGATCGACATGAGCACCAACGACGCCCACGAGCTGCAGCGCCTCTCGAGACTCGCCGCCGCCAAGGGCATCGAGACGCTCGAGGCGCCCGTCACGGGAGGCGTGCACCGCGCCGAGGCCGGCATGATCACCGTCCTGGTCGGCGGAAAGCCGGAGGTCTTCGAGAAGCATCGCTCGGCCTTCGACGCGATGGGTGGTCGCGTGTTCTACATCGGCGAGCTGGGTCAGGCCTCGGTGATCAAGGTGATCACCAATATGCTGGCCTTCATCCATCTGGTCGCCGACGGCGAAGCGCTCATGCTGGCCAAGAAGGGCGGCATCGACCTCAAGCTGGCCTGGGATGTGATCAAGGCAAGCTCCGGCAACAGCTTCGTGCACGAGACCGAGGGCCAGCTGATCCTGAACGGCAGCTACAACATCAACTTCACCATGGACCTGGCCCGCAAGGACCTCTACTTCGCCCACCAGATGGGCCGCGAGTTCGGGGTGCCGCTCGAGCTGGGCGGCCTCACCGAGCAGATCTTCGCCCGCGCCCGGGCGATGTACGGCGGCGGCGCGCAGTCGCCCATGGTCGTCAAGATGCTCGAGGAGGTCGTGGGCACCGACCTGCGCGCGCCCGGCTTCCCCGCCGAACTCGAACCCGAATGACCGACGTAGCACGGTCATCGTGGGGCGCTCCGAAGGTGCGCCGCACACTGGTCGCCGCGGCCCATCATCGTGGAGCGCGCCGCAAGGACGCCGCGCAGCGAGCCGTCGAGGCAGACGAACGCAGAGAGAAATATCGTCGGAGAGTCACGCGGCGGCACGATGTTCTCTGGGCGGCTTGACTTGACGAACATCCGGCCGAATACTCCGGGCCCGAGAGCTGCCGGAAAGCACCAAAGGAGAGACCCGTGACGGACATCAGCGACTTCACGATGGACTACTTCTCCCTCAAGGGGAGAAACGCCATCGTCACCGGCGGCAACACGGGTCTCGGCCAGGCCTTCGCCCTCGCGCTCGCTGCGGCCGGCGCCAACGTCTTCGCGCCCGGCATCATCGACGACGACGGCACCACCGGCCCCCTCGTCGAGGCCAGGGGCGGTCGCTACGAGTTCATGAAGGCCGACATCACCTCGGCCGGCACGCCCGCCGAGATCGTCGCCGCCTGCGTCGACAGGTTCGGCTCCCTCGACATCCTGGTGAACAGCGCCGGCATATGCCCACTGGCCGGCGTGCTCGACTTCGGCCGCGAGCAGTGGGACGCCACTGTGGCGGTGAATCTCACCGCCGCCTTCGAGATGGCCTACGAGGCCGCCAAGGTCATGATCCCGCAACGAGCAGGCAAGATCATCAACATCTGCTCGCTCTTCTCGTTCCTCGGCGGCCGTTGGTCGTCAGCGTACGCGGCCACCAAGCACGGTCTCGCCGGGTTCACCAAGGCGTACTGCGACGAGCTCGCCGAGTACGCCATCCAGGTCAACGGCATCGCACCCGGGTACTACGCCACCGAGATCACCACGGCGACGCGCAGCGACCCGGTGACCAACCAGCGCGTCCTGGACCACATCCCGGCCGCGCGCTGGGGCGACCCCGCCGACCTCATGGGCGCCACCGTCTTCCTCGCGAGCAAAGCATCCGACTACGTCAGCGGCCACGTGCTCGTGGTCGACGGCGGCTATCTCGTCCGCTAGCGCGGGAAGGCACAGGACATGGCTCAGGAACCGGCGACGGCCGGCAAGTACCTGATCGGCATCGACAACGGCACCCAGAGCGCCAAGGTGGTCATCTACGACCTCGAGGGCAACGTCGTCAGCGAGGCCAGGCGAGAACTCCGTCCCATGGAGCACCCCCAGCCGGGGTACGCCGTCCATCCCGACGACGACCTCTGGGAGTCGATCGTCGCGGCGAGCCGCGAAGTCATGACGATCTTCCCGGGCGATCCCGACGACATCCTCGGCGTCGGCCTCTGCACCATCCGCTGCTGCAAGACCTTCCTCAAGGCCGATGGCTCGCTCCTCGAACCGGTCATGAGCTGGATGGACACGCGCGCGTATCAGCCCTACGTCCCGGACGACCCCGATCTCGCCTACGCGACCACGTCGTCCGGCTACATCACACACCGGTTCACCGGGGAGTTCCGCGACAGCGCCGCCAACAACATCATCCTGCAGTGGCCCATTGACACGGACACGTGGCAATGGGCCCCAGAGTTGTTCGACGAGTTCAACATGCGCCCGGAGTTGCTGGTGGAGTTGCAGATGCCCGGTGAGATCGCCGGCTACGTGACCGCGGAAGCTGCGGCGGCGACCGGCATCCCGGAGGGCCTGCCGGTGGTGACCACGGCCAACGACAAGGCCGTCGAGGCGCTCGGTTCCGGCTCTCTCGACGAACGCACGGCGCTCATCTCACTGGGCACCTACATCGCCTCCATGGTCCACGGCAGAGAGAACCGGCAGACGGCGACGGAGTTCTGGACCAACTTCGCCTGCGTCCCGCACCGGTACCTCTACGAGAGCGGGGGAGTGCGCCGTGGCATGTGGACGCTCAGCTGGTTCCTCGACTTGCTGGGGCCCGAGTTCGCTGCGGCGGCGGTCACCCTGGACATCTCACGCGAAGAGTACCTCGAGCGCGAAGCCGATGTGATCCGCGCCGGCAGCGACGGCCTCATGACCGTCCTCGACTGGCTCGCCCCGACGGACAAGCCCTTCCGCAAGGGCGAGATCATCGGCTTCGACGCGCGGCACACCAGGGGCCATGTGTACCGCTCCATCCTCGAGGCGATCGCCCTGACGATGAAGGCCAACGTCGACGCCATGTGCGCCGAGCTCGGCATCGACCTGCGGGAGATCGTCGTCTCCGGCGGCGGGTCCCGGAGCCCGCTGTTCATGCGCATCTTCGCGGACGTGTTCGGCGTGCCCGCCTCGCGCAACCGTGGCGGCAGCGGCGCAAGCCTGGGGTCGGCGATGTGCGCCGCCGTCGGCACGGGCGTGTATCCCGACTTCGTGACCGCCGCGGCAGCGATGCGCCGGGAGCGCGAGACGTTCTCCCCGGACTTGGAGAACCACGGCATCTACGAGCGCATGAACGAGAAGGTCTACCGCGCCATCCACGACGCCACCGACCCGATCCTGGAACAGTCGTTCTCCATCTTCCACTGACCGCACGCCACAGACACGCAAAGGAACGCCGCCATGTCACTGAGCAGAGAGGGCATCGTCGAGGGCCTGCGGCGCATCGTCGGCCCTGAGGCCGTCGTCACGGACGAGAAGGTCCTCGTCGAGAGCAGCGTCGACAACTTCCGCAAGCTGCAGAACATCTTCGACGTGCACACGATGCCCGTGCCGGCGGCAGTAGCTCTGCCGGCCGACACCGCCCAGGTCGCGCAGCTCCTGCGCTTCGCGAACGAGAACGGAGTCAGCGTCATCCCGCGCACCGGCGGAACGGCGACCGAAGGCGGGCTCGAGAGCGCCGTCCCCGACTCCGTGATCATCGACGGGTCGATGATGAACGAGATCATCAGCGTCGACCCGTACGATATGCAGGCCACCTGCCAGTGCGGCGTGCCGCTGCAGGTGCTCGAGGACCGCGTGCGCGAGCACGGCCTGACCACCGGCCACTCGCCGCAGTCCAAGCCGGTGGCCCACATGGGTGGTCTCGTCGCCACGCGCAGCATCGGCCAGTTCTCGACCCTGTACGGCGGCATCGAGGACATGGTCGTCGGGCTGGAGGCCGTGTTCCCCAACGGCGAGATCGCGCGCATCAAGAACGTCCCGCGCCGCGCTGCCGGACCCGACATCCGCCATGTCGTCATCGGCAACGAAGGCGCACTCTGCTTCATCAGCGAGGTGACCGTCAAGCTGTTCCCGTACTTCCCCGAGAACAACGCGTTCCTCGGCTGGACGCTCAAGGACATGGCGACGGGCTTCGCCGTGCTGCGCGAGGTCATGGTCAACGGCTACAAGCCGTCGGTGGCGCGGGTCTACGACCCGGGCGATGCCGGCCTCCACTTCTCGCACTTCGCAGCTGAGGACGACTGCGTGCTGCTGTTCATGGCCGAGGGCACAGCCGGCATCGCCAAGGCGACGGCCGACGGCATCCAGGCCATCGTCGACAAGCACCCCGAGTGCACGCAGGTGCCGAGCGAGTACATCGAGACATGGTTCAACGACCTCTGCTGGGACGCGGGCAAGATCACCGCGGAGGACGAGCGCATCCGCCAGACGCGCAACGTCAACCGCACTACCGAGATCTCCGCCGGCTGGAGCTCGATCAACGACATCTACCAGGCGGCGCGTCGGCGCATCATCGACGAGATCCCCGACATCACGATGATGGGCGGCCACTCCTCGCACAGCTACATCAACGGAACCAACATGTACTTCAACTACTTCTTCAACGTGGTCGGGGTAGGGCCCGAGGAGGAGACCGACAAGTACTACCTGCCGATCATCGGCATCATCTGCGAAGAGACGATCAAACGCGGCGGGTCGATCGTCCACCACCACGGCATGGGCAAGGCGCGGGCCCCGTGGGTCAAGGACGAGTACGGTTCGTCCTACTACATCCTCGAGACACTGAAGAAGGCGTTCGACCCCGAGGGCATCATGAACCCGGGGACGATCATTCCGCTGTGACGCGGGGGAGGGCGGCGCCCGCCGAAGGCTGCACGCCGCCCCTGACGAGATGGGAGGCGACGGCGCGTGGAGCAACTGCGGATCGTCGTCGGCTTCAAGGTCATGCCGGACTACGAGGCGCTGCGGCCGGGCGACTGGGCGCTGGCGGCCAGAGGCGGCCGGGCCTCGCCGGACGTTGCGGCGGGCCGCGGCCCCGGCAGCCCCGAGACGCGCTACGTCCGCCACATCCTGGGCGTCTACGACGAGGCCGCGCTCGAACTCGCGCTGCGCCTGCGTGACGCGCGCGCACGGCGCGGCCTGCGGACGAGCCTCGCGGCGTTCTCGGTCGCCGGCCGCGAGGCCGAGCCGTTCCTCAAGACCCTGCAGGCGCTCGGCTACGGGCTCGCCGCCCGAGTCGAGGCCGGCGCGGAGCTCGACTTCGCGCCCGCGACGACGGCAGCGCTGGTCGCCGCCGGCGCGCAGCGGCTGGGCGGCGACGTCCTGCTCCTCGGCTCCCGGAGCGGCCCCGGCGGGAGCGGCGTGGTGCCGCTCTTCGTCGCCGAGGCGCTCGGGCGGCCGTGCCTGACGCAGGTCACGGAGATCGAGCCGGAGGACGGAGAGCCCCTGCGCGTGACCTTCGCGACGGACTGCGGCCCGGCGCGGGCCACCGTATCGGCCCCGTGCGTGCTGGCGGTCGGCAACGCGCTCGTCTCGATGCTCCGCGTGCCGACGCTCAGGGACCGGCTGGCCGCGAAGGAGGAGCCGCTCGTCGTCTTCTCCCCGGAGGACATCGGCGCCGACGTCAGTGGAGCGCTGGACCGCGAGCCGGCGGCGCTCCGGGCGCTCGAGACCATCGACCGCAGCCGGGCCGGCGTCCACGTCGACGGCGCCACGCCTGCCGACAAGGCGCGCGCACTGTACGAGACGCACCTGCGCGCGCGGCTGGAGGACCTGTGAGCGCGCTCGCGACACCCCGCGTCGTGGCCGTGCTGGACGGCTCTTGCCCAGGCATCGAGCGGCGCGCGCGAGCGCTCGCCGGGTTCCTGCGCGACGGGCTGCGGCTTGGTGAGAAGGCGCCCGGAGCGGTCGTCGAAGGCGTGACGCTCGCGTTCTACGCGGACGAGCACGCTCGCGACCGCCTGGTGGAGCTCGCCCCGACGATCGCTGTGCGGCTGATCCGCGCGTCCGAGTCCCGGCCGGACCTCATGACCGCCGCCCTGACCGCGTTCGAAGCGGGCGGCGGCGGCGAGCTCTATGTCTTCCCCGGCGGCCCGCGCGGCGCCGAGCTGGCTGCCCGGCTCGCCGTCCGCTCCGGCGGCGGCGTCCTCACAGACGTCCTCGACGCCGCCGTCGAGCCGACCGGCCTGATCTGCCGGCGCGCCGTCTACTCGAACCACCTCACCGGCCGCTTCGAGCTGCGCCCGCGTCCCTGGTGCATCACGCTCGACGCGGGCTGGTACGACGCCCGCGTCGACTCGCCGGCGGAGCACCGCGTGCACGCGGACGTCGAGTTGTCGGCGGAGGACGCATCCTCGTCGCCGGCACTACACCACGTCGAGCTCCTCGAGCCAACGGAGACGGGCGACCTGGAGGCGGCGGAGTTCCTCGTCGTTGCCGGCCGCGGCGCCGGAGGCCGTGACGGCATCGAGCGCATCGCCGCCGCCGCCGCGCGCATGGGCGCCGCCTTCGGGGTCACCCGGCCGGTGGCGATGAACGCCTGGGCACCGGCCGAGCGCCAGATCGGCGTCTCCGGCACTCGCGCGGCCCCCGCCGTCTGCCTCGTCGCGGGGGCGTCCGGCGCGCCGGCTTTCCTCTGGGGCATCGAACGCGCCGGCTTCATCGCCGCGGTCGACACGGACGAACGCGCGGCGATCGGCGCCGAGGCCGACGCGGTCGTCGTCGACGACGCCGTCGCGGTGGTCGAGGCGCTCGCCGAGATCGTCGCGCGCGAGCACGACGCCTGAAGCGCCGGCATGCGTCCCGCGGGCGATGACGTCATTCGTGGCGTCATCCATGGTGTCATGCATGACGCCGCTGATGGCGTCAGTCCGCTACGGCAAGGAGCGTGGCGCCCTGGGCGCGGTCATCCGTGGCCGTAGCGGCGCTGATCCACTCTCCCTACGGACAATCCGAACGGTTAGTCAGCCTTCCGGCGGAAGATTGTTCACTTATGCGCTTGACTGAGCGAACATCAGACTGAATACTCCGGGGGACGACGAACGGCGACCGGAGGGGGAAGGCGTGGATGCACTAGACCGAGAGGTCCTCCTCGCTCTGCAAGAGGACGGACGCATGTCCAATCTTGCACTCGCGCGCAAGCTCGGATTGTCACCGTCCGCCATGTTGGGCCGTGTGCGTCGACTCGAGCGCAGCGGCGCCATCCGCGGCTACCGCGCCATCATCGATCCCACCGCGTTGGGCGTCACCGTCCGGGCCCTCGTCGTCGCCCGGCTGCGCGAGCACAGCGAAGAGTCCATCCGGGGGTTCGAGAGGGGCATCAAAGAGGTCCCCGGCGTGCGCGCCTGCTACCACGTCACCGGACAGTTCGACATGGTCGTCGAGCTCGCGCTGCGGGATCTCGACCACCTGGGCCAACTCATCCGTGTCGATATCGCCCGCATCCCGGGCGTCATGAACCTCGAGACCATGCTCGTCCTGGCGGAGCCCGTCGAGGACGAAGGCTGGCCCACCGTCAACGACGAGTAGTACTGCGACGCACGTCGCACCACGGTCCGTTCCCACAGGAGGTCCACCCATGCCGAAGAAAGGTCTCTTCGACCTGCACGAGATGAAGCGCGCCGGCGAGAAGATCGCCTGGCTCACCGCCTACGACTACCCCACGGCGCAGTTCGAGGAAGCAGCCGGGATCGACATGATCCTCGTCGGCGACTCGCTGGGCATGTGCGTGTACGGCTATCCCGGCACCGTGCCCGTGACTATGGACCAGTGCATCGTGCACTCGGAGGCCGTGCGCCGCGGCGCGCCGAACACGTTCGTCGTGGGCGACATGCCCCTGGGCAGCTACCAGGCCAGCGACCAGGACGCCGTGCGCAACGCCATCCGCTTCCTCAAGGAGGCGAACGTCGACGCCATCAAGCTCGAGGGTGGGGTTCGCACGGTGAGCCGCGTCAGGGCGATCCTCGACGCCGGCGTCGCCGTCTGCGGCCACATCGGCCTCACCCCGCAGAGCTCCGGCCAGCTCGGCGGCCACAAGGCGCAGGGCCGCACCCTCGAGTCCGCCCAGCTGGTGGTCGAGGACGCCCGCGCCCTCTACGAGGCGGGCGTCCAGCTCCTGCTCGTGGAGGCCGTGCCGCCGGAGGTCGCCGGCTTCATCCGCGACGAGCTGCCGATCCCGGTACTCGGCATCGGCGCCGGCGATGACGTCGACGGCCAACTGCTGATCGTCAGCGACGTGCTCGGCATCTTCCAGGCCTTCACGCCCAAGTTCGTCAAGAAGTACGCCGACCTCGCCGGCGTGTCGACCGCGGCGCTCACCGAGTACGTCAAGGACGTGCGCGGCGGCGCGTTCCCGGAGGAGCAGCACTGCTACCGCATGCTCGAGGGCGAGCACGACAAGTTCAGCACCTGGGTCGACGGAGCGGACTGAAGGCGAGGACTGCGAGGAGACCCATGATGCACTCGCTCGCTGAAGACCTCACCGCGCCCGGCCCCGGCTTCGTGCCGGCCGACCGCGTGTCGCGGCTCGGCACCGAGACCGTCTTCGCCGTCTCGGCCGAGGCGGCCGCGCTCGCCGCGCAGGGACGGACGATCTACCCGTTCCACCTCGGCGACCTCAACATCCCCACCGCGGAGCCGATCGTGGCGGCCATGAACAAGGCCATCCGCGACGGCAAGACGACCTACTGCCCCAACGCCGGCATCGCGCCGCTGCGCGAGGCGCTGGCGGCCGACGTTGCCGCCGCCCGCGGCGTCGCCTACAGCGCCGACAACGTGTCGGTGCAACCGGGGGGCAAGCCGGTGATCGGCAAGTTCCTCATGGCCGCCATGAACATGGGCGACGAGGTCCTCTACCCCAACCCCGGCTTCCCGATCTACGCCTCGTTCATCGAGTTCGTGGGCGGGGTCGCCGTGCCCTACGGCTACGTGGACGCCGGCGACCGGTTCCGCCCCGACATCGACGCGCTCGAGCGGCGCATCACGCCGCGCACGCGCCTTCTCATCCTGAACGACCTGCACAACCCGACGGCCGCCGAGTGTACGCCGCAGGAGCTCGACCGCCTCGCCGAGATCGCGCTCAAGCACGACCTGCTCGTGCTCAGCGACGAAGCCTACTTCGACGTGCGTTTCCAGGGCACGAGCGAGTCGATCGTCTCGCGCCCCGGCATGCGCGAGCGCACCATCATCCTCTACACCTTCAGCAAGAAGTACGCGATGACGGGCTGGCGCCTGGGCGCCGCCGTCGGGCCCAAGCCGATCGTCGACATCATCACGCAGCTGAACGTGAACGTGGAATCTTGCCCGTGCCACTTCGCCCAGTACGGCGCCCTGGAGGCGCTCACCGGCGACCAGACCGGGCCCCGCGAGATGATGGCCCGGCTCAAGGGGAGGCGTGACGCCGCGCTGCGGATCCTGAGCGCGACGCCGGGCGTGCGCTGCCACACGCCGGAGTCCACGTTCTACCTGTATCCGGACGTGACCGGCGCCGTCCGCCTGACCGGCTGCGCCGGTCACGAGGACTTCCGGCGCCTCCTCCTCGACAAGACCGGCGTCTCCTTCTGCACCCGCCAGCACTTCGGGAAGGCAGTGCCGGGTGAGACGGGGTACCATCTCCGTCTGGCGTATTCAGGCGTCACTACCGCACAGATCGAGGAGGGCCTCGGCGCGTTCAAGGCCTTCGTCGAGACGACAGAGCCCTCAGAGTCCTGACCCCCCCAAGGAGACACCACGATGAAAGAGCTGCCCACCTCCGTCCTCGAGAGCCGCCTCCGGATGCTCTCCGACGAGAAGTGCCAGATGATCTACGACGCCGCCCTCACGATCATCTCGGAGATGGGCATGACCGTGCCCCACGCCGAGGCGCGTGAGATCCTCGTGAACGGCGCCGGGGCCACCGTCGAAGGCGACGAACTCGTCAAGATCCCGCGCGACGCCGTAGCCGCCGCGCGCGACACCATCCCCGAGATGATCCACGTGTACGATCGCAACGGCGAGATGGCGATGCAGCTCGGCGGCACCAACTCGTACTTCGGGACGGGCTCGGACCTCATGAGCATCTACGACTTCGAGACGCGCGAGCGCCGCCTCAGCGTCCTTGAAGACACCGCGAAGATGGCCCACCTCTGCGACGGTCTCCCGAACATCGACTTCATCATGTCGGCTGCGCACCCGCACGACATCGATGCCTACGCGTCCTACCTCGAGTGCTTCCGCGCCATGGTCAGCAACACGACGAAGCCCATGGTCATGACCGCCGCCGGGGTCGAGGACCTCGAGGTCATGTGGAAGATCGCCTCGGCCTTCCGCGGCGGCGCCGAGCAACTGCGCGAGAAGCCGTACTTCATCCAGTATGGGGAGCCGGTCAGCCCGCTGCAGCACGCCCCCGAGGTGCTCGACAAGCTGCTCTTCTGCGCCGACTGGGGCATCCCGCTCATCTACTCGCCGGCGCCGATCGCCGGCGCCACGGCGCCGATCACCCACGCCGGCCACATCGTGCAGGCCGTCGCCGAGTCGCTCTTCGGCGCCGTCCTCCACCAGTTGCGCCGTCCGGGCTCCCCGCTGCTCACCGGAATGGGCCCGGTCAAGCTCGATATGAACACGGTCCAGGCGCTCTACAACTCGGCCGAGTACTACACGACCTACCTCGGCATCACCGAGATGGCCAAGTGGCTGGACATCCCCAACTGGGGCTATGCCGGCACCAGCGACTCGCAGTGCGTCGACGCCAACGCCGCCATCGACATCACCGAGCTCACTCTGCTCTCCATGCAGGCCGGCTCCAACCTCAACCACGACATCGGCTATCTCGACTTCGGCCTCACCGGCGCCGGTGAGCTCGTGGTGCTCACCGACGAGGTCATCTCCATGAACCGGCGCGCGCTCGAGGGCATCGAAGTCAGCGAGGAGACCCTCGCGCTCGACACCATCGCCGCGGTGGGCCGGGGCGGCGACTTCCTCGGCCAGAAGCACACCAAGCGTCACGTGCGGGACCTCCAGTGGCGCCCGACGATCCTCAACCGCAGCACGCAGAAGAACTGGGAGGCGGCCGGATCGCTCGACGCGACCGAGATGGCCCATCTCAAGCTCGTGGACATCATGGCGAACCACAAGCCCGAGCCGCTCGGCGCCGAGCAGAAGAAGACGATGGACGAGCTGGTCGACGCCTACGTCGCGGCCGGCAAGTAGCGCCATCCACGCGAAGGAGCCGGCGTGAACGGAGCCGCCCAGGCCGTCCTCGACGAGAGAGGCTGCCAGAAGATCAATGAGGCAGCCGTCTCGCTCCTCGAGGAGGTCGGCTGCGCCGTCCTCGACCCCGAGGCGCTCGCGCTCCTCAAGGCGAACGGCGCGCAGGTGGACGGAGAGCGCGCCCGCTTCGGCGAAGCACTCGTCGAGCGGGCGCGCTCAACCGCACCGGCGCTCTACACGGTGGCCGGGCGGCGACCGGAGCTCGACCTGCGGGTCGGGCTCGGCGAACCGGCTGTGCTGGCGAGCGCCTCCGGCCCGCCCTTCGTCTTCAGCGGCGGGGAGTACCGCCCCGGGACGCTCGCCGACCTCACGACCGCCGTGCGGCTCGCCCACCTCTCCGCGAACATCGACGTGCTGGGCTACAGCATCGAGCCGAACGACGTACCGGAGGAGCGGCGGCCCAAGGTGGTCGCCCACCTCCACGCCACCTCGAGCGACAAGAACTGCCGCTACACGGTGACGTCCCTGGCCGAGCTCGATGTCGCCACGCACGTGCTCGAGATCCTGTACGGCGCGGAGTGGCACGCACAGCCGCGGCTCTGGTCCGTGATCAACACCACCTCCCCGCTGCAGTTCTCGGCGGAGGGCGCTCAGGTCACCCTGCGTCTCGCGCGCCTCGGCCAGCCGGTCCTCATCGCCGTCTGCGCCATGGGCGGCACGACAGCGCCGATCACGCTGGCCGGCCTCCTCGCCGTCCAACACGCTGAGCTGCTCGTCGGCCTCGTGCTCACGCAGCTGGCAAACCCGGGCACGCCTTTCCTCTACGGCGGCACCTCATCGCTCTCGTCCATGCAGAGCGGCGCGCTCATGATCGGCGCGCCGGCCTACTGGTCGCTCATGGAGGCCACCGTCCGGCTCGGCCACTGGCTGGGCGTGCCGGTCCGGGCCGGCGGCTCGGTCACCGACGCTCACCTCCCCGACGCGCAAGCCGGGATCGAGTCGGCGCTGGCCGTGGACACCGTCCTGCGCGCCGGCGCGCAGTACGTCCTGCACGCCGCCGGCATCCTTTCATCGTTCAACTGCTTCTCGCCGGAGAAGTTCGTGATCGACGACGAGGTGCTCAGCGGGATCCGCGTCGCGCGCCGCCCGATCGAGGTCGACGAAGAGACCCTCGCCCTCGACGTCGTCAAGGCCGCCGGCCCCGGCGGGACGGTACTCGGACACTCGCACACGCGCAAGCACGCGCGCGACGGCGTCCGGCGGACGATCATGAACCGCGCGCCCTACGAGACGTGGCGTTCGCTCGGCGGCCAGGATCTGGCGGTGGCCGCGGCGGCTCGCGTCGCAGAGCTGCTGGAGTCGTACGAGCCGCCGGACGACCTGGACCCGGTGGTCCGGCGGCAGCTCGACACCTACTGCCTCGGCTAGGCCGCTCCTTCGAGCGCAGCGAGCATCCGCGCGAGCACCCGGTAGGGGTTCGAGAGGTCCATGTCGGGGTCGACGGCGACCTGGATGGCGAGCCCGTCGATCACGGCGCTCAGGAGCTGGCCCACGCCCAGCAGATCCGGATCGGCGAGGCCTCTCGTCGCATCATCGACGCCGAGCCACTCCAGCTTCATCTTCCAGTACCAGCGGAACAGCATGGCCATCCGGCGGCGGAGTGCTTCGTCGCGCAGCACGTGGGGCAGCATCTCGAAGAACACCCGGAAGTCCTCGACCGAGGCGGCCATGCGCTGCATCTCCTCGACCAGGCGCGGGATGCGCTCGCCGGGGCCGACATCCTTCATGCGATCGAGTGAACCCAGGTACTCATCGTGGATCACGGAGTCGAGCACGGCCGCGACGAGTCCAGCCTTGTTGTCGAAGTAGTAGGAGACCATCGCCTTGTTCTCGCCGGCGCGCTCGCTGACCGTCTTCAAGGTGAGTGCCTCGAAGCCCTCGTCGGCGACGATCTCTTTAGCCGCGACCAGCAGATTCTGCGCCGTCTGGGGCAGCGATGACAGGGGGTCTTCGAAGGTGAAGTGGAGATGGTCGGTAAGCGTGGTGAGTCCATCCCCGTCGGTGCTCCACCCTCCAGGCGCCATCGGAACCTCGCCTCCCTCCGGCGCCGGCCGCAGCCGGACCAGCTTGACATCCCGCTCCAGCCACTGTGCAATGACGGCACTAATTGACCGGTCGATTAGTCGACCGCGACATTGTAGCACGGGCCCCCATGGAGGACCATGGGCGAAGGGCCTGTCCCCACAGTGAGGAGACTCGTGGACTTCTACACCGGACGCGTGCTGCGGCTCGATATGACCGCCCTCCAGGCTACGGTCGAGCCGCTCGACGACAGCTGGGCCCGGCTGTATGTCGGCGGCAAGGGTCTCCTGCTCCGCTACCTCTTCGCCGAGCTCGCGCCGGGCACGGACGCGCTCGCTCCGGAGAACCCGCTGATCCTCGCGACTGGGCCGTTCGCCGGCACCCTGGCGGCTACCTGCTCGCGCCTCGCCGTGGGCTGCAAGAGCCCGGCGACCGGGACGCTGCTCGACTCGTATGTCGGCGGCTCGTTCGCGCCGGAGCTCAAGTACGCCGGCTACGACCTCGTCGTCGTGACGGGCCGGGCGCCACACCCGGTCCTCGTGCTCGTCGAGGACGATCGCGTCGACTTCCTGCCGGCGGAGGACCGCTTCTGGGGACTCGAGACGGCAGCTCTCGAGCAGATCGTGCGCGAGGAGATGAGCCCGCGGCACAAGGTGCTCTCCACAGGCCCCGCCGGCGAGCGCCTGGTCCCCTTCGCTTGCCTCTCGACCGACCAGTACCACAAGGCCGGGCGCGGAGGTGCCGGCGCGGTGATGGGCAGCAAGAACCTCAAGGCCGTAGTAGTGCGCGGCACCGGCGCCGTCACCGTGGGTGACACGGCCGCGTTCACGCGCGACCTTCTGGAACTGCAGAGCAGCCGGGTCCTCACCGCCGACAACGCCTGGACCTACGAGGAGGGCACACCGTACCTCGTCGAACTCGTCAACGCGGCCGGCGCACTGCCGACGCGCAACTGGCGCTCCGGGCAGTTCGAGGGCGCGGACCGCATCGATTCGGCGCAGCTCCTCGACGTCCGCATCAAGATCCGCGCCTGCACGCAGTGCCCGCTGGCCTGCCGACAGGTCCACCGGTTCGGCGAGCACGTCTGCGAGGGACCGGAGTTCGAGACGCTCGGCCTCTGCGGCGCCAACTGCGGTATCGGCGACCTCGCCACCGTCGCCGCCTTCAACCGCGCCTGCGACGAGCTCGGTCTCGACACGATGTCCACGGGCGCCGTCGTGGCGCTCGCGATGGACCTCTGCGAGAGAGGCGCCGCCGACTACGGCCTCGCCTTCGGCGACGCGGCGGGCTATCTGGCGGCGCCGGGACTCATCGCGCGGCGAGAGAGCTGGGGCGCCGAGCTGGCGCTCGGCGCTCGCGACCTCGCCGCGCTCAAGGGCCGGCCCGAGCTGGCGCCGCACATCAAGGGGCTCGAGCTGCCGTCCTACGACCCGCGCGGCACGTTCGGCATGGGCCTCGGCTACGCCACCTCAGACCGGGGCGCCTGCCACATGCGCGCGTTCACCGCCGCCGACGACATCCTCGGCGGCGAAGCGCCGGCGGATTCTCTTGAGGGCAAGCCGGCGCTCACGGTCGAACAGCAGGACTTCAGCGCCCTCGCCTGGACGGGCGTCTGGTGCGCCAACATGTTCATCGACACGGAATTCATCGGCGCGCACTTCCGGCACCTCTGGGGCCGGGCGACGTCGCACGACGAGCTCATGGACCTGGGCGCACGGATCTGGAACCTGGGCCGGCTGCTGAACCTGCGCGAGGGGTTTGCGCGCGAGCACGACCGGCTGCCGGCGATCCTGGAGGTACCGCACCCCGACGGCGCTGCGGCAGGCAAGACGGTGGGCGCGAAGGAGTTCCGCAACGCACTCGACGAGTATTATCGCGTCCGTGGGTGGGACGCCGAGGGCGTGCCCACCGAGGAGACACTGGCGAAGCTGTCGCTGGACGTCCGGGTCTAGGGGCCGGAGCGGCCGCAAGGCGGGCGGCGGCGGCGAAAGGAGGCGCCGTGACGTCCGTGGACGAGGTGATCCGCCGGCAGACGGCGTTGGACCCGGGCCGGTTTGACCCGGCGCCCGGTGATCAGACCATGCTGGCGGTGGTGACCACGGGCAACGGCGGCGTCGACCGGCTCGACTGCCGCGAGGTCAGGCGGCCGCGGCCCGGCGCCGGCGAAGTATTGGTCCGCGTGCTGGCCGCCGGCGCCAACGCCACCGACGTCAACACCAGAGTGGGCTGGTACGAGGACGGCGGCTGGAACGCGAGGTCGCCGTTCCCCTTCATCCAGGGCACCGACTGCTGCGGTGTCGTCGCTTCAATCGGACCAGGGGAAGACGAGGCTCTCATGGGGCGACGCGTCCTCGTGCGGCCCTGCATGCGGCCGCACGGCTTCGGGTCGCCGGAGACCGTCTGGATGGGCTCGGACTTTGACGGCGCGTTCGCGGAGTACGTGCTGGTGCCGGCCTCGGAGGTGTTCCCCGTGGAGAGCGGCCTCAGCGACGCCGAACTGGGCATCGTCCCGTGCTCGTTCGGGACGGCCGAGAACATGCTGGCGCGCGCCGGCGCGCTGCGCGGACAGCACGTCGTCGTCACCGGCGCGTCGGGCGGCGTAGGATCGGCGGCCGTTCAGCTGGCCAAGCTGCGCGGCGCCGAGGTCACCGCCGTGGCCACCGCCGGCAAGGCGCGGCAGGTGCTCGCGCTGGGTGCCACCCGCGTGATCGACCGCGACGACGACGTGCTCGCGGCGCTCGGCGGTCAGGTGGCCGACGTGGTCGTCGACAACGTCTCCGGGCCCGGGCTCGACAGCCTGCTCGCGGTGCTGCGCCGCGGCGGCGCCTACGTCTCGTCCGGCGCCATCGCCGGCCCGGAGGTGAGCTTCGACAAACGCACCTTCTACCTACGCGACCTCAAGCTGCTCGGCTGCACCGCTTGGGACGAGCCGGTCTTCCCGGATCTCGTCGCCCGGCTCGCGCGTGACGAACTGCGGCCGCCGGTGGCCGGGACGTTTCCGCTCGAGCGCATCGCCCAGGCGCAGACCCGGTTCCTCGAGAAGCGTCAGGTGGGCAGCTACGTGCTCCTGCCGCCGGCCGGCTAGGGAGCGGCGGCCGCGAACGGCGCGCCGCTTCTAGCTCGTGCGTGCGGAGCCCGCCTCGTGCTCCAGCCGCACGTCGCGTACCGGGGCCCGCGCCGCGTCCGCAGAGGCGTCGTCCAGCATCGCCTGCGCGGCGCTCTCGGCATCGAGCCGCGAGCGGTAGTGCCCGATCTCCCGGCCGACCGTCTCGTCGTCCCAGCCGAGTGGGACCGCCATCAACCGCGCGACGTCCTCGACGGCGCGGCGGCCGCGGTCCGGCTCCTCGAACGCGATGTGCGTGCGGCGCGTGAGGACGTCGTCGACGTGCAGCGCCGCCTCGTTCAGCACGGCGAAGCGCACCTCGGCCGCCAGGTAGGTGTCCGCGCCGTCCAGCGGCGCCCCCAGAGTCGGGTCGTCCACGACCAGGTCCAGGACCCGCAGCGCCAGCGTGCCGTACCGCCGCGCGAGATGGTCCACCTGGACGGGTGACAGGCCGGTCGCGCCGGGATGGAGCCGCGCCCGGCGGCCGGCATCGGCCGACCCTACGGCGCCGAGCAACGGAAGGTCCTCCGTGTGGCTCGCCGGAACCGCGAAGGGCAGATCGCGCGCGGCGACGTCCACGGCGTCGCGCGCCATGATGCGATAGGTCGTGTACTTGCCGCCCGCGATGCTCACGAGCCCCGGCGCGCTGCGCCGCACCACATGCTCTCGAGAGACGGCGGCCGTATCGGCCGACCCCTCCGCGACGAGCGGCCGCAGCCCCACGTACACTCCGCTGATGTCTTCGATCGTGAGCGGTGTGCGCAGGATCGCGTTGACGTGCCCCAGGAGGTAGTCGATGTCACCACGGCTGGCGGACGGGTGGTCGAGGCCGAACTCCCAGGGTGTGTCCGTGGTGCCGATGATCCAGTGCGTCCCCCAAGGCAGGACGAAGAGCACGCTCTTCTCGGTGGGCAGGATAAGCGCGAGCTCCGAGTCGATCCGGGCCCTTGGCACGACGATGTGGACCCCCTTGGAAGGGCGCACCGGCAGCGGCGACTCCACGCCGGCGAGGCGCTCCATCTGAGTGGTCCAGATGCCGGTGGCGTTGACGGTCACGCGCGCGCGCACGTCGAACTCGACGTCGTCCTCGAGGTCGCGCGCGTGCACACCGGTGACCGCGGCGCCGTCGTGAAGGAATCCCGTCACCTCGACGGCCGGTACGCAGTTGGCGCCCTGGGCCGAGGCCGTCCCCGCAAGGGTGACTGCAAAGCGGGCATCGTCCACCTGGGCATCGTAGTAGCGGATGCCGCCCGTGACCGCGTCGTCCTTGAGGGACGGCACCGCGCGCAGACAGGCGGCGTGCGAGAGATGGCGGTGCCGCGGCATCGCCGGCCTGAGGCCGGCCAGAGAATCGTAGAGCAGGAGGCCGGCGCCCATATATGCGCGATCCTTGTATCCGTGCTCGAGCGGCAGCAGGAACGGCGTTGCGTGGACAAGGTGTGGCGCCAGGCGCTGGGCGAGCAGGCGCCGCTCGTGCAGCGCTTCGCGCACCAGGCGCAGGTCGAAGCGTTCGAGGTAGCGGAGGCCTCCGTGGATGAGCTTGCTCGAGCGACTCGAGGTGCCAGCGGCAAAGTCGCGCTTCTCGATCAGCGCCACGGACAGGCCGCGGCTGGCGGCATCGAGCGCCACGCCGCAGCCGGTGACGCCTCCACCCACGACCAGTACGTCGAAGAGTTCGGCGCCGAGCCTCTCGAGTTGGCGGCCGCGGGCGTCCCAAGGAGACCGACAACTGAGGCCTTTGCTCTCATGCCGCTTGGTCATCGGTCGCTCCCTGCGTCGCTTTTGGTATGTACCAGCTCTCTGGTATGTACCATGATCTCTGTGCCATACTCTGTCAAGACTGACGGCACGACGGCGCCTCGCGCCACGGGAGAACTCGATGAGGCATATCGCGGAGGCGGCGAAGACCACGCCGGTCATGCACGAGGCGGACGTGCTTGTGGTGGGCGGCGGACCCGGCGGCCTCGCCGCCGCTCTCGCCGCCGCCAGGGCCGGCGCGCAGACCACCCTCGTCGATCGCTACGGCTGCTTCGGCGGCGTGATCACGCAGGTCGGCGTGGATACCATCGCCTGGTATCGCCACGAGGACACCGTGGACCTCGAGGGCATCGGCATCGAATTCGAACGCCGCGCCGAGGAGATGGGCGGCACGACGCCCGACGTCCAATCCCTGAGCCGGGCGCTGGACTCCGAACTCTTCAAGGTGGTCGCCGACCGGCTCGTCGAGGAGGCCGGCGTGGAACCGCTCCTTCACTGCCTCGTCACGGAGCCCATCGTCGAGGACGGCCGCGCCAAGGGCGTCATCACCGAGAGCAAATCCGGCCGTCAGGCCATCTTGGCGCAACGCGTCGTGGACGCCACCGGCGACGCAGATGTGGCGTTCCGCGCTGGTGCACCGTGCCACACTCACCCTCGCGGCTCGGTGATGGGCGTCACGGTCATGTTCTCCTGCTCGGGCGTCGACAAGGCGCGCTTCCTCGACTACGTCGCCGAGAGCGCGCCCACTTACGGCGACTGGGGCAAGTGCTGGAGGGTCAAGACGGAGGGCAAGGAGGACCACCTCTTCAGCCCCTATCTGCAGGAGCCGTTCGACCGGGCGCGCCGCGAGGGACTCATCCCTGCGCAGATCCGCAGCGTCGGGGGCACCTGGGGGCGCATCACCGATGCCGGTGAGGTGACGTCGCTGAACATGGTCGTCATGGCCGGCTACGACTGCACGGACGTGCAGGACCTGACGCGAGCCGAGGTCGAGGGGCGCCGTCAGGCGTTGCTCGCCGTTGAGGCGCTGCGGCAGTACACGCCCGGCTTCGAGCAGGCGCGCCTGCGCACCTTCGGCGCCACGCTGGGCACACGCGACTCGCGCAAGATCGCCGGGCGCTACGAGCTGACTGGCGAGGACGTGCGCGGTGAGGCCCGGTTCGAGGATTCGATCGGCATCTTCCCCGAGTTCCTGGACGGCTATGGCGTGCTGGTCCTGCCGACCACCGGGCGCTATTTCCAGCTGCCCTACGGGATCCTCGTCCCGCAACAAGTGGACGACCTGCTGGTCGCGGGGCGCTGCGTCGCCGGGGACAGCATCTCGCACGCGGCGACGCGCAACCAGATGTGCTGCGCCGTGACCGGACAGGCGGCCGGCGCGGCCGCCGCGGTCTCGCTCAGGGACGGCCGCACCACCGCCGAGGTGGACGTCGCGCGCGTGCAGGAGGAACTGCGCCGCCAGGGCGCGCGGCTGGACTGATGGCCGGTGGCCGCTGCCGGCCGGCGAGGACTCGCCGACCGGCTCCCGCTTCCTAGGGCTCCATGCCCTCAACGGGGGCGCTGACCTCGAATTCCGTGCGATCGGCGCGGTAGACGTCGCGCGCGAGTTCCACGATGCCCCCCTCCGTGTCGTACACGGTGCGCGTGAGGACGATCGCAGGGCTGCCGGCCTTGACGCCGAGCGCCTCCGCTTCGAAGCGGTCGAGGATCACGGCCACGAAGCGCGCGTCCGCGCGCGCCGGATACACGTCGTAGCGCGCGCGCAGGAGCTCCCAGAGCGAGCCGGCGAGGTCGTGGTCGAGCAGGTCCGGGAACCTCGCCTCCGAGAGCTGGATGATCTCTATCGCGATCGGCTCCCCCCCGGCGGTGCGCAGGCGCTGCAGCGCGTGCACCCGGCCGCCCGGGGTCACGCCGAGCAGGCCGGCGGTCACGGCGTCGGGGTCGACGGTAGCCGCCGAGAGCACCTCTGTGCCCGGCGTGAGGTCGGCCTCGGTCATGTTGCGCGTGAAGCTCCCGACGCTGAAGCGCAGGCGCGGCTCCGCCACGAACGTGCCGCGCCTGGGATGCCGGTACAGATAGCCCTCGAGAGTCAGTGTCTCGAGGGCGTGACGGGCCGTCATCCGGCTGACCTCGTAGCGCTCGCTGAGGACGCGCTCGGAGGGGACAGGCCCGTGAGCCACCAGGCGCCCGGCCTCGATCTGATCGCGCAAGAGCGCCGCCAGCCACAGATACAGAGGACTCGTACGCTCCGGAGTGCGCCGCGCGTTCGCCACCGTCACCCCCTCGCAGGTAGCTCGAGATCCGGCCTGCCGAACGGCGGTCGAGCATTGTCGGACGGCGTCGCCAAGCGTACCATAGGGCTCGGTGGTACATACCAGTGCGCAGCCCTTCTGACGGCGGCCGCGACGCTCGGCGACGTCGGCGCATATCTGTCGGCAGAACGCGCAAGGGGAAGCATGGAATATCGTGGATGGGCCGCCATAGAGAATATCTGCGCGACAAGACAGGGGGTGGCGACTAACTGACTGGTCAACTCGGTCTTGCCTTCAGCTTCAAGCGTGTGTATGGTGACCCGGATGTGTCGGGGGGCGGCCCGTCTGCCGGGCCATCGCCGGATTCCGTGGGTTCCAAGATTGCGTTAGGGGGAGTAACGATATGGCTAGCGAGGAGTTCAAGAGGGAATACGGTCACCACCTTGTCGACCAGGTCGTCAAGGGGAAGATGACGAGGCGCCAGCTGCTGGTCCGCGCATCGGTCTTCGGCTTCTCGATGACGGCCGCCGGCCAGCTGCTCGCAGCCTGCGGCGGCAGCAGCAGCTCCACGAGCTCGCCGGCCGCCAGTGGCAGCTCCATGCCGGCGCCGGTCATGGGCGGAACGCTCACCGGCATCATCCCGCCGTCGATCACCGACGTGGACCCGGTCACGATCTACGACCAGGGCGGCATCGTCCTCGTCCAGCAGGTGTGCGAGTACCTCATCGCACTCGACAACAACAACGGCCTCAAGCCGAGCCTGGCTGAGAAGTGGGAGCCTAACGACGACGCCTCGGTGTGGACTTTCACGCTGCGCCAGGGCGTCACCTTCAACGACGGCAGCCCGATGGAAGCCGCCGACGTGGTCGCCAGCCTCGAGCGCGTCGTCGACCCCAAGAGCGGGTCCGGCGCCCTCGCCGCGCTCCAAGGCATCCTCTCGCCCGGCAGCACCAAGGCCGTCGACACCTACACGGTCGAGTGCTCGCTGGACAAGCCGTTCGCCGACTTCCCGTACCTGGTCTGTCAGTCCTCGTACAACACGGTCATCCTGCCGCGGACGTACAACGGCGACTTCGTGAAGAACCCGGTCGGCACCGGCCCCTTCATGCTTCAGTCGTACAACGCCAAGCGTAGGGCCGTCATGGTCAAGAACCCCACCTACTGGGGCAAGGACGCTCAGGGCAATCAGCTGCCGTATCTCGATCAGGTCACCTGGGTCATGGTCCAGGACGAGTCGGCCGCCAACCTGCAGCTGCAGTCCGGCGCCGTCGACTTCCAGCCGCAGACCGTGTTCCAGGGATCGCAGGCCCTGTTCTCAGACCCGAACCTCCGTGTGGACATCTATCCCGGCTCCGGTATCCGCGAGGTCGCCTTCAACCTTCAGAAGGATCCGTGGAAGACGGCCCCCAAGGAACTTCGCCAGGCCGTCGCCTACTGCCTCGACCGGCCGTCGATCAACACGGCGCTCTACGACGGCCGCAGCAACCTCGGCTACGACACCTTCTGGGAGCCGACGGTGTTCCCGGGCAGCCCCACTCCGCCCGAGCGCGCGCAGGACTACGACAAGGCCAAGCAGCTGCTCACGACCGCGGGCTTCGAGGGCGGCACGACGATCGAGCTGACCGTCGCCAAGTACCTCGAGAACCCGCAACTCGCCCAGCTCATCCAGGAGCAGTGCAAGCCGGCCAACATCACCGTCAACATCAACCAGATCAGCTACGACGCCTTCTACGCGGGCACCGAGACCACCACGCCGTGGCTCAACGCGCCGATGGTCATCGTCGAGTGGGGCAGCCGGCCCACGCCGGGCGTCTTCGCCCAGGCCATGCTCATGCCGGGCGTTCCCTGGAGCTCCTCGCACTGGGACAACCAGGACTTCGCCACCACGTTCAACAGCTACATGGCGACCGCGGACGAGACCAAGCGCACCGAGTACGCGACACAGCTGTCGCAGATCCAGCAGGACGATACGCCGATCATGGTGCCCTTCTACATCACGCAGCTGCGCACGCAGAAGAAGAACGTGTACGGCATCCAGGGCCCCGGCAACTTCTACTGCATCATGTCCGAAGCCTTCATGGCCGCGTAGTGACAGGTTCGGGCCCGTCAGCTGGACTGTCCTGATCCGGTCCTTGACTGCCTTGAGTGGACTGACGTAGGGTCCCGGGATGCTGCGCCTCATAGGACGCCGGTTGCTCCTCATGGTGCCGACGCTCATTCTCGCGTCGATGCTGATCTTCGCGCTCGCGGAGGTGCTGCCCGGCGACGTGGGACGCTCCATCCTGGGGCCCTACGCCACTCAGGAACAGGTCGCCATCCTCAACCACCAGCTCGGCTCCGACCGGCCCCTCTACGAGCGCTATCTCAGCTGGGCCGGCAATTTCGTCACCGGCGACTGGGGCGAGTCCCCGCTCCTCAAGATCCCGGTCTTCCCCACGGTGATGAAGGCGCTCGGCAACTCGCTCGTGCTCGCCGGGTTCGCCCTGGTCATCATCGTGCCCACCTCGATCTTATTGGGCGTCTTCGCCGGCCTGCGACGAGACAGCCTCATCGACCGGACCATCACGATCACGAGCCTGTCGATGACCGTGATCCCCGAGTTCGTGAGCGGCGTCGTGCTGCTGTACGTCTTCGCCGTCTGGCTCCGGTGGCTGCCTGTCACTGCCCTGCCACCGCAGGGTGCGCCGTTCTACGAGCGGCTGTACTACCTCATCCTGCCCGCCATCCCGCTCATGTTCCTCGAGCTCGGCTACATCGCCCGCATGGCCCGCGTGGGCACCGTCCAGGTGTTGGCGATGCCGTACATCCGCACCGCCGTCCTCAAAGGTCTTCCCCGGCGACGCGTCATCTTCGGGCACGTGCTGCGCAACGCGATGGTGCCCACGGTCACAGTCATCGGCAGCCAGGTCGGCTGGCTCATCGGCGGCCTCGTCGTCATCGAGACGCTGTTCGTCTACCCGGGCATCGGCAAACTCATGGTCGACGCGGCCCAGACCCACGACATCCCCATGCTGGAAGCGTCGGTCCTCATGGTGGCCGTCATCTACATGTTCGCCAACCTCATCGCCGACATCATCGTGGCCCTGCTCAACCCGCGCATCCGGATGGGTGGCTGACGTGGACGAGCGGGAGACCCCGTTCGGTCCGGAACCCGACCTCGAGAACCGCGTCGGCCAGCCCGGCGACGACCCGGAGATGATCGAGCTCCGCGCCGACGCCGCCGCGGCTGGCAGGGAGGCTGAGCTGCCCGGCACCGGCGCTCGGCAGGAGAAAGAGCTGGAGGCCGATGCCGCAGCCGCGGCCGAGCAGAAGCGGCAGCGCCGCTACCTGGTCAAGGCTCTCCTGCGCAGCCCCACGTTCATGATCGGCCTCATCATCGTGCTCTTCTGGATCTTCATGGCGCTCTTCTCGACCGTCGTCACCCAAGACCCCTTCGCCCAGGACGCCTTGCAGTCCCTCAAAGCGCCCAGCCCGGCGCACTGGTTCGGGACAGACGACCTCGGGCGCGACGTGTTCGCCCGCACCATGGCAGGCGCGCGCACGGTGCTCATCATCGCGCCGCTGGCCACGATCCTGGCGCTCCTGTGGGGCGGCATCATCGGCCTCATCGCCGGCTACAGGCGCGGCCTCACGGACGAGATCATGATGCGCCTCGTCGATGTGCTGCTGGCGCTGCCGATCATCATCACATCGATCTTGATCCTGTCGCTGCTCGGCAAGGGCACGGCCATCATCGTCATCACCATCGGCGCCCTGTTCACGCCGGTCGTCAGCCGAACGGTGCGCTCCGCCGTCATCGGCGAGCGTGAGCGCGAGTACGTCATGGCGGCGCGCCTCCGCGGCGAGCGCTCGGCGTTCGTCATGGCGCGCGAGATCCTGCCCAACATCACCCAGCCGATCATCGTAGAGGGCACGGTGCGGCTGGGCTACGCGGTGTTCACAGCCGCCACCCTGTCGTTCCTCGGCTTCGGCCTCGAGCCGCCGTCGCCCGACTGGGGCCTGACCATCGCCACCGAGAGGATCTTCCTGCAGATCGCGCCGTGGACGGTGCTCTTCCCGGCCGCCGCCCTGGCGTCCCTCGTGGTGGCCGTCAACCTCATCACCGACGGATTGGGGAGGACCTTCTCCGAATGAGCAGCACGGAGGAACACGTGGAACCGGGCAACGCTCCCGCCCTCGAGGTCAGCGATCTGGAGGTCACCTTCCACCACCGCGGCCGCAGGCTGCCGGTCCTCAAGGGCATCACCCTGCGCATCGAGCGTGGACAGGCCTACGGACTGGTCGGTGAATCCGGGTGCGGCAAAACGACTCTGGCGATGGCCGCCATGCGCTACCTTGCGGCGAACGGCACCCTCGACAACGGGCGCGTGCTGGTCGACGGCCAGGACGTCAGCACCCTGAGCGAAGAGGCTCTGCGCAAGTGGCGCGGCGGCAAGGTCGCCATGGTGTACCAGGACCCGACCCAAGCGCTGAGCCCCGCCATGCGCATCGGCGACCAGCTCGCCGAGGTCTTCCACTACCACGAGGGGCTGGAGAAGAAGGAGGCCCTCGAGCGAGCCCGCGAGAGCCTGCGCGCCGTCGCGATGCCGGACCCCGACTCGACTCTGCGCCGCTACCCGTTCGAGCTCTCCGGCGGCCAGCAGCAGCGCGTCGTTATCGCCATGGCGCTGGCCGTGAACCCGCAACTGCTCATCCTCGACGAGCCCACGACGGGCCTCGACGCGACGGTCGAGGCCGAGATCCTCGACCTCATCGAAGAGCTGCGCGGGCGCATCAACGCGGCGATCCTGCTCATCACGCACAACCTGGGCCTCGTCGCCCGCCTGTGCGAACGCGTTGGCGTGCTCTACGCCGGGCGGCTGGTCGAAGAGGGCCCGGCGCGGCAGATCTTCACCGATCCGCGGCACCCCTACACGATGGGCCTGCTGCGCTGCGTGCCGCGCTTCGGAATGAACAAGACCGACGCCGCGCTCCAGACGATCCCCGGCACGCTGCCCGCCCTCGGCGAACCGCTCGAAGGATGTACCTACTCCGCGCGCTGCCCGATGGCGCAGCCGGTCTGCAGACGCCGAGAGCCCGACCTCTTCGCGTGGCCGAGCGACGCCGGGACCGTGGGCCGGGCCGAGGCCGAGGCAGGGCCGCCGGACCCGGCTGCCTACTCGCCCCACCACGCGAACCCCGTCGGCATCGCCGACCGCCACGCACGCTGCTACTTCTCGGCCGTGGTCGAGGAGATGCCGCAGATGGTGCCGGTCCTCGCGAAGAGCCTTGAGGAGCGCGGCGACGACGTGGGCGACGTGCTCGACATCGACAGCGTGGTGCGCACCTTCAAGGACGGCCGCAGGCAACTGACCGCCGTCGCCGACGTCTCCCTCAGCCTGCGCAAAGGCGAGACCTTCGGCCTCGTCGGCGAGTCGGGCAGCGGCAAGACGACGCTGGCCAAGTGCGTCACCGGGCTCATCCCGGCGGACTCGGGCGCCATCAGCTTCGAGGGCGACGTGCTCAGGTCCACCGCCGGCAAGCGCCCCCAGGAGGCGCTGCGCGCCATTCAGATGGTCTTCCAGAACCCGGACTCCACGCTCAACCCCGCCTGGAGCACTCGCGCCATCCTCACGCGCGCCGTGCGCAAACTGAGCGGCGGCAAGGGCGGCTCCGTGCGCGCCAAGGTCGACAAGCTGTCCGCCGACGTGCGCGTCGAGCCGCGCTTCCTCTTCCAGAAGCCCACCGAGCTCTCCGGTGGTCAGAAGCAGCGCATCGCCATCGCGCGCGCGTTCGCCGGCGACCCGACCCTTGTGATCTGCGACGAGCCGGCCTCAGCCCTCGACGTCTCCGTGCAGGCCAGCATCCTCAACCTGCTCGTGGAGCTGCAGACCAAGGAGCAAGCGTCCTACGTCTTCATCAGCCACGACCTCGCGGTCGTGCGCTACATCTCCGACCGCATCGGCGTCATGTACCTCGCCGAGCTCATCGAGGTGGGGGCGGCGGCGGACGTGTTCGACCCGCCTCACCACCCCTACACGGAGGCACTGCTGAGCTCGATCCCGAGGCTGGACTTCGAGAAGCAGCAGGCACGTATCCCGCTGCGAGGGTCGATGCCGAGCCTCACCGACCCACCCACGGGCTGCCGCTTCCACACGCGTTGCCACCGGTTCCTCGGCGACATCTGCGTGGAGCAGGTTCCTCCGGCCATGGACGCCGGGCACGGGCACACCTACACGTGCCACATCCCCCCGGATGAACTGCGCCGGTTGCAGCGGGCCAGCGAGCCGGAGCGGGAGCCAACGCTCTGACGGTCGGCAGCGCGGCGTACGGCTCCTTCTGACGCGGCTGCGCGCGCCTCCTTAGGCCCAGGCGGGCTCGCAGGGCGGGCCCAGCGCGAGCATGTTCCAGGCATCGTACGCCAATCCCACTGCCGCATGCTGCTTGTACGGCAGCGAGTAGCGGCCGGGGATCGACTCCTGCACCGCAGCAACACATCCCTCGGCGAAGAGTCGAGCCGTCTCCTCGTCGGCAGGAAGGCCGCTCAGGGACTGCTCCAGGCGCGGCACGCGGAAGGCGGCTTCACCCACTGCGCCGAGTGCCACGCGCACATCGGCGAGGGCGCCCGCGGCGGCGTCGAAGCGTACGACCAGCGCGGCGCTCAGGCGCGCGACGCTCACCGCGGTGCGCGAGCCGATCTTGGCGAAGGCCGACCGATGCTCCGGTCCGAGCGCCGCGAAGGAGAACTCGGTGATCGCCTCGTCGTGGGCAAGACTCGTGCGGTTGGGCCCGAGGAGGATCTCGCCCAGCGGGCGGGTCCTGGACGTCCCGGAGCCGTCCACGGTGGCGACGTCGGCGCCGAGAGCAGCGAGCGCCGTCGCGCCGTCGGCGCACGGCGACGCGTTGGCGATGTTGCCGCCGATCGTACCGACGTTACGGATCTGCACCGAACCGACCTGGGCAGCCCCGAGGCCCAGGCACTGGGCGTGCGTGCGCACAAGCGCGTCCCTCCGCAGCTCGCTGAACGTCGTCGTCGCGCCGACATGGAGCGTGCCGGCGTCCAGGCGGACGTAGGAGAGCTCCCGGAGCCCCGTCAGGTCTATGATCACGTCCGGCTCACCGCCCGGCAGCCGGATGGCGCGAACCAGGTCGGTGCCGCCGGCGAGCAGCCGCGTCCGCGGCGTGGCCGCCTTGAGCGCGGCCACCAGCTCGTCGATGCCCGCCGGCGTCACGACGTCAGTCACGGGCATGTCACTCATCTCCTTCAGGAGCGGCGGGCGGGGTGGAGGGGCCGCCGGTCGATGTGGCCGGGGCTCCCGGCGGTACGGCGGGCGACCCCGGAGAGGGGAACGCCTCTGGAGCCGGGGCGGCGCCTTCCGTCAGCCCGGCCGCGGCCGCCTCGACGACTTCCGCCACGATGGCCAAGGTCTCTGGGTCGGTGCTGACTTCAGCGGCGAGTTCTCCCGCTTCGCCCGGAAGCACCATGGCCGGCGTCGCGTCATGGCCGCTCGCCGCCTTCACCGCGGCGACGATCGCCGCATAGCCCGTACAGCGGCAGAGATTGCCGGCCAGCGCGATGCGGATGTCTTGCTCGGAGGGCGCCGGATTGGCCATCAGCAGCGCCTTCGCCGACAGCAGCATGCCGGGCGTACAGTAGCCGCACTGGACCGCGCCGTACTCGACGAACTTCTGCTGCAGGAGGTCGAGCTCGCCGCCCTCGGCGAGGCCCTCGACCGTCAGGATCTTCTTGCCGCGTGCCTGGACGGCGAGCATGACGCATGAGTTTACGGCCTTGCCGTCGACCAGCACGGTGCAGGCGCCGCATTCACCCTCGGCGCAGCCTTCTTTGGTGCCCGTCAGTCCGAGCTGCTCGCGCAGGACGTCGAGCAGGCGCGCGGTGGGACGCGCCTCCACCTCATAGGGCAGGCCGTTCACGGTCAGCAGGAGCTGCACGTCGGCACCTCCTCGGGCTCGTGAAGGGCGGCGATGATGCGCTCCGGGAAGAGCGGCAGATCGGAGAGCCTGGTACCCAAGGCGTTGTTGACGGCGTTGACGACCGCCGGAGCAGTCGGCACCGTGGCGATCTCGCCCACGCTCTTCGCGCTGAACGGTCCATCGTCTCCCTCGTGCTCCACGAGGAGCACCTGGATATCGGGCATGTCTGGCGCGTTGACGATGTGGTAATTCTTGAAGCCGTCGACTCCGCTGCGCCCTCGATCGTCGACGTCGAGGCGCTCGTAGAGGGCGTAGCCGATGCCCATCTGGACGGCGCCCTGGTACTGGGCCTCGACCATACCGCGGTTGATCGCCCGCCCCACATCGGCGACCGCGAGGAAGTCGCTGACCGCAACGAGGCCGGTCGCGGTGTCCACTTCCACCTCGGCGAACTGCACCGAGTACGAGGCGGGGTTGGAGACAGCGTAGTACGTCGTCGACGCCGCGATTGACGGCACGTGACGCATCTCGCTCAGACGCGCGATGTCACGGTAGGCGATCGCGCGCCCCGCGTCGTGCTTGACGCGTACGGCGCCGTCCCGCGTGTACAGGTGTACGACCGGCTCCTTGAGCAGCTCGGAGGCGACCTGGAGGAGCCGTCCCTTGACCTTCTCGGCGGTCACGCGGGCGCACTGGCCGACGACGTAGGTCACGCGGCTGCCGTAGGTGCCGTAGTCGAACGGCGTCGTCGCCGTATCGGCCTCCCCCGCGGCGATGCGGTCGGGATGCACCCCGAGCACTTCGGCGACGATGACCTTCATCGTCGTCACGACGCCGCAGCCGGGGTCGTGCAGGCTTGCGTTGAGCTCGAAGGTGCCGTCTTCGTTCATCTTCAGCGACATGTTGCTGGCCTCGGGGAAAGCCCCGAACATGCCGTTCTTGTGGGCGCCGGCGGCGACGCCCACGCCGTGGCGCAGACGGCCTCGCCCTGCAGGGCGGGCCCGGCGCGCCGCCCAGTCGAAGGCAACGGCGCCGCGCTCGAGGCACTCGCGTACGCGCGCGTCGCCGAGCGGTAGGCCGGTGACGAGGTCGGTGTCGAAGGGCTCGACCATGTTCTTGAGGCGCAGCTCGACCGGGTCGAGCCGCAGAGCGGCCGCCACCCGGTCCATGTGGATCTCCACGGCGGCCGCGATCTCCGGGGCGCCCCAGCCGCGGGCGGCGCCCCCGACCGGCGTGTTCGTGAGCACGGCGCGGCTCAGGTGATGGTAGTGCGGCACCCGATACAGCTTGGTGACCTTCTTGCACATGTGGATGGAGTAATCCGGCGTGCTGGAGGCGTAGGCGCCGGAATCCAGCGTCGACGCCGCCTCGAAGTCGAGCAGGACGCCCTCCTGGGTGCAGGCAGTACGGATCGTCGTCCAGGTGGCGGGTCGGACCATCGTCGCTACCATGCACTCCTCGCGGTCGAGGAGGAGCTTGACCGGACGCCGGGTCTCTTTGGCAAGAAAGGCGACGACCGGCTCGATGATGTACTCGGTCTTGCCGCCGAACGAGCCGCCCATCGGGACCTTGATGACGCGCACGCGGTGGTACTCCATGCTGAGCAGTTCCGCGATGACGGTGCGGGCGGCGTACACTCCCTGGCTCGTGGTCCAGACGGTCATGCCGCCGGTGCTGTGGCCTTGGGCGATGCAGACGTGTGGCTCCAGCGCGGCGTGATGGACGCGCGGCGTGCTGGTCGACGACGAGACGATCACGGCGCCCTCGAGGTCGGGGCGCTCGCCCTTGTCGACCTCGCTCTCGTAGGCGACGTTGCCGGTGGAGTGGACAAGCACGTCGGTGCTGGCCAGCGCCTCGTCGACGGTGAGCAGGGGCGGAAGTTCCTCGTACTCGATCTCGATGAGCGCTGCGGCCGCCTCGGCGGTCGCCCTGCTCGTCGCCACCACCGCGGCGACGCGGTCCCCGACGAAGCGTACGTGCTCGCTGAACAGCGTCTCGTCGTGAGGCGCCAGGTCCTGGCCGGGGTGGATGCGGGCCCGGCAGAACCGGTCCATCGGCGAGTTCACGTGCGAGAAGACTTTGACGACGCCCGGCATGGCCTCTGCGCGTGAGACGTCGATCCGCTTGACCATGCCATGCGGGATCGTGCTCAGAATGAGCTTGGCGTGGAGCATGCCCGGCACGCTGAAGTCGCTGCCGTAGATGAGCTCCCCCGTCACCTTCTGGGCCACATCGTGGACGGGGTAGCTACCCCCGACGTACTGCAGGTCCTCGGTCAAGCTGTCGTTCACCTCTCGTTCGTCTTCGTCCGTCGTCAGATCAGGTTGCCCGGAGGTCTGTCCTCCGGGCGACTCTCGTCGAACCAGCGCCGGTACTCGGCCCTGCGGGCCTGCGCCGCCGGCGCCGCGCAGCACCCGCCCTCCGAGGTGCACAGCAACTCGGGCGGCAGGGCGCGGCCGATGCCGTCCGCCACGTCGATCGCTTCGTGCAAAGGCAGCACCGCCTCGTGGCCGGCGAGCGCCAGATCGGCAAAGACGTGCGCCATGCACGTCGCCGCCATGATGCGGCTGCGGCAGGGCTGACTCAAGCCACCCGGCATCGGGTCGCACGGCAAGCCGATGAACGCCTGCAGGGCGAGCGAGGCCGCGTTCTCGACAGCTTCGGGGGACCCGCAGACCATCTCGGCGATCGCCGCGGCGGCCATCGCGCCGCACACGCCTGATTCGCCCGTACAGCCTAGCACTTCACCGGTAGGCTCGGTCCTGGTGTAGGCGATGGCGCCGATGCCGGCGGCGACGAAGAGTCCGCGGAGAAGATCGTCGTCGCTCAAGCCTCGCGCCTCCTGGACGGCGCTGAGGGCGGCGTAGATGTAGCCTGCCCCGCCGCCCATGGGCCCTGGTACGTTCTCGATGCCGGGCACACCGGCGCCGGCGCCGTACGCGTACTTGATCGTCTGCGCCGTGATGCCGTCGCTGACGCGCGCCGGCGTCTCGGCGTGCTTCGCCCAGCGGCCGGCGAAGTCCGGCTTGAACGGGCTGTCCGGGGCGGACAGGTCCTCTTCGTACACAGCGCGCGTCTGCCGGCGCATGACCAGCGAGAGCGCGCGCATGCGGTCGACGACCCAGCCGCGCGGCCAGCCGGAAGCGTCCATCTCGTACTGGACAGCGACCTCCCAGAGTGCGGCGTCGCGCTCGGCGGCAAGCTCACGCCAGCGCGTCATGGTGTCAAAGAGCTGGGGCTTTCGGTCCGGCTG
This sequence comes from uncultured Thermoleophilia bacterium, assembly GCA_963762125.1. Lineage (GTDB taxonomy): Bacteria > Actinomycetota > Thermoleophilia > UBA2241 > UBA2241 > CAIXSE01. Next base: position 52,471 of record CAVXJO010000015.1, read on the forward strand.
GCTCACGACCGGCAGAAGCGGCCGGAGCAGCGCCAGCCGGAGCACCGGCACGTCGCCGTTCAGCACCTCCCGAAGCGCCGCGAGGTCAGGCTCGACGGGCAGCGCGAAGGCGCACAGGACCCCCCGGCCGTCGACGTGCACGGTCTGCGCGTCGACCACGTCGGGGAGCGCGGCCCTGAGCCGCTCGAGCTTCCCGTCGCTCAGGGCCTCCTGCGGATCCTGCACCAGCAGCACGAAGGCGTCACCCAACGTCCTGTAGGGGAAGCCGTCGACCGTCACCGTCTCGACCATCCCGCCCCCGGTGGAGTCGCCGACCAGGTCGACCATCAGCCCGCTCTCGCCGGTCAGGATGAACTTGATGGCGTTGGGGTGCTTGCTCTCGGTGATCTCGGTGAAGGCGAACTCGACGGCGACGCCGGCCTCTTCGGCGAGCTCGAAGCTGCGGAACAGCCGGGGGTCGTCGGGCAGATAGCCGAGGATGCCCGCCACCATCGCCCGGTCCTCGGCCATGATCCCGAAGGTGCCGGCGAACGATCCCTCCTCGTCCAGCTCGATGCGCGCCCTGGCGACCGGCTCTCCGAGCAGGCAGCCGGCGAGGTAGCCAAGGCGACACGGCCCCGCGGTGTGCGAGCTGGAGCCGGGCTGCATCACCGGCCCGAAGACGTCGTTGAAGAACTCGGGGTAGGGCGCTACAGCCACGTCATCCCTCCCCGGCCCTGCCGCAGCGTAGGCCGCCGATCTCGACCCAGGTGCCGAGATCCTGCTCGCGGGCGATCTCGTACGCACCGCGAGCGGCAGCAAGATCCTCAATCGCGATGCCGAGCGACTTGAAGAGTGTCATCTCTGCAGCGGCATGATCACATCGCCCGCAGCGAGCATGCTGAGCGCTCTGCGCATCGTCGCGATGGCCTCCTCCATCGGGGCGACCTCGGTGACGAGCTTCTGGTCGGCCATCAGGACCCTCACGAGAAGTCTCCCTTGGCGTAACGCTCGGCGGCGCGGGCGACCGCGTCGCGGTCGAGCACGACGCCGAGTCCCGGGCTCTCGAGGAGGCCGATCCTGCCCCGCCTCGGTGTGAGATCCGGTGCGCTCACCAGGTCCTCGACGAGCAGCTGATGCATGATCTGGTTGCCGTCGGTAAGGTTCGCCGTGCTGAGGCCGAGATGGTGCTGCGCCGCATCCGTGATCCCGGAGACGCTCTGACCGTGCAGGCAGACGGGGATGCCGGCGGCCTCGGCGATGGCGGCGGCCTTGCGGAAGGCGAGCAGGCCGCCGGCCTCGTGCGGCGAGAGGACGATCGCATCGGCCGCGCGCTGACGGACGAAGTCGTAGACGTCGGCCGCCGTCAGGACCGCCTGGTCGGCGGCGATGGGTACGTGGACCGCCTCGCGGACCTGGCGCATGGCCGTGACGCTGAGCAGGGTCGTCGGCTGCTCGACCCAGTCGATGCCGTAGGGCTCGAGCGCATGGATCATGCGGATGGCGTCGGGAACGCTCCAGGCGCAGTTGGGGTCCACGCGCAGGCGGCAGTCGCCGATGGCCTCGCGCACGGCGGCCGTGTTCCGTACGTCTGCCTCGTCGCCGCGGCCGACCTTGAGGTAGATGACGCCGTAGCCCGCCGCCGCAAGGTCGCGGGCGTGCTCCACCAGCTCCTCGGTCATGTCTCCCTGGACGAAGCCGAAGTAGTCGACCTCGTCTCTCACCGCGCCGCCCAGGAGCCGGTACACCGGCTGCCCGGCGGCTTTACCGATCGCGTCCCAGAGCGCCATCTCGACGCCGGCCAGCACGAAGTCGGCGTGCCACGGCGTGTGGTTGAAGCTGCCGAGGTGGCGCGCCTCGTGCACCAGCCGCGCCACGTCGTGGATGGGCTGGCCGATGAACAGCGCCTCGACGCAGCGGAGCGCCGCGACGGTGCCCTCGGCGGCGAGCGACGAGACCGACTCGCCGACGCCGGTGATGCCCGCGTCGGTCTCGACCTCGACGAGCACCACCGGGGAGCCGTAGTCGACGCGACCGGCCCAGTGGTACGGCTCCTTGAACGTCAGGAAGAGCGGCGTCAGGCGCAGCCCGGTGATCAGGATGCGGCCGCCCGCTACAGTCGTGCCCGCGGCGCTCACAGCAGCGTGTCCAGGACCCGGGCCTCGAGGACCTGGTCGCGGTCGAAGCCCGTCGCGTAGAGCGTCGACTGCGCCAGCCGTACCAGCGCGTCCTGCGGCAGGAGGCCCACGATCTCGCTCTCGCGGATTGACACGCCGGCGGCTGCCGCGCGATCCCCGACGGCGGCGACGACGTCGGCCATCGACGTCACGCGGTAGTCGGTGAGGTTCATCGAGACCTGAACGGCGCCGTCTTCGAGCTGCAGCCCGATGGCCTTGACACACTTCATGCCGCCGTCACGCTCGCGGATCTCGACAGCGATGCGCTTGACCAGATCGAGGTCATCCGCGTCGAGGTTCACGTTGAAGGCGATGAGCGGGAAGCGTGCGCCGACAGCGACGGCCCCGGCCGTCGCGTGCACGCGCGCCTCGCCCTCGTCAGGCGTCTTCGAGGGCTCGCTGCCGATGATCTCGCGCATCTCCTCGAAGCCCTTGCCGCGGATGACGGCGAGGTTCTTGTGTTCTGGGATGCGGGCCGCGTCCTCGTAGAGGAACGCGGGGATCGAAAGCTCTGCGGCGACCCGCTTCGCGAGCCGCTGCGCTGTCTCGATGCAGGCCGGCGTGTCTTCGGCGCGGAGCGGGACGAACGGCACGACGTCGGTCGCTCCGAAGCGTGGATGCGCGCCGTCGTGCTGGTTGAGGTCGATCAGCTCGGAGGCCTTCTCGACGGCGCGGAACGCCGCCTCGGCGATAGGTCCCTCGTGGCCGACGAACGTGACCACGCAGCGGTTGTGCGTCGGGTCGCTCTGCACATCGAGCAGGCTGACGCCGGCGACGCTGCGCACAGCGTCGGTTATCTGATCGATCACCTCGGGCCGGCGGCCCTCGCTGAAGTTGGGGATGCACTCGATGAGGGTCACGAGGGGCCTCCGTCTGCTGGTGAGGTGGCGTACATGGGACCGGCGACGTCCTCGTCGCGCACGACCCGGCGGTCGCGCACGACGACGTTGCCCCCGGCGATCACGCCGGTGACCAGGTTGACGCCCCAGTGGTACGGGAGCTCCTGGTGCGTGGAGGAGTCGAGGACGAGCAGGTCGCAACGCTTGCCCGGCTCGAGACTGCCGACCTCGTGCTGCAGGCCGAGCGCGGCCGCGCCGCCCAAGGTGGCGGCGCGGAGGGCCTCGGCCGGCGTCAGCCGGTCCTCCTGACAGGCGAGCGAGATGGCCATCTGCAGGTTCTCGCTGTAGCAGCTGCCGGGGTTGAAATCGGTCGCGAGAGCGATGGTCACGCCGGCCGCGAGCAGTTCCTTCGCCGGCGCGTAGGTAGTGTGCAGCGTGTAGCTCGTGCCGGGGAGCAGGACGGCGACGGTGCCCGCCTCCTTGAGCGCGGCGATGTCCTCGCCGTCGATATGGATGAGGTGGTCGGCGGAGACGGCGCCGAGAGAAGCTGCCAGCGCCGTGCCCCCCGTGTGCGCCAGCTCCTCCGCATGCATCTTGAGCCGGTAGCCGAGGGCGCGTCCGGCTGCGAGCACGCGTCGCGCCTGCGCGACGGTGAACGCGCCCTCGTCGCAGAAGACGTCGACGAACTCCGCCTGGCCGGCGAGCGCCGGCAGGATCTCGTCGCAGACGAGCGTGATGTACTCGTCGTCGCGGCCGGCGTACTCCTCGGGCGTGAGGTGCGCCGCGAGGACGGTGTGCACGCGGCGCAGCGGGTGCGGCACCTTGGCCGCGGCCAGCTGCTTGCGCTCGTCCTCGAGGGTGAGCCCGTAGCCGGTCTTGGCCTCGAGCGTCGTGGTGCCGTGCCGTAAGAAGGAGTCGAGGCGGCGCGCGGCCGAGGCGGCGAGCTGCTCCTCCGTCGCCGCCCGCGTCGCGCGCACCGTGCTGTTGATGCCGCCACCGGAGTCCTGGATCTGGAGGTAGGTGGCGCCGCCGAGGCGGGCGCCGTACTCGGCCGCACGCTCGCCCGCCCACGTCAAATGCGTGTGGGCGTCGACGAAGCCGGGCACCACTGCGGCGCCCTCGACGTCGACGACGCGAGCGTCGTCCGGGATCTCGAGGGCGGCGGCGATCTCGGCTTCCGGACCGGTCCAGACGACGCGGCCGTCGCGTGCGGCGACGGCGCCGCGCGTGATCACGCCGAGGTCGACGGAGGCGCCGGGGCCGGCGGGCGCCGCCTGCCCTGCGCCGGGGACCATCGTGACGACCTCGCTCGCGCCGCGCACGACCAGGTCGCAGCGGACACGGAGCGGTGCCCCACCGGCGCCCCGCTCGATGCCTGATGTGCGGTGCTGCTGCGCCGCCGCGCACGAAGGCTCGCCTTCGGCGGCCTTTCTGCGGCGGGCATTCATTCGGGGGCTCCTTCGCTGGTGTCCGCCGCGGCGCCGCGCACGATCGCCGCGAAGCGGCCGGCGGCGACGGCGTCCGCCGCCGCCTCCAGCTCGGGCGCCAGATACCGGTCCCGCTCGAGCGTGGGCGCGAACTCGCGGATCACCGATCGCCCGGCGCCGGTACCGGGGCCGGGCTCCAGCGGCGTCAGCAGGTCGATCGCCTGGGCGGCGCAGACGGCCTCGATCGCCAGCACCTTCTGCGCGTTGCCGAGCACGTCCAGCGCCTTGAGCGCCGCCGTCATGCCCATGCTCACGTGATCCTCCTGGTCCCCAGAGCTCGGGATCGAGTCCACGCTCGCCGGGTGACAGAGCACCTTGTTCTCGCTGACCAGCGCCGCGGCGGTGTACTGGGCGATCATGTAGCCGTTGTTGAGGCCGCTGTCGGTGGTGAGGAACGGCGGCAGTTCGCTGAGCGAGCTCGTCAGCATGCGGAAGGTCCGGCGCTCGCTGATGGAGGCGATCTCGGCGAGGCTCATCGCCGCGAGGTCCAGCGCCAGCGCGAGCGGCTCTCCGTGGAAGTTGCCGGCCGAGATGATCTCCCCGGAGTCCGGGAAGATGAGCGGATTGTCGGTCACCGAGTCGACCTCGACGCCGACCACGCGGCGCAGCCAGGCGAGTGCGTCGCGGCAGGCGCCGTGCACCTGCGGGATGCAGCGCAGAGAATAGGCGTCCTGCACCTTGTCGCAGTTGAGGTGGCTGAGCATGATCGCGCTGCCTGCGGTGGCGCGGCGGACGTTGGCCGCCGTCACGAGCTGTCCGGGGATGGGCCGCAGCGCCTGGATGCGCTCCTGGAACGGGCCGACAGAGGCGCGCAGGCCCTCGAGGCTCATCGCACCGATGAGGTCGGCGGAGTCGAGGAGCGCCTCGCCGTCGGCCACCAGCATGCAGCCGATGGCGGCCATGAACTGGGTGCCGTTCAGGAGGCTGAGGCCCTCTTTGGCCTCGAGAGAGACGGGCGCGAGCCCGGCGGCCTGCAGAGCGGGCCCGCTCGGCTCGCGCCGCCCGTCCTCGGTGAGCAGCTCACCCTCGCCCATCATCGCGAGCACGAGATGCGCGGACGGGGCGAGGTCGCCGGAGGCGCCGAGCGAGCCCCGCGACGGTACCCACGGGATGAGGTCGGCGTTGATGCACGCGGCCAGGTGCTCGGCCACCGAGAGCCTGACGCCAGAGTGGCCGCGCGCCATGGTGTTCAGGCGAATGGTCATGGCGGCGCGCACGACCTCGCGCGAGAGCGGCGCGCCCAGGCCGACGGCGTGACTGCGCACCAGGTTCTGCTGCAGCTCCTGCACCTTGTCCACGGGGATGTGCGTCGTCGCCAGCTGGCCGAAGCCGGTGGTCACGCCGTAAGCGACCTGCTCGCGCGCGATCACACCGGCGACCACGTCGTAGGCGGCCTTGATGCGCTCGCGCGCGGCCGCACCGATGGACACCTCGGCCCCGCCGCGCGCGACGGCGATGACCTCATCGATGGTGAGCGGCGCGTCGCCGATGACGAGCTGCGTCATGTGGTCCTTCTCCTCTTGATCGCCTCTCCGAGCAGGCGCGCGAGCTCGGACGGGGAAGCCGCCACCGGGATGCCGGCCGCCTCGAGAGCGGCGGCCTTGGTCGCGGCCGTGCCTGACGTACCCTCCACGATGGCGCCGGCGTGGCCCATCCGGCGGCCGGGCGGCGCGCTGTGGCCGGCCACGTAGGCGACGACCGGCTTGCTCATGTGGTCGCGGATGTGGAGCGCCGCCCGCTCCTCGTCGTCGCCGCCGATCTCGCCGATGAGCGCGATGCCCTCGGTCTCACGGTCGGCCTCAAAGAGCTCCAGACACTCGATGAAGCCGATGCCGTGGACGGCGTCGCCGCCCATGCCGACGGCGGTGGACTGACCGATACCGGCCTGCGTGAGCTCGTGCACGACCTCGTAGGTGAGCGTGCCCGAGCGCGAGACCACGCCGGCGGCGCCGGGCATGAAGATCTCCGACGGCATGATGCCGGCGCTGCAGCGGGCAGGCGTGATGAGCCCGGGGCAGTTGGGACCGATGAGCCTGGCGCCGCGCCGCGGCAGGTGCGCCATGACCTCGGCCATGTCGCGCACCGGGATGCCCTCGGTGATGCAGACGATGAGCTTGATGCCCGCGTCGGCTGCCTCGAACAGCGCGTCGCGGGTGCGCGGCGCCGGCACGAAGATGACGGAGACGTCGGCGCGGATATGCGCGACGGCCTCATGGACGCTGTCGAAGACGGGGACGCCGTCCACGGTCTCACCGCTGTGTCCCGGCGTCACGCCGGCGACGACGTTGGTCCCGGAGGCGAGCATGCGGCGCGTATGGAACGCACCCTCGCGACCGGTGACGCCCTGGACGAGCACGCGGGTGGCATTGTCGACGAGGATGGCCATCAGGCTTCTCCTCCCCGCGCGTCGGTATCGGCGCTCGCGGCCTCCATGGCCGCTGCGGCGACGTCGACGGCCGCGGCGAGAGCCGCCTCGGCCGTTCCCACTCCGGTCTCGCGCTTGCGCGCGATGTCGACCACGAGCTGCACCGCCTCGTCTGGGTCCAGCGCCAGCGTGACGTTGGGGAGGGCGGCGGCCTCGAGCACGGCGTGGCCCTCCTCGGCGGCGTTGCCGTCGAGGCGCACCACGACGGGCGCGTCCACGCCCGCCGCCTTGATCGCCTCGACGAGGCCCTTGGCGACGTCCTCGCAGCGGGTGATACCGCCGAAGATGTTGACGATCATGGCGGCGACCGGCGGTCCTGCGAACACGGCCTCGAGGGCGGCCTGCGCGACCTCGGAGCGGGCGCCGCCGCCGATGTCGCAGAAGTCCGCGGCCCTGCCGCCCGCTGCTGCGATCTGGTCGATCGTGCTCATCACGAGCCCAGCGCCGTTGCCGATGACGCCGATGTCGCCGTCCAGCGGGACGAACGCGAGGCCCGCGGCGCGGGCCTTGGCCTCGCGCACGTCCTCGGGCGCCGGCGGCACCATGTCGGAGTGGCGGTAGAACGCGTTCTCGTCGACCGTCACCTTGCTGTCGAGACACACGAGCTCGCCGCCGCTGGTGAGGACGAGCGGGTTGACCTCGGCCAGCGTGGCATCGCGGTCGCGATACAGCCTCCACAGCGAGCGGCAGACGGCGGCGAGCGCCTTGCCGGCCCCGGTACCGCCTGGTTCTTCGGGGCCGAACGCGGCCGCCTCGACCACATCGCGTACCTGGTACTCGAGCAGGCCGAGCAGCGGGTCGATGGGGCGACGCACGATGGCGTCCGGCGCACGCCGTGCGAGCTCCTCGATCTCCACCCCGCCCTCCCGCGCAAAGATCAGCATGGGCCCGCGGACCTCGCGCGAGACGGTGATCGCGAGGTAGAGCTCGCGCGCGATGTCGACGGCGCGCTCGACGAGCAGCGCCTCGACGGGATGACCGTGGATGGACATGGCGAGGATCTCGGCGGCTGCGGCCTCGACCTCGGCGGCGGAGCTGCACACGCGGATGCCGCCGGCTTTGCCGCGACCGCCGGTCTTCGTCTGCGCCTTGACGCAGACCCGCGGCCCGAGCTGCCCGGCTGCCCGCCGCGCCTCGCCCGGCGTCTTGGCGAGGACCGAGGGCAGCACAGGCAGGCCGGCCTCCCCGAAGAGCGACTTTCCCTGGTGTTCGAGCAGGTCCATGTCGATGCCCAGTCTACGAGGTCCGGCTGGAGGAGGAGGTCGCCAGCATGGCGACGGCCTCCTCGCCGAGCTTCAGCCCGAGGTCATACGCTCGTCCGTTGAGCTCCCTGAAGCGCGCCGGAACGCGGCTCAGCACCGCGTCGCGGACGGCGTCAACCGGCAGCACCTCGCTGATCCGCGCCAGCGCACCAACGGCGACGATGTTGGTGACGACCTTCTTGCCCAGCTCATCGGACGCGACTTGGGTGAACGGCAGGCCGCACCGGACGACGGACGCGTCGTCCGGGTCCGGCTCGACCAGCCCGGAGTCGTAGATCAGCAGACCTTCGGGCCGCGTGTCCGCGGCGTACTTATCGTACGCGGCCTGCGAGAGCACGAGACTCACGTCCGCGAGCTGGACCTCCGGGTAGTCGATCGGCTCACCGGCGACGATGACCTCGGCCTTGGAGGCGCCGCCGCGGGCCTCGGGCCCGTAGGTCTGCGTCTGCACCACGTGCCGGCCGAGCGCCGCGGCGGCCTCCGCGATGATCGCCGCGGCCAGCAGGATGCCCTGGCCCCCGGAGCCCGAGCAGCGGATCTCGACACGCGGGGGCCTGGAATCCTCAGCCATTGTCTGCCTCCTGCGCGCGCTCCTTGACGTGCCCGAGCGCGGTGACGAACTCCTCGCGCTCGCGGTGGTGCAGCAGCCCGACCGGGTACCTGTCGCGGACGCGCGTCTCTCCCTCATCGAACGTGTCCACCGGCACGGCGTGCTCCTTCTGGCTCTTGAGGAACTCCGCCGGGTCGGACGACAGGTTGAAGCGCCCGTAGTAGACGGGGCAGATCGACATCGCCTCGACCATGGCGAAGCCCTTGTGGGCGATGCCGCCGGCGAGGACATTGACGAGCTGCTGGTAGCCCCAGGAGGTGCCGCGGGCGACGTAGGTCGCTCCCGCGGCATGCGCCAGTTCGCAGAGGTCGAACGCCGCCTCGACGTTGCCGTAGACGCTCGTCGTCGACTTGTCGCCCATGTGCGTCGTCGGGCTCATCTGGCCGCCGGTCATGCCGTAGATCGAGTTGTTGAAGACCAGCGCGGTGAGGTCGATGTTGCGCCGCGCCGCGTGGATGAAGTGGTTGCCGCCGATGGCGGAACTGTCGCCGTCGCCCATGGCGACGATGACGTGCAGCGACGGGTCGGCCGCCTTGACGCCCGTGGCCACCGCCAGCGCGCGGCCGTGCGCCGTGTGGACCGTCGAGTAGTCCAGATAGGCGCTGATGCGGCCGCTGCAGCCGATGCCGGCGACGACGACGACCTTCTCGGGGTCAAGCTCGAGACCGAGCACCGCGTCGACGAGCGCCCGGGTGACCGTGCCGTTGGAGCAGCCCGGGCACCAGAGCGTCTTGGCCGTGCGCAGGTGCTGCTTGATCTCCGACGTGGGGTGCGGCTTGATGCGTGGCAGCTTGTAGTCGCCGGTCGGGGCCGCCTCGAGCCGTTGCTCGTCGACCAGGGCGCTCATGTCTTCGCCTTTCGCGCCGTCGCGCACTGCGGCGCCACTGCGGCGCACCGCTCGACAGCCCACCTTCGGTGGCTGTTCATGCGTCCTCCCAGCGGTGATAGTGGAACTCGGGCTTGATGAGCTCGAAGATCTCGTCGGGCGTGATGAGTTTGCCGTCCACACGCCCGTAGTCCACGACCTTGGCGCGCCCGGCGACCGCCGCCTGGACCTCCCAACTCATCTGCTTGATGTTCATCTCGGGCACGATCACCGTGCGCACCTGCTCGGCCATGCGCTCCACCGCCTGTGTCGGGAACGGCCAGAGGGTGATGGGCCGGATCATGCCGACGCGCACGCCCAGCGCGCGCGCCTTGCGCACCACGGCGAGGGCCGAGCGGGCTACGGAGCCGTAGGCGAAGATCGCGACCTCGGCGCCGTCCATCTCGATCTCCTCCACGCGGACGATCGCGTCGCGGTGGTGGTAGATCTTCTCGCGCAGGTACCGGCCGAGGTCGGCGGCGGCGGCGGGGTCGGCGGTGTCGGGCATGCCGCTGCGGCGGTTGTACACGAGCCCCGTCACGTGCACTTTGAAGGGCGAGCCGAGCGATGGTCGCGGCAGGATGTTGTCGAGGGTGCTCGAGATGGTGTCGTACTCGTCCGGCTCACAGTCGGGAGTGCCGCGCTCGGCGATCCGCATGGTGCCGGGCTCGGGCAGGACGACGGCCTCGCGCATGTGCCCGATCAGCGCGTCGGACAGGACGATCACCGGCGTGCGGTACTGCTCCGAGAGGTTGAACGCCTCCACGGTGAGCGTGTAGCACTCTTCGACGCTGCTCGGCACGAGCGCGATGACCGAGTGCTCGCCGTGCGTGCCCCAGCGTGCCTGCATGACGTCGCCCTGGGCGGGCTCGGTCGGCAGACCCGTGCTCGGCCCGCCACGCATGACGTCGACGACCACGCATGGGATCTGCGCCATCGTGGCAAAGCCGATCATCTCCTGCATGAGGCTGAAGCCCGGGCCGGACGTGGCGGTGAGCGCCTTGGCGCCCGCCAGCGAGGCGCCGCACACGGCGGCGATGCTGGCGATCTCGTCCTCCATCTGGATGAACGTGCCGCCGACCTCTGGAAGCCGGCGCGAGAGCACCTCGGCGATCTCGGTGGACGGCGTGATGGGATAGCCGGCGAAGAAGCGGGCCCCGGCGGCGATGGCGCCTTCGGCGACGGCCTCGTTGCCCTGCAGCAGGACGGCGCGCGGCTTGGCGGCCGTGGTGGCGGCCATCTCAGCCCTCCTCGTCGTGGTGGCCGCAGGCATCCCCGGGCGCGCCGCTCGTCGCCGCGATGAGGTCGTCCTGCGTGAGCGCCGACGCTTGTCCTGCCGGCGCGCCTCCGGCGGCCGGCTTGCCCGTGCCTTTCCGCTTGCGCCGTCTGACCTCAATGGCGAAGTCCGGACAATGCACCTCACAGAGCAGGCACTGGCTGCACTCCTCCGGCCGCGCCAGCACCGGGTACCCGAGCTTGTCGCGGTCGAAGACCTTGTCCGGGCAGAGCTCGATGCAGATCCCGCAGGCCTTGCAGAGCTCGA
>CAVXJO010000016.1:0-116751 GCA_963762125.1 uncultured Thermoleophilia bacterium
GGCATCCACGTACCGGTCATCTACACCCAGCTCTCGACCTCCAAGATCATCACCCAGGAGTTCGTGGAGGGCGTCAAGGTCAGCGATGTCGAGGCGATCTAGGCGGCGGGGCTGGACCGGGAGGAGATCGCCCGCAACGCGCTGCGCGCGCTGGTCAAGCAGCTCCCGGTCGACGGTTTCTTCCACGCCGACCCGCATCCCGGCAACCTGCTCGTCAACCTCGACACCGGCGTGCTCACGTTCATCGATCTCGGGATGATGGGCGAGCTCGACATCCAAAAGCGCTTGCGGCTGGGCCAGCTGATGGTCGTCGCCCAGCAAGGCAGCGCCGAGGGCATGGCGTCGGCGCTGCGCGGCATGAGCGTCCCCATCGCCGGGGAGGTGGACGAGAAGGGGTTCCGGCGGGACTTCGTGCGCCGGATGGGCCGCTATATGGGGCATGGGCAGGTCACCTCGTTCGGGCAGGTCGCCAATGAGGGGTTCGATGTGCTCCGCGTCCACGGCCTGCGGCTCGACTCCGACTTGACGCTGGCGGTCAAAGCGCTGGTGCAGACCGAGAGCGTGGCCCGCGCGCTCTCCACCGACAGCGGCCTCATCAAAGAGGGCGTGCCGATGCTGCGCGACATGGTCCTCGAGAGCATCACCGGCGAGAAGATCGTCGAGATCGCGACCAAGCAGGTGATGGAGGCGGCCGGCGACGTCATCGAACGCCTGCCGAGTCTCTCGGGCGCGACAATGAAATGGCTCGACCAGTATCAGAAGGGACGATTCGAGGTCACTGTGGACACGTCGCAGCTGTCCAGGGAGGTCGGCAGACTGACACGGCTCGGCCGCGAGATCGTCATCGCCGTCATGCTGGTCGGCATGCTCGTCGGCTCGGCCATCGCCTCCTACGGCATCGCGGCGCTGAAGCTGGAGACGTCGCTGTGGGTCGCCGTCGGTCGGCTGGCCATCGTGGGCTTCGTGCTCGCGCTGATCCTGAGCTTCATCATCGTTCTCAGGCTCGTCTGGCGCTGGTTCCGAGGCGCCGTGCCCGACGAGGACTGACCCCGGCTCGTCGTGCGGGCGCCGGGGTCGGCGTCGGCCCGATGCTCGAGCGGGGTTGCACGGTCTCGCCGCGCCCGACGTGACGACTCGCCGCCGCTCCGCGCCGCCTGACGGCGCTGCGCGGGACGGCGCAAGCCGGGCCGCCGGTGTGGCGTCGATGCCTGAGCCACGAAACTGACCAGGGTGACGGGTGCTGCGCCGGTCGCGTCCGGTGAGACGTCAGCATCGCCGCCTCGCGAGGCGCTTGCGTCACGCCGAGATATAGTAAATGGTTCATCGTTTCCCAACGTAATGCTCATGGTCTGTTCATTGGTCCGCCGGCGAGGACTCCCGGGCGGCGAGGCCGTGCAGGAGGTCCGTTTGCATCCGGTCACATGACAATCGGGGGGGCGCTGCTCTTCGCGTCCGCCGGCGGCTTCGCCTTGGTGAGCGGGGCCAACGACGGCGCGACCCTGATAGCCATGGCCACACGCACGCGCACGGTGAGACCTGGCATCGGGATCGTCATCCTGGTGGCGCTCGTGGCGTGCGTGCCGCTGCTGGTCGGGACCGCGGTGGCGACCACGCTGGCGCACCGGCTGGTCTCGTTCGGCGGCGCGGACGGCAGGATGGCCATGCTCGCCGCCGTCATCACGGCCCTCGTCGTCGTCTTCGTACTGAACCGGCGCGGTACGCCTACGAGCCTCACACTCGCCCTTACCGGCGGCATCGTCGGGTCCGGCCTGGGCGCCGGCCTCCTGGTGCAGTGGTCCACGGTGGCCACGGTGCTCGTGATCGGCGTCGCCGCGCCGCTCCTCAGCATCCCCGCTGGATGGCTCGTCTATGAGGTCATGCGCGGGCCGGTGGGTCGCTTCATCGCCCGCCGCTTCATCGGTGAGACGCAGTACCTCGGCTACCTGCTGCAGTGCTTTGCCTACTCGGCGAATGACGCCCAGAAGATGGTGGCGATCGTCGCCATTGGCAGCGCGGCTCAACTCGACCCGGTGACCGCGACGGTCGGGGGCCAGTCGGCGATCGCGGCCCTGTTCGGTGTCGGCATCCTGCTCACGGTGAGGGTCATGGCGACGCGCGTCGGCGAAGGCGTCATGTACATCCGCACGCCGCACTTCATCGCCACCTCGATCGGCTCGTCCTGTATCGTGCTGGCGACCTCGGCGCTGGGGGTGCCGGTGTCCTCGACCCAGGCCGCGACCGGGGCGGCCGTGGGGAGCGGCGTCGCGACCTCCCCGTTCAGCGTGCGCTGGAAGGAAGTCTCACGGATCGGCCTGGCGTGGATCGTCACGCTGCCGCTCTCCATAGCTGCAGCCGCCGCGCTGGCGGCGGCGGGAAGGATGCTGCGTTGAAGGTCACAGATGTTCGTCGAGCGCTGCGCAAGCTGCAACGGGGGGGCGCCGCAGGGCTCGTCGCCATTCTCGATCGCCAGCTCGCAGAGACCCTGACGGCGTGCCAGCTGGCACGCTCGGTGGCGGAGGGAGCGGTCGATCCGGGGGAGGCGCACGACCGCATGGCCGAGATCGAGCACAAGGGTGACACCCTGCGCAGCGAACTCGTGGGCAAGCTCGCCGGTGTGCTGGTGGCGCCCATCGACCGCGAAGACGTCTTCCGTTTGTCGCGCTCGGTCGACGACGTGCTCGACAACCTGCGTGACTTCGTGCGCGAGTGGGACCTCTACAAGCCCGAGGCTTCAGGGGAGTTCCTCGGGCTTCTCGACGCCACCGCGAGCGGGGTGGACGACCTGCGCCGGGCGGTGAAGACGATCGCCGCGGACCCGAAGGAGACGAGCCAGTCCGCTTTGCTGTGCAAGAAGTCGGCCAACGAGATCCGGCGCCGCTACGACGAAGCGCTGAGCGAGCTGTTCTGCTGCGAGTTCTCGATGGAGGTCCTCAAGCTCCGCGAGTTGCTGCGGCGACTCGATGTCGTGGGCCTACGTCTGAACGAGGCAGCCGACGTGCTCTCGGACGCGGCCGTCAAGCGTCTCGCCTAGCCTTCCGGCTCCACGGCGGACTCTCCCCACGATCGGGGGAACGCACATTCATCCGCCCCCCACGGAGGTGCGCACCCTGTGCGAGAATGCACCTCCGGGCGCAGCAAGGAGGGCGGGGGTGCCAGGAGCGGACATGCCGAGCGACGCCGATCGAGCGGTACGCCGGGGGCCGGACGCGGAAGGTGACTCCACGCGGGGAGTCCGGTGCTGAAGAGCCGCGCGACCCAGGGGTACGTCATGGTCGTCGTCGCCTACCTCCTCGTCGCCCTCTCCGGGACGCTGGTCACTCTGGCTGCGGCGCCGCCGAGCGTGTTGCTCGTGCTCCGTTTCGCCGTTGCCTTCGTCGTGCTCGCCGCCGTCTTCGCCCGCCGGCGCCGGCTCTCCGGCATCCGCGCGCCCGGAGTGCCGCGGCTCCTCCTGCTCATGGGCGTGTTCGACGCGGCGACCCTGCTGCTCTTCTTCTTCGCCATCCGCGAGACCGGCGTGGCGCTCGCCACCTTCCTCTACTTCATGCAGCCGGTCTGGGTGGCGCTGCTGGCGCCGCGGCTGCTCGGCAGCCCGACAGAGAAGGCAGTCTACCTCGCCATCGGCCTGGCGCTGGTCGGGCTGCTGGTCATCCTCGTCCCGTCGTTTACCGGCGGCGGTGTCCACGCCTCGTCGCTCGGCCTGGCGGCCGGGTTCGCCTGTGGTCTGCTCTACGCCGGCTTCTCCCTTCTCGTGAAGCGTCTGGCGGGGAGTCTTGACAGCGTCACGCTCGTGCTCAGCGAGAGCGCCCTGGACGGATTGCTCCTGCTTCCCCTGGCGCTGTGGCAGACGCTGGCCGTCGGCTACGCCATCAGCATGCGCGACCTGCTCGTCGCCCTGACGCTCGGCACCGTCTGCACCGCGGTCGCTTACACGCTGTGGATGGAAGGCACGCATCGGGTGCGCATGCAGCACAGCTCGGTGCTGGGTTTTCTGACCCCGGTGGCGGCGCCGTTCTACGCCCTCGTTCTGCTTGGTCAGCGCATTCCCGCCTGGACACTGGCCGGCGGCGCCCTGATCCTGGCGGCCGGTGTCCTCGTCGCGCTCCGTGGTCACGTGGACCTCGAGGAAGAGCCGCCGCTCTGACGCGGGTGCACGACCTGCTTCCTGGCCGACCCGTCGTCGAGGATGGCTGTTCCTTGACACGCCCAGCGCAGAGGGCGGGAGGCCATCGGCCTCCCGCCCTCTCGTTCTCGTGCGGCGCCGGGATGTCCCGGAGGCTGCCCGTCTACTCGACCGCCGTGGTATGCCCATTCTCGCGACGGTAGGCGGGCTGAGGTGCCGGCCGGAAGGCAGGCGCAGGGGCGGCGCCGGGCACGTGCGTAGTGGGTGCGTGCCCCTCGACGGCCACGTTGGGCAGCCACTCGAGCCAGCGCGGCAGGTACCAGTTGCGGTCGCCGAGCAGTTCCATCGAGGCCGGGACGATGATGCTCCGCACCACGGTGGCGTCGATCAGCACCGCGACCGCGAGACCGAAGCCCATCTGCTGGAACATGACCAGCTCGCCGGTGGCCATGCCGCCGAACACGCAGACCATGATGGCGGCGGCGCCGGTGATGATGCTCCCGGTGCGGCCCAGGCCGTGGCCGACAGCCTCGCGGGTGTCCCCCGTCTGGTCGTAGCGCTCCTTGATGCGGCTGAGCAGGAAGACCTGGTAGTCCATCGAGAGCCCGAACAGCAGGCTGAAGAGGAAGAGCGGAACCCAGGCCTCGATCGTGTCGACCTGCGTGAGACCGAGCAGCGAGGCGCCGATGCCCTTCTGGAAGACGAGGACCATGAGGCCGTAGGCGGCGCCGACGGAGAGCAGGTTCATGGCGATCGCCTGCGCCGGGATGACAATCGAGCGGAAGGCGACCAGCAGGAGCACGAAGCTCAGGCTGAGGACGACGGCCAGCGCGACCGGCAGCCAGGTGTCGAAGAACCCGAGGTAGTCCACGACGCCGGCCGTGTTGCCCGTCACATAGACCTTGGCCGACGTACCATCGACAGCGGCCGGGACCATGTCGCTGCGCAGATGCTTGACGAGGGACTGCGTCGTCTCTCCGGCGGGGTCGCCCGCCAGCGTGGTGGTGACGAGGGTCAGGTCGCCGGCCTTGTTGGCGGTGACCTGGGCGGGGCCGAAGCGCCCGTCGGCCTTCATCGCCGCCTGCAGGCGATCGACTGCCTGCTGGACGTCAGGCGAGCTGGCCTGGCCGTCGACCACGATCATCAGCGGGTTGGCCTTGCCTAGCGAGAAGTCACGGTCGAGGATGTCCCAGCCCTGCTTGGCGTACTCGCCGCCGGGCAGATGAGCGGCGCTGGCGGTGTTGTTGCCCTTCTTCATGACGACCACCGGGGCGGCCACCACGAGCAGCACGACGACCGCTACCGTGAGCCAGGGCACCGGGCGGCGCATGATGCTGTGGGCGAGGCGCTCCCAGAGGCCGCCGGAGCCGTTGGCGCGTTTGAGAGCGAGCTTGCCGACGAACGGCACCCGCAGGGCATTGATGCGGTCGCCGAGCAGGCTGAGGAGGGCCGGCAGCAGGATCAGCGCCGTGAGCAGCGTGGTGATGACGACGAGCATGACGCCCACGCCCATGCTGATCATGATGTCGAGCGGGATGATGACCATGCCGGACATGGCCAGCACGACGGTCATGCCGCTGAAGAAGATGGCGCGGTTGGCGGTGGCGCCGGTGGCGGCGATGGCGTCGATCTTGCCCAGGCCACGGGCGCGCTCCTCGCGATACCGGCTGATGACGAACAGCGTGTAGTCGATGCCGACGGCCAGTCCCATCATGGTCAGGATGTTCAGCACGAAGGTGTTCATCGGATAGACCTGTCCGATCAGCGCGGTGAGCGCCAGGGCCAGGCCGATGCTGATGATGCTCATCACCAGCGGCATGAACGCGGCGAGCACGGCGCCGAAGACGATGAGCAGCACGATGAGCGCGGCGGGGATGCCGAAGATCTCGCCGCGCTGCAGATCCTTCTCGGCCAGCTTGGTGAACATCTCGCTGATGCTGGCGTCGCCGGTCTGGGCCACGGTGAACCCGTGACCCTGCGCCGCGCTGACCGTCTCGTGGAGCTTGTCCACGTTCTTGAGCGCGTCGTCCATCTTACCGGCCATGACGACCGGGATCAGGGTCGAGTGCTTGTCCTTCGAGACGGCGGTGGGATCACCCGTCTGATAGTAGGTCGCCACGCCGGCGACGACGTCCGGCCCGAGGGCCTGGACCTTGGCGGCGACGTCGGTGACGTAGGCCTTGAAGACCGCGTCGTCGACGGTGAGCGTGGCGGACCGTACGATCACCAGGTCGGTGACCTTCTGCGGGCCCGTCAGGCGCTGCTGGAGCAGTTCCTGGCCGACCAGGCTGTCCGGCTTGGCGGCGCGGAACTTCATCTCCGAAGTAAGGCCGCTGTCGAGCAGCGCGCCGACTGCGAGTACGGCCAGGACGACGAGCATCGCCCAGAGGCCGATCGTGCGCCAGGGATGCAGCGCGCTCGTTCGCGCCAGGCGCTCGGTGAGGCCGCTGCTCCTGCCGGCCCAGGTCTTCCCGTTGTCTCTATGCTGCGACATGACTCTCCCCCGACCTCGATGTCATTGATTGGATGTTGCGGTACCAGGCGATCGCCCAGCGCGTGTCGACTTCGTCGATGTCCAGATGCTCGTGGTGCGGATGCAGGGCGCAGGCGCGACCCTCGAGTTCCCCATGATCCCGGCCGCCGCGACGTTCTGGTCCCGGCGTGTGGATCGTGCGGGCCCATGAGCCGGCGCGAACGGCTCTCGACTCGTTCATGACAGACCCCCTGTCGTCTCGACAGTCGTCTTGGGGCAAGACTGGAGGACGCGGACGACGACGTCGGGAGCGTCCATCTTGCTGACGAATCCGTCGGCGCCGGCCGCCAGGGCGGCAGGGCGCATCTCCGGACGCCGCCCGATGACGACGATGCGCAGACCCGGCGAACAGGCGCGCACGCCCGCCAGCACCGATGCGGACCGGGCCAGCAGGTCCCAGTCCGCGATCGCGAGATCTGGGCGGTGCGTCTGCACCTGGCGTTCCAGCGCCTGAAGCGTCTCGGCTTCGTCGACCACCTGCATGCCGAGGCCCTGCGTCACCAGGATGCGCAAAGCATCGCGGACTGCGGCCTGGCCCTCGGCCAGGACGGTGCGCAAGCAGCCTTGGTGTTCTCCGGTGGCTCCCATCACAGCCGCAGCGTAGGCCCCGGGCGCTCCCGCACGCGCCCGCCACGCGGTGAGACTTGCACCTGCCGGATCGGTGAGTCTTGAGCCTGGCCGGGTGGCCAGGCGGATCATCGACGGCCGATGTGCGCGCCGCCTTTCGCGAGGCCGTGATTGCCGCTATCCTGCGTATCTGGAATGAGGGGAGACACGATGGACGCAGACCGTCCCATCAAGGTCATGATCGTCGACGACCATGCCGTCGTGCGCAGCGGACTCTCGGCCTTCCTGCTGGCCTTCGATGATCTCGAGCACGTGGGTGACGCCGCCGGAGGCGCGGACGCC
The DNA here is from genome assembly GCA_963762125.1 of uncultured Thermoleophilia bacterium. GTDB lineage: Bacteria > Actinomycetota > Thermoleophilia > UBA2241 > UBA2241 > CAIXSE01. Next base: position 7,563 of record CAVXJO010000016.1, read on the forward strand.
GTGAGCAAGTGCGTGTCCTTGCGCCCGGACGTGGTGCTCATGGACCTCGTCATGCCGGAGGTGGACGGCGCCGAGGCGACCCGGCGGATCAAGGAGGCCTGCCCCGAGGTCCAGGTGATCGCCCTCACCAGCTACAAGGAGGACGACCTGGTCCAAGGCGCGCTCAAGGCCGGAGCCATCAGCTACCTGCTCAAGAACGTCACGGCCGACGAGCTCGCCGACGCCATCCGGGGGGCTCATGCGGGCCGTTCCACCCTCGCGCCGGAGGCCGCCCAGGTGCTCATCAAGGCGGCGACCGAGCCGGCCCAGGACGAGGGCCTCACGTCGCGGGAGATCGAGATCCTCAGACTGATGGTGCACGGAGACAGCAATCCCGACATCGCCGAGAAGCTCTTCGTCAGCCGGTCCACGGTCAAGTTCCACGTCAGCAACATCCTGATGAAGCTGGGCACCGCGACCCGTACCGAGGCGGTCGCCGTGGCCGTGCAACGGCGGCTCGTGGAATGATGCCGGTCCGGCTCCTCGCTCGCACCTTCGGGCGGCGAACCGCCCGCGGACCGGATCTGCTCACCATCCTTCTCTTCGCCTTGGTCTTGGCGGTGGTCGCGCTGAGCCTGAGCGCCTGCGGCGGAGGCGGGGACGCGACGTCTTCCGCCGACCAGGGGCGGATCCAGCTCGTCTACCAGGACTGGCGCACCGAGTGGTTCCCTCCCATGGCGCAGCGGGAGCTCCAGCTGTTCCAGGCCCAGCATCCCGACCTCAGCGTGTTCTACACGCCCGACCCGGAGAACCTCATCGACCAGATGCCGCTCGACATGCAGGCCGGGAACGCAGCCGACGTGTTCCAGGGGTGCTGCGGCTTCTTCCCCACCTGGGCGCAGCTGGGCTACGTGCTCGACCTGAGGAAGTACGTCGAGAGCGACCTCGACAAGTCGGTCGTGGCCGACTGGGACCCGGCGCAGTACAAGGCCATGTTCGACGCCAGCGGCCGGCAGTACGGGGTGCCCAAGTACCAGGGCACGCTGGCGCTCTACTACAACAAGGACATCTTCGACAAGTACAAGGTCGCCTACCCCGACGCCTCATGGGACCAGAGCGACTACCTCGCGGCCATGAAGAAGCTGACCCGCGACACCGACGGTGACGGCAAGACCGACATCTGGGGGAGCATGGTCGACATCGGCTGGGACCGCCTGCAGGTACACATCAATGCCTGGGGGGGCACCATCGTGGATCCCGCCGACCCGACGAAGTGTGACATCGACGACCCGCAGGCTCTGGCGGCCCTCGAGTGGGTGCGGGCGCGGATGTGGGACGACAAGGTCATGGCCACGTTCACCGACGTCAACAACGTGGGGACGGCGGCGGCGTTCTCCGCGGGCAAGCTCGCCATGGTCGAGGACGGCTCCTGGGCCCTCAAGAACATCCTCGAGAACGCGTCCTTCCGCATCGGCGTGGCGCCGATCCCGGCGGGGCCGGCGGGGCGGGCCACGCTCAGCACGACCGACGGCTTCGGCATCTACTCGCGCACGCGACACCCGCGGGAGGCGTGGGAGCTCGTCAAGTTCCTCGTGAGCAAGGAGTATGCGCTGGCGATGGCCAAAGCGAACCTGCTGCAGCCGGCCCGCTTGTCGCTGGTGCCCGACTGGGAGCGGCTCGTTGGGCAGCAGTACCCGAAGAAGGCCCAGGGGATGGACCTCGACGTGTTCGCCGCTCCGCACCGCGAAGGCTACTCGGTCGTCCAGGAGTCGTTCCCCAAGGACATGGAGGAGGCGACGCGCCTCCTCGACGACGCTTTCACCAAGATCTTCACCCTCGGTCAAGCGAGCGTCGGCATCCTGCGCGGCGTGAGCCGGCAGATCGAGGCGGCTCAGTCGAACGCCACCAGCTAGCGGCTGGTCGGGGGTCGCGGCCATGCCGATGCGCCTGACGCACGTTCGCCTGAGGACGCGGATCCTTGCCTGGTCGTTCGTCCCCTCGGCCGTCATCCTCTTCGCCGTAGCGTTCGTCGCCGTCAACGCCTACTCCCGCGTGACGGAGCAGCAGGCCGTCCAGCGTAACCAGGAGCTGGCTCGGCTCTCGGCCGCCAACCTGGCTGCCGAGATCAGTCAGTTCTCGCTAGATCTCGGCAGCCTCACCCGGCAGTCCGACATCGCCGGCGGTCGGTCCGTCGGGCAGGAGGCCGCGCTGGCCGCGGCCGCAAACAAGCTTTCCGTCTTTGACGCGGGTACGGTCATCCTCGACGCACATGGCATCCTCGCTGCCGCCTGGCCGAAGCGTCCCGGGGACATCGGCAAGGACTGGGCGTCGCGCCCATACTTCATCCAGCTTCTGCGCTCTCCACGGCCGGCCTATTCCGATATCACCTCCGACGGCGCCGGCGGGGCCCAGGTCGTCACGGTCGCCGTGCCGATTACGGGGCCGCAGGGCGAGTTCAACGGTGTCCTCGCCGGCATGTTCCGTCTGGGGGCGATCTCGGTCAGCGCGCTGTACGGCGACATCGCCAAGCTTCGCGTGGGGGTGAGCGGTGACGTCTATCTGGTCGACGGCAACGGCCTTGTCATCGCCCACCCCGACCCGGCGCTCGTGGGGGCCGATCTCACGTCGCAGAGGGTGGTCCGGCGCGTCGTATCTGGCCAGACCGGCGCCGAGCGTACCAGGGACCTGAACCGCAGGGATGTGGTGGCCGGCTACGCCCCCGTACCGGGGACGCCCTGGGGCCTGATCGCCGTCGAGAATTGGACGACGCTCATCCGCCCCTTCCAGGGGTATCGCACCTTCCTCCTGGTCCTCCTCGTGCTGGGCGTCCTGGTCCCGTCCCTGGTCGTGCTGCTCGGGATGCGACGCCTGACGCGGCCGGTGCTCGACCTCACGCAGGCGGCCCGACGAGTGGCGGCGGGCGATTTCGAGCATGCGGTCAGCATCACGACTCACGACGAACTGCAGGAGCTTGGGCAGCAGTTCAACGAGATGTCCGCCCAACTGCGTGATTCGTACGCGGATCTCGACAAGCGGGTGGCCTCGCGCACGCAGGAGCTCGCCACCCTGAACGCCGTTGCGGCTGTGGTGAGCCAGTCGCTCAATCTGGGACGCATCCTGGAGGATGCTCTGGGGAAGATCATCCCGGAGCTCGGCTTCGCTGCGGGGGCCGCGTTCGTCATCCCCGACGGTGACGGCGGTGATGGCGTTCTGAAGCTGGTCACGTCAATGAACCTCTCTCCCGACGTCTCGGCTGCCCTCGCGGTCCGTGCTCCGGAGGTGCTGGCGCGACGCCTGAAGGAGCCGGGCAGGCAGGCCCAAGCTCTGCAGCTCGACGTCCTTGCCGCCGGCGATGCGCTGAACGCGCTCGGGACGGCGGGCTGGCGGTCCGCCGTGGAGATCCCGCTCACCGCCAAGGGGACCGTGTTCGGGGCCCTGCTGCTGTTCGCCGCCGACGAGCGGGAGCTCACACCGGAGCAGCTCGCCTCGCTTTCGGGCCTCGGCAACCAGATAGGCATGGCACTCGACAATGCCCGCCTCTACGCGCGGGCAGAGGAGTCGGCCGCGGCCATGGAGAGGAACCGCTTGGCTCGCGACCTCCACGACGCCGTGAGCCAGACGCTGTTCTCGGCGTCGCTGATCGCGGAGGTCCTGCCCCGGATCTACGAGCGTGACCCGCGGCAGGGCAGGGAGAGGCTCGAGGAACTGCGTCAACTGACCCGTGGCGCTCTCGCCGAGATGCGCGCGCTGCTGCTCGAGCTACGTCCCGCCGCGCTCGCCGAGGCGAACCTGCCCGACCTGTTGCAGCAGCTGGGAGAGGCCGTGGTCGGGCGTTCGCGCATCCCGGTCGACGTCCACGTGGACACGGCCGTCGACGTCCCGGCGGAGGTCGGCGTGGCGCTCTACAGGATCGCGCAGGAAGCCCTGAACAATGTGGCCAAACACTCCGGGGCCGAGCATGCCAGGGTCGTCTTGCGCGACTGCGGCGACGGGCCGGAGCGCGGAGCTCTGGAGCTCGTCGTCGCCGACAACGGCGGCGGGTTCGACCCGGAGGCGGCCCGCGCCGGCAGTCTCGGACTCGGCATCATGGCCGAGCGGGCCGAATCGATCGGGGCGCGGCTCGAACTGTCGTCGAGCGCGGACGGTACCTGTGTCCGCGCCGTCTGGCGCCCGTAGACCCCGCGCTCTGCCCGTCTGACCAGGGCAAAGACTCCCCGCCCCGGCAGGTGAGGATCTCTCCCGATGGCCGGCGCGCCCCAAGCCCGCCGGCGCCACATCGTCTTGCGCGGTTGATGCCCGTGATGGCACTGTCCGACTCCGTCGGTTCGTTGGGCATTGCTGGGAGAGTCTCCCGTCGCTCCAGCCCCACAGCCGATCGGTCCGACCGGGAAAGAAGGCTCACCGTCCACTTGACCTTGGTCATGGGTCAGGTCTGCGGCGACTGCTACATTCCAGTCACGGTCGCCGAGCTTCCATGGATGAACCTCGGCGCCGCACCTGGGACTAGGGAGGCACGCGATGGAACTGAGAGAAGAGATCGACCCCGGCGTCTGCGGGTACCCCGTGGTCGTCACGGCCCGGACCGACGATGCTCGGAACGTGACGTTCACGTTCGCCTGCGACTGCGACCTCATCGCCGAGTTCGACGGGCGGCTCAAGGAGATCTCGCCGGTGGACGCGATCCAGACGCTGAGCCCTGACGTGAACCCGATTCTTGCGCAGGCAAGCGAACTGCTGCGCACGGCCGGCTGCTGCGAGGCCTGCGTCGTGCCGGCAGGCACGGTGAAGGCGATGTACATCGTCACCAACCTCGCTCTCGCAAGGGACGTCTCCCTGAAGCTCACCGAGGGGTAGCTCGGAGGGATTCGGGCGCCTGGGCCTGCGAGCGTCTGGAAAGGCGTCGGCACCTCCGTCATGGGCGACGCCGGACTCTGCTCCGCCCGGTTTGCGGCCGACTGCGGCGCACGGACGCCCGCAGCACGCCGTTTGTGACGCTGTCACGGTGGGCAAGCACAGGCCGAAGCTCGCGGTGCGGATCGGTGGCGTCGGCGCTGAGCTTTGCCCGAACCCTTGACGAGGAAAGGGGCGCACATGTCTGGCTGGGAGCAGATCGCCGGGAGCAGCGAGAACGACCTTCTGAAGCTTGCCGAGAGCGGAGAGATCCAGCAGTGGTCCTTTCATGGCCACCTCTTCGACTTCGAGTGTAGGCTCGTGCCGCATCACTACCCCATGATCCCGAACGGCGTGCGGCTCGAGATGCGCATGGCCGAGACGGCCGGTGGTGACCCCGTCAATCCGATCGAGTCGACCGTGGATGTGATCCAGGGCGGACAGGGAGCCGAGGTCGCGAGTGACTTCGACCAGTGGGCGAGGATCGCCATAGGGGCGAAGGTTCGGGAGTTGTTCGCGTATTCGGGCAAGCGGGTGATGGCCCTGGAGGAGCTGGAGCGGATGTCGACGCCCGACAGTCCTGCTGAGGACGACTAGTTCTGGCCGCGGGACCAGGCCCCGAGTCCCGGCCCGCCGTCATCGGCTCTGGCGATGTCGTGACGGGGCATAGCAAGCGGAAGGGATGCAATGTTCGGCCTGGGCCATCTCTCCCTGGCGTTGCGAGGTCGCCTGCAGGAACGCCGGCAGCGGTCGGGTCCAGTAGCCTGGAGCCCACCGAGCAAGCCACTGAGTGACTGCACGCTGGCCTTGCTGTGCAGCAACGCCTACCTGACCGGGGCCGAGCACCGTCTTGGACCCGGGGAGCACGAGTGCTGCTTTCGGACGATCTCCGCGGAGGCGCACGAAGATCGGCCGCCGGCACACCCGGCCGGCGGCGTGGACTTCGCACGCCTCGAGTCCGAACGACTCATGTCTGTGCTCGAGCGTGCGCGCGGGCTTGTCGAGTCCGGGCGTCTCGGCCGACTGAGCGCACGGCACCTCTCGCTCTCCGGTGCCGTCGTTGCTCCCTCCCTGCTCATCGAGGAGACGAGGAACAGAGCCGCGCGCCAGCTCGCGGACGACCATGTGGACATCGTGTTGCTGGTGCCGACCTGACCGACGTGCAACCAGGCCGTGAGCCTGGTGGCGACCGAGCTCGAGCGGCACGGCTTTTCGACGGTGGCCATCCGCTTCAAACGCAGATCCGTGGAGAAGCTGCGGCCGCCTCGCGCGTTGCTGGCTCAATTCCGCTACGGCTTTCCCCACGATCCGCCAAACGACTGCGGAAGACTGCTGTCGATGATGGAAGCCGGCTTGTGCCTGCTCGAGGACGCCGAGACAGGGCCGACCTTTCGCGACTACCGGCACATGGAGACCGGTGACCGGAAGGGCTGTTGACCGGACGAGTCCGACTATCACGTTCGTTCACGGCGGCGGTGACTGGTTCGTGGCTGGGCATGACCTCCCGGCGGCGCTCAGCCCGGAGCTCGATGCCGCCTGACGCTCACGCGGGCAGTACCGCGGGGGTTAGCATGGGTGGCAGACCAGCGGCGGGATGTGACGGGCGATGGATCCGGGTGTGGGGCAGCTGACGACCTCCAGCGACAGCCGGAAGCGATGACCAGACGGCTGCCGCATCTGGCTGATGGAACGGTCGTCCTGCGCCCGTGGAAGGTAGACGATGCGCCGGCTCTCATGGCCGCCTGCGGGGAGCCCGACATCGTCGACTGGTTCGATCTGCCCTCCCCCTACACCTTCGGACACGCGGTCACCTGGATCGGCGACGCGAAGGCGGCGTGGAGTGACGGCCGCGACGCCCACCTGGCGGTCGATGATGCGACCACCGGTCGCGTCGTCGGCGCCGTCGGACTTCGCGGTGTAGACCCCACCAAGGCGCAGGGCCACTTCAGCTACTGGGTCAGCGCCGCGCATCGCCGCCGCGGCTTTGCGCGGCGCGCCCTCTCACTGCTCGCGAAGTGGGCCCGCGACGACCTTCGCCTCGAGCGTCTCGAGGTCGCCGTCGCCGTCGGCAACGCCGGCGGGCGGCGCGTCGCTGAGGCCGCCGGGTTCCGGCCCGAAGCCGTCTACCGGAGCTATCGTCAGGTCGGCGACCGGCGCACCGACTATCTCCTCTACGCGCTGCCCATGCCGTCTTGGAGGATGGGCTCGGATTGGAGCGATGGCATCGGTCAGGCGGAGTTCGAGCCGCAGGGCAAGCGTCCGCCCACCGCCGAGGTCGTGCTGCCCGCGGGGCCGCCGGTCCTCGAGGGAGCCGGTCTGCGCTTGCGCCCCTACCGCGCGGACGACCTCGAGACGCTGACGGCGTCGGTCGACGAGGAGACCGTCCGCTGGCTCAGCCAGGTGCCATGGCCCTACAGCGAGGAGGCGGGCCGCAGGTTCCTCGAGTTCGCCGCCGGTGCGTGGTCGGCGCATCAGGCCAACTTTGCGATCGCCTCCGCTGCCACGGACGTCCTCCTGGGCGGCCTCAACATCGACATCGATCAGCCACATGCCATCGGCGAGGTCGGGTATCGCGTCAACCCCGGTGTTCGCGGCAGAGGCGTTGCGACCGCCGCGCTCGCTCTCGCCGTCGAGTGGGCGTTCGGCGACCTCCACCTCTCGCGACTCGACCTCGGCGCCGACACGCGCAACGTGGCCTCGCTGCGGGTCGCCATCAAGAGTGGCCTCCGGCGCGAGGGCACGCTGCATGGGCTGGTCAGGCGCGGCGACGAGCGTAGCGACGACGCGATCTTCTCGTTGCTCCCCACCGACTCACGTCCCGAGCAGCCGCGTCGGGCGTGATCTCCGCCGACGGCGTCAGGGGCTTGCGTGCGAGCAGGTGTCGAGCGTGATCGAGAGGGCGGTTCCCCAGTCGCTCCGAGAGCGGGTATGATTAGCGCGCTGCTTGGCGGTCGGCAGCTTCCAAAAGCAACTCAACTGGCGAGCGTGTAGTCGCTTCCGAAGGGAAATGAATGTCGCAGAGTAAAACCAAACCACGGTCACCGAAGAAGGGTCGCCCCATCGACCCGGCGCGGCGTCGCTACTGCTCCTTCTGCAAGGAGAAGGTCGACGAGGTCGATTACAAGGATGTGACGGCTCTTCGCCGCTTCGTGACCGAGCGCGGCAAGATCAAGACTCGCCGCGTCAGCGGTGCGTGCCGGCGTCACCAGCGCCAGGTCGCGGTGGCCATCAAGAGGGCCCGCGAGATGGCCCTGCTGCCGTATACGGCCTCCGTCGCCGGCGGGGACGACAAGCGCGGTGGGCGGCGCGGTAGGGGCTGACGCCCAGACGTAGCTGCTCGTCCGCGCTGCCTGGGTCGTCCCAGGCCGCGTACATCGATAGCTGCTTGCGGGCGGCTCTGGCGGGCGCCCTGTAGGGCCGGTCCGTTGGAGCGCGCCGGAGGAGCCTTGGCCCCGAGTCCGCTATCCTGTGCCGATCCCGCACCGCCCCGACCCTGGAGCCCGCCCGCCGTGTTCATCCTCGAGGAGCCGTACGTGTCCGACCTGCTCGCCGCCACCGTCGGCGAGTTGGGCCTGCCCGTCTTGCGTACTCCGCTCGCCGAGCGCCGGCTGCCGGGCTCGAGCTCCGCGCTCTTGTGCGACGACGCGGCCTTCTCCACCGCTGCCTGCCGGCCGGGTGCGCGCGTCTACTCCAACTCGGAGAACGCCATCGGCTGGATAGCCGAGCACCTCTCGGCCTCTGAGCTGCCGCGGAGGATCGAGCTGTTCAAGGACAAGCTCGCCTTCCGCGACCTGGTCGCCGACCTGTATCCGGACTACCGCTACTTCGGGGTCCCGCTGCGCGAACTGGGAGCGTTCGACCCGGCACGCCTGCGCGCGCCCTTCATCGTCAAGCCGGCGGTGGGCTTCTTCAGTCTCGGCGTCCACGTGGTCGACTCGCCTGCGGCGTGGCCGGACGTGGTCGAGGAGATCGAGCGTGAAGTCGGCAAACTGGGCCACCTGTATCCGGAGCAGGTGCTGGACCTGGACCACTTCGTGGTCGAGGAGGTGATCGAGGGCGAAGAGTTCGCCGTCGACGCCTACTACGACGCCGACGGCGCGCCGGTGCTCGTCAACGTGTACGCGCACCTGTTCTCCTCAGACGACGACGTGAGCGACCGCGTCTATGTGACCAGCGCCGAGACCATCGCGTGCCTGGGACCGCCGGCCGTCGAGTTCCTCACCGAGATCGGCCGGCGTGCGGGACTCGCCGACTTCCCCGTCCACACCGAGTTGCGCATCGACGGCGCCGGCCGCGTCGCGCCGATCGAGGTCAACCCCATGCGTTTCGGCGGCTGGTGCGCGACGGACCTCGCGCACTTCGCCTACGGCATCAACCCCTACCGCTGCTACCTGCGTGGCGAGCGGCCGGATTGGACCCGCATCGCCGAGGCGACGGCGGGGCGCAGCACGGCGCTCGTCGTCGCCGACCTGCCGAGCACGGTGGAGCTCGGCGCCATCGAGTCCGTCGACTACGAGAGCTTCGCGGCCCGCTTCAGCCGCGTCCTCGAGTTGCGCCCGACCGACTTCAACCGCTACCCGGTGTTCGCGTTCACCTTCGTCCAGGTACCGTCCGGCGACCTGTCCGAGCTGCACGCGGTGCTGGGCGCCGACTTGCGTGAGCACCTCAGGATGGTCGGGCCTCCCGCCTGATCCTCGGCCACTCGATCCGCCGCGGCAGGGCGACCGCAGTCTAGGGGGTCGCCTCGTTCGCGTCTTCAGTCGGCTCCACCGAGAGATGCGGCATGCGCCGATCCACCGGAGCCGGCAGCCACCAGTTGGCCCTGCCGAAGAGGTGCATCGCCGACGGCACGAGCACGGTGCGCAGAATGAAGGCGTCGATGAACACCGCCACGGCGAGGCCGATGCCGAACTCGGCGATGACGCGCTGCCCTCCGAACACGAACGCGACGAACACGCCCATCATGATCGCGGCCGCTGCCGTGATCACGCGGCCCGTGGTCGCCTGCCCCGTGACGATCGAGTGGCGGTTGTCGCGCGTGTGCACCCACTCCTCGTGCATGCGGCTGACGAGGAATACCTGATAGTCCATGGAGAGCCCGAAGAGCACGGCGAGCATGATCACCGGCAGGAACGCCTCGATCGGCCCGGCGCGCCCGAGGCCGAGCGCCTCCGAACCCCAGCCCCACTGGAAGAAGGCGACCAGGACCCCGAAGGAGGCGGCTGCGGCGAGCAGATTCATCACCGCCGCGGTCGCCGGGACGAGGATGCTGCGGAAGGCGACCAGCAGCAGCAAGAAGCCGAGGCCGATGATGACGCCGATGAACAGCGGCAGCTTGCTGCTGATGACGGCGGCGAAGTCGTCGAAGATCGCCGTCGCGCCGCCCACGAGGACGCGCAGCTCCGTGCCCTTCTCGGCCGCGGGGATCACGTCCTTGCGCAAGTGATCGATGAGGTCGCTGGTCGCCGTGCTCTGAGGAGACGTCGCGGGAACGACCTGCACGATCTGCACCTTCGCGTCGGGCTTCGACGGGAAGGGCACGACGGCGGCGATGCCGGGCACCGAGCTGAGAGTCTGCGTGAGCTGGCCCAGCGCGGCGGTGTCGGCGGCGGAGTCCGTCTGCGCGACCAGCAGGAGCGGGCCGTTCGAGCCCGGGCCGAAGCCCGCGGCCAGCAGGTCGTAGGCCTTGCGCGTGGTCGACGACGCGGGGTCGTTGCCGGCGTCCGACAGGCCGAGGCGCAGGTCGAGCACCGGCGAGGCCAGCACGAGGATGACGATGATCGCCGTCAGGGCCAGAACGCGCGGGTGCCGGGAGACGAAGGCGGCCAGGTTCGCCCAGAAGCCCGTGGCGTGGCTGTCGTAGGGCCCGGTCGCCGCGAGCACGCGGCGCTCGCGGCGGCTGAGCACGCGCAGGCCCATGAAGCCGAAGAGCGCCGGCAGCAGGGTCAAGGCCGACGTCATGGTCAGCACGACGGCGATGACAGAGGCGAAGGCCATGCCGTTCAGGAAGCTGAGCCGGAGGACCAGCAAGCCGAGCAGGGCGATGCAGACGGTCCCGCCGGCGAAGATCACGGCGCGTCCCGCCGTGTTCAGCGCGCGCACCGCCGCCTCCTCAGGCACGAGACCTGCCTTCAGCCCGTGCCTGTACCTGGTGACGATGAACAGCGCGTAGTCGATGCCGACCCCGAGACCGATCAAAGCGGCGAGCGTCGGGGCGATGCTGTTGACGCTCGCCGCGTGCGAGAACAGGTCGATGGCGAACAGCGCCGTGCTCAGCGCGACGGCGGCGGTGACGATCGGCAACACCATGCCGAGGAGCGACCCGAAGGAGAGCAGAAGGATGACCGCCGCGATGATGAGGCCGATCGCCATCGAGTTGGAGGGCGGCTGCTGACTCGCCTGTTCGATCGCCTGCCCGCCGATCTCGACCTGCAGCCCCGGGGTCCGAGCCGCCTTGACCAGGTCGACGACGCGCTGTACGTGGTTCTTGGGGATCGACTGCGCCAGTTGCTTGAAGTCGACCGTGGCGTAGGCCGTCTTGCCGTCCTGGCTGATCTGGGCGGCGCCGGTGGGCACGTACGGGCCGCGCACTCCGGCCACCGACGGAGCCGCGGCGACCTTCGCGAGCAGAGCCTCGATGCGTTTCTGCACCTCGGGATCGTTCACCGACCCCTTCGCGACGCGCCACACGATAGTGTCCGAGTCACCGGCCTGTTTGGGAAGTGCCGCGCCGAGGAGGGTGAGCGCCCTCGATGATTCTGTCCCCGGCAGCGTGAACGAATCCGTGTAGGCGCTGCCGACGCCTCGCTCCACCGCGATCACGGCGACGAGTGCGACGATCCAGCCGATGATGACGATCATGCGGTGCCGGTAGCACCAACGGGCGAATGCGGCCACGGTCCTGTCCTGACTGTGCGGTGGGGTCTGACTCGATGGACGGTCCGGACCGCGAAGCCTGCCCGGCCACGATGCTGAAAGCTCGTCCGCACATAGTACCCGCCAGCGTGAAGGCTACGCGTCGGTCCTTGCCGCGGACATGCGGCCCGTCGGCGGCCTAGAACCGGTCTCCGCCGACAGGTAATCTAGAACGTGACTGTGCTGTCCGCGCGCGAGGGGCGTTCTGTGGGAGGGCCGAGGAGCTTGTGTCGAAGGCTTGAGAAGACATGAGACCAGCCTGGTCAGTCCGGTCGCGTTCGTCGCTTCAGTCGCAGGCCTCCGGGTAAGGACGCGCTCACCGATGTGGCGCGAGAAAGGTGACACCGCATGCACCAGATCGATGAGTTCCCGAACCTCTTCATCCTCGACCACCCCTTGATCCAGCACAAATTGACCCACATGCGCGACGTCAAGACCTCGACGCGCACGTTCCGGCAGCTTCTGCGCGAGATCGCGCTGCTCATGGGCTACGAGGTGACGCGCGACCTGCCGCTCACCGAGGAGGCCATCCTCACTCCTCTCACCGAGATGAAGGCGCCGGTGATCGCCGGCAAGAAGCTCGCGATCGTGCCCATCCTGCGGGCCGGCGCTGGGATGGCCGACGGTCTGCTCGAGCTCGTGCCGGGGGCGCGCGTGGGCCATATCGGCCTGTACCGCGATCCGGAGACCAAGAAGCCGCACGAGTACCTCGTGAAGCTCCCCGAGGTCGAGGGGCGCACGTTCATCCTCGTCGACCCGATGCTCGCAACCGGCAACTCCGCGGCGCACGCGGTCGGGGTCTTGAACGCTCGCGGTGTCCCCAGCAGTGACATTCGATTCCTGGCGCTTGTCGGCGCGCCCGAGGGGATGCGCACCTTCAACCGGCAGCACGCGGACGTGAACGTATATGTGGCCTCGCTCGACTCCCACCTCAACGAACAGGCGTACATCGTCCCAGGCCTGGGCGACGCGGGCGACCGTCTTTTCGGCACGAAGTAGTGCAGCGGCGGGCGGTGCCCGCCCGGCTCGGCCCGGGGCATCTTGCGGCCTTGCCGCACCTGAGCGCGGAGGTGGCGCTCCAGGCGACCGAGACTATCGCCAGAACTCCTTGATGGCGGCCAGATCCTCGGCGGCCTGGGCCTTCGCCATGGCGAGGGCCTCGGGGACGGCGCTCAAAGACATGAGCGCTGAAGCGTCGAACGTGCGCGGCCCGCGCGAGAGAGTCTCGGTCCCGGCCTCCGCCAGCTGACGCAGTTCTCGGTCGAGGCCGCCGACTGGCACGGTGACGCGAGCCGACCCCGGAGGCGCCGAGGCGCTGAGCGCGATCACCAGCGCCCGCCTGGCCCCGGCGACCAGATCGGTGTGGGTCCCCGACCCGCTCACGCCGCCGTCCACGCATCTGCGGTCGCCTATCGGCTGCGGCTGGAAGAGTCCCGGCACAGAGGCGCTGGCCGCTGCTGCTCGGGCGACAGAGACTCCCGCGGAGTCCGTCACGACCAGGCGTTCCGCGGTGTAGGCGTCGACGGTGACGATGTTGAGCGTGGTAGCCGGCCACTTGCCGTTGCGCAAACCCACCACGAGCCTCATGCGCGCGCGCAGCGCAGAGGCCGATTCACCGTTGGCAGCCAGCGCGGCGAAGCCGATGTCGCGCAAGGTCTCGGGGTTCGCGTCCCCGGCCTCTGAGAACAGCTGCAGCGCCCGCATCTGGCTCGGCCGCAGATTGGCGATCGGGTCGCGAACGCCCATCAGCCTGGCCAGCACGCCGACCTCACGAGAGAACGACGCGAGCCTGCCGGCGGTCAGGATGCTGGCGACCACGGCGCCGGCCGAGGTGCCGACCACGATCTCGGCGTCGGCCACGTCGACGCCGCGCTTGCGTAACTCATTGAGGTAGCCGACCTGCCAGGCGATGAAGAAGACGCCGCCGCCGCCGAGGACGAGCGCCCTGTCGCTGCCGGCGCCGGGCCTCGCGCCGCGATCGACAGGCCTTGCCAGCCCGTCAGATGTCTCCGGGGCGGGCAGTCCTGCTGTGTCGGTCGCGCCGACGATCATGACGGGCCTTCCCCTCCGCTCGTGACGGCTCGACGAGCCGCGCGTGGGGGCAGCCTACCCACAGGGACGACGCCTGCTGTCACCGGCCGTTCGCGCCGTGCGAGGCGGCGTGTCCGCCGGCGGGCGGGCCCAGGCTGGGGGCCGCTGATGAGGGCGGCTGTTCGAGGGCGATGCTGGTGGGCGCGGTCGTGCTCGCTGTACCCCAGCAAGGAATGGTGTGACTATCACGGCAACTGTACAAACGCGGCGCTGCCAGGACCGGTCGGCGGTGCACGGCACTGTCGTCGGCCGGGGCAAGGAGTGGACTGATCATGACCGACCCTCTCTTCTCACCGCTTCGTCTCGGGCCTCTGGAACTCGCCAACCGCATCGTCTGCCTGCCCATGTACCTCGCGTATCCGGACCCGGACAACGAAGTGAACGGCCTGGTGCTCGACTACTACTCCGAGATGGCCGACTCGGGGCCGGGCATGGTGGTGGTGGAGAACGCCACCGTCGAGCCGCGCGGCCTCACGAACCCGCGCACCCTCCTCGTCTCCGAGGATCGTTTCGTTCCGGGGCTGGCGCGTCTGGCGAGCGCCATCAAGGCGCGCGGCGTACCGGCCGTGCTGCAGATCCATCACTCAGGGAGACACGCCAAGCGCCCCGACCGCATCGCACCCTCCGCCGTGGAGACCTGGGGGTTCACGCCGAAGGCCATGGACCAGGCCGACATCGACCGGGTCGTCGCCGCCTTCGCCGCCGGGGCGAGGCGGGCAAGAGAGGCGGGGTTCGACGCTGCGGAGTTGCACGGTGGCATGGGGTATCTGCTGACACAGTTCCTCTCGGCACGCACCAATCTGCGTCGCGACCAGTACGGGGGCGGGCTCACGGGCCGGATGCGCTTTCCGCTCGAGGTGTTCGCGGCTGTTCGGGCGGCCGTCGGCGACGAGTTCCCGGTGGGCTATCGCTTCCTGGCGGACGAGTGCGTCCCAGGTGGCATCACGCTCGACGAGACGCGCCCGTTCGCCGTCGAGCTGGCGCGCGCCGGCGTGACCTACCTGTCGGTCATGGTCGGGTGCTACGACTCGCAGCCACAGTACGTGGTGGACGATCGCCAGGAGGCGTTCATGGCGCCGTTCGCCGCCGCCATCAAGCAGGCGCTCCCGGCGACGCCCGTCGTCGCGGCCGGGCGCATCCAGCGGCCGGAGACGGCGCGCGCCATCCTGAGCGACGGCGCCGCCGACCTGGTCGGGCTTGGGCGCATCGTCTTCGCCGACCCGCTGTGGCCGCTGAAGGCGCGTGGCCAGATCGCCGAGCCCGTCACCGCGTGCACGCCCACGTGCAGCTTGTGCAGCAAGCGCATCATCGCCCAGAAGCCCGCCTTCTGCCCGCGCTGGCCCAAGGAGCGGCGCGAGCGCTTTCTCCAGCGCGTCGGCGGCTGAGCGACGGTCGATTCACCGCTGGCCGCGCTGGGTGGTCGCGTCGCCTGCACCCGCGAAGACGGCCGGCGCAAGAGCCACGGAGAGAGAGCCAAGGCGCGCGGTCCGGTTGCCCTCTCCGCTGCACAGCCGTCAGGATAGCGGCATGCTCCCCGGCCTCGTCACTCCGACGCATCTGCTGCTCATTCTCGCCGCCCTCGCGGTCTTCTTCGGCCTCAGGAGGTTGTCGATGCGAGGCACGCGCGCCTCGAGCACGGCGCGAGGCCGAGGGCTCGGCGGCATCAGGAGTCTGCGTCTGAGGAGGCCCACGAGGTCCCAGGCGCACGTCGGTTGGCTGCTCTTCAGTGCGCTCCTCGCCTTCGCGTTCACGCGGGCCGTTGCCATGCCGCTGTTTCTGATCGTCTTCTTCGCGCTGTGGCTCTGCGGCTACGGGGTGCTTGCCCGGCTGTATCGGTAGGTGGATCCCGATGAGCTTCCGGCGGGCCGGCGGCACGTCGGCTCGCCGCCGTCCTCGGTGCGTCGTTCGCACGGCGCCGGTCGAGGGTCAATGGCTCTATGCAATAATTAGCCGATGCACGGGATCACCCCTGTAACTGCCGGCGAGGCCCCTGCGGTCGACCCGAGCCTCACGCGAGTCGCGCGCCTCTCGCCCAGCGCGGCGTTCTCTTCGCCCGACACCTGCGAGCACTTGCGTGGCCCGCGACTACGGACGCGTCGGCGGCGCGCCCTGCGGCGGCCTGGATCGCGGCGCAAGGGAAGACGGGCTGCGGCGCGCGGGGAGCTGCAGTGAGCATCGCCGCAGACCAGGGCGCCCCGCTGCTCCGTTCGCGCCTGATGCGTGTCGCCGCCTGGCTGCGGATGCGTCCGTGGGGCGTGTTCCTCGGAGGACTGGCGATCGACCTCTCGCTGCTGGTCCCGGCGCATCTCGGCGACTGGCACGAGGCCTACGTCGGGGTCCCGGCCGCGATCGCATCTCTGGTCGTGGTCACCGGCGCTCTCGTGGGCGGTCCCATCGTCGGGGCGGGCCTCGCGGTAGCGACGGGCATCGCCTTCGACGCCCTCGTGGTCACCGATCGCTGGCTCCTGAGCGGCATCGCGAGTGCGATCGTCGTCATCGTCTGGTTGTTCGCCGCCGTCGCCGCGGGCATGCTCGGCGATCGGTACCGGGGACAGGTAGCGGCGTCGCTGGAGCAGGCAGCCGATGCGCGCAAGGCGGTCGAGAGGGTGCTTGCGGTGACGCCTTCGTTCCACGCCAGCGGAGGCCTCAACGGCGTGGCTCGTTCGATCTGCCTTGCGGCCATCGAGGCCACCGGCTGTGCGGCCGCCGCTCTGGTGACGATCGAGGATGACGAGCTGCGCCTTCTTGCTCGGGAGCCGGGCGGGCGGACTCGCGGCTCGCAACCGCTGGCGCTCGACGCGCTTCCCGACGTGAAGGCACAGCTCGTCAGCCAGCTCCAGCCCTCGTTTCTTCCCGATGTCGCACGGCATGGCGGTCGGACCGTGCTCGTCGACCTCGCGGGGTTCACAGGGATCGGATCCGCTCTGCGCGTGCCCGTGGTGCTGGACGATCGAGCCGTCGCCGTACTCGCGCTCGGCTGGGCGGCCGGGACGGCGGAGCCCGACTCGTCCTGGGTGGCGACGATGCAGCGGTTCGCCGATCACGCCGCCGTCGCGCTGGAGAAGGAGCGCCGCGTGGAAGCGGAGCGTGACGCCGCGCGGCTCTACCGGAGGTTCGAGGCCAGCCTCATTCCGCACATCGGCAGGAGCGTGTCGGACCTGCTGGTCGGCGTCAGCTACTCGCCGGGCGAGCGGCGCATGCGGCTCGGCGGCGATTTCGTCGATCTCGTCAGCGGCGAGGACGGGACCGTTCGCGCCGTGATCGGCGACGTGGCCGGCCACGGCCCCGACGCCGCCGCAGTCGGCGCCCATCTCCGCGCCGCCTGGCGTGCACTCGCCCATCACGACCTGGACGCTGCCGCCGCGATGGCGACCCTGAACCAGCTCATCCTGGAGGAGTCGGATCGCGCTGAGGCCGAGAAGGGGCGCATGCCGGTCATGGCGACGATGTACGCAGTCGAACTGCCGCCCGACCGCTCGGCGGTCACCGTGGTGAGCGCTGGGCATCCTCCAGCGCTGCTCATGGCGCGCGGCGAGGTGACGACCCTGCCCCTGGGCGGCCTGCCTCTCGGCGTGGAACCGGGCCAGTGGATGCCCGCCACCATCCCCCTCCCCGAGGCCTGGGTGCTGCTGCTCTACACCGATGGGATCATCGAGGCGCACGAGGCGCCGGGATCGCAGGCCCGCATCGGGATCGCGGGCCTGGCAAAGCTGTTCGGCGCGGCGTCAGGCAAGGAGACCCTGACGGGCGCCGACCTGCGTGGGCTCACGGGCAGCGTCGAGCGGATGAACGGGGGAGCGCTGCCGGACGACGCGACGCTCCTCGCGCTCAGCCGGGTGGACTCTGCCCGGGAGCCGCGCCTGACGTAGGTGTCGGCGCCGCTGAGTGCCGGCCGGCCACGGCTCCTGACGTCCGCCCGCGGTGGTCTTCGAGGCGGGCCAACGCACGGGCGCCGTCGATACCGGGTACACCCACGCAGGCATGGCGGGACCCACGGGCGGCGCCCTGGTGGCGGCTGCCCGGCGCACGGTGGCGCGGAAACTGTCTTTCAAGGGAGGCCGACGATGGAGTATCGCCAGCTGGGCAGCAGCGACCTGCTGGTGTCTGAGATCGCCCTGGGGTCGTGGTTGACGTACTCCGGGGGCGTGGGCCTGGAGCAGACCAAGGCCTGCACCCAGGCGGCGTTCGAAGCGGGCATCAACTTCTTCGACACCGCGAACGCCTACGGTCGCGGCGCCGCGGAGGAGGCCTGGGGCGGGATCCTCTCCGGCTACCCGCGCAGCTCGTACATCCTGGCCACGAAGCTCTTCTGGCCGATGGCCGACGATCACAAGGGCGGCCTCTCGGCGAGCGAGGTCCACGCCCAGATCGACGCCTCGCTGGCGCGCCTGCGGACCGACTACGTGGACCTCTATCAGTGCCACCGCTTCGACGTCGAGACGCCGATCGAGGAGACGATGGCAGCCCTCAGCGATGTCGTGCGGGCGGGCAAGGCGCGTTTCATCGGCTTCAGCGAGTGGACCGCCGAGCAGATCCGCGCAGGCCTCGCGGTGGCGGGCAGCGAGAGGTTCGTCTCCTCGCAGCCGCAGTACAACCTGCTCTGGCGCGGCCCTGAGCGCGAGGTCTTCGAGCTGTGCACCCGGGAGGGGATAGGCCAGGTCGTCTGGTCGCCCCTCGCACAGGGGCTGCTGACGGGCAAGTACCTCCCGGGCCAGGAGCCGCCGGCAGATTCGCGCGCCGCCAGCGAAGAGATGGGTTCGCCCATGCAGCGCTGGCTGCGTGAGCCGCTGCTGGAGGCCGTGCAGCGGCTGCGCCCGGTCGCCGAGCAGGCCGGCCTGCCCCCGGCCCGTCTGGCGCTTGCCTGGGTGCTGCGCCGAGACGAGGTCGCCGCGGCCATCGTGGGCGCTTCACGACCCCAGCAGGTGGCCGACAACGCCCTGGCGTCCGGCGTGAAGCTGTCGCCCGACACCCTGGCGGCGATCGACGAGGCGCTCGGCGATGTCGTGGAGCGAGATGTCCAGCTCGCCTACGGGGCCACAGCGGGTGTGCTGCATCGTTAGAGCGGCGCGGCCGACCACCTTTCGCCTGACCCGTCTCGGGCTCGAGCTTCGGCCGCCACCCACCGCGTGCTGCCTGTAGCGGAAGCTACAACGCGGTTGTCCCGGGTCCACTACGCTGCTGTCGTCGACGCCGCACCGGCGTTCGGTACTGGTCCGTCTCGACGAGCAGCTGGAGGTCCAGCATGGACATACGCGCAGAACTCACCGATCAGATCGTGGGCGCCCTCGCGGGGGCGGAATTCCCCATCGAGTCGCCGGAGAAGTTGCTGGCTGCCTTCCCGCAAGGAGCAGACAGCACCTGCGAGGCCGGCGACGTCAAGCTGCGCGTCGGCGACGCCGGCGGCGTCCTCACCGCCGCCGACTTCCCGTTCACCAGCGCGAAGCAGGTCGCCGACACCATCCTCTCGAGGGCACTCGCATAGACGGTCGGCGCACAGTGAGCGCGGCGCTGAGGCCCGAGGCGCGCAGCCATGGCCTCAGCGCCGCCGAGGGTCTGCCGTGAAGGCCGTCGGCTGCAGCATCTTCCGCGCGGAGATCGAGCACGTGCTCGGCGAGGACGCCGTGGCGGCCTGGCTTCCCGCCGGCCTGCACGTGAGCGACGAGCGTCTCGGCGCGGCGCTCGCCGAGGCGCTCGGCAGCGGCGACGGGACGCTCTGTCTCTACGGCGCCTGCCACCCCGACATCGACGTCATGCTCGAGGAGCGCGGAGGCCGGCGCCTGGCGGCGCAGAGTTGCATCGAGGCCTTCCTCGCCCCGGCGCAACGGGCGCAGCTGCCGGAGCGCGCCTTCATCATGTCCCCGGGTTGGCTGCGCGAGTGGCGCAGCATCTTCGTCGACGGCATGGGCTGGGACGAGATCGACGGGCGCATCAACTTCGGCCTCTACGATGTGGTCATCGTGCTCGACTTCGGAGTCGAGCCGATCGACGACGTCGCCGTGCTCGAGTTCTTCGACTTCACCGAGACGCCGGTGGAGGTCGTCCCGGCCACCCTCGACTGGTTCCGGCAGCGCGTCACAGAGCTGCTGGACGGGTAAGGTCATCCCGTCAAACGGCGACGGCGCCGGCACTTGGCCGGCGCCACGCGGGAGCGTGAGATCATGCGCTGCACGTGCGAAGAAGTGGCGGCCGGTCATCCCGATCTCTCGCAGGTCTGTCTGGCTCACCTCTGGCTCTTTCAGGACCTGAGCGAAGAGGAGGCCGCGGCGCTCACGGCGGCGGCCTGGCGCAAGCAGTACGAGCGGGGACGGTACGTCTTCCTCCAGGGCGAGCCGGCCACGCTGCTGTTCGTCATCAAGGCCGGCCGCATCAAGCTGGTCAAGACCGACGCCGACGGCAGCGAGATCCTCGTGGACATCCGCAAGGCCGGCGACTTCATCGGCGAGACCTTCCTCAGCGAAGAGTCGGACTACCCCCTGACCGCCGAGTGCGTGGAGGACAGCCTGCTCTGTGGGTTCTCCAGGGAGCGCTTCGAGCGCCTGGTCACCGCCCACCCCAAGATCGGCCTGCAGATCATGCGCAACATGAGCGAGCGCATCTCCTGGCTCACCAGCCGCGTGGGCGGCCTGTCTGCGACGCATCTGGAGGATCGCCTCTTCGCGGTGCTGAGCACCGTTGCCCACGAGCACGGCACGCCCATCGAAGGCGGCCTGATGATCGAGTTCCCGCTGACCCACGAGGAGCTCAGCTTCCTGGTCGGTGCCCATCGGGTGAGCGTCACCAAGGCGCTCAAGTCGTTGCGTGAGTCCGGGAAGGTCACCCTGGCGGGCAAGCACCTGATCCTGCCTGCCGGCTGAGCGTCTCGTGTCGGCGGCACGCCGCGTGGGCGCGGACTACCCCCTCCGGCGGCCGCACCATGGTCGCGTGTAGCAGGGCGCTCAAGAGGTGAAGGGTGGGCCACGGCCGGCCGAATGGTAACCCTGCGTCGAACGTGTTTATCGGCCGTCTCTCCGGAGACGCTCACAAGGTACATCGGTGGCGGGGGGAGACGGATCATCCGCCGGCGAACGGGGACGTCGGACTTGTCGCGACGGCAGCGTCGGCGTCCAGAGGTGTGAGCATGAATACCATATTGCAGAGACGGCCCGTGCTTCTCGCCGGACTGTTGCTTGTCTTGGTTGTCGCGCTGGCAGCAGGCGCACAGGTCGCCCAGGCCATCACCGCCACGGGGACCGGATCGGGGTCGAGCGCCGCGTCCTCCAGCACTACCGCTTCGCTGCAGGGCCTGACGACGAACGCGCTGAAGGCTCATCACCAGGGCGCCACGGCGTCCCAGCCGCTGGTGGCCGCCGCGGCCGGCACGCAGGGCAGGGGTGGCGTCGCCGCGGCGCCCTTCACTGATTCTGGCGGGGCACAGTCCGCCTCGTCCTCGCGGACCATCTGGATCGTCGCCGGCTCGGCGTTCGCGGCGCTCCTCATCATCGCCGCGTGGGCCCTGGCTCGTCGTCGACGCCGGTCCGACGAGCTGCCGCCCGCGACCAGCGGCGCTTCGGCGAGCGAGGCCTTCTGCGCTCGACACCCCGAAGACGCCCTGTGCAGAGTCGCCTGAAGAAGGGAGAGCCACGGTCCCGGCTGGGTCTGGGGCGGTGAGCGGGGCGGCGCCACCTCGGGGTGGCGCCGCCCCTTCCGCGTGCACATCTTCCGGGGGCCTCATCCTGCGGCAGCCCAAGACCGGAAGCAGCGCTGCCCCGCGCCGGGGTATACTAAAAAAGTCAGACCAACGCGGCTTCACACGATGGCACGCTGGCCCCTACGGCCGAGGCGAGGAGCGTCGAGGTGAAGGTCCCGCTGAAGTGGGTCTGGGAGAACGACCCCGAAGGACTGCCCGACGATGATCACGCGCGGTGCATCGCCGCGCCCGACCAGCGCTTCCTCGCCTGCGGCGGACAACTGTTCGCGCTGACGACGCGCCTCTGCACCTTTCCCGCTTCGGGCAGCGGGCGCAGTCCGGGGTCCTTCTCGACGCTGCAGATGGAGTATCTCGGCCTCGACTGGGCGCGCGGTCTCGCGCAGCGGTTCTGGGGCGGTGATTCCTTCGACGGCGAGTCGCCCGGCGGCGAGGCCCAGCAGGCCGCCGGTCTCGCCCTGCTTGCTGCGGTGGCGGGTGCGCTGGCGGCCGGTTCGGCGGTCCGCTCCAGGCCTCCGTCGTCGTCGCAGATCGGAGTCGACGACCTCAGGCAGCCCCAGCGACCACCCGGGTGGCCGCCTCGACGGCACGCTCCGCGCCCGCCGCGCCCCGCGCTGCTGCCCTTCAGGGTCGGCGGCGGCGATCACCGATAGGGGGTACGCTCAAGCCGGAGAGCGATGGGACGGGAATCCGGCGCATCCGCTCAGCCGACGGTCCCAAAGGCACGAGAGAGGGCACGAGATGACCACGATCAGTGAGATCGCGCCGGACGTCTTCAGCATCTGCACCTACGTCGAGCAGGCGGACATGCAGTTCCGCCAGTTCCTCATCCGCGACGAGGAGCCGCTGCTCTACCACACGGGCACGCGCCGCATGTTCGAGCGTGTGCGCGACGCCGTCGGGCAGATCATGGATCCGAAGTCCCTGCGCTGGATCGCCTTCAGTCATTTCGAGGCGGACGAGTGCGGGGCGCTCAACTACTGGCTGCAGGAGGCGCGGGACGCGCGGGCGGCGTGCAGCGCCAACGGCGCCCAGGTGAGCGTAGGTGACTATGCGTTCGGCAAGGTGCGGCAGCTCGGCGATGGGGAGACGCTGACCACCGGCTCCCACCGTCTGCGCTTCCTGGCCACGCCGCATCTGCCGCACGGTTGGGACGCCGGCCATCTCTATGATGAGACCGCCGGCGTGCTCTTCTGCTCCGATCTCCTGCATCAACTAGGCGATGTGCCGGCCACCGTCACCGAGAGCCGGGTCGAAGCTATGAGGGCGATGCTCGAGAGCTCTCGCGACACACCGCTGGACTGGTACGTGCCGTGGACGCCGCAGACGCGGTCGCGGATCGAGCGGCTGGCGGCGCTGCAGCCGCGGGTGTGCGCCACGATGCACGGCTCCGCGTACGTCGGAGACGGCGCCGCGGAACTGCGCGCGACGGCCGACATGTTGGAGGACGTCTACGGAGGCGTTCCGGCCGCTGCGTGAGCAGCATCGAGCGCAATCTGCTATACTCGTCGGAGACGGGTCGATCGGACCCGCAGGACTGCGACGTGACAAACCGCATTTCTACGCGGAAGTCACGTCGTTTTTGTTTTGCCCCAAGTGGGCGAAGGGATTGATCAGCATGGCACAAGGCACAGTAAAGTGGTTCAGCGCCGACAAGGGTTATGGCTTCATCGAGCATGAGGGCGGCGAAGATCTCTTCGTTCACTTCTCGGAGATCCAGAGCGAGGGCTTCAAGTCTCTCGACGAGGGTCAGGCAGTCTCGTTCGAGCAGGGCACCGGCAAGAACAACAAGCCGCAGGCCACTAACGTGCGCGTGCTGTCGTAACAGAGGCAGCAACGGCGCGTAGCTCCACCTGAAGACCGGGCGGCTCCCAGAGCCGCCCGGTCTTCTCTCTTTGGGGGGCGCCGCTCCCTCGTGCCCACTGGCCGGTCGGCCCTCCGCCTGAGGGCGCCATCCGCCTCAGTCAGCGAACGGCTCGTGCCGGGCGGGTAGAGTCGCGTCGGCCACGAGCAGGCCCACGACCAGACCAGCGGCGATCACCAGCACCGCGGCGAGGATCTCGAGGCTGCCCGTGGCGCTGCGCAGGAAGGCCGAGATGCCGCGGAAGCCAAGGGCGCCCGGCACCAGCGCGGCGAGGCCCGGCACCAGGGCAAGGGCAGCCGGCCGGTTCGTGAGCCGAGCGAAGATGTTGCTGCCCAGTCCCAGCAGCAGGCTGGCGACGACGACGCCGACCGTGGGGCCCAGCAGCCAGGCGCCGAGACGCGCGCCGTAGACTGCTACGGCCACGGCGCAGAGCACGATCAGGAAGTCGCGCGGGCGCGAGTTGGTCACGACGAGAAGGGCCGCCGAGCTGGCGACGACGGCCAGTATCGTCAGCCAGTGTCCGGGGACCTCTCGTCCGGGGCCGGCCGCCGGCACCCAGTCGAGCTTGGCGAGGATCGCATAGCCTATCGCCACCCCCAGCCCCAGACTCACGAGTGAGATCGTCGCACCGGCCAGGCGCGCGGACCCAGAGACAAGGTGCCTTGCGGCCAGCTCAGATACGCCCAGGGTGATGCTGAGGCCGGGCAGCAGCAGGATGACCCCGGCCAGGACGACCGTCGCGAGGTGGAAGTGCGGCAGTGCGTGGCCCAGGGTCAGGGTGAGCACCGCCGCCAGGAATCCGGCCAGCAGTTCGACCAGGCTGGTGAGGCGCTGCGTCTGCCGGGCAAGCACTGAGAGCGCGCCCACGGCGAGGCCGACGGGGATGGCGGCGGTGATCTCTCGCACGCCGCCGCCGAGAAAGACGCTCATCGCGGCGGCGCCCATGCCCGAGGCCAGCACACGCATGTACCACGGGAAGCGCAGCGGTTGGGCGGTGATCAGCCTGACCTCGGCCAGCCCTTGGGCGGCGGACTTGCGCCCGCGCGTGACGTCGATGAGCGTCTCGTCGAGCAGGCTCAGAGCCTCGAGGTCGATCGCGCCGTCGCGGGTGTGCAGCAGCACGGTGTGCATGGAGGCGCCGTGGCCAAAGGCGGCGAACACCGCGGTGGGTACCGAGAAGAACGCGACCTCCACGCCCAACGTGCGGGCGCAGGCCTGCAGCCCGGTCTCGAGACTGTCGGCCGTCTCGCCGTAGCGCGAGAGGGCCGCTGCCATCGCGCCGAGAAACTCCGTGCGGGGATCGTCTGGCGTCATGAGGTGCTCATCGTCTCGCGTGCGTGTGCCGCGCTGCTCGGCCGGCCCTCAGTGCGCCGACAACTGTTCGAGGTAGGTGATCGTCGCAGCCAGGTCGGCGGCGCTCATCCGCCAGCGTGGCATCGCTGCTGCGAGAGGTTCGCCGCTCTCGTCGAGCCCGTCCCGCACGGCCGTCTCGATGGTGGCTGCGGTGAACCCCTCCCTGGTGAGTGCCTCGTAGGTGATGTCCGGCGCCTCGACGGCGGTGCCGCCCATCATCGTGATCGTCCCGCCGCGGCCGTCGACGCCGTGGCAGGACGCGCATCCGCCGCCGCCCATCATCAGCGAACCCTGGGCTACCCGCGAGGCCGAGTGAGGGATGGCGCGACCGTCACTACCGACGCCGGTGAGGTAGATGCGTTCTCCGGCGGATGAGTAGCTTCCGGAGCCGGAGCCGCCGCCCATCATGCCGCCGGAGGCGCCGCCTGTGCCGCCTGAGGGCGCCGGGGGACTGCCGCCGCCCATCATGCCGCCGGTGTCCGCGCTGCCGCCCGAGCTGTTCGAGCTGGAGCAGCCCAGGATCCCCGCCAGCGCGAGGACGCCAAGGCTGGCCACGACGATCGACAAGCAGTGCCGGCGCATCATCACTCAAGTGTATGCGCGTCTAACGACGGACCGCAGCGTCGAGGGCTCAGCCCGACGTCGGTGAGGCGCAGGATGCCGCCGGCCGCGCCGGACTGCGGGGGGCCCACGAGCGGCCGCCGTCGACGCCCCGGGCGCGGCGGCACGGAGGCCGGAGCCTCCCGGGCGTGCCCAACGGACTGTTCACAACGTAGGATGGGTATTCACGTGCGGTCCGCGAAAGGAAATACCTTGAAGATCCGCCTCATCGAACCGGCGCCGCCCAGCGTCAACATCCTCTCCTATGGGTTCTACCCGCGCCTCGGCCTGCCGCTCATCGGCGCGGCGCTCAAGGCCGCCGGTCACGACGTGCGCATCTACTGCCCCCAGGCCGCGCCGCTCGACGCCGCCGACATCTCCGGGGCCGATCTTGTCGGCATCTCCACGACGACCTCGACCGCGCCTGCCGCCTACGCCTTGGCGGACGGCCTGCGGGCCGACGGCTTTCGCGTGATCATCGGCGGCCCGCATCCCACGTTCCTGCCCGACGACGCCCTGCCGCACGCCGACTTCGTGGCGCGGGGCGAGGGCGGTGACGGCATCATGCTGGAGTTGGTCGCGGCGCTCGCCGGCGAACGCGAGCTGGAGAGCATCCGCGGACTGTCCTTCCGGCGTGACGGTCGCACCGTGCACAACGAGCTGCGCGAGCGTTGCCCGGATCTCGACGCTCTCCCGGTGCCCGACCTCTCCCTGATCGTGGGCTCGGAGCGCATCCACGAGATGCCCATCATCACCAGCTTCGGGTGCCCGTACGACTGCACGTTCTGCACCGTGACGATGATGTTCGGGCGCGCCTACCGGTCGCGCAGCCCCGAGAGCGTCATCGCCCAGCTGGAGGCGGCAAGGCCGAGCGCGGTCTTCTTCTACGACGACAACTTCGCCGCCGACAAGCGGCGCGTGAAGAAGCTCCTCCAGATGATGATCGATCGCGGCATCACCCCGAAGTGGCAGGCTCAGGTGCGCACGGACGTGGCCCGTGACGAAGAGCTCCTCAACCTCATGGAGCGCTCCGGCTGCCATCGTCTCGAGCTCGGCTTCGAGTCGATCGACCAGGTGACCCTGGACGGCTACGACAAGTCGCAGACGGTCGAGGACATCACAAACGCGATCGCCGCCCTGCACCGCCACCACATCAAGGTCCACGGCATGTTCGTGGTGGGAGCCGACAACGACACCGTCCGGACGGCCCCCGATACGGTCGCGTTCGCCGAGAGGCACGGCATCGACAGTCTGATGCTGAACGTCCTCACGCCCGGTATCGGCACGAAACAGTACGAGCTGATGAACGCCGGCGACCGCGTCTTCGAACACCGCTGGCAGTTCTACGACGGTCAGCACGTCATCTTCACCCCACAGCGGATGAGCCCCCTCGAGCTGCAGACCAGCGTCATCGACGGCTATGGGCGCTTCTACTCTCTGCGCCGCGCGCTGACGCACCTCGCGCACCTGCGCTTCGGCAATGCGCTGGAGCATGCCTGGGGATGGGTGTTCATCCACCGCTGGCGGAAGGACCCGGCGAATCGCGTGTACGTCCGGGGACTGGAACAGCGTGCGGCCGGCGCGCCGGCAGATGGTCGGTCGACGACCGAGCCCGCCGCGTCCGTGCGCGAAGGCGCGGCGGGCAGCTGACCGGTCAGACGCGGGTAGTGCCGTCCGGCGTCGGTGGAGTCAAGGCCGCGAGCACTGGACGTGCCCGCAGCAGAAAGTGCCCCGGAGCTCTGCAGCCGTGCCTGAAGTGGATGCACCCAACGCTCGCCTGCTCGTCATCACTGCGCTTCGCATCGAGCGCGCGGCCGTGAGACACGGCCTTGCCGAGGCTCTGGTACTGCGCTCCGGCATGGGCGCGGCACGGGCCCGGTCCACGGCACGCGCCGCCGCCCGGATCCCGGCCGATGCGCTCGCGGTCGCCGGGTTCTGCGGCGCGGTCGCCGGCGGCTTGCGCCCCGGCGATATCGTGGTCGCCAGCGAGGTCCGCGGACCGGCGGGCGCCACCGCTTGCGCGACCCGCCCGCTCCTCATGGCGCTCGCGTCTCTCGGGATCGAGCGCGTCCGGGTAGGGCCGATCGCCTCCGTCGATCACGTCGTGCACGGCGCAGAGCGCGCGATGGTGGCCGGGCAGGGAGCTCTGGCCGTCGACATGGAGTCGGCGTGGCTGGCGCCGGCGGCGAAGGGGAGGCCCTTCGTCGTGCTCCGCGTCGTGCTCGACACGCCGGCCCGCGAGTTCCGCCGGCCGCTTGCCACGCTCGCCGGCGGCCTTGCCGCCTGGCAGGCCCTGCGGCGAGCGTCGCCCGCGCTGGCGCTCTGGGCTCGGGGATCGGGGCAGGAGGGCGCCGCCCCCGCCGCCAAGTTGCCAGCCGCAGAGAACTCCTGTTAAGTAGTCGCGGCATGACCTACGTCTATCCCACGGCCTACTTCGGTGAGAGCCTCGTCCCCACGGCGGATGCCTCGCTGAGCATCACGAGCGCCGCCGTGCTCTACGGGCTCAGCGTGTACACCGTCCTGCCGGTCACCATCGCAAGGGACGGTACGGCGCGGGCCTTCCGGCTCTCCGACCACTACCGCAGACTGGTGAACTCAGCCCGGATCATCGGTATCGACACCTTCGAGCCGGTCTGGAGCGAGGGACGCTTCACCCAGGCCGTCGAGGAAGTCGTCCGGGCGAACGAGGTCACCGAGGACATCTTCGTGAGGGCCACGGTCCACGTGAGCGAACCGGTACCGGGTACGCGCTCGCGTGGCATGAGCACGCTCATGAGCATGTTCGTCTACGCCGCGGAGTCCATCCTCCCGCTCGACGGAGCGCGACTGAAGACCAGCGTGTGGCGACGCATTCCCGACTACGCGATCCCCTCTCGGGCCAAGGTCAACGGCGCCTACGTGAACTCCGTGCTCGCCAAGCAGGATGCCATCGACAGCGGTTACGACGACTGCATCTTCCTTGACGCGTCGGGGCACGTCTGCGAGCTCAGCGCCGCGAACATCTTCATCGTGCGCAACGGGACGCTGATCACCCCCAGCACCGCGAGCGACCTCCTCGAGGGCATCAATCGCGCCACCGTACTGCAGATCGCCGCCTGCCTGGGCATCGAGACGTGCGAGCGGGAAGTCGACCTCACCGAGCTCTACATCGCCGACGAGGTCTTCGCCTGCGGGACCTCGACGTACGTCGCGCCGGTCATCGAGGTCGACGCGCGTGTGGTCAACGGCGGCAGTGTCGGCCCCGTCACGGCCAGGATCAGGGAGACCTACCTGGCCGTGCTGCGCGGTGAGGACGAGACCTGCGGCAGACTGGTCACGTCGCTGACCTGATTGTGGCTCGCGTGTGGCGCTAGCCTCGCCCGCTGGTGGCGGCGGGCGTCGGGCCGGCCGAGTGCGGTTGCTTCAGCATCTCGAGGTAGTCGCGGTTGCCTCTCTCCTTGCGCCAGCGGCGCAGGAACCACCAGTACCAACTGTAGAGCGCCATGGTGCCGTAGCGGAACGTCGCCAGGTACTTGAGCCACTGACGGAACGAGTAGAAGCGGGCATAGGCTCCCCACACCTCGGCCTGCAGCTTCTCCGGCGTGATCAGCTGCGGCGTGAAGACGACGTGCTGGCCGTCGAACAGGTCCCAGTGGCGGTCGAAGATGCGGCCCTTCGCGTCCAGTTCGTCGAACAACGGCGTGCCGGGGAGCGGAGTCAGGATGTTGAGCATCAGGGTGCTGATGTCGTGCTTGCGCGCGAAGCGCGCGGTCTCGCGGATGGTCTCGGCGGTGTCCGAGTCGGCGCCGAGGACGAACATGCCGTGCGTCTTGATGCCGTAGCGGCGCAGCGTCGTGAGGGCGCGGACGATGTCGGCGATGCTCTGCGACTTGTCGAAGCCGTCGAGGGTCTCCTGGCTCACGGACTCGAGCCCCAGCGCGACGCGGTCGCAGCCCGAATCGCGCATGAGGTCGAGCAGTTCGGGGTCGGAGACCACGTCGGTGCGCACCTGCGCCGACCACGGGATCTTGCGTCCGCTCGCGATCATCATGCGCAGGAGCGTCTTGAGGCGCCGCTTGTCGGCGGCGAAGTTGTCGTCGTAGAAGAAGATCGACCGTGGCTGCTTGGCCTCGATCTCCGCCATGATGTTCTCGGGGCTGCGGTAACGGTACTTGCGCCCGAACATGGCCGTCACCGAGCAGAAGTTGCAGCCGAAGGGGCAGCCCCAGCTCGTCATGATCGGCGTGGTGCCGCGCTGCTCGGAAGAGCCGGCGATGAGCGTGAGATCGGGCACCGGCAGCGTGTCCAGGTCCTGGCACGCCTCGCGCGGCTGATTGTGGACGGCCTCTCCACCTCGCGTGAACGAGAGGCCGGCGATCGTCTCCAGCGGGCGTCCGCCCTGCAGGGAGTCGATGAGCTCGAGCATGAGGGTCTCGCCGCCTTCGCCGCGCGCCACGAAGTCGGCGTGCGCGAGCGCCTCATCGGCCATGAACGTGACGTGGGACCCGCCGACGATGGTGGGCACTCCGTGCTCGCGGACGCGCTCGGCGATCTCGTAGCCGGCCGGCGCGGTCGACGTGGTCGCCGAGATGCCCACGAGGTCCGCCGACAGCAGGTCGTCCCAGTCGATGGGCGAGAACTGCGGGCAGTAGATGACCACGTCGTGTCCGGCGGCCTTCAGGCCGGCGCCGATGAGCGGCAGGCCGAGGCGTGGCAGGAACGTGTAGGACCACATGTGGAGGTGGGCGGGGGCGGGTTCTATCAGACGGATCTTCATGCGGGGTCACTTTCTCGCGGATGGGACGCAGGTTCGCCGCGCACGGCGCAGCCGATCCATGCGGTACGAGCGGGGTAGTCGTTCGAGGGGAGCCTCGACCTCCTGGGGACCTGACGGACTGCCGGGTGTCTGCTGCTGCGCGTAGCGCGATCCGCGGGCCCGGAGTCCCCCGAAGCGTGAGTGCTTACCTCAGAGTACGACAAACGGGCTCAAAGGCAAGCGTAATAGTCCGTTGAGGGCGTCTTGCTCGCCTGCGCGCGGCATCCGCGGTCTGGAGTCACGACCAGGTGCGAACGCCCGTCACCGCTCGATGAGGACGAAGAAAGGGTCGCGGCAGCGTTGACTGCCGCCGCGCCCCTTCATCGTTTCTAGAAGACGAAGACCCTGCTCCCCATGTAGGCGAACTGGTACACCCATGGCGCCTCGGGCATCGGCAGGCGCACACAGCCGTGCGATGCCGGGTACGCGGGCACGTCCCCGTACCCGTGCAGCCCCTCGCCGCCGTGGAAGAAGCTCGCATACGGCATCCACGAGCTGTACTTCTGCGACCAGAAGCGGGTCGACTTGAGGTAGACCGACCAGGTGCCGGCCGTCGTCGCAAGGCCGGGCCGACCGGTGGAGCAGTGGACGGCGCGCACGAGCGTCCCGTTGTTGATGCAGAGCGCGACGCCGAGGCTGCGATAGACCTCGATGTAGTGGCCGCTGGCGCTCACCGGGCGCGGCGTGGGCACCGAGGCCGAGGCGAGCTTCTTGCGTGTCTGAGCGCCGGCGACGCCGTCGCGCGAGAGGCCGCTCCAGGCCTGGAAGGCCATGAGTGCCTGCGAGGTACGGTAGTCGGCCTTGCCGGTGACTGCGCCGGCGGGCAGGTACTTGAGCTGGACCAGGCGCCGCTGGACAGCGGCCATGCTCGGCAGCGGCATCTTCTTGAGCTTCAGCCTGGCGTGGCCCTTGGTCTTCTGGACGTTGCCGGCGAGGTCGGTCGAGGTGACCACCCACGTGTACCGGCCGGCGCTGAGCTTGACGGTGGCCGAACGCGAGCGCGCGACGTTGTAGGCGGTCCGCGCGATCGTGATCCTCTGTTTCGTCTGGCCGTTCTTCTGGATCGAGATGCGCACCGAGCCGGCGCCGCACGTCGGCTTGGCGTCCGTCACCTTGAACGTGAACTTGACGGCGGTCCCGGTGTAGGCGGTGACATTGGCCAGCGCCTTGCAGACCGGCTTGCTGAGGTCGACGTTGACGTAGCCGGTGTGTCTGGCCGCCACGTTGCCGGCCCAGTCGACCGACCAGTACTTCACCACGTGCGAGCCCGCGGTCGCGATGTCGAACGGCCCGGTATACGTCCGTCTGGCGCCGCCGCCGACTGTGTAGTACGTGGCGGCGACGCCGGAGCCGGCGTCGGTCGCTTTGAACGTCACGGTCTGCCGGGTGTGCCGCCAGCCCTTGGTCGCGCCGCTCTGCAGGCCGATGGCAGTCGTCTTGGGCGCGGTGGTGTCGACCACGCCGCCGCTGGTGGTGGTGAGGATCGAGCCGGCTTCGCCGGCCACGACGCCGCGACCCGGGTCGGCGAACGCCACGGCGGCGAGGACGCCCGAGCCCGTCCTCTGGGTCTCCCACTTGACGCCGCTGTTCACCGAGCGGAGGACGATGCCGCCGGAGCCGGACGCCCAGACGTGCGCGGCGTCGCCGTATGCGGCGCCGAGCAGGTCGCTCGCCGTGCCCGAGACCCGCGCCGCCCATCCGGAGCCGTCGGCGGTGGCCACGATCGTGCCCGAGGCGCCGACGGCGACGGCGTGCGTCGCATCGGCGGCGGCGACGGCACGGAGGTCCCGAGAGGTACCTGACGTCTGCGCCGTCCAGCCGGCGCCGTCGGTGGTCGCGAGGATCGCTCCGCCGAGGCCGACGGCCCAGCCGTGCGTCGCGTCCGCGAACGCCACGCCGAGGAGTTCACTGCCCGTGCCGGACGTCTGCGCGCTCCACGTGGTCCCGCCGTCGGTGGTGGCGACGATCGCGCCGCCGGCGCCGACGGCCCAGCCGCGGTCCGCGTCGACGAAAGCAACGGCCCGGAGGTCGGCCGTGGTGTGCGAGTCCTGTGCCGCCCACGTGGTCCCGCCGTCGGTGGTGGCGACGATCGCGCCGCCGGCGCCGACGGCCCAGCCGTGGTTTGCGTCGGCGAAGGCGACGCCGTCGAGGTCGGCGCCGGTGTGTGAGTCCTGTGCCGCCCACGTGGTCCCGCCGTCGGTCGAGGCGACGATGACGCCGCCGGCGCCTACCGCCCAACGCAGGCCGCGGGTCGGGGCCGCCACTCCGGACAGGTTCGCGCTGGTGCCGCTTGCCGCGGCCTTCCAGCCACTCGCGGCGAACGCCGGCACAGCCAGCGTCAGGAGGAGGGCGACCGCCGCGCCGACGATCGCCGTCCGAAGGATGCCTCGTGTGATGGATGTGGGATGCACGTGGTCCCTCTCGATGCCGTGTGGCGCGGCGGAGAACCGGCGCGTGGCCCCGGAGGGCGTGGCGCTGTGAGCCGCCTATGGTTGTCGATCTCCCATGATAGCGGCAGCAGGCCGTCTGGTCGCCCGGGAGTTGCCGGCCGAGGTCATGTAGCCGGCGGGGTGACGGTCACGGGTATGCGCCGCTGGCCACCCGGGGCGTGGTGTGACGCTGCGCTTCCGCGCGCGCGACCGGCTCAGCCCGACGGCGCGCGAGCTGAGCGCCGACCCGGACGGCTTCGCGTCCGGCACGCGCGGCAACGCCCGCGGCGTAGATCTGAACCGCGATCTGCCGACAACCGCGACCTGCCGACAACGAACCGCCGGCACCGGCTCGGCGCCATGCCGGTCGGGCCCGACCATGTTGCCCGCCGTGGCGACACCTTGTCGCCGCGCGCCGTGCAGGTCTCGGTCATTCGTCTAGGTGAAGTCACGACCAATGTCAGTGTTCGGGCGCGCCGTGCTTGGGTAGGAATGCGGAGTGTTTATATCTCTTAACATGACTTTGCCAAAGGTTTGCGTCGTGTGGCGCGCTCGATGGCAGGCGGAGCACCCGTCTTGGCTGATTGAGAGGGCGATGTCGCGACCAGGGGAGGAGGCGTCTTATGGGCCAGTCGTGTCCGCGTAGAACAGGCTTGCGCTCCGCGAGCGCGCTCCTCATGGTGCTCGGCGTGCTTCTCCTCCTGGTGACCGTGGCCGCGAGTGCGCAGGCGGCCGGCTACACGGTGAAGACCAAAGGTGGTCGTACCGTCGGACGCGTGCTGCCCGGGCCTGTTCCGAGCGGGGCTGACAAGATCGGCGTGGTCCGCGACGTGGCCAAGCTCAGGGGAGCGGTCTATTCGCGCCAGTCGAGCTCCGGCTACGTCGGCTGGCCCGTCTCGAACGGCACGTCCTACGTAGCGTGGGTGAAGAAGGCCAGCGCCCGCCGCTACCTCGTCAAGAAGCTCCCGTGGGCGTCGACCGCGGGCCGCGTGACGCGCATCTCGAGCGGTGTCTGGCTCGCGCAGAAGAAGGCCGGCGGCAAGTGGGTCACCGTGGGCCGTGTGCAGAAGGGCTGCCGCGGGCAGTGGGCAGCCGGCGCCACGAGGCTGCTGCTGTGGGCGCGCTGACGGCTGCCACGAACCGATGGTGATGATGAGACTCTGGCTCAGCAAGGACGTCGGTGAACCAAGAACAGGGCACTCGTGCGCGACGTGCTCGCACGCATCCGGGGTGACCGTCTCGCGGGCCTGTGAGCGGCGCTCCAGACAGGGGAGGAGAGGGAACGATGGTTGAGCTATCTCGACGACAGTTTCTCAAGATAGGGGCCGGCGGACTCCTTGGTCTCTACGTGGGTTCGCGCTTCGGGGGCTTCGGCGCGACGCCCGTGGCGGAGGCGCAGATCCCGGGCGGCAGCACTCGACCCGGCGGCGTGGCGAAGTTCGGGACGCCGTTGCTGATCCCGCCGGTGATGCCCAAGGCCGGCACCATCAAGATGAAGGGTGGCAAGAACGCCGACTACTACGAGATCTCGATGAAGCAGTTCCCGCAGCAGATCCTGCCCGCAGGCATGCCGGCGACCACGGTCTGGGGCTACGGCGCGGTGGCGGCCGCGCACAAGAAGGGGTCTGCTGCTGCACAACGCCCCATCCCTGACCATCGAGGCCAACTACAACACGCCAGTCCGCGTCAAGTGGATCAACGAACTGGTGGACGCCAACGGCAACTACCTGCCGCATCTGCTGGCGGTCGATCCGACCCTGCACTGGGCGAACCCCCGGCGGGACCATCGGGACACGCGCCCGACGTTCACTGGAAACGCCCGGGCCCTACACCGGCCCGGTGCCGATCGTCACCCACGTTCACGGCGCTATCGGCGTCGGTGACGAGAGCGACGGCTACACCGAGGCCTGGTTCTTGCCGGACGCCAATAACATCCCCGCGGGCTTCGCTACAGAGGGCACCTGGTACGAGTTCTTCGCCGGACAAGGCGATGGCCGAACCTCGGCGCAGCGTGGGGCCCGGGCTACGCGACCTTCGAGTACCCGAACCTCGGCCGGCCGTCGACCGACTGGTACCACGACCACGCGCTCGGGCATGACCCGGCTGAACGTCTACGCGGGCCCTGCCGGCTTCTACATCATCCGCAACGGCCCGCAGGGCGACGGGTCGGTGCTCGACTCCCGATTCGGCACGCGCGCCGTGCTGCCCGGGCCCTGCACCCAAGGAGAACGACAAGTTCCCGGCCAACAAGACCTACTACGAGATCCCGATCGCCATCCAGGACCGCTCGTTCAACACCGACGGCTCGCTGTTCTATCCCGAACACGCGCGAGTTCTTCGACGAGATCGTCGACGCGCTACATCCCCGAACGGCTTGACCCGAGGAGTTCGCGCCGATCTGGAACCCCGAGTTCTTCGGCAACATGATCATGGTCAACGGCAACACGTGGCCGTACCAGACCGTGGAGAAGCGGCGCTATCGCTTCCGCGTCCTCAACGGCTGCCAGTCGCGCTTCCTGATCCTCGACTTCAACCAGATCCCGGGGGTCGAGGTCTGGGCGATCGGCAACGAGGGCGGCTTCCTCTCCGCGCCGGTGAACCTCACGGCGACGAACGACAATCGCCTGCTCATGGCCCTCGCCGAGCGCGCCGACATCATCGTCGACTTCACCAACGTGCCGGTCGGCAGCTACGTGCTCGGCAACGTCGGTCCGGACGAGCCGTTCGGCGGCGGGGTGCCGGGCGTGGACTTCGAGGTCGCCGATCCGGACAGGCACCGGCCAGATCATGGAGTTCCGCGTGGTGCCGGCCGTGGCGCCGGATCCGACGACTCCGCCGCAGTTCCTGGTGCTGCCGCCGCTGGCGCCCCTGCCCGCAGCGTCCGCCACGCGCAAGTTGGCGCTCCTCGAGGAGGCAGGCATCGGTCAAGGACGCCGAGATGGCGACGAGGTCGAAGGCCCGGTCGAGGCGCTGCTCGGCAACGTCGGACCCGGCGGGGTCTGGGCGGCACAGAAAGTGGATGGACCCCGTGACCGAGGATCCGGCTGTCGGCGTCACCGAGCTTTGGGAGATCTACAACGCCACCGGCGACGCGCATCCGATGCACGTGCACGAGGTTGCCTTCGAGGTCGTCAACCGGCAGGACATCCTGGTGGACGAGGACCTCGGCACGGTGCTGGTCGCCCCGGGTTCGGTGCCCATGCCGCCTGAGGCCTGGGAGAGCGGTGTCAAGGACACCGTCACCGCTTACCCGGGCCAGGTGACGCGCATCAAGATGACGTTCACGACGCCGGGTCAGTTCGTCTGGCACTGCCACATCGTCGAGCACGAGGACAACGAGATGATGCGGCCCTATCGGATCGGGCCGGAGCAGCCGGGGCAGCCGTCCATGCCCTGATCCGGTCCGACAGTCCGACGATCGAGCCGAACATGGCGCCGGCGGCCGCGAGGCCGCCGGCGCCATCACTATCACTAGGGCAGGGGACGTTCGAGGAGGGACGGCTCGCCCCGACCTGCCGCCTCACGAGTAGGTGCGCAGCGCACGCCACGGCCACGAGCCGGAGAAGTCGAGGTACTGCGTGCGCACGAGTTCGATGGTCCCGTCGCCCATGAACGGCCCGGGGACCCTCCCCCTGTGCAGCCGGATGTGGTGGTAGTGCCGGGGCGCGATCGCGGCGGCCTCACGATGAGTCTTGCCGGCATGCCATTCGGGGGGCACGTCGGGCGTCCAGAACAGGACGAGGTTGCCGTACTGGCCGTGCTCCGGTCCGAGGTCGAAGTAGCTGAGGAACCCAAGCGGCGCGAAGGCGGGGAACAGCTGTGTGATGCGGCGCTCGTTCTCGAACAGGTCGCGGTGGTCGACGCTGTCGCGGAGCCGGCCGAAGAAGCCGACCGCGGTGACGTCGCGCGCCCTGAGGAGCGCCCGTCCGTCAGGGACCGCCAGCAGGTAGCGGGTGCCGTCGCTCGTGCGCTCGGAGATCCCCGGCCCTTCGATCGCCGGGCTCCAGGTGGCGGCGATGTCGCGCTCGCGCGCGAGCATCATGGCCATGACGAGCAGGTCGTCACGGGTCTCCCCGGGGTGCGTGAAGGGCCGGTCCGGCAGCACCTGCTCCGGCCCCAGGACGACGTCATAGGCAGCCGCGAGACTCGGATTCAGTCTGTCGTCCCGTTGTTCTCGCGTCGCCATCTCATATCTCCTGGAGATGAGATGCCACGAACGAGGACCACCACAAACCAGGCGGCCGTGGGTGCGTCAGCGGTCGGGGCGCCGCCGCCTCAGGACGGCGCGGCGTTGTCCGGCTTCGGCCGGCCGAGCGGCGCCTTCGCGTGCGACTTCTTGAGAGCCGAGGGCCGGACCCAGGTGCTGCCGTCCGGCCCCACCCGCACCGCCTTGTGCAGCGCGCTGCCCTTGATCAGTTCATTCCAGGACAGGAACCACACGGTCCAGCCGTCGTCCCACTTGCCGGCCTTGGGGCTGCCGGACACGGTGACCGGATCACCGGGGATGGACATCTCGTAGTACGTCTGGGCGCGGTCGGGGGCGAGGTTCACGCAGCCGTGGCTCACGTTGGCGTAGCCCTGCGAGCCGACCGACCAGGGGGCGGCGTGGACGAAGTCGCCGCTCCAGGTGAAGCGCACCGAGTGGGGCACCTGGATGTCGTAGTCCGGGCCCACCATGTGCTGGGGGTTCGCCTTCTCGATCGAGAGATACGTCCCGTTCGGCGTCTCCTTGCCCGGTCGGCCGGTGCTGATCGGCCAGCTCGCGAACAGCTTGCGGTCCTTGTAGACCTGCATCTTGTGGCCGCTCGCGCTGGCCACCACGATGAGCGAGCGCCCGATGGACCACTCCTGCCGCAGCGTATGGGTGGCGTAGACACCCGGCGAGAGCTGGACGCCGTCGAAGTGGCCGACGAACCGCAGCTTGATGTTCTGTGGCCAGTAGGCTCGCGGGCGGAAGTACAGGGACGAGTCGCCGTTCCAGTACCAGGCGCCGACGATCTTCTTCGAGCTCGTGAGGACGATCGCGCGTTCCACCGCCTTCTTGTCCTCGACGGGCTTGCTGAAGCTGAGCATCACCGGCATGCCGACGCCGTAGGTGACGTCCTTCCCCTCGAATATCTGGACGCTGGCCGTGGTGCCGGGCACGAGCGTGCGGAAGCGGCTCATCTTGGTGATGCTGCGGCCGTCGGCGTCGACGGCGGTGGCGCGGACCACGTACTGCTTGCCGGTGGAGAGCGCCCACTTGCTCTGCCACTTCGTGGACGTCGGGTCGAGTCTGCCGGCGACCGTGTCGCTGCCGCTGCGCGCCGTCACCGAGGTGAGCGTCCCGCCGCGGACGGTCACCGTGATGCCGCGCTGCGGCTTCGCCTGCCGGAGGCCGTTCTTCGGAGTGATCGTGACGTGCGCCGCGGAGAGCGTCGGGCTGGGGCTGGGGCTGGAGGAGGTCGCCGCGCCCGGAGTGGACGCGGCGCAGGCGCTCGCCGCGAGGGCGAGCGTGACCGCCGCGAGCGCGGCCGTCAGCACGCGCGCGCCGTGCCGGCCGCGGGTGCGGCGCTTCTCGTCGTACCGTCCGTCGGACCTCATCTGTGGACCTCGTTCGCCACGCGCCCCCCGGGAGCCTGCTTCGACTGTCGAGCGCTCGGGCGCTCTTGCCGCCATCCAAGATACCCGCTCAGCTCTCCGGAGTCGCCCTGGCCCATCGCGAAGGGGCCGGCCGGACCGACGCGGCGCGTGCCCATGTACGGCCGACACCGGGTACTTCCAACAGAGACGAGAATCGACGCCCGCCCGCGCTCCCAGTCGGACGGTCTGGTTGAGTCAGCGAGGTGAGTGAGATGCACATCGGCATCATCGCCGCGGGGCACATCGGCGGCGCCGGGCTGGCTGCGGGAGGCAGGAGGATCCAGCCCGGGACCGCGCTCTACGTGGCCTACCCCATGGCCGAGCTGCGAGACCGCCCGGCAGCCTAGGCCTCGGGACGAGACCCCGGGACGCGCAGGAACGCGACGAGACCATGCCAGACGCAGAGCCTGCAGCGACACTCGCGGGACGCACCGCGTGGCCGCACCGCTTCAGGAGTCCGCTGCGCTCCTTCCTGCGCACCGAGACGGGGAGCGCGGCGGTGCTGCTCGCCGCCACGCTCGCCGCCCTGGCGTGGGTGAACCTCGACGCTGCCTCCTATGACGCCTTCTGGCGCACGACGCTCTCGCTCCGCGTCGGCGACCTCGCACTCACCCAGGATCTTCGACACTGGGTGAACAACGGCCTGATGACGTTGTTCTTCTTCGTCGTCGGTCTCGAGGCGCGCCGTGAATACGACATGGGCGAGTTGCGGCAGCGGATGCGAGCCGCGCTGCCGGTGGCGGCCGGGCTCGCCGGGATGGTCGTACCGGTGCTCATCTTCCTGGCCTTCAACGCCGGGCGCGGGACTGCGGGGGGATGGGGGCGGCCATGTCGACCGACACCGCCTTCGCCCTGGGGGTGCTCGCCCTCGTCGGGTCACGCGGCCCCGATCGCCTGCGGCCCTTCCTGCTCACCGTCGTGGTGATCGACGACATCGCCGCTCTCGTCGTCATCGCCGTCGTCTACACGGGGGACGCGGCCCTGCCCGCCCTGGCTGTGGCGTGCGCGCTCTTCCTCCTCGTGCTTCTGGCCATGGCGCTCCGGATCCATCACGGGGCCGTGTACGGCCTCCTCGGCGTGGCGCTCTGGGTGGCCGTCTTCGAATCGGGGGTGGAGCCGGTCGTGGTGGGGCTCGTCATGGGACTTCTGACCTACGCGTATCCGGCGAGCCGGTCGAGGCTGGAGGAGGCCACGGAGCGCTTCCGCTCGTTCCGCGAGCAGCCCACGCCCGAGCTGGCGCGCTCGGCGCAGTCCGGGGTCCAGTCGCGATCTCTCCCAACGACCGCCTGCAGCAGCTCTATCACCCCTGGACGAGCTACGTGATCGTCCCGCTCTTCGCGCTTGCGAACGCGGGCATCGTCCTCAGTGTCGGCTTCCTCGCGCAGGCGTTCACGTCCGCGGTCACCCTCGGGATCCTCATCGGCTACGTCGTCGGCAAGCCCGTCGGTGTGACCGGCGCGGCGTGGTTCGTCACTCTGGTGAGTCGCGGCCGGCTGCGACCGCCGGTGGGCTGGGCCTCCGTCCTCGGAGGCGGGACCATCGCCGGGATCGGCTTCACCGTGTCGCTGCTGATCGCCGCCCTGGCCTTTAGGGGGCCGGCGCTCGACGAAGCCAAGCTGGGCGTGCTCGCAGGAGCGCTGGTCGCTGCCGTCCTCACCTGGACGGTGTTCAGGGTGACGCTTTGCTGCCGCGTCGGACCAAGATCAGGGCGCTTCTGGGCACGTCGGAATCGATCGTCGACCTCGCTGCCCCAGTCGACGCGCAGCGTGACCACGTCCGCGGTCCGGAGAACGCCTCCGTCACGGTCGTCGAGTACGGCGACTTCGAATGCCCGTACTGCGGCATGGCCGAGACGGCGGTGCGGGAGCTGCTCGCCGATCGCGGCGATGTGCGCTACGTCTGGCGCCACCTGCCGCTGCGAGACGTGCATCCGCACGCCGAGCTGGCGGCGGAGGCCTCCGAGGCCGCCGCCGCACAGGGCGTCTTCTGGCCGATGCACGATCTCCTCCTGGACCATCAGGACGCTCTGCTCGTGCGCGACCTCCTCGGGTACGCGCGAGAGCTCGGCCTGGATCTGGAGCGCTTCGAGGACGACCTTCGCCGTCACGCCGGCGCCTCGCAGATCGCCCAGGACGTGGAGGGTGCCGACAGGAGCGGCGTCTCGGGTACACCGACGTTCTTCATCAACGAACGCCGGCACGAGGGCGCCTACGACGTCGGCGCGTTGCGCAGGGCGGCGCTGATCGCCCGCGCGCGTCTGGAGTGAGCCCCTCCATCGCCGCCGGGACAGATGCGACCGCCACGGGAATGATCAGATGGTGGACAAAGACCTCGAGCAGAAGAGGCCCATCATGATCGACAAGCACGTTCTCAGGGACTGCGTGACGGGGCTGGACTTTCCCGCGGACGTACACGCCGTCGTCGAGCAGTCCGAAGCCAACGATTGCCCTCAGGCCGTCGTCTCGCAGCTGCAGTCCTCACCGAGCCGCACGTTCGGGTCGCGCGACGAACTGCTGTGCCGCCTCGGCGACATCGACGCCTGCCACCTTAGCTGAGCGTCGCAGCGAGGCGGGGCGGCGGGGAGCCTCGTGGCTGTCCACCGCCCCGCCTTGGTCACTCAGCTTCCCAGCAGGCGCAGGGCCGCCGCTTCGATGTCGTCGGCCGAGATCCCGGCGGCCGCCATCAGCTCCGCCGGGGTGCCCGATCCCGGGAGGCCGCGCACGGCGAGATGTGCCACGCGGAACGCCTCGTCCAGCGGCGCGAGGGCGGCCAGCACGGCTTCGCCCAGGCCGCCCTCGGGATAGTGGTCCTCGACGACGACGATCCGCCGGCCGGCGGCACGCATCGACGCCGCGAGGCCCTCGGCGTCGATGGGCTTCACCGAATACAGGTCGAGGACGCGCGCCGGCACGCCGCGTTCGATCAGCCGCTCCGCGGCCTCCAGACAGGCGTGCACGGTCACGCCGGCGCCGGCCAGCAACACGCGGTCGTCAGCGGACAGTCGCAGGACCTTGGAGCCGCCGACCGGGAACGGTTCGTCGGCCTCGTACAGCACCGGGTACGCCCCGCGTGTGGTGCGCAGGTAGCTCACGCCGGTGAGGTCCGCCATCGCGGCGGTCAGCGCCGCGGCCGAGGTGGCGTCACTGGGGTAGAGCACCGTCGAGCCGTGGACGGCGCGCATGGCCGCGATGTCTTCGAGGCCCATCTGCGACGGCCCGTCCTGGCCGATCTCGGTCCCCGCGTGCGAGCCGCAGAGGCGGATGTCCGCCTGTGAGACGGCGGCCATGCGCACGAAGTCGTAGGCGCGGCTGAAGAATGCGGCGAAGGTCGCGGCGAAGGGCACGTAGCCGCGCACGCTCAGGCCGACCGCCGCGCCCACCATCTGCTGCTCGGAGATGTACATCTGGAAGAAGCGCTCCGGGTAGGTCTCTCCGAACTTCTCGGTGTAGGTGGAGTTGCCGACCTCTCCGTCGATCGCCACCACCTCAGGTCGAGCGCCGAGGGCGAGGAGCGCATCGCCGAAGGCCACCCTGGTCGCGACCTTCGTGCCGATCTCGTACTTCGGCAGCGTCATCGCTTGGCGCTCCTGCGTGGCGACGGCCGCCGGCTGCGCTTGCCGTGCGGGCGTCGCGACCGTGCGCTGGGTGACGCCGCCGAGCGCGCGGATGGCGGCGTCCGCCGCCTCCTTGGGGACCGGCTTGCCGTGCCAGCCGTTGGCGTTCTCGACCTCAGGTACACCCTTACCCTTTATGGTACGCGCGAGGATGACCGTCGGCAGCTCGGACTGTTCGGCGAGGGTCAGGGCGTCGTCGACCTGCCCGGGGTCGTGGCCGTCGATCTCGATCGCCCTGCAGCCGAACGACTCCACCCGGCGCCGGTAGGCGTCCAGGTCCCACCCCAGCTCGGTGGGTCCCGACTGACCCAGCCGGTTGACGTCGACGATCGCTGTCAGGTTGTCGAGCCCGTAGTACGAGGCCTTGTCCAGGCTCTCCCAGATGGAGCCCTCCGCCAACTCGCTGTCGCCGCACAGCACCCAGACGCGATAGTCGAGCTTGTCGAGCCGCTTGCCGGCCAGGGCGACGCCGACGCCGTCCGGCAGGCCCTGCCCGAGCGAGCCGGTGGCCACGTCGACCCACGGAAGGACGGGCGTGGGATGGCCCTGCAGGGGGGACCCGGCTCGGCGGTAGGTCTCGACGAGTTCCTGGTCGCTGATCACGCCCACCGCCTTGTACAGCGAGTAGAGGAGCGGCGAGGCGTGTCCCTTGGAGAAGATGAGGTGGTCGTTGTCGGCTCGGCCCGGCCGGCTCCAGTCGTAGTGCAGGTGGCGGGCGAACAGGACGGCCATGAGGTCGGCCGCTGACAGGCTGGAGGTGGGGTGGCCCGAGCCGGCGGCGGCTACGGCGCGGATGCTGTCCACGCGCAGCTGCCGGGCGAGTCCGCGAACGGTCTCGAGGTCCGGCCGGGAGGCCTCTTGTGGAAGAGCGCTCATCGTCGATCTCCTCGTCGTGGTCGTGTGTCGTCGGCTGTGCGAGCGGACCCCTGTCTTCTTGGTGTTTCCCCCGGCCGACGGCCATGACGCGGGGCGAGAGTCGACGCCGCACCGCAGGCGAGCTGACGGCGGCGGCGTTTGCCGCGCTCGTCACCGGGCAGGTGCAGAAGAGACGGGCGGCGTGACAGGACCCTCCTCTGTGCGCCGCCCGTCCGAGAGCCGAGGAGACGGACCGGACGACGAGATGGCGACGCTCTACGCAGGGACATCCGGCTACGCGTATCCCACGTGGAAGCCCGACTTCTACCCCGCGGACCTGCCGGCGACGCGGTTCCTGCGGCACTACGCCGGCCGGCTCAACTGCGTGGAGATCAACTACACCTTCCGCCACATGCCGTCCGAGAAGACGGTGACGTCGTGGATCGAAGCCACGCCGCCGGGGTTCCTGTTCGCGGTCAAGGCGCACCAGGCGATCACCCATCGCGGTCGGCTGAAGGACGGAGCGCGGGAGCCGACGGAGTACTTCCTCGGGACGCTGGAGCCGCTGCGGCAGGCAGGGCGGCTCGGCCCGGTGCTCCTGCAGTTGCCGCCCAACCTCAAGCTCGACCTCGATCGCCTCGCGCGCTTCCTCGCGTCCCTGCCGCGCGAGTTCCGCTTCACATTCGAGTTCCGCGACGCCTCGTGGTTCCGTGACGAGGTATACGAGCTGCTCGGCGAGCACGGCGCGTCCCTCTGCGTCGCCGAGTCCGACCAGCTCGCGACGCCGGACGTGGCGACGGCCGACTTCGTCTACTACCGGCTGCGCAAGCCGCCGTACGATCAGCCCGCCTTGGCGCGCCTGCGGCGCCGGGCGGGCGAGCTCCTCGCCGACGGCCGCGACGTCTACCTGGTCTTCAAGCACGAGGAGGACGCCGGCGGCGCGCTCGAGGCGGAGCAGCTGCTCGCCGCCTGACGGCGCCCAGCTTGGCGCCTGAGCGCACGCCGGCGCCCTGCGCTCGTCTCCGGCGTGTGCGGCCGCGTGCAGGCTCGCCCCACCCTCCCGTGCATCGGTCCGTCCGGCCCCCTGCATCCGGCCGTCGTCCCGGCTAGGATTGCGCCGTAGCTGGACCACATCCGGGGAGGATCACGTGCAGTACCAAGAGTTCCTCGAGTTCGTCAAGAGCCGCCGCACAATCCGCGCGATCAGACCGGACCCGGTGCCGGACGACATGGTGGAGAAGCTGCTCGAGGCGGCGCGCTGGGCGCCGAGCGGCTTCAACATGCAGCCCGTGGAGCTGCTCGTGGTGGACGACGCCGGACTCCGCGCGCAGATCCGGCGCATCGTGGACGACTACAAGAACACCGACTTCTTCGCCCTGGAGGCGACGCGGGAGGAGTGGCAGGGCTCGCCCTGGTCCATCGAGACACACGGCCGCTGGCGCTCCCCGGAGGCGCCGGTGATGATCGCCGTGCTCGGCGACACCCGCCGGCGCGCCGGCCTGCCGATGGCGGCGCGCTACGCGACGCAGAAGGGCGACTCGATCTTCGAGTCGTCGCTCGCCAACGCGTTCCTGTACCTGCTCCTGGCCGC
The DNA here is from genome assembly GCA_963762125.1 of uncultured Thermoleophilia bacterium. Taxonomy (GTDB): domain Bacteria; phylum Actinomycetota; class Thermoleophilia; order UBA2241; family UBA2241; genus CAIXSE01. Next base: position 51,844 of record CAVXJO010000016.1, read on the forward strand.
GCACAGCCTCGGGCTGGCGGCCCAGCCGGTCTCCGGCGTCAAGTATCCCTCCGTCCAGGGCCACGTGAAGCACCTGCTCAACCTGCCCGACTACATCTACCTCTACGACATCGTGCTCGCCGGCTGGTCCGCCATGGACACGCCGGTCGCCGGCAAGCTGATGCGCAGCCTGGAGGAGGTCGTCCATCACGATCGGGCGGCCGACGACGAGTTCCCGAGCGAGGAGGAGTTGCAGCGCCAGATCGTGAAGCTGCGCGCCGGCAACGTGGCGCGCCACGTAGAGGGTGACGACGCCAACGGCTGAGGGCCGCCGAGGGCGGGACGATCTTTGCACGTTCCTCGCCGATTCGTAACGATTGTGGGATATGCTTTCAAAGTAGCGATGGCGAGAAAGCTCAGCGAAGCGAGGCAGGCGTCATGGATCCAAGTGAGTTTCACGCTCCGGGCGCCGGCAAGGTCGTGAGTTCCCCCGAGGGGTACGCCGCCTTCGTCCCGGCGGCGCTCCCCCCGAGGGTCGGCTACACCAAGGAGTTGGTCCTCGCGCTCTCGCGCGCCGACGCTGCGCTCGGAGAGCTCTCCGGCGTCGGCGGCGAGCTGCCCGATCCGCAGCTGCTCGACGCCTCGTTCAAGCGCCAGGAGGCGCTGTGCTCGTCGCGCATCGAGGGCGCCCACGTCAGTCTCTCCGACGTCTACCTCGACCAGGTCGGCGCGGCGCGCCAGAGCGTGCCGCGCGACCACCTGCGCGAGGTGCGCGCCTGCATCTCGACCCTGCGCTTCGGCGTCGAGTTGCTGCGCGAGAAGCCTCTCTCGCTCGAGTTCATCAAGGCGCTTCACGAGCGTCTGCTGCGCGGCGAGGTCGGCGGAGCGCGCACGCCGGGCGAGTTCCGGACCTCGCAGAACTGGCTCGGCCCGCCGGGCGCGACCATGGCGACTGCGACCTACGTGCCGGCGCCGGTGGAGCGCTTGCCCGAGGTGCTGGCCGCGTTCGAGGAGTTCCTGCAGGAACGCGGCCGCCTGCCCGACCTCATCCAGTGCGCCATGCTCCACGCGCAGTTCGAGAGCATCCACCCGTTCGTCGGCGGCAACGGCCGCTTGGGGCGGCTCCTCATCACGCTGTTCCTCATCGAGCGTCAGCGCCTCACGCGGCCGCTGCTGTATCTCTCTGCGTTCCTGGAGGGCCACCGCGACGAGTACTACACGCTGCTGCAGCGTGTGCGCACGCACAACGACTGGACGCCGTGGCTCACGTTCTTCGCCTTCGGCGTGCAGGAGACGGCCGAGCGCGCGACCCGCCAGGCGCGCGCGCTCATCCGCCACTACGAGCGCGATCGCGAAAGGGTCAAGGGTCACGCGCTGCGGCTGGCCGACGAGCTCTTCCGCACGCCGGCGATGACCGTGCCGGAGGCCAAGCGCGTCCTCGAGGTGACCGACCCGACGGCGCGGCGCGCGGTGCGCGAACTCGAGGCGCGCGGCCTGCTCGTCGAGTGGTCCGAGAAGCACTGGCCGCGCGTGTACCTGGCGCGGCACGTCCTGGACGCCGTGCTGCACCCGCTCGAGGACCTGCGCAAGGGCCCCGGCTCGGCGCAGCCGGGCGCGGTGGTCAAGTCCGAGGCCACGCAGGCGCAGAAGCCGCCGCGCCGCGCCGACCGGCTCATGGCCGAGGCCATGGACACCATCGATGCGGCCCGCGCCCAGGGAGTCCAGTTGCGTCTCACCGGCGGCCTCGCCGTGCGCCGCTACTGCACCGATCTCGACTTCATGGACCGCGAGTACTCCGACATCGACTTCGTCGGGGCCGCCGACCAGAAGAAGGAGATCCACGCCGTCTTCGAGAGCCTCGGCTTCACCGAGAATCGCTACGTCACGCAGTCCACCGCGTCGGGGCAGCTGCAGTACATCAAGAACGAAGCGCTCGAGGGCATGAAGGCGGACGCGGAGGCGACGGCGGCCGGGCAGGTCAGCTCGTACGAGCCGCCGCTCGTCGACCACATCGACATCTTCCTCGACGTCATGCGCATGGACCACGACCTCGACGTGCGCGAGCGCCTCGAGATCGACGACTACGCGATCTCCCCGGCCGACGCGTTCATCGCCAAGATGCAGATCGGTAAGATCAACCAGAAGGATGTCCACGACGTGGTCGCCCTGGTCAAGGACGTGCCGCTGCGCGACGTCGACGACGACGCCTCCATCGATCTGCTCTACATCGCCGAAGTGTGCTCGCACGACTGGGGGCTGTACCGCGACATTACCGCCAATCTCGACATCGCCCTCGCGATGGCGGGCGACTACGGGCTTACCGAAGCCCAGCAGGACCGTGTGTACGCGCGTTTGGCGGCCATCAAGGAGTCCGTGGAGAGCGCCGGCAAGAGCTTCCGCTGGCGCCTGCGCGCGACGGTGGGCGAGCGGGTCGCCTGGCGGCGCGAGATCGAAGAGACGGAGGGCACGCAGATCATCGCGCCGGAGTGGGACTACCGGCGCGACCTGGGATAGGAGACAAGGGGGCACGCGCATGGCGGGCATGGTTCCGGAGGACGTCTACGAGCTCACGGGGGTCGCGGATCCGCGGCTCTCGCCGGACGGGACGACGGTCGCTTACGTCGTCGGGTCCATCGACAAAGACGCCAACGAGTACAAAGCCGCGATCTGGCTGGCGGCGGCCGACGGGTCGCCGCCGCGCCGGTTCACGACGAGCGAGAAGGCCGACGGCGACCCGCGCTGGTCGCCCGACGGCACGCGACTGGCGTTCACATCCAACCGTACCGACAAGGCCTCGCAGCTGTACGTGATGCCGGTGGGCGGCGGCGAGCCGCGCAAGCTCACGAGCCTCAAGGAGGACGTGACGCAGGCCGTCTGGTCGCCCGACGGCACGCGCATCGCCTTCGTGGCCCGCGTACGCGACGCGGCCTACGAGGAGGAGGACGACAAGAAGCGCCGGCCGCGCCGGCTCACGCGCCTGCAATACAAGCTCGACAGCGTGGGCTGGACGGCGGACCGGCCGCAGCACCTGTTCGTCGTCCCGGCCGACGGGTCGGCCGAGCCGGTGCAGCTCACCGACGGCGACTGCGAAGACCACTCGCCGTCGTGGTCGCCCGACGGTCTGACCATAGCCTTCGTCTCCGCTCGCCATCCCGACTGGGACCTCGAGATGGTGAGCGATGTCTACCTGGTGGCCGCCGCCGGCGGAGAGCCGCGGCGGCTCACGCAGGGCGGCGGCGGCGTCGCCGCGCCATCGTGGGCGCCGGACGGATCGCAGCTCGCCGTCGAGCGGTACGACGGCGTGTTCGACGACCCCAGGCACACCAGGATCGCGCTGGTGGACGCCGGTAGTGGCGAGTTCACCATCCTTACGGCGTCACTCGACCTGAACTGCACCAGTTACCCGGGCATGCGAGAACCGCTCTGGGACGCCGGCGACCTCGTCTTCGTCGTCGAGGACCACGGCCGCACGCACGTGTATCGGGCGGCGGCGGACGGCTCCGTCGCGCCGCGCCTGGTCGTCGGCGGCGAGCGCGCCGTCACGGGGCTGGACGTGGCCGCCGGCCGCCTGGTGTTCACGGCCAGCGAGCCGGCGCAGCTGAGCGAGCTCTACGACGGCGGATCCGCTGCCGGCGAGTCCGGCGGCCCGACGGCCGGCCGCCGCCTCACCTCCGTCGGCGACGCCTTCGTCGCCGGGCGTGAGCTGATCCGGCCCGAGCGCTTCACGGCGGTCTCGCCCGACGGCAGCGAGGTCGACGCCTGGATCATGCGGCCCGCCGGCTACGAGCAGGGCAAGAAGTACCCCACCCTGCTCAACATCCACGGCGGGCCCTACAGCCAGTACGGCGAGCACTTCTTCGATGAGTTCCAGGTGTACTGCGGCGCCGGCTACGCGGTGGTCTTCTCCAACCCGCGTGGTTCCTCCGGTGGCACGGAGGAATGGGCGCGGGCCATCCGCGGCCCCGGCGAGCTGGGCCCTGGCTGGGGCTCCGTCGACTATGACGACTGCATGGCCGTCACCGACGAGGCGGTCCGCCGCTTCGACTTCGTAGACGCGGACCGCCTCGGCGTCATCGGCGGCTCCTACGGCGGCTACATGACCTCCTGGATCGTCGGGCACACGGACCGCTTCAAGGCGGCGGTGTCCGAGCGGGCCGTAAACGACTTCGACTCGCAGTGGGGTTCGAGCGACTTCGGCTGGGACTTCAAGGGCTACATGGGCTCGTTCCTCTTCGAGGACGTGGAGACGTATCTCAAGGTCTCGCCCTCCACCTACGCGCAGGACATCCACACGCCGCTCCTCATCCTGCACTCGGAGGAGGACCTGCGCTGCCCGGTGGAGCAGGCCGAGCACCTCTTCGTCACGTTGCGCCTGCTCAAGCGGCCGGTCGAGTTCGTGCGCTTCCCCGCCGAGTCCCACGAACTCTCGCGCTCCGGCAGCCCCGTCCACCGCGTCCAGCGCTTCGAACTCGTCGTCGAGTGGTTCGACCGCTACCTCAAGGGCTGAAGCGGGCCGCGCTGCCGGCGCTGGCCCTCGTCGTCCTGGCGGGGGCCGGGCCGTGCGCGGCCGTCGCCGGCGCCTCGGCCGGCGCCGCCGGGCCGGCCCGCACCGCGGCGCGCCCGCCCGCGCGCTGGGTGCGCGTCTCGGTGGCCACGCTGTGGGTGCGGCCCGGCGAGCAGCGGCATGTGGACGCGCCGGCGGGCGCCGTCCCCGCCGATCCCCGCGCCTGGCTGGCCGGACTGACCACGACCAGGAAGCGCTGGCTCGTAGGCAGGCTCGAGACGCAGGCGCTCTACGGCGCCAAGGTCTACCTGCTCGGCAGCGAGGGTTCGTGGTCGAAGGTCGCCGTCGCTGGGCAGCCGACGCCGCGCAACGCCAGGGGCTACCCGGGATGGCTGCCGACGCGGCAGCTCTGCGAGACCGCGACGGCGACGACGCCCACCGTCGCGGTCGTCCTGCGCCCAGCGATGTGGCTGTACGAGGAGCAGGGCTTGACCGGGCGCTTGCTCGAAGTCTCGTACGGCACGCGCCTGCCGGTGGTGTCGGCGACCGACGAGGCCGTCGAGATCGAGCTGCTGGACGGCGCGCACGCCTTCGTGCGGCGCGCCGGCCTCATCCTGCACGAGACGGGCACGGCCTGGCCGGCGCCCACCGGCGCGGGGCTGGTGCGCCAGGCGCGCCGCTTCCTCGGCCTGCGGTACATCTGGGCCGGGACGTCCGGCTTCTGCCTGGACTGCTCGGGCTTCACGCACCTCGTCTTCAAGGCTTTGGGCGTGACCATCCCACGAGATGCGGGCGCGCAGTCCTCGGTCGGCCGCAAGATCGCGACGCGCCGCGCCCTGCGCCCCGGCGACCTCGTCTTCTTCCGCGGCTCGTCGGGCGCCATCCATCATGTTGGGCTCTACGTGGGCAGCGGCCGGATGATCCACGCGCCGAACAGCGGTGGCTTCGTGCGCATCGAGTCATTGATGACGCAGCCGTACCGCAACGAGTTCGCTTCCGGCCGCCGGCTCGTCCCCTGAGGGAGGAGGACCGTGGATCCGGCAGCGTTCCGTGAGACGGCGAGCGGTGATCTGGTGACCACCGAAGGCGGCCATGCGGCGTTCATGCCGGCGCCGCTGCCGCCGGCGCTGACGTTCACCGCCAGGCTCGCAGAGCACCTGTCCGCCGCGGACGCGGCGCTCGGCGAGCTCTCGGGCCTTGCCGGCGGCCGGCGTGACCCCCAGATCCTCGTCGCGCCGTTCCTGCGCCAGGAGGCGGTGCTCTCGTCGCGCATCGAGGGCACGCCGGCCACGCTCGTCGACCTGCTCTTCGACGAGGTCGCGGCGGCGCCCGACCTCGAACTGCGCGAGAACCTGCGCGAGGTGCGCAACTATGTGGCGGCGCTGCAGTACGGCGTCGAGCGCCTGGCCGACGTGCCGCTCGGCACTGGGCTGGTGCTCGAACTGCATGAGCGGTTGCTGCGCGGCGTTCGCGACGCCGCCTGGACTCCGGGAGAGTGGCGCAGCGGCCAGAACTGGATCGGACCGCCGGGCTCCACTATCGAGACGGCGGTCTACGTGCCGCCGCCGGTGCCGGAGATGCACGCCGCCCTCTCCCAGTGGGACCGTTTCCTCGGCGAGCGCACCGGGCTCCCGCCGCTCGTGCAGTGCGCACTCATGCACGAGCGCTTCGAGGCCATCCACCCGTTCCTCGAGGGCAACGGCCGCCTCGGGCGGCTGCTCATCACGCTGTTCCTCATCGAGCGCGGCCGCCTCTCGCACCCGCTGCTCTATCCCTCCGCGTACATCGAGGCGCACCGGGACGCGTACTACGGCCTGCTGCAGGGGGTGCGCACCGACGGCGCCTGGGAGCCCTGGCTGCTGTTCTTCCTGGATGCGATCAGGGAGACGGCGGAGCGCGCCTCCGCGCAGGCGCGCGCGCTCATGGCCCTGCGTGAGCAGTACCGCTGGAAGGTCTCCGGCAACGCGCGCCGGCTGGTCGACGACCTCTTCCGCACGCCCTTCGTGACGGCCCCCGAGGCGCAGCAGGCCTTGGGAGTCAGCTACGGCACGGCGCGCAAGGCGGTCCGGGAGTTGGAGGAGTGGGGGATGCTCGAGGAGCTGGCCGCGCGCCGCTGGCCGCGAGCGTACATCGCGCGGCCCATCCTCGACGCCATCCAGGCGCCGCTCGAGGACCTGCGCCTGACCTCGGAGGCCAAGCCTAAGGGCGACCTCCTCAAGACCGGCACGGACCTGGAGGAGCCGCCTGAGCGGCCGGCCGAGCGCCATATGGCCGAGGCGATGGCGCTCATCGACGAGGCGCGCCGCTACGGGGTCCAGGTGCGCCTCATGGGCGGTCTTGCCGTGCGGCGCTACTGCACGGACCTCGGGTTCATGGATCGTGAGTACTCGGACATCGACCTCGTCGGGCTCTCGCTGCAGAACCGCGCGCTGCACGAGGTCCTCACGCGACTCGGCTACGCCGAGAACCACCTGGTGACACAGGCGACGGGCGCCGGCCAGCTCCAGTACGTCAAGGTGGCGGTGCTGGAGGACGCCGGCGGCGCCTACCACATCGGCGCCGGGCCCAGGGACGAGGGCCCGGCGCCCCTCGTCGACCACGTGGACCTCTTCATGGACGTCATGCGGATGGACCACGACCTGGACGTGCGCGCCCGCTTGCTCATCGACGACTACGCCATCTCGCCTGCCGACGCCTTCATCGGCAAGCTCCAGATCGGGCGCATCAACGAGAAGGACGCGCACGACGTGATCGCTCTGCTCAAGGACGTGCCCCTGCGCCAGGTCGACGACGAGACTTCGATCTGCGTGCCTTACGTGGCCGAGACCTGCGCCGCGGACTGGGGTCTGTGCCAGGACGTGCTGACCAACATCGGCGTCGTCCTGGCGATGGTCGACGACTACGGCCTGAGCGAAGAAGAGACGGCCCGCGTCTACGGGCGTCTGGCGGCGCTGCGTGAGGCCATCCGGGCGGAGGAGAAGTCCGTCGGGTGGAAGCTCCGCGCCAGGGTCGGCAGGCGCGTGGCCTGGCGCCGCACCATCGAGGATACGGAGGGCACCGAAGTCATCGCCCCGGAGTGGGACTGGCGGCGCGACCTCGGCTGACGCGTTCTCATCGCCGACCGCCGTGAGAGCAGGGATAGACTGGCGGCAGCTACTGCGAGCGAAAGGCGGTAACCATGGCATACGTGCTGATCGAACATCGGGTCGGTGACTTCGAGACGTTCAAGCAGGTCTACCTGGACGACGCCGGACGCCGCGCACGACTCGGCTCCAAGGGCGGTCTCGTGTTCCGCGTCGCCGACGACCTCAGGAACGTCGTCGTGCTGCTCGAGTGGGAGTCTGTGGAAGGCGCACGCGAATTCGCGGGCTCCCTCGAGCTCGAGCAGGCGATGGAGTGGTCCACGAGCAACGTCTCGACGCCGCGGGTGACCGTGCTCGAGGAGGCGCTGGACTCGCCGCGCTGAGACGCGGCGCCATATCAACTGAGAAAGGCGGTCGCCATGGCGGTGTACGTGGTCCTCGAGCACGAGATCTACGACTTCGAGACGCTCAAGCAGGTGTATACGGACGACGCCGAGCGGCGCAAGCGCATGGGCTGTCGCGGCGGGCGCATCTGGCGCGGCGCCGACGATCCCGACACGGTGAGCGTGGTGATGGAGTGGGACACGGTCGCGCACGCACGCGAGTTCGCCGGCTCGTTCGAGCTGGAGCAGGCGATGCACTGGGCGTCGATCAAGGCGCCGACCACCCGGGTCACCGTGTACGAAGAGGCGCACGCGTCGCCGTTCTGATCCGACGCCCCCGTCGGTCGCCGCCGGCCGGCGCGAACGCGCGCCGTTTCGGGTCCCCGGCCGCGTGAAATGACGGGAGCGAAGGCGGCGGGGCGCCAGCGCCCGCGCCGACCCCGGAGCAAGGAGGCACACCATGGCCGAAGGCCATCTTCCGGACGTCTATCTCGGCTTTCGTGAGGACTATCCCGCCGTCGCCCAGGCGCTCGACGGGCTCGGCGAGGCGGTGGACGGCGCCGGACCGCTCGACGAGCGCAGCGCCCGCCTCGTCAAGCTCGGCCTCGCGGTCGGAGCGCTCGCCGAGGGCGCGGTCAAGTCGAACGCGCGCAAGGCTCTGGCGGCCGGCGCATCGGCCGGCGAGGTACGTCAGGTGGGGATCCTCGCGATCACGACCTGCGGCTTTCCCAGCGCCATCGCCGGCATCGGCTGGATCGACCAGGTGCTGCAGGCGGCCGACTGAGCCGCGGCGCGTCTCGCGGCGGCCGCGGCCTCACCAACCGTCGCGGCCGCCGTCGCGCGCTACCTTCTCCTCGCAGATGCGCGTCATCGCGGCGCGCACCGCGCGCGCCGCGAGCCAGCCCACCGGCGTCGCCGGGCCGGCGTAGCTGAGTTCGTCGCCGCGTCCCGTGCAGGCGACGACGACGGTGTCGGTGGACGTGCCGCTCGCGGCCTCTCCTTCCGGCGTCTTCACGTCCCACTCCGTCAGGGTCATCGTCTTGGCCTCCGTAGCGGTGATGACGGCATTCACCATCGCCGCCGGCGTGAGCGTGCCGTCAATCAGCAGGATCACGTTGATGGTGCCCGGCTCTGGCGCAGCGGCGCGGTCCGCCGGGCCGCCGATCGGCGGCGTCACCCCCGCCGACGACGTGTTGCTGAGCCCCACCGAGACGACGGCCGCGACGGTGAGGTCGCGGAGCGACTCGACCGCGCAGCGGGCGAACTCCGTGTAGGCGGCCGTCATGAGGCCGACGAAGGGATCCGCGACGTCCAGCTCGGCCGCCACGGCGGCGAGATCCTCTTCCGGATGCGCGCCGTCGTACTGGTCGTCGACGTGCACGTTGAGGATCTCGAGGGCGCTGCCGAAGCCGCCTCCGACGACGGCCGAGGTCAGCACAAGGAGGGGCCGCTCGCTTGAGACGCGTACCGCGCGCCGACCGATCGTCACGCTGACGCCGGGCAGCGGTCGTGTCTGAACGTCGTTCACGCGCGATCCTCTCTCTGGGGGCGGAGCGCCCGCCATCTTAGCGCAGGTCCGGCGCCTGCGCGGCCCGCCGCGAGCCGCCTACTGTCGGCGCCACGATGTTTGAGCAAGCACGAGCGAGCCGACAGGAGAAGTAAGCCGGGCGCGAACAGAAGGCGCCCGGACTCAAGGAGAACGTGATGCCACTGTTGACAGGATCCATCGAGGCCGACGTCCCGGTCTCGTTTCGCAGACCGTGAGTGGAGAGAGTTCATCGGCCGGTCAGTCTACGACCGCTTCCCGGTCGGGTACCAGGACCTGCGCTCCTCGTTCGCCGACCTGGACGCCGACGACGCAAGGGTCGCCTTTGCGGACCTCGGCGACGGGAGAGCGAGGGTGAGCGTCGAGATCGACTACACGCCCCACGATCGCAGCGACCCGGGGGGCGACATCGCCCGTGCGCAAGGCGAGCTCGACCGCGACCTGGGCAAGTACCGCGACTTCGTCCTGCGGCGCTGCGACGAGCAGCTCTGCCGCAACTGACCGAAGGCCGCGGGCGGGCGCGCCCGGCCGCCCGCCCGCGTGGCTGCGGACGCTTGCGCATATCGGCGCAGCCGGGGTATATAGGGGACTGAATCAATCCGCTTTAATCCGAGCGAGGTGGACTATGAGCCGTGGCGGAGCCCCCGCGACCGCGGACCGGTCGGCGCTGCCCCTTCTGCTGAGGGAGCCGCGCTACGAAGTGATCCCCGTGCAGGGGATCGAGCAGAAGATGGCGGTGCTTCCCTACGGAGCCACCGTCACCATCACCGCCTCGCCCAAGCTGGGCATGGACAGGACCCTCGACGTGAGCACCGCGCTGGCGGCGCGAGGGTTCCGGGTGGTGCCCCACTTCGCCGCCCGCATGGTGGCGGGGCGCGGCCATCTGGAGCGGCTGGTGCAGCGCCTGGAGGATACGAGCATCCGCGAGGTCTTCGTGATCGGCGGAGACGCCGACCCGCCGGCCGGCGACTACGCCGACGCAGGTGACCTGCTGGAGGCGCTCACGGGACTCGCCCACCCCTTCGTCCGTGTCGGCATCGGGGGCTACCCGGAGGGGCACCCGCTCATCTCCGACGACCGGCTGCTCGAGGCGCTGCTGCGCAAGCAACCGTTCGCCAGCTTCCTCGTCACGCAGCTGTGTTTCGACGCGGCCACGCTCGCTTCGTGGACACGGGACATGCGCGGCGCCGGGGTCGACCTTCCCGTGGTCGTCGGACTGCCGGGGGTCGTGGAGCGGCGCAAGCTCGCCGAGATCTCCCTCAAGACCGGCGTCGGCGCATCGCTCAGCTATCTGCGCAAGCATGGCCGGCAGATCGTCACGCTGGCGCGCTCGCGAAGGTACGACCCTACGTCACTGGCCGAGGAGGTCGCCGGCTACGCCGGCGACCCGGCGCTCGGTCTGCAAGGCGTGCACCTCTTCACCTTCAACCAGGTGGAGCAGACACGGGACTGGGTCGCCGCGAGGTCGTAGTCCGATGACCGGCGAGCGGCCCCGGCCGGCGACGTCACGGCGCCGGCGGCCCCGACGCCGAGTTCGTCTTCGATCGACTCGGCCGGGCGCGGCGAGCGCGCGGTCCCGAGCACTGAGCCCACCAGGATCAGCGGCATGCCGACGGCGATGCCGAGCGTGAACGGCTCCGCCAGCACCGCTACTCCGAGGAGCACGGCGATGAGCGGGTTCACGTAGGTGATCACCGTCGTGCGCGCCGGTCCCACCTCATGGATCAGGGCGAAGAAGACGAGGAAGGCGACCACCGTGCACAGTACGGCCAGGACGGCGACGGAGCCGATGGTCTCGGCGGAGAGGGACGACGGCATGGTCGCGATCCCCGCCGGCGCGTACAGCACGCCGTGAGCACAAGGGACGCCGTGATGACGGCGATCGCCGGCAGGTCGGCCAGCCTGCGGCTGATGATCAGCGGCCCGGTCGCGTAGCAGAACGCGACGCCGACGACCTCGGCGATCCCCAGCACATCGCTGTGCGTGATGTCGAGGCCGACCAGAGCGGCCACGCCGGCGAAGCCGATGAACAACCCGGTGAGCCGGCGCGCGCCGAAGTGGTCGGCGACGCCGAACGCGCGGTAGAGGACGGCGCCGATCAGCGGCACGGTGGCGATCAGCAAGCCGGCGAGCGAGCTCGAGATGCGCTCCTCCGCGTGCGCTAGCAGGAGCCACGGGACGCAGAGCTCGACGGCCGTGTAGGCCAGCACCCACGGCCAGCTGCGGAGCAGGCGGCGCAGCTGGCCCCGGCGGAGCGCGAAGGGGAGCAGCAGGAGAGCCGCCGGCGCCGTGCGCAGGAGGACCAGCGCCGGAGGCGGCAGCTCGCGCACGGCGACGCGGATGAAGAGGTACGGCAGCCCCCAGATCACGCAGAGGGTGATGAACAGCAGCCAGCCTTTGCGCGACACTTGGGGTCCTTCCTTCGAGCGGGCGCCGCTCATCCTATCTCGTGCCGCGGCGCGCGACCGGGCGCACAGCGCGATACGATGGCTGCGGCGCCTCGATCCGGGGTGTCGCATGCAGGTCGTTGACCATCGGAGGACCCCTCATGGACGTGTTCGAGGCCATCGAGAAGCGTTACAGCGTGCGCGGCTACAAGTCCGACGCCGTCGAGGACGAGAAGCTCGCCAAGGTGCTCGAGGCGGCGCGCAAGGCGCCGACCGCGGCCAACCGGCAGCCGTTCCGCATGATCGTCGCGCGTACGCAGGGCAGGGAAGAGGAACTGGCGCGCGTCTACGGCCGGCGCTGGCTGGCGCAGGCCCCGCTCGTGATCGCCTTCGTCGCCGTACGCGGCGAGGCTTGGCGACGGATGGACGACAAGGCCTACGACGAGGTGGATGCGACGATCGCCATGGACCACCTCGTCCTCGCGGCGACGGCGCTGGGTCTCGGGACCTGTTGGATCGCCGCGTTCGACCCGGATGCCGCGCGCGAGGTGTTCGGCCTCCCCGCCGACGTCGAGCTGGTCGCCCTCACGCCGCTGGGCTACCCGGCCAAGGACCGCGCGAACACGGACCGCCGTCCGCTCGAGGAGCTCGTGCGCTACGAGCGCTGGTGAACGGCCGCTGCCGGCTCTGACGGGGCTTCCCGTCGTCTGATCGGGCGACGAGGCCCCCTTCCGCGAGCCTGCTCCCGGGCTGTCTGGGGATGCTGTCCTTCCAGCACGGGAACGCCGCCCCATGGAGCCTCAGCGGCCGTCGCCGACACTCGTCACCGAGGGAGCGCGCACGTCGTGCGCGCCGGGAAAAGGGGTGACGCATGAATCTGTCGGCGAGTCGTCTGCGCAGCTGCGCACGCCCGGACCGTCTGGAATGGACCGACCCGGGACCGCCCCACTGGCCGTATCTCGCCTTTGACCGCGCGGACCTGCTGCTCGACGGCGAGCCGGCCGTCTGCCTCATGGCGGACGGCGTGTTCTGGGAGTTCGACGGCCGCCGCTTCCTCGTCACCGACGTCATCGCCGGCGCGTGGCGCAAGCCCGCAGGGGGAGAGGATGAGATCCCGCCTGGCCCCTGGCGCCACGCGCCGGGGTGCGCCTGCGAGGCGTGCCGCCTCGGCGACGTCTGAGGTCCTGCCCGCCCTCGTCCCCGGAGACTGCCGCCACACCGCGACGGGTACACCTTGGGTGTCGGCAGGCGTAGCCGGCCGCAGACCGGGGAGGGTGTATGGGGTTCGTCGACGATTCCGTCGTCGTGCACGCCGACGTGCAGGATGTGTACTCCCTCTGGCTGGACTACGAGGGCTACCCACGCTTCATGGGCGAGATGGACCAGGTCGCCGTCGTCGGCTACTGCCGCCTGCGCTGGACAGGGCGCGTGTGCGGAGCAGTGCTGGAGTGGGAGACGGACGTCGTGACCCACGTCGAGGACACGCGCCTCCGCTGGCAGGCTGCGGACGGGCGCGAGACCGGCGAGATCACGTTCGAGAAGCTGGTCGCCGGCGACACGCGCGTGCACTACCAGCTGGAGTATGAGCCCGCCGTCTGGGGAGTGGACGAGGCGGGCCTGCGCCAATGCCTGCACGCTCGCGTGCGCGACGACCTGGGGGCGTTCAAGAGCCTCGCCGAGGCGCTCTCCCCAGGCTGACCGGCGAGGCGGAGCGAACGGGTCGCGGGCGCTGCGCCGCCTCCCAGCAGCGCTGCGCCTTCGCTGCCCGCAGGAACCCTTGGGCCGGCGGCGAACCCTTGCCCGGGGGTCGCCGGCCATACCAGTGCTCCTTGGCTCGCTCCGCTGTTCCTTCTCAGCTCGACGGCGGCCCCCGTTCATTGGGCGGGCACAGGAGGGGGTGCGCATGAAGCTTCGGCGGACTGCGTCCTCGAAGCGGCCGAGAACTGCCCGCAGGACGCCATCGTCACAGACGAGGAATGAGGGACGGGTTGAGCCGGCTCGCGGGGGCCCTCATAATCGTTGCTTGGCCGTTAACGGCTGACAAGGGAGAGCCAATCCCATGATCGTCTTCGAAGACGTCACCAAGACCTATGACCCGGACGTGGTCGGCCTCCAGGATTTCACCTGCCACATCGGCAAGGGTGAGTTCGTCTTCCTGGTGGGCGCCTCGGGCTCGGGCAAATCGACACTCATCAAGCTGGTGCTCAAGGAACTCGTCCCGGAGACGGGGCGCATCCTCGTGGCCGGCCGCAATCTGGGCACCCTCCGACGCAGCAAGGTACCGCTCCTGCGGCGCAACATCGGCTGTGTGTTCCAGGACTTCAAGCTGCTGCCCAACAAGACCATCTTCGACAACGTCGCCTACGCGCTCGAGGTGGTCGGCGAGCCGCGGCGCAGCATCCGTCGCAAGGTGCCGGAGATCCTCAGCCTGGTCGGCCTCGCCGACAAGACCAGCAGCTACCCGCACGAGATCAGCGGCGGCGAGCAGCAGCGCGTCAGCGTGGCGCGCGCGTTCGTCAACCATCCGCCGCTGCTCCTCGCCGACGAGCCCACGGGCAACATCGACCCCGAGACGGCGGTCGGCATCATGCAGCTGCTCGTGCGCATCAACCGCACAGGCACCACCGTGGTGATCGCCACCCACGACCGCGACATGGTCAACCGCATGCGCCGGCGGGTGCTGCAGCTCGACAACGGCCGGCTCGTGCGCGACGAGCGCCGCGGTGGCTACGACCAGGTCGTGGACGTCGAGGAGCAAGAGGTCCTCACGTGAGACTGGGCTTCTTCCTCGCAGAGGCGCTCGGCTCCATGCGCCGCAACTGGGTCATGGCCATGGCGGCCGTGATCACCGTGTTCATCAGCACGGCCATCCTCGGCGCTGTGCTCGTGACGCGCGACAACCTCAACCAGGGCGCCACGAGCCTCAAGAACCGCGTCATGATCGAGGTCTTCATCAAGGACGACGCCTCGGAGCAACAGAAGGCGGCTCTGGAGCAGAAGATCAACACCATCCCCGAGGTCAAGAAGGCCACCTTCATCACCAAAGAGATGGCGCTCGCGCGGTTCCGCAAACGGTTCGGCGAGCGCATCGTCCAGAACCTCCCGATCAACCCGCTGCCCGCCAGTTGGGAGATCCAGGTCAAGGACGCCAACGAGGTCGACGCCGTCGCCGCCAAGTTCTTCGACGACCCCGCCGTCGACAACGACCCTGGCACTCACAACGGAGTGAAGTACGCACAGGAGACGGTGCGCAAGATGCTCGGTACCATCCGCCTGATCGGCATCGGCATGTGGATCGCCACCGGCATCTTCGCGCTCGCCGCCGTGCTCCTCATCAGCACGACCGTGCGCCTGAGCATCTTCGCTCGCCGGCGCGAGGTCGAGATCATGCGCCTCGTGGGGGCCACCAACTGGTTCATCCGCTGGCCGTTCGTACTCGAGGGGTTCATCACCGGCCTCATCGGCGCCGTCGTCGCCGCCGGGTTCGTGTGGGTCTGCAACTGGGCGCTGGCCAACTGGCTCGAGAGCAGCGACATCAACTTCCTCAACATCCGCGTGTTCAGCATGTGGTGGCAGAACGGCTCCTGGCCCGCCGGCCTGTTGCTCACCCTGGCGGTCCTCGGCGCCGTGCTCGGCGCCCTGGGCAGCATGGTGGCGCTGCGGCGCTATCTCAAGACCTGAGACGCGCGGCGGCGCGGCGCGCCGATGGGCGCGGACCGGGGCTGCTTGTACAGGACGCCGTCGCCGGCCGCCGAACTCTAGTCTTTGCCATGATCAGTCCGCGCAGATCAGCCGGCGTAGCCGAACCGACGAGGGGGGCTCCGAAGGCGCAGCGCTCCTTCGTCGCTGTGATCGTCCTCGCGGCCGTCGCCTTGGCGTTCGCCGGGGCGGTCGCGACGTCCGCGCGCGCGGAGACGGCCGCGGAACTGCAGCAGAAGCTCCAGGACGCGCGCAGCAAGATCGACGCCGCCAAGAAGCACAAGGCGTCGCTGAGCGAGCAGATCAGCGATCTCGACGGGCGGCTCGCCGCCATCCAGCACAAGATCGACGGCCTGGGCGATCAGATCGCCGCCGTCGAGGGGCGGCTCTCCGTCACCCGCGACAAGCTCGGGGTCCTGCGCAAGGAGCTGCGGCTCAAGAAGCTGGAGCTCGCGGAGGCGCAGGCCGAGCTCGAACTCGAGCAACGGAACTTCGCCGCGCGCGCCGTCCTCAGCTACAAAAGCGAGGATCTCGACTACGTCGACGTGCTGCTCGACTCCTCGGACTTCGAGGACCTCATCAGCCGCGTCAACGTGATCCACGATCTCCTCGGCGGCAACAACGCGCTCGTCGGCGGCCTCGAGACGACGCGCGACAAGGTCGATGCCGAGAAGCGCTCGATCGCGGAGCGGGAGGGCGACGTCGCCGCCGCCGCGCGGCTGCTGCAGGAGAAGAGCGACGAGCTCACCGCCCTGCGCTCCGCCCAGGCGGCGAGCCAGGCGGCCGCCTCCGCCGTGCGCCAGCAGAAGACCGGCGCGCTCAAGGGCGTGAACCAGGACCTGGCCGAGCTCGAGCGCCAGGAGGACCAGCTGCTCGCGGAGAGCCAGGCGCTCGCCGGGGTGATCGCCGGCTCCACGGGCAGCGGCCAAGGCTCGGGCAGCCTCAGCTGGCCGGTAGGCGGTCCGGTGACCTCGCCGTTCGGCTGGCGGATCCACCCGATCCTCGGCTACAAGAAGTTCCACACCGGCATCGACATCGGCGTCGGCTACGGCGCTCCCATCCGCGCGGCCGACGGCGGCGCGGTCATCTACGCCACCTGGATGGGGGGCTACGGCAACGTCATCATCGTCGACCACGGCGACGGTCTCTCGACGCTCTACGCCCACCAGGCCAGTCTTGCGGTGGGTGCGGGCGCGCGCGTGACGCGCGGGCAGACCATCGGCTACGTGGGTTCGACGGGGTTCAGCACCGGACCGCACCTGCACTTCGAAGTGCGGGTCAACGGCAACCCCGTCGATCCCATGGGCTACCTCTGAGCCGGCGCGCGAGTTTGCCGCCCCTCCCGCGACCGACTACCATCGACGACTGATGCGCGCCCTACGCACTATCATCATCGTCCTTCTCGTCTCGCTCGGGTTCCTCGGCGGCTACTTCGTCGGCTGGTACCTGCACGGGGAGAACATCGTTCGGCTGAACCCGTCCGCGCAGACATCGGCGAAAGAGGCGGGCAAGCTGCAGCAGCGCATCATCGAGGAGCTCCAGGGCCGCTACTACAAGCCGGTCAACGTGGGCAAGCTGTCCACGGCCGGTGTCAACGGCATGCTCAAGTCGCTCAAGGACCCGTATACGGTCTACCTCACGCCCAAAGAGGTGCGCGACTTCGCGGAGAAGGAGCGCGGCTCCTACTCCGGCATCGGCGCCTCGCTGCAGAAGACCACGGATGGCCTGGTGATCACGTCGGTCTTCGCCGGGTCGCCGGCGAAAGCCGCCGGGCTGGTCCCCGGCGACCAGATCGTCACCGTCGACGGCAAGCCCACCAAGAGCGAGGCCATCGAGACCAGCATCACGCGTATCAAGGGCGCCGAAGGCAGCACCGTGGTGCTCGGCATCCAACCCAAGGACAAGAAGGAGCCGGTCGAGGAGATCAAGGTCGTGCGCAAGACCATCGAGATCCCCGAGACCAGCAAGCGGATCATCAACGACAAGGGCACCAAGGTGGGCTACGTCCAGCTGTACGAGTTCGGCGGACTCGCCGGTCGCGACGTGCGCGAGAACGTCGATGCGCTCGCCCAGAAGGGCGCCCAGTGGTTCATCCTCGACCTGCGCTACAACGGCGGCGGTCTGCTCACCCAGGCGGTGGACGTCACCAACGTCTTCGAGACCGGCACCGTGACCTCCACCGCGGGCCTGCACTCACCCAAGGAAGTGCTTACGGCGACGGGTCCGGTGGCGACGAAGAAGCCGATGGTCGTGCTCGTCAACGGCTACTCCGCCAGCGCGTCGGAGATCGTCACCGGCGCGCTGAAGGACCACGGGCGCGCCACCATCATCGGCACCACGACGTTCGGCAAGGGCCTCGTCCAGAGCATCATCGAGCTGGGGAACGGCGCCGCCCTCAAGCTCACGACGGCGGTCTACCTCACGCCGGACGGGATCAACATCAACAAGAAGGGCATCACGCCCGACATCGTCGTCAAGGACAACCCCAAGACCAAGAAGGACGACGTGCTGCAGCGGGCGCTGCAGTACATCTCCGTGCAGTCGAGGTAGCCGCATGAGCCCTCCGAGGCGCCCGGACGCTCCGGGCGACAGGGCGAAGGGGGGAGGGGGCCGCAGGGCCCAAGGCGGCGGACGCCGCCGGGGAGAAGGCCCTCAGCAGCCTCAGGACACCACGGACCGCGGTCGCCCGCTGCCGTACCGCGTCACCCGCTGGGGCAAGTTCTGGTCGCTGGAGCCGCTGTTCGCCGACGTCCGTTCCTACCTCGTCGCCAAGGGCGGTACGCCGCCGCGGCTCGACGATCTCGTCCTCGCCGTGCCGTCGCACGGCGACCGGCGCAGGATCGTCGAGGTCCTCGGCGCCGCCGACGACCTCAAGGCGGTCCTGCGCGCGCTCCTCTGCGCCAAGGGCGTCCGTCAGGGCTTCTCCGCCGCCGTGCTCGACGAGGCGGCCGCGGTGAAGGCGCGCGCGGCGCGCGCCGACGGCGGCCGCCACGATCTCACTGCGCTGCCCACGTTCACCATCGACCCGGACACGGCGCGCGACTTCGACGACGCGATCTCGGTCGCGCGCGAGGGCGCCGGGTACCGGGCCCACGTGCACATCGCCGACGTCTCGTACTTCGTCGACGATGACGGCGAGATCGAGCGCGAGGCTCGCCGTCGCACCTCGAGCCTGTACCTGCCGCTGTTCGCCGAGCCCATGCTTCCTGCCGCGCTGAGCAGCGACCTCTGCAGCCTGGTGCCGCGCCAGCCACGCAAGTGCGTCACCGTCGAGTTCGTCTTCGACGCCGAGGGTCGGCGCACCGCCACGCAGTACTACCGCTCGCTCGTCAGCAGCGACCACCGCCTCACCTACGGCTTCGCCGACACGGTGATCGGGCCTGCGGCTGTGGAGGCCGCCGGTGGGGCGGAGGGAGCCGCCGGTGCGGAGGCGGCCGCGCTCCCGCTGGCCGACCCCAAGGCCGCCGTGGCCGCGCTGCCGGGGGCGCACCTGGTGGCCGGGCGGCCGGAGCCGCCGCGCGACGTCCCCGACGCGACGATGGAGGCGGACGCCGCGCTGCGCGAGCAGCTGCTGCTGGCCGCCGAGCTTGCCGGGGTGCTGCGTCGTCGGCGCCTGGTCCGCGGCGCGCTCACCATCGGCTCGTTCGAACCCGAGTACGCGTTCGACCACGCGGGCGCGCTGAGCGGCGCGGCCGCGCGCCCGGAGACGCCCTCACACGCATTGGTCGAGGAGTTCATGCTGGCCGCCAACGAGGCCGTCGCCGAGTACCTGCTGCGCAAGAAGGCGCGCGCGCTCTATCGCGTGCACGAGCCGCCAGAGCCGGCGAGCACGCGGGAACTTCTCGATCAGCTCGAGGAGCTCGGGGTGCCCACGCCGGCGTTCCCGGCCGGCGAGGCGGTGCCGGCGGCGCAGCTTCAGGAGGCATACGGGCGGCTCAGCCGCCTGGTCGCCCAGACCAGCGCTCGCGAGCAGCGCGGCCGGCTCGCGTGGTCCACCCTGGTCCTGCGCTCGCTCAAACAGGCACGGTACGCGCCGGTCAACCTGGGCCACTTCGGACTGGCCAGCACGGCGTACCTGCACTTCACATCGCCCATCCGTCGCTACCCCGACCTCGTGACCCACCGCAGCCTGCTCTTCCATCTGGGGGAGGACGGCTCTGAGCTCGGCGAGGCCGAGCTGGCGACGGCCGCCGACGACTGCTCCACGCGCGAGCGCGACTTCTCCCGCGTCGAGCTCACCGGCGACGACATCGCGCTCTGCTTCCTGCTCGACCGCCGCCTCGAGGACGAGGGCTGGGAGCAGGTGTTCGCCGGCGAGATCGTCGGCCTCGTGGGCGGCGGGCTCTTCATCCGCTTCGGCGCCGTCTTCGAGGGCTTCCTCTCGTCGCGCCGCCTCGGCGGCGAGCGCTTCGAGGTCAGCGAGCACGAGACGGCGCTGGTCGGCGAGGCCACCGGCGTGCGCTACCGGCTCGGCGACGCGGTCGACGTCAAGGTCGAGCGCGTGGACCGTCTCACCGGCAAGGTCGACCTGGCGCCGGCCCGTCCTGTCGCGGGAAGGCCGGCGCCCGCCGCCGGCCGTCACCCGGCGCGGCGCACCACAGGTTCTCGCCCGCCGCGCCGCCGCGGTCCCGGCCGTGAGACCCACCGCAAGAACCGCTGAGGCGCGCGACCGGCGTTCCCGATGGGGTACGCTAGTCGGCATGCCGAAGGAGACCGGGATCAAGCGCGTCGCCGAGAACCGCAAGGCGCGCCACGACTACTTCATCGACGACACCTTCGAGGCGGGCATCGCGCTCGCCGGCACCGAGGTGAAGTCGCTGCGCGAGGGACGCATCAGCCTGCGCGACAGCTACGTCGAGGTGCGGGGCAGCGCCCACGCGCCCGAGCTCTTCCTCGTGAGCGCGCACATCAGCCCTTACGACCAGGGCAACATCTGGAACCACGACCCGCTGCGGGCGCGCAAACTGCTGCTGCACCGCGCCGAGATCGAGAAGATCGCCACCAAGGTGCGCGAGAAGGGCTACACGGTCGTGCCGACCAAGGTGTACTTCAAGGATGGGCGCGCCAAGGTCGAGATCGGGCTGGCGCGCGGCAAGAAGCTCTACGACAAGCGGCACGACATGGCGGACCGCGACGCGAAGAGGGACGTCGAGCGTGCCCTTCGCGGGCGCGGGGAAGACAGGCGGTAGGGACCGGCGCCAGTGGCGCCGGTGGAGCGAGTGGGGGGAGGCGCCGATGGACACGCTCAACCAGGAGCAGATCGGGGCGGCGCTCGCGGAGCTCGACGGCTGGGGCTTCTCGGACGAGGCGTTCGTGCGGACGTTCCGCTTCGCCGACTTCGTGCACGCCGTCGACTTCGTGGAGCGACTCGCGGAGGTCGCGGAGCAGCGGCAGCACCATCCGGACATCGACATCCGCTACAACAAGGTGACGCTGCGGCTGAGCAGCCACGACGCCGGCGGCGTCACCGTGCGCGACGTCCAGCTCGCGGAGGAGATCCAGCGTTTGGCCTGAGCGCGGCTTCCCGGAGCGCTTCCTGACCCGGCCGCGGCCGCCCGCGACTCCGGCGTCCGGGCCGCGCGGAACGAGCTGCGGGGACGCCGTGCTAGAATGCCTGACCGTGCCCTCGTAGCTCAGGGGATTAGAGCGCGCGCCTCCGGAGCGCGAGGTCGAAGGTTCGAATCCTTCCGGGGGCACCAACCTTTCTGGCCGGCTGCCGTTTCGCCGCGAATGCGCGCCTGAGGCGCGCGCAGGGGTGAGTGGATCCGTGGATGCCGAGCAGCTGACGCTCAACAACCTTCTTCTGGTCGCCGCGATCGCCTTCGCCATCCCGTTCGTGCTCGGCCTGTTCCCGCGCGTGCGAGTGGCCGCGGCGGTGGTCGAGCTCATCGGGGGAGTCGTCTTCGGCCCGTCGGTGCTCGGCTGGATCAGCCTGGACGCGCCGGTGCAGATCATGGCGTCGCTCGGCGTCGCCTTCCTCCTGTTCCTCGCCGGCATGGAGCTCGACCTCAAGATCCTGCACGGGGCGACGCTGCGGCTCGCGGGCCTCGGATTCGTCGTCTCCATCGTCCTCGCCCTGGGCATAGAACTGATCTTCAGGCAGGCAGGACTCGTGCTGACGCCACTGCTCATCGCCATCGCCCTCTCCGGCACGTCGGTCGGCATCGTCATCCCGGTGCTCAGCGACTCCGGGTACCTGCACACGCCGACGGGCGTCTTCACGCTTGCCGGCGGGGCGGTCGCCGAGTTCGGCACCATCGTCCTGCTCGGGATGTTCTTCGCGCAGTCGGGACAGACGCCGGTCGTCGAGGCCGTGCTGCTGTTCTTCATCGCCGTGCTGGCGGTGCTCCTGCTCTGGGCGCTCGCGTGGTTCAGCAGGCAGTCGTACACGCGGCGCATCTTCGGGCGGCTCGACGACTCCTCGTCGCAGGTACGTGTGCGGCTCGCCGTGCTCGTCCTGCTCGCGGCCGCTGTGATCGCAAGCTCCTTCGGCTTCGAGGCCATCCTCGGTACCTTCATCGCCGGGGCGGTCTTCGCCGTCGTCATCCGCTCCTGGAATGACTCGGCCGGGTACCGCAAGAAGCTCGACGCGCTGGGCTTCGGCTTCTTCGTGCCGGTCTTCTTCATCGTCAGCGGCATGCGCTTCGACCTCACCGAGCTGTTCGGCTGGTTCGAGATAGCGCGCGTGCTCGTGCTGCTGCTCGTCCTGCTGCTCGTGCGGGCGCTGCCGGTGCTCCTGTATCGCCGGTACCTCGGCGGCCGCGAGTTGCTGGCCGCGGGCCTGCTGCAGGCGACCAACCTCTCGTTCATCGTCGTGGCGGTCACCGTGGGCGAGGAGCTCGGCGCGGTGACGGTGAGCGGCGGCGAGGGACTGATCGCCGCGGGCCTGCTCTCCGCGGTGATCTTCCCGCCCCTGGCGCAGCGTCTGCTTCGTTCGCCGGAGGGCGCTGGCGAGCCGGTGCCCTCCGGCGGTCCTGCCGGCAGAGAGTCCACCCCCGTCCGCGTCGACTGAGCGGCGGGGGCCGCCGCGCCGGGCGAGCGCCGGCCGTGCCGGAGCCCGCTGGGATACGCTTGCCCGATGGATCAGCGCCCGCCCGCCTCCGCCTACGCCGCCGCCGTCGGCATGACGTTCGCCTTCGGGCTCTCGTTCGTAGCGACCAAGACCGCGCTCAAGGGGTTCGATCCGCTGCTGATCGCCCTGCTCCGCTTCACGCTGGCCGGCGGCATACTCTGGGTGGTCTGGCGGCTGCGGCCCGCGCGTGAACAGGTCTCGCGCGCCGAGCTCGGTCGTCTCGCGCTCGTCGGCTTCGTGTCCCTCACGGTGTACTTCAGCTTCGAGAACACGGGGATCGCACGCACGAGCGCCTCGGAGGCGGCGATCCTCATCGCGACCATCCCCATCTTCGTCGCTCTGCTCGGCGTCTTCTCGCGCGGCGAGCGCGCGACGGGGCGCCAGTGGGCCGGCATCCTGCTCTCGTTCGCCGGGATCGTCGTGCTGGTGGCCGCCGCCGGCGGCGCGGGCGGCGGCTCCCTCTTGGGGAACCTGCTCGTGCTCGCCGCATCCGTCTCCGCCGCCGTCTACAGCATCCTGGCGCGGCGCCTTCTGATCAGCCGCTCGGCGTTGTTCGTCACCGCGTGGCAGAATCTCTTCGGCGCGCTCTTCATGGCGCCGCTGGCGCTCGTCGAGGCGCTCGTCGTCGGGGTCCGCCGGCCGACGGCCGAGGCGGCCGGCGGGGTGGTCTTCCTGACGCTCGTGTGCTCGATCGTCGCCTACCTGCTGCTCAACTACGCCTTCCGCTTCCTGCCCGCCGGCCGGGTGACCGTGTTCATCAACCTCACCCCGATCATCGCGGTGGCCAGCGCCTTCCTTCTGCTGGGGGAGCGACTCACCCTTGCGCAGGCGGCAGCGGCCATCGTCGTGGTGGCGGGTGTGTGGCTGACGAACAGTGGTGGGCGCGGAACAGGGGCGGAGAGCGCGCCTAGAAGTCCATCGGCAGGATGAGGTCGCGCTCCAGCGCGGCCACGATCCGTTTCGCCTCGTCTTCGAAGTTCCGCCGCGTCAGGCGCGCGGCCTCACGCGCCATAGCCTGTGCGCCCTGGTACAGCTCGCGGTTGAAGCGCTCGACCGAGGCGCGACGCAGGGTCACCTCGCGCCTCGTCTCGCACTCGGGACAGCGGAGCTGCAAAGTCCAGGCGGTGTCGCCGGAGCGCTCCCAGTCCGTGGGGTAGACGAATGGGCTGCCGCAGAGGGGGCAGGTGTGCGCCGCTGGGTCCTCGCGGGGCGGTGCGGGCACGCGGCACGCTGCCGGGGCGATCTTGTTGGCGGTCGTCCCGGCGGGGCGGGCGGGCGCCGCGGCCCGGGGCCGGCGAGCGTGCGCGTCGAACACGATCATCTCGACGGACGTGCCGTCGGGGAACACGAACAATTCGATCTTGTAGCCGTCGTCGCTCACGACCTGCCTCCCTCGGCGTCCTCGCGACCCCTTCCTGGTCTACCTATCGGACGCGCACCGATGGCTCTTGAGTCGTCGACGACGGATGTTCGGGCCTGCCGCTCCCACGAGCCCGCGGACGGGCCATCTGGACAGGTCCGCGCGCGGTGGGGGATACTACCGGGACGCCTCACCGCGCCCTTCTCATGACCGCCTTTCCCTTCGACAACCGGCAAGAGCTCGCCGCCCTGCCCATCGGCATGTTCGACTCGGGCATGGGCGGTCTCACCGTGCTCCACGAGTGCTTGGTCCAGCTGCCGGGCGAGCACTTCGCCTACGTCGGCGACACGGCGCGGTTCCCGTACGGCGAGAAGAGCCGCGAGGAGCTGGGTCTCTTCTCGCGGCAGATCACCGCCTTTCTCGAGACCGTCCCGGTCAAGCTCGTCGTCGTCGCCTGCTACTCGGCCACCTCCGCCGCGCTGCCGGCCCTGCAGGAGCAGTTCGAGACGCCCATCATCGGCGTGGTCATGCCCGGGGCGCGAGCCGCAGTGGAGAGCTCGCGCTACCGCCGCATCGGCGTCCTGGCCACGGAGGCCACGGTGGCCAGCGGCGCCTACCCGCGCGCCATCCACAGCCTCGACTCCGGGGCGGAGGTCATCCAGCAAGCCTGCCCCGGCCTCGTCGACTTCATCGAGGCCGGCGACGTCGCCAGCCAGGCGCTGGCCGACGCCGTGCGCGGCTTCACCGAGCCGCTCAAGGCACAGCGCCCCGACGTGGTCATCATGGGCTGCACGCACTACCCGCTGATCGCGCCCATGCTACAACGCTTCCTCGGGCGCGACGTCACGCTCATCAACCCTGCCGCCGAGATCGCCCGGGAGGTCGAGACCATGCTCCTGCGCCAGGGTCTCGAGCGTCCGGGCGACGCCATGGGCTCCTACCGCTTCTACGCGACCGGCGACTTCGAGCGCTTCCGCTCCACGGGCGCCCGGTTCTTGCAGATGCCGCTCACGCGCGTCCGTACGCTGCCGCTCGAGCGGCTCGCTGAGCTCGTCGCGCCATGACCAGCCGGTTCCTCGTGCGGGCGGCGGTCTACGCCGCCCTGTACGCTGCGCTCACCTTGGCCCCCGGCCTCAATGCACTGGCCTACGGGCAGGTGCAGTTCCGCGTCTCCGAGGCGCTCATGGTCTTCGCCTGCTTCGACCCGGCGGCGGTGATCGGCCTCACGGCCGGCACGGCGATCGGCAACCTGGGCAGCCCGATGATGCCGGTCGACGTCGTCGTCGGGGCGGCGCTTACGCTGCTCGCCGCCGCCATCATGTACGTCATCGGGCCGCGCGTGGTGGCTCTGGCTGCGCCGGTCATCGTCAACGCTTTGGGCGTCGCGGCCATGCTGGCGCTCGTCCTGGACCTGCCGTACTGGGCGAGCGCCGTCTGGGTCGGTATCGGCGAGGCCGCGGTGTTGTTCACCCTGGGCCTCGCTCTGCTGCTCGCGGTGCGCAGGCGCCGCGAGCTGTTCGGCTTCACACGACCGGCCGCCTGAAACGGCCGCAGCCGCCGCCGGCGGCGAGGAGGACGACGTGAGAAAAGGACGCAAGGCCGACGAGCTTCGGCCGGTGCGCATCACTCCGGCGGTGGCCAAGTTCGCCGCCGGGTCGGCGCGCATCGAGCTGGGAGACACGCACGTCTTCTGCACGGCGTCACTGAGCGACGGCGTGCCCGGCTGGCTGCGCGGCTCCGGCCGTGGTTGGCTCACGGCCGAGTACAGCATGCTGCCCGGCGCGACGCCCACGCGCACCGCGCGCGAGGCCGTGCGCGGCAAGCAGAGCGGGCGCACCATGGAGATCCAGCGGCTCATCGGCCGCAGCCTGCGCGGCGTGGTCGACCTGGGGATCATCGGCGAGCGCACCATCGCGGTGGACTGCGACGTGCTACAGGCGGACGGGGGCACGCGCACCGCGAGCGTCACCGGCGCCTACGTGGCCGTGTACCAGGTGGCGCTCAAGGTGAAGGACCTGCTCGGCCTGCACGAGGTGCCGCTGTTCGACTCGATCGCCGCGGTCTCCGCTGGGATCGTCGACGGCGAGACGCGACTCGACCTGGACTACGAAGAGGATTCCTCGGCCGAGGTGGACCTCAACGCGGTGATCACGGGAGACGGCCGCCTCGTCGAGGTGCAGGCGACGGCGGAAGGCGAGCCGTACACGCGAGCCTCGCTGGATGCCATGCTCGAACTGGTCACGTCGGGCGCCAAGACGCTGGCGGCGGCGCAGACCGCGGCCGTCGCCGAGCTGGAGTAGGTCACGATGCGCTTCGTGCTCGCCACCGGCAACCGCCACAAGGCCAAGGAGTTCGGCGCGATCCTCGCGCCCTGCCGCGTGGACGTCATGCCGGCCGGGGTCGAACTGCCGCCCGAGGGCGTCGAGTCGTTCGCCGAGAACGCCCTGGGCAAGGCCGAGGCGCTGGCGCGGGCGGTCGAGGATGACCCCGCACTCAGCGAGGAGCTCGGCCTGCGGCCGGACGAGGAGGTGCTGTTCCTCGCCGACGACTCCGGCCTCGAGGTCGAGGCGCTGGGTTGGGCGCCGGGCGTCACCAGCGCGCGCTACGCGGGCGTGGACGGGCCCGGCGCCGACGTCGCCAACTACACGCGCCTCCTGGGCGAGATGAGCGGCCTGACCGGCCCGCCCGCCCGCCGGGCGCGCTTCGTCTGCTCGGTTGTGGCCGTCGCGACCGATATGACACACTACGCCGCAACGGGACACTGGTGGGGCGCGATCGCGGATGCCCCGCGCGGTGAAGGCGGGTTCGGCTACGACCCCGTCTTCGTCCCTGAAGGGTCAGACCTGTCTGTGGCCGAGTGGCCGCAGGAAGCCAAGGACCAGGCCAGCCACCGCGCACTGGCCGGCAGGGCCCTCGTCGACGTCTTGCGACGGGAGGGTCTGCTGCATGGGGTCCAGCCAGCCTGAGTCGAAGCGGCCGGTGACGTCACTGGCCGACATCACCAACCACTCGCTCAAGTCGCGCGCCGCCGCGGTCTCGATCGCGTCCAATGCGACCCTGATCGCGTTCAAGCTCACCGTCGGCGTCCTTTCGGGCTCGATCGCCATCATCTCCGAGGCACTGCACTCCGGCTCGGACATGGTGGCGGCGCTCATCGCCTTCTGGTCGGTGCGCCGGGCCGCCGAGCCGCCCGACGAGCGCCACCACTACGGCCACGAGAAGGTCGAGAACCTGAGCGGCGTCATCGAGGCGCTGCTCATCATCGCCGCCGCCGCCGTCATCATCTTCGAGGGCGTGATGAAGATCATCGACGGCCCTGAACTCGACCACATCTGGCTCGGCATCGGCGTGATGGTCATCTCCGGCGTCACGAACCTCATCGTCTCGCGCAAGATCCTCTACCCGGTCGCGCGTCGTACCCAGTCCGCGGCGCTCGAGGCCGACGCCGCCCACCTGCTCACCGACGTCTACACGTCATTCGGCGTGGCGTTCGGCCTGCTGCTCGTCAAGATCACCGACTGGCCCTACTTCGACCCGATCGCAGCCATCGCCGTCGCCGTGCTGATCATCAAGACGGGCTACGACCTGGTCATGCAATCGACCCGCGTCCTGCTGGACGAGACGCTGCCCGACGAGGAGTTAGAGGAGATCAAGCGCTGCGTGCGCGAGCACCGCGGCGACATCATCAGCGGCTATCACAAGCTGCGCGCGCGGCGCGCCGGCAGCCGGCGTCACGTCGACCTGCACGTGCTCGTCGACGAGAACCTCACGGTCACGCAGGCGCACGATATCGCCGAGCACATCGAGTCCGACATCCGCGCCTGCATCCCGAACACGGACGTCCTTGTACATATCGAGCCGCGGATGCAGCGGCGCGACGAGAGCTGAGGGGCCGGGCCGGCTCCGCCCGCGGGCTGGCCGTCCGCCCCCTCGCCGGAGCTCGCTTCAGAAGAGAAACGGCGACAGCACCAGCGTCAGCGACAGCCCGATCAGCGCCAGCGAGAACGCCCAAGCCACCACATCATAGACGGGCCCGTTCACGTGGTCGCCCATCACGTGCGGATCGTTGATGATCTTGAGCACGTAGATGAGGATGATCGCTGAAGGCCGCCGCGACGCCGGAGAACTCGGCCACCGTGGTGCCGAGGTTCGCGACGAGGAGGGCGAGCATGGCGAACGCCGTCACCCTCAGGCTGAACTTCTCGCGGATGAGCGCCGCAAGGCCCTTTCCGGTCACGGCGCCCATGCGTGCGCCCATCTCCTGAGTGACCGCCAGGATGGGCGTGATCAGCACCAGCAGCCACAGTAGGCTGTAGCCCCAGCGGGAGCCGATCACCGACCAGGTCGTGATGCCGCCGGCGTCGTTGTCGGAGGCGGCGGCGATCAGCCCGGGGCCGACGATCGCGAAGATCACCATGAGACGGCTGCGCCCGACTCGCCGCAGCGCGCCGCCCGCGGTCAGTCCGGCCGCGCGCCTCATCGGTTCACCCCCCCGGCATCACGTGAAGAGGGGAGAGAGGAGCAGCATGGCGCTCATGGCGATGAGCGTGACCGTGAATCCCCAGGCGATCACGTTCCGGACCTTCCCGTTGACGTGGTCGCCCATCACGCGGGCGTCGTTGATCATGAGCAGGGTGAAGATGAGGATGACGGGCAGGAGGATGCCGTTGAGCGACTGCGCGACCAGGATGACGTCGACCAGGGGCAGCCCCGGGATGATGGCGACCGCGGCCGGCACGAACATCAGGAAGGTGATGAGGCCGTTGAACACCGGCGCGTCGCGGAACGAGTTGTCGAGGCCGCTCTCGAAGCCGAAGGCCTCGCACACGACGTAGGCGGTGGCCAGGGGCAACACGCCGGCGGCGAGGATCGAGACGCTCAGCAGGCCGATGGCGAAGAGGTACTGGGCCGCCGCGCCGAGGAACGGCACCAGCGCCATCGCCGCCTCCTCGGCAGAGCGGACGACGATGCCCTCCTTGTAGAGCGTCGCGGCGCAGGCGAGGACGATGAAGAAGTCGATCGTCGTCATGAACACCGAGCCCGCGTAGATCTCGTACTTGGTGTAGGCGAACTGGCGCCACGGCACCTTCTTGTCGACGACCGCCGCCTGGATGAAGAACTGGCCCCAGGGAGTGAGCGTCGTGCCCACGGCGGCGACGGCCGTGAAGAGCCAGAGGCTGTTCCACTCGACGTAGGGGTGCGTAGCGCCGTGAAGCGCCGCGCCCCAGTCGGGCTTGGCGAGGATCCCGGAGACGACGTACGTGAGCAGCACGAACCCAAGGACGAGGAGCACGCGCTCGACCTTGCGGTACGAGCCGCGGGTGACGAGCAGCCAGATGCCCACGGCCACCACGGGCACGGCGACGTAAGGCGGCACGTGGAACAGCCCGCTGGCCGCGGCCACGCCTGAGAACTCGGCCACGGTGGTGCCGAAGTTGGCGATCACCGTGGCGAGGATCGCGAGGGCGGTGATCTTGAGGCTGAAGTTCTCGCGGATGAGGCCGGCGAGCCCGCGTCCCGTGACCACGCCGACGCGGGCGTTCATCTCCTGCACGATCGCGAGCACGGGCGTCATCAGCACGAGCAGCCAGAGCATGCTGTAGCCGTAGCGCGAACCGATCACCGACCAGGTGGTGATCCCCCCGGCGTCGTTGCCGGCGTTGGCGGCGATGAAGCCGGGCCCCACCATCGCGAGGATGACGAGAAGCCGGGTGCGGCCGACGCGCCCGGCGAGCCGCAGGCCGCCTAGCCTGCGTGCAGTCTGCGCCATCGAGGCCTCCTCAATGGAAGATCCTCGGCAAGCGCTTCTTCCACGCCAGCGGCAGCACCAGGTCGATGGCGTCGTCGATCGTGATGATCCCGTGCAGCTCGCCCTCCGCATCCACCACCGGCAGGGCGAGCAGGTTGTACTTGGCGATCACGTTGGTGATCTCTTCCTCGCTCGCTTCGGGGCGCACGGAGACGGGGTTCTCTGTCATGAACTCGCGCACCTTCCGGTCGGGCGTCGACATGACCAGCTCGCGCAGCGAGAAGACGCCGCGCAGGTGCTCGGAGCGGTCGACCACGTAGATGTAGTAGACGGTCTCCGCCTCTTCCTCCTGCTCGCGCAGCCTCTCGATCGCCCGGTAGGCCGTGTCGTCCAGGCGCGCCCAGGCGTAGTCGGTCGTCATGATGCCGCCGGCGGAGTGCTCCGGGTAGCTGAGCAGTTCGCGCATGTCCTCGGCGTCGCCCTTCTCCATCATGTCGATGAAGTGCTGGCGGCGGTCGTCGGGCAGGTCGGCCAGCAGGTCGGCCGCGTCGTCCGGCGACATCTCGTTGAGGATCTCGCTCGCCTTCTCGTCCGGCAGGTCGAGCATGAGCGAGGCCTGATAGGACGGGTGCAGCTCCTCGAACGTGTCGGCGGCGAGGTCGTCCTCGAGGACGTCGAAGACGGCGGCGCGTTCCTCCGGCGAGAGCTCGTGCACCAGCTCGGCGATGTCGGCGGGGTGCAGCAGTTCGAGCTTGGTCTGCGGGACGGCGAGGCGCACGGCGGCCTCGTCCGTCTGCTCGATGTCGACGTCCTTCCAGTCGATCAGGTGCGGTTTGGGGTGCTGTCGCGTCTTCGAGATGCGGTCGCCGACCTTGGCGAGGCCGACGCGCCGCAGGATCGCGTTGCTCGATACGTCCACGGCGGCGACGTGCACGAAGGGTCCGTTGCGCAGCAGTTGGATGTCGTTGACGCGGATGACCTTGCGGCCTTCGGTGTCCACCAGCTGCTTGTCGAGGAACGTCGCGGAGAGCAGCAGCTCGTCCGGCTCGAGCTCACGCTCGGCGAGCTCGGCGGCCGGGACGCGCAGCAGCAGACCCGACTCCTCGAAGCTGCTGACGGCGTCCCACGGCGCGTACAGGACCTTGCCGCGCCGGCGCACGCCGACAGCGGTGACGCGGGGGTAGGCCTGTCTGGTGCTGACCACCAGGTCGTGGAGTGTCCCGACAGACTTGTTCTCGACATCCTTGACGGAGCTGCCGAGCAGCTTGCTCAGGTAGAACACAGGCCTCACCTCCTTCGCGTGATGGCGCGCGGGCACCAGACATACAAAAGCCTCCCTTTCGGGGAGGCTCCGAGCGCGCAGAGCGAAGGGGCGATCCTCACTCGTCCCAGCTTTAGCACAACACACCGTAGAGGTCAGGGCCTCAGCCGTTTCGGGCAAAACCTTGTGCCGGTAGTGCCTGTCCTACCCGTTGGCGTCTCTGGACGTTTCCGGGCAACGGCCTCTATGTGTGCCGGAGCCTCACCTAACGAGGAATGCGCGTGGTTGACGCCTGCAGAACGTACCGCCGTGCTTCGACAGTGTCAAGGCAAGACGCGGTGGTATACTGGGCGCCGCCGAGGGCCGGCGCCGGACAGGGCGCCGGCTTCTGTGCGAAGGGCGACAGGAGGGCATCGTGATCATCACCGTCACGCCCAACGCGGCGGTCGACAAGACGCTCACCGTCCCGAACTTCCAGACCGGGTTCCGCCACCGCGCCAGCGAGAGTCTCACGCTTCCCGGCGGCAAGGGCGTCAACATCGCGCGCGCGCTCAAGACGCTCGGCGAGCCGGTGGTCGTCACCGGCCTGGTCGGCGGCCGTGCCGGCCAGCAGATCGTCGAGGGCCTCCAGCGCGAGAACGTCCTGAACGACTTCGTGCACATCGGCGGCGAGTCCCGTACCTCCACCGCCGTCGTGGACCCGACGACCATGACCCAGACCGAGGTCGTCGAGTATGGGCCCGTGGTCACCGAGCTCGAGACGGCCGCGTTGATGGACAAGATCGAGTACCTTGCCAAGGGCGCCCGGTTCCTGGTGCTCGCCGGCTCGCTGCCGCGCAAGATGCCGGAGGACTTTTACGCCGCGGCGCTCCAGCGCATCCGCAAGCACCGCTGCTTCGTCGTCCTCGACAGCGCCGCCGAGCCGCTGCGCCGCGGCGTGCGCGGCCGCCCCAACCTCGTGCTTCCCAACCGGCGCGAAGCTGAGGACCTTGTCGGCCACGAGTTCCACGACGACCAGGACTTGGTGGACGCCACCGCGATCGTCTGCGACATGGGCGCGCGCAATGTGATCGTCAAGACCCAGCACGGTTGCGTGGCGCGTTTCCAGGTCGGGCGCAAGCAGCGTGTCTTCCGCGCCTCCGTCGCGCCCATCGAGACCGTGGTGAGCACGGTCGGCTCCGGCGACACCTTCCTCGCCGGCTTCGTCAGCGCCCGCTTCCGCAAGCTCGACTTCGGGGAGTGCCTCCGGCACGCGCTCGCGGCCGGCGCCGCCAGCACCCTGCGCTACGGCGCCGGCGTCCTCGACGGCGGTCTGGCCGCCGAGCTCCTCCACAGTGCCGAAGTCGAGGAGCTCAGCCTGCGCTCTTGACGCGCGGTCGCGCGCCCGCGCCCACTTGGCTACGAAGACGTTCACATCGCCCTGTCCGGGGACATACTGCATGTCGAGGGGGAGTCGCCCGGGGGGCATCGGAGGTCGGTGACATGGACCAGCTCGAGGGCACAGTCCTGTTGCACGTGCAGACTGCGGCCATGGCGGTGGATGAGCGCGGCCGCGTAGGCGTGTTCAATCCCGCGGCCGCGCGCGTGCTCGGCGTGCCCGTCGAGCGCGTCGTCGGACGCGACCTCGAGGAGCTGGCCGGGGCCGAGCCGGCGCTCGCGGCCCTTGTCGGCGTCCTCCGGGAGACTCGCCGCACCGGTGTGGCGCAGGCTCGTCACCAGGTCGCCGTGCTCACGCCCGACGGCGAGCGCACGCTCGGCTACACCGCGTCCCTGCTCGGCGGCAGCGGCGCCACCGCGCTCTTCTTCACCGACCTCACCGACGCGCTGGCGCAAGAGCGCCGTGCGGCCGAGGCGCAGCGGTTCGCCGAGGTCGGCCGCATCGCCGGGGCCATGGCGCACGAGCTCAAGTCGCCGCTCGCCACCGTGGAGCTCTACGCCAACCTGATGCGGCGGTCGCTGGTGGACGATCCCGCGGCGGTCAAGCAGCTCGACGTCATCAAGGACCAGACGCGGCTCTGCCTCGACCGGCTGGGCGCCATCATGCACTCCATCAACCCGGACGCCATGCGTGCGGGCGGCGTCACACTGACGCCGGTGGCGCCCGTCGTTCGCGACGTGGTCGCGGTCATGCGCGGCCGCAACGAGGGCGCCAGAGTCACCCTGCGGGTGGGCGGCGACGGCATGCGCGCGGCCATCGCCGAGAACGATCTGCGCTCCGTCGCGACCAATCTCATCTCGAACGCGCTGGAGGTCTCTGGCGGCGCCGGCCCCGTGAGCGTGTCCGTGCACACCGCCGCGGACGTGGTGACGATCACGGTGGCCGACCGCGGGCCGGGACTCCCCGACGGCGACGTCTTCGAGGCCTTCTACACGACGAAGTCCAGCGGGACCGGCCTTGGTCTCTGGCTGGTGCGGCGCGTGGTCGAAGACGCCGGCGGCAGCATCGTCGCCGGCGGGCGCCGAGGGGGTGGCGTCGTCTTCACCGTGAAGATGCCGCTCCCCCGCCACGATCGGCTCAGGGACGTCCCCATCCTCCTCGTCGAGGACGAGGCGCCCCTGCGTCGGGCGAGCAAGGAGGCCCTGCGGGGCTGTGGCGCGCGAGTGACTGCGGCTGCCTCAGGGAAGGACGTGGCTCTGGAGGCCGGCGAGTGGAGGTGCGCCGTCCTCGACTACCATCTGCCGGACATGGACGGCATCGAGATCGCCACGCGGCTGGCCCCCGGTACACCGGTGCTGCTGGTCAGCGGCGATCCCGCCGCGGGTGTCGCGCTCGCGGACGTGCACGGGCGGCGCGCCTGGTACCTGCCGAAACCGTTCGAGGTCGACGTCTATCTCGACCTCGTCTCACTACTCGTGGGGGCGACATGAACAGCAGCAGGCAAGCCATCGAGCGGGGCGCCGGAGGGGCGCCGCTCCGCGACAAGGGAAGAGTGATCATCGCCGACGACCACAGCCTGTTTCGCCAGGGGCTGCGTCAGCTGCTCGAGAGCGAAGGCTACGCGGTCGAGGCGGAGGCCGGGTCGGGGGAGCAGGCGCTGCAGGGAGTCGCCGAGCACCAGGGTTGCGTGCTGCTGCTCGACATCGCCATGCCGGGCATGGACGGGCTCGAGGTCGCCCGGCGGCTGGCCGAGCGCGGCGACGACGTCAAGGTCGTCATGCTGAGCGCCCGGGAGGACAGGGACGCCCTGTTCAGCGCCATCTCCGCCGGCGCCCGTGGCTACGTCGCCAAGGATGCCGAGCCGGACCAGCTCTTCGCCGCCATCGATCTGGTGCTGCGCGGCGGCACCGTGCTCAGCACCGGCGTGGCCCAGAACCTCGGCGAAGGCATCCGTCAGCTCGACTACGCGCCCGGCGCCTACGAGCAGCGCCGTCTGGCGCTCACCGATCGCGAGCTCGAGATCCTGCGCCTGCTGGCGACGCCCAAGTCGCCGGCGCAGATGGCCTCCCAGCTCTTCCTCAGCAAGAAGACGGTGCAGAACCACATCTCGGCGATCTATCGCAAACTCGACGTGCGCAGCCGCTCCGAGGCCATCGTCAAGGGCATGGAACTGCACCTCATCGACAACAAGGGCTAGGAGGCAGCGGCCGGGGGCCCCACTTCGGGGGCCCGTCCACGCCCGCTCTTCTGCGCCGTTCCGGCCGCTGTGACGCGGCATCTCCGGCGGAGCTCCGCCCCATCCGCGCCGCCCTCGTCTCCCACTCCGCGGCGCTGGGAACGTCCGTCTAGAGCCGTGGGCGACCCCAGGTAGTCCAGGGCCTGGCGCGGCGGGGTCCCGTACCCATGGCCATGAGGCAGGGCGCCGTCGCCCCAGAGCCGGTCTTACGAGCGTGGCGCGGGCCGCGTTCCCATCTCGGCGATCGGCAAGCGTCCGCCGTCATGGAACATCCGTCGCCCCGGCGCCGCGCCCTCGTCGGGCCGGGCGACTGCCAGTCCCAGACGCAGACCTTCGCCGCGGGTGTGCCGTGGCTCATCAGCTTGCTCTCGCCGGGGCCGACATCTTGCTGCGACAAGTTCAACCCAATGCTCGCGACGCAGGTGTCGCACACAGGAGGCAATCTTGAAACGCAGGATCGGACACACCAGAGGACGGGTCGCAATGTTCTGTGCTATGGCAGTGGTGGCCTTCACCGGGCTCACTGGCGTGGCGCTCGCCGCGGGCGGCGACACCTCAGCCACACTCACCGGCGGCGAATTGAACATCTCCAGTCAGCTCACGGCCGGCACCTTCAGCGGCACCCTCGACGGGCACGCCAAGGTCCTCGACGGCAGCGGCTTCTCCGGCTTCTCGATCAACGATCCGCGCGGCACCGGCGTCGGCTGGGACGTGACCATGCTGGCGACCCCGCTCGTCAACGCGACCGTCGCCGGCAAGGACATCGTCGCCAACTCGTTCACCGCTCCACTGTTCGGCGTGGCCAAGGCCGACACCGGCAGCTCCGACGTCCCGGGCACGCTGCACGGCGCGGCGACGATCGACACCGGCGGCGCCGGCGTCGTCATGGCCGCCTGCAACGCCAACGGCCAGGGCATGGGCACCTACGACTTCACCGCAGACACGACCGCCTGGAAGCTCGCCCTCACCGCCGACGAGTACGCCGGCACCTACAACACCACCGTGACCACCACGCTGGCGACGCTGGCGCTCTAGCCGCAGCGATCGCCACTCCCCTGAGGCTGCGCTCCTGGGCCAGGCGCGCAGCGCGGCCGGGGGCAGAGGTGCAGACGCCGGACGGGAGTCCTCAGGGGACTCCCGGCCGGCGTCTGTCTGCGTGCCGTGGCTCCCCCGGGGGGTCGATACCTCCGCGTTGGTGCTGCTGATGGCCTTTGTGCCGGTCACCGGGGCATGCGCGCCGCCGGCCGCCCGTGCGCCGCAGGCTCCGCCCGGACAGCGTGCATAGGCGACGAGCCCACGCGAGAGCAGGCCGCTGCCTCATCATGGTGCGTCTCCTGCGGACGACACTTCTCACGGGGAGCTTGGGATCCCCGCCCACCGCGGCCTGGGAGTACCGATGAAACCGAACTGGAGACGAGTCGTGACCCGCACAGCGACTCTCTGCGCCTGCTCAGTGCTGGCATGCGGCACGCTCGCCGGAGCGGCACGTGCCGCCGGCGGAGAGGTATCTGCGCAACTCGGCGGCGACTCGGTCGCCGTCTCCAGCCTCCTCGCCGCCGGGTCGTTCGTCGGCCAGCTCACTGGCGCCCCGCAGATCCTTGACGGCATCGGTTTCAGCGGCTTCTCGATCACCGACTCGCGCGGGACGGGCATCGGCTGGCAGGTCACACTGAGGGCCACACCCTTCGAGAGCGCGAGCGTCGTCGGCGAACAGCTCGCGCCCGACTCGCTGACGGCTCCTCTCTTCGAGGTGACCAGACTCGACGCCGGCAGTTCCGGCGTCCCCGGTGCGGTCGGGACCGCGTCGATCGACAACGCGACGGGTGCGGTCATCGCCGCCACCTCTGCCTCCGGTCAGGGCATGGGAAGCTACCGGTTCTCGGCCGATTCCGCCGCCTGGAAACTCGCCGTTACGGCCGACGAGTACGCCGGCGCCTACTCCAGCACCGTCACGACGACGGTGGCCACCCTGGCGCTCTAGGTCGGCATTGCGCCGCCGCCGCCCGATGCTGCGGCTAAGTTCGGCCGCTGCCGATAGATACTGTGGATGGTTTCTGCGACACGAACCCCGTGGTGCATGGCGCCGTCGAGATCCTCAAGCTGCCGGGAGACCGGCAGGTCGATCGGAGACACCATGACACCCCTGACGCGCAGGCCAGACGTGAGGCGTCTGTCCATCACGGCCGTGCTGCCGATCATCGTCACGCTGATCACGGCGCTGCTGATGATGTCGGCACCGCTCGCGCGCGCCGACACGATGGGGTTTGACGCACGGCCGCTGCCCGGCTCGCCGAACGCCGAGCTCGGCTTCTTCCAGTTCGACGCGGGCGCCGGTGAGTCGGTGCAGCGTGCCCTCGTCCTGACCAACCGCACGCACAAGGCGAAGACGATCCGTCTCGCGCCCTGCGACGGCCTCGCGGCCGTCTTCGGCGGCGTCGCCTACAGCGACAGCGGCAAGGCTCCGCACGCGGTGGGCAGCTGGGTCAAGCTGTCGCAAGCGTCCGTCGAGGTCGGCGCGGGTTCGAGCGTGCAGGTGCCGTTCGAGGTCAGCGTCCCGGCGGACGTGACCTCCGGCGAGCATCTGGGCGGAATCGCCGTCTGGGAACCCTCAGCCGCGACCACCATCGGCTCCGGCGAGGCCGACAGCAACGCGGCGTCGACCAAGATCACGACGGTGACGCGAATGGTGCTCACCGTCTTCGTCACGACGCCGGGACCGGCGGTGCCCAATCTGACGATCTCCGGAGTGAGGGCGCAGGCGCGCCCGGATGGCATGTACATGCTCGTCGCCGTCACCAACGACGGCACCGCAGCGACGAGCGGCCAGGGTTCCATCACCCTCCAGAGCGAAGGCTTTGAGCAGAAGATCGACCTCGGCGACATGGTCCCCGAGGCGACGACCGGGTACCCCGTGAAGTGGAAGACGGATCCGGAGACGGGTGCGCACCAGGCGCAGGTCGAGATCCGGTACGACGACGGCGCCAAGGTCGCCTCGTGGTCTGGCGACTTCACCGTGGGCAAGGACGAGACGGCGGCGCTCACCGACCGGCTGGTCGCACCGGGCGGACAGGGCGGCTCCACCACGCCCTGGCTCACGTATGGCCTCATCGGCGGCCTCGTCCTCATCGTCCTGATCATGGGCGTCGCCCTCCTGCACCGGCGCCGGCCGGAGGCACGCTAGCAGCGCATCCCTCACGATTCGGACCGTGGAGCGGGGGACGCGGGCGGCGCGGATGCGGGCCATCCAGGTCGGCGACCTGGAGGTCGCCGGCAGGCGCAGGACCTCGATCATGTCGCTGATCTCGCTTCTTCCGCGCTTTCGGAGCTGCCGGCATCAGCCTTGGCCACGCCGAACTGCGGAGCGGTGAACGAGTCGGGGGCGATGTCCCTGCCGGCGACGATCGCGTTGCCGAACACGGTAGCCTGTATGCGTCTGTCGGCGTGCCGCACTTCGCCTCGCGGCGCACGCTTGACCGAGCGTGCCGATGTGTTGATTCCCCCATGGGCCGCTGGTAGAGTCAGAGCACGTTGCCACAGCAGACAGCAAGCTCCCAGAAGAACACCGCACAGAGTTCAGAGACCCCGGCAGGCAGTCCGCGCCCGGGTCTTTTGTTTATCTCGCATCGCGCCCCTGTCAGGAGGACCGCATGGAAGTAGAGATCGGCCGCGGCAAGAAGGGCCGCAGGGCCTACGGATTCGACGACATCGCCATCGTCCCCAGTCGCCGTACGCGCGACGCCGAGGACGTCGACATCACCTGGCAGCTCGACGGGCACACGCAGCAGCTGCCGGTCCTCGCCTCGGCCATGGACGGTGTGGTCGATCCCGCCTTTGCCGTCACGATGGGCAAGCTCGGCGGTCTCGCCGTGCTCAACCTCGAGGGCGTCCAGACCCGCTACGAGAACGCCGACGAGCAGCTCGACCGCATCGCGTCGCTCCCCAACGACACGGCGACGCGGACGATGCAGGAGATCTACAAGGAGCCCATCAAGGCCGAGCTGGTCGCCAAGAGGATCAAGGAGATCAAGGACGGCGGCGTGCTCGCCGCCGCGTCGCTCACGCCGCAACGCGTGGAGGAGTACTACCAGATCGCACTCGACGCCGGCCTCGACGTGCTCGTCATCCAAGGCACCGTGGTCTCGGCCGAGCACGTGAGCACCAGGGTCGAGCCGCTCGACCTCAAGAAGTTCATCGCCGGGTGCCAGGTGCCGGTGATCGTGGGCGGCGTGGCCAGCTATGCCACCACGCTGCACCTCATGCGCACCGGCGCCGTCGGCGTGCTCGTCGGCGTCGGCCCGGGCCACGCCTGCACCACGCGCGGCGTGCTCGGCATCGGCGTCCCGCAGGCGACGGCCATCGCCGACGCCGCCGCGGCGCGCGTCCAGCACTTGCTCGAGACGGGCCAGTACTGCAACGTCATCGCCGACGGCGGCATGCGCACCGGCGGCGACGTCAGCAAGGCCATCGCCCTCGGCGCCGACGCCGTCATGATCGGTTCGCCCTTGGCGACCGCCAGCGAGGCGCCGGGCCGCGGCTACCACTGGGGGATGGCGACCTTCCACCCCGAACTGCCGCGCGGCACGCGGGTCAAGGCCGGCACCAAGGGCACGCTCGAGGAGATCCTGCTGGGCCCGGCGCATGAGAACGACGGCACGCGTAACCTGTTCGGTGCCCTGCGCACGAGCATGGCGACCTGCGGCTACGAGACGCTGAGCTCCTTCCAGAAGGCCGAGGTCATGGTCGCCCCGGCGCTCATGACCGAGGGCAAGAAGCTGCAGAAGGAACAAGACGTCGGGATGGGCTGAAGGCCGGCCCCCTGCAGGGGCCGCTCAGCCCTCACGTGAGAGCACAGAGGGAGGCGCAGTGACACAAGGTCAGGCGGAGGCCGGCGGGTTCGACACCGTCCTCGTCCTCGACTTCGGGGCGCAGTACGGGCAGCTCATCGCGCGCCGCGTGCGCGAGTGCCGGGTCTACTCGGAGCTCATCCCGCACGACGCCTCGATCGAGCGCATCAGGAGTTACGACCCCAAGGGCATCATCCTCTCCGGCGGGCCTATGAGCGTCTATGTGGACGATGCGCCCAGGGTCAACCCCGAGATCTTCGAGCTGGGCGTCCCCGTCCTGGGCATCTGCTATGGGGCCCAGGGCATCGCTCTCGAGCTCGGCGGCACCGTGGCGCGCACCGGCCTCAGCGAGTTCGGCAAGACGACGCTCAACGTCGTCAAGCGGGGGCTCATCCTAGACAGCATGCGCGGCGAAGAGCAGTGCTGGATGAGCCACCGCGACAGCATCACCGAGCCGCCGCCGGGCTTCGAGGTGCTGGCGGCGAGCAGTGGCGCGCCGGTGGCTGCCATGGAAGACCGCGAGCGCGGCTTCTACGCCGTGCAGTTCCATCCCGAGGTCGTGCACACGCCCAAGGGCATGGAGGTCCTGCGCGCCTTCCTCTACAAGGCCTGTGCTTGTGCTCCCACGTTCACGCCGGAGTCGATCATCGAGGAGTCCATCCGCAAGATCCGCGAGCAGGTGGGCGGCTCCAAGGCCATCCTCGGCCTCTCCGGCGGCGTCGACTCGTCCGTGGCCGCGCTGCTCATGCACCGCGCCATCGGTGACCAGCTCACCTGTGTCTTCGTCGACCAGGGCATGATGCGCATGCGCGAGGCCGACCGCGTCGTGGAGACCTTCTCCGGCACCTTCGGCATCCCGCTCGTCGCCGTCGACGCCAGTGACCGCTTCCTCGGCAAGCTCGAGGGCGTCACCGAGCCCGAGCGCAAACGCAAGATCATCGGCGAGGAGTTCATCCGCTGCTTCGAGGAGGAGGCGCGCAAGCTCACCGACGCCAAGTTCCTCGTGCAGGGCACGCTCTACAGCGACGTCATCGAAAGCGGTACGCGCCAGGCCGCCAAGATCAAGAGCCACCACAACGTCGGCGGCCTGCCGGAGAAGATGGACTTCGAGCTGGTCGAGCCGCTGCGCTGGCTGTTCAAGGACGAGGTCCGTGCCGTGGGCGAGGAGCTGGGGCTGCCGGAGCACATCGTCTGGCGGCAGCCGTTCCCCGGCCCCGGCCTCGCCATCCGCATCATCGGCGAGATCACGCGCGAGCGCGTCGACGTGCTGCAGCGCGCCGACGCGATCGTTCAGGAGGAGATCCGCAAGGCCGGCCTCTACCGCGAGCTCTGGCAGTGCTTCGCCATCCTGCCGGTCATCCGCAGCGTCGGCGTGCAGGGCGACGAGCGCACCTACGGCTACCCCATCGCGATCCGCGCCGTCACCAGTGACGACGCCATGACCGCCGATTGGGCGCGGCTCCCCTACGACCTGCTCGAGACCCTGTCCTCACGCATCATCAACGAGGTGCCCGAGGTCAACCGTGTCGTCTACGACGTCTCGAGCAAGCCGCCGAGCACCATCGAGTGGGAGTGATCGCCGCAGGCGAGGCACCATGCGGTGCGCCTCGGGTGCACCCCACACTGGCGTAGCCGCCGGTCGCAGCGGCCGGGTCGCGTGTCCGCGGCGCCCGGGTATCATCAGAACATGCTGCCTCGCCGCGCGGTCATCTTCCTGGCGCTCGCCTGGGTGCTGGTGATGCTCTATCCGGACCCGGGCATGCTGCTGCGCAGCGTGCGCAACACCGTGCGTCCGCAGATCCAGCCACAGGCGATCGCCGCGATCGCCTTGCGTTTGCCCGACGACCCTCGCGCCATCGAGGCCTACGTGCTGAACAAGCAGGTGCCGTACGTCTACGACTGGCAGTCGGCGGGCGTGCCCTGGTACTTCCCCTCGACTGCCGAGGCTGTGCGCGCCGGCGCAGGCGACTGCGAGAGCAGGGCCGTGGTTCTGGCGAGCATCCTCACGGCCAAGGGCATCCCGAACTCGTTGCGCATGAGCTTCAACCACATCTGGGTCGACTATCCCGGCAAGCAGGCGAACGCGCTGGAGAACGCCGGCGTCCAGTTCGCCGGCAGCCAGAACGGCCACTTCTTCATCCACTGGCCGAGGGACTTCCGATTGGGGCAGGAGATCTCCGACCAGGTGGCGATCTTCTGGACGCCGGCGCCTGCCTGGCGGGTGCTGCTCCTCGTCGCCGGGCTCTCGCTCATCGCGCTGTGGAACGCGCTCGCGCGCCTGCTCGGCGCCGGTCGGCTTGACGGCGACGGCGTCCTCGCGCCGGAGGCGCGTTCCTGGAGCTGGCGCCGCCGGTTCTTCGGCAGAGCTTCGCAGCCGCGCTCCGGCCGCTCCGGCCCGGTCGCTCGCCCGCAGCGCGCCTGATCTGAGGTCGGAGTGACCGATGGTGGTCGGGACGCCGCCGCCTGGCCAGCCAAGGGCTGCGCGGGCCGATCTCCGCCTGGGACGCGCTGGTGCGATACGCTCTCGTCGCACCCGCACTCCCGGCCAAGGAGGCCCCATGAAGAGCGTCGACCTGCGCAGCGACACCGTCACGCGCCCGTCACCCGAGATGCGCGCGGCGATGCTCGACGCCGAGGTCGGCGACGACGTGCTCGGCGACGACCCGACCGTGCTCGCTCTGCAGGAGCGTGCCGCCGCGGTGCTGGGCAAGGACGCGGCGCTCTACTTCCCCTCCGGCACCATGTGCAACCAGGCGGCCGTCCGGGCGCTGACCGGCCGTGGTGACGAGGTCTTCCTGCACGCCCAGGCGCACATCGTGTTCTACGAGCAGGGCGCCGCGTCGGCGCTGAGCCAGGTGCAACTGCGCGTCTTCGATTCTCCCGACGGCACTCTCGACCTCGAGAAGATGGAGGAGTACGTGCACACGGATGCCGACGTGCACTGGGCGCCGACCCGTCTGGTGTGCCTCGAGCAGACGCACAACCATTGCGGCGGCGTCGTCGTGCCGCTCGAGCACATCCAGGCCGTGCGCGAGTTCTGCGACCGGCACGGCCTCAAGATGCACCTCGACGGCGCCCGGCTCTTCAACGCCGTGGCGGCCACCGGCGTCAGCGCCGCCGAGTACGCGGCGCCCTTCGACACCGTGAGCATCTGCCTGTCGAAGGGCCTCGGCGCGCCGGTCGGCTCGGTGCTCGTCATGGACGCCGCGACGCTTCTGGCGGCGGCGCGCGCCCGCAAGGTACTGGGCGGAGGGATGCGCCAGGCCGGCGTCATCGCCGCCGGCGGCCTCTACGCCCTCGAGCACAACGTGGCGCGCCTGGCCGACGACCACCGCAGGGCCCGGCGCCTCGCCGATGCGCTCGCGGCGCTGCCGGGCCTGGACGTCGACCTCGGCAGCGTGCAGACGAACATGGTGTTCGCCGGCACCCGGGGGACGGGCGTGCCGGCCGCCGAACTGGTGGAGCGCCTCGCCGTCGAAGGCGTTCTCTGTCTCGACGAGGCGCCCTGGTCGGTGCGCTTCGTCACCCACCTCGACGTGGACGACGACGGCGTCGAGGCGGCGATCGCCGGCGTGTCGAAGGCCCTCGGCGCCTGAAGCGGTCGCGAACGGGGCGCGCGCCGTCGGCTCGTCGGCCGAGTGCAGTCCGGCGGCGAGACTTGGCCTGCGCGGGGGCGGCGAGTACACTGCGTGGGCACACCACCCAGGTGGATGCCTCGAGCGAGACCGGCAGCGGCTCTCGCCGGCCACCCGACGCACGGACCTGAAGGGGAACGACGTGACAGCTGCAAGAGCCAGGCGGCAGGGCAAGCTCCAGCTTCCGCTCGAGGATCCGAGCAGCAGGCTGCCTGAGACGGCGCAGCGCATCCTCGCCGCCGCGACCAGCCTCCTCGCGGAGCGCGGCTACGAGGCGGTGACGCTCGAGAACGTCGCTTCCGAGGCCGGTGTCAACAAGGCCTCCATCCGCTACAATTTCGGCAACAAGGCCGGGCTGCTCATGGCGATCGTCGACAACCTGATCCACGACGAGTGCCTGCGCTTGGCGGCGGACACCGATAGCGTCCCCGAAGAAGAGCGCCTGCACGTGGCCATGCTCGGCATCCGGCGCATGATCGTCGAGGCCGACTCTTTCCGCGGGTTCTTCGACATCCTGCCGCACGCGTTCAGGGACCCCGAGCTGCGCGAGCGCATGTTCTCCCTCTACGTCTGGTGGT
The DNA here is from genome assembly GCA_963762125.1 of uncultured Thermoleophilia bacterium. Classification (GTDB taxonomy): domain Bacteria; phylum Actinomycetota; class Thermoleophilia; order UBA2241; family UBA2241; genus CAIXSE01. The sequence continues at coordinate 95,538 of CAVXJO010000016.1, forward strand.
ACCAGCAGAACCTCAAGTGGCTCGGCCTCGGAGACAGCAAGTCGGTGATGGGCTCCGACATGCTCATGGGGCTCGCCGAGCTCATCGCCGCCATCCCCGACGGCCTCTCGGTGCAGTCCGGCCTGAACCCGGACGGCTTCGACCTCACCCGGCCCTTGGCGACTCTCGAGTTCCTCCTGCGCAACTCCATGTCCCAGCTCATCGAGATCGCCGATCGTGAGGCTGGCAAGGACGCCGCTGCTCCCAGCGCGTAGCCCCTCTCGGCGGCGCGCGGCCCCTGCTTGACAAGCGACGGACCCAGACTATGCTAACCACCCAGGTGGATACTTTGTGGGGAGCGGCCGCGTTCCTCGAGATGCCACGCACACATCCGGCGGTGGAGGGAGTGGTCGCATGAGCACGGTCGTGACACGGATGGGCGACGGGAGCACCGTGCGCCTGACCCGCGACGAGATCCGCCGCGACATCACGGAGGGCTCCGAGGCGGCCGCCGTGAGGGCGAAGATCCCCGTGCTGGGCGAGAACGAGGTCGACTACCTCGTCGACATGTTCTGCTGTCCCAGCCGCGTGTGGGGCGTGGAGCGCGGTCACGAGGCCGTCATGACCAAGGACGGCGGCACCAACACGCTGATCTCCTCGCGACTCTCCAGCGGCATCGCGGCGCCCATCGGACGCGAGACGGCGGTGCGCCTCTTTGAGCGCGCGTTCGCCTACGACTCCATGGAGGTCGGTCACCTCGACTACTCGGTGAAGCCGAGCAAGTTCATCGTCAGCGTGGAACAGGAGCACATGGAGCTGCTCCAGCACACGACCGTGCTGCCCCTCTTTTACGGCTTCATGCCCAACCTCGGCCTCTACTACCGCCCCGACGGGCAGTTCGCGAACCCCTCCGATCTGCTGCCGCTGGGCAAGATCGAGGAGGCGCGGCAGACGCAGGAGGAGGCCCTCGAGGCGTGTCACGACGACGTCGTCTGGCAGTCCCGGATGTTCGCCGAGACCGGCTGCGACGGCATCAACTACGACACCGTCGCGTCCACCGGCGACGCCGAGTTCCTCGCCACGCTGCGCGCCACCGAGACCATCTCGTCGACGACGCACATGCCTGTCGAGGTGAGCATGGCCGCCGAGATGGTGCTCGGCTTCCACGGACAGCTCGAGTACGACGGCACCCGGCTCGCCGGCCTCTGGCCGCACCAGCAGATGAAGCTCGTCGAGAAGGCCGGCGCGGCCATCTTCGGCCCGGTCGTGAACAACAACAGCAAGAAGTCGTGCGCCTGGAACGTCGCCCGTGCGGTGACGTTCGTCAAGGCCTGCACGGCCGAGGCGACGATCCCCATCCACCCCAACGTCGGCAACGGCGTCGGCGGCGTCCCCATGTTCGAGGTCTCGCCCCTGGACATGGTGAGCCGGGCCAGCGCCGCGATGATCGAGATCGGCAAAGCCGACGGGTTGTAGGTGGGCACCGGTGATCCGAACGGCATGGGGATGGCCCACGCGGTGGCCTCGTCCATGGGCGGCATCAAGACTGCCGGAGATCTGGTGGCCAGGATGCAGCTCAACAAGATGAGGCTCACGGAGGCCAAGCAGTACGTGGCCGACAAGCTCGGCGTGAGTGTGTTCGACCTCTCCGACTCGACGACCATGCGCACCGTGCGCGAGGAGCTCGACATCGGCGTGGTGACCGCCGTCCCCGGTCTCGCCAAGGGGCTGGAGGCCAAGGCGCGCATCGCCGACCTGCTCGGCATCCGCATCAACTCGGTGGAGCGGCTGAAGACCAAGTCGGGGCTTGGCGGGACCGTCCTCTGATGCCGGTGACCGCCGCCTTCCGGGATCTCGTCCGTCCGCCCGGCGCGACCGACGTCCGCCGGAGGGCACTCTGCGTCACCGCGCGACGCCTGCGGCTCCCCCGGGGTGGTCGTCGTGAGGCGGCGCGGCCACCCGAGTGCTGGGTGGCCGCGCCGCCGGTCTCTTGATCCTCACTGCCGTCGCCTGAAGGAGAGCCAGATGAAGGAACCACTCAAGCAAGCCATCATCGACGGCAACGCCGACATGACGGTGGAACGGGCGAAGGAGCTGATGGGGTGATGGCAGACATCTACGAGGAAGCAGCCGGAAGCATCGTCAGCGCCGATCGGGCGGCGGCGGAGGAGATCGCGCAGCGCGCGCTCGACTCCGGTCTCGCCCCCGCCGACATCATGCAGAACGGCTTCGTCAAGGGCATCCAGGAGGTCGGCGACCTGTTCGAGAGCGGGGAGGTCTTCCTGCCCGAGCTGATGATGAGCGCCGACGCCATGGCCGGCGCCACCGAGGTCACCAACGCCGCCCTCGAGGGCGAGGCCGCCGAGGCCAAGGGCGTGATGGTCATCGGTACCGTCCAGGGCGACGTGCACGACATCGGCAAGGCGATCGTGATCGCCTACCTGAAGGCCAACGGCTACGAGGTCACCGACCTCGGCCGCGACGTCTCCGCCGACACCTTCATCGAGCGCGCCAAGGAGCTCTCCGCCGACGTCATCGGCATGAGCGCCCTGCTCACCACCACCATGGAGGAGCAGAAGAAGGTGATCAAGCGCATCAAGGCCGAGGGCCTGCCCTACAAGACCGTCGTCGGCGGCGCCCCCTGCACGCAGCGCTGGGCCGACCAGATCGGCGCCGACGCCTACGCCGAGGACGCCAACGACGGCGTCAAGAAGATCGACGCGCTGCTGGGGAAGTAGCCTTGACCGGCGCGGGACCCAGAGTCGGAAGACGGGTGATGTGATGACGGTGCGCGTCGCGTGGCTCTCCCAGGCGGAACTGGACTCGGTGTACGAGGAAGCGCTCTCGATCCTCGAGAGCGTGGGCATGCGCATGAAGGGCGCCGGGACCCTGACCCTGCTGCGCGACGCCGGCGCCGACGTCGACGAGACCGGTGTGGTGCGCTACCCGGCCGCGCTGGTCGAGGGAGCCGTGGCCGCCTGCCCGCGTGCAGTCCTCATGGCAGGGGAGACCCCGGAGCAGGACGTCGTGCTGGATGGGTCGCGGAGTTTCTTCAACGTGAGCGGGTGTGCCGCGAAGACGCTCGACGGGAACTCCGGCCGTGTGCGCCCGTCCACCTTGAGGGATCTCAGGGACGGCACCATCGTCCTCGACGCCACACCCGAGCTCGACGTCGTGTGGACGTTTCTCACCGCGACCGACGTCCCCATCGAGCGGCGGGAACTCGTCGAGTACTACACGTATCTGACGGAGACGGCGAAGCCTGTGGTCTTCGTCGACTGCCCCAGCGAAACGCGTCACGTGCGTCGCATCTTCGAAGTCGTCTCGGGAGACCTCGAGCGCTTCCGCGCGCGGCCGCGCATGTCGCTCCTCTGCGCCGCGCGCTCCCCGCTCGAGGTCAACGGCGAGCTGCTGGACGCGGCGGTCGAGTTCGCCTCCTTGGGGGCGCCGATCTGGGTCTACTCGATGCCGATCTCGGGCGCCACGGCCCCGATCACCCCGGCCGGGACGCTGGCGCTTCTGTGGGCTGAGGTGCTGGGCGCTATCACTGCGATCGAGACGGCCGTGCCGGGGGCCCCCGTCATCGCATGTTGTGGCCCGGGCATCCTGGACATGCGCTACACGACGATGTCGCTGGGCAATCTGGAGAGCACGCTCATCGGCGCCGCCTCCACCGAGCTCGGCCATCACCTCGGGATCCCGGTCCACAACTCGGGCCTGTCCACGGACGCCAAGCACAGCGGAGTCCAAGCGGGCTACGAGAAGGGCCTCAAGGTGATGACCGCCGTCGCCACCGGGGCCGACATCGTCAGCGGCGGCTTCGGCCTCCTCGACTCCTCGAGTACCTTCAGCCTGGAGGCGATCCCCATCGACGCGGAGATCGCGGCCATGGCGCGGCGCATGGTGCGTGGCATAGAGGTGACGCGGGAGACTCTCATGGGCGACGCCATCCGCCGTGTCGGCATCGGCGGCGACTATCTACGCGAGAAGGACACGCGCACGCGCGTGCGGGCCGGCGAGCACTTCGTGCCGCGGATCGGCTCGCGTCTGCCCTTCGAGCAGTGGCTCAGCGAGGGCCGCTCGGAGGCGGACGCCGCCGCGGACGCGGTGGGCGCGGCGCTCGCAGCGCGCGCCGCGCGGGGCCCGCGCCTCACCGAGGGGCAGCGACGCGAGCTCGCGGCCGTGTGCGGCATCGGGCCGGAGGACGCAGCGTGACCGGTCCGGGAAGCGAGGCGACAGACATGAACGCACGACATCATCCGACAGAGACGAGGGAGGTGCGCCCGTGAGACGCAACGCCCACGCGGGACGCGCACGCCGTGACGGCTGCGAGTTCCGCGTACTGACTGACGACGACCTCGCCGACATCCATCTCGGGACGCTCGAGGTCCTGGAGCGGACCGGCGTGTTCGTCGAAGACGAGGAGGCCCGCGAGATCTTCGCCGGGGCCGGCGCGACCGTCGACGCCAAGGGCGTCGTCCGCATCCCCGGCCACGTCGTCGAACAGGCGGTCCGCACCGCCCCGAGTAAGCTCCGTCTGGCCGGTCGGGACCCCAAGAACGACGTCGTGCTCGAGGCGGGGCGCGTCGGCTTCACCAATTTCGGCGAGGGTGTGCAGATCGTCGACCCGTACACCGGAGACCTGCGCATTCCCGTGAAGCAGGACGTCGCGAACACGGCCAAGGTCGTCGACGCGCTACCCAACGTGGACGTCTACGAGCGTGCCGTGGTGGCGGAGGACATCGACCAGCGCGTCGTCCATCTCCATCAGGCCGAGGCCTGGATGAGCAACACCTCCAAGCACGGGTTCATGGGTTCCGGCAACGGCTACCTCTCGGGCAAGCTCCTCGAGATGGCGGCCGCCGTCGTCGGCGGCCGCGACAAGCTCCGCGAACGCCCGATCATCTCGTTCATCACCTGTCCGGTCAGCCCGCTCAAGCTGGTGAGGGACACCTGCGAGATCATTATGGCGGCCGCCCGCGGCTACGTGGCGGTGAACGTCCTCTCCATGGCGATGGCGGGCGGATCGTCGCCGGTGACGCTCGCCGGCACACTCGTCACGCACAACGCCGAGGTGCTTGCCGGCGTGACCCTGGGCCAGCTCGTGCGGCCCGGCGCGGCGGTCGTCTACGGCAGTTCCACGACCGCCATGGACCTGCGCCTGGCCTCGGCCAGCGTCGGCTCCCCGGAGTGCGGGCTCATCAACGCGGCCGTCGCCCAGATCGCCCGCTTCTACCTGCTGCCCAGCTGGGTGGCGGGTGCGTAGGGCGACTCCAAGGTGGTCGATGCCCAGAGTGGCCACGAGAAGACCCTGACCGGCCTAATGCCGGCGTTGGCAGGCGCCAACGTCATCTACGGTCTGGGGATGATCGAGTCGGGCATGACCTTCGACTTCGGGCAGCTCGTCATGGATGACGAGTTCGCCGGCATGATCAAGCAGTGCGTGCGCGGCATCCGCGTCGACGACGAGTCGCTGGCGATCGACGTCATCGACGAGATCGGGCCCTTCGGCGACTTCCTCAGCCACGACCACACGATGGCGCACATGCGGGAGACCTCGCAGCCGGCTGTCATCGACCGGCGCGTGCGCGAGGACTGGCAGCGGACGGGCGCGACGACCGTGCAGGATCGGGCTCTGGCCAAGGCGCGCACGATCCTGGAGACCCACGTCCCGCTGCCGCTGCCGGACGGCGTCGCCGCGGAGCTGGCGGACATCATTCGCGGCGCCGAGCACGAAGTGGGGGTCGGTTGACCCGCCGGCAGCATCGAGAGGGGAGACGTCCATGAGCACGATCCGCACGCGCATGGGGGACGGATACGTCACCGAGCTCACGCCCCAGGAGTTGCGCGACGACCTGGTGGCCGGCAGCGCCGACGCCGTCAAGCGCGGCAAGGTGCCGCCGCTCGGAGAGAACGAGATCGACTGGCTGGTCGACCTGTTCACGAACCCCAGCCGCATCATGGGCGTGGAAGCGGGCCATGAGGTCATCCTGACCAAGGACGGGTCCGTCAACACGCTCTACTCGGCCCAGCTCTCGAGCGGGGTCGGCCTGCCGCTCGGTCGCGAGCAGGCGTTCCGCATCTTCGAGCGCGCCTTCTGCTTCGACACCATGGAGATCGGCCACCCGGACTACTCCTACAAGCCGGTGAAGCCGATCGTCGCCCTGGAGGCGACCGGCGTGGAGCAGGCGCTGCTCACCGCCGTGATCCCGGTCTTCTACGGGGCGATGCCGAACTTCGGGCTCTACGCACAGCCGGACGGACCGTTCCCCAACCCCGCCGACTTGCTCCCGCGGGGCGAGATCGAGGCAGCCCGGGAGACTCAGATGGCGATGGCTGAGGCCTGCAAGGCCGACATGCTCTACGTCTCGCGGGTCATGGCCGAGGTGGGCAGCGACGGCATCAACTTCGACACCACCGCTTCCACCGGCGACGCCGAGTTCCTCGCCGTGCTGGAGACGGTGGAGGAGCTGGCCGCGACCACCGACCTCGCCATCGAGGTCGGGATGGCGGCCGAGTTCGTGCTCGGCTTCCACGGCCAGCTCGAGTACAAGGGCAAGCGCCTCGCCGGCATGTGGCCGCACCAGCAGGTCAAGGTGGTCGAGGAGGCGGGCGCGCACATCTTCGGGCCTGTCGTGAACACCAACTCACGCCGCTCGGTGCCGTGGAACGTGGCCCGGGCCGTCACCATCGTCAAGGAGTGCTCGCGGGTCGCCACGATCCCCGTCCACGCCAACGTCGGGATGGGCGTCGGAGGGGTGCCGATGTTCGAGGTGCCGCCGGCGGATGTGCTCACGCGCGCCAGCGCCGCCATGGTCGAGATCGCCCGCGTCGACGGGTTGTAGGTGGGGACCGGCGATCCCTACGGGATGTCGATCAGCCACGCGCTCGCCTCCGGCATGGGGGGCATCCGCACCACTGGAGATCTGGTGGCCAGGATGCAGCTCCGCAAGAGGATGAGGCTCCCGGAAGCGAAGAAGTACGTGGCCGACAAGCTCAAGGTGGGCGTCGCCGACCTCGCAGACTCGACCGTCATGCGCGGGCTGCGTCAGGAACTGGACATCGGCGTCATCACCGCGGTGCCCGGCGCACGCAAGGGCATCGAGGCCAAACGCAACATCGCCGAACTGCTCGACGTCGAGGTGCCCTGCCTGAAGCGTCTCTAGACACCGAGGCGAGGTTCGGCGCGCGTGGCGGCCCGGCGTACGCCGGGCCGCCACGCGCGCGTCTTTGGTCCGTGATGATGCAGCCGTCGGCCACGGACGGGACGACCCTGGTCTTGGGCGTGGCCACTCACGTCCGCGCTCCCGCGCGGGCGGAGGACCCTGCAGTCGGGCAGCTGATCCGGCAGACCATCTCCGATTTTCAGGATTCTTGTCGATATCGCCTATTGCAATCAGTAAGTATGATGTGCAGGCTATTCGGATTCATTACCAGTCGAGAATACGCAGCATTCGCTGTGATTCCATCATTCTGCAGTTGCCACGGCGTCGCTCGGGTGCTAGCGTCGTCGGCGGACATGCCGGAGGCATGGCCGCGGTCCCCGGGCGCGTCGCCCGCCGTCACGGTCGCTGGCCCCGGTTGTCACATCGGCCCTGTAGTACACGTCGAGAGGAAGTTGCATGAACAAGATCGTCCCCCTCTGGTCCGTCCCTCGTTCGATCTCGACGGGCTTCGAACGCATGATGTTCGAGCGCGGCGATTTCAGGGTCATCCACGAGCCGTTCGGGTACTACTTCTACCTCGAGGCCAAAGAGAAGGAGCCGGTGGGGATGCAGCCACAGGAAGGCCATCCCCAGACCTTCGACGGCACCGTCGAGATGATCGAGGCCGTCGGCGTCGACAAGCCGGTGTTCTTCAAGGACATGGCGTACTACGTCAGCGACGTCGCCGACGAGGACTTCATGAAGAAGTTCACCAACACGTTCATCATCCGCGACCCCGCCCTCACGCTCGTCTCGTACCACAAACTCGACCCTACCGTCACCCTGCGCGAGATCGGCTTCGAGTCGCAGTTCAAGCTGTTCGAGCTCGCCAAGAAGATCACCGGTGAGGTGCCGGCCGTCGTCGACGCCGAGGACCTGCTCATCGACGCCGGCTCCGTAGTCAAGCAGTACTGCGAGAAGGTCGGCGTACCGTTCCTGCCCGAGTCGCTCACCTGGGAGCCCGAGTTCAAGGCCGAGTGGAAAGACTGGGAGATGTGGCACCTGGACGCCGGTGACAGCACAGGGTTCCAGAAGGACATGGAGGACTTCGGGTACACGGTCGCCGACGTGCCCGAGCTCAGCGAGATGTACGAGCAGTGCATGCCCTACTACGAGAAGATGTACGAGGCGCGCCTCCGTCCGTAGTCGCGACCACCTCGCCGGGGAGGTCGCGCGTGCCGCGCGCCCTCCCCGGCGGCCGTCCCGGGAGAGAACGACGACGTCGATGGACCCACATCCCGACCAGGCCCCCGATGCAGCCGGCCGCAAGGCGGAAGCGTCCGCCGGCCGGCCCGGCGCGCTGATCTCGCCGTTCGGCGGGCGCCTCGTCGACCTGGTCGAGAGCGACCCTGATGAGCGGCGGTCACTGCTCGAACGGGCGCGGCGTCTTCCCGCCGTGCCCCTCTCGCTGCGCGCGCAGTACGATCTCGAGATGCTGGCGGTCGGCGCCTTTTCCCCGCTCGACCGGTTCATGGCGCACGACGAGTACGAATCGGTGCTCTACGAGATGCACCTCCAGGACGGCATGCTGTTCCCGATCCCGCTGGCGGTGCCGGTTCGCGAGGACGCCCTGCGCGGCGCGCCCGGCGAAGTCGCGTTGACGGACGAGCAGGGCACGATCCTGGCGGTGCTCGAGGCGGACGAGGTCTATCCCCACGACATGATGCGCGAGATGCGAGCCGTGCTCGGCGGCAGGGACAGCGCCCACCCGCTGGTGATCGAGGCGGCGCACTGGCCGGGCCACTACCTCGCCGGTCGCCCGCGCGTGCTCGATCTGCCCCGGCATCGCCTCCACGGCCCGCTGTGCCTCACGCCGGCTGAGACGCGTGAGCGCCTCGCGGCCATGGGCAATCCGAAGGTCGTCGCGTTCCAGACGCGCAACCCGATGCACCGCATCCACGAGGAGCTCACCAAGCGTGCCGCGAGCGCCGTCGGCGGCACACTGCTCATCCACCCTGCGGTCGGTGTGACGCGCCCCCAGGACGTGCACCACACACTGCGCGTCGAGGCCTACGAGGTCCTTGTCCGCAACTACTATGACCCGGCGACGACGCTGCTCTCGCTCATGCCCCTGGCCATGCGCTTCGCAGGGCCGCGGGAGGCGGTGTGGCACGCCATCATCCGACGCAACTACGGAGCCACCCACCTGATCGTGGGTAGGGACCACGCCGGTCCGGGACCGGACTCGCACGGGGTCCCGTTTTACGGGCCATACGACGCGCAGGCGATGGCGGAGCACTACTCCCCCGAGATCGGCGTACAGACGGTCGCCTCGCGGGAGCTGTTCTATCTGGCCGATGAGGACCGCTACGAGGAGGCCGCGAAGGTCTCCCCTGGCGCCAGGGTGTACTCGATCTCGGGCACTCAGGTACGCGAGGAGTACCTGGCCAAGGGCAGGAAGCTGCCGGAGTGGTTCACGCGGCCCGAGGTGGCTGAGGTCCTGCAGTTGGCGCACGCGGGTGGCGACGATGCCTCAGTGCGTGCATGAGACGCTCGTCCTGCGCCTGAGGCCGGGTCCCGGCTGCCACAGGCGAACGTCCTGATGGCCGCTCCAGCGGGCCGTGTGGCCCGGTCTTCCTCTGACGAGCGACGCGTCCTGAGCCGGTTGCATCTCCCCTCGCGGAAAGACCTGCCGCACGACCTGCTCGCCGGCGTGACCGTGGGCGCGGCCCAGGTGGGCAACTCCATGGCGTACACGATGCTCGCCGGCATCCCTCCGGTGCATGGGCTCTACGCCGTGATGGCCGGCTCTCCCTCGGGAGCGCTGACCTCCGGCTCGGAGCGCATGTCCATCGTGCCCACGGCCGTGCTGAGCCTGGCTGCAGGCGGAGTCCTCGCCACGCTCCCGCCTCAGCAGCGCGTGGCAGGCATGTTCATGCTGGCGGTCCTGACCGGCACGGTCATGCTCATCGCCGGGCTTCTGCGTGCCGGCGGCCTGGTGCGCTTCATCTCGGACGCGGTCATGGTCGGCTTCATGGCGGGCATCTCGGTGACCATCCTGCTGGGGCAGCTGGCGGCGCTCACCGGCTTCTCGAGCGCCTACGACAACAAGGTCGAGAAGGCGGCGGACACGCTCGTACACCTCGGCAACGTCGACCTTGCCACGACGAGCATCGGTCTCACGACCGTGCTGCTTGTCGTCGCACTCAGGCGGACTCGCCTGCGCCTCTTCGCCATGGCGATAGCGCTCGTCGTGCTGACCGTGGTGGTCGCCGTGCTGCACCTGCCGTCGGTGGCCGTCGTGGGCGACATCGCGCCCATACCCAGGAACCTGCCGGTGCCCCACCTGCCCGACTTCTCGCTCATCCCGACGCTGCTGCTGCCTGCCGTCTCCCTCACGATCATCGGGCTGGTGCAGGGCGCCGGCATCAGTCGTACCGTGGCCAACCCGGACGGGGCCTACGGCGACGCCAGCCGCGACTTCATCGGGCAGGGCGTCGCCAACGTGTTCTCGGGCTGCTTCACCGGCGGGGTAGTCGGTGGATCCGTGCAGGCCACGGCGCTCGATGTCGGGGCGGGCGCGCGCACGCGCTGGTCGTCGGTGTTCGCCGCCCTCTTCGTCGTCATCGTCGTCCTCGTCGCGGCGCCCCTGGTGCAGCAGGTGCCGCTCGCGGTCACGGCGGGCATCCTCATCGTGGCGGCCTCGAGTGCGCTTCGCCCGCGCGCCGCGCACGACATCTGGAGGGCGGACAGGATGTCCGCCGCCGTCATGGTGGTGACCTTCGTCCTGGTCCTGATCGTCCCCCTGCAGTACGCCGTGCTCGCGGGAGCCGCGATCACCGTCCTGAAGTACATGTACCTGTCGTCGACGGACGTGCGCGTGAAGCAGGTCGTCAGCGGCGACGGCGGGCGCCTCAAGGAGATCGATGCCCCCAGCGAGCTCTCAAGCGGCGTCGTGACGGTGCTCGACATCTACGGCAGCCTCTTCTTCGCGGCGGGGCCCAAAGTCAGGGAGGCCTTGCCCGCCGTGGGCGACGCGCGGTGCCCCGTCGTCGTGCTGCGCGTGCGCGGTCGGGGCACCCTCCACAGCGCCACGATCACGCTCCTTCGGGAGTACGCGGCGGAGTGCGCGGCCAATGGGGGGCGGCTCTACCTCGCCGGGGTGGGCCAGGAGATGGAGGATCAGCTGCGCCGCACCCGTGTGCTCGAGATGCTGGGGCCCGACGCGGTGGTGCCGGCCACCGACGAGCTCTACGGCTCGTGTGCGGTGGCGCAGCAGCGCGGGAGGACGTGGCTGAAGACGCACGGCGACGCGCCCGCGAGTGATTCCGTCGACACCTGAGTCGATCAGCCGGCGTCGTCCGTCTACGCCGCCGGTGTCAGGCCGTCAGTCCGTCGCTGAGAGCGCGCGCGCCGGGTGTTCGGCGCACCAGTCGTCGATGCGGCTGATGGGAAAAGTCCGCTCGAAGAGCGGCGGCAGCTTGCGGCACTCGCCCCTGTCGTTCGGCGTGCGGATCTCCTCCTGCACGTGATCCCCTCCGGGGGTGGAGCGGAACTCGACGCGCTCCGGAAATCGTGACCACCAGGGGCAGGTCAAGCATGTCGGCTCATCCATGAGCGTCCCTTCCGCGCGGCGGCCGGCGGGGCTCCGCGCGATCTGCAGACAACCGTGTGCCGACCATGGTCGGCGATCGCTTCGCCTGCAGGGTATCGCCACGACCATCCTCCCGCCAGTGGACGGCTGCGCCGTGTGCCGGCCGCCGGGTCAGCCGAGAGTGAGGCACACGATGCCGGTGAACACGAGCACGGCCGCGCCCAGCTGGAGCAGCCTGAGGCGCTCGTGCAGCACGGACCGCGCCCAGATCATGGTGATCGCAGGATTGAGCCATCCCAAGACGCCGACGACGCTGAGATAGCCGAGGGTGGTGGCGGAGGTGAAGAGGATGTTGGCTGCGGCGATCAGCAGCCCGATGACGAGCAGCGCCGGCAAGGCGCGGCGATGCAGCACGATGCTCGGCCGAGTCACGGCGGCGACGACGGCCAGCGTGAGCAGCGCCGCCGTGCGCGCGACCGTCGCCGTCCACAGTGGATCCGCCTTGCCGCCGTGATCCAGGGCGACGAGGAAGGACCCGAAGGCCGCGGCCGCGGCCAGGGCCATGAAGACGCCGGTGCGGTCGACCGAGCGCGGTCTCCCGGCGCTCCGGCCTTTGCTCGAGATCAGGACGATCCCGATCAGTGTGAGCGCGATGCCGAGCGACTGCAGTGCGCTCGGCCTCTCGCCGGTCGCCGTGCCCCAGAGGACGGGCACGAGAGCGGCGCCGGCGATGATCGGCGAGACCAGGCTCATGTCGACCAGGGCGAGCGCTCGATACTGCAGGACGACGCCGAGGCCGGCGGCGGCGCCGCCGATGGCCGGCGCGGCCAGGGCGCCCGGCGAGGGCCGCGCCGGGCCCAGAGCGGCGAGCAGAGTGATCAGCGAGATCGCCGCGACCACCTGGCCGCCCAGGGCGGCCGTCCACGCGGTCGAGCGGCGCGATTCCACGCCGGCGAGGAAGTCTGACGTTCCCCACGAGAAGCTTGCGAGCAGCGCGAGGACGGCAGCCGTCATCAGGCTCTCGGGGACATCAGCCGGAGAGGCGTGACCGGGTGCCCGACGAAGACCCGGCGGCGTCTTCGTGAACGGCGGGGCCTGTCGTGGTCACACGCCCGGAGGGTCGCCGCCGTCCAGGCTCGCCACGGTCCGCTGCGGCAGGGGGTCGAGACCCACGTCCTCGCCCTCCCAGTTGTAGAAGAACTTCTCCGTGCGCAGCACGTTCCAGGTCTCGGTGCTGGCGATGCCCTCGATCTTGTCGAGGTCCTCGTTGAGGAACTTGAACAGGCCCTCGGTGTTCGGGAGGAAGGCCTCGATGATGACATCGAAGCTGCCGGCGACGTACGCGACGTAAGCGACGTTCTCCATCTCCGCGAGCCTCCGGCCGACCTCCTTGACGCGGCCGCGCACCACCTTGATGCCGATCATCGCGTCGATGGGGAAACCGATGGGCGCCGGATTGATGCGCGCCGCGTTGATGATGGCTCCGGCGTGAACGAGCCGGTCGATGCGTTTGCGCACGGTCGGCTCGGAGATGCCCACCGAGCGCGCGATGTGCGCGTAGCTGAGTCGCCCGTCGTGGCGCAGCAGCTTCATGATGCGCCGGTCGAGGTCGTCCAGTTCGATGGTGCCGTGCGGCAGGGAACCCAGCCGGACGTAGGGCTCTGTTTCGGGATGCCTATGTGTTTCGCTCTTCATGAGCACGAAGTATAGCGAAACAGGCAAAGTCGTTCAATGAACAGTTTGTAATGTGTGGCGTTCCGCTAGGATTCCATAGTAATGGCTTGTCATGCGGTTTTGTCGGTGCTAGCCTGCCCGTGTCGATATGATTGACAATCTGACGCGTCACACCTACAGTTCAGTCCAAATCTTCCACCCACCCAGGTGGATAGATTGCTAGGAGAAACCGGGGGACGTTCGTGGGTCGCCGTCAAGGTCGGCCAAGGGGGTAGTCGGCATACACGCATTTGTATGACGCCGGGACGCGACGGTCGGGCCGCTCGAGCGGCTTCGCTCTCCGCGTCCCGACCGGCAGGCAGGAACAGGATTGGGGGACGGCAGCGTGACAGAACAGCATGACAGCTCAGGGTTCGAGGTCGGGGAGATCGCCGACTTCATCAACGGCACGCGAGTCACTCGCCGCCAGGTGCTGAAGGGGGCCGCCGCCCTCGGCGCCGTCGCCGCCCTCGGGCCGCTGGCGGCAGCCTGTGGCAGTGGCGGCGGCACGAGCAGTTCCGCCTCCGCGTCCGCCATGGGCACGCCCAACAAGGGCGGCGACCTCATGGTCGGCATCGTCGGCGGCTCGGCCAAGGACACGGCCGACCCGCACACCGGCTCCTACGAGCCCGACATCGCCATCCAGTACATCATGTACGAGGGCCTCACCAATTGGTCGTTCGACATGCAGCTCGAGAACCTGCTGGCCGAGACCATCGAGCCCAACGCCGACGGTTCCGTCTGGCAGGTCAAGCTCCGGGACGGGGTGCTGTGGCACGACGGCAAGCCCGTCACCGCAGACGACGTCGTCTACTCCATGGACCGCATCGTCGATCCGAAGGACCCGAAGGTCGGCGCCGCCGCTCTCACGGGCGTCACGCCCGGCGGTACGAAGAAGATCGACGACATGACGGTCGAGATCACACTCTCGTCGGCGAATGTGTTGTTGGCCGAGAACCTCGCTGAGCGTAGCTGCAAGATCGTGCCGGTGGGCTTCGACCCGAAGGCCCCCATCGGCAGCGGCCCGTTCAAGATGGTCGAAATGAGGCCTGGTCAGCAGTTCAAGTGGGATGCGTTCGCCGACTACTGGGACACGCCTCCGTACGTCGACACGCTCACCATGATCGAGTTCGCGGACGACACGGCGCGTATCAACGCGCTGAACGCCGGCCAGATCCAGGCGATGTCGCAGCTGCCGAAGAGCCAGGCCAAGGTCATCGAGGCGACGGACGGGCTCGCTCTCCTCAACGCCGAGACCGGCCAGTGGCGTCCCTTCACCATGCGCATCGACGTCAAGCCGTACAGCGACGTGCGCGTGAGGCAGGCGTTCCGGCTCATCGTCGACCGCCAGCAGATGCTGGACCAGGCGTACAGCGGCCTCGGCGCCGTGGGTAACGACATGTACGGCCGGTACGACGCCGGCACACCCCAGCTGGAGCAGCGCGTGCAGGACATCGAGCAGGCCAAGTCGCTGCTCAAGCAGGCCGGCTACGACAACAACCTCACCGTCGAGCTCGTCACCTCCGAGGGCGCGCTGGGCGGCGACGAGGTCGCGGCGGCGCAGGTGTTCGCCGAGCAGGCCAAGGCCGCCGGCGTCACGGTCAAGATCAAGAAGACCGACTCCAGCGTCTTCTACGGCGACGACTACCTGACCTGGCCGTTTGCCCAGGACTTCTGGGCGACGCGCACCTACCTGGCCCAGGCCAGCCAGGGCACGATGCCCGACGCGCCGTACAACGAGACTCATTGGAAGAACGCTGAGTGGCTGTCGCTCGTGCAGGAGGCGTTCAAGACAGTCGATGACGGCCAGCGCAACGCGCTCGTCAGCCAGGCCCAGCAGATCGAGTTCGACACGGGCGGCTACATCATCTGGTCGTTCCGCAACCAGACTGACGCCTATTCCAAGACGACCACCGGCTACAAGCTGGACAAGCTCGGCGGTCCTGTCGGCCGGATGTACTTCAAGGACGTCTACTTCGTTTAGGGCTGATCGCGAGGACGGCCGCGGGCGCGGGGCATGGCCCCGCGCCCGCGGCTCGCTCCAGCGACGAGCGCCGCCGGGACGCTCGCCCGATCCCTCGATCGCGGCGGCCGCGTGATCCCGGCTTCCCTGTAGTTCCCGCTCGAGAGGCGGCTATCATGCTCAGTAGAACCGAAAGACGGAGACGTAGCCGATGCCCCCGCTCCTGAAGCTGATCCTCATCCGGGTCGGTCTCGGGGTGCTGACGTTGTTCCTGGTGTCGGTGGTCGTCTTCGTCGCGACGCAGGCTCTTCCCGGCGACACCGCCCGCGCGATCCTCGGCAGGGAGGCGGCGAACAAGGCTCGGTACGAGGCGCTCAGGGAGCAACTCGGGCTGAACAAGCCGGTCGCGCAGCAGTACCTGAACTGGCTCGGCGGCGTCGTCACCGGCGACCTCGGCGACTCGCTCGTGAGCGACCAGCCGGTCACTCAGCTGCTCGGCCGGCGCGTCGTCAACACCTTCATCCTGGTGTTTGTCGCGGCCCTGCTGAGCATCCCCATCTCGCTGCTCCTGGGCTCACTCACCGCCTTACGACGAGACGGCAGGTTCGACATCACCGTGTCCATCGGCAGCCTCTCGCTGGCTGCTCTGCCGGAGTTCGTCATCGGCATCATCTTGATCCTCTTGTTCGCGACCCAGGTGTTCAACTGGCTTCCCGCGGTGTCTCGCGTCAACCCCGGCGCGCCCATCTTCCAGCAGCTCGAGTTGTTCTTCCTGCCGGCGGTGACGCTGACGCTGGCGGTGGCGCCGTACATGACCCGCATCCTGCGCGCCAGCACGATCGAGGTGCTGGAGAGCGAGTACGTGATGATGGCGCGACTCAAGGGCCTGCCTGAGCGCCTCGTGCTCAACCGGCACGCGCTCCCCAACGCGCTGGCTCCGATGCTCCAGGTCACAGCGCTCAATCTCGCCTGGCTGGCGGGCGGCGTCGTCGTGGTCGAGTACCTGTTCGCCTTCCCCGGCATCGGCTCGCTGCTGGTCGACTCCGTCGCCAACCGCGACATGCCCATGGTGCAGGCCATCTGCCTCATCATCGCCGCCGTGTACGTGCTCGCCAACCTCACCGCCGATATCCTCACGATCCTCGTCAGTCCACGACTCAGGACGGGCCTGCGATGAGTACTCCAGAGATGAGAGTCAACGACTCCGAGATCGTCGAGCCGCCGGTCACCCACGCCGACCGACGTCCCTCCGAATGGCTCATGATGCTGCGCGAGGCGTGGCGCATGCGGCGCACCAAGATCGGCGTCGGCATCTTCGCCGGCATCGTGCTGCTCGCCGTCGTCGGCCCTTGGGTGGCGCCCTACTCGCCGACCGAGTTCGTGGCGGCCCCCTACGCGCCCCCAGCCATCCCGAAGCTGTGGCTGGGCAGCGACTACATCGGTCACGACGTGCTCACGCGCGTGCTCTACGGCGGGCGCACCGTCATCCTGCTCGCCTTCGCGGCGACGGTGATCGGCCTCGCCCTCGGCGTGACCCTCGGCCTCATCACCGGCTACGCGCGGCGCTGGATCGACGAGTCGGTCATGCGCATCCTGGACGTCGTGCTCGCCTTCCCGCAGATCGTCCTCACGCTGCTCTTCGTCTCCATCCTCGGCCCGCGGCTGTGGCTGATCGTGCTCATGGTCGGCATCGGTCACGCGCCGCGCATCGCCCGCGTCGCCCGCGCCGCGACGCTCGAGGTCGCGCAGCGTGACTTCGTGCTCGCCGCCGAGGCCTTCGGCATCGCGCGCTGGAAGATCCTCTTCAACGAGATCATGCCGAGCATCACCAGCCCGCTGCTGGTGGAGTTCGGACTGCGGATGACCTACTCGATCGGCCTCATCGCCGCGCTGTCGTTCCTCGGCTTCGGCATGCAGCCGCCGGCGGCCGACTGGGGCCTGATGATCAACGAGAACCGCATCGGCATCGTCATCCAGCCGTGGCCGGTGTTCATGCCCGTCCTGCTCATCGGCATCCTGACCATCGGCACCAACCTGATCGCCGACGGACTCGGCCGTGCGCTGATCGGGATCGAACGCGACACGGGGGTGGAGTGATGGAGACCGTGACCGCCGCCG
This sequence comes from uncultured Thermoleophilia bacterium, assembly GCA_963762125.1. GTDB lineage: Bacteria > Actinomycetota > Thermoleophilia > UBA2241 > UBA2241 > CAIXSE01. The sequence continues at coordinate 113,050 of CAVXJO010000016.1, forward strand.
GTTCCACGACAGACACGGAGCAAGAGGCCGTCCTCAAGGTCGAGGGCCTGCGCATCGTCCTCGACCCCTCGGGCGTCGACATCGACGACGAAGTCACGCTGGTGATCCGCCGCGGAGAGGTGCTGGGCCTCGTCGGCGAATCGGCCTCCGGCAAGACCACCGTCGGGACCAGCCTGCTCGACTACCAGCGCCGCGGCGCCAAGATCGCCGAGGGACAGGTGGAGATCGACGGGCAGGACATCCTCGCCATGGACCCCAAGGCGCTGCGCGGCGTCCGCGGGGGGCAGATCAGCTACGTGCCCCAGGACTCCTCGGCGTCGCTCAACCCGGCACTCCGCATCGGCACGCAGCTCATGGAGATCCTCGAGGTGCACGGATTCGGCTCCTCGCAGTCCGACCGTGAGGCTCGCCTGAAGCAGATGATGGAGGAGGTCCTGCTGCCCTCGGACAAGCAGTTCCTGCGCCGCTACCCGCACCAGCTGTCCGGCGGCCAGCAGCAGCGCGTCGCCATCGCCATGGCGTTCGCCAACCGGCCCAAGGTCATCGTCCTCGACGAGCCGACCACCGCCCTCGACGTGACCACCCAGGCGCACGTGCTGGACACGGTGCGCGACCTCACGAGGTCCTACGGCGTCGCGGCGCTGTACATCACCCACGACCTCGCGGTGGTGTCCAACCTCGCCGACCGTATCGCCGTGATGTACGCCGGCAGAGTCGTCGAGACCGGTACGCGCGACGAGCTGTTCGACGCCGGCCACCACCCGTACACGCGCAAGCTGCTCGCCTCCATCCCCGACATCACCGGCGAGCGCGCCTTGCGCGGCATCCCCGGCTGGGCCCCCCGCCCGGGCCAGCGGCCGAGCGGCTGCGCCTTCACGCCGCGCTGCGACTGGGCGGTCGACAAGTGCGGCGAGGAGTTCCCTCCGGTCGAGGATGTGAGCCCCGGCCATCGCGTGCGCTGCTGGCGCTTCCAGGAGGTCGGAGCGAAGGCCCTCGACGCGGACATCCACCTGCGCGACAAGTCACTCTCCGAGCGCGCCGCGGAGCTCAAGCAGGTCATCAGCGTGCGCGACGTGGTCGCCTACTACCAGCACAAGGAGACGCTGCACGACATCAACACCAGCCTCAGCGAACGCCACTGCCTGTCGCTGGTCGGGGAGTCCGGCTCGGGGAAGACCACTCTGGCACGCTGCATCGCCGGACTGCACCGCCACAAGATCGTCGGCGACATCGAGTTCAACGGCAAGCCGCTGGCGCGCGACGCGCGTGGCCGGTCCCGCGCGACCCGGCAGGCGATCCAGTACATCTTCCAGAGCCCCTACAGCTCCCTCAACCCGCGCAAGACCATCGCGCAGATCCTGTCTCAGCCGCTCAAGGTCTTCTTCGACCTCTCACGCGACGAGATGGAGGACCGGATGGTCAAGGCGCTTGAGCAGGTGGCTCTTGACTCATCGTTGCTGAGCCGCTACCCGGACCAGCTGTCCGGCGGCGAGCGCCAGCGTCTGGCCATCGCACGCAGCCTGGCAGCCGAGCCCACGGTGCTGATCTGCGACGAGGTGACCTCGTGGCTCGACGTCTCGGTGCAGGCCGCGATCATCGAACTGCTAGCCAACCTGCAGCGCGACATGGGCCTCTCGATGTTGTTCGTCACCCACAACCTGGCGCTGGTTCGGAGTATCTCGCAGGAAGTGGCGGTGATGAACGAAGGTCGCATCGTGGAACACGGGCTCGTCGATGCGGTGCTCGAGGACCCGCAGGCGGACTACACCAAGAAGTTGCTGTCGGACACTCCGACGGTCTGAGCGGGTCTGGACCGGGCGCCGCCGTCGCGCGTCGGGCGGCGTTCTCGTGCCGTGCACGGTCCGGCCGCCGTCGGGGTCTCCGATCGGCGGCGGGCGCCCGAGCCGCGGCTCGGGCGTCTTCCGCCGCTCCGCCTCAGCGGCCACAGCTCAGGACGTCGCGATCTTGAACGGAGGACCCCCATGCGCGCGCATATGACCTGGCTCGACGAGGCCGAGAAACGCTCCTTCGTCGAGGAGGCGCTGGGGATCCTCGAGCGCGTAGGGGTCGAGCTCAAGGGATCGGCCGCGCTGCCGGTCCTCGCGGATCTCGGCGCGGACGTCGATCTGTCGACGGGCGTGGTGCGCTTCCCGCCCGACCTTGTGCTGCGGGCCGTCGACCAGTGTCCGCGGCGCGTGCTCTTCGCCGGCGCGTCGCCCGAGCACGACGTGCTCCTGGACGAGGGCGAGCCGGCGCACTTCTGCTCCTCGGGCTGCGCCGCCTTCGTGCTCGACCACGACACGGGCGTCAAGCGTCCCTCCACCCTGAGCGATCTGCAGGCGGCGACGATCCTGCTGGACGAGGTCCCGGAGGTCGACGTCCTATGGACGACGATCACAGCGAACGACGTGCCGATCGAGGTCCGCGAACTCGTCGTCTGCTACGTCGTGCTCAGCGAAGCGCGCAAGCACGTGACCCTCGTCGACAGCCCGGCGCACGCCGAGCCGCTGCTGCGCATCATGGACGTCGTGTCCGGCGATGCAGAATCGTTTCGCGCGCGGCCGCGGTTCAGCACGCTGCTCACGGCGGCTTCGCCGCTGCGCATCGATGGGCCGCTCCTCGACTTCCACGCGGCCACCGCCGCGCGCGGCGCGCCGGTCGAGGTGTACACGGTACCGATGGCCGGAGCGACGTCACCGGTGACTGTGGCGGGGACGATCGTGCAGGGTCTCGCCGAGTTTCTCGCCGTCGCCACCGCTCTGCAGGCGCTGGCGCCGGGCGCCCGAGCGGTGATGGGCGTCTCGGGGGCCGTCATGGACATGCGCTCGGCCGGCATCTCCTACGCCGCGCCCGAGACCGCGCTGATGAACGTCGCCTGTGTGGAGCTCGCCCACCACCTCGGCGTGCCGGCGGCGGTACCGGGCCTCGCGACCGACGCCAAGTACGCGGGCGTTCAGGCCGGGTACGAGAAGGCGCTCAAGGGTCTCGCCACGGCCGGCGTCGGCGCAGACGTCCTGAGCGGCGGCGTAGGCATGATCGACTCGGTCAACACGCTCTTCCTGCCGCAGATCGTGCTGGACGCCGAGATCGTCGGGATGATCCACCGCGTGCTCGGCGACGTGGACACCGGCCCCGACGCGATGATGGTCGAGATGGTCGAGCGCGTGGGCATCGGCGGCGACTTCCTCAAGGAGAAAGAGACGGCGAGGCGACTGCGCGCAGGTGAGCACTTCGCCCCTGTCGTCTCGTCGCGCCAGGCCTACGACCAGTGGGTCTCCGACGGGCGCGACGAGGTAGCCAGGGCCAAAGAACGCATGGAGGCGCTCTTCGCCGGCCGCGCCGAGCGCGGCCGGCCGCTGGCCGGCGACAAGCTGGCGGAGCTCGCCGGCGTCTGCGGTGTCACGCCCGAGATGGCCCGTTCGCTGGGCCATTGAAGACTGAGAACGAGTACGCCACACTGGTCTTCACCCACCTGGGTGGATATACTGCGAAGACTCGTCGGGTAACGAGGGGTGAAGCCGCGAGCGATCCTCGCGGGTGGACTGGTGGAGCAGCGCCGGCGCGGGCGAGAGCCGGGCCGGCCGGACCGATGCGACCGCCGCAGGCGGTCGCAAGGGAGGCGCAATGGCAGACGTGCCGCACACAGCTGATCAGGGGTCGCTCGGCGCCGAGATGGCGAGCCACCTGTGGCCCCCCTTCACG
>CAVXJO010000017.1:0-411920 GCA_963762125.1 uncultured Thermoleophilia bacterium
GCCGTGTCCTTGAAGTTGCCTTCGTCGAGCGCCGCGCCGACCGCGCCCTGCGGCGGACCTTCGTCGGCGCCCGGCTCGGGCAGTTCCTGGTCGGCCTCGACGATGCCGAGCTCCCTGGCGTGCTCGGGCTCCTTCTCCGGCAGGATGTGCCGCAGAAAGCGCTTGGTGCGGTCGTCCTTGGGGTGGAAGAAGACCTCGCTCGGCGGGCCCTGCTCGATGAAGTATCCGTCGTCCATATACACGACCCGGTCGGCCACGTCGCGGCTGAAGCCCATCTCGTGGCTCACCACGATCATGGTCATGCCGCCCTCGGCGAGCTCCTTCATGACCTTGAGCACCTCGCCGATGAGCTCGGGGTCGAGGGCGCTCGTCGGCTCGTCGAAGAGCATGAGCACGGGGTCCATCGCCATGGCGCGGGCGATGGCGACGCGCTGCTTCTGGCCGCCGGAGAGCTGGCTGGGGAAGAAGTCCATGCGTTCGGCAAGGCCCACCTTGGTGAGCAACTCCTCCCCCTTGCGCATGGCATCGGCCTTCTTCTCGCCCTTGACCAGGATCGGACCCTCGACGACGTTCTCGATGGCGTCCTTGTGCGGGAAGAGGTTGAACTCCTGGAACACCATGCCGCACTTCATGCGGATCTCGTGCACGTCCTTCTTGTAGCGGCTACCGTGGCTGCCGCACGTGACGTGCACGTCCCCGACCCTGATCTCGCCGCTCGTGGGATCTTCGAGGAAATTGAGGCAGCGCAGGAACGTGCTCTTGCCGGAGCCAGACGGCCCGATGAGCACCAGCACCTCGCCTTTGTAGACCTCGAGGTCGATGCCCTTGAGCACGTGGTTCTTGCCGAAGTACTTCTGCAGGCCCTCGACTTTGACGACGAGCTCGCGCCCCTTGTCGTCAGTGATCGTCTCGTGTGGGAAGGTGTGGGTTGATGACATGTTACTTCGCCTTCTCCTTCGCGCGGGCCTTGTCTCGCGCCATGCGCGTCTCGAGTTTGGCCTGCCAGAAGCTGAAGAAGATCGTCAGCGCCCAGTAGAAGGCGGCCGCAACGAGCAGGGTGGACATGAAGCTGAAGGTGGCCGCGCCGGCGAGCTGCGAGCGGCGCAGCAGCTCTTCGACCGCGATCACCGAGACCAGAGACGTGTCCTTGATCAGGGCGATGAAGTCGTTGCCGACCGCGGGGATGACGATCTTGAACGCCTGCGGCAGGATGATGCGGCGCTGCGTCTGCCAGCCGCTGAGACCGATCGCCCACGCGGCCTCGTTCTGGCCCTTGGGGACCGCCTGGATGCCGGCGCGGAAGACCTCGGTGAGGTAGGCGCCGTAGTTGAGCGACAAGGCCGCGACGCCAGACCAGAACGCCGGCGGGTTGAGCGTGTTCGGCAGGCCGAAGGCCCTGATGAACTCGGGGGTCACCTGGTAGATGAAGATGATCTGCAGCAGCAGCGGTGTCCCTCGGAACAGCGAGGTGTAGAAGGTGGCGATCCAATACGGAATCAGGCCGATCGCCATCCGCCACATGTAGCCCCAGCTCTGATACCGGTCCCAAGCCTGCTTGAAGCTCATCTTCTTGGAGAGCCGGCCCAGCGAGCCGAACAGGGCGAGGATGGAGGCGAAGAAGATCGAGATGACGGTGAGCTCTACGGTGACGATCGCGCCTCTGGCGATGTACCTCCACCAGTTCTGGATCACGCTCCATTTGACGAGACCGCCGCCGGCCTGCCCCTCGGAGTCGTAGCTCCATGCCTTCTCAACGGTCACGCCCTGGGTCGTGACGAGAGTGACCTTGAACTCGTACTTGCCCTTGCCGTAGGTCTGGGCCAGCGAGAAGTGAAGCGTCGGGGTCGCCGGCGAGAGGTATTGGACGACGGGATCGGCAGCCAACTCCTGCAGCTTGCCGTTGATGAACACCTGGCACTTGGCCGCATCGAGGGTGGCACCGTTGGGGGAGAAGTTGACTTCCACCACGTCGCCATTCCACAGCAGGCCGTTTCCGGACGTGACCACCGCATTTGGGTCGGGGATGACTCCCACGGGGATCGGAGTGCCCTCGGGAGCCGTCCCACCCGGCGACGGCGCCGGCGACGGCGACGCCAGAGCGATGGGCGCCAACGCCGTTACCACCACGATGAGCAGAGCCGCCATGAGGGCGACGCTCACGAATCTGCACCGTTTACGCATTGGCGAGAACCCTCCTGTGAGAAAACGCGGCGAGGGGCCTGCTGCTCCGCAAGCCCCTCGCCGCGTAATGCTCATGGGACGCGAGTCTTCGCGTCACCCTGACGATGCGTGGAGCAGGCTGTTACTGCTTCACCGTAAGGTCCATGCCGTTGTACCACTGCTTGCTCATCGCCGTGAGAGAGCCGTCAGAGTGCATCGTCTGGACGGCGTAGTTGAGCATGGCCAGCCAGTCGGCCTCGTCCAGCTTGAGAGCGAAGGCAAGGTCTTCGTAGTAGAGCGGCTTGCCCGAGAACTCGAACGGCTGACCGGAGAGGATCGCCTGCTGGCCCGTGGGGCCGGCGGTCATCACGAAGTCGAGGTTGCCGTTGGCGAGATCCGGGAAGGTGTCGGCGTCGGTGGTGTAGGTCTTCACGATCGCGTCGGAGTTCTTCTTGAGATAGTCGTAGTAGGTCGTAGCTGCGCCCACGCCGACCTTCTTGCCGGCCAGATCGGCCACGCCGGTGATCTGCGGGCCGCCCTTCTTCACGAAGATCTGGCCCGAGGTGTAGTAGTAGGGATCGGTGAAGGCAAGGACCTTCTGGCGCTCGGGCGTGATGGTCATCGAGCCGATCGACACATCGTACTTGCCCTGCTGGAGGCCGGCCGGGATCGTCTCCCACGCCGGGTTCTTGAAGTCGACGTTGAGGTTGAGCAGCTCGCCCATCTTGTTGGCGGCGTCGACGTCGAAGCCCACGAGCTCGCCGGTGGCCTGGTCGACCGAGCTCTGCGGCGGGTAGTTCGCGTCGTTGGCGACGACGACGGTGCCGGCGTCGACGATCTTCTGCGCGAGTCCAGTGGGCGCGTGGCCGAGGATCTCAGTGGCCTTGTCCATCGGCGTGGTGGCTGCGGCGCTCGCGCTTGGCGCGGTGCTGGTGCCATCGCTGCTGCTTCCGCACGCGGCAGCGACGCCTGCGAACGCGACGATCGCGACGAGCAGCACGGCTGCCAGAATATAGGTCTTGCCCTTTCTCATGCCTCTGTCCTTTCCGGCTGACTGTTCCCGACGGCCGCGTGACCCATGGGCGCGGACCTTAGCGGATGGCGGCCCCCACCGCCTGTCAGGACGTTCGGCGTCGCACTCCCCCGGCGCGACGTTCCGAATTGGATTTATACAGGACTGCACCCAAAAGACAACCCTCATGCGGATGCCGGCGACATAGCGCCTTGACCCGAATTGTGAGTATGTGCGCACTACTCGCGAGCAACTGGGCGCCTCAACCGATGCCCGCCAGCCGCCTCAACTCGGCGTCCACCGTCGATCCCAGGGGGGGCGGGCGATGCGCGGCCACCGCGGCCACGATGCGCTGATGGGCGCGGTCGATCGCCGTCTCCCGCCCGCCGGCGGTCCAGTGACGGTGCGCTTGGGCGACGGCCAGCGACCGGCTGGCGAAGGGCGACGAATACCCGCCGGCCGAGCCGGCGGCGGCCGTCAGGTCCACGCCGTCAGCGATCGCGCGTGCGTGTGACAGGGTCTCCACCCCGAGCGCCATCTCTTCGTAGCTGAAGATCCGGCCGCCGGACACCATGCCCACGCCGGTGAGCATGTCGACGCCGGCGGCCAGGGAAAGGTACGTGGTCGTCGTGTCGTCGAGCGCCGACTGCCAGCTCGGCTCCTTGGCTCCGCTCGAATTGACGCCGCACTGGGTCGGCAGGCCGTAGAAGCAGCCGACGTCGCCAACCGCGGCGGCCATGATCGTATCCTCCGGCGCGCCGCCGGTGAAGTCGCCGCTCTTGAGGTCCATGATGCTGGGGATGAAGCAGATGAAGACCGGCGCGCCGGGGTAGGCCGCCTGGATGGCGCACACGGAGCTGAGCGCCTCGGCGATGCCGACGACGAGCGAGCCGGCCATTGTGATCGGCGTGGTAGACCCACCCATCGGCATGGTGACGAAGCCGATGGGGAGGCCGGCCTCGGCGAAGATGAGGCCGGCCTCCAGCGTACCCGCGTCATTGCCCAGCGGCGTCACCGTGCCGAGCAAGGCGCTGATCGGCGGCTCGGCGCGCAGCTTCTCCTCCGTGCCGCTCACCGCGAGCGCCATCCGCACAGCGATCTCCGCGAGGTCCGGCTCGACGACGGTCACCGTCTGCACGTGCTTGCCGGTATTGGCGACCGCCAGATAGAGCTCGTGCAGGCCGCGGACTGAGGCAGGGCGGTCCTGTGCGCTCACCGCCGGCCAGCAGAAGTCCACCTCGGGCAACGCGTCGACGACGCGGCTGATGGTGGCCACGTCCTCCGCCGTCGTGCCACGCTTCTCGCCGGTCTCCAGGTCGTAGATCTCCACGCAGCAGCCGTCGGTGGTGATCAGTGAGCGCTCGCCGGTGACGATGGGCGCGCCGGCGCGCGCGCCGAGGGTCATGCGCGCGGGCGCCAGACCGACGAGTCGGCGAACGAGCTCCGGCGGCAGGGTGACGCGCGTACCGTCGGCCGTCGCGCCCTGCGCGACGAGAGCGGCCCGCGCGCGATCGGACGGGATCGCCACGCCGACGTCGGCGAGCACGTCGAGCGCGGCCACGTCGAGCCGCCTCAGGTCGTCCCGCGAGAGGATGGCCAGCCGCCCGGCCGAGCCTATGCTGTGGGTCGGGGTCTTCGTCATCGTGGCGCTCTCCACTTCGTCCGCTGGTGTCCACCCGTGACAGACGGCTCGCCGCCGCCCGCCCGGCCCACGTCGCCGCAGCATCCGCGCCCGGATCGCGCGCCCCTCACGTGCGGGCGGCGATCGGCAGTCTGCGCGGCTCGAGCAGCGCTTCCAGATCGGCGCTGCGGATCTTCAGCATCGTCGTCGCCGTGCCCCCGCCGCAGTACACCACATCCGGCGTGAACACCCCCGGGTCCGCCACGAGCTGCACGTCAGTAGCCAGAGCGCACGGCGAGACGGAGCCCGGCTCGTAGCCGGTCAGCTCCCGTACCTCTCTGCTTGTTGCGAGCCGGACGCGCGAGGCTCTGGTCTCGCGCGCGAGCGCCTCGACGTCGACCGTCGCGTCGCCCGTGACCATGGCGAGCACCGGTCGGGAGTCGTCCAGCAGGAAGACGAGCGACTTGACCACGCTCCCGACGGGCACGCCGAGCGCCTCCGCCGCCAGCTGCGCGGTGCGCGAGGACGACGTGAGGTGGACTATCTCGTGTGGGACGAGTCTTCCGCTCAGCTCGTCGTGGACGTCCGTGAAGGATCGCACGCGCGGCGCCTCCTCGTCGGGGGCGCCAGTCTAGCACGTTGTGGCGCCCCTCCCTCGCCGCGGGTACCATCCCTGAATGGACCGGAGCGTCCCCAATCCAGGAGCGCCGCCCGCCGGCAGTGGGCGGGGCCGAAAGGCCCGCTGGCTGCGGCTTGCCGGCGACCTGCTGCTCATCGCCGGCGGCCTCGTGCTCGCGTATCCCTTTTGGTCCGCGGCCTACGCCCAGGTCCAGCAGTCGCGCCTCGACTCCACCTACCGGCAGCAAAGCGTGGCGTTCGTCCAGGACATCAACGCCAACGTCGACACGCGCACCACCCGCGGAGTCTCCAACGAGGAGCTTGTACGCCGACTCGCCGTCCGCTACGGCCGCCGGCTCAAGCCAGGTGACCCGGTCGGACGCCTGCGCATCCCTCGCATCGACCTCGACCGCCTGGTCCAGCAGGGCGTAGGCGGACGGGCGGGTCTCGACCCAGCGGGGGACCGCTCTCTGCTGCGCACCGGGCCGGTCCACTACGCGATCACGCCTCTGCCGGGGGCCGGCGAGCCCTTCGCCGTCGCCGGCCACCGCACGACGTACGGCGCCCCGTTCTACGAGCTCGACAAGCTGCGCAAGGGTGACCCCATCTACGTCGACACGCCCTACGCGAAGTTCCGTTACTCCGTGGTCAAGACGACCACGGTCGACCCGACGGACATCAGCGTGCTCAACGACCGCGGCTACGGCCTGGTGCTCACGACCTGCACGCCGCCCTACAGCGCCGCCCACCGCCTGATCGTGTGGGCGGCGCTCGAGAAGGCCAAGCCGCTGCAGAAGACGCGCGGCGGCTGACCGCCGCCACGCAGTGCCGGCCGGGGGCCCTCAGTCCGCGGCGGCCGAGCCCGGGAACGGCGGGCGCTCGGCGGACGTGCCGCCGAGCAGCATGACCAGCAGCTCCGTGCCGATGTCGCCACCGGAGTACTCGGGCGGCACGAAGAACAGCCCCTCGGCGCCGGCCATCGAACTGAGTATCCCCGAGCCCTGCGGTCCGGTCGTGGTGAAGCGGATCGCCCCGCCATCGTGCGTGAGGCGGCAGCGGCGCGCCTCGGTGCGTCCCTTGGTGGGCCGCACGGGCTCCGCGGCCGCGGCGTAGAACCAGGGACGATACACGTCGGGCCGGCCCTGCAGGGCGAGGAGGGCCGGCCGCACGTACATCTCGAAGCTGACCATCGCCGCCACGGGGTTGCCGGGGACGCCGAAGACAAGCGTGTCGCCACGCGTGCCGAAGGCCAGGGGCTTGCCGGGCTTGGTGGCGACGCCCCAGAAGTGGCGCTCGACGCCAAGCTCGTCCTGGACCTGCTTCACGAAGTCGTAGTCGCCGACAGAGACGCCGCCCGAGGTGATCACCACGTCGTTCACGAGCGCAGCCTGGAGCAACCCCCGGGTCACATCCGGATCGTCGCGAGCGATGCCGAGCAAGATCGGGTCGGCGCCGGCGGCCTTCACCTGGCCGTAGGCCGTGAACGAGTTGGAGTTGCGGATCTGCCCCGGCGCGAGCGCTTTGCCGGCCGCCACGAGTTCGCTGCCCGTGGCGAGGATCGCGACGCGCGGCCGGCGCGCTACGCGGAGGCGCTCGATGCCCACTGCCGCGAGCAAGCCTATCTCCGCCGCACCGAGGTGAGCGCCACGCTCGAAGAGGACGTCGCCGACGGTGACGTCCTCGCCGGCGCGGCGCACGTTCGCGCCGGTCGCGGGAAAGGTCTCCACGACCATCGAATCGCCGTCGACCTGCGTGTGCTCGACCTGTACGACGGTGTCCGTGCCGGGCGGCACCGGCGCGCCGGTCATGATGCGCGCCGCGTCCCCCGGCGCCACGGTCTCGGACACGTAGCGGCCGGCGGGGATGTCGACGGTCACGTGGAACTCGCGACGTCCGGCCGCCAACTCCGCCCCGGAGACGGCAAAGCCATCCATGGCGGAGTTGGCGAAGTTCGGCACCTGCTCCGGTGACGTGATGCGGTCCGCGGCCGCGCGTCCGAGCGCCTCAAGCAGCGGGACTTCTTCGGCCGGCAGCGGACTGACCGCTGCGAGCACGGCATCGAGCGCTTGATGGATGCTGATCACGTGTGTCTCCCTGGTGGAGTCATATTTGCTTACGCATCTTAGTAAACTCGACGGCCCCCCGGCCCGATTCATTACGCCGAGAGGATCACAAGGAGGGTGTGGTGGCCGGAGATCAGCAGGAGAGTCGTGTTGATCGTGACCCCACCGGGTCGCGGGAGTGCCGGGTCAACATTCTAAGGGACCTTGTCGCGGAGCGCGGCTACGATGTGCCGGCGGAGGATGTCGCGGCCAGCATCATCCGGGACGCGATCGTCGTCCAGCCACCGACACGGCAGCGCTGAACACCACCAAGCCGGCCGCTGCGCCGGCGACATCGACCACGAAGTCGACGAGCTGCGCGTCGCGGTAAGACAGCGGTCCTTGGACGAGCTCGATCGCCCCCCCAAGCGCGGCCGCCAGCGCAAGGCCCAGGACCAGACGCCGAGGATCGACTCGCCAGCCGCCGAGCGCAACGCCGAGCAGGAACCCCAGCAGCGTGTAGGCCACGAAATGCGCGAACGTCGTCGTGAGCGTGTCGCGCCCGCCCGAGACGGCATGCACAGTACTCGCGGTCGGGAGCACCCCACTGATGAAGATGACGACCGCCCACGCGGCTGCGGCGATGCGCCAGGGCGCCCAGGTCGAGGTCACTCCGCACGCCCCGCAGTCAGCGGCGGGAAGGTCTCGTCGCCACGATCGACCAGCAGGACTGCCATCCCCTCATGCAGCACGACGCGAGCGCCCGCCCCGGCGGAGACGTGGTTGCCGAGCCCGACGCACGCGGCAGCGGACAGTGTGCCGTGTTCGAGCGGATAGTCGAGGCCGGTGAGCGTCACCGTCGCGGCGTCGCCCACGGGAGCGAGCGAGACGCGTGCGCCGGCGGGCGCGACAAGCGCTACGGCAGCGGGAGCGATGAGGACCGTGGCCGTGAGGTCGGGTGCCACGAGGCGGGCGGCGACGCCGCGCGCCGCCAGGCCACGGAGAATCGCCAGATGCCCGAGTGTGTGATCGAGCGCGCCGGTGGCGCCGGCGAGCAGGACTTCGCCGGCCCCTCGTCGCAGCGCTTCCTCAACAGCGAGCTCGCCATCGGTGACGTCCTTGCGCACTGGATGGCGCACGAGTTCGACATCCGCTGATCGCAGCCGCTCGGCCGTCGCCTCATCCAGTGAGTCGAAGTCGCCGACCACGGCGCCGGGCGTCACACCGAGGCCGACGAGGAACCGGGCGCCACCATCGGCTGCCAAAAGGATGTCTACCCGCGCAGCCAGGTCGCGGTGCCAATCGGGGTCGCGATAGTCGCCGTCGAGAAAGACCGCGGCCTGCAAGCGGGCGGGCGTATCGGGCTCCATGTCGGTCATCTGGCTGCCAGGCGGTCTCTCGGGAACGCGACATCGTATGCGCGGAGCAGCGGCCAGAGACAGATCGCCGTGACGATCGCGGATGGCAGCAGGTAGAGCAGGTTGTAGGTGATCGAGTACAGCCATGGCGCCTCCCAGGCGGGCGCATACTCGGCGAAGAAGATCAGGCCGGACAGGAAGTGGAACGCGAGTCGCGCGCCGGCACCAAGGGTCACTGCTGCGATGAGCCGTGGCAGGTTGTGGACGTCATCCATCTCGCCGACGCGACACGAGGCCGGCCAGACCTAGGGCGCCGAAGGCGAACGGGTAATCGAGCAGCGCCTGAAGCGGGTGGTAGATGTATGGCGTGCCAGCCACGCCCGTCAACTGCAGCAGGCCGAACAGCGCCCCGGCTACGACGCCCGGGAGAACGCCGCGCCGGATGGCGATGAACAAGATCGGCAGCATCTCGAGGCCAAAAGACCCGCCTTGGGGCATGCGCAGGGGGAATGCTTGGGCCAGCCAGCTCAGAACGGCTGCCAAGGCGATCGCGACGCCGATCTCGGCGATCGCCCGCACCCCCCAGTGAGCCGGATTGAGATTCAGGCGATCGCGCGCGTCTGGCGCGTCACCCCCCGGGTGGGCGAGTGGTGTGCTCACGATGACATCTCTCCCTTCGCTGGCATTACCCAGCAGCGCCAGAAGGCGCCGCCGCCCATCGGGGCGGTCAGGTTCGACGCGTCGGCGCCAGGAAGCGCCATCTCAGCTCCTCGCACGGGAGCTCCGCAGGGACGATGCACAGTGTAGCGCAGCCTGCATCGGGGAGCCACGTGCACCGACGGCGTTTCATCCCCCGGCCAGCCCGTTCACAGGTAGCTGTGGAGAATGTGGATAAGTACCTTTTGTCATGCTCTCAGGCTCACGATGGCCGTGGAAAAGGCGTTGACGAAGAAATGCTGACTTGACACTCCGCCCTCAGGCAACTCATGCCCGGAAAGCGCCCGTTTACAGCGAAGAAGCTGTTCCTCCAGTGTCCAAGTTGGGGGTTGACAGCGACATACCAGAGGGGTTCGGCCGGGTGCCGGGGTCGCTGGAGGGTCCAGGGCCTGTGAAACCGCAGTTTCCACAACGGCCGCAAATTGGGCATCTTCGCGGCGACACGCCGGACAGCTTTCCACAAATCGTGAACAGCCTGTGGATAACTTCCGTCTTTCGCCTGCAAAACCGCGTTTCGCCAGGCCCCGTGGAGGGTTCCGACACGCCCTGCTATACTCGGCGCCCCTATGGACTCGTTCCTCGACAGGCTGCTCGCCGACGAGGGGGCCGTCCGGCACTCCGCGCCGCGGACTGCGCCTACGGCGGCCCCGCCATCTCGAGGGGCGGCCCAAGCCGCACCCGACACTGACGGCGGAGCCTCAGACCCCGCTTCTGTCACCCCCGCAGGCCCGTCTCCCGACGGCTCGCTGCCCGACGTCCCGCTCGGTCTCGAGGCGCCGCGCATCGCCATCTACGACACCCTGACCAGCCCACCGCGCGTGGTCGCCGTCGAAGCGGGGGATCTGCCGGCCCTGGTCGCGTCACTGGCGGAGAAGACCTACCACTACTGCCGCGAGCAGGGGGGGCAGGTGCCATACACGGTCATCCAGGAGTTGATAGAGAACCTGCTCCATGCCTACTTCCGCGACGTGGTCATCACCATCCTCGACAACGGTCAGACGATCCGCATCTCCGACCACGGTCCGGGGATCGACGACAAGGAGCGGGCGATGCAGCCCGGTTTCACCACCGCGACCGCCTACCAGCGGCAGATCATCCGCGGCGTTGGCTCCGGACTCCCTCTCGCACGCGAATCGCTCCTGTTCTTGCGGGGGATCCTCACGATCGAGGACAACCTTGGTGGCGGCGCCGTCTTCACCATCAAGATGCCATCCGCCGCCGAGGCGCCGGCGGCGCCCGCTGCGGTACCCGGGATCAAGCTCACCACCCGCCAGACGAAGGTCCTGGTGCTGCTCATGGAGCTCGGCTCGGCCGGCCCCACAGCGATCGCCAAGGAGCTCGGATTCTCCCCCGCCACGGTGTTCCGTGAACTCGTTGTACTGCAAGAGATGGGGTTGATACACTCCTTGGGGGACGGCAAGCGAGCCTTGCGTGAAGAGGGCCTCCGCCTCCTCGAAAGCATCCTCTGACCGACGTTCACAAAGCACCCCGATAAGCCGCTGCATCCCCGGGGTCGAGCTGGTGGGGCACCGACGGACGACGAACTCACACGCATCTGGGAAGCGGCCAAGAAGCAGCTTCGCGGGCGCATCAACGATTCTGCGTTTCAGTTCTGGTTCGACCGGACTGTGCCCCTCGGCCTCGACGACGGCGCGTTCGTCATCGGCGTCCCCAACGACTTCGCCCGCGAGTGGATCGAGAGGCGGCTGGCGGGACAGGTCGCCGAGGCGCTGGAGGCAGTCCTCGGCGACTCGGTCGAGGTCCGCGTCGTGGTCGATGCGCGCGCAGCCGAGCAGCCGAAGAAGCCGCATGAGGAGCCCGACGGCGACCCCGCCAAGCAGATCCCTCCATCGCCGAAGCGCCGCCGTCCCGAGCGTGCCCCCTCCGCCCGCACACCACGCCCGACGGGAGACCTGAACCCCCGCTACGTCTTCGACCGCTTCGTCACCGGCCCCAACAACGAGTACGCCACGGCCGTCGCGCACAGCGTCGCGGAGTCTCCGGCCACCGCGTACAATCCGGTGTTCATTTACGCCGACACCGGCTTGGGCAAGACTCACCTCACGCAGGCCATCGCCCACGCCGCACTTGAGCAGCATGCGGAGCTCCAGGTGCGCTACGTCACCTGCGAGCGCTTCACCGACGACTTCATCAATGCGGTCACCGACAAGGGTCGCATCGAGGGGTTCAAACAGACCTACCGTGACAACGACGTGCTGATCATCGACGACGTGCAGTTCCTCGCCGAGAAGCAGCAGACCCAGGTGGAGTTCTTCCACACGTTCAACGCGCTGTATGAGGCCGGCAAGCAGATCGTCATCACCAGCGACCGGCCGCCGCGCGAGCTCGAGGCGCTCGAGGAGCGGCTGCGCTCGCGCTTCGGCCAGGGCGTCGTGGTCGATATCAGCCGGCCGGACCTCGAGACCCGCATCGCCATCCTGCGCAAGCAGGTCAAGTGGGAGGGCTTTCATATCGCCGAGCCTGAAGTGCTCGAATGGATCGCCCAGCGGGTCACCAGCAACATCCGCGAGTTGTACGGGGCGCTCACCCGCGCCGTCAGCTTTGCTTCCATCAGTGGCACGGACGTCACCCTCGAGACAACCAAGGAGGCACTGAGGGACATCCTCCCCAAGTCCTACCAGCATCCGGTGACCATCGAGATGGTGCAGAACGAGGTGGCCAGGCAGTTCGGCCTTCACGTCAACGACCTGCGCGGCAACCGTCGCACACAGGACGTCGCTTACGCCCGCCACATCGCCATGTACCTCTCGCGGAATCTCACCGAGGCCTCACTCCCGCAGATCGGCGCCCGCTTCGGCGGCCGCCACCACACCACGGTCATCCACGCCGTGGACAAGGTAGAGCGCCAGCTCAAAGACGGCCACGACGCCCAGTTGCAGGACCTCGTGGCCCTCATCAGCGCGCGCCTCAAGACCGCGCACTGACCCCTCCACAGCCCCTGTGGACAGCCCCGTCGTTACCTGTGGACGATCCCCAAACGGACCTCGAAATCGGCTATGCTTCGCACAACATCGGAGCCATCGCGGGGAGGAGCGCCACGTTCTGCACACACCGTCCACACCACTGTGCAGATGCTCCAGCACCCGCTGTGCAGCGACAAGACCACTTCTCCACATCGTCAACAGGAACTGTGATGACGGTGAGGATTAACTACTTCTCTCTTTATATTCATAAGGAGCCGGGATGAAGTTCACGTGTGATCGCTCTGCACTGGTCGACAAGTTGGGCGTCCTTGCACGGGGTGTCTCCACGCGCAGCGCCCTTCCCGTGCTGTCGGGCATTCTCCTGCAGGCAGGAGAGGGTCGTCTCGATCTCTTCTCCACCGACATGGAACTCTCCATCAAGGCGAACCTGACGACGCCCGTGGAGCGCGAGGGCGAGATCGTCGTGCCGGCGCGCCTGTTCAGCGACGTCGTGCGCAACCTTCCCGACGAGGAAGTGGTCATCGAGGCCGGCGAAGCGGCGGTGAAGGTGAGCGCCGGGCGCGCCGCCTTCTCACTCAACGCCTGGGCGGCCGCGGATTTCCCCCAGACATCCACCTTCGACATGACCGGTGCCTTCATCGTCGGCCGGGATCCGTTCGTGGAGACGCTGAACAAAGCGGGCCGCGCTGCCTCGCGCGATGAGACGCGGCCCATCCTCACCGGCGTCCTCATGACCATCATGGGTGACACCCTCAAGATGGTCGCCACTGACAGTTACCGGCTGGCGGTCAAAGAGACCAAGCTCGACCACACCCTCGAGAACGAGGTCCAGGCGATCGTCCCGGTGAAGGCTCTGGGCGAGGTCACGCGTCTGGCTGCGGCTCTCGGTCCGGGGGACATCGAGGTCGCGATCGGTGAGAACCAGGCCGTCTTCAAGCTCAGCGACCCGGCCGGCGACGTGTGGATCGCCTCACGCCTCATCGAGGGCCAGTTCCCGAACTACAAGCAACTGCTGCCGGAGACGTTCGATCACGAAGTCATCATCGACCGCGCACAGCTCATGGCCACCGCGCGGCGCGTCAGCCTGCTCGCGCAGAAGAACGCGCCGCTCCGTCTGGCCTTCGCCGAGAACCGCCTCACGATGAAGGCGCTCACGCAGGACGTCGGCCAGGCGGAGGAGACACTGGACGTGGAGTTCTCCGGCGAACCGTTCGAGATCGGCTTCAATCCCGGCTACCTCATCGAAGGCGTGGACGCCATCGACGACGCCGCCACGCGGCTGCGCTTCACCAGCCCGCTGCGTCCCGGCCTCATCGGCGGCCCCGGCGACGACTTCACGTACCTCATCATGCCTATCCGCCTGAGCAGCTGACCGCTGCCGCGTGACCCGGACCGCCACGACATGGACGACGTCGCCGTCAACGGCCCTTTGCCCCTCGGGGGGTTCCTGAAGCTCGCGGGTGTGGCGTCCACGGGCGGCCACGCCAAGATCATCATCCAGTCCGGTGACGTCACCGTGAACGGAGAGGTCGAGACGCGCCGCGGACGGACGCTCCAGATTGGCGACATCGTGGGCGTGGCCGACCGGGAGTACCGCGTGTGGTCGTCTCCGGCCTGAGACTCGTCAACTTCCGCTCGTACTGCGACGCCGAGGTCCGCTTCGGACCGGGGCTCAACGTCGTGGTCGGGGAGAACGCGGCCGGTAAGACGAACCTCCTGGAAGCGGCCTGGTTCGTGCTGCGGGGGAGCTCGCCGCGCACGCGCCGCGACGAGAAGCTCATCACCTGGGGTGAGCGTTTTGCGCGCGTGGAACTGCGACTCGACACATCGGATGCAGGCGAGCAGCAGGTCGACGTGGGCTTCGCGCCGAGCCAGGGTAAACGCGTGCACTGGGGAGGCCTCGAGGTGACGTCGCTGGACGACCTGCGCGGGCGCAGCCAGGTCTTCATCTTCGTGCCCGAGAGCCTGCTGCTGGTGAAGGGCAGCCCGGCGCGACGGCGCGCGCATCTCGACGCCTTCGCCGCCGCTCTCGACCCCCGGTACGCCGCCGCCGCGCGTGAGCTGCAGGGGCTCCTACGTCAACGCAACGCGCAACTTGCTGCCGTCAAGAACGGCGCGGATCCCGCGGCCCTTGACCCATGGGACGTGCAGTTCGCCCGAGCGGCGGTGGAACTCGGGCGCCGCCGCCGCGACCTCCTCGTCGAACTGGCTACCGGGTATGCGGAGACCGCCGCTGCTTTGGCGCCTTCCGGAGAACGCTTCGCGCTCAAGCTGGTCGCGCAACTGGAGGGCGTCGGCTACGACGACGCTGCCCTGCTGGATGAGTTGCGCACGCGCCGGGCCGGAGAGGTCGGCCGCGGCCTGTCCCTCTTCGGACCACACCGCGACGACCTCAAGTTTCTCGAGGTGGGGCCGGAGGCGGCGAAGGCGACGCCGGCCCCCGAAGGGGAGCGCGACGCGGGGGCCGGCGCTGCGCCGGCGGTCTCGCCAGTGGTCCTCTCCGTCACCGGCGGGCCCGTCTGCGGCCCGGTGGAGTTCCCGCGCGGTGGCCGTGACCTGCGACTGTTCGGTTCGCAAGGGGAGCAGCGAGCCGCCGTCCTGGCTCTTCTGCTCGCGGAGCAACGCCTCGCCACGGCGCGGACCGGCCAGCAGGGGCCGCTCTTCCTGGACGACGTCATGAGCGAGCTCGATGATTCCCGCCGCCGGCTGCTGGTGCGCATGCTCGGGACGGCTGGTCAGGCGATCATCACCACCACGAACAGACACTACTTCACCGATGAGGAGCTCTCGCGGGCCAACGTGATCGAGCTCCCGCTGGACGGCTCGCTCGCCGCGGGACAGGCGTCTCCGCCGGTTGATGACCAGGCGCCGCCTGCGCCGCCGGGACTGGACGCACTGTGAGCGGCGCGGGCGACAAAACAGGTGGAGCGGCCGACCGCGGCAGCAAGAAGGGCCGCGCCCGCTCCGGCGTGGGTGGCCGCAGGGACGACCTCCCGCGCCGTCTCGGCGACGTCATCACACCTTCCCTGGATAAGCTGGCGGGGGGCGACGAAGCGCGCGCGTACGCCGCATGGGCGCGAGCCGTCGGCGAGCCGGTGAGCGGCGGTACGAGGCCGAAGGCCTTTCGCCGCGGGCAACTCACCATCGAGTGCGCCTCGGCGGTGTGGGCCAACGAGCTCACGTATCTGGGCCCGCAGATCCTGCGGCGCATGGAGGAGGTCGCGCCGGGGCACCCGGTCGAGCGGTTTCGCTTCGTTATCGGTCGCCTGGCGCCGCCGGATGCCGAGCTGGGTGGTGGTCCGGAACCGGACTCGAAGGAGGCCCGCGGGGAGGGATCGCGTCCCTTCGCGGCGAAGGAGAAACAGCAGTACGAGCGGCCCGCAGAGGACGCGCACGACGCGGCGAGGGCTCACGCGGAGGGGGTCCACGACGCGAGACTCCGGGCGGCCATCGAAGCCGCTTTGGGACGATCATCGACGGAGCCTCCGGAGGCTCCCGGTCGCGGCACCCCATCTGGTTGACGAAAAGCGCCGTTTTGCGGCGATTTTCCCACGGTCTCAGGGTCGCCCTGAGGCTTCGGTTTTGCTATACTTACGCAGACAGGTCCTGCCTGCCCCCCACTACATCGCCCAGCCCCTCGGCCACTGTGAGGTCGTGTGAAGAAGTCGAATTACGACGCCCAAGATATCCAGGTCCTCGAAGGTCTTGAGCCGGTCCGCGAGCGGCCCGGCATGTACATAGGCTCCACTGGTCCGCGAGGCCTCCATCACCTCGTCTACGAGGTGGTCGACAACTCCGTCGACGAAGCTCTCGCCGGCTATTGTTCAGCCATCAGCGTCACCATCAATCCCGACAACTCCATCACCGTCGTCGACGACGGCCGCGGCATCCCCGTCGGGATCATGGACAAGTACAACAAGCCCGCCGCCACCATCGTCCTCACGATGCTGCACGCGGGCGGCAAATTCGGCGGCGCCGGCTACAAGGTATCGGGCGGCCTCCATGGCGTCGGCGTCTCGGTGGTCAACGCGCTCAGCGAGTGGCTCGAGCTGGACATCTACGTCGATGGCTTCCACTGGAACCAGCGCTTCGAGCGCGGTGAGCCGGTCACAGAGCTCGTCAAGAAGGAGAAGATCGAGGACGGCTCGTCCGGCACCACGGTGTCCTTCCTGGCAGATCCGGACATCTTCGAGGAGGTCGATTACGACTTTCGCGTGCTCGCTCAGCGCCTGCGCGAGACGGCCTTCCTCACCAAGGGCCTCCGCATCGAGCTCAACGACGAGCGTGCCGACGGTGAGAGCGTCGTCTTCCAGTACGAGGGCGGCATCGTGGACTTCGTCACGTACATCAACCGCGAGAAGGACGCCATCCACCGCAGCATCATCTTCCTTGAGAACGAGACCGACGACGGCGCCGTCGAGATCGCGCTGCAGTGGAACTCCTCCTACAACGAGTCGATCTTCACGTTCGCCAACAACATCAACACCACGGAGGGCGGGGCGCACCTCACCGGCTTCCGGTCTGCGCTCACCGGCACCATCAACGGCTATGCGCGCCAGAAGAACCTCCTCAAGGAGAAGGAAGACAACCTCAGCGGCGAGGATGTGCGCGAGGGCCTCACGGCGCTCATCTCGGTCAAGCTCAAGAACCCGCAGTTCGAGGGCCAGACCAAGACGAAGCTCGGCAACACAGAGATCCGCACGCTGGTGGAGACATCGGTCAACGCCAAGCTCGCCGAGTTCCTGGAGGAGAACCCCTCCGAGGCGCGACAGATCGTCGAGAAGGCGATCAATGCGGCGCGGGCGCGCAGCGCAGCGCGCAAGGCGCGCGACCTCACGCGGCGCAAGGGCCTGCTCGAGGGCAGCACGCTGCCGGGCAAGCTGGCCGACTGCTCGATCAAAGATGCCGCGCTCAGCGAGATCTACCTCGTCGAGGGCGACTCGGCCGGCGGCTCCGCCAAGCAGGCGCGCGACCGTTCCTTCCAGGCGATCCTGCCGCTGCGCGGCAAGATCATCAATGTCGAGAAGGCGCGCATCGACAAGATGCTGGCCAACAACGAGATCCTGACGATGATCAGCGCCATCGGCGCCGGTATCGGGGAGGAGTTCGACGTCGAGCAGGCGCGCTACCACAAGATCATCATCATGACCGACGCCGACGTCGACGGCTCGCACATCCGCACCCTGATCCTCACCTTCCTGTTCCGGCACATGAAGCCGCTGGTCGAGGCCGGGTACATCTACATCGCCCAGCCGCCGCTCTACCGGCTCAAGCAGGGCAACCAGGAGACCTACATCCACAAGGAGGCGCAACTGGAGGAGATCCTCCTCCGCGGCCGCCTCGAGCAGATCCGCGTCGACAACACCGAGACCGGATTCACCTTCAGCGAGACCAAGTACCAGCGCTTTCTCAAGCTCTTCGGCGAGTACGAAGGCTGGGTCAAGAAGCTCAAGAGTCAGTGGGGGGGCGAGCTCATCGACTGGCTCAAGAACGGTCCGGTCGTCGAGGCCGAGATCGCGTCCTTCGCCCAACTCCTCGAGGCGCTGCGCGAGGATATCGACAAGCGCTACGTCACCGATGTCCTCGGCGTCGACGAGGAGGAGCAGGTCGCCGACACGCGGCTCGTCGAGCGGCGCACAGGCCTGGCCGCGAACCTGAGGATCCCGTTCGCGGCTCTCGCCGGCCGTGAGTTCCAGTCGCTGAGACGCGTCCACCTCCGTATTGCGGAGCTTGTCGGGCGGCCGCCTTTCACGCTGCACCTGGGCAATCGCAAATCGGAGGCGGCGAGCTACGAAGACCTGCGCGTGCAGATCGTCGACCTCACCAAAGAGGGCATGCAGTTGCAGCGCTTCAAGGGCCTTGGTGAGATGAACCCGGACCAGCTCTGGGAGACCACCATGAACCCGATGACGCGCACCCTGATGCTGGTCTCCATGGAAGACGCCCAAGCCGCCGACGAGGTCTTCACGATGCTGATGGGGGACAAGGTCGAGCCCCGTCGAGAGTTCATCGAGAAGAACGCGAAGGAGGTGCGGTTCCTCGATGTCTGATTCTCTGCAGACGCTCGAAGGCAAGATCGAGCCCATCGAGCTCGAAGACGAGATGCGCTCGTCGTTCATCGACTACGCGATGAGCGTCCTCACCGACCGCGCGCTCCCCGACGTGCGCGACGGCCTCAAGCCGAGCCAGCGCCGCATCCTGGTCGCCATGAACGACCTCGGCCTGGCGCCGAACAAGTCGCACCGCAAATGCGCCAAGATCGCCGGCGACACCTCCGGTAACTACCACCCGCACGGCGAGGCGGTGATCTATCCGACTCTGGTCCGTATGGCCCAGGACTTCAACATGCGCTACACGCTTGTGGACGGCCAGGGCAACTTCGGCTCTGTCGAGGGCGACTCGCCCGCGGCCATGCGGTACACCGAGGCGCGTTTCAGCAAGATCGCCGTGGAGATGCTGCGCGACATCGACGCCAATACCGTCGACTGGATGCCGAACTACGACGAGACCAGGCGGGAGCCTCGGGTCCTACCCAGCCGCATGCCGAACCTCATGGTCAACGGCGCCTCCGGCATCGCCGTGGGCATGGCGACGAACATCCCGCCGCACAACCTCGGCGAGGTGGTCGACGCCATCTATCACCTGGTCGACAATCCTGAGGCCACTGCCGACGACCTCATGGCGTTCATCAAGGGTCCCGACTTCCCGACCGGCGGCGTCATCCTCGGCACGGGCGGCTTCAAGGAGGCCTATCGCACCGGACGCGGGCGCATCCGCGTCCGTGCCAAGGCGCACACGGAGCAGATCAAGGGCAATCGCAGCGCCATCGTGGTCACCGAGTTGCCGTATCAGGTGAACCGCGCCTCACTCATCGACAACATCGTCGATCTCGTGAAGACCAAGAAGATCACCGAGATCAGTGACCTCCGCAACGAGTCGGACCGCGCCGGCATGCGCCTGGTCATCGAGCTCAAGCGCGAGGCGATCCCCATGGTCGTGCTCAACAAGCTTTACAAGCACACCCAGATGCAGACGACCTTCGGGGTCATCAACATCGCCCTGGTTGGCGGTGTGCCGCGCACGCTGACGCTGCCGGAGATGTTGCAGGCGTACATCGCGTTCCAAAAAGAGATAATCATCCGGCGCACCAAGTTCGAACTCGACAAGGCCGAGACGAGAGCCCACATCCTCGAAGGCCTGCTGGTCGCGCTCGACAATCTCGATCAGATCATCAGCATCATCCGCAGGTCGCCGGACGGGGACGTCGCCCGCGAGGCGCTCATCGACACGTTCGAGCTCACACGGCCGCAGGCCCAGGCGATCCTCGACCTGCGCCTGCAGAGACTCACCGGCCTCGAGCGCGACAAGGTCAAGGAAGAGCACGCCGGCCTTCTCGCCCGCATCAAGGAACTGCGTGAGCTGCTCGGCGATGAGGGTTCGATCCTCGCCCTCATCAAGGGCGAGCTCGCCGAGATCAAGCGCATGTACAACGATGACCGCCGCACCGACATCGTGCCCGACGAGGGCGAGATCGACCTCGAGGACCTCATCGCCGAGGAGCAGATGGCGATCACGATCACCAAGACCGGCTACGTCAAGCGCATTCCGGTCGCTACGTACCGCCAGCAGAAGCGCGGCGGTATCGGCGTAGCCGGCATGGACCTCAAAGAAGAAGACGAGGTCGAGCACCTCTTCATCACGAGCACCCACAACTACCTGCTGTTCTTCACCAGCGTGGGCAAGGTGTACCGCCTCAAGGTGCACGAGCTGCCGCTCGCCGGGCGCAACGCCAAGGGCAAGCACATCGTGAACCTGCTGCCGCTGCGCCAGGACGAGAAGATCTGCGCCGTCATCAACACGCGCAACTTCGAGGAGAGTGAGGGCAAGTACCTCATCCTCGGCACGCGCGGGGGCATCGTGAAGAAAACGTTGTTCGCCTCCTACAACACCAAACTCAAGGCCGACGGCATCATCGCCATCAAGATCCGCGAAGACGACGAACTTCTGGCGGTGCGCCACACCTCAGGTGACGATGACATCATGATGATCAGCCGCCTGGGTCAGGCCATCCGCTTTCACGAGAGCGACGTGCGACCGACCGGCCGCAGCGCCTCCGGGGTGCACGGCATGCGCCTGCGTAAGGGCGACGAAGTCATCAGCATGGACATCGCTCGTGACGACAGCGACCTCTTCGTGATCACTGAGAACGGGTTCGGCAAGCGCACGCCCATCAGCGAATACCGCATCACCGGCCGCGGCGGTCTGGGCGTGCGCACGGTAGCGCTCACCGACCGCAAGGGCTATCTCGTGGGCGTCAAGGTCGTCCGCGATAACCACGAGATTCTGCTGCAGAGTCGCGACGGCGTCATGATCCGCGTCCGGGCCGACGGCGTCAGCCGCCACGGCCGAGCGACGCAGGGCGTCAGGGTGATGAACATGCGCGAGGGCGACGTCGTGAGCGCCATCGCCCGCATGGTCGTCAGCGAGAGCGGCGCGACGGACGAAGAGATCGACGCCGACTAGCTGTGCCGTCCGGACGGGCCGGCGCTCTGCGGCGCCGTGCGCGCCGACGCGCTGACGCTCACGCCAGACTGGCCGACGCCAGGTCATCAGGCGTGACGGCTGAGGGGCCGGGGAGGCAGGGTCTCCCCGGCCCCTCACGTGCCGGTGGTCAGCCGGGGCGGTCGTCAGACCGCGGCCGCCCGGACCAGCACGCCGCCGAGCACGCCCGCTCGGACCAGGTCCAGGATGCCGGCGTACTCCTTTGCGACGAACTCGTACCAGTCGCGACCGAACGCGTCCGTGATCGCCCGTCGCTTCATGGCGATGCCCAGGCAGAGCTCCCGGTACCAGTGGATGAACTCCGGGCGGAGATCGCGGACCTCGACGGTCGGCCAGCCGGCCGTCGCCAGCTGACCCGGCAGTTCAAGGGGGTCCAGCGGGTGCCACCAGCCCAGGCTCGGGTCGCCGGCCGTGGCGGCGGCGAAACGGCGGCGCGGATCCGCATACTCGAGAACGCGGAGCTCGGCGCCGGGTGCAGCGAGGGCGCCGAGCTCACGGAAGACGGCCGCCTGATCGGGCGCGGCGTAGATGGTCGTCATCGAGTACATCAGGTCGAAGGGTCCGGTCAGCACCCGGCCGGCCTGCTGCAGGTCTCCTTGTACGACCGTCACCTCCGGGTGCCGCTTGGAGGCGAGGAGGGCGGTCGCGGCGTCGAGCTCGATGCCGGTCACCCCTCCCAGGCCACGCTCCCGTACCCAAGCTGCTGTGCCTGCGCCGCCGCAACCCGCGTCCAGGACGCGGCGGCGCAGGTCAGGCTCCACCCCGGCGAACAGGAGTCGGTTGGCCTCGACTTCACCGGGGTGCGCGTAGTCCGCGCCCCGGATCAGCGCGAGCACGCGCTTCCCGGTCGCGTTGTTCATCGCGGTCGGGCGGTCGGGCGGGTCCACGACGGGCGTCATCTTCCCGCCTCCATTCTCAGATCAGCTCGTGCAGGAGCTGAAGGAGGGGGTCGAACTCGGGACCCTTGAAGCAGTAGCCCATCTCCGTGAACGGTCCGCGCAGCGCGCGGACCTCGGCGGCGACGCCGCGACCCTCGAGCACCACGGCGGCCATCAGTTGTGCGACTTGGGCGAACTCCGCGGGGCCCATGCCGAAACGCGTCATCTCGGCGACGCCGAGGCGCAGCGCGCCGGCCGCTGTGAAGCCCTCCTCGTCGGGCGCAGCCTGGTAGTTGACGATGATGCCGCTGTCCTCGAGCCGACCGGCGACCTCCGGACCCTGCCCGTACCCCACCCGCACCACGACCTGGTGCGTCTGGGTGTACTGGACGGCCGGGTCGCCGGCGACGTCGAGGCCGGCGTCGTGCAACGCCACCGCGAACGCCTTGGCGTTCGCGAGCACTGTCTGCTGCCAGGCGTCCTTGAAGTGATTCATCTCGAACGACGCCATGAGGAGGCCCAGCAGGGTCCCCAGATGGTGGTTGCTGACCGACCCAGGGAACGTCCGCCGTTCGACAGCCTCCCAGAGGTCGTACTTCTCATCGCTCTTGGACCAGCGCGCGGCGATGACGCCGCGCTGGGTGCCGAAGAACGTCTTGTGCGTGGAGCCGGTGACGATGTCCGCACCCTCCACGAACGGCTCCTGGAAGTGCGGCCCGGCGAGGCCGAGCACGTGCGCCATGTCGTACATGAGCACGGCGGGTATCCCCGCCGCGTCGAGGAACTGGCGCACCTCATACACGGGCTCGGGGTGCAGCACCATGCTCTTGCCGAGGATGACGAGCTCAGGGCGCTCCTGTTCCAGCACATCGAGGAGCGCCGGGAGGTCCACCTTGTAGGGGTTCTCGGCAAGCACTGGGATACTGACGACGGCGGGGAGTTCGGTTCGGGGGTCGCGGGCGACGTAGTCGCGCAGCGCGCCCATAGGCTGCGCGCTCAGGTGCCCGCCCTTGCCGATGTGGTTGTTCACGACCTTGCCGATTCGTCGCGGCTCCATCTTGCGGTCGGCGCGGTTGAGGTAGTCGACGAGGGCGCTGAACACGGCCGTGTTGGCCATCTGTCCGCTCACCGTGCGCGTTTCGACCTGTGGGCAGCCGAGGTAGGCACGGAACTCGCCGACCAGCAGCCGCTCCACCTCGTGGATGAAGGTCGTCCCCTGGTAGTAGAAGACGTCGGCGTCGTAGAAAGCCTCGGTCTTCTTGTGTTCGGCGTAGCGGCCCGAGGGATCGGTGATGCTGAGCAGCCGCGCGGCCGGCGACGCTGTCATCTCGCTGGGGATGAGGTCGATACACTCCTGCTGGCGCCACTCGTGGTTGGCGATCGCCTTGCCGAGCAGACGCAGTGCCTTCTCCCCGGCTTCGCCGCCCTCGAGTTCCGTGAGGTGGGGCACGTAGTCCCAGATGATGGCCCGCGCGCAGGGCGGAGCGTCGCTCCTCATGTGGTGCGGAACGACGAGCCCGGGGATGCGACGGCCGCGGACGTCCACTTCGACCTCGTCGTCTTCGAGTACCCGGCTGTCGAGGTACGCGAGCGCGATGGAGCGCAGCTCGTGCTGATCGGTCTGCAGGGAGCAGAGGCCGGCACCGTCGACTCCCCAGTAGGGGACGGCGGTGCCGCTGGTCACCCACCCCAGGAGGGTCTCGCCGCCGAATCGCTCGGAGCCCTTCTCGGCGTGGACGGGCGCGCCCTCGCGGGCGATGCCGCGGCCGGTCACGGCCACTGGCCGTGTGAGTCGCGGTAAGGCGTCCAGCAGTGAGTAGTCCCGCTGCAGGATCCGTGCGTAGGCTTTCTGCTGCCCCTCCAGCGGGAGACGGCCGACGAAGTCGCCCTTGCGCGGCGAGAGGCTGACCGCGAACGTCGCCAGCGGGCAGCTGAAGATGGGGATCTCGGCTCCCTCCGGGTCGACACCGAGCTCGTGGCCGTAGAGCGGCAGGCCTGCCTCGAGACGCAAGGTGTCGCGGGCGCCGAGACCGACGGGCGCGGCGCCCGCGGCGACCAGGGCGTCCCACAGCGCCGGCCCGTCGTGCGCCCCGACGAAGAGCTCGAACGCGACGGGCTCTCCTGTGTAGCCAGTGCGCGCGATGCGCGCCTCCACCAGGCGTCCGCCCTCCGGAAGCCGCAACGCGGCCACGCTCAGCTCGTTGCGCAGCGGCTCCGGCAGGCCGCCGATCTCGATGAGCCCGCCCAGGATCTCTCTGGACGCCTTGCCTTGCAGGGCCACCATGGCGATCTCGCCGGTCTCGTCGCTCATCTCCACGCCGGGGAAGTGTGCAAGTTGCGCGCGGAAGTGGTCCCAGTCCTTGTGCCGGTTGGATGCGTTGACGACAAGGAGATACTCGCCGTCGACGAAGCGGTAGAGGTAGGCGTCGTCGACGGCCCCGCCGGTCTCGGTGGGCACCATGGTGTACTGCGCCTGCAGCAGGTCCAGGGCTTCGGCGTTGTTGGTGAGTACGTGTTGCAGGAAGGCCGTCGCGCCGGGGCCGCGAAGCACGAAGCGACCCATGTGAGAGACATCGAAGAGGCCGGCACCGCCGCGGGTGGCGAGGTGCTCGGCGATTATGCCGGTAGGGTACTGGACCGGCATGTCCCAGCCGCCGAAGTCCACCATCCTGGCGCCGGCGGCGACGTGCTGTGCGTGGAAGGGCGTGCGCAGGAGCGGGGCTGCGCCCATATCGCCGCTCACTGGGCCCACTCCTTGAGTCTTCCGAGTCCTTCGCGGAGGGCGAGGTCAGCGAGTGCAGCGATCTCCTCGCCTGGGCACTCTGCACCAGTGGGGTTGTGGATTTCATTGAAGATGAGCAGCTTGGTGGGCGGCGTGATGGCCGCCTCGATCGCGTCGAAGTCGAGGAGGAAGTCGTTCTCGCCGGACTCGATCTGGCTTTCGAGATCCAGGTCGCCGAGATGGAACGGGTAGACGGTATGTCCGAGCGCCCTCCACTCGTTCGCCTCGGCTGAGACCGCAAACGCCGTCTCGGTCCCGAGGCGGCTCATGCGCTCGGCCATCGGACTCGTTGTTGGTGTGCTCATGCCGCTCACCCCTTAAGCGTCGAAGGACAGGGTGATGTCCCCATCACCCTGTCCGCCGCGGATCGCGTCCGCGCACTCCAGGGGCCCGTCCCGTCGCGTTCCGTTGGCCTGAGAGTTTCGGCGGCGCATCTGGCGCCATCCTTGCCCCTTCGGCGCCCGCCCATTCCTTCGAGCGGCGGGCTCTCACGCGGCCATCAACCGGGCTTCCTCGGTTCTCCGGCACTGTAGCACCGGGCTCCCGGCAGTGGCAACGTCCACGGACGGGCACGAGGGGTCGTCGCTGCGCCGAGCGTCCCCCTACCCGCGGTCCCCCTCGCGCCAGGCGGACCACCCACTGATCACCGCCCGGACGCCGCCCTGCGGCCGGGAATCCGTGCTCAGGCGGCTCCCGTCCTGCGGTGGCCGGTTCCCCCGCCCTTCGGTAGACTCCGGAACCGTGAGCAGTCAGGAACAGACATCTGTGCGACGCCCGCGTGTCTTCAGTGGCATCCAGCCGTCGGGCAACTTGCATCTCGGAAACTACCTTGGCGCGGTGCGCAACTGGGTCGCCATGCAGGAGACCCATGACTGTGTGTACTGCGCCGTGGACCTTCACGCCATCACGGTCCGGCAGGTCCGGGCCGAACTGAGGCGCAACACGATCGATCTGGTCAATCTCTTCCTGGCATCAGGGATCGACCCCGAGCGCTCCATCGTCTTTGTGCAGAGTCAGGTCCCCGCGCACACGGAGCTCATGTGGATCCTCAATACCGTCACCTACATGGGCGAACTCCGGCGCATGACGCAGTTCAAAGACAAGACGGCTGGGCAGGAGGGAGAGAGCATCGGCGTGGCCCTCTTCGACTACCCGGTGCTGCAGGCGGCCGACATCCTTCTCTACCAGGCTGACGCTGTGCCCATCGGCGAGGACCAGAAGCAGCACGTGGAACTCACCAGGGACATCGCCATCCGCTTCAACAACACCTTCGGCAAGGCGTTCGTGGTGCCGGAGCCCATCATCCGTGAGGGCGGCGCGCGAGTGATGAGCCTCGACGACCCGACGAAGAAGATGAGCAAGAGCGCCGGGTCGGATAACAGCTACATCGCCGTGATGGACGCGCCGGAGGTCATCCGCAGGAAGATCCGGCGCGCGGTCACCGACTCCGGCAGCGATGTGCGCGGCGGCGCGGAGAAGCCGGCGTTGACCAATCTCCTCGACATCTACGCCGCCCTCAGTGGCGAGTCCGTAGAGGCGATCGAGACGCGGTACGAGGGCAAGGGCTACGCGGACTTCAAGACCGATCTTGCCGAGGTCATCGTCGAGGCTCTTTCGCCCATCCAGTCGCGCATCCGGGAGCTTGAGGCGGACAAGAGCTACACGCTCGACATCCTCAGGACTGGCGCCGAGCGCGCGGAAGCTATCGCCGCGCGCACGCTTGCGAAGGCGCGCGAGCGCGTCGGGCTGGTGCCGCGGCCGTAGCCGGTCTCGGCGCCGGCCACCGCGCCATGGTCGCGCGGCCGGGGCTCGGCGCCACCGTCGAGCGGCCGGGGCTCAGCGCATTCGCCGGGAGGGCGCTCGTCAGGGGGGCCCTCGCCCGATAGACTAGTCGCCTGCATCGTCCGCCGGAGGACCCATGATCTCGATCGAAACGATGAAGTTCCGCACCGCCGACATGATCGGCGCGGAGTTCCCCCTCGTGTTCTGGCGTGGCAAAGGCCGCATCGTGGCGTCTGACGACACCAGCCTGTCGCTTCTGGTCCGCGGTCTCCGCGCCGACCTCACCTGGGGGCGACTCGCCACGACTTGGGCGCGGACCCTCTCCAACCACACGCTGACCATCGATGAGCTGGGCGGCGGGGCGGATGCCGTCGGCGTCGTGAGCCTGTTCGCCTTCATGCAGGCCGACGCCGTGTCGGTGCTGGACACCGACGGCCTGCTGGTGGTCGATGACACGAAGGGCACACCGGTGCACCAGTTCGCCGACATGTCGCGGCCCACATCCTGGGCGCCGTGGCGGCGCAAGATCCACGGCGACTGACCCTCCCGTCGCAGTCACGGACACGCTCCAGACGTGATCGTTCTCAACAAGGACTACCGCGTCTTCGCGTTCAGCGGGGAGGCCGACCCGGCGCTCTCCGTCAGTGCCGGCACCGGCATGCGCCTGGAGACGGCCGACTGCTTCGACGACCAGGTGCGCGCGCCGGGCGACGTCCTCGAAGCCATCGACTGGGATCGGTTGAACCCGGCGACGGGGCCGGTGTATGTGGAAGGCGCTCACCCCGGCGACGTCCTGAGCGTCCTGATCGAGTCCGTCGACATCGGCCGCCAGGGCGTGATGGCCGTGGCTCCCGGGTTCGGCGTCCTCGGCGAGGAGTTCCCCGAGCAACTGCACAGGATCGTCCCCATCGAGGACGGGGCGGCGCGGATCGCCGACGGCGTCGTCGTCCCGCTGCGCCCTATGGTCGGCGTGATCGGCGTCGCTCCCGCGGGCGCGCCCGTGCCGACCGCGTCGCCGGGCGTCCACGGCGGCAACATGGACACGCGCCTGATCTGCGCGGGCACCGTGGTGTACCTGCCCGTCGCCCACGAGGGCGCGTTGTTCGCCGCCGGCGACCTGCATGCCGCGATGGGCGATGGTGAGATCTGTGGCACCGGAGTGGAGGTCTCGGGCTCGATAGCGGTCCGGCTCGACGTGAGGAGCGACCTGCAGATCAGGGAGCCGGTGCTCGAGACGCGCGACCTCGTCGTCACGATTGCTTCAGCGGAGACGCTCGACGCCGCCGCCGAGACCGCGACCCGGCATATGGCGGCGCTCCTCACGTCGCGGCTGGGTGTCTCACTCGAGATCGCTACGATGCTCATGAGCGCGGCAGGCGATCTGCAGGTCTCGCAGATCGTCGATCCGCTGCGTACGGCGCGGTTCGCGCTGCCGAAGAGCGTCGTCTCGGGACTCGGCCGCGAGCTTCTTTAGGGATACTTCCGCAGCCGACGAGTCCGGTGGTCGGCCATCGGTCTGGGAGGCTCCGAGTACGAAGATGACCAAGGGGGCAGGATGAGCCAAGGGTACGGAGCGCAGGGTATGGTCGGCCGCCTGCGCCGGGTGGTGATGCGGCGGCCCGGCGAAGCGATGGTCGCCGCCGACCCTGCGGCCTGGCACTACGCCAGCGCCATAGACGTGGAGGAGGCGCGGCGAGCGCACGACGCTTTCGCCGATGCGCTGCGGGCCTGGGACGTCGAGGTGCTGTACCACGATGAGCCCCTCCCGCAGCACAGCGACAGCGTCTTCGTCTTCGACCCCGTTCTCGTCACCGATCGGGGCACGCTCGTTCTCAGCATGGGCAAGGAACGTCGGCGTGGTGAAGAAGCACCGCTCGCGCGCACGCTCCAGGACTGTGGTGTGCCCGTCTTCGGCCGGCTCGAAGGTGACGCCCGAGCCGAGGGCGGCGACACTCTGTGGCTGGACCACGATACCTTGGCCGTGGGCCGCGGCTTCAGGACGAACGCCGAAGGCGTCCGTCAGCTCCGCGGCCTCCTCGAGCCGATCGGCGTCACGGTCCTCGACTTCGACGTCCCGTACTTCCGCGGCCCGGAGGCGTGTCTTCATCTGCTGAGCCTGATCAGCCCGGTCGATGTGGATCTCGCCGTCGCGTACCCGCCGCTCATGCCGAGTGCGTTCTGGACCGAGCTCGAGCGGCGCGGCGTCCGCTTGCTCGAAGTCCCCGAGGTGGAGTTCTCGCGCACGCAGGCGACCAACGTCCTCGCCGTCGCTCCGCGCAAGTGCATCATGCTGGACGAGAACCCGGTGACCCGGCAGCTGCTCGAGATGGCCGACTGTGAGGTCGTGACCGTTCCCGGCGCGCCGCTCTCGTTCAAGGCCGAGGGCGGCCCGACGTGTTTGACGCGGCCGGTGCTCCGCGACCCGGAGTGAGTGGGCGCCGTGGTCGGCGAGCTCACTCCGGCTGAACGAAGCGCTGTCGAGGCGCTCGACCTCGATGGCCTCGTAGCTCTCGTGGGTGACCTGGTCGCGATCCCCAGCCTCGACGGCGACGAGACGCCGGCGCAGCGCAGGGTGGCGTCGTGGATGGAAGCGGCAGGCCTGGACACCGACGTCTGGCCGATCGACTTCAACGAGCTTGCCGCTCATCCGGACTGGTGCCACGAAGTCGTGCGCGACGAGGCGCTCGGCGTCGTGGGCTGGGTCGGAGAACCTGCGGGCGGCCGCAGCGCCGGCCGCGACCTGCTCCTTGACGGCCACATCGACGTGGTGCCGGTCGGCGACGAGGCCACGTGGTCGACACCGCCGTGGGACCCGGCGCTCAGGGACGGCCGGGTCTACGGCCGTGGCACCGTCGACATGAAGGGCGGACTCTGCTGCGCCCTGTTGGCCGCCAAAGCCGTTCGCGACGCCGGTGTGCGGTTGGCCGGGTGCTTGAGCGTCACGAGTGTGGTCGGTGAGGAGGACGGCGGCACGGGCACGCTGGCGACGCTGCTGCGGGGGCACTCCGCCGACGGCGCCGTCGTGATGGAGCCCACCCGTTTGCAGGTCGTCCCCGCGCAGGCGGGCTCGCTGATGTTCCGCCTGATCGTCCATGGCCGCTCGGCGCACGGCTGCGTGCGCGAGGAAGGCGTGAACGCCGTCGAGCTGTTCGTGCCGCTCCTCGCCGCGCTTCGCCGGCTCGAGTCCGATCGTTGCGGCGTGCGAGGCTCCGGAGAGGCCGCCCTGGCTGGCGCCAACGGCCCAGAAACCTATCGCGCGGCCGTCGCCGGCGACCCGCACTCCCCGCTCTTCGCACCCTACCGTCTGCCATGGCCGATCGAGGTGGGCATCGTGCGTGCCGGAGAGTGGGCGAGCAGCGTTCCCGACACGCTCGTCGCCGAGGGACGCTACGGCGTCGCCGTGGGCGAAGATGTGGCCGCGGCCCGGCGGGCGTTCGAAGAGGCCATCGCTCGCGCCGCCGCCGCTCAGCCGTGGCTCGCCGCTCATCCGCCCGAGGTGGAATGGTGGGGCGGCCGCTTCGACCCCGTCGTCACCGACCCGACCGATCCGATCGTCGCAGCCGTGAGCAGCGCCGCCGCGGACGTCACCGGCTCGGCGCCTCGGGTAGAGGGGGTCACCTACGGCGCCGACATGCGTCTGCTGGTCAACGTCGGTGGGATCCCGACGGTCCTCTTCGGTCCCGGGGACGTCCGCGTCGCACACATGCCGGACGAGCATGTGCCGATCGAGGATCTGCGTGTGGCCGCGCAGGCGCTGATCCTCACGGCGGTCCGTTTCTGCGGTGTGCGGGAATAGGGAGCAAGTCCATGCCGAGACCATTTGCGGAGACGACGATGCCTCTGCCCGACGGCTACGCCTTGCGACATCCCGCGATGGGCGAGGCGAAGGTGATTCAAGCCCTCCTCGATGCGGCCGAGACGGCCGACGTCGGGGAATCTCGCCGTCACGTAATCGACGTCCTCACGGACTGGGGCAGCCCGAGATGCCGACCGGCGGAGGATTGGTGGGTCGCGGAGGCTAACGGTGGGGAGATCGCAGCGGTCGGCTGGGTCTGGCCGGAGACGGTCACGGACCTGACGGCCGATCACTACGTGCATCCTGGCCACCGGGGCCGCGGACTGGGCGATATCATGCTGGACGTGCTCGAGCAGAGGGCGGCCGAGCACGCCCGCGCGGATCCAAGGCTCCGGCGCCTGACAGCGTGGGCCGAGGACGCTGACGTCGAACGGCGCGCTTCGCTCGAGCGCAGACGCTTTGTCGCCGTCCGCCAATACTACGAGATGGCGATCGACCTGGGCCCGCGCGTGCCCTCGCCCGTCTGGCCGGAGGGGATCACGGCTCGTGGGTTCAGGCCGGGCCGCGACGATCACCTGCTCTATGAGGCCGACCAAGAGGCCTTCGTCGAGCATCACCTGTACGAGGAGCGCTCATACGACGAGTGGCGACTCTTCTTCACCGATGCCCAAGAGGCCGACGTCACGCTCTGGTGGCTCGCTTGGGACGGTGACGACCTCGCCGGCTACGCCGTGTCGTTCGCGGGAGACCGCGGCGCGGTGATCGACGACCTCGCCGTGCGCAAGCCGTGGCGGGGGCGCGGCATCGCCCACGCCCTGCTGCTGGCCGCGTTCGGGACGCTGCGGCAGCGCGGCCAGAGCGTGGCGAGGCTCTACGTCGACGCCCAGAACGTCACGAACGCCGTCCGTGTCTACGAGGCGGCCGGCATGCACGTCTCTCGGCGCTTCGACGTGCTGGAGAAGCCGCTCGCCTGACGGCGGCGGCCGGCCCGGCGCCTCCCACGGTGGCCTCGATCGGGCCGCGAGAAAGGGCCGGGGCGGCTTGCGCCGCCCCGGCCCTCGGCGCTCTCGGCAGTCGAGAGCGTCCCAGGGCTCCTGTCGGTGCGGTCAGTTGGCCGCGACGGTCTCCTTGCGGAAGGTCGGCATGTTGCGCACGCCCATCTCGGCGATGAACGCGTCGCGCACATCACGGGTGAGCTCCTCCGGGCAGACCATGCCCGTCTGGGCGATCTTGCCCTCGACGATGAACTCGGCGTAGATGCTCGCCGGGGTGCTGGTGCCGTAGCTCACGCACGTGGCGCCGGGGATCTGGCCGTTGACCCACTGGATGTCGGGCGGGAAGACGTAGTAGCCGACGCTCGCCGGCTTGCCGTCCTTCTCGCCGATGCAGTCGACGGTGACGACGCCGTTGTCGATGATCTCGCCGGCCAGGGCGAGCCGGGCGAGCTCGCCGGCCGGTGGGTTGGGCTGCAGGGTGGCGACGAAGACGTCGATCGGCCGTACCTCGCTGCCGTCCTTGAGCTTGACGGGGTACTTGCTGGTCATGCCCGAGCCAACGAGGGCGAGGTCGGCGTCGATGCCTTCCTCGTCGCCTCCCATCTTGAAGTCTACGTACCGCAGGCCCTTCTCGCCGAGCGCCTTGGGGAGTGTGCGCGGGAGGGTGCTGACCTCTTCGTGGTCGTGGCAGATGACGGTGCCGAGGCCGAACGGCTCGGGGAACTCGTACTTCTCGCGGCGGCCGAAGATCTCGACGCGCTTGAACTCGCCGCCTTCGTAGAGCAGCGGCGGCTGCGCGCAGTCGGTGTAGTACGTCTCCTGCGACCACACCTGAAGGGGCACCGGCGAGTCAAACAGGGCGTAGTCCTTGATGCGTATCTCGAAGCACCTGTCGAGGTCCTCGTAACCGTTGGCGGCGAACGTGTTGGTGACGCCCGGGTCCATGCCGGTGCTGAGGAGCGCGATCTGGCCCTGCTTCTCGAACTCCGGGGCCAGTGTGATCTGATCGAGGTACGCCTCGTCGATGGTCTGCGTGCGCGTCTGGCCTTGGGCCATGTCCAGGTAAGCAGCGCCGCAATTGAGGCACGCCGTCATGATCGACTTGTTGAACTCGGGGATGACGGCATTGACGATGAGCTTGCAGCCGGCGCCTGCCTTGGCGACTGCGTCGCTGTCGGCCGCATTGATGAACGTGGACAGTGCCTTGCCGCTGCCCACCTGGCCGGCGACGAACGCGGCGCGCTCCTCGTCGTAGTCGGCGACAACGATCTCGGTGACGGCGGGGCTACGGCCGAGGTTCCAAGTGAGGACCTGGCCCTGCATGCCGGCGCCGACGATAAGGACCTTCATGGTGTCTCTCCCTCCTCGTGACCGCGCCGGGGAGGCGCGGAGGACTACCTCTCACAAGCCGGGTTCTACCATGTCGGTGCGGGAGAGACAAGCAGCGGACAGACGATTATCGCAGGAATCTGGCTCGGTGCCTTCGGAAGTCGCGTCTAATCCTCACGATTGTCCGCGTTTTCGCGGTCAGCCTGCTGGGGCGCCGCATCCGGAGCAGAACTTCGCGCCCGGCCCGAGCTTGGCGCCGCACTGCGTGCAGTGCTTCGCGGCCTTGAGGTCGGCGCCGCACTGGGCGCAGAATGGCGCGTTGATCGCCTGGGGCGCGCCGCATGAGGGGCAGGATGCGGTGATGCCCTCACGCCAGTCCTTCTCCGTGAGGTGCTTGTCCTCCTCGGCCATCTTGGCGTGTGCCCACACAGCTCCGACGGACTTGCTCGACTGGGCAACTGCCATCTCTACGCCGAGGTCCGGCGCGCACTGCTTGCAGAGGCCCTTCTTCTCGTTCCAGCACTGCTCCCGGCACATCCACGCGCTGCAGCGGGGGCACTGCACGAACTTGGGAAGGATCTCCTCCTGAGCCTTCTTGAACGCCTTGTCGCTGGCCTTCTCCCACGCGGCTTACTTGGCGCGCTGCGCGACGTTTGTCGCCTGTCCGAAGAAGCCGCCGAGCAAGGCGCTGGCGCCGTCGAGCACGTTTGTGGCGGTGCTCACCTCGAACGCGTCGAATCCGGTGCGATAGCCGTTGCCGCAGTGGTTGGCAACGGAATTCGAACTGAAAGCCGTTGTCGGTGCTGAGGTCGCTGTAGTCGGCGGTGAACTCGATCTCGCACGTCATCTGCGGGGGCCTCCGTTCCAGAGCCCCGTGGGGCTCGCAGCCGCCTGAGTCGCGAACGAGTATACGACCGGCGTGGTAGAACAGGATGGAAGTGGCCACGAAGCGGAGGCGATGACGTGCACGAGCTTGGTATCACGCAGGGGATCATCGACAAGGCTCGGGAGACAGCGGTCGCTAACGGCGCCCGCAAGGTGACTGGCCTCTATCTGGTCATGACTCCTGCCGCCGACTTCACGCAGGACTCCATCGAGATGTACTTCGAGATGCTCACCGGCGAGGACGACTTCTTCCGGGGCGCCACGCTGCACTTCGACCACAAGCCAGTGGCGGCGACGTGCTTGAACTGCAGCGACGAGTTCAGCACCGACGCGCCGCAGCCTGTCTGCCCGCAGTGCGGATCGCTCATGGTGCAACTCGACCCAGGCGCTGCCATGGTGCGTCTGACCGACGTCGACATCGACGACGGAGTGGATGGGCCAGCCTGACGAGGGGTCGAGCAGCGACGGCCCGCGCGGCCGCATCGAGGGCGGGCTCCGGCGTTGGTCGGCAAGCAGAGAAGGTGGTGGAGCATAGCGGAATCGAACCGCTGACCTCCTGGGTGCGATCCAGGCGCTCTCCCAGCTGAGCTAATGCCCCACGCAGGTCCGGGACGTCCCGGGACAACGTAGTATGCGGCATTCCCGAGGCTCGGGCAAGTCAGTCCCTCAGGGCTGCGACGGCGATTCCGGCGGCGGCGGTGCTGCGGGCGGCCCCGTGGGCGGAGAAGCCGGCGGCGGCGGTGGCGGAGCCTGCTCGGTCGGCGTCTGAGGGGCGGGCGGTCCCGCCGCAGGCGCCTCCGGCCAGGTGCCCGTCATCGGCGGCGGCGGCGGGGGAGCGGCTCCAGAGGCGCCCGGTCCGCCGGCCGAGAGCGAAGGGCTCATCGAGAATGGCGGGTAGTGATCGCTGAGCCCCAGGGCGTAGGCGTTCACCCGCGTGTACCAGCGCACGTAGCCCGCTTCGATGTCCCACATACCGCGCGGGAAGTTCGCCACGAACAGGATCACCCACTGCACGACGAACCACAGTACGAACGCGGCGATGCCCACGAAGGCAAGCACGATGTAGTGCGGGATCGCCGCCAGTTGGCGCAGCAGCAGACCGGCGCCGCCGAACGACGGGAAGTTGAGGCGGTAGCTGTAACTGGTCCCGTTTGAGGACCACGTCGTGAGGGTGTCGGCGTGGCCGATCAGCCAGACGGCGAACCAGATGCCGCCGACGACTGCCAGGACCTGGACGATGATGGTGAAGGCAGCGTAGCCGCGGCTGGGCTCTTGGGGACGCTCCGCGACGACGTCCAAGGGGTAGTCGTCGATCGGCCGAAGACTGAACGGCGGGTACCGGTCGTTCACGGAGAGCACAAAGGCCGCCACCCGCGTCTGCCAGCGCAGAACGCCGGTCACGAACTCGTGCATCCCCGCGGGATACTCACCTTTGAAGGCGACCACGAACTGCGCGATGAAGGCGACGATGAATTGCGCGATGCCGAGGAAGATCAAGATGACGCCGTGCGGGATGATGGCGATGAACTTGATCCAGAAGATGGTCAGGACGGCCCAGAGCCGGGAACTGCGCTCGGGGTAGTCCGCGCGGACGTCGACCGGATACTCATTTGGCGCCATGGTGGCTGCCTCCTCGTCTGAGGTACTCTTCAGTTGCCAAAGAGTGTTCTCAGTCGCGCGGCGATCTCCTCGGGCGCGGCGAACATGAGGTCACCGCCGAGCTGCTTCTGCAGGAAGTAGTCGTCAGTGCGGTAATCTTTTTTGAACGCGGTGCGGGCGATGACGCGTAGCACTACCGGGAATCCCGTCTGACGGCCGTCAAGGGCTCCGCTGAAGGCGGTGAAGTTGAAGGCGGAGAGGCCCTCGGTCTCGTACCAGGCGAGGATCTTCGAGAGGCCCGCCGAGAGCGCGGCGATCTGAGGGGCGCCGAGCTCCGACAGACGCTCGGCGCCGGGCACCACGGCGATCGCCTCGCGGGCGCCGGCGGGCGCGAACGGCGCAAGCCAGTGGACGCCGTCCGCGCGCCAGATGGAGCGCTCGCCGGCTTCCTCTTCCTGAGCGACGAGCGTCTCCCAGTAGCTCGCCCGATGCGCCGCCTTCCACTCCGCCGAACGGCGCCAATACAGTTCGACCAGCCAGGGCACAGCCTCGCCTCCGAACACCTGCAGGTGCGGGTGTGCGAGGCTGGCGCCGGCGGGGAGCATGTGGTTGCAGCTCACCTGCAGATGCGTGAGGCGTGGGTAGTAGCGTTCGGCGAGGCCGGCGAAGTCACACGCCGCACCGAGTGCTTCCTCCAGCAACTGCGCACTGAACTCGCTCGGTCGCAGGTAGTGTCTCTGCGGGAACGTGACGACGGCGTGGACGGCGGCGAGCGGGAAGAGGTTGGGGAAGACGAGCGCGCCGTCGCGCTCGAGTCGGCCGCCGGGGACCAGCTCGTCCGGGTACCGAGGCGTCGCCTCCAGTACCTTCTCCGGGCAGAAGAAGCAGCCCTCGCGCGTGCGCGCCGCCAACTCCTCCGCGTACTGCCAGTCAGTCTTGCCAAGGAACATCTCCTCCTTGGCCTCGAGTCCGGCCGAGGCGACGGCGGTCATGCCGGTGAGCG
The DNA here is from genome assembly GCA_963762125.1 of uncultured Thermoleophilia bacterium. Lineage (GTDB taxonomy): Bacteria > Actinomycetota > Thermoleophilia > UBA2241 > UBA2241 > CAIXSE01. The sequence continues at coordinate 36,085 of CAVXJO010000017.1, forward strand.
GGTCGGTGCGCACCTCCACACGGTCCTCGGCGAACTCCATCCCCCGGAGCGGGGTGAAGAATCCGGCGGTCTCCGTGTGGCGCTCGAACTGGATGCCGTCCGCCATGACCCGTCTCCCCTCGTCGTCCCCGCACGCCTCCTCCGTGCCTGCGGGCGGCCTGATGATACGTTCGCCTTGCGGACCCGACAAGGTCGACAACGCGCCTGCGCGAGGGCTTCCGCGACCGCCCATGGCGTACACTGGGAGCCCCCACCAACGACCCGCGGAGCGTCGCAGATGAACATCTCGGCCGTGCACGGCGACCCTCGTCGAGGAGCACGTCGAACAGCAGCACGTGGAACGCCACTGGCGAGGGGTTGATGCGAGCGGACGAGCTCAGGAGGCTGTGGGACGACGCGGGCGGCGGCATTGACCCAGCGCCGCGAGGCACGGGCCTGTTCGGTCTCCGCGCAGTCGACGATCCGGTGGCCCTGGCCGGCACGGCCTTGGCTGTACTCGGTCTGCCCCTGGGCGACGGCGGCGACGGTCCGGAACACATCCGGCGCGCATCGCTGCGGTACGCAGGCTGGCTGCCCGCGCTTGCGGAGGGATTCCGCGCTGCGGATTACGGCGACGTGGAGATCGTCAGCGACGACCCGGCCGTCGCTTTCATGCAGGCCCACGAGCGGCTCGCCGACATCGTGGCCGCCGGCGCCGCGCCGCTGGTGCTCGGCGGCGACGCGCTCGTCAGCGTGCCCGTGCTGCAGGTGCTCGCCGGCAAGCTCCACGGCCGACTCGGGATCGTCGCTTTCACGCCTGCCTACGAGATCGCACCGGAGCCGCTCTACGCGCCCGCGTCGCGATGGGCTAGGGCGCTCGAGCTCGAGGTCGTATCGCCGGCGAACCTGGCGCTCATCGGTGGGCGGGCGGCTCCGCCGGACGGCCCCGCTCGCCGCGTTCTCGACGGCCTTGGCGCCACCACCTTCTCGCTCGAGGACGTTCTGCGCGCCGGGATGGCCACCGTCGCGCAGGAGGCGCTCGAGACAGCTGCGGCGGGGACCGAGGCCGTGTACCTCTCCGTCGACCTCGGTGTGGTCGCCGGCGTCGGCGACCCAGTCGGCCTGGAGCCGAGAGAGCTCACGGCGGGGATCGCGACCGTGTCCAGCGCGCTGCTCGCGGCGGCGGACGTGTGCACCCCCCCGCCGAGGCACGGCTCGACCGCGGGCGAGGCTGCTGCCGTCGCCGCCCGTGTCGCCGCGGAGATCGTGGCCGGCGTGGCTCGCCGGCTCTCCTGAGACATCATCGCGTCCGCAAGGAGGAAGCGTGGAGCAGAAGAGTACACCCAGCGCCATCGTCAACACCTTCAACGAGTGGGACCCGCTCGAGGAGATCGTCGTCGGACGCGTCGACGAGGACACCTTGGTGCCGCCGTGGGACGTCATCATGCCCGCCGTGGTCCACGACAAGACGCAGTGGGACTTCTTCAAGCGGCACGGCGGCACGCCTTGGCCGGTCGAGATGCTGAAGAAGGCCGAGCACGACCTCGTCGCCTTCATCGACGTCCTTGAGCAGGCCGGCGTCACCGTGCGACAGCCCGATCCGTATCCCTACGAGCGCCTGCTCGCCACCCCCGACTGGGAGGTCGACAGCAGCTGCTACGCGCTGATGCCGCGCGACGTTCTGTTCGTCATCGGCGACCAGATCATCGAGGCGCCGATGGGCTGGCGGAGCCGGTCTACTGAGCGGCTCGCCTATCGCGAGCTCTGTAAGGAGTATTTCCGCGGTGGCGCCCGCTGGGTCGCCGCGCCGCCGCCGCGCCTCTCGGATGAGAGCTACACGCCGGGGTTCGTGGCTCCCGAGGAGGGCGAACCCCAGCGCTTTCTCCCCACCGAGTACGAGCCCATGTTCGACGCGGCCGATGCCATCAAGTGCGGCCGCGACGTCTTCATCGCCCGCTCCAGCTGCTGCAACCGGTTCGGCATCGAGTGGCTGCAGCGGCATCTCGGTGGCGAGTACACCGTGCACGAGATAGAGGTCCGTGACACCCACCCGATGCACATCGATGCGACCTTCCAGCCGCTGGCGCCGGGCAAGCTGCTCATCAACCCGGAGCGGGTCGTCAGAGTCCCCGACATGTTCGAGAGGGCCGGCTGGGACGTCCTCGTGTGTCCGCAGCCGGAGATGCCCGAGTCGCACCCGATGTACAACTGCAGCCGCTGGATCATGATGAACGTGGTCATGCTCGACGAGACGCGGGTGGTCGTGTCGGCGGGCGAGAAGCGGTTTGTGAGGATGCTCAAGGAGTGGGGGTTCGAGCCGATCGAGTGCCCATTCTGGGACTTCGAGACGATCGGCGGCGGCTTTCACTGCGCCAGTCTGGACATCCGGCGCCGCGGCGCCCTCAGGTCCTACTTCTGAGCAGGTGTTCTTCCCTTCCCGGTAGAGCTGGGTACGCTTCCCTAGACGCGAATCCCATAGCGAACGACGGCGTCTGGGCCGAGACTATCGGTGGAGCCAATGGAACCCCCTGGGAGGGCACGGTGACACGCGAGGAGAAAGAACGCGCAGTGGATTCGGTGCTCGCTCGCTACGAGCATCTCGGTGCCACGGTCGTGAGCGACGACCAGACGCTGTGCCGACTCTTCCAGACGCTGGAGTTCTCGGACGCCGACAGGGACGTCGGCGAGTTCCTCTGCTCCTTCCTTATCGCCTGACGGAGTCGCTCGGGCGCGACGCCGATGGCAGGCTTGAGGCTGCGGCCCCGGGGCCGGCCGCGAGGAGACGACTCTCCTTTCGGGACCCTGGGGTCGCGCCTCGTACGGGGTCAGCGCGCGAGCACGAGCTGGAACGCGCGCGCGAGCTCGGCTTCACCGCTGAGCGCTGGACAACGAAGGAGCTCGTCGAGTGCCTCCGCCTCCGAGATCCGCGCCCTGTACGTGCGCTCGGTCACCAGTGCCTGGTAGGTCTCCGAGACATGGACGATCTTCGCGGCCGGCGTGTCGGCGCCATCCTCGCCGCCCTCAGCTGCCGCGATGGCCGCGTGGATGTCAGTGGGTGAGATCCCGGTCGCGCGGCCGACGCCGAGCGCGATCTGGGCGAGCGCCGAGCGCCGCCGCTGCCGGAAGGCCTCGCGGGCGGCGACGAGCTCGCCCATGGCGGCGACGTGGTCCGGGCGGACTACGGCGGCCTGCTCCGGAGTCACGCCGCCGTGCTCGGCGCTGAACGTCATCACCTGGTTACGGCCGCGCCGCTTGGCGATGTACATCGCCCAATCCGCCTTGTCGACGAGCTCGTCCTTGAACGTTGCATCTTGCGGACACGTGGCCACGCCGATACTGACAGAGAGGGTGTCGGAGCCGGCACCGAACTGCGTGTGCGTGATGCCGGCGCGCACGCGTTCGGCGACTTCGAGCGCGCCGTCCTCGGCGGTGTCGATGAGGATGGCGGCGAACTCCTCGCCGCCGTATCGCGCCACCAGGTCGACATGCCGCACCGAGCTCTCGAGCACCCGGGCGAAAGCGCGAAGCGCCTTGTCACCCGAGCCGTGTCCGTGAAGGTCGTTGAAGGCGCGGAAGTTGTCGAGGTCGCAGAACAGCAGCGCGAGACTCGCCTCCTGCTCCTGGCAGCGCTCGAGCTCCTCACTCAGGCGCTCGTGGAAGTAGCGATGGTTGTAGAGACCGGTGAGGCTGTCGGTGATCGCCTCGAGCTCGGAGCGTCCGGACCGGACGGCTGAGTTGTGGAGCATGGAGGCGAAGGTCTGCGCCACGTGGCTGCGCAGACCTTCGCCTTCGGTGACCCCGTGCGTCGCGGGGACGCCGGCGGAGACGACCGCGATGACGGAGCCGTCTTCGTCCACCACCGGTGCCACTCCGCTGATCCAGACGCCCCACTGGTCGACGTACAGGACGTTGGCGGGCAGCTCGCGGCCGGCGAACGCCTCCGTGAGCTCATCGTCGCTGACGACCTCATCGCCGAGGTGCGGCGAGCCCGGCGTGTCAGTCTCGGCGCCGACCAGCACGATCGTGCGCCTTGCTTGGCGGGTGTAGGCGGTGAGGTGGTACGTGGTCCCGGCCTCATCGCGGGCCTCACGGAGCTTGGCTGCGATGGAGGCGTATTCTGCCGAGCGCTCGTGGCGGTGCTCCCGGACGGCAAGGCACTCCTCGGCGGTGAGAGCCGACGCGGCCCGATGGGCGACGTCGGCCGCGGCCCGGCGACCCTTAGCGACGCGGTCGAGCACACGCCGGAACGCGGCCACCACCACGGGATCGAACTGGGCGCCGCTGGAACGTTCGAGTTCCTCCAGGCACTCCTCGTCGGTCAGTCCCTGCCGGTAGGGACGGCGGAACGACATCGCGTCGTAGGAGTCGGCCACGCACATGGCCCGGGCAATGGCCGGGATCGACTCGTGCGCCAGGCCGTCCGGGTAACCGTCGCCGTCCCAGCGCTCGTGGTGGTGGCGCACGCCGTCCACGAGCGCCTCGTCGAACAGCGGCCGGATGATCTCGGCGCTGAAGATGGGGTGCTGTCGCATGAGCTCCCACTCGTGTCCGTTGAGCCCGCTGGGCTTGAGCAGCACGCGGTCCGGCACGCCGATCTTGCCGATGTCGTGCAGGTACGCCGCCTCTTCGACATCGCGCAGCAGCTCGTCGGCCCAGCCGAGCTCTCTGCCCAGGAGAGCCATGTACGCGGCGACGCGGGCGGCGTGGCCGAGCGTGTAGTAGTCCTTCGCGTTGAGCGCCGAGCTGAGCGCCTTGAGGTTGCTGAGGTGCATACCCTTGATGCCCTCGTAGAGCTCGGCGTTGTCGATGGCGAGAGCGGCGAAGCGGCAGATGGAGACGATCGTCGCCGCAGCCTCCGGAGAGTACGTCAGCTGCGGATCACGGTGTGTGAGCTCCAGCACCCCGATCACGCGCTCCCTCGAGATGAGCGGCACAATGAGCGCGCCGCTCTTTCCGAACTGCTCCATGAGCGCGATCTCGGCTGGCGAGAGGTCGCGATCCTGGCGGCTCCTGACGACCACGGGCTCTCGTGATTCCACGGCTTTGCGCATCGCGGTCCAGTCGTCGAGAGCGAACGATCGACCCTGCCAGTGGGTGTTCACCGCACTCCCATCGATGCTGGTCACGCTCTGGAGCCGCGGGCCGTCGCGAAGCGTGTAGATATCACACATCGGCGCCCCCGAGACGGCGCACAGCCTTCTCGCGGTGGAGAGCAGCACTTCTTCGAGGTCGAGGGACGAGGTGAGCTCAAAGCTCACGTCGTCGACCAGCGCCATGCGCTCGGCGCTGCGATCCAGTCGGTCGAAGAGCGTTGCGTTGGCGAGTGCGCCGGCCGCCGCCTGGGCGAGACTGTGGAGCAAGTCGGTGCGCTCGAACCGGCGCACGTGGTCATCGTAGATGCCGGCGAGCCCGATGACCTCTCCGCGGCTGATGAGAGGGAGGCAGAGCGCGGCCCGATGTCCCCAGCTGAGGTCCTCCTGGCGTTCGAGCTCGCTGACACGCGGATCGGTGAAGATGTCCTCGGCGTACACCGGTTGTCGGGACTCAAGAGCGACGCGTGCGAGTCCCAGCCGCTCCAGCGGGTAGTCGGTGCCGACGTAGTCCCGGTCTGGCTCGCCGTGGTCGATGCAGGCGATGCAACGCACCGTGTTGCCGTCCAGGGTGAAGATGTCGCAGTTGGGCGCCGAGGTGGCGGCGCAGAGGCGGTGAGCGACGCTCTGCAGGACTTCGTCCCGGTCCAGCGTCGCCCCGAACTCGATACCGCTCTCTACGAGCAGGCCGAGCGTCTGATTGCTCTCTTCGAGGCGCTCCATGAGCAGTGCGTTCTCGAACGCCCCCGCCATCATCTGGCCCACGCGGAGCAGGACGTCACGGTGCTCCGCGAAGTCTCGTCGCCGATGGTCGTACACGTCCAGCAAACCGACCACCCGGTCGTCGAGCACCAGCGGCACGCAGATCTCGCTCTGGGTGCCCGAAGCCGCGTATAGCCCACGCTCGTAATCGCTCAAGCGGGGGTCGTCCGGACTCTCGATGATCAACGCGGTCTTCTCGGCGATGGCCACACGGGCGCTGGGGAAGAGCTCGAGGTCGAGCGGGCGGCCGGCGTAGTCGTTGAGAAACTCGCCATCGTCGTAGGTCAGCACGCAGTCCAGCGTCTCGTCGCGGAGGATGAAGATCTGGCATCCGTCTGCCTCCGTGAGTTCGACGACGCGGGGACCGACCGCTCGCACGAGCTCGCGGAGGCCGCCCGCGCTGGAGACCGTCCTACCCAGTTCGACGAGCTCGGCGAGCGCCGCGTTGCGCCGCTCCAGCTTGTCGAGCAGGAGGGCGTTCTCGATGGCTCCGGCGGCCGTCTGCCCGACGCTGCGCAGGAAGTCGAGGTAGTTGCTGAAGTCGCGCGGTCGCGTGTCGAAGACGTCGATGAGACCGATCACCCGATCGCCCCCGATGAGCGGGATGCAGAGCTCGCTTTCATACCCGTACTCGGACATGTCCTCCCGCTCCTGGTCCGTGAGGTGCGGGTCATCGAGGCTGGCGATGGCCATGGGCTGTCCGGTCCGCACGGCCAAGGCGGTCGCCGGGAAGCGATCGATGTCGAGCACGTGACCGACGACGCTGGCATCCAATCCGTCGCGGTCCGCGCTGACGAGGCAGCGAAGCCTGTCGTCCTGCAGTGTGAAGATGTCGCAATCGGCGGCGCCGATCGTGTCGCGCAGGCGCTGGGCCAGAGCCGTGAGGACCGCCTGCAGGTCATGCGCCTGCGCCGCCACCGCGCCCAGCTCGACGATGTCGCGCAATATGGCCGACCGCTGCTCCAACTGCTCCACGAGAAGAGTGCTCTCGAACGCACCGGCGAGCGTCTGTGCGGTGCTGCGCAGAAAGCTCAGATATTCGGAGAAGTCGCGCTCCCGGGTGTCGTAGACGTCGAGCAGGCCGAAGAGCTCGTCATTCACGACCAGCGGCAGGCAGACTTCGCTCGAGAAGCCGTAGTCGTGGTAGGTCGTCCGCTCCGCCTCGTTCAGCTGCGGATCCTCGGGGCTGGAGATGACCAGGATCTGATGGTTGAACATCGCTTCGACCGTCGTGGGGTAGCGCTCGAGATCGAACGTGCTACCCAGCACTGATTCGTCGTGGCCGCTGCGATCAAAGCTGGCGACACAGCGCAGCGCGCCGTCCACCATCCGGTAGATGTCGCAGTTCGCGGCGCCGACGGCGCCCAGGATCCTCTCGGCGACGGCTCGCACGAGCTGATCGAGGTCGCGCGTGCGGCTGGCCAGCGAACCGAGCTCCACGAGCTCGTTGAGGATGCGATTGCGCCGGTCCACCTGCTCGAACAGGGAAGCGTTCTCAAGTGCGTGGGCCGCGACCTGTCCCAGCCCTCGGATGAGGTCGAGGTCTTCGGCGAAGTCTCGCGGCTGGTAATCGGACAACTCCACCACGCCGAGCACGCGTCCGTGCGACACCAGCGGCATCGACAGCTGCGACTGATAGCCCCACTTCTCCAGTGAGTAGCGACCATCTCCGAGCAGGATCGGGTCGTCGAGCGTCCCGACGACGACGATCTCGCCGGTCTCGACGGCGCGCCGGCTGCAGGGGTAGCGGCGCAAAGGGATGATCACTCCATCCCACTCCGTGTCGAAGCGCCCGCTGTCGTAGCTCACGAGGCCCCGAAGCGTGTCGCCCTCCACGGCGTAGATGTCTGAGACCGGCGTGTGGGTGAGTTCCGAGAGGCGTTCGACCACGGCGTGGAGGACCTCGTCGGTGCTGAGGCGGGCGGTGTCCTCGAGACCCGCCTCCACGACCAGCGCAAGGTCACGGTTCCGCCGCTGCAGGCGGGCGATGACGGCGCCACTGCCGAGGGCGACAGCGAGCAGGTCGGCGGCCACCTGGGCGATGTGTACCTCGGTGGCCAGCCCGGCCTGCGTGGCCGAACCGAGCTCGAGCACGCCGACCAGGTCGTCCCAGAACACGAGCGGCGCCAAGACGGCGCCGTGGAGGCCGCGACCGACTAAATGGCGAGCGGCCTCGTCAGGCGAGATCGATCCATCCGAGTCGACCGAGACGACCACGGGCGAACGGTCGGCCAGCGCCCGGGCCGCCGGCCCGTAGTCGCCGAGCTGCCAGGAGCCGCCGGCGTTCACGGGGTTGCCGCCGGCGTCACCATCTGGGAACGGCTTCGCCACGCTGCCGTCGACCCGGTACACGGTGCAGGCGTCGAAGCCTTGGCGCGTGCGCAGCGCGCGCAACGTGGAGAGCACGAGCGATTCGGCGTCCATGGCCGCGGGCGGCGAACTGAACCCGGCGATGAGATCGTCGAGCTGCGCGATGCGGCGTGTCAGCATTGCGGGGTCGTGATCGCCCGTGAGGGCGAGAGCGGCCGTCGCGGCCGCCGCTTCGACCAGGGCGATCTCCTTCCGATCGAGCGTCGATTCGGTGTCTCCGCCGTACACTTCGAGGAGGCCGACGACCTCCTGTCCGAAGTGAATGGGCGTGGCGTGGACACTTCTCGCGCCACTCTGGTCCCGGCGCGTCAGGTGCGGTCCCGCCGCCTTGATGGCCAGGAGGTCGCGGATGAGCACTGGGCTGCCGGAGGAGAGCGCCGCGGCGGCCGCGCCGAAGTCCGCGATGGGGTGCCGGAGACCGTGAAGCGGCAGGGCGTCGTCGGCCGTGGACGCGGCGACCGGCTCGAGCGTCCCGGCCTTGTGGTCGTAGCGAAAGATGTCGCAGGCGACGGCGCGTAATTCCTGGCGCAGCCGGCCGGCGAGCGGGGCGAGCAGGTCCCGGGGCCCGGGCGCCGGTGGCGGTTCGTCTGGAACGATCCCATCGGGCAGCGTGGCGCTGATCAGGGTGTGCGTACCCGGCCCGTCGTCATCCGCGAGCAGCTGGGCCGCCTGCCCGGCCATGAACTCGGCGAAGGTCACATTGGGGCCGGTGAAGCCGCGCGGTGCTCGTGATTCCACGAGTTCGAGCACGGCGCAGTTTCGGCCTCCGATTGCCAGGGGCACGGCCAGGATCGCAGCGTCACCGCGCCGGCGGAGCGTCTCCGCCTCCAGCCGCTCGAGAAGGCTGGTGCTGCCGAGGTCGGCGATGACGAGTCTTCGCCCGGTGCGTAGTACTTCGCGTACCGTGGGCAAGGGTTCTTCAGGTGCGCTCTCGCCTTCAAAGGGCGCCAGGCCGCCTGTACGACTGCGTGCGGTGAGGACCGTGAACGCGTCGTCCGCTTCCGGAAGGGAGATCCTGCATTCGGTCACGCCGACGCCTTCGGCCGCGACTCGAGCCAGAGCGAGCAGGGGCGCACGCAGATCACCGCCGGCATGCGGGGCCGTCGCCGCGCGCGTCTGCGCGGCGGTCGTGACGCCGCCCGATGCGTCTTCGGTGCGCAGCAGCGCCTCGACGTCGGCGCGTCGGTAGCGGCGGTGTCCGCCGGGGCTGCGATAGCAGGTCAGCTTGCCGGAGTCGCTCCAGCGCCGCAGCGTGTTGAGACTGATGCCAAGCTCCGCAGCCGCTTCACCGAGACGGAGCCAGCCTTCGCCGTTCGCTCGTCCTACGCGCATCATGAAAGGGGGGTAGGGGTTCGCCGGACGCTCAGAAGTTCACCAATTCTGACCACAATCCTGTCGGAGGCAAGCCTCGCGCGAAGGAATTGGCAGAATGCGGCGGTGCCGCAGGCCGAAACGACCTGCCTGGCTTGCCTCCGGCGGCTCGCACGCGACCCGAAGTGCGGCCTTCCGCGCCACCGCCGTTGCGGACGCGCGCCGTCAGGGCTGCCTACGAATCACATAGCAGTAAGGCGAAACCCCGGTGCGTCTCTAGGCGGGAGCGCCGCCGTCCGCGGCGGGGTCCTCGGCGTCGATGGCCGTGATGTCGCCTCCATCGAGCGTCCTTGCGATGTCCGTGAAGGCGGCTCCCACGGGCGTGGACGGGTCGAGAGCCGCAGGGATCCCGTTGTCCCCTCCTTCACGGGTGGCCTCGTCCAGAGGGATGCGGCCGAGAAGCCGCGTGTCCATGAGGCGAGCGATCTCAAAGGCGCCGCCGCGGCCAAAGATGTAGTGGCGGCTGCCGCAGTCGGGACACACGAAGTACGCCATGTTCTCGACGACGCCGAGGACGCGCTGCTTGGTCATCTGCGCCATCTTCGCGGCCTTGATCGCGGTGCGTGCGGCGGCTTCCTGCGGCGTCGTCACAACGATCAGTTCGGCCCCCGGGATCATCTGCGCGATCGTGAGGGCGATGTCGCCCGTTCCGGGTGGGAGGTCGATGAGGAGATAGTCGGGGCTCCCCCAGAGGACGTCGCCGAGGAACTGTTCGATCGCGCGGCCCAGCATCGGTCCGCGCCACACGACCGGCTCGTTGTCGGGGAGGAAGAAGCCCATGGAGACGACCTTCACGCCGTGGGCCTCAGGCGGGATCATCTTGCCCTCGTGAGTCTCGGGCGGCACTGCGGGGAGCCCCATCATGAGCGGCACCGTCGGTCCGTAGACGTCCGCGTCGATGAGGGCGACCGCGTGTCCTTGGGCCGCCAGGGCGGTCGCAAGGTTGACGGTCACGGTACTCTTGCCGACGCCGCCCTTGCCGCTCGCCACAGCGATGGTCCGCGTGCGAGAGCCGGGCCCGAAGAGCGATTGCTTGAGCTGGTCACGCTGGCGAAGACGACCGGCGAGGGCGTCTCGCTCGTCACAGGACATGGAGTCGAGCTTCACGTCGACGGTGCGACCGCCGGCGACGGCCGCGAGGGCCTGTTCGGCGTCGGCGCGGATCTGATTGCGCAGCGGGCAGCCGGCGGTGGTGAGCACGATCGTCGCGCCGATCCGCGCGTCGTCGAGGACGACGTCGCGGACCATCCCGAGCTCGACGATGTCACGCTGCAACTCAGGGTCCTTGACGCTTGAGAGCGCACGCATCACGTCTTCGTGGGTCACGCCTACCTCCAGGAGATCGCTGACGGCACCAGATGTGTACCCGCAAGACGGCGCTCACATCCGACGCGACGATCCTAGCAGGCCGCGAGGCGGGCGGCTGCGACGCGGAGGATGGGCTTGATCCCGCCCCCCCCGCGCTTCGCGCTTCTGACTGTGCCGCCCCCCTGATGCAGGAAGTCCTTCAGAGGTTCTTCACAACTTCCGTGTAGCATGGCGCACGGAACGCGCGGCCGGGCGGTTCGTCATATCGGTCGCGAAGCAGCTGACTTCGGGCGCGGCGGTGCCGCGCGGAAGGGAGTGGCGAAGTGAGACGACACTGGAAGAGGGTCGCTTTGATCGCGACGATCGCGGCTATCGCTTTGTCTGTAGTCGCCGTCGCCTACGGCGCGACCAGATCGACCGTGACGCGGCGCGCGACGGGAAACGGCGCCTGCGGCGCGCTCATGAGCAATGCGAAGGCGCTGGAGGCGATGCAGGACCTGCGCGCCGAGCACCAGAAGGAGGTGCAGGCCTGGTCCGACCAGTACGGCTCCGATACTTCAGGCGCGGAGGCCCAGACCGCGCTCCAGAAGCTGCGTGAGGAGCACTGGAACGACATGCGCGAGTTGTTCGAGAAGTATGGCGTCGATGCGCCTGCCGGCGCCGGCCCCGCTGGCGCCGCGCCGCGCGGCGGCGGCTGCGGCGGCTGCGGCGGCGCCGGGTACGATGCCGGCGCACAGGGCACTGGCTACGGCGCGTCGAGCTCGGGCGGCGGCATGATGGGCGGCTGGAGCTACTGAACCGACGTTTCTCCCTGGGCGCCTCCCACTGACCGGCCCCGGAGAGTCTGCTATCGAGACAAGGGCCACCGTTTCACGTGAAACGGTGGCCCTTGTCGTCGCTGCACGGCGCAGTGCCTAGTGGAAAACCCCGGACCGGTCGTGGCGGCGTTTCACGTGAAACATGAAACGGCGAGGGCCCGCGGGGGCCCTCGCCGTTGGGTGGTGCTGGTGGGGGCGCCGAAGCGGACGGGCGCGCCCCGAAGCGTCAGGCCTTCAATCCTACCGGCTCCGGGTTTCCGGCGCCGGTGGCATACGTGTCCCGGAAGATCTCCATCAGCATCGGGCTCTCGCGCACGACTTCGAGCGAGATCACGGCGTGGTCCTTGGTGTAGCCGTTGCCGATGATCATCAGTGTGTCGGCGCCGATGCCCTCGGCGCCCAAGGCAGCCGACGTGAAGCTTGTCGCCATGCTGAAGAAGTAAACCATCCCGTCATCCTTGGTCGCGAGGACCGAGGCCATCTCGGTGTTGGGGATGTCGACGCAGTTGATCGTCAGGTCGGCCATCTCGCCGTCGGTCGCCTTCTTGACCTCCTCGTACACGAAGAGCTGGTCCGTCGCCGAGCCTTGGATGATGATGTCGGCGAAGCCGGACTTCTCGAGGCGCTTCTTGCCGGCGTCGCCGTGAACAAGGCAGACGACTTTGCCGGTCGGTTTGACGCGCTTCTTGGCCTCGTAGGCGCAAAGCAGGCCGCTCTTGCCGCCGGCCCCGATGATGAACACCGTCTGGCCGGGCTTGCTGAGCTTGGCCGCCTGCGCCGGCGCGCCGGCCACATCGAGAATGGCGAGCGCGAGCGGCTCGTCCATGTCGGCGGGCATCTTCGCGTAGATGCCGGTCTCGAACAGAATGGCTTGGGCCTTGACCTTCACCTGGCAGGTGTCCTTGTTGATCGAGATGACTTCATCCACCTTGAGGGGGGTCAGGGAAAGGGAGACGAGGGTCGCGATGCGATCGCCCACCTTGAGGTCGCGGTCCCTGAGCTTGGGGCCGATCTCCCTCACAGTGCCGAGCAGCATGCCGCCAGAGCCCGTGTCCGGGTTATGGTGTTTGCCGCGCTCGGCGATGATGCCCAGGCTGTGCCTGGCCATCTTCTGGACGTCGCCACCCTCGGCCTCTTCGATCTGCGTGAAACTCGCCGCATCGATGTTCAGCGTATCGACGTCGATGAGGATCTCGTCGTCGTAGATCTCCATGGTGTTGTCGATCTTCCAGGCCGGCTGCGGCAGGACGCCCTGCGGCTCGATGACCCTATGGGCCCCGAACTTGTTGCCTTCCTTCATCCCTTCTCCCTCCCCCCGAAGGGCGACCGGGCGCGGGCGGGTGCGAACCGCTCCCGCGCCCGGCTCATCCGGGGTCGTGTCGTGGGCGATATCAGCCCTCTACTCTGATGACCGAGCCGGCGCCCTGGCCGCCGCCCACGCAGGCGCCGGTGAGGCCGATCTCCTGGCCGCGCTTCTGGAGCTCGTGGATGAGTGTGACGATCATGCGTGTGCCAGTGCTGCCAAGCGGGTGGCCGAGGGCAACGGCGCCGCCGTTGACGTTGACGATGTCGGCGTCGAGTCCGAGTTCGCGGATGGCGAGTGCAGCGACGCAGGCGAAGGCCTCGTTGAGCTCGGCGAGCTGAACATCGTTGCTCGTCATGCCCGCTTTCTCGAGCGCAAGCTGCGCAGCCTTGGTCTCGCCGAGGCCCATGATGGAGGGGTCGACGGCGACGGTCGCGTAGCTGACCAGCTCCGCGATAGGCCTGAGACCCAGCGCCGCGGCCTTCTTGCGGGATGTGACGACCAGCGCGCTCGCGCCGTCGGCGATGGCGGACGCGTTCCCGGCCGTCACGACGCCGTCCTTCTTGAACACCGGCTTGAGGCCGGCAAGGATCTCCGGGGACGTCTCGCGCGGGCACTCGTCGGTGTCGACCACCTTTGGGTCTCCCTTGCGCTGCGGGATCACGACCGGGACGATCTCGTCCTTGAACCGGCCGTCCTTGATCGCCTTGGTCGCGCGGAACTGGCTCTGATAGGCGACCTCGTTCTGCTGCTCCTTGCTGATGTCGAACTGCTCGCTCAGGTTCTCTGCGGTGAGACCCATGTGGGTACCGCCGATCGCGCACCACAGGCCGTCGAGGACCATGGAGTCGAACATCTCCGCCGACGGCATACCCATGCGGTAGCCTCTACGGCCGTCCTGCAGCAGCCACGGCGCGCGCGTCATGTTCTCGGTGCCGCCGACCAGATACAGCTCGCCGTCGCCGGCCTTGATGTTCGCCGCAGCCCAGGCGAGCGCCGAGGCGCTGGACACGCAGACGCGGTTGACGGTGATGGCCGGCACGCTCTCCGGGATGCCGGCCTTGAGCTCGGCCTGGCGGGCGGTGTTCTGGCCGAGGCCCGCCTGGATCACGTTGCCGAAGATGACCTCGTCGAGCTGATCGCCGGTGACGCCGGCACGTTTGAGTGCCTCTGCCATGGCGGCCGCGCCGAGTTCTTGAGCAGGGGTGCCCGCGAAGCCACCCTGAAAGCGCCCTTGTGCCGTCCGTACTGCAGAGAGAATGACGATGTCGTTGTCAGACACTGCGGCCTCCTTGAGCCGTTGCGTGTGTGGCTGCAGCCCCCGACGCGACTTCAACGCTCTGCATCACGACACATTGAGTGGAATTGCACATGTCCATGCTACCGGGTCAGGCTTCCTCGTGCCTGCGCACGACCTCTTGAGCGAGGAACGACGCGACCTCGAGGGGCGTCGTGCGCGGTCCGAACCCGGCGTCGTAGCCGAGCTCCTTGGCGAACGCGTTGTTGATGCGCGGCCCCCCGACGACGAGCACGAAACGCTCGCGGACGCCCTCGGCCTCGAGCAGCTCGATGAGCTGGGTGAGATGCTGCACGTGGATGTTCTTCTGCGTCACGATCTGGCTCACCAGGATCGCGTCGGCGTCGCGCTCGAGCGCCGTACGCAGGAGCTGAGCGCAGGGGATCTGCGAACCCATGTTGAGCGCGTCCATCTCAGGATAGCGCTCGAGCCCGTAGTTCCCGGCGAAGCCCTTCATGTTCATGATCGCATCGATGCCCACGGTGTGGGCGTCGCTCTCGATGGCCGCGCCGACGACACCGAGCTTGCGCCCGAGCCTCTCCTGGATGAGCGCGTTGATCGCGTAGTAGTCCATCTCCTCGACCTCGAGGTAGTCACCTTTGACCTCGTCGGGGTCGATCCCGGTATCTGTGCGACCGTAGGCGACGAAGAAGGTGTACTCCGGGTCGATCGGTTTGCACTCGGCGATGCCGACTGTGTGGAAGCCGAGCTTCTCGAGGAACTGCTTGCCGACGTCGGCCGACTTGATCGAGTAGGCCATGGGCAGCGTGAACGAGAATTGGATGACGCCGTCATCACGTGTATCACCGTACGGTCTAATAAGCATCAGTGCCCCCTTTCCGCGGCCGAGGGGGTCGAGCCGGCGGCCGGGCCCTCGGGGGGCCCGCTCATCCGGCCCTCACGCAGCGCCGCGAAGAACGGGTTGAAGTAGTCCGGCCCGACCTTGAAGACGCCGTCGAAGCCGCGACCGCCCCTCGGGTCGCGCTTGACGTCGGCGAACTCGCCGTCCTCGAGCGCCTTGAAGAGGCTGATGTCGCGCACGTGCTCGAGTTGCTCGGTGGCCTTTTGCAGCTGGTCGTTGGCGCGCTGCTCGATCTTGCCGCCCGGCTTGTAGGTGACCTCGTCGGCGAGATCGCGGCAGCTCTCGAACACGTACTTCGCGTTCTTGATGCTGAGATAGCGGTCCTGGAGCAGCGGTGTGTGCAGGGCCTCAGTGAGCATCCCCAGCAGCATGATCTCCTGTCCGGTGAAGATGCCGGTGAAGTTGAACATGCCGTCGATGATGTGGCCCTGGAAGATGTCGCCCGGCATGTACTTGGTGGGCGGCATGTACTTGAGCGGGTAGCCGGGAAAGAGCTGGCGGATGAGCTGCGCGTCGGCGATCTGGTAGACGACCTGGTCGGGCGTCTGCGGATTGATCTCGAAGGCGTGGCCGAGGCCGATCTGCCAGGGTTCGAGGTTGGCGCGCAGGGCGAACGCCTCGTTGATGAAGTCGGAACTGACGACGGTGTAGCCCTTTTCGAAGGCGTCTGCCGTCGTCAGGTAGTTGTCCTCGCCGGTGTTGATGATGATGCCGGCGCGCGCGTTGATGAGGCGGCTGAGGTACTGATCGACGAACGTCCGCTGCATGTTGATGTTGCGGAAGATGATGCCGTACATGGAGTCGTTCAGCATCATGTCGAGGCGCTCGAGCGCGCCCATGGTGGCGATCTCCGGCATGCAGAGGCCGCTGGCATAGTTGCAGAGGCGGATGTAGCGGCCGAGCTCCTCGCCGACCTCGTCGAGCGCGGCGCGCATCAAGCGGAAGTTCTCCTGCGTGGCGTAGGTGCCGCCGAATCCTTCGGTCGTCTCGCCGAAGGGCACGTAGTCGAGCAAGCTCTGGGCCGTGGTGCGGATCACAGCGATCACGTCGGCGCCGGCCCGCGCGGCCGCTTGGGCCTGCGCAGCATCTTCATAGATGTTGCCGGTCGCGACGATGACGTAGACGTAGGGCTTGAGCGCCTCACCCGTCTCGGCGACAAGCTCGTTGCGGCGCGCGCGGACGGCGTCGATGCGGGCGACGCCCTCGCGGGCCAGCGCCTCGCCGCGCGCCTCGGCGGCGGCCCGCCGCTCGGCAGGCACTTCCGCGAGCGCGAGGTCGCCGGACGCGATGCAGGCAGCGACTTCCTGGGCGCTCTTGCCGCTCTCGTTCATGAGGTCGACGAACGGCCGCATGATGCCTCCAGGCAGCAGATCGCGAGCGTGCTCGGCCACGACGTTGACCAGCGGCACGTCGATCTCATTGACGCCGGCGATGCCGAGCAGGCGAAGGGTCGCGCGCTCCGTCGTATCGGTCGTGTGCTCTTCGATGTGTTGCTGGATGTCGTCGGCGATGGCGTTCGCCGCCGCATGGGCGCGCTCGACCAGCTCGCTGTTCAGTCGCAGGGCATCGTTCACGTGACCACCCACTTTCGTCAGGAGGAAGAAGAGGACGCGGGATCTGGCGGGCCGCCCCCCGGCAGCCGCGCGAACCCGTTCACGACATCGAACATCGGCAGGCGGTCGCCGACTGCGTCGGCGACCGCGGAGAAGAAGACCTTGGGCTGATAGGGCTGAGGCACCCGGAACGGATTGACCGTGAGCGCGAGCACGCGCAGCGGCGTGAGCGCCTCGAGACGGATGCCGCGGCGCAAGAAGCGGCCGACCATCGCCGCCGGCAGCACCAGTACGGTGGGGTCGCGAACGATGACGCGGAGCTCTGTGCGCGGCGGCAGGGTGCGCGTGAAGTCGTCGACGAACTCCTGGGTGAGGGCGCCGCCGACGAGCAACGTGTCGGCGCCCAGTCGCTCGACTTCGCGCGCAACCGTGACTCCCTCTCCGACCACGGTCGCGAGCCCCAGTGGGTGGGCCACGCCGCCGGCCGTGAAGGCGACGGCACGCGAGCCGGCAGCGGCGTGCCTCGCCACGAGCTGCCGGGTCTCTGGTCGGACGCCCGGCAGCATCAGCAGATCGAGCGCGCCCAGCGTGGTGTCGAGCACGTCGCTCAGCGAGTCGCCGACCATACCGCCGGTGGCGATCACCACGCCGTCGCTGACGCGCGGCGAGGCGCTGCCGATGCGGTTGATGGCGCCGTCCACGATCACCTGATCGGCGCCCAGCGCCTGCAGCCTCTCCACAGTGACATGGAGCTCGGCGAGCGTGGTCGGGCCGCTCACCTCGACAGCTCCGTCTCCGCCCGCCTCCCCGATCACCACGCGACCGAGAGGAGTGTGGAAGGGCAGCTCCTCGATCGCTTCCATTGCGTAGCGGGAGCGCTCAAGCGAGCCCCGCGTCGTCGCGATCAGTGTGCCCCTGGGGGGAGCGACGCTCGGTTTGGCGAGGCCGGTGAGGTGATCGGTTCGTTCTCCGTCCAGGCCCAGCGAGGTGAGGCCGAAGCGCCGCGGGCAGTTGGCCATGAGTGCGTTGACGACCGTGGTCTTGCCGGCGTTCTTGACGAGGCCGACGACCGCCAGCGAGTGGACGCCCGAGCCGGCGATGATGTCGTAGAGGGCGCCGACGGTGGCCGGGTCCGGCCTGACACCAGCCGGGTCGGTGCTGTCGTCGCGGGTCACCGGTCGCCGCCGTTGTCGCCGTGGCGGATCTCTTTCAGGTAGGCGAAGATCGTATATCGCGAGAGATCAAGGGCTTCCGCGACCTGTTCGGCCGACCGCTTGACCAGGAACGCTCCGCGCGCCTCCAGGCGTTTGACGACCTCCATCTTCTCCTCGCGGGTCATCGCGGCGGGCGTCTTGCCCATCTCGCCGACGGCCTTCGTCACCATGCCGGCGACCACCTCGCGGATGTCGCCGGCGAAGATCTCGCCCGCCTCCGGGGTCGCTTCACTGCCGAGGCGCCCGACCGCGGCGAAGTTGGCGAGCGTCCGCTGGGCCTGCACGACCTCGGAGATGTCGTAGTTGAGGCCGAGCAGGCCGTACGGCTCGCCGTCCTCATCACGCAGGGTGACGGCGAGCGACTTGAGGATCTTGCCGTCGTGCGACGAGATGTAGAGGCGTACATCCTGGGTCTGGTCCGTGGTGCGCAGGTTGCGGAGCATGCGATCGGTGGGCACGTCGCCGACGGTTCGGCCGCTCACGGCCCCGTTCTCGATGGCGACGATGGAGTGCGGCAGCCGGCGGATATCATGGAGGACGACCTCACAGTCCGGGCCGAACATCTCTGCCAGGCCGCGGACGATGGGTAGCAGAGCCCGGACGCGGGCATCGAGTGGCTGCGTGAGCAAGCGACCTCCGTCATTCGGCGCGGATGGCTCCCAGGCGTGACGGAGGGCGAGGCGGCTTGGACGACGCTCCCCGTGTCGGTCACGGCTTGGATACACGGTATACACCCGCGCCCAGCGGCATGTCAAAAAAAGTGGGCCGCCTACCCGAAAAAGTGGGAGGCGGCCCAGATCAAGGAGGAGGCGCGGCGCCGGCAGGGCGTCGCGCCTCCTCCGGTCAGAGGTTGCTCGGGCGTTCCGCGAGGGTGACGCTGAGGTCCTGAGTCTTGCCGTCGCGCTCGACCGTGACCGTGATCGTATCGCCCGGCTTCTTGGTGCCGAGGTAGGCGATGAGATCGTCGGCCGTCTGGATCTCCGTGCTGTCGGCCTTGACGATGACGTCGCCGCCGATGACGAACTGCTCGCCCTGGACGGTGACGGTCTGGCTGCCGCCCTTGATCCCGGCCTTGGCGGCCGGGCTGCCCGGCGAGACCTGCTCCACCAGGGCGCCGCCCTGTGTGTTCACGTTGAACGTGCTCGCGATGTCACTGGTCAGCGTCTGCAGGCTGACGCCCATCCACGCGTAGGTCACCTTGCCGTTCGCCTTCAACTGCTCCATGGATCGGATCGCCGTGTTGATCGGCACGGCGAACCCAAGACCGTCGTTCCCGCCGCCCGATGAAGCGATCTGCTCGTTGATGCCGATGACCTTGCCGGAATTGTCGATGAGCGGGCCGCCGGAATTGCCTTGGTTGATGGCCGCGTCGGTCTGGATGCCGTTGGGGATCGTCTGGCCGTTCGGCGCTTGTAGGCTGCGGCCGGTGGCGGACACGATGCCGGAGGTGATCGAGAAGTCGTAGCCGAGCGGGTTGCCGATGGCCACGACCGGCTCGCCGACGGCTACCTTGGCGGAATCACCGAGCGGTAGCGGGTTCAGGTCGACCTTGCCCGGATCCACCTTGATGACGGCGACGTCGCTGCCGACGTCCACGCCGACGAGCTGACCGGGGACGCGCTGTGTCTCGTTGCCGCCCTTGTTGAAGACGACCGTCACGCTGGAGGCTCTCTGGCCGCTCTCGTCAACGACGTGAGCGTTGGTGAGGATGTAGCCCTGCTTGTCGACCACGAAGCCGGTGCCGAGCGCCTGTGAGCTCTGTGTCTGGCCGAACTGGCCGGTCCCGGAGCTGCCGAAGTCGGAGAGGACCATGACGACGCCCCCGGAGAGGTTGCTGTAGATCTGCTCCGGCGAGAGCGTTCCGGTCGTCGCCGGGGTGCTGTAGACGGTCGGCGTCTCGGGCGTGGCCTGGACCACGGTCTTGTTGACCTCCCCGAGGTCGAAAACGAACACCAGGAGGAGGACCACGGCGGCGGCCGCTACGGCGCCACCGGCAAGGCCTGCCAGGAACCCTTTGAGCTTCATGCCTGCTTCCCTTCGTAGCTCGTAATCGAACACAGCGAGAGCAGGCCCGCCCGCCCTGGCCGATAGTCGGTATTGACCATGTCCGTCGGCTATTACCTGCCCCCTACAGACCTGTTAAGCAACCGCGTGGAGTGGGTTAAGGCTCGTGAACGCGGTCACGGGCCGGTCAGGAGGAGGCCCGTCGCCGGCGTTCGCCGGCGGTGCGCGGCAGCCGCACGGTGAAGCATGCGCCGCCGGATGCCGGCGATTCAGCGGTGATGCTGCCGCCCATCATCTCGGTGAGCTCGCGGGCGATGGACAGGCCAAGGCCCGCGCCCGTCGTCGTGCCTCGCTCTTCTCGCCCGCGGTGGAAGCGTTCGAACACGTGCGGCAGCTCACTGGGGGAGATGCCCGGGCCGTCGTCGGTGACGACCACGACGGCCTCCTCGTCCCCCTGACTCGACGTGAGGCGCACGGAGCTGCCGGGCGGCGAGTACTTGATGGCGTTGTCGATCAGCGCGCGGAGCACCTGGACCAGGCGCTGCTCGTCGCACCATGCGGTCTGCCCCTCCGCGCCCTCGTACGACAGCTCCACGTGCTTGGACTGAGCCTGCGCCTGGAACTCGTCCAGGACGGACCGGCCGATGGCGACGAGGTCCACGGACTCGGGGATGAGCTCGAACGAGCCGGCCTCGACTCGGGACAGGTCGAGCATGCTGACGGCCATGTTGCGCAGTCTGTCGACTTGCTGGCGCATGACCTGAAGAAACTCGCTTTGCTCTTCCGCGCTGAGGTCGCCCTCGTCGATCAGCTCGAGCGAGCCGGCGAGCGAGAACAGAGGCGTCTTGAACTCGTGCGACGCGTTGGCGATGAGGTCGCGCCGCGCGCGCTCGAGGCGCGCCTGGGCTGTCACGTCGCGCAGCACCACGATGGAGGTGAAATCTGCGTCGCCGCCCACGGGATAGGTGGTCGCCTCGAGGGTCACGTCGTCATGCGCGAACACGATCATGTCGAAGTCGGCGTCCACCTGGGAGTCGCGCCAGAGCTGAGCGACGTCGGCCGGGAGCGCCTCGTCAACGGTCGCGCCCACGGGCATCGGCGCGTCCAGGAGGATCGCGGCGGCAGGGTTGGCGATGGTGACCCTTCCCTCGGAGGAGACGCCGACCACGCCCTCGCTCAGGTCGTTGAGCAGTACCTCCACGCGGTCGCGCTCGTATTCGACCTGGGCGAAGGCGCTGCGCAGCCTGTCGGCCATGACGTTGAAGGTGTCTGCCAGTTGGCCGATCTCGTCCTCGACCGTTGCGGGCACCTTGGCGGAGAGGTCGCCACCGGCGATGAGCTCGGCGCTGCGCTCGATGCGCTTCAGCCGGCGCGCGATGAAGTACGAGGCCATGTAGCCGAGGATCAGGCTGATGCCCAGCGCCAGGATCGAGGCGAACAGCAACTGGCGCTGCATCGCCTCGACCGCGTTGTTCACGTCCTCGAGCGACGCGATCACCAGCACTGCGGCCACGACGGTGCGTCCCGTCGTCGGCGAGTACAGCGGTACGGCCGTTGCCGCGACGGGACCTCGATCCGTGGTCACCGTGCCCTGTGTGACGTGCCCCTGACGCACCGCGTCCTCGAGCATCGGGTAGTTGGCGACGTCGAGGGGGTCTTGGCTGCCCGAATCCTTGCGTGGCACGAGGTTGCGCGTGTACACGATGACGCGTCCGCCGAGACGCGCGGCGAGCGTGCTCACGGTGAGATCCAGCGCTTCCGGGTTGTTCACGATGAGCTGGCTGGAGCTCGAATCGTAGTTGATCCACTGGCTGACGGTCTGGCTGATCAGGCCGGCGTTGAGGCGCACATCGGCGAGCTTCTGCTCCACCAGGCGTCCGCGCAGCGGCGGGACGACGTAGACCCACGCCACCAGCATCGCGAGGGCGACGAGGGCGACGATGAGGAGCGTGAGCCAGTTCTTTACGGAGCGGAACATGAGGTCGGGGCGCGGCGCGTCCGGCGCCTACCGCATCAGAACTCGCGGAACTTGTAGCCGATGTTTCGGACCGTGAAGATGAACTCGGGGTCCTTGGCGTCGGATTCGAGCTTCTCGCGCAGATGGCGGATGTGCACGTCCACGGTGCGCGAGTCGCGATAGTCGCTGTCGCCCCACACCAGCTGGAGCAGCAGCTGGCGGCTGTACACTCTGCCGGGATGAGAGATGAGCGTCTTGAGGATCTCGAACTCGATGTAGGTCAGGTCGACTTTGACGCCGCGCACGATGACGTTGCGCTTGAGGACGTCCACCTCGAGATCATCGACCTTGATGACCTCCTTCTTGGTGGCCTCCGCGCTGCGGCTCATCTCGGCGCGGCGCAGCTGCGCGCGCACTCGACTGCGGAACTCGCGCAGGCTGAACTTGTCCTTGGTGATGTAGTCGTCGGCGCCGATCTCGAGTCCGAGCACCTTGTCGAACTCGTCGCTCTTGGCGGTGAGCATGATGATCGGCACGATGCTCTGCGCGCGGATGCGGCGGCAGACCTCCATGCCGTCCACGTGGGGCAGCATGATGTCGAGGATGACCAAGTCGAAGTCCTCGCGGGTGAAGGTCTCGAGTGCCTCGTCGCCGTCGCGGGCGGTGATGACCTGGTAGCCCTCCTTCTCGAGCGGGAACCGCAGCAGCTTGAGGATCGCCTCCTCGTCGTCGACGAGCAGGATCCGCGCCCCGGACTCGGCCATCACTGGTCTCCCTTCTCCTCGGCAGCTGCACACGCGCGCGGCGCCGCGTAGCCGCGGGCCCTGAAGCCCGCGCCCATTGCGGCGGCGAGGTCGGCGACCGCGGGCAGGTCGGCGCCCGGGAAGTCGACGGCGGTCAGCGTGGTCCCTATTCCATGCGCAAGACACTGTTCGGCGAAACGCAGGACGGCCCTGTAGGACTTCGCGAACACGGGCCGGCATACGCGGTCGTACTCTTCGGGAGTCGCAGCGTTGAGGCTGACGGTGACGGCGTCGAGGCCGGCCGCTGCCAAGGCCGCCGGCACGTCCACGCGCGGGTTGAGCAGCTCGCCGTGTCCATTCGTGTCGAGCCGGCTGCGGATGCGGCGCAGGCGCAGCCATTCCGTGACGGCGAGCACGACCTCGAGCCGCATGGTCGGCTCGCCGAAGCCGCAGAACACGACCTCTTCGGCCGGTCCATCCATGAAGGCGACCTCGATCGCCTGCGTGACCTCGTCGAGCTCCGGCTCGTGGTCCAGGCGGAGGTCCTCGCCGTACACACCGTCGGCCCAGTCGCGGAGGCAGAACTCGCACGAGCTGGAACAGCGATTGGTGACGTTGAGGTAGACGGATCCGCCGGCGCGGTAGGCGACCGTCCCGGCGGGTGCGGGCGGCTGGGTCATGGAGTGGCAGGCGAAGGGATCATGGTGAGCGGTCGCCGGACCTGGGCAGGACGGCCGCCGGTCGGCAGGCCGAGTATAGCAGGGTAGAATCGATGGCCCTTGACCGATGTCACCGACAGCCCCATCCCGCTCTGCAGCCGGCCGCGCGAGGTCGTGCTCCCCCATGGGGGAGCACGACCAGCCCGCGGCCACACCGGAGTGGGCTTCCAAGGCGCGGCCGGGCATCTCCTCTCCAAGTGGGCTGGGTCAGCGTTCGGCAACGCGGACGGCGGCACGCTCGACCGCCGGCCGGAGGTGTGACCATGGCTGCAACGGTGAACTGGCACGAAGCGATGCTCTACGAACCGCTGGGCGAGGGTGTGGTGCAGTGCCACGTCTGCCCTCGCCTCTGTCGCATCGCGCCCGGCAAGAGCGGCACGTGCCGGGCGCGGGTCAACCGCGACGGGGTGCTGTACGCCATCACCTACGGCAAGGTATGTAGCGTCGCGGCCGATCCTATCGAGAAGAAGCCTCTCTATCATTTCTTCCCCGGGACTACGGTGCTCTCGTTGGGCAGTATGGGCTGCAACTTCGCCTGCCGTCACTGCCAGAACTGGCAGATCGCGCACGCGGACCCGGCCGAGGCCACCCGCGATCTGCGCGACCTGCCCATCCGCAACCTCTCCGTGCTGGCCGCGAACAACGCGTGTCAGGGCGTGGCGTGGACCTACAACGAGCCGACTATCTGGCTCGAGTACATCCTCGACGGCGCTCAGGCGGCGCATGAGCAGGGTCTCTACACGGTGATGGTCACCAACGGCTTCATCACAGAGGACGCTCTCGCCGTTCTCGGTCCACACATCGACGCTTACCGCGTCGATGTCAAAGGATTCAGCGACGCTCAGTACAAGGAGCTCTGCCGCATCCCGGACATGGCGCCTGTACTTGCCGCGGCTGAGCTGGCCAAGTCCGAGTACGGATGCCACGTCGAGATCGTCACCAATGTCATCCCGACGCTCAACGACGACGAGGCGACGCTTCGTGGTATCGCCAGGTGGATCGCCGACAGTCTCGGCCCGGGCACGCCGTGGCACGTCACCCGTTTCATGCCGTACCTCGAGTTCGCGCACGTGCCGCCGACGCCCATCCCGACGCTCGAGGATGCCGTGCGCATCGGACACGACGCCGGTCTCGAGTTCGTCTATCTCGGGAACGTGCCGGGGCACGAAGGGGAAAACACCGTCTGCCCGAACTGTAAACGGCTCCTGGTCAGGCGGACCGGCCACGCGGTTGAGGATGTGGCGCTGCGGGGAACATTCTGTGCGATGTGTGGGCAGAACGTGAACGTTCGGACGTCCGTCAAGAAGTGACTCTCTGTACGTGGCGGGCGTAGACCTTGGCTTGTCAGCCCTTGAGCGAATAGGATTCTCCGGCCGTGGATGACTATGTGAAGCTCGATATACCAGCGAAGGCGGAGTTCGTGTCGCTCGGCCGTCTGGCCCTGTCCGGACTGCTCCGCTCGCGGGGGGGCTTCTCCGAGGACGCCGTCGCCGACCTCAAGCTGGCGCTCACCGAGGCGTGCTCCAACTCAGTGCGCCATGCCTACGATCACGATGAGGGCTTGGTCCATCTCGAGTTCACGGTGCACAGCGACGGCGTCACGGTGCTCATCCAGGATGAAGGAGGCGGGTTCCACGAGGACGACGACGATTGTCCGGAATGCCGCAACCTGAGTGACTTCCATCTCGCCGAGGGTGGCATGGGCATCTCGATCATTCGCGCCGTCGTCGACGACTTCGACCTGCGCAAGCCGGACGGGGGCGGTACCGTGCTCGTCCTCACCAAGCGCTGCGACCTTTAGCGACGCGCCGGTGACCGGAGGCCGTCACCGCCTTGGGGTTTGACCGCGCCGCCGGCCCAGGAAGAACACCCTCACCAGGACTTGGCACGTCGCGCGCCGAAGTCGCGTCAGAATCTCGTGGGCGGGAGGTCCCCATGCTCGATGCCCTGCGCCAGCGCACCGTGGCCAAGGTGCTGTTCGACGAACACCACGGTGAAGCGTGGTCGATCCGGCCGGAAGCGGCAGCCCGGATGCGGCCCTCTCATCCCGCCGCTGCCTCATACGCGGCAGCCGCAGCCGAGCTCGCGGCGCGGGACTTCGAGGTAGCCGCCACTGTCGGCCGCCCGCTCGACGAGGTAGCGCTCGCCGGCTCGGACGTACTCGTGATCGCCCACCCGAGCGACTCCAGGTGGGAGCGCACGGTGGGTGAGGACTCGCCGCGGTTCTCGCCCTCCGAGATCGCCGCCGTGCACGCCTTCGTGTCCGGCGGCGGCGGTCTCATCGTCCTCGGCGAGGAAGAGGAGTCGAAGCACGGGGGCAATCTCGACGAACTGCTGGCACCGTTTGGCGTAGGGTTCGAGAACACCATCGTCTTCGATTACGACCCCGGAGAGGGTGTGCCGTCCTGGGTCATCGGTGAGGCGGCGCCGGCGGCGGCGGACACGGGCATCCTGCATCGCGTTCGCGAGGTCGGCTTCTATCGCTCCGGGTCGCTGTCCACGGTCGAAGCCGGCGCCGTCGTGCTGCGGACCCGCGAGACCGCCGACCCGCCGCGGGCCGCACTGCTCGCGGCGACGACCTACAAGGCGGGCCGCGTTGTGGTCGTCGCCGACTCCGACCTCTTTGGCGATGACTATCTTGCGCGGCGTGACAACCGCCGGCTCTGGCTGAACATGGCGTACTGGGTCGGCCTCGGCGCCTTCCGCTCCGATTCGACCGCGATCGTGTCCGAGACGACGCGAGACCCCGCGTGGCTGCGCCTCAAGAACGCGACCGACACTCTTCGACTCATGCAGGAGCCCAAGGGCGAGGTCGACCTCGCCGCGCACGACGCCGGCGAGGTACGGGCGCTCGTGGTCACGATGGCCGAGGCCATCGCCGATCTCGCGCCCCACTTTCCGCACCAGGAGGACTACCTCGCCCAAGTGGTCGTCGACCTGCAGGACTGGGTGGAGGGCGGATGCGGCAAGCCCGACTTCCGGGCTTCACTGGACCTCTTCCGTCCTGAGTCGCACCGGGAGGACGGGATCGAGAACCTCGTCGTCTTCCCCATGTATACGCCCAACGGGTCGCCCGACACGCGCTTCGAGGCGCTGATCACCCGGACGCCCTGGCCGGAGTTCGTGGCGCAGCTCGAGCGCGAGTCGTTCGACAACGCCAAGTTCGTGCCGGTGCAGCTGGTGGACAGGACCGCGGGCTATGACAGCGAGTGCGCGGTGCTCTTCCCCGAGACGGTGAGCGTCGCCGAACGGCCGACCAACCACTTCGGCGCCATCTTCTGCGACCGCGAGTCTTCCCGATACCGGCGCTCGGCCCTGCAGGGCGCCGAACTCCTCAAGATCGACATGCCGCCCGACGCCATGGCGCTTGCGTCGTCCGCGGACCTCGCTCTCGAGACCTACATCCTCTGGGACTTGATCCACGACCGCTGGCACAGCCACGGGGACCTGCCGTTCGACCCGTTCATGATCCGTCAGCGGCTGCCCTACTGGATGTATTCGCTCGAGGAGCTGCGCGTGGATCTCGCCACCTACGGGACCGCCGGTGAGTTGGCGCGGGACGGCTTCTCGTTCGCCCGCTACATCCAGTACGCGATCCTGTTCGATCGTATTCTCCGCTTTCCCATCACCGGCAACCGTGTGCGCAACTACGACGGCCTCGGTGGGCAGCTGCTCTTCGGGTACCTGCATCACCACGGAGTGGTGCGGTGGACCGACAACCGGCTGCTGATCGACTGGGACCGCGTCGAGGGCGCGGTCGGCGAGTTGCGTGAGCTGGTCGAGGAGCTGTACCGGCACGGGATCGAGACCAGCAAAGTGACGTACTGGATCGCGGCGCATGACCTCGTCGCCCGCTACGTGACGCCCAACCTTGGGTCGCAGTGGCGGGAGGAGGCGCGCGTCTTCTCCGACGAAGCCGAGCCGCGCGCCTGGATCGACCGGGTGCTCGACGACGAGTTCCCGCTCAACATGTTCTACGAGTCGCTCAAGAAGAAGGTAGCGTCGTGAGCGGCGCCGCAGGCGCCCCGCTCACGCTCTTCGCCAGTGACAACTATGCGGGGGCACACCCCGCCGTCCTCGAAGCGGTCGCCGCCGCCAATGAGGGCTGGGCGCGTGCCTACGGAGACGACGAGTGGACGGCCCGGCTGCACGGGCGGCTGCGCCGGCTGTTCGGCGACGTTGAGGTGTTTCCGGTCTTCAACGGTACCGGCGGCAACGTCACCGCCCTCTCGGCCGTGCTGCGGCCCTACGAGGCGGTGATCTGCCCGGAGACGGCGCACATCAACGTCGACGAGTGCGGTGCTCCTGAGCGGATCGCCGGAGCCAAGCTCGTGGACGTGCCGACGGCCGACGGCAAGCTGACACCGGAGCTCCTGAGCTCCCGGCTCACCGGCTTCGGCGACCAGCACCACGTGCAGGCGAGGGTCGCCTCGATCTCGCAGTCGAGCGAGTTGGGCACTGTGTACACACCACGTGAGACCGCCGCCCTCGCCCGGACTGCCCACGAGGCGGGACTTCTGCTGCACATGGACGGCGCGCGACTGGTGAACGCCGCCGTGGCGCTCGGACTTGAGCTCCGCGAGCTCACGACCGACTGCGGCGTCGACGTGCTGACCCTCGGGGGGACCAAGAGCGGCCTCCTCGGGGCCGAGGCGGTGGTCTTCCTGCGCCCCGAGCTCGCCGCCGACTACCTGTACGCGCGCAAGCAAGGGACGCAGCTGGCCTCCAAGATGCGCTTCGTCTCGGCCCAGCTGTTGCGGCTCTTTGAGGGAGACCTCTGGCGTGAGACGGCGGGGCACGCGAACTCCATGGCCCGGCGCTTGGCCGACGAGGTCGACGCGACGCCGGGCGTCGAACTGGCGTATCCGGTGGAGGCGAACGCCGTCTTCGCCACCCTGCCGCCGGCGGCGATCGAGAGGCTGCACGAGCGATATCACTTCTACGTCTGGGACGAAGACGCCGGTGCCGTCCGCTGGATGTGCTCCTGGCAGACCACCACCTCCGACGTCGACGAGCTTGCGGCCGCGCTGCGTGAGGCCGTGGTCGGCTAGAGCCGCGGGCGCGGACGCCGATGGACGACGACCTCAGGATGCGGGCCGCGCTGGAGCGGGTCGGCGCGACGCACAGTCTGAGCGAGTTCCAGATCGGGGCGCTCGTCGCCTACGTCAGGCTGCTGCTCGGCTGGCGCCGCGCCAACGTGACCGGGCTCACCGACCCGGTCGCGGTCGTCGACACGCTCATCGGCGACTCTCTGGCTCTGCTGGCAGTACCGCAGCTGCACGAGCGCGAACAGCGTGCCTGGCTGGACCTGGGCGCCGGCGCCGGCATACCCGGCATCCCGCTGGCCGTCGCGCTGCCGAACGTACGGATCACGCTGCTCGATGCGGTCGCGAAGAAGTGTGACTTTCTCGAGGAGGCCGTGGTGACGAGCGGGCTCGCGGATCGCGCCCGGGTGACGTGCGCGCGCAGCGAGCGCTACGCCGCCGCCGGCTCCCCGGGGCGTGAGGCGCACGGTGTCGTGCTCGCCCGCGCGGTTGCCGACCTGTCCGTGCTTGTGGAGCTCGCCGCACCACTGCTCGCGGACGACGGCGTCCTGCTGGCGAGCAAGACGCGGCGCGCGGTCGAGGCCGAGGGCGACGCGGCGGCGGCGGCCGGACTGCGCTGCGGCCTGACAGCTGAGCCGCCGGTACCTCTCTCGGCGTCACCGCTGGACGACGCCGTCTGCGCCGTCTTCCGCAAGACGAGCCCCGTCGGCGACTGGCTCCCGCGGCGCGAGGGCGTGGCCGCCAAACGACCGCTCAGCGCCTGACTCCTCTCGCCGAGCGAGCCGGACCCGCGCGTCATCTCTGCTAGTATCGGTGACCCGCGAAAGGAGCCCGGTGACCCGCGTCATCGCTGTGACCAACCAGAAGGGCGGGGTCGGCAAGACCACCACCGCCGTCAATCTCGCCGCCTGCCTCGCCGAGGCCGAGTTCGACGTGCTCCTTCTGGATATGGACCCGCAGGCCAACGCCTCCGCCGGGCTCGGCGTGCGCGCCGAGGACCCTCGCCTCACGAGCTACGGCGTCTTGGGCGGTGCCGCCGGCATCGGCGAGGCGACTGTGGCCACTGTCGTCGACCATCTGTCGGTCGTGCCGGCCTGCCCGGACCTCGCCGGCGCCGTGGTCGAGCTCGCCGGCGCCGACGGCAACGAGTTCGTCCTCGAGTACGCGCTCGCCGGGCATGTGGACGCATACGACTACGTGTTCATCGACTGTCCTCCGTCGCTTGGTGTCCTCACCATCAACGCGCTCGTGGCTGCGCGTGAGGTGCTCGTCCCGGTGCAGGCGGAGTACTACGCTCTGGAAGGACTAGCGGCGCTGCTCGAGACCATCGGCCTGGTCCAGGAGCGCCTGAATCCCGAGCTGGCGATCCTCGGAGTCGTGGTGACGATGTACGACGGACGGACGCGGCTGGGCCGGGAGGTGGCCGGAGAGGTGCGCGAGCACCTCGGTGAGCACGTCTTCCAGACCATCGTGCCGCGCAACGTCAGACTCAGTGAAGCCCCGAGTCACGGGCTCCCCATCTCGCGCTATGATGCGACCTGCGCCGGCAGCGACGCCTACTTCGATCTCGCCAAGGAGGTCGTCTCCCGTGACTGACCCACGCGACCCCGACGCGCAGCCTCAGCGGCCGCAGGGCCGGCCGGCCGCGGCCGGCAAGAAGGCGTTGGGCAAGGGCCTCGGGGCGCTCATCGGCGAGAGCCGGGCGGCGCTCGGCCGTTCAGGCGCCGCGCCGACGCTCGGTGAGGGTCGCCTGCGCGAACTGCCGCTTGCGGACATCGGCGTCAACCGGCGTCAACCGCGGCGGACGTTCTCGGACGACGAACTGCAGGAACTGGCCGCCTCGATCAAGGCGCTGGGCGTCGTGCAGCCCGTCGTGGTGCGGCCGCTGCAGGCGGAGGAGCCGCTGGATGAAGGGGCTCCGGCGACGGCGGGGGTACGTTTCGAGCTCATCGCCGGCGAGCGCCGACTGCGCGCCGCCAAGCTCGCCGGGCTCGAGTACATCCCCGCGTTGGTGCGGCCGGCGGACGAGATCTCGTCGCTCGAGATCGCGCTTGCCGAGAACGTCGCTCGTGAGGACCTCAACGCCGTCGAGGAGGCCCTCGCCTACGCGGCTCTGGCCGACGAGTTCGGCCTCACGCACGAGCGCATCGCCGAACTGGTCGGCCGCAGCCGGGTCGCCGTGACCAATCTGCTGCGCCTGCTCGACCTGCCCGACGAGGTCCGGACGATGATCGAGCGCGGGGACCTCACGGAGGGACACGGGCGCGCGTTGCTGGCGCTGCCTGACCACGGCGAACGCCGCCGGGTCGCGCGCCTGGTCGTGACGGAAGGCCTGACCGTACGTCAGGTCGAGGCGCTGGTGCGCCAGCTCGGGGAGAAGGGGCCGGGGGAGGCCGCGCCTGCGGCGCGGCCGGCCGCCGGCCGGGACTACGCCGAGCTGGTCGACGAACTCTACGGGGTGTTCGAGACGCCGGTGCGCATCCGCAGCGGTAAGCGCGGCGGCTCGATTCAGATCAGCTTCAAGGACGCCGCCGAGCTGCGGCGCCTCATCGAGCTTCTGCGCTCGCTCGGCTGAGGCGCGTCAGCTGGTGCCCGGCGCCAGTGTCGCGGCCGGGGTCGGCGTGGGGAACGCCGTCGAGGTCGTGGGCGGCGTTGTCGGCAGCGGGGTGGCCTCCGGGGTGAGCGTCACGGCCGGCGTCGGCGTCGGAGCCGTTGTCACTTCCGGCGTGGGCGTGGCGTCCGGTACGGGAGTCGACCCGGTGGGCGCCGCCTGTCCGGCCGGTACATAGACCACTGTGCCGTCGGCGAGCCTGTAGAACGATCCGATGAGCGTGCCCATACCCTCCACCTGCGCCCCCGACTGCATGTCCAGCTTGGTGATCGTGCCACCCTCCTTGACGATCACCTGCATCTCGGGCGTGCCGGGGTTGGTGACGATGGTCATGTTCTTGTTGGTGAGGAGTCCGCTCACGCCGGCCGCCGCCAGTGCGGCGACAAGAAAGCCGACGGCCAGCACGATGGCGACGTCGAAGAGATTGACGATCCCGTCGAGCGGGTCGCCGTTGCGGTCGGCGGTGCCGACTCTGCGGCGTCGCATGTAGCGCAAGCCGCTGTCGGAGGCGCCCATGACGGTGCCGAGGTTCCGGAGCTTCGAGTGGTCGTCGTTCGACGGCATGGCCGCTCAGCGACGACGCAAGGGACCGCCGGCGCCCCGGGGCTTCGGATCGTCCGTGCCCTCGGGGTCGATGGGGCCGAGATCGGCGAAGGGGTCGTCGTCCCGGCTCCAATCCATGCTGGGGTCGTCAAAGGTGAGGCCCGCGCCCTCGTCCTTGCGGCCGGCCTTCTTCTCAGGACTGGTGGTCGTTACCTGTACCGCCGTCCCTCCGGAGCCACCGTTGCCGACCGGCGTGGCGATCACCGGGAGAAGTGGTTCGTCCGGCGTCTCCGGCAGCGTCGTGATGATCGTGTGCTCGGCATCCTCTTCCGCGATCTCGTATTCGACGGGTGCTTCGGCGTCCCAGACGCCGGTCTTGGAGAGTCTGCGTCCGGAGCGGAGCCGGACGTCCGAGCCCTCGAGCAACTCGAGGAGATATTCCATGTCGGAGATGTCCTGCGAGTACAGGCGGTCGCGGACGATACTGACCAGGAACGCGAGGCCGCCGATGAGCAGGCCGATGACGGTGACCGAGAACGCCGTGACGAGATTGGTCGACAACTGCTCGACGTTGCCGGTGGCGAGGCCGACCAGGGCCGGTGACAACGGAATGAGCGTACCCATGAGTCCGAGCATCGGGCCGATGCGCACCAGGATGCGCGTCCGCTCAAGCCGCTTGATGGTGTAGAACTCGTACTCTTGCAGCAGCTTGAGCGGTTTCGCGGCGAGTCGCTCCGTCTGGTAGTTGCGAATCAGGTCGTACAGAAACCGGACCACGACCAGCGAGTAGTTGTTTTCCTGCAGATACCGGTATGCGGTGCGCGGCTTGCCGTCCCGAAACGCCTTGCGCGCGCGCAAGGCGCGGACCTCCAGAGCATCCAGGTCGCGGTAGCGGAACCGCAGCCACAGCTCGTACAGCAGCACACCCAGCTCGACGAGCACCCACACGAGACAGATGATCGCAGCGATGAGCACGGGCCAGAGGAGGATCCTGGCCATGTCGTAGATGAGCTGCTGAAGATTGTTCACTGGGAGCTCATTCCCGTGAGGACGGCCGGGTAAGGTCCTTGGACCTGGCGAGAGTCCGCTTGAAGCGCTCCCACGGGCTGCCGCCGCCGGCCAGGACCGTGCCCTGGCTGGCGGTGCCGAGGAGCTCCTCGCGGCGGTGCAGGAGGAGGTACGAGAGGACGGCGCCGATGGGAAGCATGGCGAGCAGGGTACCACCCACGAAGCCGGCAGCACTACCCCCCCCGCCGCCTCCTGCCCCCGCCGGGCTCGCCGACGCGCTGGGTGAGGGGATGGGCGAGCCGGTGACCATCGGGCTCGCCGAGGTCGTCGGGCTTATGTAGGGGTACGGGGTCACGGTCTCATATGGCGTCGGCGTGACGGTCGGCGTCGGCGTCGGCGTGACGTAGGGCTTGGGTGTCGTCGTGGGGTACACCGTCGGATAGATGGGGCCGGGGTTATACGTCGGCCGCGCGGTCGGCGAGTGCGTCGGCACCGGTGTGGGCACGGCGATGACGAACGTGCGCTTGATGACCTTGCTGTTGCCGGCGTGGTCACGCAGCTGGATCTCGTAGGTGTGGTCGCCGTTGGGCACGTTCTTGAGCTGCAGGTGCAGCCCGTACTTTCCGATGTTGGCGGACCGGCTGCGATTCTTGTTGTCCACGTAGACCCGGCAGGCGGACGGCTTGATGCCGGTGCCCCCCTTGTGGTCCGTGTACGTCGCCCGGATCAGTACGACATGTGTCTTGAACTTCGCGCCGTTCTTGGGCGAGATCGTGTTGAACGCGGGGCGGAAGCGGAATGACTTGAGGGCCGACGGGATCTTCTTCGGATAGATCGTGAAGGGCTGCGAGGAGACGTCTTGCGCGATAAGCGCCCAGCTTGTGGTGGCGAGCAGGCCGAGACGATCGGTCTGCCGGTACGAGCCGTTGGTCTGGAGCAGGGCGCTCAGGGCGGTGTAGGGATTCCCTTTCGTCGTCCCCTTCCAACTCCGGGGATCATCTCCCAGCGCGATGATCGCCTGGATGGCCGCGGAAGTCGCGTCGGTCTGCGTGCTCCCGGTTTGATTGGTGTACGAGAACCCGCCGACGTTGTTCTGGTGCGCCTTGAGGAAGTCCTTGGCGAGGGCTTCATCCCAGCCAGGGACGATGGAGCCCGCGGACAGCGCCTGGATCGCCAAGGCGGTGTCGAGCACGTTGCCCGGCTGCCCCTGTACGCTGCTCGAGAACCCGCCGTCCCCGCCAGCGGTATCGTTCTGCTGCGTCGCCAGCCACGTCCGTGCAGCTACGAAGTGCGGATCCGAGGCGGGGTCGTCTTCGAGGTTGTACATGGCGAGGATAGCCCAGGCGGTCGAGTGTGTCGCGGAGTTCATGGTCCCGGGCAACGCCGAGAAGGCGCCCTTGTTGACGGACGTGTCCGACATGTCCTGGTACTTCCACAGTTCGGTGAGCAGGTTCACGTTCTTGCTGCCGGCGGTCGCGACCTGGTTCCTGTTCCTGGAGGCGACGTAGGCCATGATGAGGCGCGAGTAGTACGTGGGCGCGTTCTCGACGCCGTTGCTCGCCCCGGCCACGAGATCGGACCTCTGGAGATACGTGAAGGGGCTGATGCCCTTGACCCTCCACGCGCTCGCTCCCTGCCGCTCGCGCTTGGCGATCATGCCCAGGATGGCCCAAGCGGTGTTCTCGGGGGTGGAGAACCCCCCGCTGTCGGTCTGCCGCGAGTGCAGATAGTCGAGAGCGTGCGTGGTGTACTTGGTGCGTGGGTCCGTGGCTCGTTTGGCGGCGACGACGCTCGCCGCGAACGACGCCGCCACGAGGGCGGCGACTGCCAGGGCGAGCCAGATTTTCCTGCTCATGAGCATGGCCTCTCATGGTACCAAGCGCTCCTGTCTCCCGCCAGCGTCCGCGGGGGCCGCTGCCTGCCGCGGGCGCACGCAAGGGCCCGCTCGCAAGAGTGACGCGCGCGGACGACTCTGTGAGCATCCGACTGGACGAGGCGGAAGACCTCTGAAGGCGCTCGCCGTTGCCCCGCGCCGCCTTCTCGGCGGACCGCGACGATGTATCCTTGTGAGCCGTATGGACGGCCTTCTCTCACTCGTCATCCCCGCGTACAACGAGGCGGACAGTCTCGGGCCACTCGTCGCCGAGATCGATGAGGCGCTCGCGGCGGACGGCACCCCCTACGAGATCGTGTTCGTGGACGACGGGTCCACGGACGACTCGTTCGCGATCATGAAGGGGCTCGCCGAAGCTCGTGACGACGTTCGCGTCGTCAAGCTGCGGCGCAATTTCGGCAAGGCGGCGGCGCTGTCGCACGGCTTCGCCGCCGCTCGCGGCGACTTCCTCGTCACCATGGACGGCGACCGCCAGGACGACCCGGCTGAGATCGCCAACCTCACCGCACCGCTCTCGCAGGGCTACGACTTGGTATCGGGCTGGAAGCAGCGGCGCCAGGACCCCCTCAACAAGACGCTCCCGTCACGCTTCTTCAACTGGACGGTGCGCCGCGCGTCGGGTATCCCGCTGCACGACTTCAACTGCGGGCTGAAGGCCTACAAACGCGACGTCGTCGAGACCGTCTCGATCTACGGCGAGCTCCATCGCTACATCCCCGTCGTAGCCGCCCAGGCCGGCTTCCGGGTCACCGAGGTCAAGGTGAGTCACCGCCGCCGAACGGCCGGTCGCTCGAAGTATGGGTGGCAGCGCTACATGCGCGGCTATCTCGACCTGCTCACGGTGATGTTCCTGGG
The DNA here is from genome assembly GCA_963762125.1 of uncultured Thermoleophilia bacterium. Lineage (GTDB taxonomy): Bacteria > Actinomycetota > Thermoleophilia > UBA2241 > UBA2241 > CAIXSE01. Next base: position 71,391 of record CAVXJO010000017.1, read on the forward strand.
TCGCTACCAGCATCGCCCACAGCACCTCTTCGGTGGGTTCGGGACGCTGCTCATCTTCATCGGCGTGCTCGTGGAGCTCTACCTCACCGTCGACAAGCTCGCGTTCGGCAATCCGATCGGCCAGCGCCCGCTGCTGCTGCTCGGGGCGCTTTTCATCATCGTCGGCGTGCAGCTGCTCAGCCTTGGGCTTATCGGGGAGCTCATCGCCAATTCGCGCGCGCGTGGAGGACCGGACCCGGACCAGGTGGCAGTCCTGCTCGGGCCCGGGGCCCCGGCGACGCCAGCCGCGTCCACCGCCGAGGCCGGCGGGGAGGCCGCGTCGCAGGACGCCGCCGGAGTCGCCACGCCGCCGTGACCCGGGCCGTCGCGTACTTCGGAACCTACGAGCCGGACTATCCTCGCAACGCCGTGCTCATGGCGGGTCTCCGCGAGCACGGCGTCGAGGTCTTGGAATTCCGGGCTGCGCTGCCCCAGATGACCGCGGCCGAGATGGCCGGCGCGCGCGGCGCCGCGCGGCTTGCCGCTGCGATCGCGGCGGCGCACGTGCGGCTGTTCGCACAGCACCGGGGTGGTCTCGACGTCGACGCCGTCATCGTCGGCTATCCGGGCCACTTCCTCGTGCCGTTCGGACGGCTCCTCGCCGCTTTCCGTCACGCCCGGCTCGTCTTCGACCCGTTGGTCTCTCTGCTGGACACGTTCGCCGGCGATCGCGGGCTGGTCGCTCGCGGCGGCGGCAAGGCCGCAGCCGTGCGGGTGGTGGACGAGATCGCCTTCCGCCTGCCTCGGCTGGTCCTGGCCGACACCTGGGCACACGCGGCCTACTATCAGGAGGCGTTCGGGCTGGCGCGCGACCGGTTTGCAGTGGTGCCGGTCGGCGCGCTGCCGGAACCGCGTGCCGACGGCGCAGCGAGGACGCCGGCGCAGGGCGAGCCACTGACCGTTCTGCAGTATGGCAAGTGGAGTCCGCTGCACGGCGCCGACGTGGTGCTGGCCGCGGCCGAGTCGCTGTGCGCCGAGCCGTTCCGCTTCGTGCTCATCGGAGAGGGACAACTCTCGGCCGAGCTGCGGGCCGCCATCGTGGCCCGCGGACTCACGAACGTCGAGTGGCTCGGCCAGTTGCCGGCCGCGGAGCTGCGCGCACACACGCTGGCCGCCGACGTGTGCCTCGGCGTGTTCGGCGGCTCCGAGAAGGCCGCACGCGTCGTGCCCAACAAGGTCTACGACGGGCTGGCCTGCGGACGTCCCGTCGTGACCGCCGATAGCGACGGCGCCCGCGAGTGGTTGCGTGACGGCGAGACGGCGCTTCTGACGCCGGCCGGCGATGCGGCCGCCTTGGCGGCCGCCCTGCGCCGGCTCCTCGATCAGCGCGAACGGGTCCGTCTCGGCCGGGCTGCGCTGGGCCTCTACCGTCGGGCGTTCACGCCGGCCGCCGTGGCGGGCGGGCTGCTCGAAGCGCTGGAGCGGACGTGACGGCGGGCGAGGGGCGGCGGACCGGCCCTGGTCCGGAGGGGGCGCTCCCGGTCGCGGAGCCCGAGCGCGGCGCGCCGTCGCACCGTCGCCGCGTCGTTCTGCGCCTTGTGCAAATAGTGATCGTAGCGGCGACGGTGTACTTCCTTGTCGCCTACCTGATCCGCTCCTGGGGCAGCATCAAGGAGTTCGACTGGACGTTCGACGTCGGCTGGCTGGTCGCCTCCGGCGCGGCGTTTCTGCTCTTCTATTTCGCGCAGGCGTGGTTCTGGTGGCTGCTCCTGCGGGGCTGTGGCGCGAGGAGTCCGTTCTGGCAGGCCGCGTCGGTGTGGGGCAAGTCGATCCTGGCGCGCTACGTGCCCGGCAACGTCTTCATGTTCGTCGGACGCGCGTGGATGAGCCACTCCAAGGGTCTTGCGGTCGAGCGGGTCACCGCGGCAATGGTCTACGAGCAGGCGCTCGCGGTGTGCGCCGCGCTCCTCTCCATGGCCGTTCTCTTCCCCTTCTGGGAGTTCCGGCCCGGCCTGACGGCCCTCAGCCTGCTCGCCATCCCGCTGCTCGTAGCTCTGATGCATCCGCGAGTGTTCGGGCCGCTAGCCCGGCGGGCGCTCCGTCTGCTGCACAGGCCGCCGCTCGAGATCACGCTCGGCTTTGGCGCCGTGCTCGGTATGCTGATCCTCTTCACGCTCGACTGGCTCGTCGCCGGGACCGGCGCCTGGTTGCTCGCCCGGGCCCTCACCGGCTTGGGGGTCGATGCGCTGCCGGTGGTGATCGTCGCGAACGCGCTCGCGTACGTGGCCGGCATGGTTGCGTTCTTCGTCCCCAGCGGCATCGGCGTCCGCGAGGCGGTGCTCACCGCCTCTCTCTCCAAGGAGCTGCCCGGCGGTGTCGCGCTCACCTGGGCGCTACTGCTGCGCCTCTGGGTCACGGCCGTGGAGCTGGTGTTCGTCGGCCTCGTCGTCGGCATCGACGTGCTTGTGCGCCGAAGGGGCGGGGCGTGAGCCGGCAGGACAGGAGGCGGAGCGGAAGGCGCGCGAAGGCGGCGCCGAAGGCTTCCGCCGGTCTGCTGGCGCTGACTCCCGTCGATGAGCTGGACGACGAGCAGATGAAGATCCTCTTCCGCCGCCGCGCTCTCTACGTGATCGGCGGCGCCATCTTGTTCGCGGTGATCTACGCCCTGCTCTCGTGGCTCAAGTACAGGGCGTACATGGATGCCCGCTACGATCTCGGCAACATGGTCCAGGCCGTGTACAACACGGCCCACGGCCACTTCCTGGAGATAACCAGCGGCGACGTGAAGCCGCGGCAGATGTCACGGCTCGGCTCACACGTCGACCCGATCCTCGCGCTGTTCGCGCTGCCTTGGTTGGTTTGGCCCAGTCCGGTGATGCTGCTCGTGGCGCAGTCGGCGATCGCGGCGACCGGCGCGTGGCCGGCCTACCGCCTCGGCGCACGCGTCACCCGCGACCCGGGCGCCGGCGCGTTCCTCGCCGGCGCCTACCTCCTCTACCCTGCGCTCGGCTTCCTCGTCCTCAACGAGTTCCACCCGGTCGCCTTGGCGACACCCCTGCTGCTCTGGGCGTTCCTGGCCGTGGATGAGGACCGTTGGGTCAGCGCGGCGATCTTCCTGGTGCTCGCGGCGGCGTGCAAAGAGACCGTACCGCTGGTGATCGCCTTCATGGGCGTGTACTTCGCGCTGCGCAAACGATCGCTGTGGCCGCTCGTCGTCACGTTGCTGGGCATCGCCTGGTTCGCCGCCGCCGTTTGGGTCGTCATCCCGCACTACAACGGCGATCAGAGCACCTTCATCGCCCGCTATGGTGACTACGGGAGCGGCGCCGGCGAGGTGGCCAAGAACGCGCTGCTGCATCCCGGCCAGACCGTGGCCGATCTCTTCTCCGAAGCGAACCTGCGCTACTGGCTGGCGCTGCTGTGGCCGCTCGGGTTCACGTCGCTGCTCAGCCCGCTGACCACGCTCATCGCGCTGCCGGAGTACCTGCTCAACGCGCTGTCAGCGACGGTGTTCCAGCGCCGCATCGAGTTCCACTACACGGCGCTCGAGATCCCCTTCTTGTTCGCCGCCGCGGTGCTCGGTGTCATGCGCCTGTGGCGCTGGCTGGGCGGCGGTTTCCGCAAAGCGCAGAAGTCGATGGGGGGCCAGCGCGTGCAGCGATCCACGCTGGCCCTGCTCGTTCTCCTCTGTGCGCTGGCCGGGAACTACTTTCTGGGTCCGCTCCCCTTCTCGCTTCCGGGAGCAGCGTACGACGGCCAGGACTACGCCAAGACGTCGCATGACGTGGCGCTGGATGAGGCCGTCGCGATGATCCCACCGAACGCCGTCGTCTCGGCCAACAACAACGTCGGCGCGCAACTGGCGGCTCGCCGGGTGGCCTACATCTTCCCGTACTTCGCCAAGGCCGACTGGGTGATCGTCGACCAGAGGCACCCGTTCTTCTACGACAAGGAGGACGAGAAGATGCACTCACTCGCCCTCGGCCGGCTGGTCCTGGACTCCGAGTTCCGATCGGTGTTCGCCGAGGACGGCGTCTTCGTGTTCAAGCGGGTCGGGGCCGGGAGCGGCGCCCAGACACCCGGCGCCGCGGCGCCATCGCCCGGAGCGACTCCGTCGCCGGGCTCTTCCGCCGGCCCCTGACCGGCTTCCCGATGGGCTCGCCCGGTCCCGGTCGCCGCCTCAGGCGACCCAGCTGAACACGGCGAACTTCGCCGTGAAGGCGATCAGCAGCAGCACCCCCAGGGCCACCACCACCTTGTGCGTCCGGGGCCGGTCGCGCGTGTACAGCGCGAGGGCCACGTACAGCGGGAAGACGGTGAGGGTGAAGCGCGGGTACGACATCAGGGGCACGTACTTGCTCGGGAAGAAGAGCGGGTAGGCGAGCGCCGCCAATGCGTACCAGGAGTATGAGCCGGGGAGGCGCCGCGCCCCGTACCAGAGGAGCAGCGCGGCGGCGATGAAGAACAGCAGGTTGAGGATGTTGGTGCCCAGCGTGCTGTACTCCGAGCCGGGTCTGGGCACCTCCCAGAAGAGCCGGTAGTACTCCGCCGACACGATCTTGCGCAGCCCGTAGACGGTGGCGACGATCGCGCGGGTCACCGTGTAGTTGGGAGCGCCGATGCCGCGCTCCCACTGCGCCTGCGCCGAAGAGAAGGCCAGTGGCTTGCCGAAGGCCAGCGCCAGGTACGTCATCCATACCAACAGTCCCTCCACGACCATCAGCAGGTTGGCGACGTGCGAGTCCGTCTTCTTGAGCTTCCAGCCACGGCGTTCGTAGTAATAGTACGCCATCGGGATGAGCAGGAGTACGCCCGTGCTGCGAGTCAGTGTGGCGAGCAGGCCCATGACTCCCGCGAGTCGCCAGCGGCCCTCGCGCGCGAACACGAAGCAGGCCAGCGACAGCAGCAGGAACAGGGATTCGGTGTACACGGCCTGAAGGAAGAACGAGAGCGGCCCGATGGCGAGGTAGATCACTGCGCGGCTGGCCAGGGAGTCGTCGAAATCGCGACGCACGAGGCGGTAGAGCAGCCACACGCACCCGGCGTAGCAGAGCAGCGATATGACGATGCCGCTGATGAGCAGGTTGCCGTCCAGGAGCACGCCTGCGTAGCGCACCATCATCGGGAACAGCGGGAAGAAGGCGGTGCTGCCATCGCCGTCCGCGTAGCCGCTCGTCGCGATCTTGATGTACCAGACGCCGTCCCAGTGCGCCCATGGATTGAACAGCGAGCCGAGCCAGCCGGCGAACACCTCGGCCCGGACCGGGAATCGCCAGCCCACCGGTGAACCGCGCACGCCGATGAGACCGGCGGCGGCCATAGCAACGGCGAAGATGAGGACGCGGCTGCCGACGGCGACGACCACGGCTCGAGTCAGAGGGCGGCCCGCGGCGGGAGACCCGGCGGCTGACTCCGGGGTCGCGGCCCCGGCGGTCACATCGGAGACGTCCGCGCCGGCGCCCGACCGCTCGTTGGCGTCGGTCTCTGCCGTGTCGCCCCCTCCTCCCGGCAGGTCAGTCGCCTCCATCAGCCTTTCCCTCGCCGGTGAGGCGGTCGTCGCCGATGCGGCGGAGGAGGGCGGAGCAGGTCGCCGGCCGGCGTCGGCGCGAGCGACTCGCCGATCTCGAGCGAGTCGGTCTCGCAGAAGGCCGCGGCGATGACGGTCATGCGGACCCTCTGCGGCGGGCGTGGATCACGGCGCCGGGCTGGGCGCTATGGTGTCGCTCGGCCGCGGCGCGAGTTCGGCCGGAGTCAGGTCGTCGCGCACATCGTAGAGTACGCGCCCCGATCGGTAGTCCAGGAGCGCGACGATGGTGTCGCTACGGTCGGAGACGGTGTCCACGGCGCCCTGGACCTGCCAGATGAACCGGTAGCTGGGCACCACGGTGGTGGTGAGGGTGCGGCCGTCGATGCCGTGCGTGAACGTGTACGGCTGCTTGCGCTCGACGAACAGCAGTTGCACCTCGCGAGGGTCGACCGCCGTGCCTTTGAACAGCCAGTCGGCTTTGCGCAGCGCCATGCCCGAAGTCTTGAGCTGGGAGCTGCCTGGAACGGCGAGCGCGGCATAGGCGAAGCCCCAGCCGCGCCACGGTCTGGTGAGGAACTGACCGCGCTGCTCCGGCGCCGTGTAGCGGAAGGCCACGAAGGCGGGCAGCACGAAGATGACGAGCGCCACGACGACGATCGCCACGGCGAGGAAGCGCTTGTCGCGGAAGCGGATCATGCTCGGGCCACGAGAGCATCCTCGCGGGGCGCGGGCGGACGTGTCAAACGGCAGCAGATGTCGGCGCCACCGTCCCGTCCTCCACGACATCAGTATGAGGAAAGACCTTCCTCGCCGCGTCGCGCATCGGCAGGTACGAGCCTTCTCCGGCCAGCGGGTTGAGGTGGACGAAGATAAGGCGGCCGACGCCGGCCTGCGCGGCGAGCCCGGCAACGGCCGTCGCTTCGCTGTGCGCGGCGTAGCCGCGGCGGAGCTCCTCGGGCACCGCGGACAACGCCGGGTTTCCGGCCCAGTACCACGCCTCGTGGAGCCACAGGCGGGCCCCCTCGGCGAACGCTACCGCGTCAGGGTCCGGAGAGGTGTCGGTGGCGATGACAAGTTCGTCGTCGAGCCGGAACGACACGCTGGTGTCCGTGTGGTGCTGCGGCCGCAAGCGGACGACATGGCCGGCCACGTCGTTCTCGCCGGCCGCCAGGGGCTGCACGTGGACGGACTTCATGTCCGCGAGATCGACGGGATTGTAGGGACGTCGCACCAGCTCGGCTACAGCCGCCAGGGGGTCGACGCCGGTGAGCGCCTCGGCGGGCGGGTGGAGGATGATGTCACGGCCGGCCAGGACGCCCGAAAGGTAGGCCAGCCCGCATACATGGTCGAGGTGATAGTGGCTGAGGAAGAGGCGTACCTCCCCTGCGCCTTCGAGCAGGCCGGCGTGTTCCGGGTCGAGCAGCCGGCGCAAGCCCGTGCCCGCGTCAAAGACCAGGAGGCTCGGGCCCGAACGTACAGCGAAACAGGTGGTCTCTCGCGCCCCGCGGGGCATCCAGCCCAACGTGCCGAGCAGTGTCACATCCATGTGTCCTCGCCTCCTTCCTCGTCGGCCCGTAAACGAGTGTGTACTTTTCGGGCCGACGGTACAATGTCGTAAGACGGCGCTTGCGCTCGGGACGCCGTGGCGGCCAGGGGAGCCGGGGTGGATTCCACAAGTGACAGTATGATGGCCGATCTCCCGCTGGGCGAGGAAGCCCGGGACCTCTGGGAACCTGCCCTCCCTCATCTCTCGCAAGCGCTCGCCGGCCACGAGACGGCCTTCTTGGACGCTCTCGAATCCGCCGGCCGCGGCGCCGGTCTCACTCAACAGGTGCCCGTGAGCGAGCTGCTCGATGCCTACAGCCGTGGGAGCGAAGCGCTCCGCGCGAGGCTGCTGGAGGGCGACGACGAAGCCGAGCCGGCCTCGCGTCGGCTCTTGGCCATGGAACACGCCGCCCTCATGCGCATCGCCGCCGGGTACTCGCGCGGGCTTGGTGAGACCATCGAGCGGCTCCGCCGCGTGGTCGAGGAGTCGTCACCGGTGGACGTGGACAGCGGCGCGATGAAGCCGGGCGAGCTCGGCGGTCTCCTTTCGCTGGAGGTCGAGCGGTGTCAGCGCATGGACCTGCCACTGGGACTGCTCGAGTTGGCTGTCGATCGCCACGAGCAACAGCGGCGCGCGGCTGGAAGGCCCTCGCGCTCCGACCTGCACCACATCGGCGACTGCCTGCGCGAAAACCTGAGGCGCTACGACAGTGTGGGTCTCACCGACGGAGGGGCCTTCGTGCTCGTGCTCCCGGACATCAGCCGCCGCGGGTTGGAGGGGGCAGCGGAGCGCCTTCGCCGCGAGATCGGATCCTGCGGCGGCCACGGCGAGGAGGCGGAGCTCACGTTCGCGCTGGCGCACTACGACCTGGTGGACGCGAACGCGCAAGAGATGCTCACCGTACTCGGCAGCAGCATGCACCACGCGCGCGAGGCTCATCAGCCGATTGCGTGGGCGTGACCGTCAGTCGCTGACGGGACGACCCAGCGCTTCGGCGGCGCGCCGTACTATCTCTCGCTCATTGGGGTAGGTCATCAGGCGCAGCGCCTGACGCAGCCGGACCCATTTCGCGTCGCTCACCTCGTGATCGTGCCGTGAAGTGTCGCCGCCGGTGGCCCGCACGAGGAAGTAGTACACGGTCTTGTGGATGCGTCCGCCCTGCTCGCGCGAGTAGAAGAAGTAGTCGATCGAGCCCAGTTCCTGCTCGACGACGCCCACGAGCCCCGTCTCCTCGGCGACCTCTCGCAGCGCCGTCTGGGGTAGTGTCTCCCCCTCCTCGACGCCGCCCTTGGGCAGCCCCCACACGGAGCGGCCGGTGGGGCGGATGAGGCACACCTCTACTCCGTCGTCCGTGCGGACGACCACGCCACCAGCAGATGTGCGTTCGAGTCGGTCAGGCATGTCCATCGCGTCCGTCGGGAGGGACGGGCTCCGTTCCGCGTAGTATACGTTCGAACGGCGCTTCTCGGGGAGGGGTCACTGGTGTTCGCCGCACTCGGACGGTCGGTGTATCGACGCCGCAAGCTGATCGTCTTGCTCTGGACGTTGGCGTTCGCCGCCGGCCTGGCCGCAAGTCTGAGCGTCGCGACGCAGCTCAAGGGCGGCGGCTTCACCAATCCCTCCTCTCCCTCCCAGCAGGGTCAGCGGCAGATGCAGGAGCGTCTCGGCTTCGGGCCGGCCAGCCTCACCATCGTCTTCGCCAGCGACCAGCTCTCGGCGCGCGGCCGGGCCTTTCAGGCGCAGGTGCGAGAAGCTCTCACCGGTGTCGAGGCCGCCGGCCTTGAGGGCTTCACCGGCGTGCGCACCGCTCAGACGACCGGCGATGCGAGCTTCATTGCGCGCGACGGCTCGGCGACGTTCGCCGTCCTCGAGTTCGACGGCACGAGCGAGCAGGTGCAGGCCAAGATCCCGGCGCTGCGGAGGGCGCTCAAGCCCACAGAGCTCACGACCTACCTGACGGGCGACCCGGCCGTCTACGCGGAGCTCGAGCAGCGCTCCAGTGACGACCTCCGCAAGGCGGAGAGCTACACCATCCCCGTGGCGATCCTCGTCCTCGTGCTCATCTTCGGGACGCTGGTGGCCGCCGCGCTTCCCGTCGTCGGCGGCGGCATGGCGGTGACCGTCACCTTGGGCCTCTTCTGGTTGCTCGCCCAGGTGCTCGACATCTCCGTGTTCGCGATGAACGTGGCCACGCTGCTCGGCCTCGCCGTCGGCATCGACTACGCGCTGTTCATGGTCGGCCGGTTCCGCGAGGAACTCTCCGCCGGCAGCACCGTCGCCGAGGCGGTGGAGACGACGGTCGCCACCGCCGGTCGCTCCATCTTCTTCAGCGGCCTCACCGTCGTCATCGGCCTGCTCGGCCTGATGATCATCCCGTACATGTCCCTGCGCTCGATGGGCTTGGGCGGCGCGCTCGTGGTGCTCGTCAGCGTCCTCGCCGCTCTGACGCTCCTGCCGGCCCTGCTGGGGGTGCTCGGACCGCGGGTGGATTCGCTGCGCGTCATCGGGCGCAAGGGCGGCGACGGAGTGTTCTGGCGCCGCTGGAGCGACTGGGTCATGCGCCACCCGATCCCGATCCTCATCGGCACGATCGCACTGGTCATCGTGTTCGCATGGCCGGTGTTGCGCATCGAGTCCGACATCCCGGGCGCGACGGCCCTGCCGCGCGACTCCGAGTCGCGGCAGGGCTACGACCTCCTGCTGGCGCGCTTCGACGCGGCTGCACTCTCGCCGATCGAGGTGCTGGTGACGTGGGCGGGCGAGCAAGACCCATTCGCTCCGGCCAACCTCCGGCGACTGTACGACTACGGACAGGAGCTCGAGGCGTTTCCGGGCGTGGACCGGGTGACGAGCATCGTCACCCTGCCGGGCATGGAGTCGGCAGCCGGCGCCGCCGCGTTCTGGCGGGGGGTGGGGAAGACCACCCCTACGACCCCCCGCCAGGACGCGACCCCGCAGACGAGCAGCTCCGGACTACCCGGCCTCATCCAGGGGATGCTCGGCGCCGAGCAGGTCAAGGGCGCCCAGAAGCTCGCCGCCGCGACCACGGCCCCGGGCACGACTCTCTTTCGCGTGGTGCCCGAGGCGGCGCCGACCTCTGAGCGGGCCCAGGCACTGGCCGTGGACATCCTTCAGGCCGGCGGACCACAGGGCGCGACGGCCTACGTCGCCGGCGCCTCGCTCACGGTCCACGACTTCGTCGACGCCATCTACAGCCGGTTCCCCTGGATCATCGCCTTCGTGGTCGGCGTCACCGGCTTCGTCCTCTTCCTCATGCTGCGTAGCGTCGTGCTCCCCGTGAAGGCGGTGATCATGAACGTCTGCTCGCTTCTCGCGGGGTACGGGGCGCTGGTGTGGATCTTCCAGGAGGGTCACCTCGAGGGACTCTTCCAGTTCCAGGCCACGGGGGCGATCGACGCGGAGTTGCCCGTCCTGCTGTTCTGCACCGTCTTCGGCGTCTCCATGGACTATGAGGTCTTCCTTCTCTCGCGCATGCGCGAGGAGTGGGACGCGACCCACGACAACGTCCGCGCGGTGAGCTTCGGGCTCGCGCGTACCGGCCGCATCGTGACGAGTGCGGCGCTGATCATCGTCGTGGTGGGGCTGTCGTTCGCGTTCACGTCCATCGTCGTCACCAAGGCGATCGGTGTCGGGCTCGCCGTCGCGGTGGCGCTGGACGCGACCGTCATCCGCGTGCTCATGGTGCCGGCCGCGATGCGTCTGCTCGGCCGCTGGAACTGGTGGCTGCCGAGCTGGCTGCGGTGGCTGCCCCACGTCGAGTAGGCCACCGGCAAGCGACCCGGCCGCCGGCGAAGCGCCCCGCCGCCAGACCTCCGAGTAGGATGCCCGCGTGAGCACGTTCAGCGACAGCCTCGCCGCTCTTCGCGAGCCCGAATACCGCAAGCTGTTCCTCGGGCAGGCCATCTCCGTGGTCGGAGTCATGTTCACGGTGGTCGCCCTCCCGTTCGCAGTCCTCGAGATCGGGGGCACGGCGACCGACATCGGCATCGTCGAGGCCGCCAACCTCGTGCCGCTCGTCGTGTTCCTGCTGGTAGGCGGCGTGTGGGCCGACCGGCTTCCGCGACAAAAGGTGATGCTGGTCGCGGACTTTCTCAGGTTCGGCCTGCAGTGCACGACGGCTGCCCTGCTGATCTCCGGTGTCGCCGAGGTCTGGCACCTGGCGCTGCTGCAGGTCGGCATGGGCGCCTGCGAAGCTTTCTTCCGGCCCTCAGCGATGGGTCTGACACCACAGGTCGTGAGCGAGGCGCGACTCCAGCAGGCCAACGCCCTCAGCAGCCTCGTGATGAGCGGCTCGATCACCCTTGGGGCGCTTTTCGCCGGCTTGCTGGTCGCCGCTGTCGGTCCCGGCTGGGGCATCGGGATCGACGGCCTGACCTATCTCGTCAGCGCCTGGTTCCTGGTGCGCCTGCGCCCGGCGGCGTTCCGCGGCCGGCGGGAGCGGCCGTCCCCGGCCGCCGGCCCCGGCCGGGCGCTTGCCGGAGAGGAGGCCGCGAGCGGCAGGGAGACGACGGTCCCGGGTGGCCGCGGCTTCTTCCGGGATCTGGCCGCCGGGTGGCGAGAGTTCACGAGCCACACCTGGCTCTGGGTGATGGTCCTCGGCGTCGCACTCTTCATCTTCGCCATCGATGGCCCTATCCAGGTGTTGGGGCCGATCGTCGCCAGGGACGTCTACGACGGCGCCCGCACGTGGGGTCTGACCTCCGCGGCCATGGGCATCGGGCAGATCGTCGGGGGCCTGCTCAGCCTGCGCTGGCGGCCGCGGCGCCCTCTGCTCGTGATCGCCGCCGGGATGAGCCTGGCGGCCCTGCCGGTCTCGTTGTTGGCCCTCGAGGCGCCGGTGTGGACGCTCTACGTCTCGCTCGCGTTCATGGGCATCGAGTGGGGCCTGTACGATCCGTTCTGGACCACATGCATGCAGCGGGTCGTGGCGCCGGACATGATCTCCCGCGTGTCGAGCTACGACTCGCTGGGCGCGCTTGCCTTCTACCCGGCGGGACTGGCGCTGGCCGGGCCGCTCGCTGACGCCTTCGGCGTGACCACGGTGCTGTGGGCGAGCGCCGGCGTCGCGATCTTCGTGAGCGTTTTCCAGCTCTCCTGGCGCGATGTGCGCACGCCGAAGGACATGGGGCCGCGGGACCCGGCGGAGCCGGCGTCCGCCTCGGCCGGCGAGGATCGCTGACGGCGCTTTCGGGGTCGCCCGGGAGTTGACAGCATGCGCCCTGCCTGCGACGCTAGCACGCTAAAGCTTGCCTTAGCGTCGTCGAGCGGCGGTGCTGCCCGGGAGGCCTCGCCCTGGAAGAGATCAGCCACATCGGCGCCATCGATACGGTCCGTGTCCTCGCCAACGAGGAGCGTCTGCGCCTCCTGCGCCTGCTCATGCGGGGCCCGGCCACGCTCACCCAGCTGGGCAGCGTCGTGGGCCATCACCCGGCCTGGGTGCGGCACCACGTCCTGAGCCTCGAACAGGCCGGGCTCGTCGAGCTGGTTGAGACGCGGCCCACCAAAGGCTATGTCGAGAAGTTCTACTGCGCCACGGCGCGCGCCTACGCGGTCGACTTCATGGTCCTGCCGGACGAGGGCGAGCGCGGGCTGCTCGTCATCCTCGGGAGCGACGACCTGGCGCTGGACCTGCTGGCCCGCCGCCTGCGCGAGGCCGCGGCGGGTCCCGACGTCATCACCATGGCGATGGGAAGTCTCGAGGGGCTCATCGCCCTTCGCCACGGCGTCGGCCACGTGGCCGGTTGTCACCTCTTCGACGCCGAGAGTGGAGACTTCAACCGCTCTTACGCGCGGGCCCTGTTCCCGGGCCGCGCGCTCATGCTCGTCACGCTGGCACATCGGCAACAAGGCCTGATCGTGCCCGCCGGCAATCCCCGTGGTCTGCGGGACCTGGCCAGCGCGCTGTCGGCGGGCGCCAGGCTGGTGAACCGCAACCGCGGATCGGGCACTCGTGTCTGGCTCGACCGGCTGCTCGCCGTCGGTGCCGTCGACCCTGTGCGCGTGGTCGGCTACGACGACGAGGTGATGACCCACGACGCGGCGGCACGCGCGGTGGCGGAGGGCGCCGCCGACGTCGCCCTCGGCATCCTGCCGGCGGCGAACGCCCACGGCCTCGACTTCGTTCCGCTCGTCGAGGAGCGCTACGACCTCGTCACCCCGCGCGAGCACTACGAGAGTGAGCTGCTCGCGCCCTTGCTCAGCCTGGTGAACGACGAATCGTTCAAGCGGGAGGTCGACGACCTTGGAGGCTACGTGACGCGCGAGACCGGCGCCGTCACGGCCCTGGCGTAGCCAGGCCATGACGGCGGCGCGATCCTCGCGCCTCACGACCCATCGAAACAGGCCGTCGCGGGCGAGGCGATTGCCGGAAGGAGGAACCTGATGCAACAGACTACTTCGACCACGTCACGGGGTGGGACCCGCCGCTGGGCCTTCTTGGCGCTTCTGGCGGCGATGGTGCTGCTGGCGCTCGCACAAGCGGTGCCGGCGATGGCCGCCAGCAGTCCCTTCGACGGCGGCCCGCTCGCGGTCGACACCCCGACCGCCGTCGCCAACGACCACACCGTCTACGCCATGCGCTTCAGCGCGACGACGGCCGGCGCGTATCCGCTCGACGCCGACACCACCTACTACGTCAAGCTGCGCTTCACGCCCGACGGCACTCCGGCCGGCGTCGACAACCGCGGCTTCACCTGGAACGGCCTTAGCGGGACCTGGGTCCAGGAGCGCGAGGACTGGACCGCCTTCCCGACGGTGACCACCGACAACACCGGCGCTGTCGCGCAGAGCGACTGGTTCTACTGCAAGTTCGGCGACACCACCAAAAGCGGGACGTACCACTTGCTCGTATCACTCTCGACCGGCGCTTCGGGCAGCACCCGCAACGGCAACGTGGTCGTTCCGGTGACCGTGCTCGACACGGCGAGCGTCGGAGCGTGGGTCCACGACGGCGTCGACAACTCCGCCGCCTACGCGTTCAAGCGTGCCGACATCGTCGACCACGCGGCTCCCGCCAACCCGGTCGCGCTGCAGTTCACGGAGAAGAACCTCGTCGACGACGACAGCAATGGCGTCGTCGACGACGAGCAGTACGGCCCCGCACAGGACGGCGGGTTCCGCATGGCCGTGCCGGTCGGACAGGCGCTGGACATCAGGATGCAGAAGAAGATCTGGGCGGTAGTGCCGGGCGGCTTCACGATCGCGATGCCCGACACAGACATCGCCCTCGGCGCGACTGACCAGACGGCTCCATCGGCCCCAGGCGGGTTGACCATCGATCCGATGAATGGCGGCGCCGAAGTGAGTTGGGACGCAGCCTCCGACGACACCGGGGTCACCGCCTATCACGTCTATCGCTGGGTCGACGCGCCGGCCGGCGCCGGCCACACGCCGCTACCGGAGAAGGTGGCCACCGTCATGTCCGGCACGAGCTACACGGACTCGGGTCTCACCAACGGCACGACCTACCGCTACCTCCTGCGGGCCGCGGACGCAGCGACAAACGTCGGACCACGGTCGGCCGAGGGCACGGTCACGCCCGCGAAGCCCCACGTGAAGCTGGGCCGGCCGGTCGCCCCGAGGACGGTGAAGATGCGCAAGAAGTTCTCCGTGTACGGCACGCTCGCGCCCAAGCATTCGGCGGGCAAGAGCTACGTCAAGATCAAGTGCTACCAGAAGAAGTCGGGCAAGTGGCGGCTACGTACGACCGTCAAGGCCGCGACGCGCAAGTACAGGTCGTACTCGCGCTACTTGGCGACGTTCTCGCTGAAGGCCAGGGGCAGCTGGAAGCTCGTGGCGAGCTACAGCGCGACTGCCAAGTACGCGTCGACGACCTCCAGCGCGAGGTACGTGAGGGTCAAGTAGGACGCATGGTGACCTGTGCTTGATGGACGTGCCGGTCTACGCCGGTCGTGGCCGGTCCTCGCCGCGGCGGCGGCGGTTGTCGCCGTCGTGGCCGTGGCATGGGCACTGCAGGCCAGCGTGTCGGGCGGGGGCGAGTCGTCGTCGGGAGACTCGCCCCCGCCCTACTCCATCGCCGTCCGGCGCGACGGCGCGAGCCTGAAGACGTACGACCTCGCCGCTCTCCACGAGCTTCCGCAGGCGCGGATCGTCATCGACGGCAAGGAGCAGACGGGACCATCGCTGCCGGCGCTGTTGCGGGATGCTGGAGCCGCGCGGTACGCGACGGTCGTGGTCCGCGGCGCCGGCCTCCGCGACAAGGGATCGCTCACGCTGACCGCCGCTCAGGTCCGTCGGCAGGTCCAGCTCGACTTCAGCGACCGCGGGACGGTCAAGGTCTGCGGCCCCGACCTCTATCACGCCGAGTGGGTGCGTGATGTGCTCACTATCGATGTGCACTGAGACGGCCCAGCCCAGCGGCTCCGCGCGCGGGGCCGTCGCAGGTACGGCAGCGCCAGATCCGCCGCCGTCCGCGTCGAGACCGGCTTACATCTGGTCGCTCACGCTCCGCGATCTGCTGCTCATCTCTTTGGTGGCGGCGCTCTGCATGCTCGCCAAGATGGTGCTGCGGGTCCCCATCCACATTCCCGGTCACTCGGGCGTCCTCTGGGTGGCACTCTTCGTCATCTGTCGCGGCCTTGTCGACAAGCGCGGCGCGGGAGTCCTGCTCGGGGCCGTTTCCGGTGTCCTGGCGCAGTTCATGGGGTTCGGCGACGTCGGGCCCCTCGAGTGGACGAAGTGGCTCGCGGCCGGCGTCATCCTCGAGATACTCACCATCATCGTCCCCGGCGATCTGCGCAGTCTCCCCAAGGCCATGATCGTCGGCGCGGCCCTGCACCTCGGCAAGCTTGCCGCGCTGACACTGGCTGGGATCATCCTGCAGGTGCCGTGGGCGATTCTGTTCCTCGGCCTCGGGTACTCGGCCACGACGCACGTGTTCTTCGGCGCGGTCGGCGGACTTCTCGGGGCACTCGCCCTGCGCCAGCTGCGCGAGATCCCGATGCTCGACGCCCGGGCGCGGGGGGGCTGACATGCGACGTGTCGTGACCGCCGCCGTGTTCGTTGTCATTGCGGTCGTCGCAGCGGTGTCCCACGCGCCGCTGGCCTCGGCGACCACCTATCCACCCTGGGAGGAGGGGACCCCGGGGCACGCGTTCAGTTTGTCCACGCCGATCTCCGCCTCTGTCGCAGTGCTTGGCGGTCGAGACCAAAGACTCGAGCTTGCGCCACTCACGCTCACCGATCTGCCTCCAGACTCCCCGATGTGGGACGGATTCCCGACGGGCGAGCGACCGGACCCGCGCATGGCCTACCCGCTCGCCGACGGGCACGTGCTCGTCAGCGGCGGCAAGGACGTGCCCTACGTAAAGGAGGTAGACGGGTCGGGCAACGTGGTCTGGGAGTATCGAAGCGGCGCCGACGGACTGCTGCGCAAGCCGTTCTCCGCAGAGCCGGCGACGTTCAACGGTCGCCGTTGCGTGCTGATCAGCGACCGGATCGCTTGCCGGGTCTTCGCGGTGACCTGGGACGACGCCAAGGAGATCGTGTGGCAATACGGGACCACCGATGTTCCCGGCGCCGGCGTCGATCGGCTAGCGGATCCCTTCTGCGCGACGCAGATCGTCGCCACGTCGGGCCAGGCCAGCGGCAATGTGCTCATCGCCGACAGCAACGACAACCACCGAGTGATAGAAGTCCGTGCCGACGACTACGTTGCCGGAGCCGCGGACCTCGGGTACTCCGCCGGGAGCGTCGTCTGGCAGTACGGAGTGACCGGTGAGATCGGCACGACTCCCGGCTATCTGAACCAGGCCCGCTCCCCGCAGCGCCTGCCGAACGGAGACACGCTCATCACCGATGCGTCCGGTCGGCGGATCATCGAAGTCCGCACAGACGACTACGACCCGTCGAAGCCGGCCAACGGGTACGACGCCGGCAGCATCGTCTGGCAGTACGTCGACGGCGTCGACGGCCCGCTCCGTGACCCGAACACGGCGCGGATGATCACCAGTGGGCCTCGCGCCGGCAGCGTGCTGTTCACCGACTGCGGCTCGGAATCACAGTGGGTCCGGCGCGTCGACTACGCCACAAAAGCGGTGATCGATGAGATCGACCTGCGCACGTTCGACCGTCCCGACTACGTGAGCGCCACGGATGCCGCGAGCCCCCGTGACGCGCGCTTCGACGCCGAGGGTGCGCTGTGGATCGCCGACGCGGGGTTCGGCCGCGTGCTCCGCGTCGGAACCGCTTCCGCGGGCACGGTCACGTCGCGATCGCTGGATTGCGGAAAGCCCGGCATGCTCAAGGCGTTCGTACGCCTCAAGATCGTGGTTCCGGCTCTGGCCGCCGGGACGGCCTTCTCTCTCTCCTACAGCGTCGACGGCAAGGAGTTCGTCAAGGCTCGCGTCTCCGGCGACGGGCGCAGCGTTGACGTCCCTGCCGGCACGGTGGGCAAACGCCTCGTCTATCGCGTCGAACTCACCTCCGCCGACCGCTGGGCCACGCCGGTCTTCGAAGGCATGACGATCCACTTCGTGAAGGCGACGCTGGGCGGCAGCGGCGGCGGTGGAGGCGGCAGCGCCGGCGCGGGCAATTCAGGGAGCAGCGGCGTCTACACGTATCCCTCTACCGCCGTCGGCGGCACAGGGACGGCGGGGACGGGCAGCGGCTCTGGCAGCTACGGCACCGGGTCGGGCTCTGGAGCCGCTGGGACCGGGACCGGCAGCTCGGGCGCCGGCTCGGGGCGGGTAGCGTCCACGGACTCCATCGGTGTGCCCGTCCAGTCGGCGGGCAGCGGCGAGTCGCAGGCCGTCCAGGGCTACCAGGTGCAGGGCGAAGAGGGGGTGAGCGGCGTCCCGCTCAGGGCGGCGAAGGGGCCGCAGGCGCCCGACGCGGAGCACCCCGGTCAGCCGGTCCCGGTCCTGGCGCTGATCGGTGCAGGCCTTGTCGTGGCGGCGGCGTTCCTCGTCCCGTGGCCGTTCGTCGCCGCGCGGATCCGGCGCATCGCGGACTTCGACCACACACGACCGACGCACTTCCTGCCCTTCCGACCGCTCGGAAAGTGATCCGATGGACATCCTGATCTGCATCGACGACACCGACGACATCGACAGCCGCGGCACGGGAGAGATCGCCGAGCTGCTGGCGCAGGGGCTGGCTGAGAAGAGCCTCGCCCGCTGCGGGCGCGTGACTCGCCACCAGCTGCTGATCCATCCAGACATCGCCTACACCTCCCACAACAGCTCGATGTGCTTTCCCGCCGAGATCGACGCGGGGGCTCTTGCGGCCGTCACCTCGTGGTGCCAGGCGACGCTGGCGCGGGAGAGCGTCGAGGCGGCTGACCCCGGACTGTGCATCGTGGTGCCGGACAGGCTGACCCGGCCACAGACGCTTGTGGCCTACGGGCAAGACGCCAAGGAGCGCGTGTTCAGCAAGGACGAGGCCTATCAGATCGCTGGCGATCTCGGTGTGCATCTCTCGGAACACGGCGGGACGGGACTAGGCGTTATCGGCGCGCTCGCCGGCGCGGGCCTGCGCCTGTCGGGCAACGATGGGCGGTTCAAAGGGAAGTTCGCGATCCCCGGCGACGAGGACGGCGTGGCTCGCGTCGGCGACCTTGGGCCGTACGGCGTCGACAGCGTGAGAACGTTCGACGGAGCCGTGCTCGGCGACGAGGAGCGCGTGGTCGTGAGCGGGGAGTGCAAGCTCGTCCTGTTGGCCGGAGAGGCCGTCCTGCTGGTCTCCCCGACGAGTGGCGCCGCGGCCGCGCCGTGGGCGGTCGTCGAGCGCCGCGCACTCAGGTCCTTCTGATCGTGGCGCGGCTTGAGCAGACCCAGGCTGGCATGGCCTTCCATGGATCGGTCGATGCGGACGGAGACGTCGCCGTAGCGGCGAGGGTCGCGTCAGCCTGTGCGTCGTATCGCCGCGACGACGAGGATGAGGATCCGGTGGACGGGGCCGTGAATTGCTTCGGTTGTCGCTACCGGCGCTGGGTGCCGGACGGCTTCTCGTGCATGAAAGGCTTGCTCGCAGCGCTCATCTAGTCGTTCGGCGGGCGTCAGAGCGCCAGGCCCGTCGCCTCCCAGTCGCGGTAGAGGCCGGCGTAGCGGCCGCCGGCCGCGAGCAGCTGGTCGTGCGTGCCGCGTTCGACGATGCGGCCGCCGTCGACCACGACGATCTCGTCGGCGTAGCGCACGGTGCTCAGCCGGTGGGCGACGATGATGCTGGTGCGTCCGCTGAAGAGCACCTCCATGGCACGCTCGATGCGGCGTTCGCTCTCGGCGTCGACGCTGCTTGTGGCCTCGTCGAGGATGAGGATGCGGGGGTCGGCGAGGAGTGCGCGGGCGAAGCTGATGAGCTGGCGCTGCCCGGTGCTCAGCGCCGACCCGCCCTCCTGCACCTCCGTGTCGTACCCGTCCGGCAGGCTCTCGACGAAGTCGTGTACGCCGACGATGCGGGCGACGCGCTTGACCTCGTCGTCGCCCGCGGACGGCCGGGCGAAGCGGATGTTGTCCAGGACGCTGCCGCTGAAGAGGAACGCCTCTTGGGGCACGACGGCCAGCTGCTCGCGCAGCGAGCGCTGCGTGACGTCGCGCACGTCGTGACCGTCGATGAGTACCTCGCCCGCCTGTGGGTCATAGAAGCGGGCGAGCAGCTTGATGACCGTCGACTTGCCGGCGCCGGTGGCGCCGACCAGCGCGACGGTCCCCCCGGCCGGGATCGTGACGTCCACGTCGTGCAGCACCGGCTTGTCCGCGTCGTAGCCGAACGTCACGTGGCGGAGCTCCACCGCACCGCGGACGTCCGGCAGGTCGACGGCGCCGGGGACGTCGAGCATGTCGGGATCGGTGTCGATGACCGTGTAGATCTTCTGCACGGCAGCCATCGACGCCTGGAAGGTGTTGTACAGCTGGCTCAGCTGCTGCAAAGGATCGAAGAAGCTGTTCAGGTAGAGGATGAACGCGACCAGCACGCCTACCTCGAGCGTCTTGCCGGTGAGCAGGTGGCCGCCGTACCAGAGGACGATGACCGTGGCGACCGTCTGCAGGAACTCCACGAACGGGAAGTACAGGCCGCTCTGCACGACGGTGCGGTAGTTGACGTCGCGGTAGGCGGCGTTGGCCACCTGCAACCGCTCGTAGTCGCTCTGCTCGCGGCGGAACGCCTTGAGCACGCGCACCCCCGAGATGGACTCCTGCAGGTGCGCGCTCACATCGCCGATCTTGTTGCGGACTTGGGCATACGCGCGCGCCGACCGCGAGCGGAACCAGAGTGTCGCGGCGATCAGGAAGGGCATCACGCTCAGCGTCGCGAGAGCCAGGCGCCAGTCGAGGATGAGAAGGAAGGTGATGGCGCCGATCAAGGTGAGCGAGTTGGTGATCAAGGTCGTGACGCCGTCGGTGACGAGCTGGTCCAGCGCGTCGATATCGTTGGTGAGCCGGCTCACGATCCAGCCGGTCTTCTGGCGGCTGAAGAAGTCGAGGCTCAGCTTCTGCAGGTGGGCGAAGAGCTGGCGCCGCAGGTCGTAGATGACGTGCTCGCCCACCCAGCTCGTCAGGTAGGTCTGCAGGTAGCTGCCGCCAAGGTTGACGAGCGAGACGGCGATGAAGGCGACGATCACCCGGGTGAGGACGGTCAGGTCCTTGGCCTGGATGCCACCGTCGATGCCGATCTTGAGCAGGTACGGGACGGCGAGGCTGGACAGGGTGACGACGACCATGGCGACGATGCTGAAGGCGGCACGCCGCCGGTAGGGATAGGCGAGGCGAGCGAGCCGGGAGAGCTTGAGCTCGCTCGCCAGGTGCAGGAACGCGCGCCAGCCGCGCATCTCCTCGAGGCTGGCGCCGCTGCCGTGCGGGCCGCTGCTGTGCCGGGAGGCGGTGGCCATCAGGTGGCTCCTTCCGAGGTCGCCGGGGCAGCTGCCCCGCCGGCGACCCGGCCCACGTCGCCCGCGCCGTCCTCGTCCTCACCGGCGGCGTCGAGACAGCAGCCCTCGCGTTCGGCGTCGCCGAACATGTGCGCGTAGAGGCCGCCGGCGACCATGAGGTCCTCGTGCGAGCCGCGCTCCTCGATCTGGCCGTGATCGAGCACGATGACCTCCTCGGCCAGCGAGATCGTGCTCGGGCGGTGGGCGATGATGAAGGTGGTGCGGCCGCGCATCACTTCCTGCAGCGCGGCCCGGATGCGGAACTCCGTCTCGACGTCGACGCTGCTGGTGGCGTCGTCGAGGATGAGGATGCGCGGGTCCATCACGAGCGCCCGCGCGATGGCGATGCGCTGCCGCTGGCCGCCGCTGAGCGTGAAGCCGCGCTCCCCGATGACCGTCTCGTAGCCCTCGGGGAGGGCCTCGATGAAGTCGTCGGCCTGCGCCGCCCGCGCCGCTGCACGGACATCGTCGTCGCTCGCCCCCGGCATGCCGAAGCGGATGTTCTCGGCGATGGAGGTGCTGAAGAGGAACGGGTCCTGGTTGACGATGCCGATGTGACGGCGCAGGTCGGCCAGCTGCAGGTCGCGGACGTCCTGGCCGTCGATGAGCACGGAGCCGCCGC
Organism: uncultured Thermoleophilia bacterium; assembly: GCA_963762125.1. GTDB lineage: Bacteria > Actinomycetota > Thermoleophilia > UBA2241 > UBA2241 > CAIXSE01. The sequence continues at coordinate 92,971 of CAVXJO010000017.1, forward strand.
CTGCGTCGTAGAAACGCGGCACGAGGTTGGTGAGCGTCGTCTTGCCGCAGCCCGTGTGGCCGACGAGCGCTACCGTGTGACCGGCCGGCACCTCGAGGCTCACGCCTCGCAACACCGGCCGGTCGACGTAGCTGAACCAGACGTCGTCGAAGGTGACCGAGCCCGTGGGGCCCGCGCCCTCGACGGAGCCGGCGGCGGCGAACTCCGCCGCCGTCAGCCCGAACGCGTCCCGGAGCGGCTGCGCGTCGGGCTTCTCCGTCATCTCGAGCGGCGCGTCCAGTACCTGGTAGACGCGCTCGCCGCTGGCGATCGCCCGCTGTGCGAGGCCGGTGAGCCAGCCGATGACCTGGGCCGGATAGACGAGCATCATCAGATAGCTGTAGAAGGCCACGAACGAGCCGAGGCTGAGGTTCCCCTCGATCACCAGCCGCCCGCCGTAGTACAGCAGGAAGGCGACGGCGATGTTGGGGATGAAGGCGATGAGCGGAATGTAGACGGCGCGCACGCGTGCCGCCGCGACGCTGGCCTCGAAGACCTTGTAGCTGCGATCGCTGAACTTGACGAGTTCGTCGTCCTCGCGCGCGAAGATGCGCACGATGCGGCTGCCGACCACGTTCTCCTCTGCGGCCGCCGTCACGTCGGCGATCTTCTGCTGCACGTCCATCAGGATCGGCTTCAGGCGGATGCTGAAGCGAATCGTCACAAGCAGGAGGAACGGCATGAACGCGAGGGACAGCAGCGCGAGCTGCCAGTTCAGGAAGAAGAGGATGACCGAGATCGCGACCATCATCACGATGTTGGTGGTGAAGAAGACGAGGCCGTAGCCGAGGAACATGCGCACGTTCTGGATATCGCTCATCGCGCGGCTCATGAGCTGCCCTGTGGGCCAGCGGTCGAAGTAGCTGAACGACTGGCGCAGCACGTGGCTCCACAGGCGGTTCCGCAGGTCGTATTCGATGTCGAGGCTGACCCTGCCGGTCGCGAGGCGGCGGCCGACGCCGACGACCAAGCGGACGATGGCGACGCCGAGGAGGGCGAGGCCGTAGGTGACCAGCAGACCGGTCTCCCCGCCGACCAGGGCGTTGTTGATCGTCAGCTGGATGATGCGCGGCACGATCAAGCCGAGGCCCATCTGGGCGAAGGCCAAGGCGAAGCCGAGGATCGTGAGCCACTTGTAGTCGCCCAGCAGCTTGATGATGCGCCAGAACGTCTTCATCTGGTGGTGAGCTTACCCCGAGGCTAACCGCGACCTCGGGCGCCGCGACCGGCCTCTTCCGTCAGCTGCGTCGAGCCGGTCTCTTGCGCACCGGGTGCGTCGCATACCAGGTCGCCCGGGTCAGCGCAGTCACCGCGGCCGTCGGGCTCGGCAGAAGCACCGGGGCGTACCTGCCGAGCCCGGGGAAGACGCAACGCGTCACGGGGACGAGGGGCACGCTCACCACCGGCTTGCCGGTCCGCTCGGTGACGGCGGCGATGTGGGCGAGAAGTCGGCGCTCCCGCGTGTTCAGCTCCGCGAACACATCGGTCGGCGCGTCCGCGCGGGTCCTGCCGGGCCGCCTCCCGCCTCCGTCCTGCCGGCCGGCCGTGGCATCTTGGCCGGCCCTCCCGCTGCTCGGGCTGCCGATGAGCGCCAGAGTGATGATGCTGTCGACGCCGTCGCACCCGGCGACCAGTTCGATGATGTGCTCGGGCACGCCGTCTGAGACGGTCGCCACGAGATCGATCGGGTTCCCCCGGCTCCAGAACGGCGGCAGCACCTCGCCGACCGCCGTCACGACCTCCGGTGGCAGCTCCGCAAGCTCGAGCCCATGCTCCGCAAGCAGGTCGGCAGTCAGCACGCCCCAGCCGCCGCCGAGGGTGACGACTGCGACGCGGCCGCCGGCGGGCAACGGCTGATAGGCCAGCAGGGCGGCCGCGTCGAGGGCCTCGTCCGGGTCGGCTGCGAGGATGACGCCGGCCTGTCGCGATGCGGCACGAAAGATCTCGGCCGAGCCCGCCAGGGCGCCGGTGTGGGAGCTGGCCGCCCGGCGACCAAGCGCGCTCAAGCCGCCGCGCAGGACGATCACCGGCTTGCGCGGCGTGGTGGCGCGGGCGAGTTCGTAGAAGCGGCGGCCGTCTGCGAGTCCCTCGAGATACAGGGTGATCACGCCGGTCTTGGGGTCATCGGCAAGATACTCCAGGAAGTCGTTGGCGTCCGTCGTCGCCTGATTGCCGCTGCTGACGAACTTCTCGACCCCGACGCCTCGGCGTTCGGCGGTCATGAGCAGTTGCGTGCCGATGTTGCCCGACTGGGAGATCACGCTGAGCGGTCCAGACTCGGGGCGAAGGGTGACGAAGCCGACGGCGTTCAGATGAGCGCTCGTACAGAGCACGCCCATGCAGTTGGGGCCGACGAGGGTGATGTCTCCGTCGGCGGCCGTGCGCGCGAGCTCGTGCTGCAGCGCCAGACCCTTGTCGCCGGCCTCAGCGAAGCCGGCGGCGATGACGATCACAGCGGGCACGCGGTGGCGGCCACATTCCCTGACGACGGGCGTGGCCGCCGCACCACCCAACGCTACGATCACGAGGTCCGGTCTCTCGGGCAGCTCATCAGGTGATGCGTAGGCCCGCAGCCCCTTGATCTCGCCGCCGCGCGGGTTGATGGGGTAGACCGCACCCTCGAACTTGCCGTCGATCAGATTCGTGAGGACCGAGCCGCCCCACTTGGTGGTGTCGCCGGAGGCGCCGACGACGGCTACGGAGGCGGGCGCGAACACCGCGTCCAGGTGCGCAGCGGGTGCGGTGGCGCGTCGCGGTTGGCGGCCGGCGGTCGCGGCTCCGCCGGGCGCAACGTCGCCGGAGGGCTCGGCCAGGATGACCAGCGCATCCGCGGCCACGAGGTGAGTCCCTGCGACCAGCAGCGGGTTCACGTCGATCTCGACGATCTCCGGATGGTCGGCCGCGAGTCGTGCCACCGCAAGAAGGATGTCGCGCAGTCGATCTGTGTCGACGCGGGGGAGCCCGCGCAGCGGGCCGAGCAGGCGCTTCGCGCGCAGTCCGGCCATGAGCGCGCGCGCGTCCGCATCGTCGAGCGGCGCCAGCGCGAAGGCCACGTCGGCGACCGCCTCTGTGAAGATGCCGCCCAAGCCGAACGCGATGACCGGGCCGAACTGCGCGTCGCGACGCATGCCGACGAGCAGCTCGCGCTCGTGTGGCACGAGCTCTTCGACAAGCACTCCCCCATCCGCGCGTCCCGCCGCCCGGTCGACGATGCGGTGGTAGGCGGCGCGAGCCGCCCTAGCATCACGGACGTCCAGCTCGATGAGGCCAAGGTCGCTCTTGTGCTGGATGTCAGGGCCGAGCGCCTTCAGGACGGCAGGCGCACCAAGCGCCTCGACCACGGCCGCCGCCCGCTGCGCGTCGTGCACGACCGTCCCGGCGGGCGTCGGTATGCCGTACATCGCAAGGAGGGACTTGGCCTCCTGCTCGTCGAGCGATGACCTTCCCGCAGCGAGTGCTCTACGGATCAGGTCGCGTCCGGCAGCGCCCATGACGCGTCTCCCCGTTGAGGCTGGTCTCGATTCAGGCGTCGGCCTGCTGGATCGTGGGGCGCTCGCGATGGCGCCTCGTCTTCGCGCGGACGACGCAGGACTGGCCGGGCGAGCCAAGGCTTTGCCGCGTCGTTCTTGTCGCACGAGGTGGGTGGCGGCGGGCATGGCATCCGGCCGACTGTAGCGAAGCGGCCTTGGAGCGTCAAAGTCCGGCCCCCGGCTGCCATCTTGAGGCTGGGAGTGCGGTCGCCTCGAGTGCAGGCGCCGGCGGGGTCGGTCGGGGCCCGGACAGCGCCTATTGAATCGCCGCGCGTCCGGCCGCATAATGCTCGGGTCATCGTTGTGATATAGGCATATCACTTCGTGGTCAGTGCCGGGGGCGGGAGGACGAGCGAGGGCGACGCTCTCTCCCCGGGAAAGGATGTGAGCGACCGTGACCGACCTCCTCAACGTCGATCTGACGCGCGGCTCCGTGGCGCGGGAGCCGCTCAGCGCGGACCTCGAGCCGCTCGGCGGCCATGGCCTGACCTCGGCCATCGTCAATAAAGAGGTGGATCCAAAGGCCGACCCCTTGGGACCGGGCAACGTCCTGGTGTATGCGGCCGGCATCTTCGCCGGCACGATGGTCCCCAACGGGGGCCGGCTCTCCGTCGGCGGCAAGAGCCCGCTGACGGGCGGCATCAAGGAGGCCAACTCCGGCGGTTCGGCCGCGCGTGCGCTGGCCGAGCTGGGCTTGCGAGCCGTCAAGGTCAGCGGCCAGGCAGAGGAGCTCTCGGTCCTCGTTGTCACTGCGGGCGGAGGCAAGCTGGTGGCTGCGCCGGAACTCGAGGGCCTGGGCTCGTTCGACACGGTCGAGCTTCTCTGGAAGCAGTACGGAGACAAGGTCTCGCTCATCTGCACCGGTCCGGCGGGCGAACTGGGCGCCAAGGCCGCCGCCGTGCTCGTCACGACCCCCGACCACTACATGCGCGCCGCCGCCCGCGGCGGCCTCGGCGCCGTCATGGGGTCGAAGAAGCTCAAGGCGATCGTCATCGACGGCGACGGCGGACCCGGCAGCACGGTCGCCGACCCCGTCGCGCTCAAGGCCGCCGCCAAGGCGCTCTCCACGGGCATCCATTCGCACCCGGCTATGGCCGCTCTGGAAGCCCTCGGATCGGCCTTCCTGATCAATGTGACACAGTCGATGGGCTGTCTGGCCACGAAGAACTTCTCGGCGGGGACCTACGAGAACGCCCAGGACATCACCGGCGAGCACATGGTCGAGCTGATCTCCGCGCGCCCCAACGGCGCCACCAAGCACAGCTGCATGAAGGGCTGCATCATCAACTGCTCGCAGGTCTACACGGACGATGCCGGAGAGGTGATCACCTCGGGCGTCGAGTTCGAGACGATCGGGTTGATGGGCTCGAACTGCCAGATCAACGATTTGGACCAGATCGCGCGCCTCGACCACGTCTGCGACGACCTTGGCCTGGACACCATGGACATCGGCGCCGCGATGGGCGTCGCCATGGAGGGCGGCCTGCTCGAGTGGGGCGACGGCGACGGCGCCCTCGCGCTGCTCCGCAAGCTCACCGCCGGCGATCAGGACGCGCGCATGCTCGCCGACGGCTGCGTCGCCACCGGCAAGCGGCTGGGCGTCGCCCGTGTGCCCGCCGTCAAGGGCCAGAGCTTCGCCGCCTACGACCCGCGCGTGCTCAAGGGCACCGGCACCACGTACATCACCAGCCCGCAGGGCGCCGACCACACGTGCGGCAACGCGCTGCCGAGTCCGGCCAACCCCACGTACGACCCAGCCTCCCCCGAGGGTCAGGCGCAGATCTCCGAGTTCCTGCAGTGCTACTTCGCCGCCATCGACTCGCTCGGCATGTGCCTGTTCGCCACGCTTCCGGCGCTCGACATGCCGGAACTGCAGGGCGAGTTCGTGAAGGCCGCGGCCGCCATCACCGGCCGCGAGCTTCCCGAGGACTATCTGATCAAGATGGGTGACCAGATCGTGCGCCAGGAGCGCGACTTCAACCGTCGCGCGGGATTCACCGAGAAGGACGATCGTCCACCGGCGTTCATCGCTGAAGAGGCTGTCTTGCCCTCCGGCAACCGCTATGACGTGCCCGAGGCCGACCTGGACGCGATGTTCGCGAGCTGATCTCGACAGAAAGAAGACGGGGCATGGCGAAGGAGACGCGCAAGGCAGGCAAGAAGAATCGGCAGGCCGCCGCCAATGGGCCGCTCGAGGCCAACGGCGAAGCCTTCGTCGTGCGTGCGCTCGCCAAGGGCCTCGCGATGCTCAGTCTCTATGATGCGGAGCATCGTGAGTGGACCCTCGACGAGATGGTCACGGAGCTCAAGCTGCCGCGCATGACGGGCTACCGTATGGCGCGGACGCTGCAGAGCTCGGGCTATCTGGTCACGGATCCGCAGAGCGGACGCTATCGTCTGGGTCCCGCTCTGATCGCCTCGACCTACCTCTCCGAGGGGTACGCCGAGTTGGTCGGGATCGCGCGGCCCTACCTCGAAGCGCTCGTCGAGGAGACGGGCGAATCGGCCACGCTCGCAGTCGACGTCGACGGAGTGGCGGTCTGCGTCGATATGGTGGACTCTCCGCGGCCGCACAAACGCGAGGTGGCCGTGGGCCGCGTCATCGGCGACACGGCCAACGCGCACGGCAAGATGTATGCGGCGTCGATGCCCGATGCCGATCGCGAGCGTCTGCTCGCTGCGCCGCACGAGCGTCTCACGCCGAAGACGATCACTGACCCCGAGGAGCTTGCCGCTGAGCTGCAGCGTGTGCGTGACGAGGACGTGGCCTTCGACATCGAGGAGCGCAACCTCGGCACGTGCGCCGTTGCGGCGCCGGTGAGGGACCAGATGGGCGCCGTCATCGGCAGCATCGGCGTCATCGTGCCCACCGGCAGGTTCGGCGCCAAGGAGCGGGAGGTCTGCGTCACGGCGGTCAAAGCGGCAGCTGCCTCGCTGTCCGCTTTCCTGGGGTACGCCAAGGCAGAGCCGCGCGCCTTCTGACCTGCTGGTCGTCCGCGCCGCGGCCGCCGGATCCACGCCGGCGGTCGCGGCGCCCTCATTTCGTCGCCGCACATGGGTACGCTCACTTGAATCGCACCTCCGTATGGCCTACGGTAGGAGAGCCAAAAGTGATATCGCAATACCATTGACGACGAAGGGCATGTCGTGGAGGCGGAGGGTGCGCAGAAGATAGCCGTCGTCGGTGCCGGCACCATGGGCCCGGGGCTGGCGCAGGTGTTTGCCGGCGCCGGCCACACTGTCTCGCTGTACTCGCGCACACCGGCGACGCTCGAGCAGGCACTCTCCGTGGCGGCCGCCAATCTGCGGACCTTCGTGCGGCACGGCCGGCTCGATGCCGCGGACGTGCCGGCTACCCTCGCGCGCATCATCCCTACCACCTCCCTTGTCGAGGCCGGTTACGGGGCGAACCTCGTGGTGGAGGCCGTGGCCGAAGATCTCGACGTCAAGCGCGCCGTGTTCGCGGGACTGGACGCTTGTTGCCCGGACGGGGCCATCTTCACGAGCACCACCTCCTACCTGGACGTCTTCCAGGTGCTGCCGGACCGACGCCTGCCCACCTCAATCATCGCGCACTGGTTCGCGCCGCCACACATCGTCCCGCTCGTCGAGGTGGTCAAGGGTGAGCGCACGAGCGAGGAGACGGTCGCTGTGGTGACTCGCCTGCTCCGGCGTCTGGGCAAGGAGCCCGTAGTCATGGACCGGTTCGTGCCGGGCTTCTGCATCAACCGTCTGCTGCGCAGCATCGGGCGGGAGATCTTCTTCCTCCTCGACAACGGCTACCTGACGCCCGATCAGCTCGATGCGGCGGTCAAGGCCAGCATCATCCCTCGCGCCATGGTGCTCGGGTTCGTGCAGCGCTACGATTTCACCGGCCTCGACCTGAGCCTGGCGAACCTGCGCAACCCCGACTATGTGGACTCGCCGCCGGACGACGAGCCGCGCAGCCTCGCCGAGCGCGTCGAGAGGGGTGATCTCGGCGTCAAGTCGGGCAAGGGTTTCTTCGACTACGCCGGCCGCAGCCTCGAGGACATCCTCTCGGAGCGCGACGACGCGCTGCTTCGCGCATTCGCTGCGGCCGATGCTCTCGCTGGTGAGGCGGTCGTCCGGTCATGAGACTCCCGGCAGGCAAGGTCATCATCACGGCCGCCCTCAACGGCGCTTTCGTGACCAAGGAGGTCAACCCGAACGTGCCGGAGCAGCCGGACGAGATCGCGCAGGCCGCGCGTGAGTGCGCCGAGGCGGGCGCCGCCATCGTGCACATCCACGCGCGCGACGAACGGGGCAGGCCCTGCGGCTCCCGCGAGAAGTTCGAGGAGATCCTCGCCGCGGTCCGCGGCGCCTGTCCCGATGTCATCGTCAATTTCTCCACCGGTGGCGGCACCAACCTGACCATCGAGGAGCGGGTGTCCTGCCTCGATGCCGACCCGGAGATGGCCTCGCTCAACATGGGCACACTCATGCGCCAGTCGGGGCCCAACGCGGGCGAGCCGTTCGTCAACATGTCGGCCGACATCGAGGCCTGGGCCGCGAAGATGAGGACGATGCGCATCAAGCCGGAGATGGAGTGCTACTCACAGAGCATGTACCGGGACGTGCACAACCTCATCGCCAAGAAGCTCGTCGAGCCGCCCTACTACGTCAACTTCGTCCTCGGCATGAAGCACCAGGGCGCCGTCGAGGCGTCGCCGGACACGCTCGTGTCCATGAAGCAGTTCCTCCCCGGGGACGCGTACTTCAACGTCACGGCCACCGGCGCGGCTCAGCTGCCGCTCACGACCATGGGGATGGTCATGGGCGGCGCCGTCCGCGTCGGCATGGAGGACAATGTCTACTACCGCAAGGGTGAACCGGTCCGCAGCAACGCACAGCTCGTGGACCGCGCCGTCCGCATCGCCCGGGAGCTCGACCTCGAGCCGGCCACGCCGGTCGAGGCAAGGAGCGTCCTCGGGATCGTGAACAAGACGTAGCTGATCAGGAAGGAACACGCGCATGGAAGATCTCTTCTCGCTGGAAGGAAAGAACGCCGTCGTCTTGGGGGCCGGCGGTATGGGCACGGCGATCGCCGCCGGCTTGCTGCGCTTCGGCGCCAGTCTTCACGTGGCCGACCGTGATGCGGCCGGGCTGGAGCGGTGCACGGCCCATCTCGCGGAAGCGGGCCATGCGTCCGTGGGCACCCACGAGGTGGACGCCACCGATGAGAGCAGCATGCAGGCGCTCGTCGAGGCGACCGCCGCGAGCATGGGTAGGGTGGACATCCTCGTCAACGCCCTTGGCTACAACTTCAAGGCCCACGCGACCGAGTTTCCGATGGAGGAGTGGGACCGGCTGTTCAGTGTCAACGTCAGAGCCGTCATGATGGCCTGCAAGCTGTTCGGCGCGCACATGATCGAGCAGGGTGGCGGCAAGATCATCAACCTCTCGTCGGTGCGCGACGATCGCGGCGCGCTGGGCGGCAATGCGGGCTACTGCGCCACCAAGGGCGCCGTCAAGATGATCACCAAGCAGCTGGGCGTCGAGCTGGCGCCGCACAAAGTCTTTGTCAACGCCCTGGGGCCCATCATCACCGTGACGCCGATGACGGCCGAACGCATCAAGCAGGACTCCTCCCGGTACGAACGCATGCTGCTGAACGTGCCGATGGGCCGCATGGCCGACGTGGAAGACCTGGTCGGACCGGCCGTGTTCCTGGCTTCGTCCGCATCAGACTTCATCACCGGCACCGTGCTGTACGTCGACGGCGGCATGATGGCCTACGCCTGAGGCCAGACGAGGAACGTTGCCCATGACCGACGTCGTCATCGTCTCCGCGGTCCGCACCGCGCTCGGCCGTCTCGGCGGGGCGCTCAAGGACGTGCAACCTGAGGAGCTCGCCAGGGTCGTCATCGCGGCCGCCGTCGAGCGCGCCGGGGTGGCCCCGGCGGAGGTGGACGAGGTCGTCATGGGCCAGGCCAAGCAGAGCGCCGACGCCGCCAATCTCGCGCGGGTGGCGGCGCTCAAGGCCGGCTTCCCCGTCGAGGTGCCGGCCTACACGGTCATGCGCCAGTGCGGCTCGGGCCTGCAGGCCGTGGGCAACGCGCTGCAGGCCATCCGCGCCGGCGACGCGGAGATCGTCGTTGCCGGCGGCGTCGAGAGCATGAGCCTCGCGCCCTATTACTTGCGCGGCGCACGCTTTGGCTTCACCTCCGGCAACGCCGTGGTCGTCGACCCGAACACCGAGAGCCAGCCGCGCTCCCAGCCCTACGAGGTGTACGGCGACCTCACCATGGGTCTCACGGCCGAGAACCTCGCCGAGCAGTACGACATCGCGCGGGAGGAGCAAGACGCCTTCGCCCTCCGCAGCCAGGAGCGCGCGTTCGCTGCCATCGAGGAGGGCAGGTTCGACGACGAGATCGTCTCCGTGGCCGTCCCGGCGCGCAAGGCGCCGCCGATGGACTTTGCCGTCGACGAGTATCCGCGCCGCACCAGCTTCGAGCAGCTGGCCGTCCTGCGACCGTACTTCAAGGAGGGCGGCACCGTGACCGCGGGCAACTCCTCAGGCCGCAACGACGGCGCCGCCTGCCTCGTGCTGATGTCGGCGGAGGCGGCGCGGGCCCGCGGCATCGCGCCGCTGGCGACCGTTCGCGGCCACGCCGTCGCCGGCGTCGACCCGCGGTACATGGGTATCGGGCCCGTCCCCGCCTCGCGCAAAGCACTCGAGCGGGCCGGCCTCACACTCGCCGACGTCGGCCTCGTCGAGGTCAACGAAGCGTTCGCGGCGCAGACCATCGCCTGTGTCCGCGAGCTCGGCCTCGACGAGGAGACCCTCAACGTGAACGGCGGCGCCATCGCCTTGGGTCACCCCCTCGGCGCCTCCGGCGCCCGCATTCTTACCACCCTGCTCCACGAGATGCGCAAGCGTGGCACGCGATACGGGCTGGCCGGTATCTGCATCGCCGGTGGCCAAGGCATGGCCACCGTCGTCGAGCTGGAGAGTCCCGAGAACCACGACGGACTGACACGCACCCATGATCAGCAAGGAGAGAACGATGACAGATCTGGCCGCTGAACCATCCACGGACCCAGGGATCGTGGTCGATCCGTACTCGGGTCTGCAGCTCATCGAGCTCGGCCATGTGTGGGGACACGGTGTGCCCTCCATGCCGGGCCAGCTGGACGTCCGCATGCAGCGCGCCGTCAAGCACGCGCAGCACGGCGTGCTCGCCTGGCGCGTCACCACCAGCTTGCACACCGGCACGCACATGAACGCGCCGATCCACCTCGTCCAGAAGGGCGCCGACCTGGCCGCCGTCTCGGTCGACCGCCTGTTCGGCAACGGCGCCGTCGTCGACGTGCCCAAGGGGCGTTGGGAGCTCGTCACCGCCGCTGACCTGCAGGCGGCCAAGCCCGAGATCAAGAAGGGCGACGTCGTCGTCATCGACACCGGCTGGCACCACAAGTATTCAGACGGACTCGAGTATTGGGGCGAGTCGCCGGGCCTCTCCAAAGACGCCGCCGAATGGCTCGTCGAGATGGAAGTCAAACTGGTCGCCGTCGACACGCCGCAAGTCGACCACCCGCTGGCGACCTCGATGGGCCTGCACCGCGGCGGCCCGCAGATGAAGCGTCTGCCCGGCGAGTACCAGACCGCTACCGGCAAGGACCCCAGGCAGGAGTTCCCCGAGTGGAACGTGGCCCACAGGACGCTCCTCGCCGCGGGCATCCCGACCATCGAGCAGGTGGGCGGCGACGTCGACCTTCTCAAAGGCAAGCGCGCAACGCTCACCGCGACGCCGTGGAAGTTCGAGCACGGCGACGCCTGCCCTGTCCGGATGATCGCGATGGTCGATCCGTCCGGCGACTGCCGTATCGCCGCCGGCGACTGACCTCCTCGAACTGAAAGGACACAGGCATGAGCCTCAAGGTCTACAACCTGAGCCACACGTTCACGCAGTTCATCCCGGAGTGGCCGTCCACCCCGAGCGTCAACGTCAAGGTCAGCAAGTTCCATGCCAAGGACGGCGTCTATGAGGTGGAGTGGGAAGGCATCATGCACCGCTGCACGCACATGGACGCTCCGCTCCACGTGACCGAGAACACGCCGAGCATCGGCGACTACCCGCTCTGGCGCCTGGTGGGTACCGGCGTGTGCGTCGACATCCCCAAGGGCAAGTGGGGCGTCATCACACCTGAGGATCTCGAGCATGCGACGCCCAAGATCGAAGAGGGCGACATCGTCATGATCAACACGGGTTTCCATCGCCTGTGGGCCGACACCGACGAGTACTTCGCGTACGGCTGCGGCATGGGCGCCGAGGGCGCCCGGTGGCTGGTCGACAAGAAGGTCAAGCTGGTCGGCTATGGCCACCAGGCCAACGACCACCCGATCGCGACCAAACTGGTCGACCACGGTCTCGGCCCGAGCCAGCCGCATCTCATCGACGAGTACAAGGCCGAGACCGGCCGCGACCCCAAAGACGACTTCCCCAGCTGGGAGCCGGCGCACAAGATCCTCATGTGCCAGGGCGGCATCCCCGGCATCGAGAACATCGGCGGTGACCTCGACGAGGTGACCGGCAAGCGCTGCACGTTCCTCGCGCTCCCCTGGCGTTGGCCGGGCGGCGACGGCTGCATGGTCCGCGTCCTCGCGGTCATCGACCCCGACCAGACGTTCCGGTTCGAGACAGGGCAGTGACATGACGGATATCCTGGAGGGCGTGAGAGTCATCGAGATGGGTCACGTCGTGTGCGTTCCGGCGGCCACGTCCATGATGGGCGACTGCGGCGCCGACGTGATCAAGATCGAGCCGCTCACGGGCGACCAGTCACGGACCTTCCGCGGCACCGACGTCAACCCCGGCTTCTACCTGCACAACCGCAGCAAGAAGAGCATCGCGATCGACCTGCGCCAGCAGGCCGGCAAGGACATCGTCTACAAGATGGTGGGCGAGCACGACGTGTTCCTGACCAACTACCAGGCCGGCTCTCTCCAGCGCCTCGGCCTCGACTACGAGACCCTGTGCGGCATCAAGGCGAACATCATCTACGGCATCGTCTCGGCCTACGGCACCGTCGGGCCGGACAAGGACATGGCGGGCTATGACTTCGCTGCCGGCTGGGCGCGCTCCGGCATCCAGGACATGCTCAGCGTGCCCGGCACACCGCCGCCGGCCTCGCGTCCCGGCATCATCGACCGCGTGTCGTCCATGCAGGTCTTCGGCGGCATCTGCGCTGCCCTCTACCACCGTGAGCACACCGGCGAGGGCCAGAAGGTCGAGTTCAACCTCTACCACACCGGCGTGTGGATGGTCGGTGCCGACATCATGGACGCGCTGTTCGGCCTGCCGCTCCGCCGCGTCGATCCCAAGGTGTCGGCCAACCCCTTCTACGACGTGTACGAGTGCAAGGACGGCCGCTGGCTCCAACTCACCGCCGCCGACCGCTACGCCAAGGCCCACGACCCGGTCGGCGCCAAGTTCTGGCAGTCGTTCTGCCGGGTGCTCGACCGCCCCGACCTTGCCGACGACCCGCGCTTCGCGACCACGGACATGCGCCAGCAGCACAGTGATGTCCTCACGCCGATGATCGACGAGGCCTTCAGGACGCGCACCTACGCCGAGTGGGAGGTGCGCCTCCGCGAAGAGAACCTCATGTACGGCCCGATCCTCTCGCCCGAGCAGGTCATCGAGGATCCGCAAGCGCTGGCGAACGACTTCTTCGAGGAGGTCGACCAGCCCGGGGTCGGGAAGTTCCGGACCATCAACTCGCCCAACAAGTTCGTGCAGAACCCGGCCTCGATCAAGTCGACTACGCCCGGGCTCGGCGAGCAGACGGACGAGATCCTCGGCGAGCTCGGCTACGACACGAGTGGCATCGCTGAGCTGCGGGAGGCCAAGGTCATCCTCTGATCCGGGCCGCCAGCAGAGACTCAAAAGGAGCCAAGATGACAGAAGCGCAGACGGAGCAGAAGCGGGTGCTGCTCGGAGAGGGGTTGTTCACCCCGACGGAACCCGGCGAAGACGGCCGGATCATCGCCACGCACTGCAAGACGTGCGGCGACTACTTCTTCCCACGGTCCTTCACCTGCCACAACCCCGAGTGCGTGGAGAGGGACGTCGAGGACGTCGCCCTCAGTCCCACGGGGATCGTCGACACCTACTCCGACATGAGCTATCCGCCACCGCCGCCGTACGTGGTGAAGAAGGAGGACTGGGTGCCCACGCCGGTGGTCTCGGTGAAGATGCCCGAAGGCATCCACATCATCGGCATGATGGACGACTGCACGCCGGATGAGGTCTCCATCGGCATGGAGGTCCAGACCGTGATCCGCGTGCTGTACACCAACAAGAACGGCGAAGAGCTCGTCGGCTGGAAGTTCAGGAAGGTGTGACAGTGGACGACATCGCCATCATCGGAGCAGGCCTCCACCCCTGGGGCAAGTTCCCGGAGAAGTTCTGGACCAACATGGCCTCGGATGCGATCAACGACGCCCTCAAAGACGCCGGCATCACCTGGAAGGACATCGAGACCGTCGTCTCCGGCTCGCAGAACTGGGGCGGCCGCAAGGGCATCTACGCCGGCTCGTACATCGACGAGGTCATGGGCTACACCGGCGTGCCCACCATGAACATCAACAACGCCTGCGCCACCGGCGGCACCTGCATCGCCGTCGCCGCCGCCATGGTCGCCTCCGGTCAGGCCGACGTGGTGCTCGCCGTCGCCGCCGACAAGTCGGCCAAGGGCTTCTTCCCCTTCCTGCCGCCGTACCACGAGGAGCCGGTGCCGGCCGACGACACCATGCGCTGGCTCATGGGCATGCCGAACCCCGTGTACTGGGCGCTCGAATGCCGCAAGAAGATGGACAAGTTCGGCATCACCGACGAGCACCTCGCCATGGTCAAGGTGGCCACCAGCAAGCACGGCGCCATGAACCCGTCGGCACGGTACAAGAAGGAGTTCACGCTCGATGAGGTCCTCGCCTCGCCGATGGTCTGCAACCCGCTGCGCCTCTTCGAGATCTGCGCCACCAGCGACGGCGCCGGCGCGGTGATCCTCTGCAACGCCAAGAAGGCCAAGCAGTTCACCAGCAAGCCGGTCCACATCGTCGGCTCGGGCTTGGGCAGCCCGCTCTACGGCGACCCGACCACGCGCATCCCGGTGCTCGGCTTTCAGCCCAAGGAGGGCATGCCGATCATCAGCGAGAGCTACGTGGCCGCCAAGGCGGCCTTCGCCGACGCCGGCATGGGGCCGGACGACATCGACTTCGTCGAGGTGCCCGACAACAGCTCCTGGCACTACTTCCAGTATCTCGAGACCATGGGCTTCTTCGAGGAGGGCACCGCCCACCTCGCCCTGGAGCGTGGCGAGACGATACTCGGCGGCAAGCTGCCGGTCTGCCCCAGCGGCGGCTTCTCCAGCTTTGGCGAGGCCACCATGGCGCAGGGGTTCGCGCAGGTCTACGAGATGGTCCTCCAGCTCCGCGGCCAGTGCGGCCAGCGCCAGGTGGAGGGCGCCAAGGTCGGCATGTCCGAGGTGTACGGCATGGCCGGCAACAACGCCGCCCTGATCCTGAAGAACTAGGCGGCGGGAGGAGACAGCCATGCCCATGCAGGCCGAGTACGCGACCATCCTCTACGAGACCGCCGACCACGCGGCCTGGATCACGCTGAACCGGCCGGAGGTGCTGAACGCGCAGAGCGACGAGCTCCGCGCGGAAGTCACGCAGGCGCTGGAGCGCGCCAGCCTGGACGACGACGTCCACGTCGTCGTCATCACCGGCGCCGGTGAGAAGGCCTTCAGCGCCGGCGCCGACATCAGCCAGTTCCCGACGCGGTATCCGCACGACGTCATCGTCAACAAGGCGCGGCGGCGTCCCTATGAGACCATCCGCGAGATGCCCAAGCCGGTCGTGGCCGCCGTCAACGGCCTCGCGCTCGGCGGCGGTTGTGAGCTGGTGCTGGCCTGCGACCTCGTGGTCGCCGCCGACAGCGCCAGATTCGGGCAGCCCGAGATCCGCGTCGGTGTCATCCCCGGCTGCGGCGGCACGCAGGTGCTGCCGCGGCTCATGGGCGAGAAGCGCGCCAAGGAGTTCATCTTCACGGGACGCATGATGGACGCGGACGAGGCGCTCGGCTACGGCATCGTGAACAAGGTCGTGCCGCTCGCCGAGCTGCGGGAGGCGACGGAGAAGCTGGTGAGCGACCTCCTGCGCAACAGCCCGGCGATCCTCAAGCTGGCCAAGATCGCCGTCAACAAGTCGCTCGAGACCCCGCTCTCCGTGGGCATGAGCTACGAACGCGACCTCTTCGCCATGTGCTTCGGCACCGAGGACCAGAAGGAGGGCGCCGCGGCGTTCCTCGAAAAGAGAAAGCCGAGCTATTCGGGCAGGTAGTTCTCGGGCGTGGCTTGAGAACATCTGAGCGAGGGCCGGAGCGGACGATGGCGGCCGCTTCGGCTGCGCCCTCGGTTGCTGCGCATGTCTTCGGGCGCGGCAGCCGGGGTGCGACCACCGAGGTAGGGGAGTGCGAGGATGGCGAAGGACGGCGCGGCTGGAGCGCGACGCGAGCGGCAAGTCGGGGACGCGACACGCCGTCGGGACGGCGGGGATTCGCGCTTGGTGCGGACGCTGGCGGCGGGTATGGCGATGCTTGGTCTGTTCGACGCCGAGCATCGGAACTGGAGTCTGGACGCGATGGTCGCCCAGCTGGGGGTATCGCGCATGTCCGCGTATCGCATGGCGCGCACCTTGCAGGACACCGGACACCTCGTTCACGATTCAGCGGTCGGCGGGTATCGTCTCGGACCCGCTATGCTCGCGGGCATCTATCTGGCCGAGGGCTTCGCCCAGCTCGTTACAGTGGCGCGTCCCTATCTCGAGTCGCTGGTGAAGGAGACTGGGGAGCTGGCCGCCGTGGCCGTGGAGCTCGATGGGGTCGCGGTGTGTGCCGACCTTGTCGCCTCCTCTCGCCCATTCGTGCCGATGATCGCCGTCGGCCGCGTGATCGGCGACACCGCCAACGCCCACGGCAAGATGTTCGCGGCGATGAAATCCGACTCCGAGCGCGTCCGCATCGCCAAGAGGCCGCACAGGCGACTCACGGCATGGACGATCACCGATCCGGCTGGAGCTCTCAGCCGAGCTGGACAAGATCAGGCGCGAAGGCTTGGCCTTCGACTTGGAAGAGCACGACCTAGGCACCTGCGCCGTCGTCGCGCCGGTGCACGATCAGGCCGGCGACGTCATCGCGACGATGGGAGTCGTGGTGCCGGCCGGCCGCTTCGGTCCGGAGGCGAGATCGACCTGTGCCGCGGCAGTGAGAGCCACGGCGGCCTCTCTCTCCGAGTTCTGGGGGTACGCCGGCGGCGACACGGACCCCGCCTAGCTAGTCGGCAGTCCACGACGAGTTCGTCCGACAGATCCGTCCAGCGCCCTCGCCGGGCCACTCGTCAAGGCCCACGGCCCGCCTGCGGCGGCCTGAACCGGGTCTTCGGAAGGGGCGGTCCGCCGCGCCTCATGCAGTTCGCGCAGCTATCCTTGTCAATATGCGATATTGCAGTATCATGTTTTTCCATCAGCCCGCCGGTGCTGAGCCGCGTGGGTCAGGAGACCGCTCAGAAACGAGAGGGAGCACGCACATGATCGCCGAGTCCGACCTGCAGGCATTGTCCCACCCGGACGCGCCCCACATGGTGACGGAGGTCCCGGGCCCCAAAGTGACCGCGCTCATGGCCGAGTCGGCCAAGTACGAGTCGTTCACCCGTGGCGGTGGAGGGTTCCCCGTCATTCTTTCCGAGGGCAATGGCGTCACCGTCAAGGACGCCGACGGCAACCTCTACATCGACATGGCAGCCGGAGTGGCCGTCAACGCCGTCGGCCGCGGCCACCCCAAGGTCCTTGACGCGATCCGTCGCCAGTGCGACCTGATCATGCACACGACGGACATCACCAACCCCAAGCGCATCGAGCTCGCCAAGAAGGTCTCGGAGATCATGCCCGACGGTCTTGCCGGCAACTGCCACACGGCGGTGTACCAGGCCGGCAGCGACGCCGTCGAGACGGCCATCAAGTTCGCCCGTGCCTACACCGGCCGCGCGCAGCTCATCGCCTTCCACGGCGCCTACCACGGCGTCTGGATGGGCACCGCGGCGCTGACCACCGCCTACAACTACCGCCACGGCTGGGGCCCGATGATGCCCGGCGTGCAGCACCTGCCCTACGCCTACTGCTATCGCTGCCCGTTCGGCATGGAATACCCATCCTGCGATCTGCAGTGCGGCAAGTTCGTGGACGACATCCTCAACGGCCCCTACACGGGCGCTGACGACGTGGCCGCCGTGGTGATCGAGTCGCAGCAGGGCGAGGGCGGCTACGTGGCCCCGCCGCCGGAGTTCCTTGAGGCGGTCAAGGCCGCGTGCGAGAAGAACGGCTGCCTCTACATCGCCGATGAGGTGCAGTCGGGCGCCGGTCGCACCGGGAAGATGTGGGCCATCCAGTATTCGGAGGTCGTCCCCGACATGCTCACCTGGGGCAAGGGCATGGGTGGCGACATGCCGATGGCCGGCGTCACCTATCGCGCCGACATGGAGGAGGCCCTTCGCGAGGGGTCGCAGCCGAGTACGTTCGCCGGCAACGCCATGGGGTGCGAGGTCGCGATGACCAACATCGACCTCATCATCGACCCGGAGACAGACCTTCTCGGCCGGGCCGCGGCGCTCGGCGAGGAGATCAAGGGCCTCTTCAGCGACGCGATGCCGACCGTCAAGGCGATCGGTGATGTGCGCGGCAACGGTCTCATGGTCGGCATCGAGGTCGTAGCCGACCGCAAGACCAAGGAACCGCTGGCCGCTGAGAAGGTCGGCGAGATCGCCTTCAAGTTGCTCAACCGGGGCATCCTCATGACGCCCTGCGGCCGGTACGGCAACGTGTTCCGCTTCATGCCCCCGCTCACGATCCCACATGACTACGCCGTGAAGGCCACGGACATCATGCTCGACATCCTCAAGGACTACTGAGCAGGCGCGGATGCTCCTTGGTACAGGTGGCGCAAAGGATGGGTCGATGCCGGACGACACCCTGCGCTTCATACAGGTAGGCGAACTTGTCAAGGGCATCAGCGAGGACACGCTGCCGCCCGACGACACGCTCTCCGGAAGGTCGCTGACGCTCAACGCGGAGGACGGCGGGGCGACCCGCCTGACGTTCCCGGAGTCCGGCCGGCTCGAGTGGGAGATCGCCGGCGGGCCCCAGGATGGGCGTCGCGGCACCGAGGAGTGCGTCGTCACGCGCCCTCGCGACGAGGTGATCGTCGTCGACTACGTCGCGAGCACGCGACGGGCCACCGCAGTGACGATGGTCCTCGACCTGAGGCGGAGCGCGGCGACCACCGTGGTCGGCACCCTGCCGACCGCGGAAGAGGCCGCGCGCAGCGTCTTCGAGCTGGCGACCAAAGGCGATGAGCTCACGCTCGTCTCTGCCGAGATCGCTCCGGCCGTCATCGGTGGGCCGTTCGTCCCCGGGGAGCACCCGCATGTCCCCACGCGCGGCCTGGTCGGAAAGCGCGTGCAGTACGTCTACAGCCGGACCGAGGCGTACGAGCACATCTACCTGAACGAGAACCTCTACACCTGGCACTGTCTGCGGGGCAGCGAGCAAGGGCTGGCAGACACCGACCGCTGTCACTACCGAGAGGTCGGCGAGGAGCTCTACCTGTTCGTGTGGCGCGAGAAGATCGTCCCCACTCTGGGGGTCGTACTTGTGGACTGGCGACGCAGGCGTTCGAACGGCAAGCTGTTCGGCTACCTGTCCAGCGACTTCGGCGCGCTCTGCACGACACCGATCTCGTCGCGCGCCACGCTCCTCAACGAGACGGAGCGCGCCTGATGCGCTCGACGCTCGATATCTCCTTGCAGTTCCTTGGGCGGCGGGGTCTTGACCGTGCTGCAGCTGTGCGCGAGCCGCTTGCCTCCCGCGTCAGCCAGGAGTACCGTCCAGCACTACCCCTTTTGCACTGCGGGGATGCAGAGTATTGGCCGTTCGAGTTGATGGGGCCTTCAGGGGAAGCCCCCGCCGATGGCGGTCAACAGAGCGAAAGGAGCATCGCCACGGGATTCTGAACCTCGCGAAACGCAGCCCCTCGGCTGTCGGGTCCGCCGACGCGGCGGTCGGCGACGGACGGTCCAGGGATCCAGGCGGCGCGCCTTCGCGACCGAGTCAGCAGAGCCACAGCCACTTTCCTATACAGCTTCGCAGGGGGACTGACAATGCAGAGGAAAGTCTTGTTCGCCATTTTGGCGCTTGTACTCGTTCTGGGGACTTTCGGGGCCCTCGTTCTGACCGCTTGTGGTTCGTCCGGGACCACCGGCGCCCGTGAGGACGGCTCGTCGTCACCGATGCCGGCGGCCACCGGTGAGCCACTCAAGATCGGCTTCGATGAGGGCTTCACCGGCTTCATGGCCGTGGACGCCCAGCTCACGGAGCACGGGATCAAGACCGCGCTTGCCGAGGTCAATAATCAATGGATGGGCCGGCCGATCGAGTACTACAAGGCCGACAACGCCTCCGACCCGGTGGCGGCCGTCGACAAGGCCAGGCAGCTGGTCGAGAACAACAAGATCCAGGTCATGCTGGGGCCGATCTTCTCGCCCTCCAACGCCGCGGTGACCGACTATCTCGGCAAGGGCGGGGGCGGCATCCCGTCCATCTCGATCTTCGGCCAGCCCTCCGACAACCTCAAGACGGGCAACAACCTGTCGTTCATCCCCGCCGGCATGATGTCTCAGGAGGGCTACCTGCTCGGCAAGTACGCCGTCGAGACGCTCGGTTACAAGACCGCGAACGCGATCAGCCTCGAGGACACCACCGGCCACGAGCTCATGAAAGGCTTCCAGGCGGCGTTCGAGGCGGGCGGCGGCAAGATCCTCAGCGACCAGTTCGTGCCGATCGACACCGTCGACTTCAGTTCCTACCTCACGACCCTCAAGCCTGCCGACTGCACCTACAACTGGATCTTCGGCAACGGCACCGGGCCGTTCATCAAGCAGTACAACGACTACGGCCTCAAGGCGCCGCTGATCATGACGATGGCCGACGACCTCCAGGAGCCGGTCATGCAGGAGCTCGGCGACCTCTCGCTCGGCATCATCGGCTCGGATCACTATCTCTCCACGGTCGACAACGAACTGAACAACAAGTTCGTCGCCGAGTACGCCAAGATGTGGCCGGGGGAGCTGCCGAACATGGACTCCTACGGCGGCTACACCGCCGTCATGATGTTCCTCAACGCGGTCAAGGCCACCAACGGCGACACCTCGCCTGACGCGCTCAAGCAGGCGATGTCGACCATGACATGGGACACGCCGAACGGTTCGATCACCATGTCGCAGTATGGCAGCGTCTACATCGGCACCGCCGACTTCTACATCGGTAAGACGGAACTGGTGGACGGAAACTACCGCTGGATGCCCGTCCAGACCTACGACCAGGTCTTGATGAAGAATCCGTGGTGAGCGGGCCGGGGAGCCGGCGGCTGTCGACGCCGGCGTGACACCCGCCTGCTGAGGACGACCGGTGGGAGGCTCGCGGCTGTCGCCGCGAGCCTCCCACATTTTCTCCTCACCGCGGTGGCGGCTTCCGCCGAGTGAGGGCGGACGAGGACGCCGGCTTGGCCGGCGAGGATGGGAGGCAGGATGACCTCGCCGCTACGAGGTCTCGAGTTCCAGTCGCCGAGCAGGTTCGTGTTCGGCTTCGGCGCCAGCGCGAGCCTCGCGTCAGAGGTCCGCGCCCTCGGCGGCACCAAGGCGCTGGTCGTCACCAAGAAGTCGATGGTGGACCGCGGCGACGTGGCGCCCGCACTGCGTGCGCTTGAACAGGGCCGCGTGCCCTACGTCGTCTACGACGGCATCCTCCCCGACGCGCCCGTCGATCTGATAGACGATGCCCTTGAGCTCCTTCGCTCCTCCGGTTGCGACCTGGTCATCGGACTCGGCGGGGGCAGCGCGATGGACATCGCCAAGTGCGTCGCCGTCGCGGCGACCAACGAGCACGGATGTCCGCGACATGCTCGGGCACGGCCGCGTTCTTCGACGTGGTCTGCCCAAGATCGTGGTCTCGACCACGCACGTCGCCGGCGCAGACACGGGCTCCGCCGCGGTCCTGCAGATCGATGAGCGCACGCACGAACACGGCGTCGTCGACAGCCCCTACCTCCTCGCCGACGTCGTGATCAATGACCCGGAACTGACGCTCAGCATGACGCCGGAGGCGACCGTCGACACCTGCCTCGACACCCTCGTCACCGGCATCGAGTGTCTCACCGGCCGGCAGGCGAACCCTCTGTCGGATCTCTACAGCGAGAGCATCGTGCGTATCTGCGCCCGGTACGTGCCGGCTGTGGTGGCCGACGGGAGGGACCGCGAGGCCCGGGCCAACCTTGCACTGGCGGCCAGCATGGGCGGATGGGCATACATGAGCTCGTTCATCGGCGCCGTGCACGGCATCTCCTACGGAGTCGCCGCCACTTGTCAGCTTACGCACGGGCGATCCATGGCTGCCATCCTGCCGGCCGTGATGCGCTACAACATCGCGGGGAACCCCGCGGCATTCTGCCGCCTTGCCGACCTCCTTGGCCGCCGCACCGCAACCGCACGCATGGTGGAGAACGAGGCGGCGGCGCTGTCGGTCGCGGCCGTCGAGGAGCTGCTTGACGGCATCGGGGTGGCGCATCGCCTGCGCGACTACGGACTGGAACGCGAGCAGCTGGGCGCCGTCGCGGACCTCTCCTGGGGGCAGATCGACGACTTCCTGGAGTCCAACGCACGACCGTTCGGGAGGCAGGACGTGACGGACATTCTGGAGGATGCATTTTGAGGGCTGCGTCGGCCTCACGCTGTCGTGAAACGTCGATACCATGGGCGCCAAGGAGATTTGAGAGCGGATACCCTCGAGAAGGGCGGTCCTGCGAGCGTCGCGAGGCAGCTGAAGAACGAGACCCTGCAAACAGTCTTGCCAAGAGATGGTATCGGTATATCATTCTTTGACCACACGCGGGAGGTGCATCAGCACGACGATTGGTGTTTGTGCCAGCCGGCGTCAGTAGCCGGACAGCCGACGAAGTACTCGTCTCGACGCCAGGGGGGCGTGTGAGTACATTCACGATCACGGCGCTGAACGGCGTCTCATACGCGTTCATCCTCTTTCTTCTGGCAGCCGGGTTCTCCCTGACCTTCGGTGTCATGGGAGTCATCAACCTGGCTCACGGCGCCCTCTACGTGCTCGGCGCCTACTTCGGCCTCGCGATCATCAGGCAGCTGGATGGATTCTGGCTGGGGGTCGTGGTCGCCGCCGCCGGCACCGGCCTCGTCGGTCTCGCCATGTACTACTTCTTCCTTCGCCACTTGTACGGCAAGGTACCAGAGCAGGCTGTGCTCACCATCGGATTGAGCTACGCCATCGCGAACATCATCCTCTGGGTCTGGGGACCGTTCGCGAAGATGGGCATGACGCCATCGGCCTTCACCGGAGTCGTTCGCATCGGGACCCTCGCCTTTCCGATCTACCGGCTCGTCATCATCGGCATCGGCCTGCTCGTCCTGGTGCTGCTGTGGTGGATGCAGGACAAGACCAGAGTCGGCGCAATCATCCGCGCCGGCATGGACAACAAGGAGATGACCCGCAGTCTGGGCATCAACTACGGCGTCGTCAGCACCCTCGTCTTCCTGTTCGGCGCCGCTCTGGCCGGATTCGCCGGCATCCTGGGCACGCCGATCCTGGGCACCTATCCGTCGATGGGTGACGCACTGCTGCTGCTGACGCTGATGGTCGTGGTCGTCGGCGGTACTGGCTTCATCCAGGGCACCATGCTCGGCGCGCTCATCATCGGGCTGCTGGACACCTTCGGGAAGGCCTACGTACCGCAGGCGGCTCTCTTCACGTCATACGTGATCTTCATCGTCGTCCTGCTGGTCCGGCCGAGTGGCCTCATCGGAAGAAGGGTCTTCTGATGGCGACGCAGTCGCGCCCGGCCGACCTTCTCCTCGGTCGCCTGACTCGCAAGGCGGTCGCGGCGCCGCCCGTGGCGGCGGAGCGGCGCTCGGCGGCGGCACTGCTCAAGACCTGGATGCCGGCGATCGTCATTCTCCTGCTGCTGCTGGTGCTGCCGACCTTGGTGCCGTCTTACATCCAGAGCCTCGTCACGAAGATGATGATCTTCGCCCTCTTCGGCGTGAGCATGAACATCCTCTGGGGCTACGGCGGCATCCCGACGTTCGGCCACGCGGCCTTCTTCGGCTTCGGCGGCTACATGTGCGGCATCCTCATCGTCCACGGCGGCATCTCCAACTTCTGGGTGAACCTGCTCCTGGCCATGGTGCTCACCGCGCTGCTCGCCGCAGGTCTCGGCGTCCCGGCATTCCGGGTCTATGGGGTGGGGGCTTCGGACAATCCCATCTACTTCCTGCTGGTGACGCTCGCCTTCGGCGAGTTGCTGGTCCGCGTCGCCATCTCGGCCCGCTGGCTCACCGGCGGTTCGACCGGTCTCGCCGGCATCCCCTATCCAAGTCTCGGGATACCCGGTGTCACCATCGACTCGTACAGCTTCTACTTCCTCGTGCTTGGGATCGTCGCTGTGTGCCTGCTGGTGATCTACCGGATCGTCAACTCGCACTACGGCTACGCGCTCAGAGGCATTCACGACAACGAGCGCCGCATGCAGGCGCTGGGGTACAACACGTGGCTGTTCAAGTACACGTCGTACATCCTCGCCGGCATGTTCGGCGGCGTGGCCGGGGTGCTGTTCGCGTACTTCGGCGGCGTCATGGTGCCGGGCAACATGGGCATGGCGATGACAGACATCATCTTCCTCATCGTCATCCTCGGGAGCGCCTCGGTGTATCTGGGTCCCGTCATCGGCGCCATCGTGGTCGTCGGCGTCGAGTACCTCGCGAGCGTGTACGTCCCCGACCGCTGGCCGCTCATCATGGGCACGATCATCGTGATCGCCATCATGGTGATCCCCCAGGGGGTCGGCGTACTGCTCCTCGACCTGTGGAGGAGGGTGTTCCGTGCCAGCGCTGCTTGAGGTGGACGCCCTCTCCGTGCACTTCGGCGGGCTCGCCGCCGTCAAGGACGTCACGTTCAGCGTCGAGCCGGGCGAGAGGCTCGTCATGATCGGGCCCAACGGCGCCGGCAAGACCACGCTCTTCAACCTGCTCACCGGGCAGCTCAAACCATCCGGCGGCAAGGTGCTCTTCAAGGGAGAGGACATCACCCACAAGCCCGTCTATGCACGCACGCAGCTCGGCATGGCGCGCTCCTTCCAGATCACCAGCCTGTTCCCCAACGAGACGGTGCTGACGAACGCGCTCATCGCCCTGCAGGGGACGCGCAGCGGGCGCTACCGCCTGTTCGGCGTCTTCACTCGCGACAAGGCGCTCCGGAGCGCGGCTCAGGAACTGCTTGAGTCCATCGACCTCTGGGACAAGCGCAACGAGCTGGTCAGCTCCATGGCCTACGGCGAGACGCGCAAGCTCGAGATGGGCCTCAGCCTCGCGAGCGCTCCGGAGTTGCTCCTGCTCGACGAGCCGAGCTGTGGCCTCACCCCGACGGAGAGCGCTGAGATCACTGAGCGCATCGGGACGCTGGGCAAGAAGATCACCGTGCTCATGATCTCGCACGATATGGACCTCGCGTTCGGCGTCGCGGAGCGCATCATCCTGCTGCACTTCGGCGAGATCTCGTGCGAGGGCACCTGCGATGAGATCCGCTCCAACCAGACGGTCAAGGACATCTACATGGGCTCGCACAAGGCGAGCACAGCGGGCGGGTGAGCGGCGATGCTCGAGATCAACGACATCCACACCTGGTACGGCGACAGCTATGTGCTCCAGGGTGTGGAGATGCAGGTCAGCGACGGCAGCGTGGTCGTGCTCCTCGGCCGCAACGGCATGGGCAAGACCACGACCATCCGCTCCATCATGGGCCTCACGCCGCCGCGCAAGGGCAGCATCAAGTTCAACGGCGTTGAGCTGGTCGGCTTGTCGCCGAACCAGATCTCACGCTCTGGGATCGGCCTCGTCCCGCAGGGCCGCATGATCTTTCCGTCACTGTCCGTCACCGAGAACCTCACGATGGCGGCGCGCACCGGCGGAAAGGACGACCCGTGGACGCTGGAGAAGGTGTACGAGACCTTCCCGCGTCTCAAGGAGCGCAGCAAGAACAAGGGCAACCTCCTGAGCGGCGGCGAGCAGCAGATGCTCACCATCGCCCGCGCCCTCATGACCAACCCGGACCTGATCATGCTCGACGAGCCGTCCGAGGGGCTGGCGCCGATCGTGGTGCAGGAGGTGTACCGCATCATCGAGCGCCTCAAGGCGGCCGGCCAGTCGATCCTGCTCGTCGAGCAGGACTTCGGCATGGCGATGAGCGTCGCCGACTACGCCTACATCATGAGCAAGGGCTCCATCGTGTACGACTCGGAGCCGAAGGACCTGATCGGCAACGAGGCGGTGAAGACGCAGTACCTCGGCGTCGGGAGTGACGACGAGGTCTGACCGGAGGGACTCGATGCGTCGTCACAGGGGCGCGCGGGCCTGAGGCGGACGAAGACGGCTTGCCCGCTCCCCCCGATGTCGGAGCGGGCAAGGCCGTCTCGACTCAGTCCTCCCAGCGCTCTACCTCGATGAGGCAGGTATTGCACGCCTGGCCCGGCGAGGTGGGCGTGATGAAGCGCTTGGACGTCAAGATGTTGACGCAACCGGCGCGGTCGGGCGAGTCTCCGAGCGCGCCGGTCGGCGAGTAGTCGGAGCACGATTCGGAGGAATGCACGGTGCCGGGCCGGATACGCTCCGTCACCCGGGCGCAGAGGACGACCGAGCCGCGGTCGTTGTAGGCGCGCACGAGGTCGCCGTCGGCGATGCCGCGCGCCGCGGCGTCCTCGCTGTTCAGCCTGATCAGCCAGTAGTACCAGCCGTCGTCCTTGAGCTCGCGATGGTCCTCGATGTCGGCGGCCCAGGCGTCCTTGCCGTCACCCATGGTGTGGAAGCTGAAGCGCGGGTGCGGAGAGATGAGCTGCAGCGGGAAGCGAGCGGTGAGTTCCTCCGTGTGGTGGCCCTCCCAGCTCTCGATGTACTGCGGGCCCATGACCGGGCGCTCCTCGTCCACGACGTCCCCGGACTCGTAGAAGCGCTTGAGGCTCGAGCTGACGAACTCGAGCTTGCCCGACTGCGTCTGCAGCCCTTTGCCGCCGACAGTATCCCAGGGCGGCGGGCCCCAGTCGGGCGTATCGCGCTTGCGGTCCTCGGCGAACCAGCGCAGCGCTGGGGTCGCCTGGTGGTGTTCCGTGACCGGCACGAGATAGTAGCCCTTGTCGGCGAACTCCTCCCAGGAGATGCGCTTCGGCAGGTCGCTGGCGGCGAAGATGCGCTTGACCCAGTCCAGTTCGCTCAGACCGCCCTCGGTGTAGATGTCGCCCACGCCGAGCTTGTCGGCGAGCAGCGAGAAGATCTCGTAGTCGGACTTGCTCTCGCCCAGCGGCTCGATGCACTGCTGTTCGAGCACGATGAGCCGGTGGTTGACCTGCTCGAACTTGTGCATCCCGTAGCCCGAGGCATGTGCCCAGTCGCCGATGTCCCAGCGTTCGAAGTTCGTGCACGCCGGCAGCACGATGTCGGCGAACCGGGCTTCGCCCTCCATCCAGACGGACTGATTGACGACGAAGGGGATCTGACCCTCGCGGTAAGCGCGCACGTAGCGGTTGGTCTCGGTCATGGTGCCGATGAACGAGCCGCCGTAGCGGTAGTACATCTGCACGTGCGGGTAGCCCGCAGCCGGGTAGTGGTACTCGTGGAACTGGGACTCGATGGACGAGCCGCAGAAGCCTTTGCCGCGCCACGCCAGGCGCTCGTGGTTCATGGCCTCGGGGATGCGCAAGCGCGGTACGGTCTGGCCCTCGGGAGAGTGCTGCGGATTGGAGAAGGTGCCGCCGTCCGGCCACATGCGGTTGGCCAGCTTCTTGCCGGCGGCGGTGCCCGCCGTGTCGCCCGAGATGCCGCCCTCGGCGTAGCCGGGGAAGAAGAACGCCGGGTCGAAGGGCACCCCGCTCGTGGTGGACCAGATGTTGCTGCCCGGTTTGCCCATCCCCTGCATGGCCGCCAGGGCGATCATCGCCCGCGACCACTCGTTGCCACTTGAGGCTCGACAGGCGCCGCCCCAGCCGCCCATGCCGCCGGCGGCGAGCATCGTCGTGCGGCGACCCCACTCGCGCGCCAGGGCACGGATCTGGCGGGCAGGCACGCCGCACTCGATCTCCGCCCACTCCGGCGTCTTGGGCACGTTGTCGGAGCGGCCGAGCACGTAGTCCCGCCACTCGCCGAAGCCGTGCGTGCGCTCCGCGACATACTCCTTGTCGTAGGTGCCCTCGGCGAGCCAGGTGTGTGCGATCGCCAGGGCGAGCGCGACGTCGGTCCCGGGCCGCGGCGCAAGCCACTTGTCGCCGAAGAGGCTGGCGGTGTGGTTGTGGTAAGGGTCGATGAAGATCATCTTGACCCCGAGCTCCTTGAGCCAGAAGCGGCGCGAGGTGCTCTCGAACGAGCCGTAGACGCCCCCCGTGGTCTCGGGGTCGGCAGACCAGAACACCATCATCTCCGTGTGTTTGAGCGCGTCCTCGAGCAGGTCGTACTGCTCGGGGATGCCGAGGCGGTGGCTGAAACCCCACATGTGCGCGCCGCCCCACTGCCAGCCTTCCCAGCTGTCGGGGTTGTGCTCGGCGTAGGTGAACCCGACCAGGTTCATGAACCGGTTGTAGGCGCTGAAGCGGTAGCCCACATTGCCCCAGAGGTGATGCGAGCCGGCGGTGGACATCATCGCCGCCGGCCCGTGCTCACGCTTGATGCGGATCATCTCGGTGGCGACCATGTCGAGCGCCTCGTCCCAGCCGATGGGCTCGTAGGCCGATTCGCCGCGCCTGGCGGTGTTGCGCTCGCCGTCCGGATCGAAGTCGACGCGCTTGAGCGGCGTCAGGATGCGGTTCGGTGAGTAGATGGTGGCGCGATGCCCGACCGTCCAGGGTGACAGCGTAGTCTTGCGGGGCGGGGTGAACGAGCGGCCACGTGCCGCGATGGTCCAGGAGGGCGCGTCGTTTTCGTCCAGCTGGAGGGGGACGATGCGCCGGATGCGCCCGTCTTCGACATCGACGTGGACGGGCCCGCCGGTGGTCAGATTGGTGAGTCGACGGACTCCTTGTTGCGTGGGGTGCATCCTCGGATCACCATCCAAACGTTAGTTGGCGTGCCCGGATTGTATCCAAACAACCGGTCCATTGCACGGAATAGTCCGTCCATATCACGGACCGATATTGAGGGCGCCAGAGGCTCCGTACGTGCGACCGGCCCGCGGCGCCGGGGGGCGCGCCGCGGGCCGGGGGACGCCGGGTCCTACGACTTGCCGTAGGTCGGCACCGTGCCGTACTTGTCCGTGTGGAAGACCTCCTCCTGAAGTTCCTCGTCCGTGGCCTTGTAGACCTTGCAGAGGAGGCAGGTGAGGTCGGGCGACCCGTACATCGGGTCGAGGTGGTCGTTGCTGGTCAGGACGTTCGGGTTCGAGATGAACACGCCGTGGTATCCCTTGGCCGGCTCCTCCGGATAGAACCAGTTGGCGGTGCACATGATCATGTCCTTCTTGATGCCGGGGAAGGCGCGCAGCTTCTGACGGATGCGGCCGCGCGGTGACTCGATCCAGATGATGTCCCCGTCTTCGACGCCGTACTTCTGGCAGGTCTCAGGGTGCATCTGGCACTGGGGGAACTCCATGTAACTCCGCAGCCAGGGGATGTTGCGGTACTGGCCGAGAAAGTAGAAGGGCTGACGGAAGCCGGTGCTCATGAGGAGCGGGTACTCCTTGTAGAGCTCCGGCGTCGAGACGGGACTTTCGCCCGGCTCGGTGAACACGGGCAGCGGGTCGTACCCGAGCGATTCGAGGTGGTTGGAGTGGAACTCGAACTTCTTGCTCGGGGTCGGGAACCCCCCGCCCTCGTGCCAGTAGTCGGTCTTGTACTTGTAGTACACCTGGTCGGGGCCGTAGCAGCCACTGACCAGCTGCTCGCTGAAGTCCTTCCACGTCATGGTGCCGTTCTTGCCCCTCCGGACCTGGTAGTCGAGCAGTGATTCGACGTCCTCGAACCACTTGTCCGGGACGACGCGCTTGCCGACCTCGTTGAAGATCCAGGCGTCGGCCTTGGCCTCTCCCGGCGGGTCGATGACCTTGTTGTGCGCTTCGATCATGAAGCGCGGGTGCATGTCGTACACGTCGTCCAGCTCGAGCCAGTGGGCGGCCGGCAGCACGATGTCGGCGGCCTCGGCCATCGGGCCCATGAAGAGGTCGGTGTGGCACATGAAGTCGACCTTCTCGATGGCCGCGACTACCTCGTTGGTATTGGCCATGTGCACGATCTGCTGCCCGCCGACGCTGAACCACACGTGGATGGGGCTCTTGCCGTCGTTGATGGCCTTGACCATCGTGTCGGGGTTGCAGGTGCGGGCCGCGCCCATCTTGTACTTGTCGCCGCCGATGATCTTGCTCTTCATCTCGTCGGTGATCGGCAGTTCGAGGAAGAAGTCCTCGATGAGCCCGGTCTCGGGCAGGACCCAGGTGACCATGCTGCCCGGCCGCTCGATGTTGCCGGCAAGCCCCATGAGGCACGTGATGGCGCGCAGCGTGTGGCCGCAGTTCGCCTGGCGCTCGAGCGAGCTGCCGACCTGGATCGTGCCGGGGGTATCGATGGCCCACATCTTCGCGGCCTCGACGACGTGCTCCCTGGGGATCCAGCAGATGTCCGAGACCTTCTCCGGGGTGAAGTCCTTGACGCGCTCGCGCAGCTCGTCGAAGCCGAAGGTCCAGTTCTCGCAGAACTCCTTGTCCCAGAGCTCCTCCTCGTAGATCACGTTCATCATGCCCATGGCCAAGGCGCAGTCGGTGCCCACCCGGGGCTGGATCCAGAGAGAGGCCCGCGAGGCATAGGCCGACGCTCGCGGGTCGATGATGATGAGATTCTTGCAGTAGTCGAGCGAGTTCATGTACCAGTAGGCCATCTCGGAGTCGGCGCTGCTGATCTCCAGCTGCTTGGCCCACATGATCTGGGTCTTGGGGAACTCGCCGCCCCACCCGTGGTAGTCGCAGTACAGGCGGCCGTACCCGGTGACGAGTCCGTAGAGGCCCAGGCGCGGGCTGTGGCAAACGTAGCCCGGCGTGATGGCGTTGCCGGTGCCGAGTGACCGCGCCATCTTCATCGTGTAGCGGTTGTAGCCGCGGCCGGTGCCCTGTGAGATGGCGATCGTGTGGGGTCCGTAGTCGCGGATGGCGTCCTTCATCTTGCCGGCGACGGTGTCGAGCGCCTCATCCCAGGAGATGCGCTCCCAGCTGCCCTCGCCTTTGGGCCCCACCTGCTTCATGGGGTACTTGATGCGGTAGGGGTTGTCGATGTGCTGGATGCTGGAGAGCCCCTTGGAGCACATCGTGCCCTTGGTGAGCGAGTCCTCGTTGCCCTGGATGTGGACGATCGCGCCGTCCTCCACAGTGACGATCACGCCGCAGCCGCCGTGGCAGCTCTTGCAGGTCGTGAGGATCTGCTTGCGGTCAGCCATTGTCTCCCTTTCCTGACAGCCTGACGGCCGCCCTCATCCGACCCCGGGAAGGACGGACCGGTAGATGCCGACCTTCAAGACCGAGTACTTGAGTGCGAAAGCGCCGACGGTGTGGCAGACGATCGCCACGATCAGCAGGGGCTCCGTGTTGCCGCTCATGAAGATCGTGGCGAACGAGATGACCAGGGGGGTCACGATGCCGAGGATCACGAGCAGGATCCAGAAGACCCAAGCGGTGCTGCCCTTGATGAGGTCCTGGGCGGCGAGCTCGGCGGCCGAGTGCCGGCGGTAGGCCCGGACCAGGTAGCCGGTGATGAGCAGCGCGTTGACGACGAGCAGGATACGGCTCCAGGACTCGAGCGTACTGATGGCCGCCTCGTCGCCACCCGTGGCCAGGTTGACGCCCATCGACAGAGCCAGACCGTCCGCGACGCCCATGATGACGAACACGATGGGTAGCAGGCCGGTGTTCCAGAACGGGAGGCTCTTGCAGTAGCTCATGGCAAATCCGCAGTAGACGCCGGTGAGCAGGATGAACACCCCGGCGACGATGCCGACGATCCACGAGAGCGCCGTCACGACGTCGGCGGCGGAGGAGCTGAGGTCGCCCCAGTGGAGCAGGTACCAGAGCACCATCTGCGCGAAGCCGGCGGCGACGAACACGATCGAGAAGAACATGCCGCGCGCCAGCCAGGACGTCTTCCACGCCTTGGTGAAAGGGGGGATGGCGCGCCAGAAGCGGAGCGGACGCCCCAGATAGATCAGGTGCAGGGGGAGCTTGAAGATCACGATGAGGGCCCAGCCGACGAGGGTCGCCCACCAGGCCCAGGTGGTGATCTCGCTGATCCCGGCGAGCAGGCCGACGAGGTACGTGCCCATCCCGAGCGCCGAGAAGACCTCGGCGAGCCATACCAGCAGCCCCTTGCCGGAGATCCACTCCTTCTGGCGCATGGGCTTGACCATCCACTCGTGCGTGACGATCCACTGACGGCGGGTCTGGGCCTTCACGACTTCACCTCCTTATCTTCCTTGTCTTGGCCGTAGATGCGCCGGTAGGCGTCACGGTCCACCGAGCTGAGGTGCTGGATGTGGCTGCCCGTCTGGGCCTCTCGCGGCGCCTTGTTCGAGGGCGCGCCGCCGAGCCTGTAGTCGATGTAGTAGACAGACGGGTCCGTCCCGTACTCGGCGCGCAGCTGGAAGCCCTTGCGGTCGCGGATCAAGCGCGACACATTGCTGTCCGGATCTTCAAGGTCACCGAACGTGAGCGCGCGCGCCTGACAGGTGTTGACGCAGGCGGGCGTGGCGTCGCGATCGACGCCCGGCCTGAGGCCCAGCTCCATTCCGGCGTCAATGCGTTCCACGCAGAAGTTGCACTTCTCCGTCGTACCGCGCTGGTGCGGGTACAGCTTCTTGCCCTTCTCCTCGAACCGCGTCCGCTCGTAGCCGGGGAAGTAACCCGGGTCCCTGTCCTTGGAGAAGAACGTGCGGTTCTGATAGGGGCAGGCGATGACGCAGTAGCGGCAGCCGATGCACTTGTTGGAGTCGACGACGACGATGCCGTCCTCGCGCTGGTGAGTAGCCTCGGTGGGGCAGGCGTGTACGCAGGGCGCGTCGGCGCACTGGTTGCAGCGCACCGGGTAGGTGGACACGTCGACGACGCCCCCGTCGTCCGCCTCGTAGGCGATGAGCTTCACCCAGGTGATGTCCATGGGAAGGAAATGCTCGATACGGCAGGCGGCGACGCAGGCGTGACAGCGCATGCACTTCGCCAGGTTGATGACCATTCCCCATCTCATGGGCGGGCTCCTGTCGTAGGGGACTGGATTCTGGGCGCCGGCCGTTGGGGCGGGGCCGGCGCCGACTCTTCGGAAGGCCCGGCGGGAGGCGTCGGCCGCCCGTCGGGCCTTCCGCTACGTGTCCGTCAGCGCGCCAGCGGGACGTCTCCCAGATTGACGTCCTTCTCGGTGCTGACGGCGTCGTACACCTTGGTGACGAAGCCTTCGGCAGCGATGCTGACCGCGTACTCGCCGGTCGCGAGGTCCTTGAGCCAGAAGTCGCCGAAGGCGTCGGTGTCGACGGCGACAGCGTCACCGCCGCCGGTCGGCGTCGCGGTGCAGACGGCGCCGACCACGACCTCCTTCTCGATCGGGTCGTACACCGTGCCGGCGATGAACTTCTTCGGGATGTTGAGGAAGTACACACGCGGCTTGGTGCCGAGCTCGGGCTTCATGACCTCGGCCTGAGCGATGAGATCGGCGAACTCGGCCTCTTCGCCGAACTTGAGCGCACCGGTCGGGCAGGAGTCGACGCAGCGCGGCACGGCCCACTCGCCGCTGTCCAGCAGGTGCGCACAGCCGGTGCACTTCTGTGCCAGGTTCAGGTCATCGTTGAAGTAGATCGAGTGATACGGGCAGGAGTCGACGCACTCCTTGCAACCTGTGCACAGATCGGTGTCGATGACGACAAGGCCGTCGTCGCGCTTGTAGATCGCGCCCTCGATGGGGCACGACTCGAGGCAGGGCGCCTCATCGCAGTGGTTGCACGGGTTGGGCACGTAGTGCATGCGCACGTGCGGCACGGTGCCGCGGATGTACTCGTCAAGACGCATCCAGAACTGGCCGCTGTCCGGCTGGGGCTTGGCGATCGGAGCCCAGTCGTTGCCGACGTGTTCGTCCTTGCAGGCGAACTGGCAGCCGTAGCAGCCGTTGCAGACGCCGACGTCTACGATGAATGCCTTCATGGTCAGTCGTTACCTCCCTCGACCACCCAGCCGTTGAAGCGCAGGCCGGCACCGGGGTCGTATTCTCTCTCGAAGGCATCGGGGTAGTCCCGCCGCCAGGTCTCCCACTCTTCCGGCCGGATCTTCGCTACGTCCACGAGATAGCCGCTCGTGGCCTGGCCGCAGGCGTTCTTGGAGGTGAGGCCATGCGGTGCGATCGTGTTGATGGCGCCGCCGCGGTCCACCTTGCCCGGGATGATGGGATCGTGCCGGGCGCCGTGGTCGATGTAGGTCACGCCCGGCATCATGCGCTCCCAGACGCAGGCGCCGGCGAGAACGATGCCGCGCTCGTTGAAGATCTTGACGATCTCGCCATGCTCGATGCCGCGCGCGGCCGCGTCCGCCGGGTGGAGCCAGACGGGCTCGTACCGGTAGTTGTCCGGGCCCAGCACCTTGCCCGTCGGGGTCTCGCGCGCCCACGTGCAGTCGTCGCCCTGGGCGTGCGTGCGCCAGCGCGGGTGGTTGGACATGAGGATGAGCGGGAACATGTCGGCGCGCTCGCTCGAGAGGCGCTCGTCGTGCGTGACGCCCTTCTCGATCCACTTCGGGATCCCGGGGCGCTCCTTGTCGTCGGGGAAGTGCGTCGCCAGGCGTTCGGAGTAGAACTCGAGGAGACCCGAGGGCGTCTTCAGCGGATGGTTCTTCGGGTCCTCGTAGAACTCACGCAGGCCCGGAGGATCCTCCTCCCAATCCTCTGCGGTCGGGAAGACGCAGTACTTCTTCTCCTTGAACTCGTCCCAGGTCATATACCTGTCGACGTACATGCACTCGAAGATCTCCTTTTCGAGATCCTCGACCGACTTGCCCTTGGTGACCTGCTCCGTCATGCCCAGCTTGTCGGCGACGGCGAGCACGATCTCGTAGTCGCTCTTGGACTCGCCGACCGGCTCGATGGCCTTCTCTTGCAGCATGCAGGTCTGGTAGGGCGGACCTTGGCGCACGTTGGTGAGGACGTCTTCGACCTCCATGGTCGTGTTCGCCGGCAGGATGATGTCGGCGTACAGGCAGTCGTTCTCCAGCCACGGGTGCTGCGCGACCATGAACTCGATGCTGTCGTCACGGTGGGCTTCGATGGTCCAGTTGCCGTGGTTCCAGCAGGTGATGCGACACGGCGTGTCGGTCCAGATCATGTGGAGCCGGGTGCCGCCCTCTTCCGGCGGGTTCGGGAACTGGTAGTCGATGAACTGGTCCTCGGTCTCGGCGTTCTGAGCGCCGGTGCCGGCGAAGTGGATGGTCTCGCTGTTGAGGATCGCTTCCTGGATCAGCGTCTTGGGGACGTTCTGCGTGCCCCAGGCGTCGACGCTGCTGCGCACCGGGATGCGCAGGCCGTCGCTCAGGGACGGGTTGAAGTAGCGGAAGTTCTCCAGGGCCTCGGCGCGAGGCATGCCGAAGTACGAGAACTGCCACTGGTGCACGCCAGGGCCGCCGAGGCCCTGCATGCCGAGCAGGATGCACTCGAGCCGGCCGGGCTCGTGCGAGTAGGGGCCACGGACCATCGAGCCGCCGAAGTAGTGCAGGATCGAGGTGCACTGCTTGCCGAACTCGCGCGCCAGTGCCTTGATCGTCCACTCGGGGATCGAGGTCTTCTTCGAGGCCCACTCCGGGCTCTTCGGGACACCGTCCTCTTCACCGAGAACGTACGCGGCGACCTTGTCCATACCGACGGCGTGGGTGGCCACGTACTCTTTGTCCCACAGGTCTTCCTTGAGCCACACGTAGATGATGGCGAGCTGGAGGGCGGCGTCCGTGTTGGGGAGGATGGGGATCCATTTGTCAGCGTGGACGGCCGCACCGAAGTTGAGCTCGGGGCAGATGTAGACCTGCTTGATGCCGACCTTGGTGAAGAAGTAGCTGATGTTGGTGGCGTTCTGCCCGGTGAAGCCCCACGGAGTGGTCTCGTCGTCGCAGCCCCACTTGAGGACCATGTCGCAGTTCTCGACGACGTCCTTGAGGACGTTCAGCTGGGGCGCCATCATGCCCTGGAACCCGTGGCCCCACACATGCTTGGAGCCCCAGTACCAGCCCTCCCAGCTGTCAGGCTGGCGGACCTGCAGGGTGAAGCCGCCCATCTCGTCGAGCAGGCGGGCGCTGTGGCCGTGCGGCGTGTGGATGGTCTTGCTCTCGCCGTGGCCGTCGCCCTGGACGAGGATCGCCGCCGGCCCGTATTGCTTGTGGATCCGCGCGATCTCCTTGGCGATGATGTCCGTGGCCTCGTCCCAGGAGATGCGGACGTACTTGCTCTTGCCGCGGTTCTGCGGGTTCCTCTCGCCGTCGGGATCCCAGTCGATGCGCTTGAGCGGGTACTTGACGCGGTTGGGGGAGTACGTGCGCTTCTTGTAGGCGGTCATGTAGGGCGCCGGGCGCGACCGCATGCCCGGTTCCAGCGTCTCGCCGTTGCGCTCGAGCTTCCAGGGGCGGAAGCTCTCGCCGTCGTACTTCCAGTCGAAGTCGAACGGCCGGATGCGGACGATCTTGCCGTCCTTGACGTCGACCATGACCTCACCGGTGCCGCCGAGGAGGCCGCCCTGGGACAAGGCCCTGCACACGGTCTTATCGGGGGTCACGTCCACTTTCTTCCGCGAATCGTCACTCATCTCAATCGCTGTCCTTTCGCCATAGGGGAGGTGCCCTCAAGACGGGCGTCAGTCAGTTGGATCCGGACGACGGTTGCCGGGACGGGTTCCAGCCAAGGAAGGCGGACAGGGAGGCGGCTGCTTCCTTGACCGACCGGGCGCAGAGATCTCGTTCGTCGCGCCCGAAGCGGCCGGCCGGCATGACCACGGATACCGCGGCCACGACGTTGCCCAGCTGGTCGCGCACCGGGGAGCCGACCGCACAGGTGCTCGTGTACAGGCCTTCCTCGTCGTAGGCCACATCGTCCGCAACCACCTGCTCGAGTTCGCGTTCGAGAGCCGCGCGGTCAGTGACGGTGCGTGGTGTGTGCTTGCGCCGCTTCTGCGAAAGTACGGCTGCGCGCCGCTCTGGAGAGGCGAACGCGGTGAAGATCTTCCCGTGGACCGAGGCCAGGTCGCCGAGGATCCGGCCCGGGGCGCTCAGGCGCTGGAACGGACGCGTGGTGTTGACGATGCTCACGCACACGGGCACGCCGTCGACCGGCACGGCCAGCGTGACCGACTCTCCTGTGCGCTTCAGGAGTTGCTCGAGGAACGGGCGCGCGTGCTCGACGAACTCGGAGTAGTCCTCGGCGACGTAGGCCATGGTGATGGCCGCCGGGCCGAGATGGTAGTGGTTCGTCGTCGCGTCGCGCACGAGGAACTCGGCCGCCTCGAGAGTGCGGACCATGCGGTAGGCAGTCATGCGCAGCAGCCCCGTGCGTGCGGCGATCTCGTCGATCGTCCACTCCCGGTGGTCGACGTCGAACAGGGAGAGGATGGAGAGGC
The DNA here is from genome assembly GCA_963762125.1 of uncultured Thermoleophilia bacterium. Taxonomy (GTDB): domain Bacteria; phylum Actinomycetota; class Thermoleophilia; order UBA2241; family UBA2241; genus CAIXSE01. The sequence goes on from CAVXJO010000017.1 coordinate 130,329, forward strand.
CGCGCGCGAGCGCGCGCACCGTGAGCGGATCAGTCTCCCCCTCAAGGGCCTGCCGGCGCCTCTGGTCGTTCGCCGTTCTTGCCTCTGTGGCCGTCATGCCATCCCCTTCGCCTGAGCCCTTGCTTGTCGCTGTCGGGCAGGAGTACGATATTAGCGTTGTTATCAGACGATATCAGCGTTTGCACGAGATGCAAGAGTCTGATTCACGTATCTCAGGCGCAAGTGGAATTCTGGTGTTCGTATACGAACATGGGAGCCGGTAGGAGGTCGCCTCATGAGTGAGCAGGTCTTCACCAATCTGACGAACTGCGGGCCGGTGTCCGTGTACGTCAACGACGGGATCGTGACGCGCATCCTGCCCCTGGTCGCCGAGGAGGCTGAGTTCAAGCCCTGGGTCATCGAGGCGGACGGCAAGAACTACTCTCCGCCAAAGAAGTTCAATCTTGCGCCCATGGTCCACGCCGAGCGCCGGCGCCTCTACTCCGACGATCGCATCAGGTACCCGATGAAGCGCGTCGACTTCGACCCGAACGGCGAGCGCAACCCGCAGAACCGCGGCAAGTCAGCCTACGAACGCATCTCCTGGGATGAGGCGCTCGACATCGTCTCGAGCGAGATCGCGCGCGTGAAGAAGACCTACGGTGATTCCGCCATCAGCGGCATGACCTCGTCTCATCACAACTGGGGCATCGTCGGCTACAAGATGGGGCCGTTCATGCGCTTCATGAACTGTCTCGAGGCCACCCCCGTGTTCGACAACCCGGACAGCTGGGAGGGGTGGCACTGGGGCGCCACGCACACGTATGGCTTCTACTGGCGCCTCGGCATGCCCGAGCCGTTCGACAATCTGCAGGACGTGATGCGGAACTCCGAGATGATCGTCTTCTGGTCCAACGACCCCGACACCACACGCGGGACGTATTCGGGCCAGGAGTCGGCCATCTGGCGGACGTGGCTCAAGGAGAAGGGTGTCCAGGCAGTCTTCATCGACCCCTTCCACAACTACACGAACGCCATCTTCGACGATGCCAAGTGGATCGCGCCGCGCATGGGCACTGACACGGCGCTGGCCATGGCGATCGCCTACGTGTGGATCACCGAGGGCACCTACGACAAGCAGTACGTCGCCGACCGCACCATCGGCTTCGACGAGTTCAAGCCCTACGTGCTCGGTGAGACGGACGGCGTGCCCAAGACGCCGGAGTGGGCGGCCGAAGAAAGCGGCGTCGAGGCGCGGGTCATCCGCACCCTGGCGCGCGAGTGGGCCAGCAAGCCGACCGCCCTTGCGGCCGGCGCGCGGGGCGGTGAGGGGAGCGCGTGCCGCACGGCCTACGCCACGGAGTGGGCCCGCATGATGGTGCTCCTTCAGGCCATGCAGGGCCTGGGCAAGCCGGGCATCACCATCGGCGGCGTCTCGATGGGCGCTCCGGCGGAGTTCGACACCTGGTTCCCCGCCTACGCCGAGCCGCAGGGTCGCATGTCCCACTCGACGAAGGCCGCCGACTACATCCCGAAGAACTCCACGAAGCAGAGGCTCTACCGCCTCACCGTACCGGACGCCATCCTCGGCGGGGCTGTGGAGTGGGACGGAGCGGGGTTCTGCGGCCAGTCGCTCGAGCAGCAGTTCGAGCACTTCGTGTATCCGGCCGAGGGCTGCTCTGAGATCAAGCTCTGGTACCGCTACGGCGGCTCGTTCATGGGCACCATGTCCGACACCACCAAGTGGGTGCGCATGTACCAGAGTCCCAAGCTCGAGTTCGTCGTCAACCAGGACATCTGGTTCAACAGCGAGACCCGTATGGCCGATGTGATCCTGCCCGCCTGCACCAACTTCGAGCGCGACGACCTCGGTGAGTTCGCCGCCTGCAACGGCTACACGACGAACTCCCACTCCGGCAACAACTACCGCGTCATCGTGCGTGAGCAGAAGTGCATCGAACCGCTCTGGGAGTCGAAGTCCGATTACCAGATCCTCGCCGCCCTGTCCGAGCGGCTGGGCATCTACGACGAGTTCACTGACGGCGGCAAGACCGAGATCGACTGGGCGAAAGCGTTCTACGACTGCTCCGACCTGGCCAAGTCGCTCGACTGGGAGACCTTCGACAACAAGGGCTACCACATCATCAACGCCCCAGAGCAGTACGAGCCGAAGCCGTGCCTCCGCTGGTTCGCCGAAGGCCGCGCCTGCGACACGCCCGACACCGGCAACCCCAAGCGCGGCACCGACAAGGCGCACGAGCTCGGCACGTACAGCGGCAAGATCGAGTTCGCCTCAGAGAGCCTCAAGGCCCACTTCCCCGACGACCCGGAGCGGCCCGTCTCCCCCAGGTACATCGAGAGCTGGGAGGGCCATCACACGACCGAGCTCTTCGAGAAGTACCCGCTGCAGCTCATGTCGCCGCACCCGCGCTTCTCCTTCCATTGCCACTACGACAAGCACACCGACTGGCTCGACGACATCCCGGTCCACCGCATCAAGAAAAACGGCTACGCGTGGTGGCCGGCGCGGCTGAGTCCGGCCGACGCCGACGCGCGCGGCATCCGCAACGGCGACATCGTGCGCCTGTTCAACGACCGCGGCTCGGTGCTTTGCTGCGCGGTCGTCACCGAACGGATCCGCCCGGGCACCGTGCACAGCTACGCGTCGTCGGCCAAGTACGATCCGATCGAGCCGGGCAAGGCCGACTCGATCGACAAGGGTGGCTGCGTGAACATGCTGACCTCGTCGCGGATGACGAGCAAGCATGCTCCCGGTATGACGCCCAACTCGTGTCTCATCGACGTCGCGAAGTGGGAGGGCTGATCAGATGCGCCTCGGCATGCTCATAGACGTCACCAGGTGCAGCGGCTGCCACAACTGCTTCCTGGCCTGTCGTGACGAACACTACGGCAACGACTACCCCGGTTACTCCGCAGCCCAGCCACTGAACGGGCAGTTCTGGATGCAGATGAAGGAGGTCGAGGGCGGCAAGTATCCGCGGCCCCGGCTCAACTACATCGCCATCCCCTGCCAGCACTGCCAAAACGCGCCCTGCATCGACGCCGCCAAGGACGGCGCGGTGTATCGCCGCGAGGACGGGATCGTGATGATCGATCCCGTGAAGGCCAAGGGACAGGACCAGATCGTCGCCTCATGCCCGTACCGCGTCATCTACTGGAACGCGGATCTGGAGCTGCCGCAGAAGTGCGGTCTCTGCGCACAGCGCCTCGATGCCGGCGACAAGCAGCCGCGCTGCGTCGAGTCGTGCCCGACGGGCGCGATGGCCTATGGCGACCTCGACGATCCTGAGTCGGAGATCTCGAAGCGCCTGAGGGAAGTCTCTCCCGAGGTCCTCCACCCCGAGTACGGGACGGATCCCTTGGTGACCTACGTCGGGATTCCGGGGCGCATGGTGGCCGGCGAGGTCGTGCTCGAGGGCAGCGACGTCTGCGCCGAGGGCGTCAAGGTCACGCTCCAGGGCGACGGCGTCTCCGTAGAGACGGCGTCGAAGACCTTCGGTGACTTCGCGTTCGAGCGCCTGCCGCAGAACAAGGCATTCGTGGTGACAGTCACTGCCGAAGGCTACAAGCCGCAGGTGTTCGACGTGAAGACCCACACCGATGTCGACCTCGGCGAGGTCGTGCTCACCAGGTAGAACTGGCGAGAACCTCGCGCCGGAGGGGGCGCGGCGGGCGATCGCAGGATCGCACGCCGCGCCCCCGTCGCGTTGAGACGGCGTGTGCCGGAGGGCACGGCTGGCTCCCCAGAGGGACGGCGGATCGCCGGGATCAGGAGGGGACGGCGCCGACCCCCGAGGCCTCGAGGGCGCGCTGCATGAGCTGCCGGACGCGCAGGACGTGCGCCTCGGCCGCAGCCGACGCCCGCATCGGGTCTCGATCGCGGATCGCCTCGACGATATCCACGTGCGTGGCGAAGACGTCGTCCTCCGTGCTGTCGAGCAGATCCTGGTCGACGGGCAGGAAGAGGTCGGCCCTTACCGCGTTCATGGCCAGCGCCAGACGGGTGCTGTGCGCCGCCGCCGCGATGCTGCGGTGGATGTCGGCGTCGGCGCGAAACAGCGACGCCCGCCGCCGGTTGTCGCGTTCGTCGGCCAGCGCCTGCTCCATGGCCGCCAGCTCGACGTTCGTCCTGCGCTCGGCGGCGAGCTCGGCGAGCCGCCGCTCCACGGTGGTGCGGAACTCGAAGATGTCGTCGAGCTCGCCGCTGTGCTCGCCCATCCACTGGGCCCAACATCTCCGCAGGGCCTGCAGGCCGCTCACGCGGGAACCGCCGTGTGCTCCCCGCGTGGTGACGAGATAGCCCATGCTCTCGAGCGACCGCAGGGCGATGCGCAGCGTGACCCGTGAGATGCCGAGCTGCGCCGCCAGTTCGGTCGCCGGGGGAAGACGGTCGCCCGGCCCCAGTTCGCCCCAGAAGATGAGGGCGCGGACGTACCGCTCCGCGCTCTCGCTTGCCGTTCCGGGCGTGAGAGACATGTCGTCGAACCCTTGATGGCCCATGCCGCAACCCCTGTCGAAAGCTGCGCAGACTATAGCAGGCTTGACAAGAATAGCTAAATGGCTACCATCTATGCAATTAGCCTGTCCGTGCGTGATGAGAAGGCGAGAGGAGCCGCGATGCCAACCGAGGTCCATGAGGAGCTCGCTCATACGGCCGGCATCGTCGAGAAGGCGCTCGCGGCCGGCCGGCCGGCGCTCGACGAGGCTGCGGCAAAGCAGGTCCTGGCCGCCTACGGCGTCCCGGTGCCGGCCGGTGGCCTCGTCCACTCCGCGCCCGAGGCAGCCGACCTGGCGGAGTCGCTCGGCGTCCCCGTGGTCATGAAGGCGGTAGGCGCGTACATCCAGCACAAGACAGAGACACAGCTCGTCGTCCTCGACCTGCGCAGGCCCGACGAAGTCGCCCAGGCGTACGTCGCACTCGCGGAGCGAGCGGGCGACGCCCTTGAGGCCGTGCTCGTCGAGGAGATGGTCGCCGGCAGCCGCGAGTTCATGGTCGGTATGAAGCGTGATGCTGCCTTCGGTCCCGTCGTGGCCTTCGGCCTCGGCGGCACGATGACCGAGGTGCTCCGTGACATCGCCCTCGCCGTCACCCCCGGCTCCGAGGGCGATGTCACGGAGCTCCCCGACCTGCTCCGCGGCAGGGCGCTGCTGGGCCCGTTCCGCGGCCAGCCGACCGTCGACCGCGCCGCGCTCACCGTCGTCATGGAGGCCATCGCGCAGATCGCCGCCGACCATCCGCAGATCGCCGAGATCGACATCAATCCGCTGCTCATCCGCGGCGCTGAGCCCGTGGCCGCCGACGCCCTGATGATCCTCTCGGCGGCCCGGCCGGCGGCCCCCGTCCAGCGGGAGTTCGAGCCGGATCTCGACGCGGTGTTGTCGCCGAAGTCCGTGGCGATCGTCGGGGCCTCTGACAAGCTCACCCGCTGGGGCGGCTCCGCGCTGCAGAACATCATCGCCGGCGGCTACGAGGGCGCCATCTACCCCGTGAATCCCAAGGGCGGAGAGTTCTTCGGCCTGCCAGTCTCGCCCAGTCTGGACGACGTGCCGGCGCCGCCGGATCTCGCGCTGCTCGCCGTGGGCGCTGCTCAGCTTGGCGAAGTGGTGATCCAGTGTGGCCGGGCCGGCGTGCGCGCCGCGGTGGCCATCGCGGCCGGCTTCTCGGAGACCGGATCCGCCGGCCAGGATGCTGAGCGCGAGCTTGCTCGGGCGGCAGCCAGCGCAGGGGTCACGCTCATCGGCCCCAACTGCATGGGGCTGATCGCCAACGCGACCCAGCTCCACGCTACCGGCTTCATCGCCCTGCACCCGCGCCCCGGCGCGGTGGCCATCGTGTCGCAGTCGGGCAACCTCGGCGTCCAGCTGTCCGCACTCGCCGATCGCCGGGACCTGGGCGTGCGCTGCTTCATCGGAGTGGGGAATGAGGCGCAGGTGAGCGCAGTCGACGTCCTCGACTACCTCGCAGGCGACGACGGCACCGGGTGCGTGCTCATGTATCTGGAGGGGATCGACGACGGCCGCAGGCTGTTCGACGTGGCTCGCGCGGCCAGCCTGAAGAAGCCGGTCGTCGTGCTGCGCGGCGGGCTCACCGAGATCGGCGGTCGCGCCGCTGCGTCGCACACCGGCGCGATGGCCGGCTCCGCGGCGGTGTATGAGGCCGCCGCACGCCAGGCCGGCCTCGTCACCTGCACCTCGGTGCAGGAGGCGCTGGACCTCACGTCGGCCCTCGCCAATCTGCCGCTGCCCAAAGGCCGCCGCGTGGCCGTGGTCACCAACGGAGGTGGCGCGGGAGTCCTTGCCGCCGACGAGCTGTCACGCCAGCAGCTGACCCTCCTCGACCCACCTGCCGAGCTGCTCGACGAACTGGACGAGATCCTGCCGCCGTTCTGGAGCCGCCGGAACCCATTCGACATGGTCGCCACGGCCGGCGGCGACGTCGGCCCGCGCGTGGTCGCCGCCGTGGCGCGGTGCCCGGAAGTGGACGCCGTGGTCGTACTCTCCGTCCTCGGCGTCCCGAACACCGGCGACGAGGTCCGCATCCAGAGCGCTACGGGCGACTACGATGACTTCAGCCCGTGGGAGAAGCGCTATCTCGACGATGTCGCCGAGCTCATGGCCGAGACCGGCAAGCCCATCATCAACGTGCCCGACCTCCCTATCCGCCGGGCGCTGCACACCGGCGACCACCCGTTCGCACCCGTCATCGTGCCCACCCCGCGGGCGGCGGCGCTGGTGCTCGAACGGATGGCGCGGTACGGCGCGTGGCGCACACGGCATATAACGGAATCCCGACCGAAGGACGACGCATGACTCCTCCCGATGCGACTGCGGCCGAGACGGCCGCCAAGCCCGATGCTCCGCGGCTCGAGATCCTTTCCGGGAACGAGGCGATCGCCCGCGGCGCCTGGGAGGCAGGCGTCCGCTTCGCGTCCGCCTATCCCGGCACGCCGAGCACTGAGATCATGGAGACGCTCGCCAAGTACGACGACGTCTACGCCGAGTGGGCGCCCAATGAGAAGGTCGCCGTTGAGGCCGCGACGGGCGCGTCGATGGCCGGCGCCCGCGCCTTGGCGTGTATGAAGCACGTCGGGCTCAACGTCGCCGCCGACCCGTTCTTCTCGGCCTCCCACGTGGGTGTGACCGGCGGCCTGCTCATCATCTCTGCCGACGACCCCGGCATGCACAGCTCCCAGGACGAGCAGGACAACCGCAACTACGCAAAGTTCGCGAAGATGGCGATGGTCGAGCCGTCCGACGCCGACGAGGCGCTGCGCTTCGTCGGTCTGGCCTACGAGCTGAGCGAGAAGTTCGACACGCCGGTCCTCTTCCGCACGACGACGCGGACGTCGCACGCCCAGGGCGTGGCGCGGCTCGGGGAGCGCGTGCCGCCGGCCGAGCCGCTCCTGACCCTCGACCGCGACCCGGCGAAGCACCTGATGATGCCGCACAACGCGACCCCGCGGCATCGCTTCGTGGAGCAGCGCTTGCTCGATCTCGCCGAGTTCGCGGAGACCACGGAGTTCAACCGCATTGAGATGGGTGACGAGCGCATCGGTATCGTCACCTCCGGCGCGGCCTACGGTTACGCCAAAGAGGCGTTCCCCCAGGCGAGCTTCCTCAAGCTGGGCATGAGCTATCCCCTGCCCAAGCGGCTGATCGCCGACTTCCGCGCAAGGGTCGACAGGCTGTACGTGGTCGAGGAGCTCGACCCGTTCCTCGAGGATCTCATCAGGCTCCAGGGCATCCAGGTGGACGGCGGTGAGGACATCCTGCCGCTGTGCGGTGAATTCAATCCGGGCCTCGTGGCGCGTGCGCTCTCCGAGGCCGGAGTCCCCGGCGTGGACGAGAGCCTGCTGATCGAAGTGCCCGGCGCCGACGAGGACCTGCCCGACCGGCCGCCGACACTCTGCCCCGGCTGCGCACACCGCGGCGTGTTCGTCGCCCTCCGCCGCCTGCGCGCGTTCGTGAGCGGTGACATCGGCTGCTACAGCCTCGCCGCGCTGCCGCCGTTCGAGGCGATGCACTGCAGCACCTGCATGGGCGCCGGCATCAGCATGGCGCACGGCATGTCCAAGGTGATGGACGAGAACGCCGACATGAAGAACCGTCCGGTGGCGATCATCGGCGACAGCACCTTCTTCCACACCGGCATCAACTCGCTCCTGGACGTCGCCTACAACGGCAGCAACGTCGTCACCATCATTCTGGACAACCGCACCACCGCCATGACCGGGGGCCAGGAGAACCCGGGCATGGCCAAGACGCTCTCAGGGCAGCCGGCGCCCGACGTCGACATCCCCGCGCTCGTCCGTGCGCTGGGCATCAAGCGCGTGCGCGAGATCGACGCGTTCGACGTCGTACAGATCCAGGCGGTGCTCAAGGAGGAGATCGCGGCGGACGAGCCGTCGGTCGTCATCGCTACCTCGCCGTGTGTGCTCGAATACCGCATCAACGGCGACGCCTACAGGGTCGACCCGGACCTTTGCACCGGCTGCAAGGTCTGTCTGCGCGCCGGCTGCACCGCTCTCAGCGTGTACAAGGACAGAGACGGCGAGCCGCGGGTCGAGATCGACCCCGTCGCGTGTACCGGCTGCGGCGTCTGCGCGCAGCTCTGCCGGTATGACGCGATCGTGGCCCCCACGACCGACGACGGAAAGGACGCCTGATGACCGAGCGCCCGACCTTCAACATCCTCATCTCGGGCGTCGGCGGCCAGGGCGTCGTGCTCGCGAGCTACGTGCTCAGCCGTGTCGCCCTGGCCGAGGGTTACGACGTCAAGCAGAGCGAAGTCCACGGCATGGCGCAGCGCGGCGGCTGCGTGACCAGTCACCTGCGCTTCGGCGACCGCGTGTACTCCGCGCTCATCACACCCGGCACCGTCGACGTGCTGCTGTCGTTCGAGTCGGTCGAAGCCATGCGCTACGTGCACTGGCTCAAGCCGGGCGGCCTGCTCGTCTACAACGCCGCCCGTGTGAACCCCAGCACTGTCTCGTCCGGCGCTGCCGAGTACCCGGAGGGGATCGCCGAGCGCATCGCGGCGGCGTGGCCCAACGTGCGCGCCGTGGACGCGAGCGCTTTGGCCGCCCAGGCGGGGACCATCAAGGCTGCCAACGTCGTCATGCTCGGCGCGATGGCCAGCGCCTTGCCCTTCACCCCCGAGATGCTGGAGAGTGTCATCCGTCGCTCGGTGCCGCCGAAGACGCTGGACGTGAACCTCGAGGCCTTCCGTCTCGGCCGCGAAGTCGGCGCCGTCGCGGTCTGAGCGACGGGCACGGCTCCGGTGGCTCAGGGCGCGGAGGGCAGATGATCAGAAGCATCGTCGTACACGACATCCCGGTGGACTCGGTCGCCGCGATGGAGCGGTGGTACCACCGCGTCCACTCGCCGGAGATCGTGCGCCGCTACGGCCCGTGGCTGGCGCGACATGAGAGCTACCTGCCCGTGCCGCCGCCGGACGCCGCCGCTTTCGGTGTCTACAGCTGGCGAGTGACCGACGGCTGGTGGCGGGAGATCCCGGAGGCGGGGCCGCAGGGCGCCCTGTGCTTCACGCCGCCGCCCGTGTGGCCGCAGGTCGCGACCTGCTTCATCCCGGCCCAGCCCACGGAGGACTTCCTGGGCTGGGACGCGCTCCCGGACGAGCGCGTGTGCTTCCGCTGGCACGTACTGTTGCGCTACCCGGACGGTGTCTCCGCCGCGGACGGCGAGCGCTGGTTCCTGGAGACGCACGCGCCGGAGCTGTGCTCCCTGCCCGGCCTCCGGCGCTTCTTCAGCTACCGTGTGATCGACGAGCCGGTGCAGTTGCCCGGCGTGTGGCGTGAGTCGCCGCCGGCTGAGACCGTCCAGCACGAGTGGCATCGCCTGTCGGAACTGTGGTTCGAGACGCTGACTGACTGGCGCATGGTCTTCGTCGAGGGCGCCGCGCGTCTTACGGCGCCTGGGTGGGCGACGCAGCCGGGCTACCCCTTCGTCGAGCCCGGCCGCGACTTCGTCAGCTCGTTCCTGCTCGAGCGCCCGACCGACGAGTTCCTCCGTGACCTGCGGTCGTACCTGCCGTGAGCGAGCGCCCACAGGTCCGCCCGCACCACGTGGGCATCAGCGTCGCCAACCTCGACGCGTCGATCGCCTGGTACCGGACATTCCTGGGCTTCTCTCCAGAGGAGACCGGCGGGGTGCCGGAGGACGATGGCCGTATGGCCATGCTCGTCAACGACGGAGGCTTTCGCGTCGAGCTCTTCGAGCTCCCCGGAGCTACCGCCCTCCCCGACGACCGCCGCCATCCGGCCGCCGACCTGCGCACCCACGGCATCAAGCACCTTGCCTACGAAGTGGACGACATCGAGCGTCACGCTGAGCAGTTGCGCGCAGCCGGCGCCGACATCGTCTGGGACGTGCGCGTCCACGCCGCCGTCAAGGTACTCTTCGTCCGCGACAACACCGGTAATCTCGTCGAGCTCGTCGAACCGCTCGAGCTCGCCGCCCACGAAAGGACCCCGAAACGATGAGAAGCACCACCTGGCAGGACGACCATCCCTGGACACACATCGACTGGGAGCTGAACGACGTCACGCCGTACCAGCTGAACTGGTTCTGGTGCAACATGGAGAAGGGCGACTACCTCTGGCACCCGAACCAGCACAAGGGCTTCGAGTGGTGGATCAGCCTCGAGGCGGCCGGCGGCCCGCTCGGCAGCGTGCATATCGCGCCGCAGACGTGGAACGACGGCGTCAAGATCCGCCCGTACATCAAGTTCCCGCGGCTCGAGGACGTCGCCGCCGAGATCAGGGACCTCATCAAGTACGACCACGTCGTCATCGCCGGCGCCATCAGCATCCTCGGCGACAACGTGAAGGCCGACGACCCGGTGCTCGGTTACCGCGTGCACCAGTGGCAGAAGAGCGACAACGGCTGCGTCGGCATGTCGTCGGCTGTGGAGGCCAAGGAGAACGCGGCCGACGACGGTCTCATCTGGGCCGCGCACGCCAACGAAGAGGTCGGGAACTGGGAAGTCTTCCTGCCCGCCCTCGTGCGCCTTTACCGCGTCATCACCGACCCGGAGATCTGCCCGTACTATTCGTTCCGGGTCGAGGGTTCGGGCCGCGAGGCGCGGTATGCAGAGCTGTAGGAGCCCACTGGGGTCCAGCCGGCCGGAGAGCAAGCGTCCCCGCGTGAACCCTCCGCCGCCGGTGCCCCAGGACGGCAGGCTGGAGGCTGCAGTGGATGCGCAGTGGTGCTGCAGCCGGGACGTGCCGGGGTGGGAGAAGCGCGCGCTGCAGACCACCATCACGTGACCCCCGGGAGGCGGTTCAAGACTCCGTCGCAAGCTTCCGGTGCAGCGGGTCCGGGCGCCCAAGCGCAACTCGGAGGCGGCCGGGCCGACGCCTTCGCCGCGGTGCTCATGGCCTTCGTGGCTCTGCAGACCGTGGGCATTGCGCTCATCCCGGTGGTCACGCCGTTCCTGAAGGACCACTACCACCTCGGCGACGCCCAGATCGGTCTGCTGACGTCCGCTTTCGCTCTGGCCGTGGCGGTAGCGTCGATCCCCATGGGGCTCGCGACGGCGAGGTGGGGCGGCCGCACGCTCGTCGCGGCCGCCGCCCTCTTTCTGGCCGGCAGCCTCGTCTTCGCTGCGGCCGACTCCTATGCGTGGTTCCTTGTCGGCCGCTTCATCCAGGGGCTTGGCGCCGGGGCGGGCATGCCCGTGGGAACAGCTCTGATCACCCATCTCGTCGCGCCCCGTTCCCGCCACCGGGCCTTCGGCCTCTTTGGCGCAGGCACGGGGCTGGGCACCGTGGGGACGCTCCTCGTCGTGCCCAGCATCGCCGCCGCCGGCGGGTACCGCGCTGTCTTCGTCGCGGCGGCCGTCTTCGCCGTCGCGCTCGCCGTGAGCGCGGTGGCGCTGAGGGCGATGAGGTCGCGGCCGGCCTGGAGCGACGCACAGACCGTGCGCGCACTTACGCGGGCGCTCGGCAAGGCGGCGCGCAACCCCGGCGTCCTCCTGATGGCCGTGATGAACCTGACGGTCGTGGCCGTGGTCGTCGGGGTGCTCACGTGGACGCCGCAGTTCCTGCACGACCAGCACGGCACGTCACTGGCCATGGCGGCTTATCTCACGGCCGCCATCGGCCTCTCGCAGGCCTTGGGCAATCCGTCCGGTGCGGGTGCGATGACCCGCTGGGGCAAGAACGCGGTACTGGTCGTGGGTCTCGGACTCATGACCGTCGCCACCGCGCTCGTCCCCTTGGGCCCGGGGATCGTGGCGACCTTCATCGCGGTCGTAGCGACCACGTTCCTGGCGGGGGCGCTCCTGCCTCCCAGCCTTGCGATCGTCGCCGATGTCGTGCACGGGAACGAGGCCGTGGGCGCCGCGACAGGGTTCATCGGCCTGCTCAACGTGATCGGTTCGATGATCGCTCCGTGGGTGTTCGGCGTGCTGCTGGATACGTATGGGACGGCGCCGGGCGACTCCGGCTACACGGCGGGGTACGCGATGCTCGCCGCCTTCGGCGTCGCGGGCTTCGCGAGCGCCGTGGCGTATGTCTCGTCTGCGTCGGCGCCGGGCCGTCAGGGACTGACCGTCCCGCGAACGGCTCCACGCTTCGAAGGGCGCTTTCACCGACTAGAATGCCGGCGACCCGACGCTCATCGCTCTCGTGACGACGAGGACGACCTCATCGCACACCTCTGACGGCAAGTGGCGGGCGACGACCCGGTCCGCGCGGGCACCTTCGGGCTGCTGTCAGCTTACGGCTGCGCTCCTTGGGGCTCTGCGGACGCTTCGTCGCTCGGGCCGAGCCGCCGGCGACGCGAGAGCAGCGCGTGGCAACCGACCAGCATGAGGCCGACTACGCTGACGGAGGCCGCGATGAGGAAGGCCTTGGAGAAGGAGCCTCCGTTTGCGGTTGCCACCAACGCCGCCAGCCTCGGGCCGATGAACGACGAGATAGCGACGGTGAAGAACATGATCCCGAAGTTGACGCCGAGGTAGGTCGGCCCGAAGGCGTCTGCCGTGACCGGGCCCATCAGGGCGAGGAAGCCGCCGTAGCAGAGCCCGACTACCGCGATGCAGGCAGCCACGGCGACGTAGCTCGACGCACTCGCCAGCATCACGAGAGCCACCGCGGCGATGGCAAACAGCGCGACGAAGACCGCCGTGCGGCCGATCTTGTCCGACACAGCACCCCAACCGACCTTGCCCACCACCATGCCGACGGCCAGCAGGCTCACGATCGCGCCGGCGGACTCCGGGGTGAGCCCGAGGATCTTATGGGCGATGGGCGAGGCGTGGCCGATCACCATCATGCCGGACAGAGTGCCGGCCACGAACAGCATTGCCAGTACGAGGAAGTCGGGCGTGCGCACCATGTCCTTCCAGTCGCGGTCCGCGGAGACGGCCGATCCCGCGATCTGAGGAAGGGGCCGCGACCAGCCCCGGGGCGCGTAGTCCGCGGGGGCCGTGCGCACCATGCGGGAGAGCGCCGCCAGGGCGCAGAAGAAGGCGATCCCCATGATGCGGAGTGCCCAGGCCAGGCCGTAATGGTCGGTGAGAAGCACGGCGAGCAGAGCCCAGGCGACGGCGCCCATGCCGTAGCCGGCCGCCAACGTGCCGGAGGCCATGCCGCGCCGTTCGGGGAAGAAGCGGATGACGTTGCTCATCGTGGCGCCGGGATAGACGACGCCCATGCCGAAGCCGGCCAAGGCGGCGAACCCGTACACCGCCGCCAGCGACTGGACGGACCCGAGGAACGCCATCCCGATCCCGAAGAGGGCGCCACCAAGGAGGATGAGGGTGCGCGGCTGCACGTACTGCTGCAGCTTGCCGGCGACGATTGCGGCGACGGCGCCCATGGCCATGAGCGCCGTGAACGTCAACGAGACGTCGGCCGCAGACCAGCCGGAATCGGTGGCCATGGGCTTGAGCAGCACGCTCCAGGCGTAGCCGAAGCCAACGCAGAAGCCGGCCAGCACGCAGCCGGCCAGCGTCCACCAGCGTTGCGAATCGCGAGTCACGCGCGGCAGTCTCTCATCTGGGGTGGCGCCTGACCAGCAGGGGATCATCCTTCTGGCTCGTGGTCACGGGCCGCGCTCGGCTGCGCACTCTTTGACGCCTCCGGGGACACCGCACGACACATCATAGAGCCTGCGGTCTGGTCCCTTGCTTTCTGCGCGATTGTCGCTATAGTGGCGGACACGGCAACTAGATATGTAAAGTAGTTGAGTTGAGTAGGGTCTGCTTATCTGCCAGGGGGGCGGATGCGAGCACTGACCATCGGGGAGCTCGAGACCGAATCCGGGGTGTCCCGCAGCACGATCTACTACTACGTGCGCGCGGGCCTGCTGCCGCCGGCCCAGAAGTCCAGCCCGACGCGAGCCATCTACACGGACGATCACGTAGAGTTGCTCGACGAGATCCGACGGCTCAAGCAGGACGGCTTGGACATCAGGGCCATCCGCGAGCAGCTCGGACCCCGCGTGCACTCCGCGAGCCAGAACGGCGAGGACCTCGTCGCGCGGCAGGGCGAACAGGTGCGCCGCGCCATCCTCCGGACGGCGGCGCGTGAGTTCGCTCGCAACGGCTACCGCCAGACGCGTATCGCCGACATCATCGCGGAGCTCGGCATCAGCCCGCAGGTGCTCTACAGCCACTACCCCACCAAGCGCGACCTGTTCGCCGCCGCCTACCGCGAGGCCCTCGGCGTCTCGATGAGCCTGATCGAGCCGCGGCTCGCGGGCGAGGACGACCTGGCGGTCCATCTGCTCTGGCGGATGGTCGGCGACTACGGGCTGCACGCTCTCAACCCTGACCTGCTGTACCTGTCTCGCGAGGCCGCCTACGACGACCCCGAGACCACACGAGAGTTGAGGCGGGCGCACGAACACGTGCTTAGCGGTCAGGGCGAGGAGCTGGAGGCTCTGCGGAGGAGCCCCGACGACCCTCCCTTCTCCGACGAGCTCGTGAACTACGCGCTGTACGGTGCGTTTCAGACGATGCGCCTGCGCGCCTCGTGGGATGACGCGTTCTCCAGGAGTGAGGTCATGTGGACCAACATCCTGCTGAATATCGCCGTCCGCCGGCTCTATGACGGGAGTATCGACGTGGCCGGGCTCAGGGAGCAATACGCCGGCCTCATCGATGAGCTGGCAGCCGTCGACTCGCCCGACGTCTTTACCCTGGAATCATCCCTGCCTCCGAGAGAGGGGAGCGAATGAACCGTATTGAGATCGACCGCGACGTTTGCACCGCCTGCGGGACGTGCTACGACGCCTGCTTCGTCGACGTCTACCGCTGGGACAAGGAGGGCGACCAGCCTGTGGTCGCCTACCCGGAGGACTGCGCCGGCTGCAACAAGTGCGAGCTGGAGTGCCCCGAGGAGTGCATCAAGGTGGTCGTCGACTTCCCCGGCATCTACTGGCCGGAGGTGGTGTGAGATGACCTCGCTGGAGAACCTCGGCACCGTCTTGAGGGCGGACCTCCTGATCGTCGGCGGCGGCATGGCGGGTCTCGCCTGCGCCATCTCCGCCAAGGAGGCCGACCCCGGGGTCGACGTGCTCGTCGTCGACAAGGTCGTCACTGGATGGGGTGGCAAGGCCAACAAGGGCGGCGGCAACATCGTGTTCGTCGACCCATCTGAGCTCGACGACGTCCTCGACTTCCATGTCCATAGCGTGGGCGACTTCCTCGAGGACCAGGAACTGCTCATGGACTTCATGCGCGAGACTCGACCCGACCTGGAGAGGCTCGAGAGCTGGGGCGTGCACATCTACCGAGACGATGCCGGCGAGCCCAAGTACGTGCGCTGGCTGCCCGAGCATCCCTGGCGCCTGGCGGTGCTCGACCAGGACCTTACGCTGAACATGGCCAGGCACGCGCGCAAGCTGGGCGTGCGCTTCAAGGATCGCGTTGAGATCATCGACCTTCTCAAGGACGGCGGGCGCGTCTGCGGCGCTATCGGCTTCGGCATGATCGACGGCGAGTGCGTGATCGCCCAAGCCGGCGCCGTCGTGCTGGCGAATGGCAACCAGTGCTACAAGCTGATGCCGCGCTGGGCCAGCGCCGGCGGCGAGGGCATCGCTGCCGCGTACCGCGCCGGCGCGGCCATGCGCGGCGCCGAGTTCGGCAACTTCATCAACTGGGTCTTCGCCGACACTAAGGAAGTGTGCCAAGGCGCGGAGGACGTGCTCACCAACGCCATGGGCGAGAACATCTCCAAGCGGGTACGCCCGGCGCTTGAGTCGGACGTCCACTCCAAAGAAGTCGTGGAGTGGTGGAAGGAGACGAAGGCCGGCAACGCCCCCATCGTCGCCAACATGATCGAGAACTACGTGAACAACGAGATCGTGCCCGCATTCCACGAGGACAAGCTGGCGGTCCGGCCGGTCAGCATGAAGTTCTGGGGCCTCACCATCGGCAAGGCCATGGCGGCCTCGACGGTCAAGGGGCCGATGCAGCCGGTCATGCCCGGCCTCAACGCCGAGCTCGCCCCGGTCAAGGTCGACCATGAGATGGCGACGACCGTGCCGGGCCTCTTCGCCATCGGCGACACGTGCTACGCAGGGACCTGCCTCGCCGGCGCCGTGCCGGCTCCCCCCGGCCGCATGCGCGGCTCGGGTCTCGGCTTCGCCACCTTCTCCGGCGCCCGCTGCGCGCCGGCGGCGGTAGCCGCGGCCCGGGCCGCCTCCGGTCGCCCGGACGCCGGGCAGGCGGAGGCGCTCAAGGCGCGGGTCTTCGCGCCGCTCGGCCGCAGCGGCATGGCCGCGCCGGAGATGGTGCGCGCCGTCCAGGACGTCATGGCGCCGGTCGGCTACAGCATCTACAAGCGCGCCGACCGGATGAACGAGGCTCTGGAGAAGGTGCTGGCCCTCAAGGCGCAGGTGCCTTCGCTGGCCGCCGCCGACCCGCACTACCTGGCGGCCTGCCACGTTGCCGACGCCATGGTGCTCGGCGCCGAGATGTTCTACCGCGCCTCCCTCGCTCGCGAGGAGTCTCGCGGGTGGCACCTGCGCGAGGACTTCCCGGAGCGGGACGACGCCAACTTCCTCAAGTGGATCGAGCTGCGCGAGGACGGTGGCGAGATGGCCCTGTCGCTCCACGACGTGCCGGTCGACCAGTACCCGATGAAGCCCTGAGAACGGGCCGGCCGTGATCAAGTTCATGCTGATCTCCCGGCGCAAGCCGGGCGACACGCAGGAGAAGTACTTCTACGAGTGGGGGATCATCCACGTCGCTCTCATGATCACCACCCCTTCGGTGATGCGGACGTTCCGGCGGTACGCGCAGCACTTCACGGTCAATGGCGTGGACGGCGAACGCCTGCTGTACCCGCTCTCGGACATGGCGTGGGACAACTTCGCCGATCACTGGCTGGAGAAGCCCGAGGACAACCTCGTGCCCTTCCGCTCGGATGACTACATGCAGCGCATGCACCCGCACAACTTCGGCGACTCCAATTTCGTCATCGAGTACACGCGTGAGACGTTCAGGGACGAGCAGCCCGGCTTCGCGCAAGGGGGGGTCAAACTCGTGCAGGTCGTCAGGCGCCGGCCCGACCTGTCGGTGGACGAGTTCACGCGGGCCTGGGGCGAGCAGCATGCCCGCGACCTGCTCACCGCCGGCGTGACGCGCCCGGGCCGGCTGGTGCAGAGCCTCCATGCCGAGGTCGACAGGTCCGACTTTACAGGCACGCTGTTCGAGCTGGCAGGCGTCGGCGGCTACGCCGGTGTCGAGGAACTCTGGTTCGAGGATCTGGACGCTTTGCTGCGGTTCACCGAGGACGAGGCCGTCCGCGAGGCCGTCCTTGGCGATGACTCAGTCGTGGATCCTGCCGGGAGCTTCTCTCTGGTGATGACCGAGCGGGTGGTCTACGACTACACGCGCGGGGCGGAGAGCAGTCCCGCGCCGGCCGTGCTCGATCCGGGCAGCCTCGAGGCCGCGATCGACGGCCAGGGCTATCGTGGCTGGAACGCTCCCGGGTGGCAGCGCCACGAGGAGGGATCCGCGTGACGCGACGGCGCCTAGGTGGGCGGTCGCTGCGGCGCGGCGGAGGACTCGCGCGGGACCGCCATGGGCGGACCTGCATCGACGAGCTGGTCGATGAGTCCGCGGTAGGACTCGAGCCGTTCGGCCACGTTGTGCTTTCCGGTGTACGCGGCCTCGACGGCGAGGTACGTGAAGAGGTGCGCCGTCATGATGTCGCGCTGGGAGAACTCGTCGTCCCACGAAGCCCGCATGACGATCTCCTCGGTCGCGCCGAACATGCTGTACGCCATGAGCTCGTCCGAGATCGGTGGGTCGTCCGGGCCGCGACGCAGCGACTTGAAGTCATTGGTCGGCCCCTTCGTGATGAGGCGCAGGGCGTCCTGCACGGCGGCGCGCGTCTCGGCGTCCTCCTGCAGGGCCTCGGCGCGCGCCAGGCCGAGCAGGTCGGCGCTCAGACGCTGCAGGCCCAAGTAGCCGTACATGCGCATGAGAAGGCGCACCGCCGGGTCGGGTTCATCGGCGAAGGGCGGCTCGATGAGCTCGCTCGTCCAGCGCACGAAGACGTTGAACGACTCGATGAAGAGCTGGCGCTTGGTGGCGAAGTGCGCGTAGAACATGGGCGGCGTGGCGCCCGCTTCCCTGATGATGTCGCCGATGCGCGCGCGCTTGTAGCCGCGGCGGGCGAACTGCAGCGCCGCGGCGCGCAGGATCGCGTCTCGTGTCTGCCGGTTGCGCTGCGCGACGAGGTCGGGCTCCGCGGCCTGACGCTGCTCGACCAGCGGCCGGATGCGCCCCTTGATCTGGTCGAGCGGGACGTCCTCGAGCTTGAGGCGACGGATCTCACGCAGCGCCTCGAGGTGCACGTCGCTGTACACGGCCCGGCTCGCCGCAGCCTTCTGGGCTGCCGGGAGCAGCCCCTCCCGCACGTAGTAGTAGATCGTGCTTCGGGGAGTGGAGGTCGCGCGCTCCAGCTCGGAGATCGTCAGGGGCCGGATTGCGGACCGTGGCTCGATGTTCTTCGGACTCGTCACGGTAGGCATGGATTCACAAGCAGACCGTCCCTCGTCAAGCGCGTCGTTGACACGACTCGGTGGTGACTCTACTATGCTACACCACGACTCCAAGTCCTATAGTGCCAGAGTAGCCGGGCGTCGCCGAGGCGCCTGCGGGTGTCTTCTTGGGGGGACCGCATGAATCTCAGCCAGTGGTTGCAGCTGCTCATCGCGGGCATCACGACCGGGTCGATCTACGCCCTGGTCGGCCTGGGATACGTGACCATCTATCGCACGTCGCGCGTGGTCAACTTCGCCCAAGGCTCGTTCGTCATGCTCGGCGCGCTGATCACGTACTCGCTGCTCAGCGAGCGCGGGCTGCCGTTCTGGCTGGCCGGGATCCTCTCGGTGGTCATCGTCGTGGCGATCGCGGTGGCGATGTATTTCCTCGTCATCGCCCCCATCATGAAGGTCTCGCTGGTCTCCATGATCCTCGTGACCGTCGGCGTGAGCCTTCTGCTCGAGAACCTGGCGCTCGTCAAGTGGGGCGGCTACGGTCTCGGCATCCCGTCGTTCCCCGGCGACCGCACGCTCCACTTCTGGAGACTCACCTTCGAGGTGCAGAGCATCTGGGTGATCGTCGTCGCTCTGCTGCTCTTCACAGGGCTGTGGGTGCTCTCCAACCGCACGCGCGTCGGCAAGCAGATGACGGCGACGGCGAGCGACCCGCTGTCCGCGAGCCTCTCCGGCATCTCCACCACGCGCATGATCGTGCTGGCGTTCGCCATCAGCGCGGCTATCGGCGCCATCGGCGGCATCTGTGTGGGGTCCATCAGCCCGATGAGCTACGCGTCCGGCGGCATGCTGGGGCTGGCGGGCTTCATCGCCGCCATCGTCGGCGGCTGGGGCTCGAGCAGCGGGGCGGTCGTGGGTGGGCTCACGGTGGGCATCGCCGAATCGCTCGCGTCCGGGTTCCTGCCGGGCGGCTACCGGAGCGCCATCGCCTATGTCCTGCTCATCGTCATCCTGTACTTCCGGCCGTCGGGGATCCTCGGCAAGGGTTCCGTGGAGGCCGGCGGATGAGCGGCCGGGCTGAACAGGCGGCCGTGCAGGCCGCGCCCCGGCCGCGCCGGCGGTTCCTGCCGGCCGCGACGATCGCGAAGCTTGCCGTCGTCGCGGTGCTGGCCATCTGGCCGTTCTTCTACCAGGACCTGTACACGCTGAGCTGGATGACGTTCGCCGGCCTTTCCCTGATGGTCGTGGTCAGCGTCTACCTCATCATCGCCCAGGCCGGCCAGCTCTCCTTCGGCCACGCGGCCTTCTACGGCGTCGGCGCCTACACGGCATCGATCCTGGCCATCAAGTACAACGTGCCGACGCTGCTGGCCCTGCTCGCCGGGGCGGCGCTGGCCGGCGTCATCGCGCTCGTCATCGGCCGCCCCGTGCTGCGCCTGCGGTACTTCTACCTGGCGCTGGCCACCATCGGCCTCGGCATCATCTTCAGCGCCATCGTCGTCGAGGCACGCGGAGTCACCGGCGGCACGATGGGTCTCGCGCCGGTGCCGCCGCTCGACCTCTTCGGGTTCAAGATCGACACCTACTTCCGCCAGTACTACCTGGTGTGGATCGTCGCCCTGCTCATCCTGATCTTCACCGAGCGCGCCCTCGGCATGCGCCTCGGTCGCGCCCTCCGGGCGATCGCGACGAGCGAGATCGCGGCGGAGACGCTCGGCGTCCGCACCGCCAACTGGAAGCTCGTCGCCTTCGTCGCGAGCGCCGTCTTCTGCGCCATCGCCGGCGCGCTGTACGCCTTCACGCTGGCCGCCATCACGCCGTCGGCGTTCGCGTTCAGCGCCGCCATCGTGCCGATCATCATGATGCTGATCGGCGGCGGCGGGTCCATCTGGGGCGGGCTGGTGGGGGCGATTCTGATGACCTGGCTCTCCAACACCCTTTCCAGCACACAGCAGTGGAGCGGGGTCATCTACGCGATCATCATGATCCTCCTGCTCTTGTTCCTGCCCATGGGCATCACCGGACTGTTCACCAAGCGGCGGCTGGTCAGCGTGAAGAACGCGTTCCGGCGGCAGAGCCGGGCCGAGACGCTCGAGTGCGCCACCGTGGCCGAGGCAGATGGATCCACTGAAGCGTGCGAGACGCAGGTGGCGCTGCCGATCTACGTGCCCGAGCACGCGAGCGCGGCGCTGGACGACGGCGAACCGGGAGCCCTGTTCGCCGACCTGAGGGCCGCTTCGGAGGCCAAGGGGCGGGAGTTGCTCAAGATCCGGGACGTCTCCGTCGACTTCGGCGGCCTCCGGGCCGTGAACGAAGTCTCGCTCGAGGTGCGGACGGGACAGATCGTGGCCCTGATCGGGCCAAACGGCGCCGGCAAGACGACGTTGTTCAACGTGGTCAGCAGGCTGCAGCATGCTTCCGGAGGCCAGGTCTGGCTGGGCGGCAAGGACATCACCGAGCTCTCGCCGGCGGACAGCGCTCGCCTGGGAATGGCGCGCACCTTCCAGAACCTGCGCATCTTCGAGAACATGGATGTCCTGGAGAACGTCCTCGTAGGCTGTCACCGGCACGAGAAGGCGGGTCTGGTCGCCGGCGGTCTGGGCCTTCCGAAGCAGAGGCGCGAGGAGAAGGCTTCGCGGGCCCGCGCCATGGATGCGCTGCACCTGGTCGGTCTCGACGCTGCGGCACACCAGCCGGCTGCGAGCCTGCCCTACGGACAGCAGAGACTGGTCGAGATAGCCCGGGCACTGGCCTCCGAGCCGCGCCTCTTGCTGCTGGACGAACCGGCCGCCGGCATGAACGCGGCCGAGCGCGAGTACCTCGTCGACCGCATCCGGAAGATCAGGGACGCCGGGGTCACCGTCCTGCTCGTCGAGCACGACATCGAACTGGTGATGGGCCTGTGCGACTGGGTCACCGTGCTCGACTACGGCAAGCTGATCGCCGCCGGCGTGCCGGACGACGTGAAGCAGGACAAGGCCGTCATCGAGGCGTACCTCGGAGTCGGTCACGAGGGCGCCGGCGGCGAGTGCGGCGACCTCAGCTCGGCCCAGATCGCCGCCGCGAGCTCCGATGCCGTCCCCGCCGAGAATCTCCTCGAAGTCCGGGGCCTGTCGACCCGCTACGGCGCCATCCACGCGTTGCGCGACGTGACGCTGGCCGTGCCCAAGGGCGAGATCGTGGCGGTCCTCGGCGCCAACGGCGCCGGCAAGACCACCTTGCTCCACACGATCTCCGGCGTGCTGCGTCCCAGCACCGGTTCCATCACCTACGCAGGGGAGGGTATCAGCAAGCTCGCCCCCTCAAAGATCGTCGGCCGCGGCGTCTGCCAGGTGCCCGAGGGGCGGCGCCTCTTCCCATCGCTCTCCGTGGAGGACAATCTGCGGCTCGGCGCCTCCGGGCGGCGTTCGCGAGAGAGTCTGCCCGAAGACCTCGCCTACGTGTACGACCTGTTCCCGACGCTCGCGGAGCGTCGTGCGCAGCCGGCCGGGACGCTCTCCGGTGGGGAGCAGCAGATGGTCGCGATCGGGAGGGCCCTGATGGGCAAGCCCGACCTGCTGTTGCTGGACGAACCGTCGATGGGGCTCGCGCCGCTGGCCGTCGAGCGGATCTTCGAGGCGCTCAAGTCCCTGAACGACAACGGCCTCACCATGCTGATGGTGGAGCAGAACGCGGAGATGGCGTTTTCAGTGGCCGACCGCGCCGTCGTGCTGCAGACCGGATCCGTGGCCCTCACGGGGCTCGCCTCCCACCTGCGCCAGGACGAGCGCGTGAGGGAGTGCTACCTGGGTCAGGCCTGACCCTCAGTTTGTGTCAGTGAGCAAGGAAGCAACAAAAGGGGGAGCGATGAGTAAGCGCAAATGGATGGCGGTGGCGCTGTTGGCGCTGACCGTCATGGTCGGGGCGGCGATCGTCCTCGGCGGCTGCGGCAGCTCGAGCAGCAGCTCGGACACGTCGTCGTCACCGGCGGCCGGCGGCGCCACCTCGATCAAGGTCGGCTTCGTCAACTCGGCGACCGGCCTGGGCGCCGCGCCCAACCAGGCGATCGTGGGCTCGACCATGGGTGCGGTCGGCGAGATCAACGGCGCTGGCGGCATCGACGGCAAGATCATGATCGACCTCATCAGCAAGGACGACGGCTCGGACGTGGCCAAGGCGTCCGCCGCGGTCACCCAGCTCATCCAGCAGGACAAGGTCGACTTCATGCTGCAGCCGTGGGTCGACTTCATCGCCCCGGTCGCGCGCGGCATCGAGGAGAAGGCCGGCATGCCGGGCGTACTCTCGTACCATCCGGCAAAGGGTGACACCCAGACATGGAACTGGACCTTCAGCAACGCGCAGGGCGCCGAGGACAACGGCGACGCTCTGGTCAAGGTCTTTGCCCAGATGGGGTGGAAGAACGTGGTCGGCGCCGCCGACGTGCTCACCATCCAGCAGGAGACGCTCGACTACATCGCCGAACTGGCTCCCGCGCAGGGCATCACGTTCACGAGGCTCAAGGATCAGTGGCCGATGGACCAGACGGACTTCAGCGGCCTTGCCTCCAAGGTCGTCGCCGCCTGTGACAAGGCCAACGCGGACGCGCTCTGCCTGATGGTGACCGCGCCCCAGGCGGACGCGTACATGAAGGCGCTCAAGGGAGCCGGACTGAAGATCCCGGTCATCGCTGGCCCGACGCTCGCGTCGTCCATCCCGCTGTTCGCCCAGGGCACGAAGAACGTCGACGGAGTGTACTTCATCTCCACCGCCGTCACGGCCGGGCCTCAGCTTCCCGACAGCTATCCGGCCAAGCCGATGGTCGCCGGCTTCTACGAGGCCGTCATGGCCGAGACCAAGGCCCCGCCGGACACCTTCGCCGGCTGGGCTGCCGACGCGGTCAACCTGATGTCTGAGGCCGTCAAGCAGGCCGGCGGCACCGACAAGGCCGCGGTCCGTGACGCGTTCGAGTCCATCCAGAACTTCCCGGGACTCTCCGGTATGTACAACTACTCGGCCGACGATCACGTGGGCATCCACGGCGGCATGTGGCTGTTCCAGATCAAGAACGGCGAGTACGTCCTCCAGGGCGACGCACCCGTCAACTGAGCGATCTCTGACACGCGGGCTCCGGGAGGGTGCAGCGCCCTCCCGGAGCCCTTCTCCTTTTCCCCGGAGCCCAGCGCAATGCGTAGTGGCTCGAGCCGGCCGACGACGCCGCATTGACAGCGTGTGGGCGCGACTCTAGGATTCTGAGTTACCTTTCTTAGTCCTATAGCACTGTGAATGTCGAGCGCTCGGGGACCCGATCGGGAGTCGCCTGAGCGAGGAGGTCGGATCCGGGATGAACTCCGTTGTGGTCGACTTCGAAGCCTGTACCGGCTGCAAGACCTGTTACCTGGCGTGCTTCGCCGACGTGATCCGCTGGGACGCTGAGGCCAAGCGTCCGGTCGTCGCATACCCCGAGGACTGCGTCCACTGCAATCTCTGCGAGATCAGCTGCAAGGATGAGGCCATCAAGGTCCGCGCCGACTGGGACGTGGACTTCCCGCCGGTCATGGAGCGCGGCTTCCCGTACACCGTGGGAGGTAGTCGATGACTGCGCTCGAGGAGCTCGGCCGCGTGGAATCCGCCGACGTCCTGGTGATCGGCGGCGGGGTCGGCGGCCTTGCCGCCGCCACGGCGGCAAAGGAGAAGAACCCGGACGCCGACGTGCTGGTAGTCGAGAAGGCGTCGACCGGATGGGCCGGCCAGGCCAACAAGGGGGCCGGCATCTGGTGGCATCTTGCGCCCGAGGATGACGTGGACACCTTCGTCAAGTTCCACGTCGAGCACATCGGTCACTACATCGAGGATCAGGGACTGCTCGCCGATTTCGGCCGCGAGAGCCTGGGGATCCTGGAGCGCGTGGACGGCTGGACTGGCCGGCTCCAGCGCCGCGACGGCGAGATCATCCACAAACGCTTCAAGCCGTTCCTGCCCTGGAGTCTCACGGGCATGGACCTCGACTTCATGCGGCCGCTCAAACGGACGGCGCGCAAGCTCGGTGTGCGCTTCATCGACAAGACGCTCCTCACGGACCTGCTCACCGACGGCGGGCGCGTCGCCGGCGCCGTCGGCTTCAGCCTCCTCGACGGCTCGCCCATCGGCGTCAAGGCGCCGGCGGCGATCATCGCCACCGGCGGCCAGAGCTACCGCATCATGGGCATGTGGAGCTGCCAGCGCGGCGACGGTCTGGGCATGGCTTGGCGTGCCGGTGCGCAGATGCGCAACGCCGAGTGGGGCCCGTTCGCCCAGCTCGCCGGCAAGCGCGGCAAGGAGCCTCTCATCGGCTCCGAGGACGCCCTCTACAACGCCTGGCACGAGAAGCTCTCGCCGACGTTCCGCGGCGAGTACGAGGCGGACGTCTGCGGCATGACCAGCGCCGTCTGGTACCAGCAGATGAAGGCCGGCAATGGGCCTCTGGTCACGTTCCACCCGGAGAACTGGATGCTCGCCAACACCACCGAGGACGTTGAGGGCGGCACGGTGTGGGACCGGCCCGAGGCCGTGAAGTTCTGGACCACGCTCATCAGTCGCGTGCGCGCCGCCGACGCGCCGGGCGCCTTCCTTGAGGTGTTCCCGGCTGTGCTCGGAGAGCTGTCTCCCATCCGGGTCGATCACCAGATGGCGACCACGGTGCCCGGCCTGTACGCCTGCGGCAACGCCTGCTACAACGGCTCCGGTCTGCCGGGCGCCGTGCCCGCGTCGCCCGGACGCATGCGCGGGGCGGGGCTCTACGGCGCCACCTTCATGGGCGTCCGCGCCGGGGAGGCGGCGGCGTCCGCTGCCGGCGCCGGGGCCGAGGTCGACGTCGTCCAGGCGGAGGCGCTCGTCCGTGACGCGCTCGCTCCACTTGGTCGCGCCGACGGCGTGCCGGCGATGGACCTCGTGCGCGGAGTGCAGAACGCCGTGAACCCCGCCGGCTACTCGATCTACAAGAGCGAGGAGCGCATGACCGAGGCGCTCGGCATGGTCCTCGATGTCAAGGAGCGCCTGCCACTGGTGTCGGCCAAAGATCCGCACTACCTCGTGGCCGCCCACGACGCGCGCAACATGGCGCTGAGCGCCGAACTGTTCTACCGCACGGCGCTCACGCGCAAGGAGTCGCGCGGCTGGTTCATCCGCGAGGACTACCCGGAGCGCGACGACGCTGAATGGCTCAAGTGGATCAACGCGGAGCCGGACGGCGACGGCATGCGCATCTGGGCCGAGGACGTCCCGGTCGCCGACTACCCGTTCCAGCCTGCCACCCCCGAGAGGAGCTGAGCCCGATGGCCGCGACGATGGAACGCCAGCCTCGCCCTCTGACCCCTGAGGAGCAGGCCAAACCCTACGCCAGGTTCTACTCGATGGAGTTCCCCGGGCCGGACCCGGCGACGGTGGCGCTCATGGCGCGCGATCGCCAGATCCTGCAGGACCAGATGCTCATGCCGGAGGACCTCAACAAGCTGCTCGACCCCGGCAACTTCGAGACCGAGGTCGGCTGGGGCATGATGGACAACGGCGCCGGCTACATCGCCATGCGCCACGAGATGCCCGGCGTGACCGTCGAGATGGTCGACTGGTGGTTCGCCTGGCACCCCATCGAGGACCTGCGCTACCGCATCTGGTACCCGCCGTACCATCTCGGCGTCCATGTCGACGACTGGGCGCAGCCGCGGCTGCTCGATCCCGGGGTGCCCGTGCGTGACAAGTGCGAGAAGGTCGTCCACCACGTCACCGAAGACACCGGCATGGGCACCGAGCACATCGACATCCACTTCCTCACGCCGGAGCTGATGGGCTTCGACATGAGCCGCTGGCACAAGC
This sequence comes from uncultured Thermoleophilia bacterium, assembly GCA_963762125.1. Classification (GTDB taxonomy): domain Bacteria; phylum Actinomycetota; class Thermoleophilia; order UBA2241; family UBA2241; genus CAIXSE01. The sequence goes on from CAVXJO010000017.1 coordinate 157,137, forward strand.
CCAACGTGGGCACCTTCGTGGGCGGCTTCGGCTGGAGCGTCAACGAGCACCAGCCGCCGGAGATCCCGGCTGCGCCCGCCATCATGGTGCACTTCATCCGCGAGATGGACGGCGGCATCGAGTGGCGCACGCGCTTCTGGATGGGCTACACGATCCTGAACGGCCATCCGGCGCCCCTGCTGCCGCCCGGCATCCGCGTGCCCGAGGACGCCGTGTACGGACTCGCCAACCACAACATCTACGAGTACACGCGGCTCAAGTCGCTGCTTCCACTGGTCTACGAGGAGTTCGGCGGCACCTACGCCTGAGGAGGGACCGTGCTCAAGAGCATCGTGATGATGGACCTGCCCATCGACGACATCGCGCCGATGGAGCGCTGGTACTGTGAGGCGCACTCGTCGGAGATCTCGCGCCGCTACGGCCCGTTCCTGCAGCGCCACGAGAGCTACGTGGCGCTGGACGCGCCGGAGGACGCGCGCCGGTTCGGGTTCTACAACTGGCGCGTCACCGAGACCTTCTGGCGTGAGATGCCGGAGGCCGGGGCGAGAGGCGCCTACTGCTTCACCCCGGCTCCCGTCTGGAACCCTATCGCGACGTGTACGGTCAAGGCTCAGCCAGACGACGACTTCTTCGGCTGGGACGGGTTCTCGACGGACGGCGCCAGCATCCGCTGGTACATCCTGATGCGGTACCCCCTGGGAGTACGTCTTAGGGACGGCGAGGACTGGTTCGCCAACGTCCATGCCCCGGAGGTGTGCAAGCAGCCGGGGCTCACCCGCTTCTTCAGCTACAAGTGCGAGCAGGAGGCGATCCCGCTGCCGGGCATGTGGCATCCCGATGCCACGCCGCCGCAGGACATGACGATGGTCCAGTGGGACCGCGTCGTCGAGCTCTGGTACCCGAGCTTCAGCGCCTGGCGCAAGGCGGTCATAGAGGAACCGCCCGTCTACACCCCGCCAGAGTGGGCCACGGACGACTTCTACAAGGACGGCCAGCCCACCTACCCGTTCTTCAAGCCGGGCGTGGACTTCGTCAGCACGTTCCTTCTCGAGCGCCCGGCCGATGAATTCCTTCGCGACACCCGGTACTACCGCCCGTGAACGCCAACGTCCCGCTCCCCGTCCGCCGGAGGTTCTCCTGATGGCCGTCCGACAGCTGACTCCAGAAGAAGAGGCGAAGCCCTACGCCAAGTACTATCACCGGCCGGTCACGCCGCCGGACCCGGATCTGATCGCGCAGATCAAGCCCGACACGCAGATCGACCCAGCCCTCGCGCTGCCGCCGGAGCGAATCAGCGAACTGCTCGACCCGGGCTACCACGAGGTCGAGACCGGCTGGTGCATCATGCCCAACGGCAGCGGCTACCTGGCGGTGCACAACGAGATGCCCGGCGTCACCGTCGAGATGCTCGACTGGTGGTTCTGGTGGCACTCGATGGCCAGCATGCGGTACGGCCTCTGGTACCCGCCGGGCCACTACGGCATCTCCATCAGCAAGAAGTCTCGCGCCAGGCTCAGCGACCCGGATGTGCTCGCCAAAGAGAAGATCTACGGCCGTACCGACCACGTGGTCGAGGACATCGGCACCGGCGCAGAGGACATCTACATCAGCTTCTGCGCCCCCGAGGAGATGGGCTTCGACATGAGCCGCTTCCACGCGCCGAACGTCGCGGCCGTGTACGGCGGCTACGGCTTCGACCAGCCGCAGGGTGCCAAGCCGAGCGACATCCGGGCGCCCGCCATCATGTGCCACTTCATCCGCGAGATCGACGGCGGCATCGAGTTCCGCTCGCGCTTCTGGATGGGCTACAAGCTCATCGGCGGCAAGCCCGTGCTCTCGATCCCGCCCGGCGAGTCCGTGCCGGCCGAGGTGCCGTTCGGCCTCGCCGACCACAACGTCAAGGAGTACTGCAACCTCAAATCCCTGCTGCCCGAGATCTGGGCCGAGTTCAAGGACGCCGACCCGGCGCTGTGAGAGGTTCATCCCACTGATCAGAGCTGCAGTGAGCAGCTGAGCACGGAGGTAGCTCACATGCCGATCAAGCTGATGGCGGCATCGCGTCGCCGGCCCGGACTCACCAGGGCGGAGTACTTCCGCTACATCGAGCACTACCACGGCACGGTGGCCCGGCTCGAGCGGTTCAAGATCGAGAGGTACATTCAGAACCACGTGATCGACGGCGCCTTCGGCGTGATCTCCGACGCCGATGGCCACCGGAACAAAGTCGCCGACAGGGACGCCGTCGTCGAGCTCCATTTCGACAGCTTCCGCGACATGCTGGCCACCCTGGAGCCCGAGGGCGTCACTCAGTCGCGCGCCAACCAGGACGGCCGGTTCTTCGCCGACGAGCCGACCAACATCATCGTCATGGCCGAGGAGGTGGAGCTCCCAGTTGCCAACCCCATGCCGGCGTTCAACCCGGGACTGGGAGAGCCGGGACACGGCGCACTCAAGGTCATGCAGTACGTGATGCGCCGGCCCGAGGTCTTCCCTCAGGACTTCCACCGGCTCTGGCGTCAGGCTCACGATGAGGCTCTGGCGACGAGCACCTACGCGAACGAGATGTTCAGGAAGATCACGGCGAGCAGGCGCTCGCGGGTGAACGACAACGACGCGGCCGCCCGGGCGCACTTCAAGATGGTCGACCCGCCTGTGTACGACCTCGTCGTCTCGATCACGCTCGACAGCATGGAGCAGGTCGGCGCCTTCCGGCAGTACTTCGACGCCATCACGACGAGCACCCTGGACTTCGCCGACTGGTCGGAGTCGTTCTTCCTCTACGTGAGGCCGGTGCGGATCATCGACGACGCGCCGCCGAAGGAGTAGTGCTATGGCCGACATGACGAAGCCTGAGTGGCAGGCGCAGAAGACCTACGACCAGAACCAGGCCGACAGCGGGATGAAGGCAACCCGTCCGCCTCTCACGCTGGAGGAACAGAGGAGACCATTCGCCAAGTACTACTACGACGCCATCCCGGATCCGGACCCCGCGCACTACGCGATGATGGACGAGCCGATGGATCCCGCCGACGCGTTCTACCCGGAGGAGATCGATCGCCTGCTCGACATCCCGGCACTCGAGGCGGGCGTGGAGGTCGGCTGGTGCAACCTGCCGAACGGCGCCGGCTACATCGCGAACAAGATCCTGTATCCGGAGTTCACCGCTGACATGGTCGACTGGTGGTTCGCCTGGCACCCGCTCGAAGACCTCAGATACCGCATCTGGTATCCGCCGCAGCACGCCGGCATCATGCTGAGCCCCATCGACCGGGCCCGCATCCTCGACGACTCCGTCCCGAACAGGGAGAAGAACTGGGGCGTCGTCCACAACGTGACGGAGAACACCAACTGCGGCTTCGAGAACATCGACATCGCCTTCCGCTCGCCGGCCGACATGGGCTTCGACGCGGAGAAGTTCAACGATGTGGCGGCCACGATGGCGGGGGGGATGGGCTGGGCCGTGGCGGTCGAGAAGTGTGACGAGTCGATCACCGCGCCGGCGATCATGTGCCATGTGCTCTATGACGCTCCAGGCAGCGGTCTGGTCCACCGCACGCGCTTCTGGATGGGCTACCGCTTCAACGAGCAGGGCAAGCCGGAGCTGTGCCTGCCGCCGGGCGTGAGCGTGCCAGTCGAGGCCGTCCAGGGGCTCGCGCGCCACAACGTCAAGGAGTTCACGCGCTGGCGCGAGTTCCTGCCGCGCATCCACGCGGAGTTGGGCTCGGGGATGTACTGCTAGCGGCGTTCGGATCAGTCGAGGAAGCCGGGGAGTACTAGGGCGTCAGCCAGCCGTGGGTGAGGTCCGGCGGCCGTTCCTCGGCGCTCTCCCGCAGAGGCTCCGTCACGGGCCAGATGAGCTCCGTGACGAAGTCAGCGGGGTCGGCTGTGTCCCGCTCGTCGCGGACGAAGCGCATGCGCAGCCGGCCCCGGAGGCCGCGGCCGCTGTCCGCCAGCCATTCGAGCTGGCGCGCGTAGGCGAAGCGGTAGCCGTCCTCATAGAGGCCGGAGAAGACGCTGCGCGCGAAGCGGCCGCCACCCAGCTCGACGAGATCCACCGCCGGGGTGGTCCTCGCCTCTCCGGCTACGGGGAGGCAGAGCTCGTAGCGGAGCACGGTCTCGTCCCCACCGGCCAGTCCCTTGTCCGGCGGATCGAGCAGCACCACGTGCTCTCTTCCGGCCGGGGTGAGGCCTGACTCTGCGGCTCGGTCGACGAGTCCCTCGGCGAGGGCGATGTAGGACTCGTGGAACTCTGAGCGGGCCATCGTCCCCGACCAGCGCAGGCAGCGCTCCGGCGCGAGGTCGATGAGCGAGACGGCGGGAGCCGCCCGGAACATGCCGTCGAGTTCGTCGATCCTGCTCAGCAGTCGCTGTGCCGTATCCAGGCGGGCCTGCTCCTCCTGGAGCCTCTCCTTCTGCTGCGTGACTGTCTCCTCGAGGCGGTCCGCGGCGGCGGCGTCGATGTAGAGACCCATCTCGCCCAGCGGCACGCCAAGACGACGCAGGAGGCGGATCATCTCGGCCGCACGGATGGAATGGACGTCGTAGTGACGGTAGCCGGTCGTCTCGTCGACGTGGGCCGGCGGCAGAAGCCCGCGATCAGCGTAGATGCGCAGCGCGCGATGGCTCAGTCCCGTCACGCGCGAGAAGATGCCGATCGGCATCAGCCGCTCGTTGCCCGGGTCTGATCCCGCTTGCCCTCGTCCGTCCGGTCCCATGGGCTCACTCTAGTATCGCCCGCCGAGCGTGACCATCCCGCTGCATCGTCCCCGGCACGGCCTTCGCGTCGCCGTCCGTTGACTCTGACCCGCGTCAGTGTTCGAAACTGCGTCAATCGCGCCCGCTTCGGCGGGGCGCGTCTCGGTGCAAAGCTATGGTTCCGGAGGTTCAGCGACCGTGAATGACATCGTCAATGGGCTCGCCGCGCTCGTCGGCCGCGACAACGTCGCGGACGACCCGGCGAGCCTCGAAGAGTTCGCGCAGGACGAGAGCTTCGTCCCGCGCTTGACGCCGTGGGCCGTGGTGAGACCGGGCTCCGCTGAGGAGGTCCAGCGCATCGTCGCCTGGGCCAACGAGACGGCGACGCCCCTGGTGCCGGTCAGCTCCGGCGTGCCGCACTTCCACGGCGACACCGTGCCCAGTGTGCCCGGCGCCGTGATGCTCGACCTGCGCCGCCTGGACAAGATCCTGCGCATCGACCGGCGTAACCGCATGGTCGTCATCGAGCCGGGCGTCACCTATCCGCAGCTGCAGGCGGCCCTCGCCGAGCAGGGCATGCGCGTCACGCCGCCGCTGCTGCCGCGCGCGAACAAGTCCGTGGTCGCGAGCCTGCTCGAGCGCCAGCCGACGCTGATCCCGCGCTACAACTTCCACCTGCCCGAGCCGTTGCGCAGTTGCGGCGTGGTGTGGGGCAACGGCGAGACCATGTTCACCGGCGAGGCCGGCAACGGCCCCGAGTCGCTGGAGGCCCAGTGGCAGGGCGGCGGCGTGCAGGCCGACCCCAAGGGCCCGGCGCAGACGGACTTCTTCCGCCTGCTCACCGGCGCGCAGGGCACGATGGGCGTCGTCACGTGGGCGGCGGTCAAGTGCGAGCTCGTCCCCGCCGCGCACGAGTACCTGTTCGCCGCCGCCGCCGAGCTCGAGGAGCTGGTCGACCTCACCTACCGGCTCGACCGGCTCCGGCTCGGCGATGAAGTCCTCATCGTTAACAGCGTCTACCTGGCGCGGCTACTCGCGGCCGGCGGCGCGGACGTCGATCCGGACGCCCTGCCGACCTGGAGCCTGATCCTCGGTCTCGGCGGCCGCGAGCACTACGCCGCCGAGCGCGTCACCGTCCAGAAGAACGACGCCGCCGCGCTGGCCGGCGAGTTCGGGCTGACGCTGCAGCCGTCCCTCCCCGGCGCAGCCACTGCCGACATCGCCGCCGCCCTCGCCGGCTGCTGCGACGCGCCGTGGAAGCTCTCGGCAGAGGGCGCCTGCGCCGACGTGTTCTTCGTCAGCACGCTTGAGGAAGCCCCTGCCTTCATCGAGATCGCCCACATCGTCGCCGATGGTCACGGCTACGCCGCCGAGTACGTCGGCGTCTACATCCAACCCCAGCACCAGGGCGTGACGCACCACGTCGAGTTCAGCCTCCCCTACGATCCCTCGCACCCGGCCGCGCGCGCGGGCGCGCAGGAGCTCGCCGACGACCTGGCCGCCGACCTCATCGCCGCCGGCGCCTACTTCAGCCGCCCCTACGGCGCCTGGGCGCAGCCCGTCTACAACCGCGACGCCGCCGCGCGCGACGCCCTGCGCAAGGTGAAGGCGGTCTTCGACCCCGCCGGCATCATGAACCCGGGCAAGCTCTGCTTCGGGGCGCCGCAGGCGCCCCCGCTCCTGGCCGGGAAGGAGGCCTGACATGGCGCTCACCGACTACCGCCCCGACGCCATGCGCTGCACGCGCTGCTCCTACTGCAAGTGGATCCCCTTCGACCTGGTCAAGAGCCACCGCTTCGCCAAGGGCTGCCCCTCGGTCGAGGCGGGCAAGTTCCACGCCTACTCGGCGGGCGGCAAGCTGATCACCGCCCTCTCCCTCATGGACGGGCGCAGCGAGGTCAGCGACCAGGTCGTCGACGTCGCCTTCCGCTGCCAGCTCTGCGGCAACTGCGACGTCGCCTGCAAGCTCTGCCGCTACGACATGGAACCGATCCTCGCCCTGCGCGAGCTGCGCGCCCACCTCGTGGAGATGGACCGCGTGCCTGAGTCGTATCGCCCGCTGATCACGAAGACGCGGGCGGGCCTCGCCGGTCAGAGCCCGGTGACGCCCGCGGGCCGCAACGCCTGGGCCGAGGGCCTCGGCCTCGCCGACCCGGCGGCCGAGCCCGTCGACGTCGTCTTCTACGCCGGCTGCAGGTACTCGCTCGAGGAGAGCCTGCGCGACACCGTGCGCACGCAGGTCCGCCTGCTGCAGCAGGCCGGCCTCTCCGTGGGCCTCTTCGCGAACGGCTGCTGCGGCGGCCTCGCCGACAAGATGGGCTATCGCGCCGAGGCCGCCGCGGCCGGAGGCCGCATGCTCGCCCAGTGGGCCGAGGCCGGCGTGAAGACCGTGGTCACGCCCTGCGCCGACTGCCGCCACGTCTTCACCCGCGTCTACCCGGGCCTCGAGGGCGGCGCGGCGCTGCCCGAGGTGCTGCACACGGTCGAGCTCACCGACCGGCTCGTGAAGGAGGGAAGGCTGGAACTCACCACGCCCGTGCCGATGAGCGTCACCTACCACGACCCCTGCAACCTCGGCCGCCAGGGCGAGCCCTACGAGGTCTGGGAGGGGGTCGAGCAGAAGATCTACGGCCAGGCGGTGGTCTACTCACCGCCGCGCCCGCGGCACAACGGCGCCCAGGGCGTCTACGGCCCGCCGCGCGAGCTGCTCGCCGCCATCCCCGGCCTCGAGCTCCGCGAGATGGAACGCTCCCGCGAGGCCGCCTGGTGCTGCGGCGCCGGCGGCGCCTGCCGCGAGGCCTTCCCCGCCTACTCCGCCGCCACCGCCGCCGAGCGCGTCGAAGAGGCGGCATCGACCGGCGCCGCGGCCCTGGTCACCGCCTGCTCGCGCTGCGAGCTCAACTTCAACGAGGCCGTGGCGACAGACGCTGCCTCGGGCGGCCCCGGCGCCGATCTGCAGGTCCGCGACGTGCTCGAACTGGTCGCACTCTCCGCCGGCCTCGGGAAGGAGCCCGCATGAGCCCCAGTTACGCCCAGCCCACCACGCCGGCGGAGACGGCGGCCCAGTCGGCCCAGCTCCCCGAGGAGGCCTACCGCGCCCTCGAGGACATCGTCGGCGCCGAGAACGTCTCGCGCGACGGCGCCGTGCTGGACAGCTATGCGTTCCAGTGGCTGGCCGAGCTCGTGCGGCCGAACCAGAGCCACTACATGGCGCGTCCGGCTGCCGTCGTCTTGCCGGCCTCCACCGAGGGGGTCCAAGCGATCGTCCGTCTGGCCAACAAGCACGGCCTCAAGGTGAAGCCGCACGGGACCGGCTGGTACCACTGGTCCGGCCCCATCAAGGACGAGGACGCGACACTGCAGCTCGACCTGCGGCGCATGGACGCCATCGTCGAGATCGACGAACAGAACATGTACGCCGTCGTCGAGCCCTACGTGATTGCGGCACAGCTCCAGGCGGAGATCCTGCCGCTGGGCCTCAACCTCAACATCCCCGGCGTCGGCTGCTCGAGCTCCATCGTCGCCAGCGCCTGCGCCTACCACGGCGCCGGCCCCGACACCTACTACATGGGCGGCAACGCCGAGAACGTGCTCGGCATGGAGTGGGTCACGCCCGAGGGCGAGATCGTGCGCACCGGCTCGCTGGGCTCGGGCGACGGCTGGTTCTGCAGCGAAGGGCCCGGCCCGTCGGTGCGCGGCATCTGCCGGGGCACGCTCGGCAGCCGCGGGGGTCTTGGCGTCTACACCAAGTGCGCGGTCAAGCTCGCCCCGCACTTCGGCCAGACCGAGTGGAACGTCGGGGGCACGCTGCCGGCGTACCGCCTGCCCGTGCACGAGAACCTGCGCGTCTACACGCTCGCCGTCCCGGACTGGGACGCCTGGGCGGAGATCTACTACAAGATCTACGACAACGAGCTCGGTTACATCTTCCACCGCCAGTTCAACCTGGCCGGCGCTGACCTCGCGGCGGCCTTCTGGGTGATGTACAACGACGCGTCGAAGACGCTCTCCGACGTGCCGGAGCTCGCCGCCGACCCCGGGATCATCGCGCTCACGGAAGAGCTGCGCATCAGCTTCCAGCTCATCCTCGCCGGACGCTCCAAAGGCGACATCGAGCTGCAGGACAAGATTCTTGACGCCATCCTCGAGGAGGTCGGCGGCCACAAGGTCGAGCGCTTCTGCGAGCAGGACATGGCCGAGTTCACCAACGTGTACCTGCAGCGGCTCGGCCACAAGCACATCAACTTCGTCTGGGCCGGCGGCTACATCGGCAGCTGGATGCAGTTCGGCACGCCGGACTGGGTCAAGGGTTACATCCCGACGGCCGCCGATGGCCTGGCCCGCGACGCCGCCGGCGGCAAGCTCGTGCAGTGCGGCGGCGACGCGATGATGGGCTCCGGCTCCGGCATCCCGCTGGGCGGCGCCACCGGCCTCGAGCAGTTCGTCAGCTACGACCCCGACGATCACGACTCCACGGTGGCCGGCATCAGGCATATGGAGGACGCCGTCAAGGACGCCGCCTCCATCAGCTACCCGCCCGGCAAAGAGTTCCTCTACCTGCAGATCGGCTGGACCGACGAGCAGATCTGGGACGCGCTCGCGCACGCCAAGCAGCCGCAGGCGTTCGATTACCAGCGCAAGATCAAAGAGGCGTTCGACCCCAACAACGTCGGCGACCGCATGTACCCGACGCTTCCGGAGGGCTACGAACCCGGCAGCTGACCGAGTTCCTCGACGACGGGCGGGGCCGCCTCTCCGCGGGGCCGCCCTGCCCGGGCCGAGCCTCCCCGCTCTCCTCCTTTTGGGTGGTGCTCGGCCGCGTCCATCTGCTGGACCCCGCAAGGGTATTTGACAACTTGGCTACTTCCCATCTAGATATATCGGCGTCACACTAGGCGACGATGCTTACTTAGGTTTAGCCAAGTGGAGTTCGGCCGGAGGCGATCGTGCGCGCGCTGACCATCGGGGAGTTGGAGCAGGAGTCCGGAGTTTCCCGGCCGACCATCTACTACTACGTGCGCACAGGTCTGCTCCCGCCGGCCCAGAAGGCCAGTCCCAGTCGGGCTCTCTACACTGAAGACCATCTGGAGCTTCTGCGTGAGATCGAAGCGCTCAGGCAGCAGGGCCTGCGGCGATCGGCCATCAAGTCGAGGCTGGAGGAGCGCCTCCTCGCCCTCAGCGACCCCGGCGTCGACCTTGTCGCCAGGCGCGCAGAAGAGACACGACAGGCCATTCTGATCGCCGCCACCCGGCGCTTTGCGAGGAAGGGCTACAAGGGGACTCGCATGGCCGACCTCATCGGGGAGCTGGGGATCACCCCGCAGGTCCTCTACGCGCACTTCGCCACCAAGAGGGATCTGTTCGTCGCCTGCTACAAGGTGGCCGTCCAATTCATGGACGCCTTCTTGAAGCCGTGCTTCGAGAGTGCGCGCGACTCCGCTGAGATGCAGGTGTGGTACATGTACGCTGACTCGGGCATCAAGGCGTTCGCGCCGAATCTCATGATCCTCGCAACAGAGGTCGCGCAGCACGATGAGGAGGCGCGCCGCGACTTGCGTGAGGCCTATCAGACCATCTTCGGCGATACCGTGTCCGACTTCCGGAGCATGCGCCGGTCCGAGGCCGATCCACCCTTCTCGGACGAGCTCATCGCTCACGCCATCGTAGGGGCGTTCGAGCAGATGCTCGTCCGCGCCTCCCTCGACGACGAGTACTCGTGGCGCGAGGTCGCCCACAACGCCCTGGGACTGTTCCTGGCGGTGAGGGCGGCGTACCAGGGTGAACTGGACCTCAGCGATCTGACGACGAAGTACGGGAAGCTCCTCGACGAGGTGGCCAGCCTGCCACCGCCGTTGCCTGAGGAACTCAGGCCGCCAAGGGGCGCCCCGTCCCGACCGGCGTCTGCCCGCCCGAACAGACCGGCAGACGAAACGGTCACACGCTATGTCGCTGCACCAATGAACGCAGGAGGCCGCATGTCCACGGATCTCACGACCGCCATCCTCGCCATGGACGAGGGCGGCGCGCTCAAGATCGTCAAGGACCGCCTGGACGCGGGCGAAGCCCCAGAGGCGGTCCTCGATGACGCCCGTTCGGCAATGACCACCCTCGGCGACAGGTTCGCCTGCGAGGAGGTCTTCATCCCCGAGCTCATCATGGGCGGGGAGATCATGAAGGGCATCGCCGCCGAGCTCAAGCCGCGCATCACCGCTGCCGACACCGCGGAGAAGCGCGGCACCGTCGTGATCGGCACCGTGCACGGCGACATCCACGACATCGGCAAGGACGTCGTCGTGATGATGCTCGAGGTCTCCGGCTACGAGGTGCACGACCTGGGCATCGACGTCCCGGTCGAGAGCTTCGTCGCCGCCATCCAGGAGCACGGCGCCCAGGTCGTAGGCCTCTCCGGCCTGCTCACGCTCGCCTTCGATTCAATGAAGGCGACCATCGCCGGCATCGCCGCCGCCGGCCTGCGCGATCAGGTCAAGATCATGATCGGCGGCTCACCCGTGGACGAGCAGGTGCGCCAGTACTCCGGCGCCGACGGCTGGGGGCGCGACGCGACGGCGGCCCTCGCGTTCGCCGCCGAGTGGACGGGAGGTGCGGCGTGACCCCGACGCATGAGGAGCTCTACGCGCAGCGCGAGCAGCGCTTCAACGACATCGTCGCGCTCAAGAAGCCGGACAAGATCCCCTTCATGCCGCTGATGATGCACTACTTCCCCAACAAGATCGCCGGGGTGAGCAACGCCGCCGTAGAGGCCGACCACTTCCTCATGACCAAGCTGATGAAGGAAGCGACGCTCAAGTTCGGCTTCGAGTGGGGGGCGGCCGTAGGCGTACCGCCCGCCAAGTCGTGCGAGGCGCTGCAGCTGAAGCAGATGCGCTGGCCCGGCGGCGACCTGCCCGATGACGCGCCGTTCCAGTGGGTCGAGGGCGAGTACATCAAGGCCGACGAGGTGGACCAGTTCCTCGCCGACCCCAACGGCTTCGCGATGCGCACCATCCTCCCGCGCATCGCCGGCATCTTCCAACCGCTGAGCTTCATCCAGTTCCCGCCGACGTACTGGCTGGCGAACGCCTACTCCACCATCCTGCTCGCCCCCTTCCTCTCCGCGCCCGGGATGAAGGAGATGTTCGAGGGCATGGCTGCGTTCGCCGCGGACGCGCAGAACTACATGGCCGCGGAGGGCGCCTACTGGGACGAGATGGCGGCCATGGGTTACCCATGCCCGTTCGTCGGCGTCGGGTTCCCGGCGTTCGACCTTGTGAGCGACTACTTCCGCAGTCTGCGCGGCAGCACGCTCGACATGTTCCGCCAGCCCGACAAGCTGGTGGCCATGATCGACCTCATGCTGCCTGCCTCGATCAACCTGATCATCGGCGCGTGCAAGGCGACCAACACCACACGCGCCTTCATCCCCATGCACCGTGGCGCCGGCGGCTTCATGAGCGACGAGCAGTTCGAGAAGTTCTACTGGCCGTCGTTCAGCGCGCTCATCCACGCCTGCATCGAGAACGGCATCACGCCGATGCCGCTCTTCGAGGGCGACTACACGCCGCGCCTCAAGTACCTCGCGACACTGCCGCCCGGCAAGGTGGCGGCGCACATGGACAAGATCGACCGCAAGAAGTTCAAGGAGATGTGCGGCGACGTCATGTGCTTCTGGGGCAACGTCCCGCCGTCGCTCCTGGCGACCGGGACGCCGCAGCAGGTCAAGGACGACGTCAAGGAGCTCGTCGACCTGTTCGGCGACACGGGTGCGCTCATCATCGACAGCACCGTCGGCATCCCGGATGAGTCCAGGCCGGAGAACATCTTGGCGCTCAAGGAAGCAGTCGACGAGTATGGCGTCCTCTGAGGACTCGATGGGGGCCGGCGCAGGCGCGCCGGCCCCCATCGATCCAGCCGGGTCGGCTCCGCGCCCGCCGTCCCCCAGCCCGGAGTTCCTGGTGCGGGAGAAGCGCTTCAACGATATCGTCGTCTTTGAAGCGCCCCGACCGCGTCCCTGTCGTCCCGCTGGTCACGCAGTGCTTTCCGACACGCATCGCCGGGATCTCCAACCGCGATGCCGGGTACGATCACGCGGCCCGCTTCCGCTGCTTGAAGGAGGCGACGCTCCGCTTCGACTGGGACGTCGCTCCGATGACCGGCGTTCTTCCGTCACCCTCTCTGGAAGCGCTGGGCGCGACCCAGGTGCGCTGGCCCGGCGGCGACCTGCCCGACGACGCGCCGTTCCAGTGGGTCGAGGACGAGTACATGAAGGCCGACGAGGTCGACGTCTTTCTGGAGGACCCCAACGGCTTCACCCTGCACACGCTCTTCCCGCGCATCGCCTCGCGGTTCGAGGTCCTTGGAGGCTGCCACTGCCGCCGGTGTGGTGGCTGGCCAACCTGTACTTCCCGCTGGCCTGGGCGCCGCTTCTGGCGGCGCCTCCGCTGCGAGAGACTGTTCCGTGCGCTCGCGGACGTCGGCGATGATGCGGAGACGCTTATGGGCGCGATGGGCGGCTACATGGGGGAGATGGCCGCCCTTGGCTACCCGACGGCCTACGTGGGTGTCGTCATCCCCCCGTTCGACTGCGTCTCGGACTACTACCGCAGTCTGCGCGGCAGCACGATGGACATGTTCCGTCAGCCGGAGAAGCTCCTCGCCATGGCTGAGATGATCCTGCCGACACTGATCGCACAGGCGGTGGGCGCCGCGCGGGCGTCGGGCAACCCGAGAGTCTTCATCCCGATGCATCGTGGCGCTGCAGGATTCATGAGCAACGACCAGTACGCGAAGTTCTACTGGCCATCGTTCAAGGCGCTCATCCAGGGTCTGCTTGCGGAGGGGCTCACGCCCTGCCCCCTCTTCGAGGGCGACTACACGCCGCGTCTCGAGTTCCTGGCCGAGCTTCCGCCAGGCAAGGTCGCGGCGCACTTCGACCGCATCGATCGGCAAAGATTCAAGGACGACCTGTGGCGACGTGCTCTGCTTCTGGGGCGATATCCCGGGCTCGCTACTGGTGACGGGCGCTCCGCAACAGGTCAAGGACGAGGTCAAGACGCTCATCGATATCTTCGGAGACACCGGCGCGCTCATGATCGACGGCAGCAACACCGTGCCCGACGAGGCGAACCGGAGAACGTGATGGCCATGACAGAGGCGGTGCACGAGTTCGGCGTGTTCTGACGCCGGCACGGCAACGGACCGCGACGAGCGGGCGGCCTGCGAGGCGCCGGGCCGCCCCGCTCATCCATGTTAGGTACCGGCTGCTCGTGGCATCTCGAGCCTGCGGAGACCTCAGCTCGCCATCCGCTGACTTGACGGATAGTCCGGTCTGAACGTATCGTCCCGCCCATGCCCGTGAAGTCCCCAACGCCAAACTGGCTCGAGCCGCACCTGCCCGTCTGCGAGGCGATCGTCGCCCTGTTCGCTCCGCTCGCCGAGGTCGCGGTCCACGATATCCGCCGCGACCGCATCGTCGCCATTTGGAACCCGATCTCGGAGCGCCGGATCGGTGACCGCTCGCTCATTGCGGAGCTGCCCCCCTACCCGGAGGACGCGCGCGTCATCGGCCCGTACCCGAAGGTTCTGGCAGACGGGCGCGCGATCACCTCGGTCAGCGTCGTGCTGCACAACGCCAAGGGCGTGCCGCGCGGCCTGCTTGTGCATCAACTTCGATCGCTCTCCGCTCGACGGGATGATCGATCTGCTCGTCCGCTTCGCCGCGCCGGTCGAGGACCGCCCGCCGGAGCTGTTCGACCGCGACTGGCGCGAGCAGATCCTCCTCTTCGTCGACGAGGAGTGCCGCTCGCGCTCCCTGCGCCGCGACCGCCTCACGCGCGAGCAGCGCCTCGACCTCGTCCGCGTCCTCGACGAACGCGGCCTCTTCGCCACCCGCAACGCCGCCACCCACGCCGGGAGAGCCTTGGGCGTGTCCCGCACCACCGTCTACGCCTTGCTCAAGGAGGCACGCTCATGAAGCCGCTGCGCACGTTCCGCCTCGAGGAGTACCTCGGTGAATGGGAGTTCAAGGTCCGATACCACCTCACCGCCTCCGACGCCGAGAGCATCACGGTGGAAGAGCTTCTGGCGCTTGGCACGGACGCCGACCGTGAGGGTCTGATGAAGCTGCCGCTGTCTTACATAGAGACGTGGGGCACGCCGGGGCTGCGGGAGGCCGTCGCCGGGACCTACGAACGCGTCGACGCGGACCACGTGCTCGCGTTCGCCGGCGCCGAGGAGGCGACTCTTCTGGGCGATGCAGGAGCTCGTGGGCCCGGGCGACCACGCCGTCATCACCGTGCCGTGCTACCAGGCGATGGAGACGGTCACTCTGGCGACGGGCGCGGACGTGAGCGCTCTGGTGCCGCGCCGCGAAGACGGCTGGGCGCTGGACCTCGACGAGCTGCGCGCCTTGCTGCGCCCGACGACGAAGCTCGTCGCGGTCAACTTCCCGAACAACCCGACCGGCTACGTCCCTGACGAGGCGACCTTCCGCGAGCTCGTGGCGCTTGTGCGACGAGCGCGGGCATCCGCCTGTTCTGCGACGAGGTCTACCGCGGCATCGAGGTCGATCCCGCACGCACGATCACCCAGGCGGCCGATCTCTCGGAGACCGCGATCTCGCTCAACGTCGTCTCCAAGTCCTACGGCCTGCCGGGCCTGCGCGTCGGCTGGCTCGCCTGCCGCGACCGCACACTCCTCGAGCGCCTCGAGAAGCGTAAGCACTACACGAGCATCTGCAACGCCGGGCCGGCGGAGTACCTGGCCGCCGTCGCGCTCCGCAACCGCCGGCCGATCTGGGCGCGCACCCGCGGCATCGTCGCCGCCAACCGGCCGCTGTTCGACGGCTTCTTCGCGCGCTGGTCGGACCTCTTCGACTGGCAACCGCCGGTCGGCGGCTGCGTCTGCTTCCCCCGCTACAAGGGCGGCGACGTTGACGACTTCTGCGCGCGGCTGCTCGACGCAGAGGGCGTGCTCGTATTGCCGGCCGGCATGTACTACTCGGAGATCGCCGACGTGCCCACCGACCACTTCCGTGTCGGAATCGGCAGACAGGGCCTCGAGGCCGGCCTGGCGGCCTTCGACCGCTTCCTGCGGCGCCAGAACTAAATTCGCTGCATGCGGGCGATTCGGACCGCCGCTGTCCGTTACTTGTCGCCCTTGCCAGCGCCTCTGATACTTGGCGCAAGTGGTTCCAGGATTTACTTGCTTGACGCACCCCGGCCGCCGCCATATCGTTGGCGCCCGGGTAGTACCCACACGCGTTCTTGCGGACGCACGGCGGACAAGAGTCGCAAGGGAGGAACCATGTCGGAAGAGCTTTTCGAACAGATGAAGCAGAGCGTCATCGACGGTGAGACCGAGGACGCTGAGCGCCTCGCCCAGGAGGGTCTCGACGCGGGCATCACCCCCGGGGACATCCTCGACAAGGGCTTCGTGAAGGGCATCGAGGAGGTCGGCGACCTCTTCGGCAAGGGCGAGTTCTTCCTCCCCGAGCTGGTCCAGGGCGCCGAGGCCATGAAGGCCGCCGTCGCCGTGCTGCAGCCGGCCCTCGACGCGAGCAAGGAAGGCCGCAAGACGCTCGGCAAGGCCGTCGCCGGCACCGTCGCCGGCGACATCCACGAGATCGGCAAGACCATCGTCTGCTCGATGCTCAGCGCCGCTGGCTTCGAGGTCACGGACGTCGGCTGCGACGTACCGGTCGAGACCTTCGTCGCCAAGGTCAAGGACGAGAACGCCGACCTGCTCCTGCTGAGTGCCCTGCTCACCACCACGATGCCGAACCAGCAGAAGACCATCGAGGCGCTCAAGGCCGCCGGCCTGCGAGACGGCGTCAAGGTCATGATCGGCGGCGCGCCGACGACGCGCGCCTGGGCCGACGAGATCGGCGCCGACGGCTACGCCGAGGACGCCATCGAGGCCGTGGTCACCGCCAAGACCATCCTCGGGGTCGGCTGAACCACAGCGATCAGCGAAGAGGCGAGTCCGCGAGGGGCGGCGGCGCATGGGCGCCGCCGCCCCTCGCGCGTACGTGATCGACACGGGCCGGCGCCCTTGCTTCCTGGGGTCGGCGCCGCTGCCAAGATACTTGGTCCATATGGTGTAAGCGCGTACTTGCTTGACGGACTGGTGGGATACGAAATAGCGTTGTCGTCTCGGCCAGAACATGGCGTCGGGACCCGAGTCTGTCCAACGAAGGGAGCTGGGCCATGCTTTGTCGCGCGACCATGACCGTGTGGGACGCGGCGGCGTGCGCTCGCGCACACGCCGCGAGCCGCACTGTGCTGGATCGTGCCGGCGTAGAGATCGGCCATCCAGAGGCGCTCGCGTTGCTGGCCGCAGCCGGTGCACGCGTTGAAGGCACACGCGCCTACATTCCCGGCTCCCTGATCGATGATGTGCTCGCTTCGGCGCCTTCCGCTTGCGACATCCCCGGTCGCGGGCGTGGAGGCATACGCATCGAGCAGGGCGAGTCCTGGTTCGGCTCGGGTCCTGACTGTATGTACCTGCACGATCCGGTCACCGGCGACCGGCGACGGGCTCGTCTTGACGATGTCGTCGCCAGCGCCGACCTGTGCGACAAGCTCGACCAGGTCGACTTCATCATGTCGATGGGGCTGCCTGAAGACGTGCCGCTCGAGTCCGAAGACCTCCTGCAGTTCGCGGCGATGCTGGACGGCACATCCAAGCCCCTGATCGTCTCGACGAGCCATGGCGGCGATGGACTTGAGGCGATGCGCGAGATGGCCGGCCTGTGTGGGGAGCCGGCCAGCTTTGGTTGCCTGATCATGTCGTCGCCGCCGCTCAGCTTCGACCACGACGCAATGGACAAGCTCATCATCTGCGCTCGTCTCGGCATCCCGGCGATCCTTGCTCCGGCGCCCTCCGCGGGCGCCACCGCACCGGCTTCCATGACTTCGGCCATCATCGTCGCTGACGCCGAAGTGATCGCCGGCATGTGTGTCCATCAGCTTGCCCGCCCGGGAGCGCCGTTCGTCTACGGCGTCGGCGCCGCGGCTTTGGACATGCGCGTCGCCGTTGACGCCTACGTGATCCCGGAGCACTTCCTCGCCAACGCCGCGTCGTGCGACCTCGCCCGATTTCACGGCGTCCCGAGCTGGGCCTATGCCGGCCCGTCGGACGCCAAGGCGCTGGACGAGCAGTTCGCTGCCGATGTGGCGATCACCACGCTCCTGGGCGCTCTTTCGCGGGCGACGCTTCTGCATGACCTCGGCTACATGGAGTCGGGAATGGCCGGGGCACAGGCCGCCATCGTCCTAGGCGCGGAGATGGTCGGATTCGCGCGCGCCTTTCTGCAGGAGCTACCGCTGGACGACGCGGCCCTGCAGCTCGACGAGATCATCGCCGTCGGGCCGGGCGGCAACCATCTGGCCCGACCGTATACGCGCAGGCATCACCGCGACTTCTGGAAGAGCGACCTCTTCGACCACGCCGTCTTCGAGCGGTGGCAAGCGGCGGGCGGCACGACGCTGCGGGAGAGAGTCGACCAGCGCACTCGGGATCTGCTGGCCGCGGCGCGCACGAGACGGCTGCGGGACGATACCCGGCGCGAGTTCGACCGCATCATCGCCCGGGTGGCGGCAGCTCGCTCGGACTGAGAGGCCGCCAAAGCCTCAGCGGCCGGCGAGCTCCTCGACTGTCAGACCCAGCTGCTCGGCGACGAAGCTCCCGAGCAGTTCGCGCACCCGCTGCGCGTGCATTCCCGTGTAGCCGATGGCCGAGCGGAAGCTGAGGCCGTCTGACAGCGCCACGACGCGCTGGGCGATCTCGGCCGGTGACGCCACCGGATGGAACGCACCGGCCCGAACACCGTCCTCCACCAACTCCTGGAAGAACGAAGCCCACTGGTCCGACATGGCCACGCACTCCGCGAGCAGTTTGGGGTGGTGCCGCACGCGCGCCCAGGTCTCGATCCACAGGACGTACTCATCGCGGAGCACGCCCTCCGAAGGGATCGCCATGTCCAGCGTCTTGCGCACCACGACAACGGGGTCGGTGGTCTCGGAGCGAATCTCCTCCAAGCGGCAGGTGGTGTGTTCGTTGGCCCACTGAAGGGCCGCGAGCAGCACCTCGTCCTTGGACTTGTAGTAGTAGTGGATAATCGCGCTGGAGACACCGGCTTCGCGGGCGATGTCTGAGATGCGGGTCGCTGAAGGCCCTCGGGCCGCGAAGGCGCGACAGGCGGCTGCGCGGATGTTCTCTCGGGCCCGCGATGAGCGGTCCCGCGAGGCGGTCCCTGTGGCGGCACCCTCGGAGGTGCCAACGGTCTTCTGCAGGCGCTCGAGCAGGGCAGCGTCGGCGCTGCGGCCTGCGGTCGCCTGCTCCAGCTTGCGCTTGATGCGCAGCGCCGTCTTGTAGCTCACGCCCAGCTCGTCTGCGAGCACTCGCGGGGTGATGCCGCCTTCGCGGCTCGTCACCAGCGTTGCGGCGGCGAACCATGTCGCCACGCCGAGTCCTGAACCCTGCATGAAGGTCCCGGCAGTTGGGTACACCTGCGTTCCGCAGTGATCGCAGGCGTAGGCGCGGCGCCGCGACACGCGATGGAAACGTCGCATCGTGCGGCAGTGCCTGCACACGGCGCTCACGCCGTCCGGTGCGTAGAGGGAGCTCCACAGCCAGTGGAGGCACGCAGACTCATCCCCGATTGGGGCGAATACGGGCTCCCTCTGACTCGGCGGCGGCGACGCGTCCACGCGACCCTCCAGTGACGGACGCGGTTACTTGTCGCATCGTACACTGTTTTGCCCCAACTTGTGAAGAGTGTCAATGTCACTTACATGCTTGACATTCCATTTCGAGGGTGTGATAGGTTGGCCTCCAAGTCAGGATGTCCGCCGTGGGGCGTGCTCCTTCTTCTGGCGGAGACGGTTTCTTCGCCCCTTCGGTCGCACGAGAGGAGTCGCGGGATGCCTGAGGCCACACTCACCGTCTGGGGCGAGCCGGAGTGCCGCCGTCTGCACGAGGCCACGCTCGAGTTGCTCGTCGACATCGGGGTCGACGTCCGGCTCGAGCCGGCGCTCGCTCTCTTCCAGGCCGCCGGTTGCTCGGTCGATGGGCACCGGGTGCGCATCCCGTCGCGCGCCGTCGAGGAGGCGCTCGCGAGCGTCCCGAGGGAGTGGCTGCTCAAACCCCGCGGTGGCGAGACCCAGCCACTTGCTCTGCGCAACGGCGAGGTCTACTACGGCACCGGCTCGGACGTGCTCTACGTGCGCGACCCGGCCAGCGGTGAGCGCCGCCGCGCCCGCCGCGCCGATGTCGAGGGCATGGCCGCGCTCTGCGAGGTGCTCCCCAACATCGATTTCGTCATGAGCATGGGTCTGCCCGAAGACGCCCCGCAGGCGATCGACGACCTGGTCCAGGTCGTCGCCATGCTGCGGGGAACGCGCAAGCCGCTGCTCGTGGCCCCGCGCGACGGCTCCGTGCTCGCGCGGATGCAGGAGATGGCGGCGGCCTGTGGCGAGAAGGAGAGCTTCGGCATCTACGCCATGCCGTCGCCGCCGCTCATGCACGACCCCGACGCGCTCACCAAGGTGATCGGCTGCGCGGAGCTGCTCATCCCGCTCATCTACGCGCCGGCGCCCAACATGGGAGCCACCGGGCCGCGCAGCATCACAGGCGCCGTGCTCGTCGGCAACGCCGAGACCCTGAGTGGTCTCGTGCTGCACCAGCATGTCAACAGGGGCGCGCCGTTCGTCTACGGCGTCGGTGCCGGGGCCATGGACATGCGCACCATGACCGACCCCTACGTCTCGCCCGACGCACTGCTCGCTCAGCAGGTCGGAACCGACATGGCGCGCCACTACGGGCTGCCGAGCTTCTCCTACGCTGGCATGTCCGACTCCAAAGCCCTCGACGAGCAGTGGAGCGCCGAGGCGGCGCTGAGCATGGCTTACGGCTCGCTATCGCGGGCGACGCTGCTGCACGACGTCGGCTACCTCGAGTCGGGCCTCCAGAGCAGCTACGAGTCGATCGTCTTGGGCGACGAGCTCGTAGGCTACGCGCGCCAGTTCATGCGCGAGGTGCCGGTGGACGAGTACAGCCTCGCGCTGGAGGAGATCAAAGCCGCTGGTCCTGGCGGCAACCACCTTGGGACGAAGTACACGCGCCGGCACCACCGGGAGTTCTGGACGCCGGCGCTGCTGGACCACAATGTCCACGACCGCTGGGCCGCCGAGGGCGCGTCGACGCTCGGCGCCCGTGTACGCGGGCGGCTCGCCGGGCTTCAATCGGCCGGCAGGCCCTTCGCTCTCAGCGCGGAGCAGGACGCGCAGCTCGAGGCACTCTTGGGAGAGGCGCTGGCCGATCAAGCTGCGCGAGTGTGAACAAGGGACTCAAAGACTAGGGACCGGGGGGAACGATGAAGACACGATTCAGCAGACATGGGTGGAGGCATCCCGGCAACTCAGCGGTGCTTCTGATCCTGGCGTCGTTGCTGGTGGGGCTCGTGGCCGTGCCGGTAGCGGCAGCGTCGGACAGTGCGTCACCGGCGGCGGGCCAAGGCACGACCTTCCGGGTCGGCTGGCTGCTCGAGCCCGACAACCTCAACCCGTTCATCGGGCTGCTCGGCCAGGACTACGAGATCTGGCACCTCAACTATGACTTCCTCGTCGGCTTCGACGCCAAGGACCTCTCTCCGCGGCCCGAACTCGCTGAGAGCTGGACGGTCTCGCCCGACGGCAAGACCTGGACGTTCAAGGTCCGCCAGGGCGTCAAGTGGCAGGACGGCCGGCCGCTGACGGCCAAGGACGTCGCGTTCACCTACAATTACATCGTCAAGAACGACCTGCAGACCTTGGCGATCTACACGGGCGGCATCACCGGGGCCGTGGCCACCGACGACTTCACGGTCAGAATCACGACCGAGAAGCCGAAGTCGAACATGCTCGCCATGGTCGTGCCCATCATCCCCGAGCACATCTGGAGCAAGGTCAGCGGCAAGGCGGCGACCACCACGTACCAGAACAAGCCGCCGATCATCGGCTCCGGCCCCTTCCAGACGGTCGAGTGGAGCCAGGGTAAGTACATCCGCATGGTCGCCAATAAGGACTACTGGGGCGGCAAGCCCAGGGTCGACGAGCTCCTCTTCGAGAACTACAAAAGCCCGGACACCATGACCGCCGACCTCAAGCAGGGCGCCATCGACGCGGCGGTCGAGCTGCCCCAGGCGCAGTTCCCGTCCGTGCAGAGCACCGATGGCGTGACCGGCCTCAAGGGCACCCACTGGCGGTTCAACGAGCTGGGCTTCAACTGCTATGACAGCCCCGACTCGATGGGCAACCCCGTGCTGGTCGACCCCAAGTTCCGCCAGGCGCTCAACTGGGCCATCGACCGGCAGAAGATCGCCGACGTGGCCTTCTTCGGCCAGGCGGACGTGGGTTCGACGTTGATCGTGCCGTACTCGCCCTACCATTGGGAGCCGGCTGCCGACCAAGCCTACAAGTACGACCCTGAGGAGACCAAGAGGCGACTCGACCTCGCCGGCTACCAGGACAAGAACGGCGACGGCTTCCGCGAGGCCAAAGACGGCAAACCGCTGAGCCTGCGACTGCTCGTCACGAACGACTCGCCGGAGAACCAGACGGCCGCCAAGCTCATCGCAGGCTGGTTCAAGGACGTCGGGCTCAAGGTCAATCTCAAGATCGTCGACGCTGGAGTGCTGCTCGACGCTCAGTACAACTACAAGGGCGACACCTACGCGCCCGACTACGACATGTACATCTGGTTCTGGACCTACGACGTCGACCCCGAGATGATGCTCGGCGTCCCCACGCCGCAGCAGATCGAGGGCTGGAACGACACGCTCTGGACAGACCCGGAGTACACCAGGCTGTTCACGCAGCAGGAACAGACGATCGACGTCGAGCAGCGCGTCCCGCTGGTGCAGCGCATGCAGGAGATCGCCTGGCAGTCCTCGCCGTATCTGATCTTCGCGTATCCGTACCAGTTGGAGGCGTACCGGAGCGACAAGTGGGAGGGCGTGGTGCCGTCGCCTTCCGACTACGAGGGCTATGACGGCGCGGCGTTCTACAACTACATGAACGTCGACACCTACAAGCTCGTCCAGCCGAAGGTGGCCACCGACGCTGTCGGCAGCACCGGGGCAAACACGACGGTGCTTATCGTGGTCGGCGTTGTCGTGGCCGGGATCGTCGTCGCGCTCATCATCCGGATGACGGCGCGGCGGCGCGGCCGGTCGGAAGAGGTCTGATCCGGCCGGGTGACGTCGGCCGGTCGGAACTCGACTGACGCGCGTGCGCGCGAGGGGCGGTGGCGGGGCGAAGCGCTTCGCCGCCGCCCCTCGGCCGTGGGCAAGGATGGACGCATGACCCGTGCGCCCTCATTCGGAACATTTCTTGACGCGGCCTTCGTTCAGCCGGGCGCGCCGCTCTCCAGCGAAGCCACGTCGGCGCGGTTCGCCTTTCTCGGCTTGCCGCTCTACGTGCCCTACGGGGACGAGCCGGCCACGCCCGGCGCGTTGGTCCTTGGTGCCGCCGACGCCGTGCGACTGGCGTCGAGCAGCTACGCCCCGGTCCTCGACCACTACGATTTCGACCTCGGCGGTCCGCTCCTGCCGGCCGGCGCCGTTGGGGCCTTCGTTGACCGCGGTGACGTCGTCCTGAGCGGCGATTCCCGCGACCTCGTCGCTGACCTGGCCGCAGGGACTGCCGAAGTGCGCGAGATCGCTGCCTCCGGGGTCACCCCACTCGTCGTCGCCGGCGACCACTCGGCGCCGCCGGTCATCGTCCGCGGCCTGCCGGACGACCGGCCGCTCGATGTCCTGCACGTCGACGCGCATCTGGACTTTCGCGACGAGGTCGGCGGCCTACGCGAGGGCTACTCGAGCCCGATCCGGCGGCTTCGCGAGCTGCCTTGGGTGCGCACCGTCGTACAGGTCGGGCTCCGCGACGTGGGGAGCGCACGTGAAGAAGAAGTCATCGCCGCACGCGCCGCCGGCAACGTCCTCGTCCGCGCAGAGGAGGTCCACGAGCGGGGTGTGGACCGCCTCGTAGAGCTGTTTGAGCTCGGCGAGCGCATCTATGTCACGATCGATGTCGATGGTCTTGATCCCAGCTGTGCGCCCGGCACGCTCTGGCCGGCGCCGGGCGGACTCTGGTTCTGGCAGCTCGCCCGGCTCGTTCGCGGTGTGGCCGGCCGCTGTGAGCTCGCCGGCATGGACGTCTGCGAGTTCGCCCCCGCCTGCGACCCGGGGGGCCACACCGCGCTGGCGGCGGCGCGGCTGCTGATGATCGCCGCCGGTGCCGCTCTCCGCCGCTCGGGCTGAGGTGCTCGCCGGCCGGAGACCTCTGGCACGATCCGGGCGCCCGTCATCACGGTGTACACTTGGACGTCGTTCGCGAATCCGCCCCCCATCCAGGTGTAACTCCCTGCCTCATGACGCCGTCTAACCTCAAGTGGGCTACGTTGCCCGACCCGACATCCGCCGAGTTGGCGCGGGCTGTGGACGGCAACGTGGACGCGTTCAGGACGATCGTGGAGCGATATCAAGGCATGGTCTACTCGGTGGCCTACAACGTGCTCGGCAACCACACCGACGCCGAAGACGCGGCGCAGGAGGCGTTCCTGCGCTGCTATCGCAAGCTGCCGCAGTACCGTGGCGAGGCGACGTTCAGCACTTGGCTGTTCCGGCTGGCGCTCACCGCGTCGGTCGACTACCAGCGCCGCGAGCGCCGGCGTCCGGAGCCGGTCGAGGTGCCCGACATCGCCGCCGGCGAGCAGGCGGAACTGGGCGACGGTATCAGCGCAGCCACGCTCACAGCTGCCCTGCACGACCTGCCCGAGGACTATCGCGTGCCGACGGTGCTGCGCGACATCTACGGACTGCCGTATCAGGAGATCGCCGACCTCACGGCGCGCCCGCTCGGCACGGTCAAGGTCATGGTCCACCGCGGGCGCGCGTCGCTGCGCCTGCGTCTGCACGCGGAACGGGAGGCGTGATGGACTGCAGCTACTTCCGCGCGCGCATCAACCACTACGTCGACGGCGAGTTGGGTTACCTCGAGATCGCCGAACTGCAAGGGCACCTCAGCTTCTGCCCGGATTGCGCCGCCGAGCTCGCTCAGATGAGCGAGGTTCGCGGCGCTATGGCCACGTGGGGCCGCACCGAACTGGCGCCGCCGCCAGGCTTCGCGGAGCGCGTCGCGGCCGCCGCGGCACTTGAGCCGGCGCCGGGCGAGACCACCTTGGCGCGCGTCGTCGACGATGTGCTCGACGCGCTCGACGAGACCTTCGGCCGACTCCCGCTGCCGGGCGGCCGCACGATCCCCGTCAAGAACCTGCTCGGCTACGGCATCGCCGCGACCGCCGTGCTCATCCAGGTCGAGCGCTACCTCCGCCGTACCAGGGAGTTGAAACCGCTGTGAAGCTCACACACGAGCAGGTGCTCGCGCTGCTGCCGCACCGTCCACCGTTCCTTCTCGTCGACGAAGTCGTGGACGGCGAGCCCGGGGCGCGCTGCGTGGCCGTCCGCAAGCTCCGTGATGACGACTGGTGGTTCGCCGGGCACTTCCCCGCCAACCCGGTCATGCCGGGCGTGCTCATCGTCGAGGCGCTGGCCCAGACGGCGACGCTCGCCGCCGCCAGCGCCGGCGCGGATGCCTCGGCCGACGAGACTCTGCCGGCCGCCGAGGCCGCGCCGGGCGGCGACAAGGTCGGCCTGTTCGCCGGCATCGACAAGGTACGCTTCAAGAAGGTGTGCAAGCCCGGCGATACGCTCACTCTCGAGGCCGAGATCATCGCCGTGCACGGTCCGGTGGGCCGCGCCAGGGTCAAGGCGACCGTGGACGGCCAGCTGGCGTGCCGCGGGGAACTCATGTTCGCCATCGTCGACGCTGCCGCCGTGGCGGCCGGGGACGCCAAGCTGTGATCGGCCTTCGTCGCGGACTCGTGCGCGGGGCACGCATCAGCGCCCTCGGGGTACACGTGCCCGAGCGCGTACTCACCAACGACGAGATCAGCCAGTTCCTCGACACCTCTGACGAGTGGATCACCACGCGCACGGGTATCCGCGAACGGCGCATCGCACGCGTGGACGAAGCGGCGAGCGACTTGGGCGAGGTCGCCGCCCGGCGCTGTCTCGAGCAGGGCGGCCTCGACGCGGCGGAACTCGACCTCGTCATCGTCGCCACGATCTCACCGGATCACATCATGCCGGCCACCGCGTCGATCGTCGCTCACAAGATCGGCGCCTCCAAGGCCGGCGCG
Source organism: uncultured Thermoleophilia bacterium (assembly GCA_963762125.1). GTDB lineage: Bacteria > Actinomycetota > Thermoleophilia > UBA2241 > UBA2241 > CAIXSE01. The sequence continues at coordinate 183,069 of CAVXJO010000017.1, forward strand.
TTCGACGTCCAGGCCGGCTGCACCGGCTTCGTCTACGGGCTCGCCATCGCGACGGCGTTCGTATCGGCCAACATCTACACCAACGTGCTCGTCGTCGGCGCGGAGGTGCTCAGCAAGATGGTCGACTGGGAGGACCGCAGCACCTGCGTGCTCTTCGGAGACGGCGCCGGCGCCGTGCTCGTGCAACCCACCGACAACGGCAGCATCTTCAGCTTCGATCTGGGTAACGACGGCAGCGGCGCGCCGAACCTGCTGGTGCCGGCCGGCGGCAGCCGCATGCCGGCGACCTTCGACACCGTGCGCGACCATGAGCACGCCATGCACATGACCGGGAGCGAAGTCTTCAAGTTCGCCACCCGCACTGTCGTGGACTCGTGCCGGAAGGTGCTCTCCGACGCCGAGATCGGCGTGGACGACGTCGACCTCTTCGTGCCGCACCAGGCCAACATCCGCATCATCGAGTCGGCGTCGCGCCGGCTGGGGATGAACGAGAGCCAGGTCTTCGCCAATCTCGACCGCTACGGCAACACGTCCTGTGCGTCGATCCCGATCTGTCTGCACGAGGCCAGTGAGAGCGGCCGCCTCAAGAAGGGCGACACGTTGCTCATGGCCGGCTTTGGCGCGGGCCTCACCTGGGGCTCGTGCCTCACGAAGTGGGAGCTGTAACCTAGCCTCGTGAAGAAGACCGTCGTCATGTTCCCCGGCCAGGGGTCGCAGGCCGTCGGCATGGGCTGCGACCTGGCCGCCGCCGATCCCGCCATGCGGGAAGTGTACGCGGAGGCCTCAGAGCTGCTCGGCTACGACCTCCAGGACCTCTGCTGCCAGGGCCCGATCGATCGGTTGAGCCGCACGGACTTCACCCAGCCGGCTCTCCTGGCGGCATCGGTCGGCATGTTCCGCATCCTGCGCCGCGAGGGTCTGCGCTTCGACGTCGCCATCGGGCACAGCCTGGGCGAGTTCTCGGCGCTGGTCGCGACCGGCGCGGTCGCCTTCAGGGACGCGCTCCGCATCGTGCGGCGGCGCGGCCAGGAGATGCTGCGCGCCGCCGACGCCAATCCCGGTGGTATGGCCGCGGTGATCGGACTGGACGACGCTGTCGTCGAGGCGCTCTGCGACGAGCAGGACGGAGTGTGGCCGGCCAACTTCAACAGCCCCGGCCAAGTCGTGATCAGTGGGCGCAAGCCGGACCTCGAGGCGCTCGCCGAGAAGGCCAAGGCCGCCGGCGCCAAGCGCGTCATCGCCTTGGCCGTCAGCGGCGCCTTCCACTCGCCGCTCGTCGAGTCGGCGCTCGAGCCCCTTCACGAGGAGTTCGAGCGCACCGAGTGGAACACGCCGGATCCCGCCTTCTTCTCCGGTTGCACCGTCCGCTTCGAGACCCGCGACTTCGGAGAATTGCTCCAGCGGCAGCTGATCTCCCCGGTCCGTTTCAGCCAGTCTGTGAGAACCTTGTATGCAGCGGGTTATGATTCGTTCTTGGAGGTCGGCCCGGGCGCAGTGCTCACCGGCCTGGTCAAGCGCATCGAGCCGCAGGCGCGGACCGCCAGGGTCTCCGATATGGAGACGCTGACGGCGTTGCGCGAGAGCGGCTATCTGGAGGACGCGTGAGTGGACAACTGGATCTGGCCGGGGTGACGGCGCTGGTCACCGGCGCCGGCCGCGGCATCGGCCGCGGCATCGCGCTCGCGCTGGCGGCCGCCGGCGCCGACGTCGCCGTCAACGACTTCGCCGACGAGACGGCCTGCGCGGCGGTCGTGGCCGAGGTCGAGGCGCTGGGGCGCAAGGGCCTCGTCGTCATGGGCGACGTATCCGACGAGGAACAGGTGAACGCGATGGTCGAGCGCGCCGAGCAGGAGCTCGGTCCGCTCTCGGTCGTCGTCAACAACGCCGGCATCACGCGCGATAACGTCACCATGATGATGGACCCCGCGGACTTCGACGCGGTCATCGCGACGCACCTGCGCGGGACGTTCCTCGTCAGCAAGGCGACGGCGCGCAGGATGTTCCGTCGCCGCGCGGGCTGTATCATCAACCTTTCCAGCGTCGTCGGCCGGCGTGGGAACGCGGGGCAGGCCAACTACGCGGCGGCGAAGGCGGGGGTCATCGGCCTCACCAAGTCGCTGGCCAAGGAGCTGGGCGCGCGCGGCGTGCGCGTCAATGCGATCGCTCCGGGCTACATCGATACACCGATGACGCAGGCGCTTCCTGAAGAGACGAGGCAGATGATCGTGGACGCGACACCGCTCAAGAGCATCGGCACGACCGAAGATGTGGCTGCGGCCGCGGTCTATCTGGCGTCGCCGGCCGCGCGGTTCGTCACCGGCATCGTCCTGCCCGTCGACGGCGGCTTGGGCATCTGACGGGGCCGGCGAAGTGAGCATTCCAGAGGAGCGCAGAGTCGTCGTCACCGGTCTTGGCGTCATCTCGCCGATCGGCAACGACCTGGACACCTTCTGGCGCCGGCTCGTGGCCGGCGACTCCGGCGTGGGCGAGATCACCCGTTTCGACACGACCGGCTACCGCGTGCACATCGCCGCCGAGGTCCAGGACTTCAACGGCGAGGACTACATCGACAAGCGCAAGGTGCGCCGGCTGGACCTCTTCAGCCGCTACGCCGTGGCTGCAGCGATCGACGCCGCCGCCGACGCGGGGTTCGACCCCCGCCCCGAGGCGGAGCGGGTAGGGGCGGTCATGGCCAGCGGCGTCGGTGGCCTGCAGACGCTGCACGTCGAGACGGACAAGCTGCTCAATCAGGGGCCGGACCGCACCAACCCGCTGCTGGTCCCGATGATGATCCCCAACATGGGCGCGGCACATGTCTCACTCGAACTGGGCACCAAGGGCCCCCTCAGCACCACGTGCACGGCCTGCGCCGCCGCCTCCGACGCGATCGGCTACGCGGGCCGACTCATCGGCCACGGCGACGCCGAGGTCATGTTCGCCGGTGGCAGCGAGGCGCCGATCAGCCCGGTGGGCGTGTCCGGGTTCGCGGCCGCGCGGGCCCTGAGCACAAACAACGATGATCCCCAGGGCGCCTCACGGCCCTTCGACGTCAAGCGCGACGGCTTCGTGATCGGCGAGGGCGCGGGCGTCCTGGTGCTCGAGGAGCTCGAGCACGCCCGGGCGCGAGGCGCTCACATCTACGCCGAGCTGGCCGGCAGCGGCATGAGCAGCGACGCGTTCCACATGACGCTCCCCGACGAGAGCGGCGAATCACAGGCCCGGGCGATACTGATGGCGCTCAAGGAGGCCGGCCTCGAGCCATCCGCCGTCGACTACGTCAACGCGCACGGCACCTCCACCGGCCCCGGCGATATCGCCGAGACCCGCGCCATCAAGCAGGCGCTCGGCGACCACGCCTACGAGGTCGCGATCTCGTCCAACAAGTCGATGATCGGCCACTGCCTCGGCGCGGCCGGCGCCATCGAGGCTGTCGCGACCGTCCTCACCATAGTGAACAGCCTGATTCCGCCGACGATCAACCTCACCGACCCGGACCCCGAGTGCGACCTCGACTACGTCCCCCTCAAGTCCCGCTTCGGCAAGGTCGGCGTGGCGGTCAGCAACAGCTTCGGCTTCGGCGGCCACAACGTGGCCCTGGTCTTCAGCCAGTTCGACGGCTGACCGGCGCCGTCACCGGCCTCGCCTACCAGAGGGCGCAGCATTTCATGAACGTCACCGTCCATGTCGAACGCCGCAACAACGAACCGGCCCGGCCGGAGTGGATCTGCCCGTCGTGCCATCGGGGCGCGCCACACAGCGAGGTGCGCGCCAACTTGATGGTCTGCCCGCACTGCGGCAACCATCTGCGTATCGGCGCCCGCGAGCGAATCCATCAGCTGACGGACGAGGGGACGTTCTACGAGCTGTGGACCATGGTCACGACGCTCGACCCGCTCGGGTTCGTGGACCTCGAGACCTACCCCGAACGCATGCGCGAGGCGCAGGCGAAGACCGGCCTCAGCGAAGCCATCGTCACCGGCACAGCGAGCATCGACAGCACAGCGTGCGTGCTCGCCGTGATGGACTTCGGGTTCATGGGCGGCAGCATGGGGAGCGTGGTCGGCGAGAAACTCTGGCGGAGCGCCGAACTGGCGAGCGGCGAGAACCTGCCGCTGGTCGCCGTCTGTACGTCCGGCGGCGCGCGCATGCAGGAGGGCATCCTCAGCCTCATGCAGATGGCCAAGACCAGCTGCGCCGTGGATCTCATCAACGAGGCGACGTCGCCGTTCGTGACCATCCTCGCGGACCCGTGCACGGGCGGCGTCGTGGCCAGCTTCGCGACGCTCGCCGACATCTGCGTCGCGGAGCCGGGCGCGCGACTCTACTTCACCGGGCCGCGCGTCATCCAGCAGACGACTCACGAGGAGTTGCCGCCGGGATTCAGCACGGCGGAGCGCAACCTCGAGCTCGGGCACCTCGACGCCGTGGTCCCGCGCAAGGACCTGCGCGTCAAAGTAGGCAATTACCTCCGACTCTTGGGAGGAGGTGAGGAACCTGACCGAGGAGAAAGAACCGAAGACGGAACAGGACGCTCGGGCCGGCTGGCTCAAGCAGCGGCTGAGCGAGCTCGGACGCTTGCCACTTATGCCCGGCGTTCACTTGTCCGAGGAGATCGAGAGACTCCAGGGCCGGCTGAAGAAGCTCCAGCACGAGAGCCGGCGCCATGACACGTGGGTCACGGTCGAGATCGCGCGGCACAAGGAGCGGCCGAGGACGCGCGACTACATCGGCTACCTGATCGACGGCTTCGAGGAGCTCAAGGGCGACCGCCTGCGCGCCGACGACCCAGCCATCGTCGGAGGGCTCGGCTGGTTCCGCGGGCGTGCCGTCCTCGTCATCGGCCACCAGAAGGGTCGCACGCTCGACGAGCAGACCGAGCACAACTTCGGCATGGCAAAGCCCGAGGGTTATCGCAAGGCCCAGCGGTTGTTCAAGCTTGCTGAACGGCACGGACTGCCGGTGCTCACCTTCGTCGACACGCCGGGCGCGTATCCGGGCGTGGCGGCTGAGGAGGGCGGGCAGGCGCGCGCCATCGCCGAGAGCATGCTCAGGATGGCGCGCCTCACCGTCCCCGTCATCGCGACCATCATCGGCGAGGGCGGCTCCGGAGGAGCCCTGGCCCTCGCTGTGGCCGACCGCGTGCTCATGCTGGAGAACGCCACCTACTCGGTGATCACGCCCGAGGGCTGCGCCGCGATCCTCTGGCGCGACGCCGACTTCGCGCCACAGGCGGCCGAGGCGCTGCGCCCGACCGCGTCTCAGTTGCTCGAGCTCATGGCCGTGGAGAAGGTCGTGGCGGAGCCGCGCGGCGGCGCCCATCACAACCCCGAGTTGGCGGCGCAGCGGCTCGGAGAGGCGATCCAGGATGCCCTCGCCGAGCTCGACCAGATCCCCGCTCAGGAGCGGCGGCGACAGCGCCGCGAGCGGTTCCGCCGCCTCGGACGCTGGAGCGACTCCGAACAACCGCCCGGCAGCTTGTCTCTCTTCGGCGGCTTTTCGACTCCTCCGGAGTGAACGGGCGCGACGAGGTGGGCGACGGCACACTCGAGCCGATCTGGATCGACGGCCGGACGCCCGCGTTCGCTGCGGCCGAACCCTGAGCTCCGCTTGGCCGTCTCACTGAGACTGAGTCTCGACGAGTTCCTGTATGGTGCCGCCGATCGGCGGTCATCGTCCGTCTTCGGGTAGGTTGGATCGCATGCCGCCGGTCATCACCGTGGAACACCTGCGCAAGGTCTACGGTCACCACGTCGTGGCCGTCGACGACGTGTCGTTCGAGGTCGCGCAGGGCGAGATCTTCGGCCTTCTTGGGTCGAACGGCGCCGGTAAGACGACGACCGTGGAGTGTGTGCAGGGGCTGCGCACGCCGACGGAGGGCACGGTGCGCGTACTCGGCAAGGACCCGGTCCATCACGCCGGCGACCTGCGTGGGCGCATGGGCTGCCAGCTGCAGGAGTCGCGCCTCCCCGACCACATGAAGGTGTGGGAGGCGCTCGATCTGTTCGCCTCGCTCGCGCCCGGAGCCGTGAAGTGGCAGACGCTGATCGAGCAGTGGGGGCTCGCGGAGAAACGGAACGCTTCCTTCGCGAACCTCTCCGGCGGACAGCGCCAGCGGCTGTTCATCGCTCTGGCGCTGGTAAGCTCACCGGAGGTCGTCTTTCTCGACGAGATGACGACGGGCCTCGATCCCGCCGCGCGGCGGGTGGCTTGGGACCTCATCGAGAAGATCCGCGACCGCGGCACCACCGTCGTCCTCGTGACCCACTTCATGGACGAGGCCGAGCGCCTCTGCGACCGCGTCGCCGTGGTCGATAAGGGCAAGATCATCGCGGCGGACACGCCGCGCGGCATGGTCGTTCGCTACGACCCGCTCGAGCAGGTCGTGTTCAGCTGCGACCTGGACGACGTTGACTGGCTGAGCCGCGTGCCGGGCGCCCGCGGCGTCACCCGGCGCGGCCCGCGTGTCGTGGTGGAGGGCACCGGGCCCCTGCTCGCCTACGTGGGCGCGGCCCTGGTCGAGCGGGGTCTGGCCCCGGACGACCTGCGCGTCATCGAGCCGAGCCTCGAGGACGTGTTCCTCAAGCTCACCGGCCATCTGGTGGACGACTCATGACCCAGGACGGATCAGCCTCGGCCGGGGCCGCCCGTCATAGGGTCAGTCATCCGGGCGGCCTTCGGGTGCTGCTCAAACTGACGTGGATCGAGCTCAAGCTCTTCCTGCGCGAGCCGATGACGATCGTCTTCACGTTCGCGTTCCCCGTGGTGCTGATGTTCGTACTGGGGGAGGTGTTCGGGAACCAGTCCGGCGGCTCCAACGAGCGCGTGTTCGCGGGGACCGGGGCGATGAACTACTATGCCCCGGCCTACATCGCCGTGGTGACGATGTCAGTCGGCGTCATCATGCTCCCGGCGCGGCTCACCGACTATCGCAGCGGCGGCGTGCTCCGCCGCTTCCGCGCCTCGCTCGTGCCCATCTGGGCGGTCCTCGGCTCGCAGGTGCTGGCGGCGCTGGTGCTGGGAGTGATCGGCTCCGTGCTCGTCGCCGCCTTCGCCGCGGCCTTCTACCCGGTGCACTTCCCCGACTCGCTGGCGCTGCTGGCGGCCGGGTTCGTGCTCTGCTCGGCCGCCTTCGCCGCCATCGGCACGCTCCTCGGCGCCGTGATGCCCAGCCCGCGCGCCGCCCAAGGAGCGGGCCTCATGCTCTTCTTCGTCATGCTGTTCCTGAGCGGAGCCTCCGTGCCCATGGAAGTGATGAGCGACACCATGAAGAGGATCGGCGACTTCCTGCCGCTCACGTACGGCGTCGACTTGCTGCAGGCGGCGTGGAGCGGTGGTGCCTGGGACTGGACTGCCGCGATCGTGCTGCTCGGGATCGCCATCGTCGCAGGCTTCCTCAGCCTGCGCGTGTATCGCTGGGGCTAGGCTAGAGCTCTTCCAACAGCTCGGCGAGCCGCTTCTTGACCGCGGCCTGCACGTTCCTGAGCTCCAGCTCGCCGTAGAGCCACACTTGCCCGACGGGGTCGGCGGAGGCGATGACGCTCTTGCCGTCCTCCGTGGGGATCACGGCGATGGGGAACATGATGGCGATCGGCGCCAGCGGATCGACGCTCAGCGACTTGACGGCGGCCACGGGCACCGTCACCTGCAGGATGACGTATTCCTCGGGCAGGCGCTCGTTGATCTCGGGACCCTTGATCTGGGCGAGGATGAAGAAGCCTTTGTCCTCCAGCAACTCTCGCAGGCGAGCCAGCGCGGCGCGCGGCGCGAGGGAGACCATTCTCGCCGCACGCCAGGCACCCATCGCAGCATGCTCCTCGGTGTCCTCAGGCGCCGGGTACGTCGTGCGCAGGTACTCGATGATCTCGTCGGAGTCGCCGTAGACCCTGTCGCCGTCGGTGAGCACTGGGGCGGTGTCCTGGCCGGCGATCGCCATGAGTTCGGCCCTGTCCTCTCGAGCCGCGGGGACGTTGACCGTCGTGAAGGTGAGTCCCAGTTCGGTGAGGACCTGGCGAACGCGGTGGCTGTAGAAGCACCACTCAGACTGGTAGAGCGTGATCATCGTCCCTCCACGGACGTGGGTAAGAGCGTCGTGCTGTCTATTCCACAGGAGCGGGGTGTTCCACTCAAGGCCGGAACAGCGAACAGGTGTGGCCGCGGCAGACGTACGCCGCCGCGGCTTCCGACGGCAGACCGGCATCGGCAAGCCGCTGGACGTCGGCGCGGTCCGACGGGTCGAGCCACTGCACGGTGCGCAGCGGCGACGGGGCGGCGAGCGCCGCCGTGTGCAGGCGCCGCGCCTCGTCGTCATCGCGGCTCCCGACGACCACGATGTGGTCCGGACGCTCCAGGTAGCGCAGGAGCGCCTGGGCGTACGCCGAGGCGGCGACGCCGTACTGTTCGAAGTGTGTCGTCCACGCGGCCAGGATCTCCAGCGCGCGCTCGCGCAGGCGCGCCTCGCCCGTGTGCCCCTCCAGGCGCAGCAGTACCTCGGCCATCGCTGAGTTCTCGTCGAGCGCCGGTGCCGGCTTCGCCAGCAGACCGGCGCTGTCCCCCGGCACGGCGAGCCTGTCCAACAGACGGCCGTCAGGAGCGCGCAGGTGCTCGCAGGTCCAGTGCGCGAGGCTGCGCGCACGCCGCAGCCAGCCCCGGTCGCACGTCAGCTCGTAGGCGTCGAGCAGCGCTGCGGCCATCGCCACCTGGTCGCCGAGGAGCGGCGCTCCCTCACCGGCGCTTCCGTCTGCGTGCACGAAGTGCGCCATCGCGTCGCCGCGTCGGGCGACCGTGCCCAGGTGGTCGAGCAGTTGCACGGCGCGATCGGCCAGGTCGGGACGCTCCAGGATGGGAGCCGCCCGGAGCAGGGCCTGCGCCGCCAAGGCGTTCCAGTCGACGTACACGGTCGGATCCACGAACGGCGCCGGCAGTGCGGCCCGGCCGTCGGCGGCCAGCAGGTAGTACTCCTCGTCCGCGTCCTGGCTCCCGCCCAGGGCGGGCACATCATCGCGCCACAGCGTCGCGAGGAGGTAGTCGATCGAACCTTCAGCCGTGCGCCGGTAGAGATCGGGGTCGCCGAGGTCGTGGCCCGACGCCAGGAGGGACGCCTCCAAATAGAGCAGGGCGAGCCGCGCGTTGTCCTCGAGCATCTTCTCGTAGTGGGGCACACTCCAGTCGCGTTGCGTCGCGTAGCGGAAGAAGCCGCCCTCGACGGCGTCGTACATGCCACCGCTCGCCATCGCCGTCAGAGTGGTCTTCACCACCTCCCGCACGCGTGCGGGCCGCAGCAGTGCGCTGCCGCCCTCGGGGACGTGCTCCGGCTCCCCGGCGCCGCGCAGCAGCCCGTACGCGAGCATGAACCCGAACACGTCCGGCTGCGGGAACTTGGGCTCCGCGCCCAACCCGCCGTGAAGCGGGTCGAAGCTGCGTACCACTTGCAGCGCCACCTCGGCGGGGATGTCGCCGGGTGCGTCCGGGTCGCCTTCCAGGGCTGCCAGCGCCTCGGCGCCGTTCAAGGGCAGCCCGGTGAGCACGGCCATCGCCGCCCCATCGCCGTCGCTGGCGCGCTCTCCCTCCAGGGCGATGATCTGCGCCTGATTGGCGTCGAAGAACGCTTTGACGCGCGCCAGGCTCTCGAGCATCTGGTCGGGCGGGTAATAGGTGCCGCCGGTGAGCACGTCGCCACTGGCGGCGAGAAAGGCAGTGGTCGGCCAGCCGCCCATGTTGTAGCGGCGGTTCACATCCGGGTGACGATCGTTGTCGACGCGGATGGGGACGAAGTGCTCGTTGATGGCGGCGATCACGCGCGGGTCCGAGTAGCTCGTCTCGTCCATGACGTGGCACCAGTGGCACCATACGGCGGACAGCGAGAGGAGGACCGGGCGCCCGAGCCGGCGAGCTTCCGCAAAGGCGGGCTCGCCCCACGGGCGCCACCTGATCTCCGCCGCCCGGTTTGGACGCGGCGAAAAGCGGAAGTCGCGGTCACCGTCCATGCCAACGGCATTCCCCGCAGGCGGCGAGTCCGAATCCGGGCAGGCACGCTCATCCGCTCGAGGTCCGCTGCTCTCGTTGTATTCTGCAACGAACGCGGAGGACGGGAAGGACGACCACGACATGACGTCACCACTCATCATCGAGGCATCGGGGTCTCACCTGGAGGTGGGGCAGCAGGTCGGCGAGGCTGGCCGCGAGATCATCGAGTGGGGGCTCGACTCCTACGCGGCCCGGTTCGAGGGGCTCGCCGGCTTCAGCTTCGCGGAGGCCGTGGAGCGGGCCCGCGACTATCTGAGGCCCGCAGAGGACTACGTGCCCCAGGCCGTCGAGCAGTTGCGTGGCATGGCTGCGGCCGCCAACGTCCGTTTCGATCATCTCTTCGCCCTGAACTGTAGCGAGGAGTTCACCTGCCAGGCCGAGCGCAACTGGCCGCCCGAGCACTGCACCTCATTTGCCGTCGTCCTCGACGGGCGGCCGGTCGCGGGCCACAACGAGGACTGGTATCCGGAGGAGATCGAGGCGCAGACCGTCAGGATCGTGCGCCTGACCGGGCCGTGGGACAGCGCGGCGTACATCAGCGCCGGACCCGCCTACAATCTGCCCATCACCGGCGTGACGGCGGCCGGTTTCAGCTCCGCCGCCAACACCGTGTACTACCGCGACGAGCGCATCGGCGTACCCAACAACCTGCTGCTCGCAGCCGTGCTGGGCCAGCCGGACCTGGAGCACGCGCGCGACCTTATCGTCGCCGCGCCGCGGGCGCGCGGCTCGAACCATCTGTTCTGCGATGCTCGCGGACGGGTGTGGGACGTCGAGACGACTGGCGAGCGCTGGGCCTTCCAGGACGGCTCGCCGCCTCCGCCGCTGGCGGCCAGGTCAGGCGCGACGGCGCTGTTCGCGCACACCAACCATTACGTGTCGCCGGAGCTCGTCCCGGGGGACGCCTCCCGCTCCGAGGGCTCGCGGCTACGACGCGAGCGGGCCACGGACCTCCTGCTCGCCGGTCTCGAAGCGGGCGTGGACCTCGTCGAGCTCGGGCGGCGCGTACTGTGCGACCACGAGAACGCGCCGTTCAGCATCTGCGACCACTGGGAGGACGACGATCCCGACCCGGACCAGAGTATGACGACGGCGAGCATGATCTGGGAGCCGGCCGACGGCCGCGCGCACATCGCCGGCGGTCAGGCCTGCACCTCGGGGTACGTGACGTTCGAGCTCTGACGGCGGCCGAGCCCTCGCCGGCTCCGGTCTCATCCCATTCCAGACTTCGTCGACCGGTAACGTCGACTTTGTGCAGGACTTCACAACCTTAGGGTTAACGTGGTAGGGTTCATGCGCTTGGCCGCATAGGTGAAGGAGCCAGCCCGCGGGGGGGACCGCGGGTGCGCGGCGGGTAAGGCCTGACGGGGATGGCATGTCCTCCCGCACGGACTTGTCGTGCGGTGACGTGGCATACATGTCGCCCCGAAACGCCGTCGGCCGCCCCACGCATCCTCTCTCTGCAGTCATCCATAAGGAGTCGAGCACCCTGCCGACGGTGGGGTGATGCAGCGAAAGGAGACGCGCGTATGTCCGATAATCTGATGTCTCGGCGCAAGTTCCTGGTGAGCGCCGGAACCGTTGCCGCAGCCGCCGGGCTGGCCGGTGTCGGTTTGGCGAAGTCGGCACAGCCTGCGGCTGCGGATACGGCCGTGGCAGCACTGCCGTGGCCGTATCCCACAACGTCAGCAGAGCAGCCAGAGCCTGAGATCCTTGCGCGTCTTGCGTATGAGGTCTACTATGCGGCCGGCTGCGCTGAAGCCACTTGGTATCCCATCGTCCAGTTCCTCGCTGAGAAGTCCGGCACCGACCCCAAGTACGCCCCATGGGCCACGTTGCCGCTCGGTATGTTCAGGTTCGGCGGCGGCGGCGTTGCCTCGTGGGGCACTATCTGCGGCACCTGCAACGGGTCAGCCGCGATCATCGCCATGACGGGCGCATCCGCGAAGATCACCGACGAGGTCCTTCAGTACTACGGAGAGACGCCCCTGCCGACCAACGGCATGGACAAGGCGCGGGCGGAGGGATGGACTCCCTCCGCGTTCGGTGGCAAGACGGCACCGATTCCTCTCGCGAACGTCCCGACCTCGACGGCTCACTCCCAGCTGTGCCACGCCTCACTATCCCAGTGGACGATGACGACCGGCGCTGCTGACGGAAGCGCCGACCAGAAGGACCGCTGCGCCAAGGCGTGTCACGACATGGTCCTTCAGACCACCACCCTGCTGAACGCCTATTGGCTCGACAATGCCAAGGTCGCGCCGGCCGGCACGCTCGACGACGCAGTGGCCGGCTGTGGCGCCGTAGCGAACGGGTGCCATGCGAGCGCCAAGGGCAAGATGGCGTGCGATTCGTGCCACGACGAGACCGGCGCCGGCCCGCACGGCGACTGACCCGCGAGCGAACTGACGAGCCGGGCCGGGTAGATGTGACCCCGGTCCGCACAGGGAGGAATGCACAGTGAGGAAGACTCATCTGATGGTACTGGCGATCGTTGTCGCCGCCGTCGTGTTGGCGGTCGGCGCCGTCACCGCCTTCGCCGACATCAGCAGCGACTCGGAGAAGCCGGTCTCGACGACGAACGCCGCGGCCAGCTACTGGGACGCGGCTGCGATCACGGTCACGGCTACCGACAACGAGGGTATCCGCTACATCTACCACAAGCTCGACGATCAAGCCGTGCGTCTCGACATCGTCAGCGACTCTCCGGCTCAGAAGAGCGTTGAGCTGGCAGTGCCGACGGCCAACGACCACGCGCTGGCGTCCGGCAGCCACACGCTCAAGTTCTGGGCGCAGGATGTGAACGGGAACGTCGAAGCGCAACAGGCCGTGGAGTTCACCATCGTCATGGACACCGCCAGGCCGAGGACGAGCGCGACGTCCGTGTCCGTTCGCCGCGGCCGCAGGGCCACGCTGAAGTACAAGGTCGCCGAGGCGGAACCGACCAAAGGTACGGCAACCGTCTCGATCAAGATCAAGAACAGCCACGGCAAGGTCGTGAAGACCATCAAGGCCGGCTCGAAGACCGTGAACACCGCCCTCACAGCGAAGTTCCGCTGCAGGTTCGCCAAGGGGACGTACAAGTACTACGTGTACGCGACCGACGCCTCGGGCAATGTCCAGGCCAAGGTCGGATGGGCCAGGCTGAGAGTCAAGTAGGAGGGCCCGGAAGATCCCACGCGTGCTACCGGGGCTGCGGCGGCGGACGCCGCCGCAGCCCCGCGACTTGAGACCCCATGCGTGGGTCTACGTACTCAGTAGCACTCCCCGTCGACTGGAGCTAGCATTCGGGCGGCGTGGTGACTTGCGGAGGGCAGGTTCGAGCCGTGGACGAGTATCTGGAACAGGAAGTCAATCTCCTGCACGCCAGCATCTGTCAGGGCCTCTCCGATCCCAAGCGGATCCTCATGCTGTACGAGCTGCGCAACCGGCCGATGCACGTGAACGAGTTGGCTGAGACCCTGCGAGTACCGCAGTCCACTGTCTCACGGCACCTCAAAGTCCTGCGCGAGCGTCAGCTTGTGGCGGCCGAGCGCGAAGGCCCGAGCGTCCTCTACTCGCTGGCGGACGCTCGCGTCATCGAGGCGCTCGACCTCCTGCGCGCGGTGCTGCTCGGCACCCTGTCGCGGCAGGGGCTGCTCGCGGAGAACATGGACTGACTCTTGCCGGGGTCAGTCAAGGTCGTCGGCCAACGTGTAGCGCAACTGCCGTCGCTCGACCACCGCCGAGGACGTGGAGTACACGTTGAGCTCCATCAGGGCGGGGGCGTAGACGTGGATGGTCACGAGGTCGTCATCTGAGGTGTTGGCGAGCTGGTGGATGCCGCCACGGTCCAGGCCGATCAAGCGCCCGCCGGCGGGTACCCGCTCCTCTTCGTCCTGCGCGACGGGGCCTGCGCTGGACGAGGCCCCGCCGGTTCGGCGGAACGTGCGGGACGTGAGCTCGCCCGAGAACACGCGGATGGCGTTCAGCGCGCCGCCATGGTCGTGGATGGTCGATTCCTGACCAGGCCGCCAGCAGAGCACGAGCAGCTCGAAGAAGGGAGTGCGGCAGGCCAGGTTGCGGGCGTAGGTGCCCGAGGCAAAGGCGATCCGGTTGCCGACCAGTCTCGACGACAGCCGCAGACGGCCGGCGAGATCCATGAGCCGCTCGTGGGTAAGCGAGCTCACCGGCTCGCGGCTCATCTCGCAGATGAAGTCATCCAGGTTGAGGGCTCGCGACGACAGGTCCATACGTGGCGACTAGATTACCCCACTGCCCGCCACTGTCGCACGGCTACCGTTCGCGATCAGGCTTCTTCGGTCGCTGTCGGTCGACGGAGGCCGGCAGCCGCTCGCGAGGAACGCTGGGCCGGCACGGCGATCATGGCCACGACGCCGAGAGCGACGAGCGCCACGCCGAACGAGAGGTACAGGTCCCGGTAGCTCGCTCCCAAGATGATACGCCCGCCCAGCATGGTGCCCAGCGAGCCTCCCACCATGAAGGCGAAAGCGATGAGCGACATCGCCGCGCCGCGCGCCTTCTCCGCGAACTGCGTCGCGGTGGTGAGAAGGGAGGAGTGCGCGAACATGAAGCCCAGTCCCAGCAGCAGGATCGCGACGGCGAAAGCCGCGAGGTGCGAACCAGCCGCGGCCAGGAGGAGGTCGGCCGCCGCGGCCGAGCCCAGGCCCAAGGCGACCAGCCCCGGCCGCCCGATGCGCTCGGCCAGCCGGCCAGACAGCCGACTGCCGCCGATCACTCCGACACCGAACACGGCCATCAGCAGGCCGATGCCGAACGTCTCGAGGCCGAGGGCCTCGGCGGCGAACGCACCGGCATAGCTGAACGACCCGAGGATGAGGAGGCCCTCGACGAACACGACGAGGTAGGTGCGCAGACTGGGAGCGTGCGCGAGCAGCCGGCCGTAGGGACGCAGGAACTCGCTGTTCGGGTCTCCTTTGAGCTGCGCCGCGACGCCGCGCGTCGAGACGAACAGCGCGACGACGATCACGACCGCCACGGCGGCGTAGGCGATGAAGACGCCGCGCCAGCTCGAGACCGCGGCGATCGTCCCACCGATCGTCATCGAGGTCGCCTGGCCGAGAAAGGCGATCCCCATGAAGGTGGCGATCGCCTTCTGCCGCTCCTGCATCGGCACCAGATCGCCGATGAGCGCCAGCGAGACGGGCAACGCAGCAGCGGCGAAGACGCCGGTCAGCGCACGGAGGGCGGTGAGGTCGGCGAGTCCCGTCGCGGTCGCGCAGAGCCCGGTCGCGACGGTGAACAGCGCCAGCGAGACGGTCACGACGCGCAGCTTGCCGAAGCGGTCGGCGAGCGGGCCGTAGAGCAGCTGGAACAGGCCGAAGGGCAGCATGTACGCGGCGATGAGGACGCCCGCTCGCGCCGGGTCTACGGAGAACTCGCGCGCGACCGTCGGGAGCAGCGGGGAGACGACCCAGTTGTCGGCCATGACGATGAAGCCGGCGATGCCGAGCACGAGAATCAGACGCTTGACGTTCACGGACGAACCCTTCGATGCAGCGGGACGAGACACTGATGCGGCGGCGCGACGCGCCGCCAGGTCAGCAGCCTCAGCCGTAGCCGCTGCTGCGCTGCGGAGCGCCGCAGGTGGGGCTGGAGAGCGGCCCGTTCTGCATGTAGCTGGCGAAGCTCTGTCGGACGTTCGTGGACTCGCACTCGGGGCATTGCTTCTGCTTGTTGCGGATGGCCGCCCGGGTGACGACGACGAACTTGTGGCCGCAGTCTTTGCAGATGAGGTCGAAGTGGGCCATCAGCCGACCGGGACCTCGTCATGGGCCCTGGAGAACAGCGCGGCAGACGCTTGTGCAGGCGCCGCACTCCGTGCAGAGACTCTCATCGATGCGGGGCGCCGAGTAGATGTCATCCTGGACGATGGCGCCCTCGGGGCAGTAGTGAACGGCCGGGCAGGGATGGTTCTGCGGACAGGCCTGGACGTTGACGGCGATCATACTTGTTCTCCCGTTGGTCGATTACTTTGACGTGTCGATGCCGAGCGCGGCATAGATGGAGCAGAAGCCGGTGACGGCCGTGAAGAGCAGCGCCGCGCCGGCGGTGGCGCCGAGGACGCCGAGCGTCTTGCTCTGCGATCGCCTCATGCGCCTGATGGAACAGGCGAGCAGTCCCGTTCCCGCCACGGCACGAGCGATCCGGTCCGCGCGGCCTTCGTTTCTGCCGAACATGGTCACCTACCTCTCCTGTACAAGCGCGTGCGCACGCAGGGCGAGCTCCGGGCCGAGGAGCTCGTCGATGAGCGCGCAGGCCTCGGCCAGCCGGGGATTGACGACTGCCCACAGCACGTGCCCGTCCTTGCGATAGCGGTGCACGAGGCCGTCTCGGTGCAGCACGGCAAGGTGCTGGGAGACGTTCGGCCTGCTGACGTCGAGCAACTCGGCGAGCTCGCTCGGCGTACGCGGTGAGTCGCAGAGGTGATGCATGAGCTCGTGCCGAGTAGGGTTGGCGAGAGCCGAGAACACGGCGGCGTGGATGGCGTAGCGTTGACGGTCGTCATTCATGCATCCATTATTGCCAAGTTTCGAAATTTCGCAACACGGCAACCGTTGCAGCAGAAGGACAATGCCCGGAGGGACCGGGCGCGAAAGGATCAGAGCATGGACATGAAGGTCTATTTCCCGGGCGGCAAGCGAGTGTACGCGGACTACGGCGGATTCACCATCGAGACCGACCAGCCGGCGCGCGGCGGCGGAGACGACTCCGCACCGGCTCCGTTCGATCTGTTCCTGGCCTCGATCGGCACGTGCGCCGGCATCTACGCGCTCGGCTTCATGCAGCAGCGCGGCATCGACCCCGAGGGGTCGAGCATCTCCATGTCACCGCAGTTCGACCCGGCCGTCGGGCTGATCACCAAGATCGACATCGATTTGAAGCTCCCGGCCGGGTTCCCCGAGAAGTACAAGGCGGCCGTCATCAACTCGATGAACCTCTGTGCGGTGAAGAAGCACCTGCACCAGCCGCCGGCGTTCGACATCACCACCACCGACGCCTGATGGCCGACCAGTTCGACCCGAAGCACGCCAAGCGCCTCGAGGACCCGGCGCGACTCCAGGCGCTGCCGCAGTCGGCGGTCGTGGACCTGCTTCGGCTGCGAGGCGACGAGACCGTGGTCGACTACGGCGCCGGCACCGGGATCTACACCGTCGCCGTAGCGCGGGCTGTGCCTGGCGGGCGGGTGTTCGCCGTTGAGGCGCTACCGCGTCTCGCCGAGTTGCTGCGCGAGAAGATCACGCCGGAACTGGCGGACCGGCTCTGCCTCTGCGAGACCAGCGACAACGTCGTGCCGCTCGACGACGGCGACGCCGACCGCGTGCTCATGGTCGACGTACTTCATCATCTCTACGACCAGCCGGATGCGCTGGAAGAGGTGGCGCGGCTGCTGCGGCCGGGCGGCCTGTTCGTGGTGCTGGACTGGGGAGACAAGGAGCGTCCGGTGGGCCCACCCATCGGCCACGTCCTCGGCTTGGGAGCCGTCCGAAAGATCGTCGCCGGGCTGGGCTTCGAGGAGGTCGAGGCGCACGAGCCGGGTGACCTCCTTCCCTACCACCTCGCACTCGTGGCCAAGAGACCCTAGAGCGGGCCGCGACGTCATCAAGGATTGGCCACTCGCCTCACGTCGCCGGCGAGCGTCCTCCACGCGGCCGTCGGCGCTCGATCCGGCGGCCCTCGCGGTCCTCGGGCTCATCGTGCTCGTGCTGACGCCGGTGG
This sequence comes from uncultured Thermoleophilia bacterium, assembly GCA_963762125.1. Taxonomy (GTDB): domain Bacteria; phylum Actinomycetota; class Thermoleophilia; order UBA2241; family UBA2241; genus CAIXSE01. Next base: position 200,832 of record CAVXJO010000017.1, read on the forward strand.
CGAGGGTGGCGTTCGCCCTCCTCGCGTTCACCAAGCAGCGAGACCGCCTCTACATCGCGTTCGGCGCGCGGTCGTGCTGGCCGTCCTCTTCTTCGGGCTGAGCGGCCGCTCGCTCTGAGGCCGCTCAGAGCGAGCGGCCGCGCCGAGCTCAGTGCTGGCAGGCGTTGTCGAAGCCGACTACCGGCAGACCACCCTCGATGAAGGCATGGACCGTGGTCTGCACGTCGGCGCCGACGCCGGCGTGGACGGCGATGCCGACCTGATTGAAGCCCATGAGCGGGCGCCCGCCGATGCCGTCGACGACGATGGCGTCGACGTTGTTCTCCGCCAGCACCAGCACCGGCGCCATGCAGCCGCCTTCGGTGTGCGGGGCGTTGGTGAGGACGGCGACCTCGGCGACCTTGCCGTCGACGACGTCGACCATGGTGAAGCATTCGCAGCGTCCGAAGTGCCCGGAGCGCCTCGCTTCGAGACCGCCGGGGGCCTCGGATGGGATGGCGATCCGCTGTGTGGTTCCGTTGCTGTCGGTCATGTGGTCATACTCCGTTCCTGATTGCTCGATCGTTGCGATGCCGGTGGTCGGGCCGCCGGGTCTACGATGTCGGCGCCGCCGCGCCGCCGGCCTCGTCCCTGGCAACCGGGGCCACCACCCGCGCGCATGCCGCGGCCGCTGCCGCGAGGCCGGCCACAGCGGCCCAGCCCGCCCCAGCAGATGAGGACGTCGGCGGACGCGCACGCGGGGCACGCAAGTGACTCCGCATCCGGATCGCCGGTCCAGACCTCGCCGCACGACGCGCAGCAGAGCTGGCGAGGCTCGACACGGTACTGCCCGCCGCCGATGAGGATCGCCTTGCCGTCGACCAGCGCCTCGGCGACCTTTGCGCGGCCCCGCTCGAGGACGCGGCCGACCGTCTGGCGCGACACGCCCATGGCCGCAGCCGCCTGCTCGTGGCTGAGCCCCTCAAGATCGACGAGGCGGATCGCCTCGAGCTCATCGATGGCCAGCGGGAGCTGCTCGAGGTCGCGACCGGGGACCCCTGCCGGCTTGAACAGGGTGACACGGGGCACGCCCCCTACGGCGCGTTCAATCGGTGGACGCGGCATGCTGCTCCTCAGTCGTTATTAGCATATGCCCATGGTAGGCGGGAAGAGGTCCGCTTTCAACACGGCGTCCGCTCGCCCTCCACGGCGGGATGGTCCGCATCCGGCGCCGCGGCGAGCGCCGGGCGAGGTGTGGCGCTCACTTCGATCGCGTCGGTTCGTCTGGGGTCGACGTCCGGCGCCGGCGGGTCCAGCCGAAGGTAGGCGTCGCCCAGCCGGCGCGCCGGCTCCCGGCGACTCAACGCCAGGCGGATCGCGGCTCGGCGCAGCATCGGCCGCATCAGACCCTCGGCGTCGCGCATGTCCTGTGCGACGTAGGTACCGACGGCGATCAGCGCGCGGGTCGTGGTGCGCCCGCCGAGGCTGCTCTCGCCGCTGCGGGCGCTCTGCGCCTCGGCGCCCGCGTCCCGGGCCGCTGCCGTCGCGCAAAGGTCCGGCGCGGCGCTGTCTCATTCTGCCTTGTCCGTTCATCATGGCTCCGTTCCTCTTCAGGCCCAATGACCGCTCACGGTCGGTGCGTCGACCGATGTGAGCTCACCGCGCCCGAGCGCGTCCAGTGCGTCTCGCGCGCTGACGCCGTTGCCGACCTGGTAGATGGCGATCTCCCCCGCCGCCAGCGCCTTGTGGGCGTTGGGGCCGACGTTGCCGGTGATCAGGGCTCTCACGCCCTGCGCGGCCACCGTGCTGGCTGCCTGTATTCCGGCTCCGCCGCTGGCGTTCACGTTGGCCGCGTTGTCGTGCGCCTGCCACTCGCCGGTCTGGGAATCGGCGACGATGAGCCAGCGAGCACGGCCGAAGCGCGGGTCGACGAGGGAATCGATGTCGTTGCTCTGTGCGCTGATGGCGACCTTCATGTCTGCTCCTCTTCTCGATCTTCCGCGGCGACGGTCGCCGCCACGTAGAACGATCGGTCTTCGTGCGTGTACAGATTCACCGCGCCTGTGTTGACGAGCGCGGTGACCGCCTTGAGCGCCTCTCCGTGGTGGATCGAGAGGCCCGTGGCGATGTCTGAGACCGTGCACGGCCGGCGCGACAGCAGTTCCAGCACGTCGGTCTCGGCGGCGACTCCGTCGCCGGCGGCGGACGGGAGATCGGCGATCACCTCGGCGCAGGGCGTGAACAGCCCCGCGAGCTCCTCGAGGGTCGCGCGAGCGACCGGCGTCGCGAAGGACTCCGCCGGCGGACGCACGGCCGTGTTCAGCTGGATCCGATCGGGAACGATGCGCGCCGCAAGCTCTGCGAGCCGTCGCGCCCTGGTCGCGGATCCCGTGACGCCGGCCAGCAGCATGACCTCCAGCCAGAGTTCGCCCTTGAAGCCGGCGCGGAACGAGACGAGACCTTCGACCAGGTCGGCGAGATGAAGCGACTCATTAGGACGGTTCACCTTCAGGAACAGATCTTCACTGGGAGCGTCCAGGGACGGCAGCACGATGTCCGCGACGGCGACTCCTGTGCCCACCGCCGGGCGGCCGAGGAGCGACCCGTTCGTGATCACGGCCACGGGTACGTCCGTGATGTCCTTGATGCCGCTGATGACCTCACCGATCCCTGCGTGCAGCGTCGGCTCGCCCGATCCCGCCAGGGCGATGACATCGGGGTTCGACGCCAGCCTGGCGCCCACCTGGGCTACGACTTCGGCGGGTTCGACCCAGCGTCGCCGGCGCACCGTCTTGCGCGTCGTCCGCCCGAGCTGGCAGTAGACGCAGTCGTAGGTACATGTCTTGAGGGGGACGAGGTCGACGCCAAGCGAGCGACCGAGCCGTCGCGATGGGACGGGTCCGTACACGAGCTGGGGTGCGGCCGTGGGCGCCATCGCCGGCCTCATGCGTCCGTATCGATGATGCTGGGACCCGGTGCGCCCGCGCCGCCGGCGACGGGAACGGCGCGGGCAGGCGCCGGGCGTTCTGTCAGGGTGAGCAGCGGTGCGATCGCCGCCGAGAAGGCCGCCGCCGTCGGCGAATCCCCGAAAAGCTCCATGTGTGGGACGCCGCGCTCTCCCGCCTGCACGACTGCCGGATCCATGGGGATGCGGCCGAGGAACGTCACGCCGGCATCGCCGGCCATGGCCTCGGCCCCGCCACTCAGGAAGACATCGGTCGTCTCTCCGCAGTGCGGGCAGACGAAGCCGCTCATGTTCTCGATCACGCCGACTACCGGCAGGCGGAGCGCCTCGCAGAACCGCAGCGCCTTGCGCACGTCGTTCACCGCGACACGCTGCGGCGTCGAGACGATCACTGCTCCTGTGTCGGAGCCGAGCAGTTCGACCAGCGCGAGCGCCTCATCGCCCGTGCCTGGAGGCGCGTCGACGACAAGGCAGTCGAGGTGCCCCCAGTCTACGGAGGCGAGCATCTCACGGATCGCAGAGTACTTGCGTGGACCCCGCCAGACCACCGCGTCGTCGTCCGCCGGCAGGAAGAACTGGATCGACATCGCCCAGAGGTTCTCGCGCACGGGCGCGGGCGCGATGCCGCCGGCGCGCCCGGGCACAGGCTTGTAGTCGAGACCTAGCAGGGACGGGACGCTGGGGCCGTGAAGGTCGACGTCGAGGAGACCCACGCGGCGGCCGGCGGCGGCCAAGGCGGTCGCCAGGTTCACGGCGACGGTGCTCTTGCCGACGCCTCCCTTACCCGACAACACGAGCAGCTTGTGCCGGATGAGCTGCATGCGGACATCGAGGTCGTCCTGCTGACGACGGGTGTCGTCGTCCACCTGGCTGCAGCCGTGGCCGGCGTGCGCATCGCGCGTGGCGCCTTCAGGCATCGAGCACATCTCCTTCCGTGACCGCGAGCAGTGCGTCTCCGACGGCCTCCCATACCTCTGTGATCTCGGTCGCGGCGCGACCGCCGTAGTCGATGATGTCGGTGCCGGCCACCTGGGCGTGCGTCACCGCCGGGTCGTAGGCGACGCTGGCTACGAATTCCGCGCCGGCCGCCGTCGCTTCGGCGGAGATCTGGTCGCCGAGCTCCGGGTTCAGGTCCGCCTTGTTGACGCAGACGGCGAACGGCAGCCGGAACTGACGCACCACCTGCAGGACGCGGTCCAGGTCGTGACGTCCCGAGACTGTCGGTTCGGTGACCGCGAGCACGAGGTCGGCGCCGGCGAGCGAGGAGATGACCGGGCAGCCGATGCCCGGTGATCCGTCCGCGATGATCAGTGGCAGGCCGCGTTCTTCAGCTACGCGCCGCGCCTCGTTGCGGACCAGTGTCACGAGCTTGCCCGAGTTGTCCTCGGCGACGCCGAGGCGAGCGTGGACCAGTGGGCCGAAGCGGGTCTCGGAGACCATCCAGGCGCCGTTGACGACGGGCTCCATGCGGATCGCCTCGGCGGGGCAGACACGCAGACAAAGCTCGCAGCCCTCGCAGGCGATGGGGTCGACGGTGAAGCCGTCATAGGCAGAGCCGAGCACGGCCGCGAAGCGGCATACCTCGGCGCATCGGCCGCAGGCCGTGCAGGTCTCGGGATCGATGATCGCCTGGCGGCGGCCGCTGAACGGGTGCGTCTGCCCGGTCTCGGGGCGGAGTACCAGGTGCAGGTCGGCAGCGTCGACGTCGCAGTCGGCGAGCAGCGCCGCCGGCCAGCGCGGCGAACGCCGCGACGAAGCTCGTCTTGCCGGTGCCGCCCTTGCCGCTGATCACGACCAGCTCACTCGGCGGCGTCACGATGCCACCTCGTCTCTCTGCGCGGCGACGACGATGCGCTCCCACGCCACGCCCAGCCTCTGTTCGAGGCCGTCGACCGCGTCGAGCAGCAACTCGCCGCGGGCGTAGGCCTCGGCGATGCGTCTGTCGTTCGGCAGTTCGAGGACGATCTCTATGCCCTCGGCGGCGCAGAAGCGGCGCACGCGGTCGTCGCCGAGGTCGGCGCGGTTCACGGCGACGACGCAGCGCAGGCCGAGGGCGCGCACCATCTCGACGGCGAGCGTGAGGTCGTGCAATCCGAATGGCGTCGGTTCGGTGACCAGCACCACGAGGTCGGAGCCGCGCACCGCTTCGATGACCGGGCACGAGGTGCCCGGCGGGGCGTCGATCAGGATGACAGCCTCATCGACGCCCTCGAGGCCGGCGATCGTGGCGCGTGTCGTGGGCACGGCCTTCGCCTCTCCGACCGAAAGCACGCCGGTGACCAGCGGGAACACCGGCCTGGCGCCCGCCGTGACCAAGCCGTACTCGACGACTCCGGTGTGGCGGGCCTCCTCGATGATCGCGTTCTCGGGACACAGCAGGGAGCACGCGCCACAGGAGTGGCAGAGCTCGGGGAAGACGAGGACCGTCGACCCGATGAGCGTGATCGCCTTGAACGCGCAGACCTCGGCGCAGACGCCGCAGGCCGTGCAGCGCTCCTCGTCGACCGTGGGCACGAGGACGCTCACCATCTCGCGGCGCTCGATCTCGGGCCGCAGGAAGAGGTGGCAGTCAGGCTCCTCGACGTCGGCATCCAGGAGCCGGACCGTCATCCCGCGTCCGGCGAGCAGCGCGGCGAGGTTGGTCGCCAGCGTGGTCTTGCCGGTGCCGCCCTTGCCGCTGGCGATGGCGATGCGCATCGTCTCAGACCTCCGAGAGCGCGAGCGCGCCATGCGAGCAATCGGTGACACACATGCCGCAACCGTTGCAGAGTGTCGGGTCGATCACGGCCGTCTCTTCAAGGGTGATCGCATCTCGTGGGCACGTCTCGACGCAGGTGCCGCAGGCGACGCAGGACTCGGGCTCGGCGACGATGGCCACGGTGCGCGCTCGGGAAACGACGTCCGGCGCGTTCGCGGGTGCGTCCGCGACGGGCGCCGACACGATGACGGCGGCCGTTCCGCCGTCCGCGATGTCGGCGCCGGCACGAGGGCCGAGGCACGCGCCGCGTCCGCTGCCGTCGCGGCGACGCTTGTGCATGCCCTGGCCACCCCCCTGACCGCGGCCGCCTCCGCCGCCGGCGCCTGTTCCACGTCCGTCCACGTCAGTCCCGCGCCGCCGACTCGAGGCGATCAAGACGCTCGAGCACTTGCGTGAGCTTCTCCTCGACGCGCTCGAGGACATCCGGTGCGTCGCCCATCGGAGCCGTCGCTTGGGCGTCGGCCTGCGCGGCACGTTGCCAGCCGGTGAGCCCGGCAGCGTAGAACTGGTTCCTCCGGCCACGACCGCCGCCGCGGCCTGGGTGCTGGGCTGCGCCTGCGCAGAAGCCGCGCCGGCCTCCTGTCATCGGACCGCAACCCATCGGCCCTGTGCCGTCTCTACCTGGCATGACTCCTCCTTCAAAGCACGGCGGCGGGCGAGCCACCACCGGTTGTTATGGGCATATGCTCATATTATACCCGGGACCTGAGAATGCAAGTGCGGGTCTCTCAGTGGACTTGGATCAGCGAAGGGCCGATGCAGGGGGCGAGTCCGAGGCGCTCCAGCTGGCGCCGGAGCAGCGCCAGTCGTCGGCGAGCGCTCCGCTCTTGCGCGCCGCATCTCACGCCGGCCTCGCGCAGCACGTAGCTCGGCCCTTGTTGACATCGGCGCGGTGATCAGTACGTCGATGCCGTGCGACGAGCATCGGCACGAGGATCCTTCTGTCGCAGCGCGAGTGCGGATTCGCAGCACGTCAGGCGCAGCGCGTCCCGTCGGCGGGCGGACCTCGGCGAGGCGAAGTGAGGAGCCTCGCCGAACTCGCTGAGATCTCGCCGTCGGCGAAGCAACGGACGGCGATGCGACGGATGTCGCGGCGCGGGGCTCGAGGTGCAGGTTGACCCGCTCACGGCAGGATCGCTGCTCGGATCGCGCTCAGATGTTCGCTGGCGCATGAGCTTGACGAGGTCGTCGGTGCGCAGGCGAAGCGTGGCCTCAGGAACAGATAGCGGCGGCGCTTCGCACCGCGAGCGCGTCGACCTGCTCGATCAGTGCCTCCGAGCCGAGGATGCGGTCGACTGAGCGAGGGTCTTGGCGTCGACCGACGCGTCCAGAAGGACCCTCATGCCGCTCGCCAGCAGCCCCCATCCCGAGTAGACGGCGAACACGAGGATCACGAAGGCCATGACCACGATCGATGTTGAAGCCGCGTAGGTGGAGACGACGGCGCCAGCGCCAGCGACGTCGAGAGCACGTCGGTCGGCGGTGCTTGCCGTCGGCCACCAAGGCCGGCGACGAGGCGCGCTTGCCCCATCTCATTGCGTACCAGCCGTAGGCCCACGTCGCACGATGGTGATGACGACGCCGACGATGACCGCGCGTCGATGCTGGGCTCTCGCGTCCGGCGCCAGCGCCTTGGCGATCTCGTAGGCGGCGATGAAGATGAGCAGCGCGACACCCACCTGCAGGAGGTTCTCGATCTTGTAGAGGCCGTAGGGGAAGGCCGCCGTCTTGCGCTCGGACAGCCTGAGGCCCAGCCACAGCATCAGCGCTGCGACCAGGTCGACGACGCAGTCCACGGCCGTGGCGGTCAGTGCGAAGCTGTGGGAGACGGAGGCGATGACCACGGTGAGCGCCACCAGAGCGGCGCTGACGATGACGCCCCAAAGGGCGACGCGTCGCACAGCGCGGCTCGTGGTCGCGTGGTCGCCTACTGTCGCCGGGGAGCCGCCGCCCTCGGGCGCCGTCGGCGCTGATCCGGTCATCGAAACGCCTGCCTGGCCGGCGGTCTTCGCGCCGGCGCCCTGTGCATCGACTCTCACCCCACCGTCGACCCGACCTTCGCGGCGCGCTGACGACCTACGCCGCAAGGTTCGGCGAGTCTGTACCCGACGATGGCCGGCGCCACCCCAGTATCCACCCCGCACCCGACACCGTGCGGGGCGGGAACAGCCTCGCCAGTCGGAAGCATGCTCAGCGGAAGCTCAGCACCTTCTCCAGTGGCCGCCGGCTGTTGGCTGCCGGCAGTTCCGCCGGGCGCCCGATCGGCACCAGAGCGACCAGCCGCGTGGGCGAAACGACGTCGAGCAGCTCCTCGAGGCGCTCTCCAGCCACGATCGGCGCGCAGGTCCAGCAGGCGCCGTAGCCCATGGCGTGCGCCGTGGACGTGAGCAGCTGCACCGCTGCGCCGGCGCTCTGCAACTCGGGCCGAGCGCAGATGCGATCGTGCTCCTCTTGGCTGATCCCGGCCAGCCTCATGAGCTCTTCCATCGGCGAGTCGTGCGGCGTCGTCAGAACGGCCATGCACAGCGGGGCCTTGGCGAAGAGCAGGGCCTGCTGCCGCGCCACCAAGCGCTTCTGCTCCTGGAGTGCCAGCCCCGGACGGAGGGCGAGCTGCTCGAAGCGTTCGAGGACCGCGACCTGCATGGCGGCCATGAGCTCGCGGTCCTGGATCGCGATGAAGCGCCAGACCGGCCAGTTGCAGGCGGTCATAGCGCAGGTCGCCAATGCCACCATGTGCTCGACATCGGCACGGGGGACCGCCTCGTCCAGGAAGCGCCGTACATGGCAGGGCTCGCGCACCACGGCCTCGAACGCATCCTGATCGCGGGAGATGAGAGGAGTCTGTGCCGACGTCATGATTGGGCCTCCGTTCGTGCGAGGCGGCGTGGCGCCCTCCAAGATCGGCATCCCACGCTCGCCGTGCTTCGCTGTCACCGGTGCACAAGATCCCACACGGCAGTTCCAAGCATATGCTCATAATACCCAGTCCGTCGTCGAAGGCAAGGTGCGAACGCAAGGAGCTCGACTCTCGGGTTGCCGCCGAGTGCATATGTGCAGGGTCAGTCGTACGCGGGTCGTGTCTCTTCGTCGGTCACCACGTGCCGGATGAGCTCTTGCCAGCGTGGTGAGATCCACGTCCCCAGCTTCTCGTGCGTCTGGTAGTAGTTCTCGGGGATGGGATGGGTGCCGACGACCACCTCCAGGCCGTACTTCTCACCGAGGAAGCCGTCAAACGCCTCCAGACTGGGGCACGGAGGGTAGCCGACCACCAGGCCAGTGGCGAGGTGTACGACCTCAGCGCCGTTCTTCTTCATCTCTGCCGGGGCGTACTCCACGTTACCGCCGGGGCAGCCACCGCAGGTGGTGTAGCCGACGAGCTCGACCTCCTCGTCTCCATAACGGGCGAACGCGCCCTCACGCTGGCGCAGTGCCCGCAGGCACTTGCCTCCAGCGCACCTGTGGTAGCGGTCACAGATGATGATGCCGATCTTCGTCATGGCGTTCGTCTCCTCACGTGACTGCGGGCGCCTGCGCACTCTTGGTGCAGACATGTCGGGAGGGTCGCATCCAAGGGACCGGCGGTGGACCGGGCCTTGGTCGCGAGCCCGGGCAGCGGGCCACGCGCGACCTGGGTGGCGCGCTGCTTGAGGTCACAGTAGGGGTCCTCCGCGCCGGCCAGCTCGCGGATGCGAACCTGCGCGGCGGGCGTCTCGATGCAGAAGGAGAGCCCCGACTGCGACTGCGGTCCGGTCGCACCCTCGGCGTTGTCGACCAGGAGTCTGATGCGGGTGTCGCCGGCGGTCACGCGCTCCGCTACTTCGCCTCGAGCGCCTTGTGGCAGAACCACCAGTCGTAGCACTCGTACTGCCTGGGGCGCTCGGCGGCGTCGGCGACCGTCTGCGCGGGCGGGATGATCACCCGATCGCCGAGGAGCGCGTTGTCGGGCCAGTCGGCGGGCATGGCGACCCTGTGAGCGGTCGCGTACTGCAGCGCCTTGATGGCGCGCAGGATCTCGTCGATGTTGCGCCCGACCTCCTGCGGATAGTAGAGCATCAGGCGCAGGGTCCCCTTGTCGTCGACGATGAACACGGCGCGGACGGTGTTGGAGCCCATCCCCGGGTGGATCATGCCGAGCTTGCCGGCGACGGCGCCGGTGTCGGCGATGATGGGGAACGGCACCCTCACGCCCAGCTTCTCCTCGATCCACTCAGCCCACTTGATGTGCGAGAAGACCTGGTCCACCGACATGCCGATGAGCTCGACGTTGAGCGCCTTGAACTCATCGCTGCGCGTGGAGAAGGCGTAGAACTCGGTGGTGCACACGGGAGTGAAGTCGCCTGGGTGGCTGAACAGGACGAACCACTTCCCAGCGTAGTCTCCGGGCAATTCCTTCATGCCGTGGGTCGTCTTGACCGTCATCTCGGGGAACCCGGCGCCGAGGAGCGGCATGTTCGGGGCATATCCTTCGTCTGACATGAGGATCTCCTTCGCTGGTCCGTGGTGGTTCGACTGAGGCAACGCACTCGCAGGGCCACACTGCGACGTCGCCGTGCTCGGCGTCCTCCGCGCGTCAAGGCCCCTGCTTCAGTCGTCCTGCACCGCCGAGTTCTGGCGGTCGTCCTCCTCCGGGGCAGGCAGGGGGAGTTGGCTCGCCGTTCGTTATGAGCGTATGCTCATATTGACTCATGAGTCAAGAATGCCCCTAGCGGTCGTCGTGCTGACGCGTCGGCGAAGTCTCGCTGCGCTGGAGCCGGCGAGCCCGCTTGGGCTACGATCAGGGCGAGCGGAGATCGCTGCACTCGGCAGGAATCAGGAGACCGACCTGATCGCCACGACGGACAAGGACGGTAGACCATGAGCGTGCCTGACATCGCCGACTGGATCCGGGATATCAAGGCTCGACCGGGCTCATCCGCCATCGGCATGATCCTGGCTCACCAAGGCATCGTGCGCGGGACCTCACGCTCGGGAGAACCGGTGACGGGCATGTCTCTGGCCACCGACTTCACGCGGTTCGTGGAGGCGCTCGCCGAGGCCGGCACGTGGCCGGGGATCTTCGCCGTTCGCGGCTGGGTCAACGAGGGGCAGCTCTCGGTGGGCGACGACGTCATGAGGCTGGTCGTCGCCGGGGACATCCGCGAGCACGTGTTCGAGGGCCTTCAGCGTCTCGTAACCCTCATCAAGACAGAAGTCCTCACCGAATCCGAACTCGTCTGAGACGGAGGCGCGACATGTACACGTGCGCAGAGTGTGGCCGGGCGGCGTGCTGCGAAGGTGCCGAGACGGCGTCCTATCCTCGCGGCTGTCCATCCCGGGAGTCCTTCGAGTCCGAGGTACTCGACTTGTACCGGGAGGGGCAGGTCGCATACCTCGCACGCAACGCCGGCCTCGTGGAGGCGCACGGCTACTGTCGCCTCACCCGTATCGAGGAGATCATGGACTTCGCCCGGCGCTGCGACTACTCGAGGTTGGGCCTCGCCTTCTGCATCGGCCTTCAGGCCGAGGCCGCCGTCACTAGTCGGGTGCTCCGGGCGAACGGCTTCTCGGTCGATTCGGTGGCGTGCAAGAACGGCAGCCTGCCCAAGGAGGAGCTGGGTCTGGGCGAGGAGGACAAGGTCTCCCCGGGCGACTTCGAAAGCATGTGCAATCCGCTCGGCCAGGCCCGGGCCCTCGACCTGGCGGGGACCGAGCTCAACCTGCTGCTCGGTCTCTGCGTCGGCCACGACAGCCTGTTCATGAAGCACTCCGTGGCGCCGGTGACCGTGCTGGCGGCCAAGGACAGAGTGCTGGGCCACAATCCGCTGGCGGCGATCTACATGGCGGACGGCTACTACTGCGACAAGCTGTTTCCCAAAGCGGACGACGAAGACAGAGCCGCCGCCGGCGCCTGACTCGCTCTCAGGCCAGACCGGCCGCGCGCTTCCCGGGCCGGTCCGTCTACTTCGCGTCGCCGCGGCGTTCGCCGCGGCGACGGAACGTCGTCTCGCTGACGTGGTCCGTCCAACCGCCGCGCGTGTCCACGCGCAGGTCGAACTTCTCGACGTAGGGCTTGATGTCGAGCAGCGGCGTGCCGTCGAGCACGTCCAGGTCCTCGACCTCGAGCACGTTGCCGCGGCGCTCCACCAGGCGCACGAGGCTCAGGCCGAGAGGGTTGGGACGCACGGGGGTCCGCGTCGCGAAGACGCCTCGGGGCACGTCGTCCAGATAGGGGACGACCTTCAGCGGCGACGGGCCGGCGACCGAACTCACCACTTCGCCGGCCCGGTGCAGCCAGTAGATCAGGTGCAGGTGCGAGAAGCCCTCGATGTCGTCGAGTGCCTCGGCATACTGGGGGAAGACCTCGACACGGCCACGACAGCCCTGTGCACAGACCGGCTGGATGGGCGTGCACGCATGCTCATGATGTTCGCTGTAGATGGTGCCGACCGGCTCGAGGGTGAGCCTTTCCATGTGTACCTCCCACGTGGCTGCGGCACAGGATACTCCGAGGTGAGGGCCCGTGCGGACGCAGACACTTGCAGTACATCAGCATATGTATATAATGATGCAAATGACTGATGAACCGATCACACCGATGCCGAGCGAGCTCTGGACGCTGTTCGAGATGCACGCCGAGCTCTGCAAGGCTCTGGCCAACGAACACCGGCTTGCCATCCTGCACGCGCTGGGCAACGGGGAGCGCTGCGTCAGCGACCTCGCGGTCGTCCTCGGGATCCCGATCCACAAGGTCTCCCAGCATCTGAGGATCCTCAAGGAGCGCATGCTCGTACGTCCGCGCAAGGACGGCAAGACCGTGTACTACTCGATCACAAATCCGCGATTCATCGAGGGGTGCACCCTGATCAGACAAGCACTTATCGAGCAGCACCAGGCGGCGGGGCGTTCGCTCCTCGCCGCCGAACTGCTCGATGTCCTCCGGCCTCCGGCCGGAACGCCCACCCTCTAGACCCAACCTCTTGGACCCTGCGGGCGGACCGCGCGCGACGGTTTCGGCGGCCATGGAGCCGCCCGCGAAAGGAGCCAGTCATGGACGTTGACGAACTTGAGGACATCACTCCGGATGCGATCGCGGATGCGCGCGGGAGCGCCTGCCCCGGCCCGCTTCTGGAGGCCAAGAAGAGCATCGGATCCGTGAGCGTCGGCGACGTCGTCGAGATCCGCTCGAGTGACCCCGGCTCTCGTGACGACATCCCTGTGTGGACCGAGCGCGTGGGCCACGAGTATCTCGGAGTCCTCCAGGCGGAAGAGGGCTACGACCGCATTTTCGTGCGTCGCGGCAAGTAAGTCCGGGAGCTGTGGTGAGTGAGGGCACCCCCACGGGGGATGGGTCGAAGATCCTGATCCTGGCCACGGCGACCTGCGCCTATCCGGCGGCCGACGCCACCGGCCAGGCGCATCTGCACTATCCCGCCGATACGTACATCTTGCGGGTGCCGTCTCCGGCGCTCTTTCCTGAGGAGTTCTACTACCGCTGCTTCGAGCGGGGAATCGGCGGCATCCTCGTCATGTCGTGCGGCCACGAGTGCCCCTACGTGGGCGCCTTCGAGAAGCTGCTCGCGCGCCTGGACCGAGTGAAGCTTGGGCTCAAGGAGCGCGGCATCTCACCTGACAGACTGCGCCTGAGCGCCATCTGCACGGTCTGCACGAAGCCGTTCCTCAAGGAGATCGCGGAGATGAACGACCTCCTCGCCCGTGAGTCCGAGGAGGTCGTGGCATGAAGACCCCCGACGCGTTCGACGTGCTCGTGATCGGCGCCGGCATCGCCGGCCTGCAGTCGGCGCTCGACCTGGCCGACCAGGGGTTCTCGGTCGGCATCGTCGAGCGCGACCCGAGCATCGGCGGCGCGATGATCGGGCTCAGCAAGGTCTTCCCGACCCTGGACTGCTCCAGCTGCATCACCACGCCCAAGATGGCCGCCGTCGCCCACCACCCGAACATCACGACGATCACCTACACCGAGGTGGAGCAGGTGCGGCGCGACGGCGAAGCGTATCGCGCCGTGCTGCGCCGCAAGCCCCGCTATGTGGTCGAAGAGGACTGCATCGGCTGCCGCCAGTGCGAGTACGCCTGTCCGGTCGACGTGCCCGACGAGTTCGAAGGCGGCATGGGCGCGCGCCGCGCCGCCTACATCCCGTTCACCAACGCCATCCCGCAGACGGCGGTGCATCGACCCCGACGAGTGCATCCTCTGCGGCCGCTGCGTGACCGCCTGCCCTACCGACGCGGTGGTGCTCGACCAGGAGGCGGAGACCGTCGAGGTCGCCGCCCAGGCCGTCATCGCGACGACGGGTTGGCAGCTCACGCCGCTCGAGGCCAAGGCGGAGTACCACGCCGCCGAGATCGCCAACGTGCTCGCTCCGACCCAGATGGAGCGGCTGCTGGCGCCGCACGGTCCCTACGGCCGCGTCCTGCGCCCGTCGGACGGCAAGGCTCCGGAGTCGCTCGCCTACGTGCAGTGCGCGGGCTCGCGCGACCAGACGCTCGGCGTGCCGTACTGCTCGCGCGTCTGCTGCATGTACGCGATCAAGCAGGCGATGCTGCTGAGCGGCTCGCTCCCGTTCGCCGACATCACCATCTACTACATGGACATCCGCGCCTTCGGCAAGGGCTACGAGGAGTTCTACCGCTCGGCGAAGGCGATGGGCATCGAGTTCGTCAAGGGCAAGGTCGCGCGATTGACAGAGGCCGACGACCAGGGCGTCGTGGTGCGCGTGGAGCGCATCGACCAGCTCGGCCAGGTCGAGGAGCGCAAGCACGACCTCGTCGTGCTCTCGCTGGGCATGCGGCCCGCCGAGGACCTCACGCGGCTGGTGGCGATCGAGACCGGCGACGACGGCTTCGCCGAGGTACCGCGCCCCAAGGACGCGCCCTGCCGAACGGCGCTGGACGGCCTCTTCGTCGCCGGCACCGCGACCGGCCCGATGGACATCGTCGACACCATCGTCGAGGCGGGCGCTGCCGCGACCGAGGCGTCACTCTACCTGCGCGAGCGAGGCGTGACGGGTTCTGCGAGCCGGTCGTCGGTCACCGCCGAACCAGGTACGGAAGCCCCGACGCTCGCCGATGCGGAGGTGATGTCGTGAGCGCCGGAGATCCGGACCAGCGCACGCCGGACACGCCGGTGGACGAAGCGCCTCAGACTGAGGCGGCCTGCGCCGAGGAGGCGCCGCCGCGCATCGGCGTGTACGTCTGTCACTGCGGCGGCAACATCTCGGACGTGGTCGACGTGGAGAAGGTGATCGACGCGGCGGGCAGGCTGCCCGGCGTCGTGGTCGCCAAGACCAACGTCTTCATGTGCTCGGACCCCGGGCAGAACGCCGTTCTCGAGGACGTCAAGAACGAGGGGCTCGACAGCGTGGTCGTCGCGGCCTGCTCGCCGAAGCTGCACGAGACGACCTTCAGGAAGGTACTCGAGCGCGGCGGCCTCAACCCGTACCTGCTCGAGCAGGCGAACATCCGCGAGCAGGTGAGCTGGGCCAGCGACGATCCCGCCGCGGCGACGGAGAAGGCGGCGTCCCTTGTGGCAGCCGCCGTCGCCAAGGCGTCGCAGCTGCGGCCTCTGGAGCCGATCCGCGTCGACACCACCTCCCGGGCCGTGGTGGTGGGAGCCGGCGTCGCCGGCCTGCGCGCCGCGAGCGACCTCGCGCGCGCCGGCATCGAGGTCGCGCTCGTCGAACGCGGCGCGACGCTGGGCGGCAACGCCTCCGTGCTTGACCACCTCTTCCCCAACGAGGAGTCCGCCGCCGACGTCGTCACGCGGTTGGTGGACGAAGTTCTGGCGCAGGAGCGGGTCACGATCTACACACAGGCGACGGTCGACAGCGTCGGCGGCTACGTCGGGAACTTCACCGCAGACGTGCGCCAGGCGATGACCGGCGTCGTCGTCGATGCGGACGTGCGCGCGAGCGGCCCGGTGACCGGCAGCTTCGTACCCTTCGAGGGCTACCGGCTCGGCGACGGCGAGCCCGGCTCCGGCGGCGAGCCCGCCGGTAAGGAACGGCCGTCGGATCAGCATCCGACGCCGCGCCTCCGCCCCCGGCGATGCGACCGATGAGGAGGAGCCGCCGACCACGGCGTTCACCGTCGAGGCAGGCGCCGTGATCGCGGCGACGGGCTTCGACCACTACGTGCCGCGCAAGGGCGAGTACGGCTACGAGCGCATCTCGCAGGTGGTCACGCTGCCCGACTTCATCCAGTGGCTCAGCTCTGTCGAGCCGGGGAAGGGGCTGCCCGAGTACGGCGGCAGCCCCGTCGCTGGCGTCGCCTTCATCCATTGCGTCGGCAGCCGCCAGGCCGAGGGTGTCAACAAGCCGCAGGCGGACGGGAGCATCAACGAGTACTGCTCGCGCGTCTGCTGCACCGCCACGCTGCAGGCCATCTGCGAGCTGCAGGAGAAGCGCCCGGCCGTCGATACGTACGACTTCTATCAGGACATCCGCAGCTACGGCCGCGGGCACGAGGAGTACTACGAACGCGCCTCCGGGGGCGGGACGGTCTTCGTGCGCTGGAACGACCAGGAGCCGCCGACGGTCACCAAGGCGAAGCCGGGCGACGGAGCGGCTGCGCTGGTCCAGGCGCGTGACGGCCTCACGTGGGGAGAGGAAGTCGAGGCCGCGGTCGACCTCGTCGTCCTGGCCGTGGGCATGCAGCCGGCCGACGTCTCCGCGCTCGTCGAGAGCCTGAAGCTCCCGGTCGGCGCCGACCGCTTCCTCCAGGAGGTCCACCCCAAGTTGCGGCCGGTCGAGCTCGCGGTGAACGGCGTGCTCGTCGCCGGCACCAGCCAAGGCCCCAAGGACATCACGGAGTCGGTCGCGTCGGCGTCCGCCGCGGCCGCCAAAGCGACCGCGCTGCTCTCGACCGGGCACGTCGAGCTCGACCCCTTCGTGGCGCACGTCGATGCGACGCTCTGCGCGGGCACCGGCGCCTGTGTCGCCGAATGCCCGTACCCGGGCGCCGTGGAGCTGCACGACTACCCCGACGGCAGCAAACGCGCGGTCGTGAACCCGGCGTTGTGCTCCGGTTGCGGCGCCTGCGTCGCGGTCTGCCCTACGCGGGCGATCGATCTGGCGGGCTGGACGCTCGATCAGTACGACGCGATGGTCGACGCGATCGTCACCGGATCGGAGGCGCCGGCGCGATGAGTACCTCGAAGGAACAACGTGCCGCCCTCAAGGCGACGCTCAAGAAGCTGCGCGACGAGCGCGGCGCGACGGTAGACGCGGCGGTGGAGCGTAACAAGCTGCGGCAGGCGGCGCGCAAGCTGGTGCGCGGCACGCTGGCCGACGGACCGGCGACGGTCCCTTCGCTGGCCGCGGCCACCGGTCTGGCCACCAAGGACGTACTGTGGCACGTGGCCGCCATGCGCAAGTACGGCGACGTCGTGGAGTCCGGGATGGACGGCGACTACTGCACCTACAGCCTGGTCGCCAAGGCTGACGGGAGCGAGGCCTGATGGCGACCCGGATAGACACCACCGTCCTGCGCGACTTGAAGACGTATGGCGCGTTCGACATCAACGCGTGCTTCAACTGCGGCAACTGCACGGCGGTGTGCCCGCTCTCCCAGGATTCCGTCGCCTTCCCACGGCGCATGATCCGCTACGCGCAGCTGGGGCAGAAGGAAAACGTCATCGCCAGCCGCGAGCTCTGGCTCTGCTACTACTGCGCCGAGTGCTCGGACACGTGTCCACGGCAGGCCGAACCGGGCGAGTTCATGGCCTCGGCGAGGCGCTTCGCGATCGCCGGCTTCGACCCCACGACGATCGCCCGCCGTCTCTACGGGTCGGCGGCCTTCACCTGGTCGCTGCTGGCGGTCGTGTTCGCCGCCTTGCTCGCGATGCTGCTGGCCGGCTCGCCCGGCTGGCCGGTGGGCCGGGTCACGAGCGACGCGCTTCTCACCTTCGTTCCCTACGAGACCATCCACTGGCTGGGCATCGGCGTGGGCGTCTTGGCCGTCGCGTTCATGATCGCCACCGTCGTGAACATGCTCTGGTCCATCTCCCGTGCTCCGACGCCGGGTGGGCTCGGGCTGCCGGCGCGGCGGGCGGAGGTCTTCCCGCTCTCCGCCGCGCTCCGCTCCCTCGGGACGACTATCGCCGAGGTCTTCGGGCAGATGCGCTACCGGGACTGCGACAGCGAGAAGCCGGCGCCGCCGCCGCTGCGTCGCTGGTTCGTGCACTACTCGATCATGATGGGCATGATCGGGCTCGCGCTGGCGACGGCGCTCGACTACTTCTTCAAGGTGCCGGGGTCGTACGTGCCGATCTGGTCGCCGGTGCGGCTGCTCGGCACCGCCGCCGGCGCCGCGCTCGTGTACGGCGTCACCGTCGCCGTGGTCCAGCGCCTGCGCAAGCAGGACAAGTACGGCTCGCAGAGCCTGCTCTCGGACTGGCTGTTCCTCGCCCTTCTCTGGGGCATCGGCGTCACCGGATTCGTCCTCGAGCTCGCCGATTATGCGACGCTGTCGAGTTGGGTCGGCGTCGTCTTCCTCGTCCACATCGGGCTCGCACTCGAACTGATCCTGCTCCTGCCGTTCACCAAGTCGGCCCACATCATCTACCGTCCGCTCGCCATCTGGTTCACGGAGTTCCGGCGGCTGCGGGCCACCAGCGACTGACCCCCCTCGACAAGGAGACACCCATGGCGGATCCAACCCCAGACAAGGTCGTCATCGTCGCGACCCACGGTCCCGAGGACAAGGAGCGCGCGACGTTGCCGTTCGTCATGGCCACGGCGGCGCAAGTCATGGACTGTGAGGCCGTCGTGATCCTCCAGGGTTCCGGCGTACTGCTCGCCCAGAAAGAGGTCTCCGAACATGTCTTTGCCGGGGGGCTGCCGCCGTTGCAGGACCTCATGGCCACATTCATGGAGGCGGGCGGCAAGCTGCTCGTCTGCACGCCCTGTGTCCAGGAGCGGCACCTCGAGTCGTCCATGCTGATGGAGGGAGCCGTCCTCATTGCCGGGGCGCGCGTGATCCAGGAGGTGACGACCTCCTCGGCGGTGCTCAACTACTGAGTCGCCGTGCGGGGCCCGCAAGGGCGGGTCCCGCACGCGGGCGGCGGGACTTCCTTCGGGCAAGCCCCGCCGCCCGCTGTGTCTTGGGGCGTCGCGGCGGGCGCCCTACGGCAGGACGACGTCCGTGCCCCGGTCGGCGCCGGAGTGACACACGAAGACGTTCGTCACTTTCATCACGGCGGCAGCCCTGGCGGGCGCATCCGGTTTGGTCTCTTTCACCCAGGCGACCATCTCGTCGTAGACGGGTCCTGCCCGGTGGATCTCCACGGCGCCTCTGATCTGGTACGCCCGCTTGGTCTCAAGGTCCCAGGCGCAGACCGAGACGTAAGGATTCTCCCCGAGGTTCCGGGCTGCCTTGTCCATGTAGTTGTCGGCGATGAGCACCGCTGAATCGTCGAGCGCCTTCACGAACGTCATCGGCACCACGTTGGGCAGGCCGTCCTTCGATACGGTCGCCACAGGCACGACCTTCATCTGGGCGAGCACTCGCTTCGCGTCCTCGGTCAGTCGTCCCACCGGAACCTCCTTCTGCCGCACGGTGATCATCGTCGGCGCCCGTCTCGGCTGCGCGGCACGGCGCCGCCCGCCTCGATATCGCATCCTACGTGAGCATATGCCCATCACGCCAGTGATCGTCCGGACGCGAACCGCGCCCGGAGCGACCCTGCGGGATGTGCCGCGCTGCTTGCCCCGGCGCGAGTGGCCGGCGACGTACGAAGAAGCGGCCCGCGACCGTCGTGGAGACGGTCGCGGGCCGCTCGGCGCCGGTGCGCGTCCCCGTCCCGGGTGGGGGGACTCACGGGGCGACGGCCCCTGTGCTCGGCCGCCGCCGCAGGCGTCTAGATGAAGAGGTTGACGTTGGCCTCGTCGGCCTCGCCCAGGTAAGCGGCGACGCCGGCGTACTCGAGGCCGTCGATCATCTCCTCTTCCTTGAACCCGAGGATGTCCATCGACAGAGTGCACGCGACGAACTTCACGTCCATCTCGCGGGCGCTCTCGACCAGTTCCTCGAGTGACATGGCGTTCTGGCTCTTCATCACCTTGCGCATGAGGGGAGCGCCGGCGCCGGCGAAATTCATCTTGGAGAGCCCGAGCTTCTTCGTGCCCTTGGGCATCATGCTGCCGAAGGCCTTCTGCAGGAAGCTCTTCTTGCCATCCGTCGTGATCTTCTCGCCCTTGCGGAAGATGTTCAGGCCCCAGAACGTGGCGAAGATGGTGACGTCGTCGCCCATCGCGGCGGCGCCGTTGGCGATGATGAACGCCGCCATCACCTTGTCGAAGTCGCCGCTGAACAGAATGATCGTCTTCTTGGTGGTCGTGTCCACTCCAGCACCTCCAGTGCTGTTCGGTCGTGCCTTCCGCCGGCCCTTGTCAGGACGCGTATGCCTCGCGCAGGTACTGCGAGATGTCTTTGAAGCGCATCGTGTCGCCGGCCGCGTTGCTCAGGTTCACGAAGCACATCGGGCACATGGTGACGGCGTCCGGCGCGGCCTCGAGGAGTTGCGCGACGCGCTTCTCCGCGTTGGCGATCGCCTTGGCCGGGTAGAGCGACTCGACGGGGCCGCCGCAGCACCACGTCTGGCGGCCCGAGTTCTCCGGGTCGCGGATGGTGACGCCGGCGGCCGCCAGCAGCTCGCGCGGCTCGTCCACGACGTCCTCGTAGCGGGCGAAGACGCACGAGTCGTGCATGACGACCTCGCCCCCGAGCACGTTGGCGCTGTGGCCGTTGGAGCCGAAGCCCTTCTCGGCGAGCACCTCGAGGTAGCTCTTCACCTCGACGTCGTAGCCGCTCAGGATCTTCGGATACACGCTGCGCAGCATCATGGTCGTGTGCGGGTCGATGGTGATCACGGTCTTGACCCCGCGCTTCTTGAAGACGGAGTGGACCTTCTTCGCGTGTTCGGTCACGACCTCGTCGAGGCCCAGGTCGTAGGCGAGGGCGCCCGAGTAGAGGTCCTCTTCGTAGAGGGCGCCGAACTTGACGCCGGCCTTACGCAGCAGGTGGACGACGTTGATCGGCACCTGGTCGTAAACGGCGCGCTCTGCCGCGGAAGGTCGCGCCATGAACGCCGAGATGTTGATCATTCGGTTCACGCGGCGGCCGAGGCCCGTGTACTTGCCCAGCCATGAATCGCCGAACTTGATCTCGGCCTTCACGAGGCCTTCGATGTACGGGATGAGCTGGTACATCATCCCGGTGTACAGCACGGTCTCGCCGCCACGCGGCAGGTCGAGGCCCTCGGTCCATTTGGTCGCCACCTTGGTCGGCAGCGGGAGGACCGACTTCCGCAGGCGCAGGTTGTCGCCCAGGATGCCGATCACGTCACCGGTAGGGAGAGGCATCGTCATCCCTCCCCGAGGCCGAAGGTGGTGCGCACGATATGGTGTCGCAGCGTGCGCACGTTCTCGGCGATGTGCACGCCGCCGGGGCAGTTCTCTTCGCACATCTTGCAGAGCAGGCAGGAGAAGACGCTCTCCGTCTCCGCCCTGACCTTGTCTTCCATGCCGAGGAGCACGTAGCGGAACAGCTTGCGCACCTCGACGTCCACACCCATGGGGCAGATGGCGGAGCACACCCCGCAGTTCATGCAGGCATCGGCGTTGAACTCGTCGGAGCGCGCCAGTTCCGTCGCAAGCCCGGGGTTCACGAGAGCCGTCATGAGCCCTCCCTCTCCGCCACTTCATAGCGGTAGTAGCCGTCGTCGTTGACTTCCTTGTCCTCGACCAGCCAGCCGTACTTGCGCAGGCCCATGACCCAGAACATCACTTCGTGGGTGGGCCGTTCGAGGGCGGCCGCGATTTCGGGCACCGTGAGGGGCCCGTCTGCGAGGACGGCGAGGACGCGGCGACGCATGACCTGCTCGTCGCGCACGATCTCGCGGATGTTGCGTTGACCGGGGACCGCGTCCTTGATCAGCGGGCGGGTCGTGGTCGTGGCGGTGTCGTCGGGCGTCATGAGCAGCTCACCTCCATCACCATCAGGCCGTCGATCATGGCTCTGATCTGGGCGTCGGTGTAGCCCTGCAGGTCGACGGCGTCGGTCGGGCAGACCGGCACGCAGCCGCCACAACCCTTGCAGGCCGTCCTGATGACCTGGGCGACCTGCTTGCCGTCGACCTCGACCTGTTCGATCGCGTCGTACGGGCAGGCCTCCTGGCACTTGCCGCACCAGGTGCAGGCATCGTTGTCGACGATGGCCACCATCGGGTCGAGCTCGGCGAAGCCGCGCTTGAGCATGGCGCCGCTCTGGGTGACGGCAGCCAGGCCGCCGGCGACCGCCTCGGACGACGTCTTGGGCGCCTGGCAGGCGCCGCAGATGAGCACGCCGTCCACGATCGTCTCGACGGGGCGCAGCTTGGGATGGATCTCGTTGTAGAATCCGTCGTTGCCCACCGGGAGCTTGAGGACGCTGACCAGCTCTGAGTTCTCGCGCGGCACCATGCCGGTGACGAGCACGACGAGGTCGGCCGGGATCGCGACTTCTTCGCCGCCGGTGAGCAGGTCCTTGGTGGTGACCTTGAGGCCGCCGGAGGAGAGCTTCTCCACCGCCGGCGGCTCGTCGTCGGGCACGCGCAGGTACAGCGAGCCCTTCTCGCGTGACTCGTTCCACAGCAGCTCGTACTTGCCGTACGTCCGCATGTCCCGGTAGAGGTGGTACTGGCGCAGATCGCCACCGAGCTTCTCGGCCTCGAGCGCGGTGTGCACCGCCGACGTGCAGCAGTAGCGCGAGCAGTAGGTGTGTGCGCCTTCGACGCTCTCGTCCTGGCGGCTGCCCACGCAGTAGATGTAGGCGACAGTCTTGACCGGCCGGCCATTGTACTGCAGCAGGCCGGGCGCCTCGTCCACCATCTTCTTGAACTCGGGCAGCGTCACGACGCCGTCGAGGCCGTAGCCGAACTCGCCGGCTGCCGGCTCGTAGTCGTCGAAGCCTGTGGCGACGACGATCGACCCGACGTTCAGCTGGATCGTCTCCAGCTGGTCGCCGTGGATGGCGATGGTCACTTGGTTGTTACCGAAGCTGCCGCTCTTCGCCATCAGCTCGGCGTTGGTGAACACGGTGATCGCGGGGTTGGCGCGCACCTTCTCCTCGAGCGTGGCGATCAGATCGCCGCCCTTGCGGTCCTGCGGGAACATGGGACCGTAGCCGGCCACACGGCCGCCGAGCCGGGCTTCCTTCTCCACGAGGAAGACGGTGAGTCCGATCTCCGCCAGACCGAGGGCCGCGCGCAGGCCGGCGATGCCGCCGCCCACGACGAGGCTCGCCGGCGTCGTTCGAGCGTCGTTGAGCGGTCGGTAGGGGTAACGCCAGACCGAGGGCCGCGCGCAGGCCGGCGATGCCGCCGCCCACGACGAGGCTCGCCGGCGTCGTCTCGACGACGATCGTCTCGAGCGGTTCGGTCAGGCGCGTCCGGTTGATGCCGGCGCGGACGAGCCGCACCGCCTTCTCGGTCGCGCCGGTCTTGTCGTCGGTGTGCGTCCACGAGCACTGCTCGCGCACGTTCACCTGGGTGTACTGGAACGGGTTCATGCCGGCGCGCTTCGCCACGTCGCGAAACGTCACCGTGTGCAGCTTGGGCGAGCACGAGGCGACGACGAGGGCGTCGAGATCCTGCTCGTGGGCGTCCTGGATGATCTCCTGCTGGGTCGCGTCGGAGCAGGTGAACATCGCCGACCGGGCGACGACGACGTCGTCGTCGCCCTTGATCTCGTCGACGACCTTGTCCACGTCGACGTAGTCTCCGATGTTGCCGCCGCACTGGCAGACGTACACGCCGATCTTGCGGCCGCGGAGCGGTGTGCCTTCAGCGTCCCGCTCGATAGCTTGCCCGCGGTCGCTATTCATGAGGTCACCTTCGCTTTCGCCTCTTCACTCACTTTCGCTCGCTCCAGGTGAGCGGCGGCCTGTGCGACCGCGGCGCCCGCGTGGAGGATCGAGTCGGGGATGTCCTTTGCCCCGGCGGCCGAACCGGCGACGAACACGCCGGGGAGGTTGGTGCGACCGGGGTCGAGGTCTTCGTCGGCCTCGCCGACGTAGTAGTAGTCGTCGAGAGCGAGGGCGCCGTCCTCGAACAGACGACCCGCCTCGGGGTTCGGCTGTACGCCGACCGCGAGGACGACCATGTCGTGCTCGGTCTCGGTGAGCGCGCCGCCGTTCTCGATGTCTTCGTAGCGGAGCACGAGGTTGCCCTCGTCGGTCTCGGTGACGCCGGAGACGCGGCCCTTGACGAAGTTGGCGCCCATGTCCTTGGCCTGCTGGTAGAACTCGTCGTAGCCTTTGCCGACCGAGCGCACGTCGATGTAGTAGACGGTGACGTCGGCGAGCGGCAAGGCGCCCATGATGAGCTGGTTCTGCTTGACCGAGTACATGCAGCAGATCTTTGAGCACAGCGGGTTGTCGACGGTCTCGTCGCGCGAACCCGTGCACATGATGTAGGCGATGTTGTCCGGCACCTTGCCGTCGCTGGGGCGGATCACGGCGTTGTAGGGCCGGGTCGGCGCCAGCAGGCGGTCCATCTGCATGCCTGTGATCACGTTCTTGTAGCGGCCGTAGCCGTACTGAGGCTTGGCGTCGGCCGGGAAGAGCCTGAAGCCGGTGGCGAGCACGACACTGCCGACCTCCGCCTCGATCTCCTGGCCGCGGTCGTCGAGCTTGATCGCGTCGGCAGGGCAGACGTCCACGCAGGCGTGGCACTCGGAGCAGACGCCGCAGTCGAGACAGCGGGCGGCGCCGAGGAACGCTTCGTCCTCGGTCATCGTGGTCTCGGTCTCGGTGAAGTCGGTCGGCGAGGCGCTCATGACGGCGCTGGACTCGAGCGGCTCGCGCCGGTCGTAGACGTCCTGCCGGCGGAGCACCGCGTTCTTGTCCACGACGCCCAGAGCCTCGTCGAAGGCGCTCGGGTCCATCTCGGCGCCCTGAAGGTAGCGGTCGATCATGAAGGCGGCGCGGCGGCCGTGGCCGACGGCGCTGTTGATCATGGTCGGGCCGGTGACGACGTCGCCGGCGGCGAACACGTGCGGCACCGCGGTCTGGAGCGTGGCGGGATCGGCCTTGAGCGTGCGGTTGCCGTTGGTCTCGAGGCCGAACGCCTCGGTGTCGGCGCCCATGCCCGCGGCGATGATGACGACGTCGCAGGCGAGTACGTCCCGCTGGCTCTCGTCGTATTCGGGGTGGAAGCGGCCGTCGGGGTCGAACACACAGGTGCAGACCTTGATCTCGGCGCGCTTGACGACGCCGTCGCCTTCGAAGTGGTCGATGCCCCAGCCGTCGTGCAGCGTGATGCCCTCGGCGCGGGCCTCTTCGACCTCGAAGTCGTGGGCGGGCATCTCTTCGCAGGGCTCGAGGCTGACCTGATCGACGGCCGCGGCGCCGAGACGGCGCGCGGTGCGCGCCGCGTCGATGGCGACGTTTCCGCCACCGACGACCAGCACGCGCTTGCCGGCCACGTCGACGGTCTCATCCAGCTTGACGGCGCGCAGGAACTCGAGCGCGCGTCTGCACGCCCGGCAGCTCCTCGCCGGGCACGCGCAGACTGACCGACTTGTGCGTGCCCGTCGCCACGAGGACGGCGTCGAAACCGTCGTTCTTGAGCCCCGCGACATCGTCCACGCGCGTGCCGGTCGCGATCTCGACGCCGATCGCCGTCACGTTGGCGATGTCGTCGTCGATCACGTCGTTCGGAAGCCGGTACGCCGGGATGCCGAGGCGGAGCATGCCGCCGGCCTGCGGCGCGGAGTCGAAGATCTTCACGCCGTAGCCCTTGCGCGCGAGCTGCCAGGCGGCCGTGAGGCCGGCGGGGCCCGAGCCCACGACGGCGACCTTCTTGCCGTTCTGCTCGGGCTTCTCCAGCGGCTTCAGCTCGGCCTGCCCGTAGTGCTGGTCGGCGATGAAACGCTTCAGGCGGCGGATCGGCAGCGGGCCCTCGAGCTCGCCGCGCGTGCACTGCTCCTCGCACGGCGCGTAGCACGCGCGTCCGAGCGAGCCCACGAGCGGGGTCGTCTCGAGCACCAGGCCGAAGGCCTCCTCGTACTCTCCGCTGCGCACCCGCGCGACGTACCCGTGCGCCTTGATGCCGGCGGGACACTCGTAGGTGCACGGCGACACGCCGGCGCGGTCGATCACGGCTTTCTTCGGCACGGCCTGCGGGAACGCGATGTAGGCCGCGCGCCGCGACACCATGTCGGCGTTGAACTCGTCGGGGACGGCGACGTTGCAGGCCATCTCGCACTGGCGACAGCCGGTGCAGGCAGCCTCGTCGATGAACTTCGGCTTCTGCGTGATCTTTGCGTGGTAGGTGCCGTCGCCGTTGTCGCGGATTCCCTCGACCTGGGCGTAGGTGAGGACGTCGATGTTGGGGTGGTGGATGGTGGCAGCCATCTTGGGGGTGGAGATGCAGCTGGCGCAGTCGAGGGTGGGGAAGACCTTGCTGAGCAGGATCATCTTGCCGCCGACGCTGGCGTCCTTCTCGACGACGAGGACCTTGTAGCCCATGTCGCCGAGCTTGAGAGCTGACTCCATCCCGCCGATGCCGCTGCCGACCACGAGTGCGTCGTACTGTTTGCTGCTCATGCGGTCGCCTTCCGGGACGGTCCCAGATCGGCCAGGGACCTCGAGTACTCATGCATGTACTTGGTGAAGGGCTCGGCGCAGACGGAGCAGATCGCGGCCATGCGGACGCGCTGCGGTTCGTAGCCCTTCTCGACGAGCAGCGCCTGGGCATCGGTCATGATGCCGGCGGTGCGCTCGCCGCAGTCGGGGAGGAAGGCGCACTCCTCCCCGTCGGCGGCGATGAACACGCCGTCGAAACCCTGCTCCATGGCGTAGAGCGATCCAGCTCGGCTTGATGCCGCTCGTGCACGGCAGACTGATCACCATGACGTTGGGGGAGTAGTGCATATGTGAACTACCGGCCAGGTCGATGCCCGGGTCGGAGATGTTGTTGGTGCTGAAGACCAGGATCCGTGGGTCGTAGGTCTGGCCTTCAGGTGGCGCGACCTGAGTCATCGTCACTTCATCTTCTTCACGAAGAGACGCATGTAGCCGGGCTCCTCGACGACGCCCAAGTACTCGTGACCCATCTTCCTGGACCAGGCGGGGAGGTCCTTGGTCGTGCCGGAGTCGGTCGCCTGGACCTCCATGACGCCGCCCACGGAGACGCTCGGGATGCCCTTCTTGGCGGCGAGGATGGGACCGGGGCACGAGGTGCCGCGCGCGTCCACGACTTTTTCTACCTGGATGGTGGCGAGGTCTTCGGACATGTCCTGCTCCTTTGTGCTTGTGTTTTCATTCTCAAGCGGCGACGTGGTCATCCGCCCGCTGGTGTACTCTTGGTCGCTTCCCCTTGGCTCTGTCTGTCTGGGTCCTACGCCGGCGCGTTGATGGACGCGGGCGTGCTTCGCTGCGCGTCAAGCAGTTCGGCGGCCTGCAGGGACTCGCCCTGGGCCATATGCTGCTCGACCAGCGCCTGCCGAATGAGGCCGCAGGCCTCGATGAACTTCATGTTGGTGACGTGGTAGTAGACTGTGTGACCGTCCTTGCGCGAGGCGACGAGCCGGCGCTCCTTGAGCACGCGCAGGTGCTGTGAGACGTTGTGGACCGAGATGCCGATCTCCTTGGCGAGGTCGCCTACGCACCTCTCGCCGTTGCAGATGGCGTGGAGGATCGCCTGCCGGTGCTCGTTCGCCATCGCCTTGCACAGCTCCGCATGCATGCGGAAGAGCGGCATGAGGTCTGCGGTCTGTGTGGCCGGCGCGGCGCGTCTGTGCGAGCTTGTGAATTTGCATACTTACTTATATACGCCTATCCGAATGGACGAGTCAACCGAGACAGGGTCGGTCTGATTTGTAGGGTTTGCGCGCCAGGGAGTGACGCCGCGAGGCCGGCAATTGACGCTCGCGGGCCTCGGGCTGGACAATCCCCCAGCAAGGCGCGGTCGTTCATCCGCACGACCGCATGGCCGCATGATCCGGCGAGGAGTGCCACATGGAAGAACGCCTCGAACGCGAAGTGAACCAGCTGCACGCCAGCATCTGTCAGGCGCTGGCCGACCCCAAGCGCATCCTCATCCTGTACGAGTTGCACGAGGGGCCGAAGACGGTCACGGAGCTCACCGAGGCGCTGAAGGTGCCGCAGCCGACGGTGTCCCGGCACCTCAAGATGCTGCGCGAGCAGCGGCTCGTGCTCAACGAGCGCGACGGCGTCAGCGTGCGCTATTCCCTCGCCGACGAGCGCGTGATCCAGGCGCTCGACACCATGCGCGCCGTGCTCCTCGGCGGCCTCGCCCAGCAGGCGGAGCTGGCCGAGGGTCTCTCCTGACGTGACGGTCGACACTCTCCGCGGGAGAACGCCGCGGCTGCCGCCTCCGGCCGGATGCGTCGCGCGCCGCGCCATACGATAGGATGACGCCATGACCGTCAGCAGCTTCGAAGGCAAGACGCCGGAGATCGGCGAGGGATCCTGGGTCCACCCCTCGGCCGACGTCATCGGCGACGTCAAGCTCGGCGCCGGTTGCTGGGTCGGACCCGGCGCGCGCATCCGCGGAGACTACGGCAGCATCGTTGTCGGCGACCACTGCGCCATCGAGGACAACTGCGTCATCCACGCGCGCCCGGGCGAGATCTGCACGATCGGCTCCTGGGTCACACTGGGGCACGGCTGCGTCGTGCACAGCGTGATCATGCTCGGCGACTACGCCGTGGTCGGCATGAACGCGGTGGTGAGCGACTGGGCCGACGTGGGCGAGTGGGGCATGATCGCCGAGGGAGCGGTCGTGCCACAGAGCGCCGTGGTGCCGGCGTCCCGCGTCGTCGCCGGCGTGCCTGCACGACTCCTCGAGCGCGCCGTCGACCAGGAGTACAAGGACGCCTGGCTTGGCTTCAAGAAGACCTACGTCGGCCTCTGCGAGCGCTATCGCGAGGGGTTCGGAAGCTGAGTCGCGGCGCGGTCTTCCGCGCCGCGCTCGCTCGTCGCGACCCTGCCCTCGCGTGTAGAGTCGAGGCGTGGAGCAGCAGGAGCAGACCCTCGGGTGGTCACGAGACGATCAGCTGACGACGGCCATCGTCGTCGTCGTCTGTGTGCTGCTCTACTTCACGAGCCTGCACTCGTACCTGCTCTTTCACTCGCTCGCGGAGATGGTCTTCATCGTCGTCTGCCTCAGCGTGCTTGTCGTGGCGTGGTCTCTTCGCCAGTTCCTCGACGACGACTTCGCGCTGTTCCTCGGCATCGCGCTTGCGGCTGTCGCCGTGCTGCACGGCGTGCACGTCGTCGACTATCCCGGGCTCGATCTGATCGGCGGCTCGCAGGACCCACCGACGCAGCTTTGGCTGAGCTCCCGCTTCCTCCTGGCGGCGGCTTTGATCGCCTCGACCTTCGTCATCGGCAGGCGGGTGCGTCTGTGGGTCGTCGTCGCGGCCTGCGCCGGCTACGTGCTGCTACTCCTGGGGAGTATCTACTGGTGGCGAATCTTCCCCGCGACGCTCGCCGCCGGAACCGGTCTGACCCCGTTCAAGAAGTTGTCGGAGTACGTCATCTGCCTGTTGTTCGTCCTCGCCGCCTACCTGTTGTGGCGCAAGCGGAGCCGTCTTCCCCACCAGACGTGGCGCATGCTCGGTGTGGCGCTCGTGGCCAGCATCGTCGCGGAGCTCTGGTTCACTCTCTACCGGTCCGTCGACAGCTGGCCGAACCTCATGGGGCACCTCTTCCTCGTGGTCTCGGCGATCCTTCTCTTCAGAGCGGTGGTCGACGACGGTCTGGCGCGGCCACACGCGATCGCCGTGCACAACCTCAGCGAGGCCGAACTGATGCATCGTCGTCTCGAGCAGGCTCTCGTCCCAAGCGTGCCCGTCGAGCATGAGGGGCTGCATGTCGTCACCAGCTATCGTGCGAGTGAGCGGCACCTCGAGTTGAGCGGTGACTTCATCGACGTCCTCGATCGCGGCGACTCCGGGGTGGCCGTCGTCTGCGGCGACGTGAGCGGCCATGGTCCGAACGCCGCCGCCATGGGGGCGATGCTCCGCGCGAGCTGGCAGGCGCTCATCGACAGCGGTGCGACGCCGGCAGCGATCGTCGCCAGTCTCCGCGCCGTGCTCGAGCGCGAGCGCAAGAACCCCCTCACGTTCGCGACCTTGTGCCTCGCCTGGATCGATCCCCGCCGCAACGAGGTCAGCCTGCTGAACCTCGGTCACCCGCCGCCGTTGCTCGTCGACGAAGACGCCGTGCCGCTGTCGGCCAGGCCGATGCCCCCCTTGGGGAGTATCGAGTGGCCGGTGGAGGAGCCCGTCAGCGTGCCCTTGCCCGACGGCTGGCGGTTGTTCTTCTACACCGACGGCCTGATCGAGGGCCGTGTGGCCCCCCGATCTCCGGAGCGATATGGAGAGGGACGCCTCATCGAGGCCGTCCGCCGGCACCTGTGCGGGAAGCCGGCAGGGGCACGGGAGCTCGAGACGCTGCTGGTCGAGGTGGAGTCCGCGGGCGGCGAGCCATTCGCGGACGACGTGACGGTGATGCTGTTCTCGCAGGCGGACGTCCCGAGCGGTCTGATCTAGGCAGTGCTCCGAGCTGCGAACGCCCGGCCAGTGGGCCCTGCGCGCGGAGCGGGCGACTCACAGTCGTCGCGTGTACGGCAAGCGGACGACGGGGACGACGAAGTCATGAGCTACATCGCCCTCCTCAGAGCCGTCAACGTCGGCGGCACGAAGCTACCGATGGCCGATTTGCGCGTGCTTCTCGAGGGTCTTGGATTGACGAACATCCGGACCTATCTGCAGAGCGGCAACGCGGTGTTCGACGCCGGCGACGACGCCGAACCGGCGTCGGCGCTCGCCACCGCCATCGAGGTACGCATCGAGCGCGACCTCGGGCCGCGCGTGGGGGTGCTGGTCCTGCCCGGCGAGGCGATGGCCGACATCGCCGCCGCGAACCCGTTCCTCGCAGACGGCGGCGCGGCTGGGGCGGACGAGGGCTTCCTGCACGCCACCCTCCTCTTCGGCGCTCACGGCGAAGCCGACTTCGGCGAGGCCTCGGACGCGGCCTACTGTGCCGTCTACAAGGCCGCTTTCAAGAAGCTTGAGCTGCCGGCGGAGGAGGGAGAAGAGGCGGGGTTCGTGGGCGCGCCGCCGCTGGCTACGCCGGTCATCTACCTCCGCCTACCGCACGGCTACGGCCGCACCAAGCTGAACAACGCCTGGTTCGAGCGAAAGCTCGGTACGGCCGCTACCACGAGGAACTGGCGGACGGTGCTGGCGCTCGCGCGGATGGCTGCCGGCGACGAATAGGCGCTCGTCCGGGCGGCTGCGGCGGCGCCCACTGCGAGCACCGCGCGAAAGCGTTGCTCCCCTCGGCGAGCGACCGTCAGCCGCCGTCCTCGCCTTCATACAGCAGCCAGAGCACGCGCTCGTGCGTCAGGGTGTAATGGATGCCTATGAGGATCGCGTACACGATGCCCAGCTCGGGCTGCCCGGCCGCGGCAAGGGACGTCACCACGCCGGTGAAATAGGCTGCTTCGATGACGAGCCGCGCCCAGCCGGGGACGGCGACCACAGGCTCCGCACCGTCGCCGTGCACGCGAAGTACGTCCCAGATGGTGGCCGCGACGAGCATGCACCCAGCCGCCCAGACGAGCCTGGCCCAGCCATCGTGAACGGCCCAGCCCCAGTAGCCGTAGGCGACGATGGTGGCGATCACCAGCAGGGCGCTCAATGCCCTGTCCAGGCGCCGGAGCATCAAGTACGGACCTCTGCGAGGAGGAGCACTCGAAGACGTACGGTCGCGCTCTGGTCTCGGCGTACGGAGGTGGTGGGAATCGGGGGCTCCACTCCTCGAGTCATTTCACCGCGCGGCTCACTATCCGCCAGTGGACAGGTGCGCGAACAGGCTGCCGCGGCCATCATGCTACACGGTCGCGGGGCGTCTGTCGCGCCCCAGGAAACGCGCCGATTCCGGTCATTCTGCGGGCGAGTCCGTCGCTCGCAGATAGAGAGCCGAGGCGACGGACAGGACTGCTTCCCGGGCCGCGCAGGGCACACCAGTGGTGGAGTCTTGGGCCCGGGCAGGGATGGATGAGGGATGGCCGTCGACGTCGTGAGCGAGATCGTGATCCACAGACTGCCGGCCGAGGTGGCGGGCTACGTCTCGGATCCGGATAACGCCCCACGTTGGTATGCGAACATCGAGAGAGTGGAGTGGGTGACCGACCCCCCGCTCCGCGTGGGATCGCGCATCGCTTTCGTGGCTCACTTCCTGGGGCGGACCCTGTCGTACACCTACGAGGTCGCCGAGTACGTGCCGGATGAGCGGCTGGTGATGCGCACGGCGCAGGGACCCTTCCCGATGGAGACCGCGTACACCTGGCAGCCGACGCCCGACGGCCAGACGAAGATGACGCTGCGCAACCGCGGCAAGCCGGCCGGCTTCTCGGCGCTTGCCGCTCCGATGATGTCGTCGTCGATGCGCCGCGCCAACCAGAAGGACCTGGCGCGGCTCAAGGAGATCCTGGAGGGAGCGCGCTACCGGCATCCGCGCGCTTGACTGCCCGCTTGACGGCGGAGGCGGCTAGAACAGCGAACCTTGCCGGGCGTCTCCGCGCCGCTGGTCGCCGCCCGCGGGTACGACCATCGGCGGCGACTCCGACCACTCGCGGCCGTCGAGCCGGCGGCCGCCGTCGTTCTGGCCGCGGCCGCTCCAGCCCTTGAAGTCAAAGGCGACGCCGGCGGCGACGCAGCGGTCGCGCAGGCCGCGGAGCCACTCCGGGTCGGGCGGCCGGCGCTCCGCGCCGGACTCGCCGCCGGCGATCACCAGGCCGATGCCGCTGAGGTCGAGTGTGTCGAGCGGCCCGAGAAGGGGCTCCGCCGAGATGTGCCGCACGGTTGCGGGGACGCGGCGGAGCGCGTCCGCCCGCGCCGCGTAGTCCGCCCTCTCGACGGTGACCCCCATCCACACGTTGGCCGGCCACGGCAGCGAGGGCGCCAGCTCGAGCAGCCGCTCGTGCCGCTTGGTCAGCACGTGGAACACGTGCTGCGGCGCGCGCTCCATGACCGCGAACGCCGCGCGCACGTACTCGTCGGGGACGCGCCCGTGGAAGAGGTCGCCCATCGAGTCCACGAACACGCGCCTCGCCTGCCGCCAGTGCAGTGGCAGCTCCAGGCGCTCCGGCCGCAGCTGCAGGTCGAACCCGTGCTCGTAGTGGTGCCCGGGGATGCCTCGCCAGCGCTCCGCGAAGCGCTCGGCGTAGCAGTGACGGCAGCCCTCGGAGATCCTGGTGCACCCGGTGACCGGGTTCCAGGACTCCCAGCGTGCCGGCGGGAGGCGCATGTCCTGCTCGCTCATGGCTCGAGCATGCACCGACCGAGGCGAGTGGTCCAGCCGCGGTCCCGCGTGCCCGGACCACACGACTGCCCGTCGCGGTCAGGTCGCCGCCGATCCCTCGTTGCCAGGTTCGCCCGCCACCAGCAGAAGCGAGCGGCGCGCGTTGTCCAGAGCGGCCTCCAGGTCGAACTCGGGGGCTGCGACGACCACCTCCAGGATGATGCCGTCGAGGAGGATCGAGGCGAGCTGGCCGAGCGCGGCGGACCGCTGGCCGTCGGTCCCGGAGGAGTCGACCGCCGGCGCCAGCACTTCAGCGGCCCAGTCGTACCAGCCCTGGTAGTAGTCGCCGAGGTGGCTGTGCAGTTCGGCGTCGCGTGAGGCCTCGGGCAGGAGCTCGTAGAACGGCTTGAACCGCCTGACCCGCTCCCTGATCTGGTCGGGGGTCCCGATGATCAGGTCGACCCGCTCGGCCAGAGTGGCGCTCTCCGGCGGCATGGTGCCGAAGTGGAGAGACTCGCCGACGGTCACGTCCTCGAGTAGGGCGAGCACGAGCTGCTGCTTGCCGCCGAAGTAGTACCAGACGCCGGCCTTGTTGACCTTAGCCTCCGTAGAGATGGCCTGCAGGGTCATGCCCTGATAGCCGCGCTCCGACAAGAGCTTCTTGGCCGCGGCGAGGATCTTCTGGGCGGTGGGGTGCAGCTTCGGGGGCACGGAGCTGCGCACGCCGAGGCCGGCGTCGTCGCCCGTCTCCGCTGTTCCGGCTGTGTCCGGCATCTCGACCCCCTGATCCGTGCGGCGTCGCAACGCCGCGCGTCCAGATTACCCGTTCGGGTGAGTGGGCAAAAGGCCACTTGGCGAGTATGCTTACCCGGTCGGGTGAGTAGGAAGCGGCGCCGAGCGTGAGGCGCCCTGCCAGTGAGGAGGATGTTGCAGCCCAGCGACCAGCCACCGCCGAGATCAGGCTTCGCGTGGGCTGTGCTCTCCGGCGTCTTCTGGGGCGCGGATGGGGTCGTCCTCGGCCTCGTGCTGGCGATGGCGCCGTTCATCGGCGCGGCGACTTTGGTCGCTCCGCTCGCAGTCGCCGCGCTGCATGACGGGCTCGCCACTGGCTGGATGCTGACCTTCAATGGCCTGACCGGCCGCCTCCGGCAGTTCCCTCGCAGCCTCGCCAGCCGAAACGGCCTCCTCCTCTGCGCGGCGGCGGTCATCGGCGGCCCGATCGCCATGTCCGGCTACCTGTTCGGGATCAAGTACGCGGGCCCGGCCTACACCATGGCGATCAGTGCGACCTACCCGGCTGTGGGCGCGGTGCTCTCCCACCTCTTCCTGGGCGAGTCCGTGGCGCGCCGCGGCTGGGCCGGCGTCGGCGTCACCGTGCTGGGCGCGATCGTCGTCACCTACACGCCGCCGTCGGGCGACGCGCCGTACTTCTATCTGGGCATCGGCCTGGCGACCATCGCGACGCTCGGCTGGGGGATCGAGGGCGTGCTCGCCATCCAGGCCATGAAGACCATCGACCCGGTCGTGGCCGGGACGCTGCGCATGGCGACCTCGTTCGTGGTGTACGCCGCCGTGGTGCTGCCGCTGGTCGGCGGCCTGCGCGTGCTCGGCGGCGCGCTCTCGCACACCAGCTTCTGGCTCGTGGCCGGAGCCTCGGCGGCTGGGGCGGCGTCGTATCTCACGTACTACGCCGCCAACCACCTCGTGGGCGCCAGCCGGGCGATGCCGCTGAACTCGCTGTACGCGGTCTGGGCGATCATCTTCTCCGTCGCGCTTCTCGGGATGCACCCGACGCCGCAACTCGTCATCGGGGTCCTGATCAGCTTCGCCGGCGCAGTGACCGTGGTCTCGAGCGGGACGCGGCGGGAATCCGCGCCGGTGGAGGCGGAGGCCGTGACTGCATCTTGACCCTGCCGGCCGACGCTCAGGGGATGTTCAACTTGTCCATCACCCCATAGACGAAGAACGCCGGCCAGACGATGGACTGGAGGACTCCCCAGACCCCGTCCCAGAACCCGTTCGCGGTGCCGATGTAGTAGACGAGCGCGCCGATGAACCCGAGCCCGTAGACCGCCCCGGCGCCTGCCGCTCCCGCGCCGCCCTTGCTGTCAGCCATTCCCTCGTCTCCTCCAGGTCGTAGTCCGTGGCTCCATGCAGGCACCAACCTAGGAACTCCGAGCGGCGATGTCCATACGCAGTTGACCGCGCATCTCCGGGGTCGCGCGGTCCTCTGTCGCGCCGCGCTACCCCAGCGGACCCAGCAGCAGCACCAATGGCAGGGCGAGGATGAGCGTGGAGAGGATCCACCACGAGGACGAGGGATCTCCGCGGGTGCGGCCGCGGATGGCGATTGCGACGGTGACGAACGCCGCGATCGTCGAGAGGCCGACGACGAGGAGCGCCAAAAGACCACGGTTGGCGCATCCGATCAGCGTGACCGGCGTGAAGTACAGACCGACGATCGCGAGTGGCGCGAGGGCAGGGAGCAGTACGTGGCGTACGGTCCTCGAGCCGGCTGTCGATGCGGTCAGGGTCATCGCTACCGTATCGGCCGAGACCGGCCAGGGCTCAAGCCTGCTCAGAGGTACGGTCTTCTCCGGTGCCGCAGATCTTGACAATTTAGTGACCACTAACTTATGGTACACTGGACACCATGAAGGCAACGACACGCAGCAGCAAGGAAGAACGTCGGCGGGAGATCATCGAGGCCGCCACTCTCGAGTTCGCCATCGGCGGCCTCCACGGCACGCCGGTCGACGCGATCGCGAAGCAGGTCGGCGTCTCGCAGCCGTATCTCTTCCAGCTGTTCGGCACCAAGAAGGCGCTCTTCATCGCTGCCGTGCAGCGCACCTTTGAGCGCACGGTCGCCGCGTTTCGCACGGCTGCGGCCGACGCCGGCGAAGACGCCGGGCAGGCCGACGTCCTCATGGCGATGGGCGCCGCGTACCAGCAGATGCTGGCCGACCGCAGTCTCCTTCTGATGCAGATGCAGGCCTACGCCGCGTGCGCGGACGAAGAGATCCGCGACGTGGTGCGCGACGAGATGCTGCGCCTGGTGAACTTCGTGCAGTCGGCCTCCGGGGCGCCTGAGCCGGCGATCCGTGAGTGGCTCGCCTACGGCATGCTCATGAACGTCGTCGCTGCGATGGACCTCACCGAGGTGGACGCCGACTGGGCGCGGATGATGTGCCCGGTCACCGGTACGGCGCTCGCGGATCTGGCGGCCGACGCGGTCGGCAGGGCGGAGCGACTGAAGGCGCGGACGAAGTAGAAGACGCGGGGCGGGCGCCCGGCTCTTGGCCGGACCCGCCCCTTTCAGGTTCTCGTAAGTAAGTGATTGCTAAGTCACTAAGGCAAAGGAGATGATAGGAATGAGTGCACGAGCAGCGACCTTCTGGACCTTCGTGGTCACCAGCGTTGCCATCTTCATGGTGTCGCTCGACAACCTGGTCGTGACCACCGCTCTGCCGGTGATCAAGCACGACCTCGGCGCTTCACTGCAAGGGCTCGAGTGGACGGTGAACGCGTACACCCTGACCTTCGCTGTCTTACTCCTGACCGGCGCCGCGCTGGGCGACCGGTTCGGGCGCAAGCGCATGTTCCTGGTGGGCCTTGCGGTCTTCACCGCCGGCTCCGCGGCTGCGGCGCTTGCGCCGAGCATCGACGCGCTTGTCGCCGCCCGCGCTCTGCAGGGCGTCGGCGGCGCGATCGTGACGCCGCTCACCCTGACGATCCTCTCCGCGGCAGTGCCTCCGGCCCGCCGCGGAATGGCGCTCGGCATCTGGGGCGGCGTCAGCGGGCTCGCCGTCGCGCTCGGCCCGGTCGTGGGCGGAGCCATCGTCGACGGTCTCTCCTGGCAGTGGATCTTCTGGCTCAACGTCCCCATCGGCCTCGTGCTGCTGCCCATCGCTCTGTCCCGCCTGACCGAGTCCAAAGGCCCTAATCGCTCGCTCGACCTGCCCGGTCTGGGCCTGGCCAGCGTCGGTCTGCTCGGCATCGTCTGGGGACTGGTGCGCGGCAACGAGCACGGCTGGACCAGCCTCGGCGTCGCCGGGCCGATTGCCGCCGGCATCATCCTGCTGGGCGCGTTCGTCCTCTGGGAGCGGCGGACCCCGGAGCCGATGATCCCGCTGCGCTTCTTCCGTAGCCGCGCCTTCTCCGCGGCCAACGTCACCTCTCTGCTGATGAGCTTCGGCATGTTCGGCTCGATCTTCCTGCTGGCGCAGTTCTTCCAGGTCGTGCAGGGCTACTCGCCGTTCGAGGCCGGCATCCGCACGCTGCCGTGGACGGCCATGCCGATCATCGTCGCGCCCATCGCCGGCATGCTGAGCGACCGCATCGGGGCCCGTCCGCTGCTGGTCTCCGGCATGGCGCTCATGGCGGTGGGACTGGCATGGATGGCCATCGTCACTACTCCGACGGTCGCCTACGCAGAGCTGGTCCCGGCCTTCGTGATGGCCGGCGTCGGCATGAGCCTGTACTTCGCCCCGGTCGCCAACCTGGTGCTGAGCACCGTGCGGCGCAAGGAAGAGGGCAAGGCGAGCGGCGTCAACAACACCATCCGCGAGGTCGGCGGCGTGTTCGGCGTCGCTGTTCTGGCCAGCGTCTTCAGTGCCATCGGCGGCTACCTCAGCCCGCAGTCGTTCGTGGACGGCATGACCGCCGCCGTGTGGGTCGGAGCCGTCGCCGTCGCCCTGGCCGGTGTCGCCGCCGTGCTGATCCCGCCGCGCGAGGACGTCGTGGCCCACTCGGTCTCGCTGCTGGAGCGCGAGAAGCGCGAGGACGCGCGTGCCGGCGAGCTGGCTTGCGAGCCGGATGCGGCTGGCTGAGCGGCGCGCCGCCAGACTCCCGAGCTGGCGGGGGCGGGAGGCCCTTCCGGCCTCCCGCCCCCGCTCCTGCCGACGGGCTCGCCGCCGTGGTGGCGCTGCGTCGGCTCGCCGACGACCTGGAGCTGGCCGAGGTCGAGCGTGCGCTCTCCGAGGGCTGGACCTGGTCGCAGGTCGCGGAGGCCCTCGGCGTCACGCGCCAGGCGGTGCACAAGAAGTACGCGCGCCGGCTTGGCGCTCTCGGTACCAGGAGGAGCAGCGATGAATGAGCGATCCCACCCCGTCGCCCGGGTCCTGGAGCGCGCCCGCGATGAGGCGGCCGTCCGCGGCTCGAAGGACCTGGAGGCCGAGCACCTCTTGCTGGCGCTGGCTCGAGGCGACGATCCCGTCGTTCGCGAAGTCCTCACAGGGGCGGGCCTCGATCGCGACACCCTGCGGCGGGCGCTTGATGCCCAGGGCGAGGCCGCGTTGGCAGGCGTCGGCGTCTCACGAGCCGCCTTCGGCCTTCCGTCCAGCCGGCCTCTCACGCGGACTCCCGGCTGGGGCACCAGCAGTAAGCAGCGATCATCCGTGCCCGGGCGGCCGTCGGCCGGCGCGAAGGCCGCATGCAGCCGGGTCACCTGCTGCTCGGCGTGCTGCGTGCCGAGGCCGGCACGGTTCCGCGCGCTCTGGCCTTCGCCGGTGCGGACCAGGTGGAACTGGCGACGAAGACGCAAGCCGCGCTGAACGCCGCCCTTCACTCGGTCGGCTGACCTCCTTCTGCGGGGCCGTGGGGCGCCCCCCACCGCTCATCGTCCATTCATCCTCTGCGGAGGTAAGCGACTCAGGCCGGACGGCGAGGCCGTGCCGGCAAGGACGGATCTCCGGACACGAGGGAGAGTAACGATGGACCGCAGGATCGTCACATGGGTCGCCACCGGGGCTGTGGTGCTGGGCATCGGTGCGGCCGGCGTCGGAGCGGTGGTCGTCAACTCGAACGCTGCGGCGAAGAACGGCGCCCCGGTCGCCGCCGCGATGACGACGCAGAGCACGTCCGCCACGACCTCGACGCTCATGGATTCTCCCGCGCAGGGAGGCGTGCTGGGCTCGCGCATGATCGAGTCCGACGAAGGACACGCGCAGATGGCAGGTACGACGGGATCGGCTCAGTCGGGCGCGGCGCGGAACGGCGGCAGCGCGCTGGAATATGACGCTGCGGCGAGCTAGGCGCAAGGAGGATGACGGATCGACCACTCGCACGAGGACAAAGGACGCACACGCACTCTTCGCGCGGCCCCGGGCCGCACGGGCGGGGCGGGAGGCCGGAAGCGCCGCCCGCCCCGCGGCTCGTCCCGGTGCTCCATCTGCTTCCGCCGTCGCCACGGCGGCGACCGATTTGGCCGGGGCGGCACGGGGAATCGATGGACCACAGGCGAAAGGGAGACCCGATGGCAGAGAGTCCGACTCGTCAGCTCGCCGACGAGCACGAGTACGTGAGGCTGGTGGTAGGCGCGATGGAGGCCGAAGCCGCCTACGTCGAGCGGACCGGGGACATCCACGCGGATCGGGTAGCCCAGATGGTCGACTTCACGCGCAACTTCACCGACGGCGACCATCACGCGAAGGAGGAGGACCTCCTCTTCCCGCTGCTCGAGGAGAGGAGCGCCGCTGCGGGCGGCACGATCAGCGTCCTGCTCAGCGAGCACCAGGCGGCGCGGGACTGCATCCGTGCCATCGACAAGGCCTTGCCCGAAGCGACTGGGTCCGACCCAGAACGTGCCGCGGTGGCGCGTGCGGTCGTCGCCGAGAACCTGAAACTCTATGCCTACCTGCTGCCGCTGCACATCGGCAAGGAGGACACGGTCCTCTTCCCGCTGACCGAACGAGTGCTCAGCCTGAGGGAGCAGGAGATGCTGGGCGAGGAGTTCGGACGTCTGGCCGCCACGCCCGGCAGGGCCGCGACCATGGACACCTATCACCGGATGGCGCACGAGCTTGCGACGCCGCCGGCGGAAGAGTGAGGGGCTGGACCATGGACGAGCTGTTGCGTACCACTGCCGAGCGCGCCATCCGCTACTTGCGCGAGTTGCCGGATCGCGCCGTCAGGCCGGAGGCCGAAGCACTCGCCGGCTTGGAGCGCTTCGACGGGGCGCTGCCGGAAGGCCCTGACGACGCGGAACGA
The DNA here is from genome assembly GCA_963762125.1 of uncultured Thermoleophilia bacterium. Lineage (GTDB taxonomy): Bacteria > Actinomycetota > Thermoleophilia > UBA2241 > UBA2241 > CAIXSE01. Next base: position 240,833 of record CAVXJO010000017.1, read on the forward strand.
GTGATCGCCCTGCTCGACGAGGCTGGCTCGCCGGCCACGATGGCGTCCGCCGGCCCCAGGTTCTTCGGCTTCGTCATCGGCGGGTCGCATCCGGTGGCGGTGGCCGCCAACTGGCTGGCTGCGGCGTGGGACCAGAACGGCGGCGCCTTCACGGCCTCTCCGGTGGCGGCCAGGCTCGAGCGGGTGGCGCAGCGCTGGCTGGTCGAGCTCTTCGGCCTGCCCTCCACCACGGTGGCAGGCTTTGTCACCGGTGCGACCGTGGCCAATCTCACGGCGCTCGCGGCAGCTCGGCACGCCGTGCTGGCTCGCGTCGGGTGGGACGTCGACGAACGCGGTCTCAGCGGCGCGCCGCCGGTGACCGTGATCGTCGGCGAGGAGGTGCACCCGTCCCTGGTGAAGAGCCTCGGTCTGCTCGGGCTGGGGAGAGGACGCGCGGTCAGGGTGCCGGTCGACGGGCAGGGCCGGATGCGCGCCGACGCGCTGCCGCCCATCACCGGGCCGACGATCGTCTGCGTGCAGGCCGGCAACGTGAACACCGGCGCGTTCGACCCGGTGGAACAGGTCGCCGCCCAGGCGCACGAAGCCGGGGCTTGGGTCCACGTGGACGGCGCCTTTGGCCTCTGGGCGGCGGTGGCGCCGGCGCGCGCACACCTCATGAGCGGCGTCGGGACAGCGGACTCGTGGGCGACCGACGCGCACAAGTGGCTCAACGTGCCGTACGACAGCGGGCTCGCGTTCGTGCGCGACCCCGAGCCCCTGCGCGCGGCCATGGGCGTGACGGCCGCGTACCTGCCCGACAGCATGATGCGCGAGCCCGCGGCGCACACGCCCGAGCTCTCACGGCGCGCCCGCGGCGTCGAGGTGTGGGCCACGATCCGCGCCCTCGGCCGCTCGGGCTTGGCTGACCTGGTCGAGCGCGACTGCCGGCATGCCACGGCTTTTGCCCTGGGGCTGAAAGCAGCGGGCTTCGAGATCCTGAACGACGTAGTCCTCAACCAGGTGCTGGTGTCGTTCGGCGACGACGAGACGACGCGCCGCGTCGTCGCCGCCATCCAGGAGGACGGCACCTGTTGGGCCGGCGTGACGGTGTGGCAGGGCCGCACGGCCATGCGCATCAGCGTCTCCGGCTGGGCGACGACGGAGGACGACGTGGAGCGCAGCCTTGCGGCGATGCTCCGCGCTGCCGCGTGACCCCCATCGTCGTGCAGCCGTTCGTGCTGCCGCGCCCGCGCGGGAGTGTCCGGGAACCGGAGCTCGCCGCATAGCGGGCGAGCGCGCCCGCCGCTCGGGAAGAGTCTTCGCATGGAACAGCGCAAGATCGGGCAGCTCGAGGTCTCGCTTGCAGGGCTGGGGACCAACAACTTCGGCCGGCGGCTCGATGCGGCGGCGACGCGCGAGGTGGTCGCGGCCGCCCTGGACGCCGGCGTCACGCACTTCGATACGGCCGACACCTACGGCGAGGGGCGCTCCGAGGAGTACCTCGGGCGCGCGCTCGGCGCCCGGCGCGGCGAGGTGACGATCGCGTCGAAGTTCGGCTACTATGGGCCGCCCCGGCGCGGCGTGAAGCAGGCCGACTGGGTGCCGCAGGCGCTGGAGGCGACTCTGAGCCGGTTGGGCGCCGATCAGCTCGACCTCTTTTACTACCACAAGCCCGACCCACGGACGCCGCTCGGCGAGACGCTCGAGGTGATGAACGCGTTGCTCGACCGCGGTCTGGTGCGCGAGATCGGGTGCTCCAACTTCTCTCCCGCGCAGCTGGCCGAGGCCGCCCGGGCGGCGGCCGAGCAGGGGCTGCGCGGCTTTGCCGTCGTCGAGAACGAGTACAGCCTCTTCGAGCGCGAGCCGGAGGGCGAGGACGTCGCGCCCGAGAGCGGTGTGCTGAGGACCGCGGCGAGCATCGGCATGGCCTTCGTCCCCTTCTTTCCACTCGCCTCCGGGCTGCTCAGCGGCGCCTACCGGCGCGGGCGGCATACGCCGCGCGGGTCGCGGCTCGGCGGCGACGGACGCCCGGCGGAGGACGTCATCGACAGCCGCCGGCTGGATACCGTCGAGCTCCTCGCCGCCTACGCCGAGGCGCGTGGTCGCTCACTGCTCGAGCTTTCGCTCTCGTATCTGGCCGCGCACGCGCCGGTGGCGACCGTCATCGCCGGCGCGACCTCCCCTGCGCAGGTGCGCGCCAACGCGGCGGCCACCGGGGCCTGGCGGTTGACCTCGGCCGAGCTGGCCGCGGTGGCGGACCTTCTCCGCGGCTGACGGACTTCTACGCGCGTGCGATTGCAGGTCGCAGCCGGGCAACGTGACAACTGCAGCAGTCGTCGCTAGACAGTCGCTGCGCGGGTGGGTTCCGGCGTCTGCCGCGGAGGAGCCGCGGAAAGGCGGACGCGGCGTGCCGCAGGCGATGCCGTCGCCGCGTGCTGGTGATCAAGGTCCAGCCGAACACCGCGGCCGCCTCGGCCGGGTCAAGGCCGACGCGCAGACCAAGGTCATCCAGGGCGTGCCCATGCGCACCGGCGGCGACATCGTCACCCAGGTCGGTGGACAGCCCCTCACGAGCATGCAGCGGCTCGCCGCCGCCATCGCCCTGAAGCAGCCGGTGACAAGGTGACGCTGACCGTGACCAGCAACGCAGGATCTCCGGAGGACACGACCGTCACGCTGGGTGACCGGCCGGGAGGCTGACGGTCGCCGGCTTGAGATGGCACGATCAGGGCATCAGACACTATGGCGCGACCCGGGAGGCATCTGTGAGCGATGAGCCCGTCATCCTCGTCGTCGACGATGACGTCGCCAGCCTGACCATCACCGAGCGGGAGATGCGCAAGCGGTACGGCAGGGACTACCGGGTGCTGGCCCGGGCGTCGGCGACGGCGGCGCTCGACGAACTCCGCCGCCTCAAGGCAGCCGGACAGCCAGTCGCGCTGATCCTTGCCGACCAGGCCATGCCCGAGATGGCCGGCACCGACTTCCTCGGCGAGGCGCGGGCGATCGACCCCGTCGCCAAGCGCGTCATGCTCGTTTCGTGGGGCGACCGCAGTTCGCCGCAGGCGATCATGACCGGCTGCGCCGTCGGCCAGATCGAGTTCTTCGTCACGAAGCCCTGGCACACCGCTCCGGACGAGCGCTTCCACCGTGAGGTGGCGGGCTTCCTGTACGAGTGGTCCCGCCTCCAGCGTCCCGTGTACGAGGCCGTCCGCCTCGTCGGCGAGCGCTGGGCGCCGCGCTCGCACGAGCTCCGCGACTTGCTCGGGCGGAACGGCGTGGCCTACGGGTTCTACGACTCGGACAGTGACGAGGGCCGGGAGATCCTGCGGGACGCCGGCCTCGACGAGACGCCGCGGCTCCCGGTCGCCGTCGTCTTCGGCGGCCGAGTCCTGGAGGACCCGAGCAACCGCGAGGTCGCGGAGTCCCTCGGGGTGCGCAGCCAGCCGTCCGCCGATGAGTGCGACCTGCTCATCGTCGGCGCCGGGCCGGCCGGTCTGGCCGCGGCAGTGTACGGCTCGTCTGAAGGCCTCAACACGGTGGTGCTCGAGCGCGAGGCGCTCGGCGGCCAGGCCGGGCAGAGCACCATGATCCACAACTACGTCGGCTTCCCGGCCGGCATCTCCGGCGGCGAGTTGACCTTCCGCGCCTACGAGCAGGCGTGGCAGTTCGGGGCCGAGTTCCTGTTCTCCAACGAGGCCGTCTCGCTTCGGGACGACGGCGGCGCGTCGGTCGTGGAGCTCTCCGATGGCGCGTCGCTACGGGCCCGGGCCGTCATCCTCGCGATGGGGGTGACGTATCGGCGCCTGGCTATGCCGCGGCTGGACTCGTTCCGCGGCTCCGGCGTGTTCTACGGCTCGGTGTCCGCCGAGGCACGGTCGCTCGTGGACATGGAGGTCTTCGTCGTCGGCGGCGGCAACTCGGCCGGGCAGGCGGCGATCCACCTGGCCAAGTACGCGCGCCACGTCACCCTGGTCATGCGCGGGGATGGGCTCTCCGACACGATGTCGCGCTACCTCGTCTCCTTCCTCCAGAACGCGGATCGCATCTCGATGCGCCCGAGGACTCTGGTGGTCAATGGCGACGGCGACACTCGCCTGCGCCAACTGACGCTGGAGCAGCTGGACAGCGGCGACCGCGAGGTGGTGCCGGCCGACGCGCTCTTCGTGCTGATCGGCGCCGATCCACACACCGGCTGGCTGCCGCCGGAGATCGCCCGCAACGAGCATGGGTTCCTGCTCACCGGGCCGGACATCGTCGGCGCCGGACTCCCGCAGCCATGGCCTCTGCAGCGGCTCCCGCTCGGCCTCGAGACCAGCCTGCCGGGCGTGTTCGCGGCCGGCGACGTGCGTGCCGACTCGGTCAAGCGGGTCGCATCGGCCGTCGGCGAGGGTGCTGTCGCCGTGCGGCTCGTGCAGCAGCACTTGGCAGACGCCCAGTCTCGGCAGGCCGCCTGATCCGTCGCAGCGCTCATCTCGCACCCGCCGTGCACGCACCCATGTTTGCCGATTCTCCGGTGCGGTAGTTGGACTGAAACCATCCTCATTACCTCCTCCCCCGGGAGTTCATCATGACCGAAGATCTCTCCTCGCCGCATGGAGCGATGGCCGAGAATGACTCGGAGTCAGACGCGGCGACCACCGACCGTGCGACCCAAGTTCCTCGTCGGCTGGGTCTGGCGCTCGTCGTCATCGCCGCCGCCCAGCTCATGATCGTCCTCGACGCCACGATCGTGAACGTCGCGCTGCCTCACATCCAACGCGCCCTCGGCTTCAGTGGAACCGGGCTAGAGTGGATCGTCACCGCCTACTCGCTGGCCTTCGGCAGCCTGCTGCTGCTCGGCGGCCGGCTCGGCGACATCTACGGGCGCCGGCGCGTATTCATGACCGGCATCCTGCTCTTCTCTCTCGCCTCACTCACAGGAGGCTTCGCCACCTCGGAGTGGTGGCTGCTGGCGGCGCGCGCCGTTCAGGGTGCGGGGGCCGCGCTCGCAGCGCCTACGGCCCTTGCTCTGATCGCCACTACGTTCCCGATGGGCGCGCCGCGGAACCGGGCGCTCGGCGTCTGGGCCGGCATGGCCGGCGCCGGCGGCGCCATCGGCCTGCTGCTTGGCGGGATCCTGACATCGTACGTGTCGTGGCGCTGGGTCTTCTTCGTCAACGCGCCGATCGGTCTGATTGTGGCCGCGCTGGCTCCGATCGCGCTGGTCGGCGGCGGCCGCTTGCAGCGCCGACTCGATATCCCCGGAGTCGTGACCAGCACCACAGGCCTCGCGCTCCTGGTCTACGGCCTCACCCACGCCGCCGCGGGGCAGGACGGCGTGTCTCACTGGGGCGACTCGGTGACGATCGCCTGCCTGGGCGGAGCTGTCGCCCTGCTCGTCGGCTTCGTCTTCATCGAGCGGTACGTCAAGGAGCCGGAGCTCGACCTGAACCTGCTGCGGTCTCGCCGCCGCTCCGGGGCCTATATCATGATGCTGCTGCTCGGCACGGCGATGTTCGCGGTGTTCTTCTTCCTGACCATCTACATCCAGACGGTCTGGGGCTACAGCCCGGTGAAGGCCGGCCTCTCCTGGGTGCCGTTCCCGATCATGCTGATCGGGATCAACGTCCTAGTGGCGCGCGTGCTGGTGACGAAGGTCGGTGTGCGGCCCCTGCTCATGGCCGGGCCTCTGTTCGCTGGCGCTGGCTTCATGCTGCTGTCGCGGCTGACGCCTACCGGCAGCTACTGGGTCAATCTGCTGGGTCCGATGGTCGTGCTGAGCATCGGCATGGGCCTGATGTTCGTGCCGATAACGCTGATGGTCGTGTCGCACGTGCGCCACGACGAGGCGGGCGCGGCGTCCAGCCTGCTGAACATCGGCCAGCAGGTGGGTGGATCGATTGGCCTGGCCGCCATCGGGACCATCGCCTGGACGTCGGTCTCACACACCGTGCGTGACTCGATGGCCGCGGCGGCGGCGGCCGGCGGCGCGGCGACGGCCGGAGGAGGCGCCCAGGCGGGCTCCGGCGCGGCCGGCGTCCCGCCGGCGATCCTGTTCCACGGCCTCACGGTCGGGTTCTCGACCGGGCTCATGATCGCCGGCATCGTCGCTCTGAGCGGCTTCTTCGTCGCAATCGTGGCGACTTGGACGCCTGGACGCTTCCGGCTGTTTTCGGCCCGGCACGACCGAGAGCCGTCGTGTGACGAGGTCCTTGGGACGTGCGCTTCGGGCGAGGTCGTGACCGACTGACGCACCAATACGGAGAGGGGCGGGGAGGCCGCTGCGGCCTCCCCTCTGGTGCATCTGATCAGTCCAGTCCTGGGCGCCGTCAGGACGCGTCACCATCGGGTCCGACGAGCTTCCAGCCCGCCTGCCAGCTCCAGCCGTTGCGCGTCTGCAGCGAGATGTTGAGCCAGGCCATTCCCTCCAGATAGCGGGCCATGGCGAGTCCCGCCGGCGTCGACCGGGTTGAAGCCGATCGCCTCGACGAGGCCGAGCACCGCGGCCTTCGCCTGGGCATCGTCGCCGGCGACGAAGCCGTCGGCGCGAAGGCCTGACACCGTCGGTTCGGCTTGGCGTGCGGCGAATTGTGTGTTGAAGGCCTTGACGACTCGCGCCCCGGGTACGCGGGCCTGGATCTCCTCGGCGCCCGAGGCCCCCCCGGTCGCCAGACCTGAGTAGTCGGGCTTGAGGGGGTTGGTGGCGTCGACGAGGATCTTGCCGTCGAGCGCCTCGCCGACCTCATCGAGGATGTCTTCCACGGCGGAATAGGGCACGGCGAGCACCACGACCTCCGCTCCGTCGACGGCCTCACGGTTTGATGCGGCGGCTCCCGCCCCCATCAGTCCTGCTGCGAGTCGAGCGGACTCGCCGCTCGCTGAACTGAGCGTCACGCTGTGCCCGACCCTGATGGCCGACCCGGTGAGCGCCTTGCCCACGTTCCCGGCCCCGATGATCGTGATGTCCATGGTGTCCTCCAAACTAATTGCATGCGCAATACTTGTCTCTGGGACTATTTCAGATGAAACATGGGTACAACGAGCACATGGAACGGAAGGCGACAGCGACGAGGCTCCCCGGAATCGAACTGCACGAGCGTGCGGCACTTGCTCTGTGGGACGGGCTCATCGGAGCGACGCTGACCATGAGGACCCGGCTGGCGGGACTTCTGGACGCCGAGTTCGGCATTCTGCCCGAGGAGGCCGACCTGCTGGTGCGACTCGGCGAGGCGCCGGAACAGCGACTGCGGATGGCGGACGTCAGCCGCTCACTGCGTCTGAGCAAGAGCGGAGTGACGCGCCTCGTCGACCGGCTGGCCGAGCGCGGGCTCGTCGTGCGTGCGGCCTGCCCGACCGATCGCCGCGTCGTGTACGCAGGGCTGACGGACGAGGGCCGGCGGACGGCCGCGGCCGCGGCCCCGGCGCTTGCAGCCGGCGTGGCGCGGCAGCTCGCCGGCCGTCTCTCGCTTGAGGAGCTGGACCGGCTCACCGCGTCCTTGCGGCGGCTCGCCGACTCCGAGGAGTCCAGCGCCTGATGACGCTGGAGCGGCTCCATCATCATCCCGACTCATCCGGAGCAGGAACATGGCTACCAGACCCGACCTCACGCAGCTCGAGGCTCCGACGCTCGATGCCGGTACCGACATCGGGCACGTCCACCTCAAGGTGGCGGACCTCGACCGGGCACTCGACTTCTACCACGGCGTTCTCGGCTTTGAACTCACGGGCAGGCTCGGCGATCAGGCCGCCTTCTTGTCCGCGGGCGGCTATCACCACCACATCGGCCTCAATACATGGGAGTCGCGCGGCGGCTCACCGCCGCCGCGCGGGTCGACGGGCCTCTACCACGTCGCCATCCGCTACCCGACGCGGGCGGCGCTGGCACGTGCGCTCCGCGCACTGGTCGAGCGCCGGTATCCGATCGACGGCGCGTCCGACCACGCCGTGAGCGAGGCCATCTACCTGCACGACCCGGACGACAACGGGATCGAGCTGTACTGGGACCGGCCGCGGGACGAGTGGCCGGTCGGCCCGGACGGCAGCTACGCGATGGTGGTCGATCCGCTCGACCTCGAGGGCCTGCTGGCGGAGGCCGACGGAGACTGACGGCCCTCCTGCGGGCGCGGGACCAGGGGGAAGGCATCTCTTGACGCGATTATTGTACCGTCAGTAAAGTAACTCACTCACAAAGTGAAGTTACGGAAGAGGAGAGATTGATGGGGGACGACCAGCAGGACTGTTCGGCCAAGGACGTCGCAATGGCGGTGCGGCGCCTTGACCTCATGATGTCGCAGATGCACCTCGTGATGTCCGAGCGCCTCGGCCTCTCTGCGGCAGAACTACTGGCCCTCACGCATCTCTCTCTCGACGGCCCGCTCGGGCCGACCGACCTGACGAGGCGGCTCCACATGACCACGGGCGCGATGACGGCGATGCTGGATAGGCTGGTCGAGCGCGACTACGTCGTCCGCGAGCCCCACGCCACCGACCGCCGGCGCATCATGGTCCGCCTTACGGCCAGCGGCCGCGACCGGGTCTTCACGCAGGTCCACGGGATGGCCGACGGCGTGGTCGCCGCCGCTGAGCGGCTCGATACGGGACAACGGCGGACCGTCGCTGCGTACATCGACGAGATCACCACCGTAGTCCGGGCGCCGGCCCCGTGACCGGCGTGAACGGGGTACGCCGGCGCGCTGGGGGAAGGTACAGGTCATGCCCAGGCGAGACATCATCGGCCTCATCGTCGCCGTGCTCGGCACGGAGGCGATCGGCGCGCTGAGCGGGCTCGCGGCCGGCGGGGACTTCGTCTCGTTCTACGACGCCCTGCGCAAGCCGCCGGCCACGCCGCCTCCGGCGGCCTTCGGACCGGCGTGGACCGTCCTCTACCTTCTCATGGGCATCGCCGCATGGCTGGTGTGGCGCGAGGGACTGACCCGTCAGACGGCCCTCGCGCTCGGCCTCTTCGCGGCGCAACTCGTGCTGAACTTCGCCTGGTCTCTCATCTTCTTTGGGCAGCACCGCATCGGCGCCGCGCTGCTCGAGATCACCGTGCTCTGGCTCGTCATCCTGGCGACCATCGCCGCGTTCTGGGTCGTCCGCCCGGCGGCGGGCGCGCTGCTGCTGCCGTACCTCGGCTGGGTGGGCTTCGCTGCCTATCTCAACGCGGGCATCTGGAGGCTGAACTGATGGAGTCCGTGTGGGACTATCCGCGGCCGCCACGGGTGGAGGCGAGCCAGAGGCTGGTGCGCGTCGAGTTCGCCGGCGAGGTCATCGTTCAGACTACGCAGGCCTACCGCGTGCTGGAGACCAGCCACCCACCGGTGTTCTACGTACCGCCGGAGGACGTGCGCAGCGAGTTCCTGCGCCCCAGCCGGCGACGCACCTACTGCGAGTTCAAGGGCGAGGCGAGCTACTATGACCTCGTGGCCGGCGAGCGCGAGGTCCGGGAAGCGGCGTGGTGCTACCCCGAACCCTCATCTCGCTACGAAGTCATCCGCGACTACATCGCGTTCTACCCCAGCCGGGTGGACGCCGCCTGGGTCGACGACGAGCGGGTGCAGCCGCAGTCGGGCGATTTCTACGGCGGCTGGATCACAGCCGACATCGAGGGGCCCTTCAAGGGCGGCCCGGGTACGTCGGGCTGGTAGCCGGCCGGCCGAGCGGGACGAGCGGCGACTCAGTAGTCTGTCAGCCGCTGAGGCTCGTCCGGCGCCGCGATCTGAGGTGCCTGGGAGCGGAGCTCGATGAGCTTCTGCCGGAGTTCCACCTGCAGGCGCCCGATTTCTGCCTCCGCCTCCACGCGCTTGGTGCGCCCTTCCTCCTGGATGCGGATGGTCTCCTCGAGCGTCGCGATCAGGTCGGTGTTGACCTTCTGCAGCGTCTCGACGTCGACCACACCGCGTTCGACCTCGCGTCCGACCTTGGCCGAGCCGTCGCGGAGCAACTCGGCGTTCTTGGACAGCAGTTCGTTGGTCGTGTCCGTCACCTGCTTCTGCAGTTCCACGGCCTTCTGCTGCCGGTACAGGCTGATCGCGATGACGATCTGGTTCTTCCACAGGGGGATGGTGGTGAGGATCGAGCTCTGGATCTTCTCGACGAGGTTCTGGTCGTTGCTCTGGATCAGGCGGATCTGCGGCGCCGTCTGGATGGCGATCATGCGCGTGAGCCTGAGGTCGTGGATGCGGCGCTCGAACCTGGTCGCGGCCTGCTGCAGGTCGGCCAGTCGTTGCGCGGCCATGACGTCGCTGCTGGCCGCCACCTCGGCCTCGAGCGCCGGGATCTTGACCGTGTGCAACTCCGTGAGCGCCCGCTCCCCGGCGGCGATGTAGACGTCGAGCTGCTTGAGGTAGTCGAGGTTGAGCTCGTACATCTTGTCGAGCACGGTCATGTCCTTGAGCAGGGCCATGCGCGAGCGCTCGAGCGCGTCGAGGATCTTCTCGATGCTCGTCGCGACCTTCTGATACCTGGACGAGAAACGGTCGAAGGTGTTGGCGAAGCGGCCCAGGATCGGAAGCTTGCTCTTGCCGCTGCCGGAGCTCAGGGCGTCGACATCGATCTCGCGGACCTTCTTGAGGAGGTCCTGCAGGGCCTCGCCCCCGCTGCCGGCGTCCTTGTTGCGCACGTCGCCCAGCAGCGAGTCGGCGAAATTGGCGATGCGGCTCTGGGCCGGGAGGCCGTAGGCGAGCACGGATTGCGAGTCGTTGACGTCGACCTGTTTGCTCAGTTCCGCGACCCGCTGGAGGTCGGTCGGAGACAGGGCGCCGGCGGCGGGCTGGTCGCCTGAGGGCGCGACGGCCGTCCCCGGCGCCAGCGGCGCGTCCGGCGTCGCCGCTTGCGGCTCGTCCTGCTTCTGGATCTCGTCGCTCATTGCAGCTCCCCGGTCTGGGTGTACATCGTCTCGCTGCGGACCGTGCGCTCCAGCAGCTCGATCTCACTGTCGAGGTCCATGGCGCGGTCCTCGAGCACGTTCGCCAGCTGGCGGTCGAAGGCCTCCTGCACGACCTTGAGCGAGGCCTCGGCGCGCACCAGCGTCTGGTTGATCTCCGGCGTGGAGCCCCCGCGCCGGCCGAGATTCACGTAGCCCTCGACGATCCTCTGCGCCGCGTCCAGGTAGTAGGTGAGGAAGCCGCGCGCCGCGTCGAGCTTGCGCGGCTGGGACGCCAGCTCCGCGATGATCTGGTCGGCCGTGGAGCAGAGGCCGACCACCTCGTCGCGTACGGCCGGCTTGCCGATGAAGCTCGCCTTGTTCAGGATCTTGTCCACTTGCCGGCGCGCCGGCTGCAGCACGTCGGCGGCGCGCTCGTCGATGTTCTTCGGCAGTTGCGGCCGCGACCCGGCCGCGAGGGCCGGCGGCTGCGGCGCGGACGGCAGCGATCGCGGCGAGGCGTCGCCGAACATGATCGCCCGGTAGTAGGGGCGGATGTAGAAGGCGTGGGCGACGGATCCCACGGCGACCAGCAGTTGCAGCACGATCGCGGCCTGCAGCAGTGGTGTGCCCACCGCCAGGATCGTGAGGATGAGCGGCAGCAGGTAGGCGAAGCCGAAGAGGGTCCACGGCGTGTGCCGGGCGCGCACGCCGACGTACACGAACGCCAGCCAGTTCATGAACCCGAGAGTGAAGGTCCACCAGATCCACAGCGAGTGGCGCCACCACCAGCGGAACCGGGCGCGGCTCGGCCCATCCTCAAGGACTTCGCCGACGAGCACATCGGGATCGGCCTGCGGCTTGAGTTGCTGGATGTCCTTGACGGCCAGCGCAGGATGACCGTTCTGGCACTCGCCATACGGCGTGAGCCAGACCCAGCGTTGACACACGGTACAGTAGCCGCCAAGCGGCATTGTCGGCCCCCTTGGGGTCGTCGATGGTGGTGTCTCGATCTGAGGATAGCCCGCCGAGCCCAGAAAGGCACCTGTGCGGCCATGGGTGTAGGCTGTCCCTCCACGAGGGATGGACCCAGCAGAGGCGATGAAAGACGATCAACGACAGATTCTCCGGCTCGCGGTCCCGTCGGACATGCCCGGCGGGCTCGACGCGGCGCGGTCGGGCCACTTCGGTCGCAGCCCGAGCTTCACCTTCGTCGACATCGTCGACGATGTGGTCGTCAACGCGTTCACCGTACCCAACTCGCCGCACGTGAAGGGCGACCACGGCCTGACGCAGGTGCTGACGCTGGGCGAGAACTTCGTGGACGTGGTGATCGTCGCCGGCATCGGCCGCAAGCCCCTGCTCGCGTGTCTGCAGGCCGGGATGCGCGTGTTCGCCGGCGAGGACCGTCACACCGTCCGCTCGGTGGTGCAAGCGTTCGTCGATGCCGAGCTCGTGCCCGTCGGCAACGACGCCACCGCGGTGCACTGACGCGCGCACCTGCTCGCGAGCGTACGCGTGGATTGGTCGCTCCGCCGGGAATAGACGGCAGTACCACCCACGACGCGGGGGTCCATCGTGCAAGCGCCCACCCAGATACAGCCCGCCGGCTTGGCCGACTATCTCGATGTCATCACCCGCGCCGCGTTCCAGAGCGGGATGAGTTGGCGCGTCGTGGAGGCCAAATGGGATGGTTTCCGCGAAGCGTTCGCCGGGTTCGACCCGGAGACCGTCGCGGCCTTCACCGATGACGACATCGAGCGCCTCACCGCCGACACGACCATCATCCGCAACCGGCGCAAGATCGAGGCGACGGTCACCAACGCCCAGGCGATGCTCGCCCTGGACGACCGGCCCGGCGGGTTCGTCGGCTGGCTCCGCTCCCAGGGCGACTTCGACGCCACCGTCGCCGCGCTGCGCGGCGAGTTCCGCTTTCTCGGCGACACGGGCGCCTACTACTTCTTGTATGTGGTCGGCGAGGACGTGCCCACGCACGAGGAGTGGATGAAGACCCACCAGAAGTGAACCGGGGAGGTCCCCCTGTGAACGACGACAAGCACGATGCGGAGCTCCGGAACAAGCTGACCCCGCTGCAGTACGACGTTACCCAGCGCGAGGGCACTGAGGCGCCCTTCGCCAACGAGTACTGGGACGAGCATCGCGATGGCATCTACGTGGACGTCGTGAACGGCGACCCGCTGTTCAGCAGCCGCGACAAGTACGACTCGGGCTCGGGCTGGCCGAGCTTCACCAGACCTCTGCGCGACGAGGCCGTCACCACGCGTCATGACCATAAGCTCCTCAGCAGGCGCACCGAGGTCCGCAGCGCCGGGAGCGACTCGCACCTCGGCCACGTCTTCCCCGACGGCCCCAAGCCGACGGGGCAGCGCTATTGCATGAACTCGGCCGCGCTGCGGTTCGTGCCCAAGGAGAAGCTCGCGGCCGACGGCTACGGCGAGTACGAGGCGCTGTTCGAGGACGAGAAGGAGTAGCGCCGCCTGGCGGGCTTTCCCCTTTTGCCCGGCGGCGCGTACCATGCGGTCATGGGGAGCTACCGCAGCGACGACGAAGCCTTGATCGCCCTCGCCCGCCAGCTGACGGACGCCTACGGCGAAGCGCGCAGGCGCGAGGATCAGGATTTCGCCTGCGACTCGATCGCCGAGTACCTGGCCGAGTTTCAGGCATCCGCGCCCAGCGAGGCGCTCCTCGCGCTGCTGGATCTGCCGCTGACCGCTGAGACCTATCCGCTCGTCGACGAGGTGCAGGGCGTGCTGGCGTCGAGGGGTCCGGCCGTGGTCGAGCTTCTGCTCGAGGCCTTGCTCGGCGAGGTCTACGACCCGGACGGGCCGGCGCCGGAGCGCGCTGCCGAGGCGCTCGATCAGATGGACCCGGGCGAGGCGGTGCTCGGACTCACAGAGGTGCTGTGCGGCCGCGCCGACGACCAGGTCAAAGGGGCCGCCGTGGACGGGCTCGTCGCCCTCGGGGGTCTCGCCGAGCCGGACCTCGTGGCGACGCTCGACGATCCCGAGGGGGGCGAGTGGGCACGCGCGGCGCTCGAGCAGATCCGCTTCGAGCGCGAGCACCCGGGTGCTCGGGACGAGGAGCCCGACGCCGGTGACGAGGAAGCCTTTGACGCCGGCGACGACTTCGTGTGGGAGTCTGACGATCAGGTCGCCGCCGGCGAGGACGCAGTGGACGAGCTCACGACTGCGGTCTCGTTTGAGTCGCCGCCGGACGCGACCGCCGACGCGCCGGCGCATCGGGGCGAGACCACCTCGGAGTCAGGGCCGGTCACCGGCCCCGACCTCGACGCGATCGACGACGCCTTTGAGGAGTTCCTCGGGCGGTTCGAGCAGGGCTCAGGCGACGAGCCGCCGTCGCCCTAACGTCGCTCAATGCTTTCTGAACACAGGCTTCACATTCACTTGCGAGAGTGTGCGCAAGCCAAGAACGGCTATGGCGGTTGCCCCCCCAACCGTCTCAGGGTCCGGCTGCGTCACGGTGCGCCCCCACCAAGCCAGTGACCCTTCAGCCCGGCTGCGCCTTCCTCCTGGCGCCCGGGCGCCGTTGGCCCCTCTGGGCCGCGGCGAGCGCAAGGCGCTCGCCGCGGCCCATCCCCTTTCCTGGACCCTGAGCGCTTCGGCCACTTGACCGTGAGGCGAACGGCGTCAGTCGCCGCCGTGGGGAACCCACTCTCCATGATCATCGACTATCCAGGGAGGCGGTCATGCCTCTTGTGAGATCGGGTGGGACGGCCACCGACTACATCGACGTGGGGCTTGGTGACCCTGCGCTTCTGCTCATGTCGGGATGGTGCGCCACCCGTGCCGATTGGGCGCCGGTCATCGACCGGCTCAGTGCGCACCACCGCGTGCCTGCCGTTGACTGGCGAGGCCACGGCGCCTCCGGCCCTGCGCCCGGCGACTTCGGAGAAGAGGACCTCGTGGGCGACGCGCTCGCGGTGATCGCCGACAGCGGCGCGCCGTCCGTTCTGCCCGTGGGTTCGCGGCCGGGGAGACCGAGAAGTCGCCGCACCGGCAAGGCGGCGAGGCGGCGGGCCGCTGGGCCGAGGGCGTCCGGCGGCCCGCCGCCGCTCAGGAAGCGCCCGTGCGGGGACGGGGGGAGGCCCTGGGCGGCGCGCCGGCTGCGGGCGCCGGCCGATCGCTCCTCTGGGCCGCTCGTTCGGCAGCCCGGAGCGCCTTCCGGCGCTCCTCGCTGGTCAGCGCCGAGACTCGGGCCGAGCGCAGCTGCCGCCTGATCCTCATGCCGTGCGACATCATGATGATCACAGTCTCCCCAGCACGTGTTAGCGTTGCGTGAATCGACGCTGAAGGGACCGTGTCCTGCGTCGTTGCGACGCGCGCGTGGAGGGAGGACGAGTGGGCTGCTGTCTGATCCTCGGTGTGTTGGCGGCCTCGCCGCGCATCATCCTGTTCGGCCTCTGGTTGTTCACCGACTATCTGAGCCGCATCGGCCTGCCGTTCATCTGGGGATTCATCGGCTTCCTCTTCGTGCCGTGCACGACCATCGCTTACGCGATCGCCGAGAACTCGTTCGGCGGGCTGCAGGGGTGGGGGACCGTAGTGTTTGCCGCGGGGATCATCCTCGACATCGTGCTGTACGGCGGCGGGCGCAGGGGGAGACGGGAGCAGCGCTCGACCTGATCGTCAATCTCTCGGCGGGGCTGCAGCCGGCGGAGGCGGGGGACCGGCGGAGGCGGCCAGCACCACCGCCGGACGCAGCCGCCACACGTCCTTCACGAACAGCACCCAGAACGACGCGAACACGCCCAGACCCGCTGTGACCCAGCACATGGTGGTCACGCCGAACTGCTGGGCGAGCGGGCCGGCCACCGCGAGGCCCACCGGCCAGAGCGCCAGCGACGACATCCAGTCCCACGCTGTCACCCTCCCGAGCGACTCCTCGGGGATCTTGGTCTGGAGCGTCGTGTTCCACACGGCCACGAGGATGCCGACGCTGATGCCTCGAAGGCCGTAGACCACGCCCAGGGTCCACGGGTCGCCGAAGATCGCCAGCGCGAGCGGCGCCGCGATGGCCGTGCTGCCGGTGAGCGACACGGTGATCATCGGCCGCTTGGGCCGGTAGCGCATCGCGATCAGCATCCCGACGATCATGCCGGCGCTGAACATGGCCTGGAGCCAGCCCCAGGCGGCCGCGCCGTAACCCTCCTCGCGCAGTCCGAGCGGCCCGAGAACCTGGAACGGCGCGATCACTATGAACAGCACCAGGCAGACGCGGAGCAGCATCACCCAGAGCCACGTCCGCGACTTGACCTCGTGCCAGCCCTTGCGCAGCTCGGCGAAGAAGTCGTGCGCCGCCTCAGTCCGGATGATCGCGGGCACGCGCAGCGTGGCCAGGAAGGCGGCGCTGACGAGGAACGTCACGCCGTCGATGGCGATCGCGCCGCCGGCGCCGATGACCGCCACCAGAACGCCGGCGACGGCCGGCCCGACCATCCAGCCGAAGTTGTCGCTCATGCCCATGAGGGCGTTGGCCTGCTGCAGTCGGGACGTCGGCACGATCTGTGGCAGGATGGCGCCCGCCGCGGGTCGGAAGAACGCCTCGGCGGCGCCATGACACGCGGCGAGTGCCGCGAGCTGCCAGATCTGTACCGTACCGCTGAGCAGCAGCGCCGCCGCGCTGAGCTGGACGGCCGCGCGGACCAGGTCGCTGGCGACCATGATCGCGCCGCGCGGCAGCCTGTCGGCCCACACGCCGCCGACCAGTGCCAGCAGGACGAGCGGGATGCTCTGCGCGGCAAGGACCAATCCGAGATCGGTGCCTGAGCCGGTGAGGTCGAGCACGGCGAACGTGAGCGCCACCGGTGTGATGCCGTCGCCGAACACAGACGCACTTTGGGCGAGGAACACGTTGCGGAAGTCTCGCGAGTGCAGCAGGCCGCCGCCCTCGCGTAAGCGTGTGGGGATGAGTCGGGAGAAGCGCATCCACCGAGTCTATAGAGGGCGCGGCCCGGAGCGATACGGCCGTCCCGCGCCCGGTCGCTCCCCGCGTCGCCCAGAGAGCCATGCTCTCCGGCGGCGTTGCGAACCCAAAGGTCACCGCGAAGCCGACCGCCGGCGAGGGCTCCCGGCTAACCTTGCGAGGACCGGGGTAAGAGGGCCTCACCGAGCAAGGAGGGTGCGATGCCGATCTTCGAGTGGCGCAGCGTCATGCCGGCGTCCGCCGACGAGCTCTTCGCGTATCACGCGCGACCGGGAGCGTTCCGGCGGTTGGCGCCGCCGTGGCAGAAGATGCGCGTCCTGGAGGAGACCGGTGATGTGACGGCCGGGCGCGTCGCCTTCGACGTCTGGTTCGGGCCGGTCAGGCGACACTGGCTGGCGGAGATGGGCAGCGCGATGCCGGGCCGGCAGTTCATCGACCGGCAGGTGGACGGCCCGTTCGCGTCCTGGGAGCACGTGCACCGGTTCGTGCCCATCGACAGTGAGCGCAGCGAGTTGCTCGACCACATCGAATTCAGCCTGCCTGCCGGTGGGCTCACCGACTTTGTCGGCGAGGGGCCGGCCGACAAGGCCCTCTCGCGCCTCTTCCGCTTCCGTCACGAGCGCACCCGGCTCGACCTCGGGCGACACGCCGTGTGGGCCGACCGTCCTCGGCTGACCGTGGCGATCGCGGGCGCGAGCGGCAACATCGGCTCGCACCTCGCCGACTACCTGACGACGGCCGGCCATCGCGTCGTCCGGCTGGTGCGCAAGAAGGAGGCGGGTCCGGACGAGATCCCCTGGGACCCCGCGACCGGAGCGCTCGACCACGGCGCCTTGGAGGGCGTCGATGCCATCGTCAACCTGGCGGCCGTCTCACTCAGCGGCGTCTGGACCGCCGGGCGCAAGAAGGCGATCATCGAGAGCCGTGTGCAGACCACGCGGACGCTCGCCGAGGCGATCGCGCACATGGACTCGCCTCCAGCGGTCTTCGTCAGCGCGTCCGCCATCGGCGCCTACGGGTCCCGCGGCGATGAGGCGATCACGGAGCAGACGCCTCGGGGCGAGGGGTTCCTTGCCGACGTCTGCCGCGCCTGGGAGGAGGCGGCGCTCCCGGCCAGGGACGCCGGAGTCCGCCTGGTGATCCCTCGCCAGGGGATCGTCGTGAGCGCTGCGGGCGGCGCTCTGCCCGTCATGCTGCCTGCGTTCAAGGCCGGACTGGGCGCGCGGCTGGGCGACGGCGACCAGTACTGGTCGTGGGTGGCTTTCGACGATCTGCTGGCCGCGATCGAGTGGGCACTCCACGACGAGGAGCTGGAGGGCGTGGTCAACTTCACCTCCGCCGAGCCGGTCACCAACCGCGAGTTCACCAAGACGCTGGGCCGGGTACTGCGCCGCCCGGCCGTGTTGGCGGCGCCGTCCTTCTTCCTGCACCACGGCCTCGGCGGGATGGGCGACGAGATGCTTCTCGCGAGCCAGCGGGCCAGTCCCGAGCGGCTCACGGAGCGCGGCTTCCGCTTCGCCTTCCCCTCGCTCGAGGCCTCGCTGCGGTACGAGCTCGGGCGCACGTGAGGCGTGCGGTGGGCAGCGTTCGCGGCCCTCTCCCGATCAGTAGGCGATCGCCACGGCGTGGCCGACGTCGGTGGTGAGCGTGAGCTGGTCCAGCATGTACTCGGCCACGTCGGCGCGGGAGATGCGGCGGCCTCCCGGGAGTGAGTAGCCGGGCTCGGCACGGTAGTCGCTCCGAGCCGGGCCGTCCGTCAGCGCCCCCGAGACGCGCACGATCGTCCAATCCAACTCGCTCTGGCGAACACTGGTCTCCATGCGGCGCAGATCATCGTACGTTGCCGCCAGCAGCACCGGCTTGAGGACGCGATCGAACACCCAGGAGCGATTCGGGTCGCGCCCCGGCTGAGCGCCGCTGGCGGAGAGGACGATGAGCCGGCGGACCCTGTATCGCTGCATCGAGCGGATCACGTTGAGGGTACCGAGGGCGTTGACCGCCGGAGCGCCCTTCCGGCGCGCGGTGCCGAGCGCGACGAGGACGGCTTCCTGCCCGTCGACGGCGTCGCTGACGAGGCCGCCGTCGAGGACGTCGCCGGCGACCACGCGGACGCGGCCGGCGAGGTCGCCGAGCTTCTCGGGGGCGCGGACCAGCGCGGTCACGGCGTGACCGCGCTCGAGCGCGCCCCAGGCGAGCACCCGCCCGGTGCGGCCGGTCGCTCCTACGACGAGGACGTTCATGGTCGCATCGTACCCGCGCGGGACACCTGCGCGCTCACGCGGGCCGGTGCGGCCGCTGCGGCGCCGTCGCTGCCCGGCGTACCGGCCCTGCTCCGGCGTCTGCGAAGCGTAGCCAGAGGAGACGGCGGCTGTGCGCCGCCGCCCGGCCGCTGCGAGCCCCGGCTGGGTTAGCATGAGGTCGTGGGCACCGACCTCGCGGGAAAGAGCGTCCTCGTCACGGGGGCGAGCATCGGCATCGGGCGCGAGACCGCGCTGCGCTTCGCCGCGGCAGGATGCCGGGTAGCGCTCACGTACTTCGAACATCGCGCGGAGGCCGAGGCGGTCGCGGAGCAGTGCCTCGGCCTCGGCGCGCCGGACGTCGCGTTGTGTTCCCTGCAGCTCGCCGACGAGGACAGCGTCCGCACGGTGGTCGAGCGTGTCATCGATAGGTTCGGCTCGGTGGATGTCCTCGTGAACAACGCCGGCGTGATCAGCTGGAAGCCGTTCCTGGAGCAGGACTTCGGTGAGCTGGACGCCCAGGTGAACGTGAACCTCCTGGGCGTGATGAAGCTCACGTGGTGTTTCCTGCCGTTGGTGACGGACGCGGTGATCACCGTCGGCAGCACCGCCACGTTGCATCAGTCGCGCACGCCGCCGACATACTGCGCGACCAAGTGGGGCCTGCGCGGCTTCGTCAAGGCTCTCGCCCTCGAGCACCCGGAAAAGCTGATCGTGAGCGTGCACCCCACGGTGACGGCGACGCGCATGAACGACATGCAGGGCATGTCTGCGGAGCGCGTCGCCGACGTGATCTATCGGGTGGCCGCCGGGGAGATCGAGGTGGAGCCCGGCGGCGACGTCGACCTGCGGGACCACGCGAAGGACTGACGCTGCGAGGCGGGCCGGTCGTGCCATCGAACTGCCGGCCCCGCCAGAAGGTGAGAAGGGCCGGGGCGGCTGACGCCGCCCCGGCCCTCTGACGGGCGGGCTCTCCAAGGGGACGGAGCCGGCCCGCCTCGCCATCTTGCCCGAGGCCTACTCGTACTGGATGGCCTCGAGGATCCGCGTGTTGGCGGCGCGCCGCGCCGGAAGGACCGCCGCGACCACTCCCACCACCACTGCGAGCCCCAGGAACACGCCCAGCTGCAGCCACGGAAGGCTGAAGACCAGCCCGTCGCCGCCGAGCTGCGTGACGATCACGTAGCCCATGGCGATGCCGACCAAGGTCCCGAGCACGCCGCCGATCACAGCGGTGATCACGCTCTCGTAGCGGACCATCTGACCGAGCTGCCGCCGGGAGGCGCCGATGGCGCGTAGCATGCCGATCTCCCGCGTGCGCTCGTGCACGCTCAGCACCAGTGTGTTGACGATGCCGAAGATCGAGATGATCACGCTCATCGCAAGCAGGCCGTAGAACATGGTGAGGATCTGGTCGACCTGCTTGTTGATGGCGTCGAGGTACTCGATCTTGGTCTGGACCTTCTGCGTCGGGAACTCGGCGAGGGCCTTCTGGACAGCCGCCTGGGTCCCGTCGCTGCCGTCGGTGCGCACCAGCATCATGCCGGCCGCGGTCGGGATGTCCAGCTTCTTGAGCGTATCGAGGCTGACCATCATGCCGGTGTAAGCCATCTGGTCGCGGTAGAACCCGAGCACGGTGAGTTTGGCCTTCTCGCCGCTCTGGCTGGTGACGGAGATCGTGTCACCGGTCTTCACCTTGGCGGCGATCGGCGAGCCGTCCTCGAGGATCACGCTGTCCGCACCGAGTCTTGCGAACAGGGCGTCGCTGCCGCCGCGTCGCCAGTCGTGACCCCAGACCTTGGTCCACACCGTGGGATCAACGGCGTTGGCGGTGACGACACCGCCGCCCCTGACCTTGAGCGGCGCCCAGGCGACTCCGGCAGCCGCTTCCACGCCGGGCAGGTCTTCGAGTGCGCGCACCGTCTTTTGGGGCACGGTGAGGAACGCGCTCTGGTCCTGAGCCACCAGGTCGGCACGCGTGGACTTGCTGATGGCGTCGCCGAATGAGCCCTTCATGGCTTGGGCGAACACGGCGACGAAGACGACCATGGCGAGGCCGATCATGAGTGCTGCGGCCGTGGCGGCCGTGCGGCTCGGGTTGCGGCCTGCGTTGTCGCGGGCCAGGCGGCCGCTGGTGGGAGCAAGCTTCTCCATCGGCCAGCCGATGATCCGGCTCGCCGGCCGGACGAGGAACTTGGCCAGCATGGCGATGGCGACGAAGAGGAGCAGAGCGCCGAGGCCCATGAACAGCAGCCGGCCGCTGGTCCCGCCGTCGGCGAAGATGCCGTAGGCGAGCGAGCTGCCGCCGAGGGCTGCGAACGCCAGGGCGATCGCCGTGCTGAACTTCGTGAAGCGCGTCGGTGGCAGAGCCGCTCCCTCTTGGAGGGCCGCCACGGGCGGCACACGCGTGGCGCGCATGGCCGGGGCCAGCGCCGATAGAAGCGTGACGCCGACACCGACGAGCACGGCGATGAGGATCGTCCGGGGTTCGAGGGCGATGCCGGCCGTGGGGATGTCGGCGCCGACGGCCTTGAAGAGCGCGTTGATGCCCTTGGCGACGCCGAGGCCAGCGGCGATGCCGATGGCCGAGGCCAGCACGCCGAGCGTGAGCGCCTCGGCGACTACGGAGGTGAGCACCTGGCGGCGGCTGGCGCCGAGGGCGCGCAGCATCGCGAACTCGCGGCGCCGTTGGGCGACCGTGATGCTGAAGGCGTTGAAGATGATGAACGCGCCGACGAAGACGGAGACGCCGGCGAACGCCAGGAGCACCGGCGTGAGGAACGAGCCGATCGCGTCGGCCGTCTCCGCGGTCGCGTCGGCGGCGGCCTGCTCACCCGTCTTGACGCTGACGCCGGCCGGCAGGGCGGCCTTGACGTCGGCGGCGAGTTCCTTGGGCGTCACGCCGGGATCGGCGGAGACGGAGATGCCGCTGATCCTGCCGGGTTCGCCCCCCCAGCGCTGCACGTCCTGCAGGCGGCCGGCGATGACGATGGTGCCGCCCAAGGAGCCGGACTCGCCCCACTCGAAGACGCCGGCGACCTTCACTTCTTCGAGGCCGGCGGGGCCGGCGACCGTGAAGGTGTCGCCGGGCATGAGACCGGCCTTGTCGGCGAAGCTCTTGATGATCGCGACCTCGTCGCGGCCCTGGATCTCACCGCCGGCGACGAGGGTCGCCTGGTTGAAGGGTTCGCCCGTGCTGGTCGTCAGCAACGTGGGGGCGCCGCCGGTCTCGACGGGCTTGCCGTCGACGATCGCGGCGCCTGCCGTCTCGTAGACGCCGGCGGCCTTGTCGACGCCCGGGACCGCGAGCACCCGGGCGACGAGGCCGTCGTCGAGTGTCTGGGGTGCGTTGCCCTCGAGGCTGGTGAACGACTGCTTCGGCTCGACCTGCACGGCCGTGCCCTTGAACGAGGTCTCGAAGATGTTGGCGAACCCGTTGTCGATCTGATCGGTCAACACGTACGTACCGGTGATCATCGCCACGCCGAGCAGGATCGCCAGCAGCGTGAGGATGGTCCGGAGTGGCCGGCTGGCCAGGCTGCGGAAGGCGAGGCGGGTCATCGCGGCACCTCGAGATTCTTGATGGTGTCGTAGATGGCGTCGCGGGTCATGCGGTCTTCGTCCAGTTCGATGCGGCCGTCCTTGAGGAAGACGACGCGGTCGGCGATGCTCGCCGCGTTGGCGTCGTGGGTGACCATGATCACGGTCTGGCCGAACTCGTCGACGCTGCGGCGGAGCAGGTCGAGGACCTCGCCGCCGGTGCGAGAGTCGAGGTTGCCGGTGGGCTCATCGGCGAACAAGACGGCGGGCCGGGTGATGAGCGCCCGGGCGACGGCGACGCGCTGCTGTTGGCCGCCCGAGAGCTCCGCGGGGCGATGCGTGAGGCGGTCCTGCAGCCCGACGGCCTCGATCACGGTGCGCCGCCAGGCCTCGTCCGCCTTGCGGCGGGCGAGCGAGAGCGGCAGGACGATGTTCTCGTCGGCGGTCAGCGTCGCCAGCAGGTTGAAGCTCTGGAAGATGAAGCCGATCTTGTCGCGGCGCAACTGCGTCAGCTGCTTCTCCTTGAGCCGGGTGATGTCGACGCCGTCGATGCCCACCCGGCCGCCGGTGGGCTGGTCGAGCCCGGCGAGGATGTGCATGAGCGTGCTCTTGCCGGAGCCGGACGGGCCCATGATGGCCGTGAGCCGGCCCTCGGTGATGTCGATGTCGACGTCGCAGAGGGCGTGCACGGCGGCGTCGCCCTTGCCGTAGGTGCGCGTGAGGCCGCGCGCCGTGACGACGGCGCGACCGGGGCCGCGCTCGGTGAACAGCGACTCGCTGGTGAACTCGTGCTCGAGCTGGGCAAGCGTCTGGCTCGCCTGATCGAGTCGATCTTGTTCCGGGATGGTGGTGGTCCGCATGGGTTTCTCCTCCTGGTTCGCGCTGGTGAGGAGAGGCTACGGCCGGCACCCCGCCGGCGAATCGCCCGGCGGTGGTGGATGCGCGAGCGCGGCGGAGGGATATTCGCGTGTCGCCGCGGGCCACCGTGGGGGGAGCCGGCGGCTACCCCGGCGGGGCCACGGTCACCCGCGGGAGGTAGTCAAGGCGGAAGAGACGACGGGCGGCGAGGCGCTTCGGCCTCGCCGCCCGTCGTCGGCTCGTCCCCCCGCGGGGGTAGCGGCGCCCTGCGGGCCCACGCGAGATGCTACTTCGCCGCGGCTCCGTGTGACTCCGCCGCCGGCTCCTTCTCCATGCGGACGGCGCAGACCTTGAACTCCGCCGTCATCGTCACGGGGTCGCCGGCTGCGTTGGTGAGCTCGTTGACCGGGGACTCCTTGAAGTGGAACGTCATGAACATGGTCCCCGGGGGAACTCGCTCGGTGACGGTGATCCGCGTGGTGATCGACCCGCGGCGCGAGCTCACCCGCACCAGTTCGTCCTCGACCAAGCCGAGCCGCTCGGCGTCGGCCGGGTTGACCTCGGCGAGCTCGTAGGGCCGCAACCACTCGAGATTCTGCGACAGCCTGGTCATGGTGCAGTAGTGGTAGAGCATGCGCCCGGTGGTGAGGAGGATCGGGTATTCGTCGTCGGTGAGCTCGTCGGGCTGCTGGAACCGGATGCCCTGCAGCAGCCCCTTCCCGCGCGTGAACTGGCCCTTGTGCAGGTACTTCGTCCCGGGGTGGTCCTCGGTGGGGCATGGCCACTGCAGTCCCTGTGTGCCCATGCGCGCGTAGGTCATGCCGGCGTACTGCGGCGTCACCGCGCGGATCTCCTCGAAGACGTCCTCGGGCGAGTCGTAGTGCCAGGGGATGCCCATGCGCTTGCCGAGGTCCTGGATGATGTCCCAGTCCGGACGCGCCTGCCCCGGGGGATCGATGGCCTTGCGTACGCGCTGGACCCGACGCTCGCTGTTGGTGAACGTGCCTTCCTTCTCCGCGTAGAGCGCGGCGGGCAGAAAGACGTCGGCATACTTGGCCGTCTCGGTCATGAAGATGTTCTGCACGACGAGGAAGTCGAGGTTGTTCAGCGCCTTGCGCACGTGGTTGGCGTCCGCGTCGGTCAAGGCCGGGTCCTCGCCCATGATGAACATGGCCTTGAGCGTGCCCTCGGCGGCGAAGTCGAACATCTCTGGGATGCGCAGGCCGGTCATCCCCGGCATGCGCACGCCGTAGGCCTTGTGGAACTTCTCCTTGGCCTCGTCGTCGAGCACGCTGGGATAGCCCGGGAACGAGTTGGGCAGGGCGCCCATGTCGCACGAGCCCTGCACGTTGTTCTGGCCGCGCAGAGGGTTCACGCCGGCGTTCTCGATGCCGAGGTGACCTGTGATCATGGCGAGGTTGGCCAGATTCATGACGTTGGCCGTGCCGACCGTGTGCTCGGTGATGCCGAGGGTGTAGAAGATGCCGGCCTTGCGCGTCGTCGCATAGAGCTCGCTCGCCGCGACGATGGTCTCGGCCGGCACCCCGGTGATCTCCGCCGCGCGCTCCGCCGGGTAGTCCTTGACTGTCTCCCAAAGAGAATCGAAGCCCTCGGTGCGTTCGTCGATGTACGCCTGGTCCTGCCAGCCGTTGCTGATGATGGTGTGCAGGATGCCGTTGACGAGCGCGTTGTCGGTGCCTGGCTTGAGCTGCAGCCAAAGGTGAGCATGCTCGGCGATCTCGGTGCGTCGCGGGTCGACGACGATGAGCTTGGCTCCGCGCAGGTGCGCCTGCTTCATCTTGTTGCCGATGATCGGGTGCGCTTCGGTGGCGTTGGACCCGATGATGAAGAGCACCTCGTTACCGACGATCTCGCTGATCGAGTTGGTCATCGCGCCTGAACCCAACGTGGTGGCCAGACCGGCCACCGTGGGAGCGTGTCAGGTACGGGCGCAGTGATCTATGGAGTTCGTGTTGAGGCCCGCCCGCGTGAGGCGCTGCAGGAGGTAGTTCTCCTCGTTGGTGCAGCGCGCCGAGCTGAGGACGCCGACGGAGAGCTCGCCGTGTTCCTTGCGGATCGCGAGCAGCCGCTCGGCGACCAGATCGAGGGCCTCGTCCCAGGTCGCGTTCTCCCACACGCCGTCCTTCTTGATCAGCGGCGTGGTGATGCGGTCCGGGCTGTAGATGAGGTCGGTGTGGAAGCGTCCCTTGACGCACAACGAACCCTGGTTGGCCGGCGCGTCGTAGGCGGCGGTGACGCCGAGGACCTTGCCGTCGGAGACGTTGAGGTCGAAGTTGCAGCCGACGCCGCAGAAGGGGCAGGTGGTGCGCACCTTCTCGCGTTCCCAGGTGCGGCTGCCCTTGAGTTGCTTGTTGGCGATCGCCCCCGTGGGGCAGATGTCTGCGCACTGGCCGCAGAAGCGGCAGAAGTCCGTCGTCAGCGGATTGTCGAACGAGCCGGCGATCTGCGATTCGAACCCGCGCTCGGTGAAGTCGATGGCGTTGGTGACCTGCACCTCCGCGCAGACGCGCACACATTTGCCGCAGAGGATGCACTTGTTCATGTCCCGTTCGATCATCGGGTTGTCGCTCTCGATGGGAAGCTGGCGCTTGTCGCCCTCGAACGTGCTCGCCTCGACGCCGTAGCGGTAGCAGTAGTCCTGCAGCGTGCAGGACCCGGACTGCTCGCAGGTGATGCAGCCTTGCGGGTGGTCGGAGAGGAGCAGGTCGAGGATCAGGGTGCGCGCCTCGACCACCGCCTGGGACTCGGTCTGGAGGACCATGCCGTCGAGCAACTCGGTGGCGCACGCCGGCATGAGGTTGGGCCGGCCCTCCACCTCGACCACGCAGAGCCGACAGGATGCGGCCGGGCTCAGCGTCTCGTGGTGACACAGGGTCGGGATGTCGATGCCCAAGCCGCGCGCGGCTTCGAGGATGGTCGTGCCGGTGGGCACCGTGACTCCTCGGCCGTCGATGGTCGCCTGGATGGTCGCCGTCTCTGCGCCTGCAGGTCCGGTCATGCCGCCTCCGTTCGCTTGCTCCACTGCTGCCTCGTGGACCGCTCCCACGGCGGCCCGAGCCTCCACTGCGACGTCGCGCGGTCAGGAGAGCGCGCCGCCGTCTCTACGGACGGTGCCTCCCCGGCGCGCGAGGAGGAAGTCTGAGTGTACAACGAGGCGCCGAGGCGGCGAAAGCCGGGCTCGCGTGCGATGAGCGCAGCGGCGCAGCGGCGTGGGGCGCCGCCTCACGTCCGCACCAGGAAGGACTCCGCCTCCCGGCCGGCATGCGAAGCCGGCGCTCAGGCTCCCGACACGGCCTGCTCGGCCCGGTCGCGGATGCCGCGCAGCATGCCCTCTTCCATGATGAAGTGGACCGGTTCGAGGCCGAAGGCCTGCGCAAAGGCCGCGGGGACCGTGCGCCGCCACGAGGCCCGGGAGCGGATGATGAGGCGGGTCTCGGTCGGACCCGCCGGTGCCAGGTAGAAGCCCCAGGTCCACGCCATCTCCCCGCGGAACAGGCTGCCCGCCTCCTGCGGCGGCTCACCGGGGGCGCCGCTGCGGACGACGAACGTGTGCGGCGGCTCGATGACGGCGACGGCCATCTTCATGGTCTCGTCGGGGTCGAGCGTCAGGTAGTCCTCGCCGGCGCGCAGATCCTGCCACTCCGGGTGGACGCGATCGGCGCTCCTGACCTTGAGCCCGGCCAGATTCTCGAGCGCGTCGTAAGTGTAGAAGCCACCACGGTTCTGGCCGATCTGGACGAGCCACGGCCAGACGGCCTCTGCGGGCGCGCGCACCGTGACGGCATGTGTCGTCGTGTACAGCGGATCGGCGACGAGCTCGTCGCCCGGGAGAGGGCGCGACACCTCGACGGCCGTCGCGCCCCAGCGACGGAGGCGCGGCAGGAGCGCGAACGAGTAGGCAGCGCCGAGCGCCTCCACGGCGACCACCGTCAGGGCGATGCGGTGCAGGCGCTTCATCCGTCGTCCTCTGCGGCCGGCCCGGCCTCCTCGGACTCGAGCTCGGCGATGACGGCGGCGAATGCCTGCGCGACGACCTCGGCGCCGGCGTCGGTGAAGTGGACGCCGTCGGTGGTGAAAGGGCCGTCCCCGTCCTCGGCCGCGGTCGCGAACGACGGCCTCAGGTCGAGCACGCGGCAGGACCCGCGGCTCAACGCGATGCGCGTGATCGCCTCGGCTACTTCAGTCGCCCGGTCCTCCCAGACCGAGCCCTCCGCTTCCAGCACCAGCGGGCGCACCACGACGATCCGCGGCGCCCGCGCCTCGGTCCACTCGAGGAGTTCTTCGTAGTCGCCCGCCAGGCGCGCGAGCCGCTCCGGCCAGCTCCAGCCGCTGCCTGCCTCGGACGCGTCCCACGCACCCATGACGGCGTCGTTGGCACCGACCCAGATGAAGGCGCAGTCGACGGGCTCGAGCCCTTCGTGGCGCACCCGAGAGAGCAGGTCGCTCACCGTGTCGCCGGCTCGCCCGCGGTTGAGCAGTCCGTGCCGCGACAGCCGCCGGTCGAGCAGGGGGAAGTAAGCGGCGCCGGGCCACCCCTCCGTCAGGCTGTCTCCAAGGAAGACGATGAGCATGGGTCAAGTCTATGCGCTCACGCGCACTTGGGGTACGCTCGAAAACGGTGTAACCAGAACCTGATCGTGGGGAGGAGCGATGAGGAAGACGATCATGGATCTCGTCGGTCTGGTCCTATGAGTGGCGATCGTGGTTGCCGTGTGCAACTGGCTGAGCGCACCTGCGTGGATAGCATGGGGACTCCCGATCGTCATCTGTGGCGGCACCGCCGCCGGCTGGGTCGTGCGCGCCGTCCGTTCGACGGGCAGGCGACCGGGGACGACGTGAGGTGAGCGGCGCCGGTGCGGGCCGGCCGGCGCCGATCCCCGAGCCGGGCCGGGCCGAGGCCTTCGTGGCCCGGCTCTTCACCAACCTGCTGCTCAGCCCGCTCTACCGCCGCTACGTGGACCAGATGGGTCTGCGCGGCGACGAACGCGTGCTCGACTACGGCTGCGGGAGCGGGGCGGCCTCCCGCCACCTCGCGAAGCGACTCCAGGCGGGCGGCCGCCTCACCTGCATGGATGTCTCCGAGCGCTGGCAGCGGACGGCCCGCAAGGTGCTGCGTGCCTACCCGGAGGTCGAGTTCCGGCTCGGTGACGTGCGCGCCATGGACCTGCCCGGAGCGGGCTTCGACGTCGTTCTGGTCCACTGGATGTTGCACGACGTCGCCCCCTGGGACCGGCCTTCGATCGTCGCCGAGCTCGCGCGCCTGCTGCGCCCGGGAGGGCGCCTCTTCTCGCGTGAGCCGACGGGCGCCAAGCACGGCATGCCCGCGGCGCAGGCGCGCGAGGTCTTCGCGGCCGCGGGCCTGAGCGAGTCGCTCGCGACCGAGAGCAAGGCGCCGCTACTCGGCGAGTACTATCGCGCCGTCTGGACCAAGCCGGACAGCTGACGGCCTGGCTTGCTTGGTGGTCCCGCCCTACGAAGCCGGAGCCGTACGCGAGAGCGCCCCGTCTCTCCCAGCCTTCACCTCTCGGGGCTCGCCAGAGACCGGTCCTGACCGGTTCGCCAGCGTGCTCCATCGCACGACGGCGCTCTGCTGCGGCGCGCGGACACGGGGTACAGTAGCCAAGTCGACCGGGAGGGACCATGCGCGCCGAAACGCAGCTCTTCAGCGCCCGCTCCGTGCGCCGGTTGGACGTGGGCGTCGTCATTTGGATCGTCGTCTGGGCCGCCCTCGGCGTGCTCATCTGGCACGACCTCTCCGCTCAGGCGCAGCTGGGCGCCGACGTGGTCAAGGTGGGCACCGCCGTCAAGGACACCGGCAAGGCGCTCGGGGTGGTGGGAGGCCTGCCGCTCGTCGGCGGCCAGATCGGCAGCTTCGCGCAGCGGATAGAGACTATGGGCGCCGAGGTGGAGACCAGCGGTCAGGACAGTCGTAACGGCATCCGCCGTATCGCGGTCGTCGCCGGCTTGGGCGTGGGGATCTTGCCGGCGGCGCTTGTGCTGCTGCTGTATCTGCCGGCTCGGCTTCGCTGGCGACGTTACGTGGAGGCGATCGCGGCGGCGCTGCCGGGCGCTGCGGGCGACCCGGCGTTCGACCAGTACCTGGCGCGCCGGGCCATCGACGCTCTGCCGTGGGATTCTCTGCGCGCGATCACGCCGGACCCGTGGGGTGATGTCCGGCGCGGCGAGTGCCGAGCGCTCGCCGACGCGGAGCTCGAGCGCATCGGGTTGCGACGGGGCTGAAGGGGCCGCACGGGTGGGCGGCGGTCGCGCGAGCGGGTGCGGATCGCCACGGCCGTCGTCCGATACGGGAGTCGCTCCCGCCCTGGTGGTAGAGTCTCCGGCATGGAAGAAGCCGGCAGGAGGAGCGGAACGCTCCGGGCCCCCTCCCGAGCGCGGCGCCTGCTGCTCGCTCTCGCCGCGCTCGTCGTCGTGGCCGCCGGAGCGGCCGCCCTGGCGGCCGGCCCCGCGGCGGCCAAGGACTTCTCCATCAGGAGCATCGCCGTCGACGCGCAGGTCATGCCCAACGGCGACGTGCGCATCACCGATACGCGCACGCTCGATTTCTCCGGCACCTACCACTTCGTCTACTGGGACCTCTCCACCACAGGCGCGGACGCCATCAAGGTGCTCGGCGCGAGCGGACCGTCCACCGGCGACCCGTCCACGACGGTACCGTACAAGTTCTCGGACTATGCGACCGTCGGTGCGGGAAGCGGGACCTTCGAGACCTACGCCGTCGAGGACCGTGGTACCGCCGTTCGCGCGCAGCTCAACTTCGAGCTCAGCGACACGCCCGCGACCTTCAGCGTCCGGTACGTCGCCAAGGGCGCCGCAAAACGTTTCACCGACACCGCCCAGCTCTACTGGAAGTTCATCGGCGCCGACACGGCGGTCGAGTCCCACAGCGTGAGCGTCACCGTCCATCTGCCTCAGGGCGTGGCCGTCGACGAGGTGCGCGCCTGGGCGCACGGGCCGCTCTGGGGCACGGTGACCATCGAGCCGGATGCCAGCGTGCTCATGAAGGTCGAGCCGCTGCCGGCGTACACCTTCGTCGAGGGCCGCATCCTGTTCCCGGCGGCGGCCCTGAGCAAGGCGCCGCAGCAGCCGGGGGCCAAACTTGCCGAGGCGCTCGCCGAGGAGAAGAAGTTCGCCGCCGACGCCAACCGCGCGCGGCTCTGGGCGCGGGTCAAAGTCGGCCTCTGGGGCCTTCTCGGCGTGGGGGTGCCGCTCATCGCACTTGTCCTCGTCCCATTCCTGTACTTCCGCTACGGACGCGAGCCGAAGACGCAGTTCCAGGCGCAGTACCTGCGCGACTTGCCACAGCCGCAGCTGCCCCCAGCGCTCGCCGCCTTCA
This sequence comes from uncultured Thermoleophilia bacterium, assembly GCA_963762125.1. Classification (GTDB taxonomy): domain Bacteria; phylum Actinomycetota; class Thermoleophilia; order UBA2241; family UBA2241; genus CAIXSE01. The sequence continues at coordinate 271,632 of CAVXJO010000017.1, forward strand.
TCTGGCGCATGGGCAGCGTGGGCAGTGACGACGTGACGGCCACCCTGCTCGACCTCGTGGACCGCAAGGTCATCGATCTCGAACGGGTCACGGTCGAGAAGAACGGTATCTTCGGCTCCAAAGAGACGATCACGTACAAGCTGACGCTGCACGACGAGCGCATCCCGGAGCTGCTTCCCTTCGAGCAGCAGCTCGTCAGATTCCTCTTCCACCAGATAGCCCAGAGCAGCGAACTCGTCCTGAGCGAGCTCAAGGGTCTCGCCAAGACGCACCGCACGGCCTTCGCAAAGGGCTTCCAGACCTGGAAGGACAGGGTGCAGAAGGAGGGTGCGCAGCGCGGCTACCTCGACCCGCAGGCGGACCGCATGGCGTTCGCCGCCGCAGCCTTCGCATTCGTCGCCATCGTCGCCGCCGGCGCGGCGGCGGTCTTCAGCGGGTTCTGGTGGTTCTTCCTCGGTATCCCCGTCGGCCTCGTGCTGATCTTCGTGGCCCGGGCGGTCAAACGCCGCTCGCAGGAGGCCGCGGAGCTGCACGCGCAGTACGCCGCCCTCGAGCGCTACCTCAAGGACTTCGGCCGGCTTGACGAGAAACCGCCGGACGCGGTGGTCCTCTGGGAGCAGTTCCTCATCTACGCCGTCGTGTTCGGCATCGCCGACGAGGTGGCCAAGGCGATGACCGTCAAGGTGCCGGAGGTCGTCAACGATCCGGCCTTCCGCACGCCGTACATCCTGTGGTGGGGGGTGCCGGGGGACGGTGGCGGCCTCTCCGCCTTCAGCGAGATCCACCAGAGCTTCAGCCAGGCGGTCTCGGTGGCCACCTCCTCCTCGTCGTCCGGCTCGGGAGGAGGCGGCGGCTTCTCAGGCGGTGGCGGGGGCGGCGGGGGCGGCGGCGGCTTCGGCGCCGGCTGACGTCCTCGTCGCGGCGCCCCTGCGGCACGCCGACTGGGAGCGTTATCACTCTCGCTGGAGTGTTTACCTGCCATCTGCGGTGGGAAAGAGCGACGCGAAAGTGAGCAACATCCCCAGGGCTCCGGAAGGCTTACGGGGAGTGCACGAGGAGGGTCACCATGGCACGTCCCGTCCCCGCCGCGTTCGGCGAGAAGTACCGTCGCGTCCAGAAGGCTGTCGAGGCCGCGCTCAGCGCCGACCGCCATCACTTCGACTTCACCGGCGAGGTCGCGCCCGGGGTCCGGCTCGTCATCAGCGAGGCGCGCGACAGGCCGCTGGCGTTCTCGCTGTGGAGCTATCCGCAGGACATCGCCGAACTGTGCAGTGACGCGAGCGTGCCGGCGACGGCCGCGCTGCTCGCGATCGACCGGGAGCAGGCCCGGGCGGCGTCATCCGCGGGCCTCACCGTCGACCTCGCGCAGTTCACGCGCAGCCAGTCCCGCCCCGACGTCTTCTACGCGCTGTTCGACCACGCCAGCCCGCGACAGATCCACGCCGTCCTTCACCGGCTCGTCCCAGCTCTGGAGCCGCACGCGGCAGCCGCCTGAGTCGGAGGTCGTCTTCCTTCATCGGCTTCAGGACTGTGACGCAGTCCTCGACCTGCCTTCCGGCAGCCCGACGGCCGCGCCCCGCGAGAGCGGGCGCGCGGCCGTCACGCGCTTCGCGCCCGGCCCTGCCAGGCCGCTCTTCGTCACAAACGGCGACCGCCGAACGCACTGTTAACATAGGGGTCTGCTCGCCGACCCACAGGGAACCGGGCGCGCCGCACTCGCCGGCCGCGCCTCTGTCAACAAGGAGGAGCACGAGACGATGGCCGAACCCTTCAAGAACACCCCACCCTCGCCTGAGGCCAATGGCGAGATGACGGCCGCGAACGTCGCCGCCGCCTTCGCCGGAGAGAGCCAGGCCTCGCAGAAGTACCTCGCGTTCGCCGACGTGGCCGACGCCGAGGGTTACACGAACGTCGCGCGCCTGTTCCGCGCCGTCGCCTACGCCGAGAGCACTCACGCGCGCAATCACCTGAGTGTGCTCGGCGGCATCGGCACCACCACCGAGAACCTCAAGGCTGCCTGGGGTGGCGAGACGTTCGAGATCGACGAGATGTACCCGGCGTACGATGCGGTCGCCAGGCTGCAGGGGAACAAGAGCGCCCAGACCAGCATCCGGTACGCCCTCACAGCCGAGAAGGATCACCAGGGCATCTACGACGGCACGCTCAAGGGCGTAGAGGGCGAGAAGGACCTCGGTGCCGACGCCGTGCGCGTCTGCCCCGTCTGCGGCCACACGATCATCGGCGACGCCCCTGATGAGTGCCCCGTGTGCGGCACGGCCGGCTCGTTCTTCAGGGAGTTCTGAGATGGACGAAGCCGTCGAGAAGCGCCTCCCCAAGCCCGAAGAGCTCAAGGCGATGACGAAGGAGAGCCTTGCGGCCGCCTTCGCCGGCGAGAGCCAAGCTGCTGAGAAGTACATGGTCTTCGCCGAGCAGGCTGAGGAAGAGGGCTACCCGAACGTCGCCAACCTGTTCCGCGCCATCTCATTCGCCGAGACGCGTCACGCGCGCAACCACTTCCGCGTCATGGGTCAGATCGGGACCACCGCCGACAACCTCCTCGCGGCGTTCGGCGGCGAGAGCTTCGAGGTCGACGAGATGTACCCGGCCTATCACGCCATCGCCAAGGAGCAGGGCAACAACCAGGCCGTGCGCAGCGTCAACTACGCGCTCAGGTCGGAAGTCGACCACAAAGGCATGTACACCGACGCCCGCGAGCAGGTGCTCGACGGCAAGGACATCGCCGCGCAGTCCGTCAACGTGTGCCTCATCTGCGGTCACACGATCATCGGTGACGCGCCGGACAAGTGCCCCTACTGCGGCGCTACGGCGGAGCTGTACAAGACCTTCTGAGCCGGAGCGCAGACGAGTGACCCCGGACGGGGCCGGCCCGCCGGAGCGGCGGCCGGCCCCGTCCGTGCATACGCCGCCTGCACGCGCCCGCGTCAGCTCCGCGGATGCACGGCGTGACGTCGGCTGATGCACCGGGTATCGGCGCCGCGACCACGTCGGCGTTCGCCCGGCAAGCGGCGGCTCGCGGATGAAGTCGGGGACGGACCGCTGCGAGTGCGGCCAGTCGCGCGTCGCTGGCGAAGCAGGCACGTCGTCGTGACCGTGAAGTGAGAAGGGCGGCGGCTGGGGGCTCGTGCGCCCACAGCCGCCGCCCTTCCGGCGCGGAAGGGACCGCTCGTCAGCCTGCCGGCGACGCCGACGGCGAGGCGGTCAGTTTGGCGGGGTCGTACGCGGCCGCGTACTCGACGCCGAGGGCCGTGGTGCGTTCCGCGATCCATGCCTTCCAGATCTCTTGCTGTTTGGCCGAGAGCAGCGTCTGCTCGATGGTCGTCTTGGCCTTGGCCAGCGTGGCCGTCTCCTTCTTCTTCGAGAGCTCGGACTTGTGCGCGTTCCAGTACGCCTGGATGTCCGCGTCGCTCACGGTCGCCTTCTTGGTGACCACCGCGGCCGCCCGCGACGACAACGTTTGACTGCGGATCGAGCGCTTGAGCAGGTCGAGGGTCATGCCCTGCTCCTTGAGCAGAGCGAGGACCTTCTTCTCGCCCCCGTAGGCCTTGTCGAGTTGCGCGACCTGGTCGTTCACTTCCTTGTCTGTGACCTGGATGCCCAGGTCCTTGGCGCTCTGCGCGACGATCTGCTCTTCCACCAGGTAGTTCACGACCTGGGACGCGTAGTGGTCGTAGCTGGCGCTGCCCTCTTTGGGGAGGGTCATGCCTTGCGCCTTCATCTGGGTCTCAGCCTGCGTCATCAGCTGCTGGAAGTCGGCCCTGGCAACCGTGACGCCTCCGACGGTGGCGACCGCGTCGCTCGGCACGCTGCTGCTCCCGCAGCCGGCGGCGACCAGGCCAGCGGCGGTGATGCTCACGAGCGCCACAGCGGCGATCAGGACGGTGGTGACGCGTCTCATACGTGATCCTCTCTCGGTTGGTGCGCGCGGGTGACGGCCGTCCGGGGCGCGAGCACGGCTGCGGTCCGACGATATCCGGCCACACTGAGTGTGGCCTGAGGTCCGCCTGAGAGCAACCTGAGCGCCGCCGCCCACCTGCTTACGGGCGGGATCCAGGTGGCGCACGGACCGCGCAGAGGGGCCGGTGACAGACTGCACGCAGAGACCCGTGGGCGACAGGAGGAGGGACGCGAGCCGTCCTTTGATACACTTCTCTCTGCTCTCGCGCGGGCATGGCCCGCGTCACCGTCAGGAGGTTCCCGACGTGGGATACGACTTCGGCGTCGGCCGCGAAGCGCCGACCTTCACTCTCAGCGCCGTCGACGGCAGCGAGATAAGGCTCAATCAGTACCGGGGTGACTGGTTCCCCGTGCTGGTGTTCGTCCCGACCCAGGCGCCCGGCGCAGCCGAGGCGCTGGAGCAGTTGAGCAAGGCCGCGGACACCCTGTGGGGACTGCGCGGACAGCTCGTCGGCGTCTGCGACGCCGGCCGCGACAAGGTCAAGTCGCTGGCGGACGGCGTCCCCGGCCTGGGATTTCCGGTCCTGCCGGACGACGGCACCGTCGCCCGCGCGTATGGCGCGCTGCGCAAGGACGGCTCGGCGCGCCCTATGGCTTTCATCATCGACCGCGCCGGCAAGATCGTCTGGACCGGCGAGGGTGAGGAGGCGTTCGAGGCGTCCGGGCTGATCGCCGCATTCCGTAGCGTCGTACGCTGATCCAGCGCACCGTGTCGGCGAGCGGCCAAGGGCGCCCGTCCACGCCGCATCCAGTTCGCCCTCGTTCCATCCCGGCTCACACGGGTACAACAGGCTATGCAGTCTCCGCGAAGGAGTGAGCCAGATGTTGATCGGTCAGACCATGTTCAGCGTCCGTCACGGCACAGAACACCGGGCCGAACGTGCGCTCCAGGAATTCGCCGGACTCCTCCAGGGGTCGGCGGGACATACCAGGCATCGCATCCTGCGCTCGTTCGGCATGTCGCCGCTCGGCAGCGCGCTGCGCGACGAGGGACGCGAGGCGACTCTGGGTGACGTCCACTTCATCTTCGAGACGGAGTGGGAGTCGCTGCAAGCCCACGACGAGTTCTACCAGAGCCAGCCCGTGCAGCGGATCTACGGCACTCTGCATTCCATCCTGACGAGCGGGCCGTTCGAGGTCCTCTACGACGCCGTCGTGGAGGAGCCGCAACACGACAACGCCGCGGTCTGACCGGAGAAGCGAAGATGTGGCCATTCAGCAAGAAGGCGGAAGGCGCCGGGACGCCGGTGCAGGTCGCGACGATCGATGTGAAGCAAGCGTTCGCGCGGTCCAAGCGCGGCGCCAAGTTGATCGACGTACGCACGTCGCGTGAGTTCGCCCACTCCGGCCATCCCAAGGGCGCTGTCAGCGTCCCGCCCCAGCTCATCAAGAAGGACATGACGGGGCTGCAGCGTGACGACGACCTCCTCGTCATCTGCCTGAGCGGCCACCGTAGCCCCCGGCAGGCGCACAAGCTTGCCATGATGGGCTTCACCAGGGTGACGAACGTCCACGGCGGCCTCATGGCTTGGAAGAAGGCCGGACTGCCGATGAAGAAGTAAGCGTGCGCAAGGGGCGCCGGCTGCTGCGCGGCCGGCGCCCCCCGCCACGCTTGGCGCGTGCCGATGGTCGGTCGGCGACCGAGCGAAGCCGCCGCCGACTACCAAAGCCGTGGTCCTCCCCGAGGCGCGGCACGCGCGCCCGTCAGATCCCTCAGCCGCCTCCGGCGGCGATGCGGATCTCGCCGTCTTCCTCGAGGATCACCGGGACGACGTTCATGCCGCCGGTGAGCTCGCTGAGTTGTTCGCGGGCGCCCGGGGTCGTGTAGACGTCGATCTCGTCGTAGTCGACGCCACGGGCGTCCAGGTCCTGCTTCGCCGCGGCGCAGTACGGGCAGCCGGGCTTGGTATAGATCATGACGGGCACCGTGCCTCCTCCATACAGGCCCGGCGATCCGGGCCTCGTCCATCCTACTGCTCCGACTTCGCCTTATGTGCCGTCGCCGAGGGCTGCAGGCCTCAGCGGCGGTAGAGACGGAGCCCGTTGCCGGTCACGAGCAGGGACGTGCCCATATCGGCGAACACGGCCAGCCACAGGCTGACCAGGCCCAGCGGCGCGAGGATGAGGAAGACCGCTTTGACCACGATCGAGAAGATGATGTTCTGCCAGATGATGCGCGTGGTGCGACGGGCCAGGCGGATCGTCTCGGGGACGGCGGAGAGGTCGTCTCCCATGAGGGCGATGTCGGCGGTCTCGAGGGCGGCGTCGGTCCCGGCGGCGCCCATGGCGATGCCGAGGGACGCCGCTGCCAGCGCGGGAGCATCGTTGATGCCGTCGCCGACCATCGCGACCGCGCCGGCGCGGTCGCGCAGTTCGGCGACGGCGGCGACCTTCTGCTCCGGCAGGAGGCCGGCGCGCACGTCGGTGACGCCGGCCTCGGCGGCCACCGCCGCCGCCGTCTCGGGATTGTCGCCGGTCAGCATCGCCACCTCGACGACGCCGAGTGCACGCAGCTCAGCGACGGTTTCGCGCGCTCCCGGACGCAGCGGGTCGCTGACGGCGATAACGCCGAGCGCCCCGTCGCCATCGCCGACCACGACGGCCGTCTTGCCTTGGCGCTCGAGACCGTCGACCAGGGCGAGAAGTTCCGGGTCGACGGCGTGAGCGCCGAGAAGGTCCGGCCGGCCGACGAAGTGGAGCCGGCCGTCCAGCTCGGCACGCACGCCACGTCCGGGGATCGCGCGGAAGCGCTCGACGTCCGGCGGGCGCGACCCATGGTCGTGCCCCGTGTGGCCGTGCCCGTCGCCGTCCTCTCCGGCGGAGCCGCCGACGTCCGCGGAGCAGCACCCGGGCGTGGAGCAGGCACAAGCGGTCACCATCACGGGCGCCGGCATCGCCGCGCCGGAGGCCTCCGCGTGCTCCGTGATCGCCCGCGCCAGTGGGTGCTCGCTGTAGCGCTCGAGCGCCGCCGCCACCTCCAGCACCCGGTCCGGCGCGGCGCCGTTCAGCGGGACGACATCGGTCACCCGGGGGCGTCCCCAAGTGAGCGTACCCGTCTTGTCGAAGGCGACGGCCTTGAGTCCGGCCATCTGCTCCAGGTAGGCGCCGCCCTTGATGAGCACGCCGTTCCCGGTCGCGTGTGCGAGCGCGGCGAGGATGCTCACTGGGGTGGAGATGACGAGAGCGCACGGACAGCTGATGATCAGCAGGGCGAGGCCGCGGTAGAACCACGTGTCGAACGACGCTCCGAGGAGCGGCGGGATGAAGGCCACCGCTGCCGCCAGTGCGACGACGACCGGCGTGTAGCGGCTCGCGAAGCGGTCGACGATGGTCTCGGCCGGCGCCCGCTGGGCCTGCGCCTCTTCGACCATGTGGACGATCTTGGCGATGGTCGTGTCGGAGGCAATGGTCGTGGCGCGGACGTGGAGGGTGCCGCCCTCGATGATGGACCCGGCGAACACCTGGTCGCCGGCGGTCTTGGCGACGGGGGCGGACTCACCGGTGACCGGCGCCTGGTCGGCCGCGGCCGACCCCTCGACGACCACGCCGTCGACAGCGGCCCGTTCGCCGGGGCGCACGACGACGACGTCTCCGACGACGATCTCGGCTGCGTCGATCCTCGTCTCCAGCCGGCCGGATCCGTCGGCGGTCGGCTTCAGTACACTGGCGGCCGGCGGCGCCAGCTTCATCAGCCCGCTGATCGCGCGCCGCGTGCGCTCGAGGGTGGCCGCCTGCAGGACCGTGCCGAGGCTGAACAGAAAGGCGACGAGCGCCGCCTCGCTCCACTGCCCGATGGCCGCGGCGCCGATCATGGCCAGGGTCATGAGGACGTTCATGTCGACCTGGCGCGCGCGCAGGCTGAAGAGGGCCGCGCGCGCCACGTACGCGCCGCCGACGACGACGGCGGCGCCGAAGAGCCAGGGCGCCGCGGCTGGAGCGGCGGCGCTCGCGACGAAAGCGGCCGTGGTCAGCGCGCCGGAGAGGACGGTGGCGACGGCGCGCGGCTCCGTGAGCCAGAAGCCGCGCGATGCCTGCGCGGCCTTCGCGCCGTGAGCGCTCGCGGATTCGGCCTGGGCGCGCCGCTCGACGGTGTCATAGCCGAGACGACGGACGGCGCGAAACACGTCCGGCAGCGCCGTCTGGCCGGGGTCGATGGCGACGGCGAGGGTGGCCGCTCCGAAGTTGACGTCCGCGCTGCGCACGCCGCGCTCCTTGCGCAGCGCGCCCTGCAGTTTGACCGCACAGTCGGCGCAGTCCATGCCGGTGACGTGCAGCACGCGCCGCTCGCCGCCGCTCTCGCCGGGCAGCGGCCGGGAGAGGTCGAGAGGGCCGTGCGCGTGAGTGGCCAGCGGACAGTGGTCTTCGCAGTGAGCCTGGGCGCCGGCACGGCGGGCGAAGGTCTCCACCGCGTCGCCGCTGAGGGAGCCCTCGTCGAATCTCACGCCGAGGAGGCCGCGCTGGACGTCAGGATCGACGGAGTGGATGCCGTCGAGCCGCAGTAACTCGCGGCCGACCTCCTCAACGCATCCGCCGCACTCGGCGGCGCGGGGGAGGAGCAGTGCCAGCTCCAGGGTCCGCTCGGTCACGGCCGCCCACCTGCGGCGGCGGCCGTCGCCTCGGGCAGGCCGTTCGCTTCGCCCGAGAGGTCCTCCGGCCCGTGCTCGACGTGTTCTCGGGTGATGTCGAGCAGCAGGCGGATGTGGGCGTCGTCGGGCGAATAGAACACCATCTTGCCTGCCCGGCGCGCACGCACGAGGCCGTTCGCGCGCAGCACACGCAGGTGGTGACTGACGTTGCTCTCGCTCATCTCTACGGTCGCGGCGAGGTCGCAGACGCAGAGCTCTCCGGCCTCGATGATGGCGGCCATCAGGCGACAGCGGCTCTGGTCGGCCAGGACCTTGAAGACCGTGGCCATCTGCCCGGCGATCCCGGGCGTGACCAGCCGGGCGCGCACCGCCGTGACCCGCTCCGGGTCGACCACGTGCACATCGCAGTGGTCCAGCAGGTCTTCGTCGTCCTTGCCGCAAATCACCGGCTCGATCAGCGGGACCCCCGCCATGTGACCACCTCTTCTGAACATATGAACGGACGTTCATATGTTACCCATACGCGGGGCCAGTGGCAAACGTTGCCGTTGGCCAGAAGGGGTTCGTGGCTACACGTGCGCCGGCGGCAGCAGCCCGCCTTCCGTCGGCGTCAGAGGTCCGCGAGCTTCTGGAGGTATTCCTCGCGGTCTATCTCTCCGGCGGCGTAGCGCCGCTGCACGATCTCGCGCGGCGTCTCCGCGAGCGTAGCCGAAGGGGCCGCCTGCGCCGGAGTCGCCGCCTGGTGCGTCGCGGGCGCCGCCGACGCGAGCTGGCCGTTGCCTCCCACGCGGGGTTGCGACAGCAGTCTCACCAGCAGGACGACCAGCACCACTGCCGCGACGATCGCGAGCAGCAGACCGATTACCATGAGCCAACCTCCGCCCGCCCAAGACCCGCCGTGCTCCCAAGGGCCGTTGCCTTCCCACATCATCTTGTGCTCACCTCTCGTCTCGATCCCGGGTCTGCCGCGCTGAGCGGAGAACCGTCCTTCAAGACAGTATGCCTCCGGATTGTGGAGATGTTGTGAAGCGGGCGGCGCTCCGCCGCCTTCGTCGGGCAGCCAGCTGCCGAGGCGTCAGGCGTCGCCCGCCGCCGGCCGCCGGCCCCGTCCGGCCCGCTGCAGGCCCAGCGCCGCCAGCTGGGCGACCACATCGTCGACCTGGCGCTCGATGAGCGCGGCGCGGTCCTGCGGCAGCGAGCCCAGGACGTGCGCGATGGCGGCATCGTAGTCGCGCCGGTACCGCTTGTTCAGCTCGCGCCAGGGGATGCCGGCCAGGGCGGCGACCGTGTCTTCGCCGGCGCGCAGCTCCCCGCGCGCCAGGAGGACGGCGATGATGGGATAGCCGAGGTAGCCTTGCCAGTAGGAGGCGTTGTCATTGGCGGCGACCGTGCGGCCGTCTTCCGACCACTCGACGTCGTAGGTCTTGTCGCCGGCGGAGGAGACGACGGTCGCGGAGCCGGGTCCGTCCAGGCGGACGCGGTCGTCGGCGACCGCCGTGAACGCCTCGAACACCTTTGCCCTCGGCGGCAGCTTCCAGGGAGTCATTCGTCACCTCCGTGCTGTGGGCGGCGCCGGCGGCACGCCCACCGGTCGTCCTTCACTGTACCCAGCGCTCCCGCCTCTCGCAGGGCCTAGAATGGGTCGACCAGAAGCGCCGCCGAGCCGGCGGCCGAAGCGGCGAACGGCAGCGGGAGGGCACATGAGCGACGACGTGCGACGGCAGGAGGGCGAGGAGCCGGACCTCTCGCCTGCGACCCTTGCGGTGCGGGCGGGCGAGGACGCGGCGCGGGCGCATCGCGCCACGCAGGTGCCCATCGTCTACAGCGCCGCGTTCGCCTACGAGGATGTGGACACGTGGGTGGACGCCGCACTCGGCCGCACCCAGGGTCACATCTACTCGCGCAACACCAATCCCACCGTGTCGGCGTTCGAGGAGAAGGTGCGGATCTTGGAGGGGGCGGAAGCGGCTACGAGCTTCGCCACCGGCATGGCGGCCGTGAGCAACACCCTCTTCGCGCTGGTCGCGCCGGGCGAGCGCGTCGTGTCGGTCAAGGACACGTACGGCGGCACCAACCAGATGTTCGTCGACTTCCTGCCTCGCATCGGGGTGGAGGTTGAGCTCTGCGACACCAGCGACTTCGAGCAGATCGAGGCGGCCATCGCCAAGGGCTGCCGCCTCGTGTACCTCGAATCGCCGACCAATCCGACGCTCAAGGTGATGGACATCGCCCGCCTCTCAAAGGCCGCACACGAGGCGGGCGCGATCGTCGTCGCCGACAACACGTTCGCGACGCCCATCAATCAGAACCCGCTGGCGCTGGGCACGGACCTGGTGCTGCACAGCGCGACCAAGTTCCTCGGCGGCCACGCCGATGCGCTCGGCGGCGTTCTCTGCGGTTCCGCCGAGCTCATCGGGAAGGTGTACCACTACCGCGAGATCACCGGCGCCTCCCTCGACCCGATGGCCGCCTACCTGCTCGTGCGCAGTCTCAAGACCCTGGCGCTGCGAGTGCGCCAGCAGAACGAGAATGCGATGGCGATCGCGAGCTGGCTCCAGCAGCAGGCGGTCGTCGAGGCGGTGAACTATCCGGGGCTGGAGACGCACCTGCATCACGACGTGGCGGCACGGCAGATGCGCGACTACGGTGGCATGCTGAGCTTCTCGCTTCGTGGTGGATTCGGCGCCGTGAAGCGCGTGCTGCCACGCCTGCGACTGGCGCATCTCGCCGCCAACCTGGGCGCCGTGGAGACCCTCGCCGGGGTGCCAGCGACGACGAGCCATGTCGAGTGCACCGCCGAGGAGCGCGCCTCCATGGGCATCCCGGAGGGGCTGGTGCGCTACTCGGTCGGCATCGAGGACGCTCAAGACCTGATCGACGACCTCGAACGGGCGTTCACCGTGGCGTAGGCTTTTTCGCGCCAACGGGGAATGAGGGGGCGACGGGCTCGCGGGCAGAAGACGGAGGACGCACCATGAAGGATGACCCCCAAGGTGACGCAGGCGCGGCTGCAGAGCCGGACGAGGTGACCGGCGTCAAGCAGGCTTCCTCTGCGGCGGGAGCCGAATCGGGGGCCGCGGCGGCGGTGAGCACGGACGCCACGGACGAAGAGTCGACAGCGGTCATGGCTGCCGCGGACGATGAGGTCACCCAGGTGGCGGCCGCGCCGGCGCGGCATCCCAGCCGTGCGCGCCGGCTTCTCATCGGCCTGCTCATCGTCCTCTCCTGCCTGGGAGTCGTGGTGAGCGGCCTGACGATCTGGACGCACTACACGGTCATGAACACCGACGGCTACATGGCGCTGGTCGGACCCATCGGCAAGGATCCCGTGGCCATCCAGAACCTGAGCAGCTATGTCGCCGGGCAGGTGGTGACCGCCGGCGATCTGCAGCAGCGCGTGAGCGACGCCCTGCCGCAGCAGGCGCGTCTCTTCGCTGGACCGATCACAGCGGCCGTAGAAGACTTCGTCGCCAGGGGGACGCGGAAGGTGCTGAGCTCGCCCAAGGCCTATGAGCTTTGGCTGAAGATCAACGAGATCGGTCACGAGAAGGTCGTCGCCCTGCTGCGCGGCGAATCGACGACCGCGTACGTCTCCGGCAGTGACGTGAAGCTCAACCTGCTGCCGCTCGTCAGCCAGGTGCTCGTGTGGGTGGACGCCAGGCTGCCGGGCGGGCTCTCGACCCGCTTCAACCCGCCTGTGATCCAGCCCGGCACTGACCCGCAGGCCGCCATCCAGGAGGTGGCGGACTGGTCGGGCAAGCCGCTGCCATCGGACTTCGGGCAGATCACGCTGCTCCAGTCGGACGCGCTCGGGCCGGCGCAGACCGCCGTCAAGTGGTTCGACCGACTCGTGTGGCTCGTCCCGCTGGTCACCGCCGCGCTGATCGCGCTGTCCATCTGGCTGTCGCGACGTCGCGGCCGGACGACGATCGCCATCGGTATCGGCGCTGCCGTCGCCATCTTCCTCACGCGCGTGATCGTCAAGCGCGCGTCCTTGTACCTGACCGATCAGCTCAAAGAGGGTGACGGCCTCCACCTCGCCAAGGACGTGGTGAACGCGTCTTTGGGCCCTCTCACGACGATCACGATCTTGATCTGCGTGATCGGCGTCGTGGCGGCCGTGCTGGTCTGGCTGCTCGGACGCCGTGACGTGCGCGCCGGCGTGGTCGCCGTGGGCAAGCGTGCCGTCGGCCAGGCCGCCGAGGTCAGCATCCCGGATTCGCCGGTCACGTCCTGGGTCGGCAATCACGTGGTGGCCGTGCGCTGGGGCGTACTCGTCGTCGGGCTCATCGTCCTGGCCCTGGTGGGGTCATCGTGGCTGGGCATCATCCTGACCGTCGTCATCGTCCTGCTTCTGCAGGGCGTACTCAGCCTGGTCGCCGGGCAGTGGCCGTTCGCCGAGCAGGCGGGTGACGAGGCGGCGCCGGTCTGAGCCCGACTCCGCATCCGCCGTCGGCGGCCCGGCCACCGGCGCGCGCGGGAGCGGGTCCCGCTCACGCCTGCGCGCGGGAGCCGGGCCGAGCACGGGGTAGAGTGTCGCCAGGATGAGTGGCGGTGACCACAACGGATCCGAGTTGAGGGCGGGAGGGGCCGAGCGAGCACTGCCTGAACAGGCGGCCCCCGCGCCGCCCGAGACGGCATTGGAGCCCCCCGCCGACGTCGAGGCGGACTCCCGACCCAACGGAGCGGCCGACTTCGTCCGTGACCTCTTCTCGCGTGAACTGCTGCGCTACCTGGGGCCGGGGTTCATCGTCACCATCGGGTTCATCGACCCCGGCAACTGGGCGACCAACATCGCCGGAGGGTCCGAGTTCGGTTACGCGCTGCTCTGGGTCGTCTCGCTCAGCACGCTCATGCTGATCTTTCTGCAGCACTTCTCGGCCAAGCTGGGCATCGTCACCGGCCGCTCGCTGGCGGCCAACATCCGCACACGGCTGCCGAAGCCGGTCGTCTGGATCGCCGGCGTCACGATCGTCCTTGCCTGCACGGCCACCGACCTGGCCGAGTACCTGGGCGCCGCACTCGGTTTCTACCTGCTCCTCGGTGTGCCGTTGTGGCTCGGGGCGCCGCTGACCGTCGGCATCGTGTTCGTCGCCATCCTCGGGCAGCAGTATCATCACCTCGAACGCATGATCGTCGTCTTCCTCGCGATCATCGCGGCGTGCTACGTCCTCGAGTTGTTCCTCGTGCACCCGGACTGGGCGGCTGCTGCACCAAAGTGGGTGATCCCGTCCGTGGACGGCGCCAGCATCCTCGTCGCCCTCGGCATGCTCGGCGCCATCGTGATGCCGCACAACATCTACGTGCACTCCAACGTCATCCTCTCGCGTGACTGGGACCTGGCCCCCGTGCGCCGCCGCCGCCTCATGAACTTCGAGCTCATCGACACGAGCCTCGCCATGGGAATGGGGTGGCTCGTCAACTCGGCGATGATCATCGTCGCGGCGGCGGTCTTCTTTACGGCCGGGGTGAAGGTCGACAGCATCGAGCAGGCCTCGAGCACACTGGAGCCACTGGTCGGGCACCTCTCGCAGTTCCTCTTCGGACTGGCGCTGCTCGTCGCCGGCATCGCCTCCTCGATCACTTCTTCGCTGGCCGAGGCGAACGTGGTCACGGGCTACCTCGGCAAGCCCGAGGATCCGCGGAGCAGCGCGTACCGTATCGGCTTGGTGGTCACCTCGCTGCCCGCCATGCTGGTCATCGCGCTCGGCGTCGACTCCTACATGGCCCTGATCGTCAGCCAGGTGCTGCTGAGCATCCAGCTTCCCTTCACGATCATCCCGCTTCTCTGGCTGGTGCGGAGCCGGCGCGTGATGGGCGACGATCACATGAACCTCTGGCAACTCGCCGTGGGCATCCTCCTGTCGGCGATCATCATCGGCCTGAACGCATTTCTCCTCTACCAGATCTTCTTCGGAGGCTGACGTATGGGCGTGTACGACCACATCATGGTGCCGCTCGAGGGAAGCGAGACGGACGCGAGCGTGCTCGAGCACGTCGGCCGACTGGCGGAGGCCTGCGGAGCCGACGTGACGCTCTTGCGCGTGGCGCACTTCCACACGCGCGACCAGCGCAGCGGCGAGCTGGAGGACGGCGAGGGCGACCTTGCGCGAGCCGCGGAGCAGCTGCGCAGCCGCGGGATCACCGTACGCACCCTGCTCGTCACCGGGGAGCCGCAGGAGGTCATCGTGCAGCAGGCCGCCGAGCTGCACCCCGATCTGATCGCGATGGCGACGCACGGGCACGGCTGGGCCAAGCGCATGGTGCTCGGCAGCGTGGCCGATCACGTGCGACACAACACCGACGTGCCGCTGCTCCTGCTCAAGGGCGCCGCCGGGAGCTGAACGCGCCGCCTGCGGCATGGCCTCCCGGCCGTCGTCGCCCGGCGGCGCAAGGGCACTCTCCCGATTTCGGGAGTATGCTCCCGACAGGGGTGTGTGGAGCACCGGGGAGCGTTGAAGGGAGTCTGTCGTGGCTGGGGCCAAAGGGTCCGTCGGGCGATCCTGGTGGACGCGCTGGTGGAAGCGCATCGCGCTCGTCGCCGCGATCCTCGTCGTGCTGTTCGTCGGCGGGTCCGCGGTAGCTGCCAGGTTCACCGAGAGCAACAAGTTCTGTGGCACCGACTGCCACGAGATGTGGCCGTATCGCGACACGTGGGCGAAGTCGGCGCACAAGCAGGTCGACTGTGTGCACTGCCACATCCCCCCGGGCCCGGTGAACTTCGTCAAGACCAAGCTGGCCGCCTCGCGCGAGATCTGGGTGCACTTCACCGGGTTGCCCAAGAAGCCGATCACCGTCACGCGGCACATCCCCGACTCGGCCTGCGATCGCAGCGGCTGCCACACGAGCGCGCAGACGGACAAGACGATCTCTCTGGGGCAGCCGGCGCCGGTCAGGTTCGAGCACGGCAGCGCCGGCCACACCAAACAGCTCTGCATCGCGTGTCACGCCTCACTCGTGCATGCCGGCGCGCCTGGCGTGACCGCCCCGCCGGCGAGATCGATGCCGTCGTGCTTCACCTGCCACACCAACGGCGTCAAGGACTGCGGCTACTGCCACAAGGCGCCGCACGGCGATCGCGGACCGTGCAACGAGTGCCACGGCATCAACAGCTGGAGCGGCAAGGGCGGGCCTCATCCAGGAGGTCCACTCACCGGGAAGCACGGGCAGATCACCTGCGAGACCTGTCACACGCAGGGTGCCAGCGTGGCGCCGGACGGGTGCATCACCTGCCATGGCGACCAGCACAACGGGCTCACGGACTGCATCCAGTGCCACACGATCAAGAATTGGGACCCGTCCAAGTTCACTCACCCGCAGGAGGGCGAGCACATCCCGGCCGGCGAGGTACCGCTGCAGTGCAACGATTGCCACCTTGGCGGCTTCGGCCAGCCGGCGAGTTGCCCCTGCCACGGCGGCAACCCGCCAACCGGCGGCGGATGAGGTCCGGCGGCGTGGATCGCCTCATCCTCTTCGACATCGACTGCACCCTCATCGACGCCCACGGCGCCGGCGGGCGGGCCATCCTCTGCGCCATCAGGGACGTGTACGGGGTGGAGGGCGAGCTCGGCGACTACTCGTTCCACGGGCGCACCGACCCGGGCATCATCCAGGACCTCGCCGAGCTCTGGAGCGGCGGCGAACCGGGCGAGGTGATGGGGCGCTACGAGGGCGAGACGCAGCCGCAGGTCGTCCACGACCTGGCGGAACGGCTCGGTACGCCGGCCGCCGTGGTCGACCGGCTCGTCGATACGTGCATCGCGCGGTACGTCGAGCTCCTGCGCGACGAGATCACACGCGTGAAGGTGGAGACGCTGCCCGGCATCCGCGAGCTGGTCACGGCGCTGGCCGCGGACCGGCGCGCCCTGGTCGGGCTGCTCACCGGCAACGTCGTCGAGGGGGCCCGTCTCAAGCTCGAGCCGACGGGCCTCTTTCCTCTCTTCAAGGTCGGCGCCTACGGCTCCGACTCGCCGCTGCGCGCCGACCTCCCGGCCGTCGCCGTGGCTCGCGCGGAGGCGCTGGACGGCCGGCGCTTCGCCGGCAAGGACGTCGTGGTGATCGGGGACACGCCGGCAGACATCGAGTGCGGCGCCTCTCTGGGCGTGACGGCCGTGGCGGTGGCGACGGGTCGCCACACCGTCGACGAGCTGGCGGCGCACGCGCCCGACCACGTCTTCGTCGACTTCTCCGACTGGCGGTCGGCCTACGACGCCGTCATCGGCTGACGACCGCCTGCGGAGCCGTCACGTCCATCGCGCCGGCGAGAGTGGCGTGAGGTCGATCGAGGGCGACGACCCCGCCGCCAGCTCCGAGACCAGGCGGCCTGTGGCGGGGCCGAGCGACAGACCGAGCATGCAGTGTCCGGCGGCGAGGATGACGCGGTCGCTGCCGGGCACCCGCCCGATGGCGGGCAGGCCGTCCGGAGTCACCGGACGCGGCCCACGCCAGAGCCTGCGCACGGGTCCATCCACCGGCAGGCCGACGGCGCGTCGTCCACCCTCTCTCAAGCGCGCGACCCGCTTCGGACGCACGCGCATGTCCCACCCGGATAGTTCGAGCGTGCCGCCCATACGCAGCGTGTCGTCCAGGGGCGTCAGAATGACATGCGCGTCGCCGAGGTACAGCGGCAGTTCGGGGAAGTCGGCCGGCCGGTCCACGTCGACGCTGTAGCCCTTGGCCGGCTCGATCGGCAGCCGCAGGCCGAGCCCCCTGGTGAGGAACGGCGTCCAGGCGCCGGCCGCCAGCACCACCTGGCCGGCGACGAAGTCACCGCGCGTGGTGACCGCGCGCAGGCCATCGGGCGCGGGCTCGAGGTTGAGCACCTCTGCGCCGGTGACCACCGTCGCGCCCGCTTCCGCGGCCAGCCCTGCGACGGCGCGCGTGAAGAGCATCGGGTCCAGGTGGCCGTCCTCCGGGAACAGGAAGGCCCCGGCGAGTTTGCCCTGCAGGCTCGGGAAGATCTGCCGGGCCTCGTCCGCCGTCACCTCGTCGGCGCGCGCGCCGAGCGAGCGCATCCGCTCGACGTCTTCGGCCGCCGCCGCCAGACCCGCCGCCGTCTCGAACACCTGGAGTTCGCCGCCGCGGTGGAAGTGCCAGCGCCCACCGCGGTCCGCGGCAAGGTCGTCGTGCAGGCGCGCGCTCAGCACGTGCAGCGCGCGCAGGACGGGGGCCGCCGCCTCGGCCCGCTCCGCGGAGCAGGCGGCGCGGAACAGCCACAGCCACCGCGCCAGGGCGGGGCTCGGACGGGGCGCGATGTAGAAGGGACTGGACGAGTCCAGCATCCAGCGGAGCCCACGTCCGAGGACGCCGGGCGCCGCCAGGGGCGTCACGTCGCTGGGGACGAGCAGGCCGCAGTTGCCGTGCGCGCCGCTGACGGGCGGACAGACCTCGGTCTCCCGCTCCAGGAGCACGGTCCTGGCGCCGGCCCTCGCCAGCTCGAGGGCGCAGCAGACACCCACGGGACCTCCGCCCACTACGACGACGTCGCTGTGCCCGGTCATCCGCTTCCTCCTTGCTGATCCTCGGCGTACCGGAGCGCGACCACCATGCTAACCGGTTCCTAACGCGGCGTGGGTAGCATCGCCGCGATACACTTCGGCGGGAGCGTCTGACCGTGCCTCACGAACACATCCTGGTCGTCGACGACGAGCGAGAGATCCTCGAGCTCGTCACGTACAACCTTACGAAGGAAGGCTACCGCGTGACCGCGGTGGGCACCGGTGAGGACGCGCTCGCGGCGACGCGCACCGGCGTGCCCGACCTTGTCGTGCTCGACCTCATGCTGCCGGGCGTCGACGGCCTCGACGTGTGCCGGCGACTCAAGAACGACGCGAAGACCCGGGCGATCCCCATCGTGATGCTCACGGCCAAGGGTACGGAGGCGGACATCGTCGCCGGCCTGGAGCTCGGCGCCTCCGACTACGTGACCAAGCCGTTCAGCCCGCGTGTCCTCGCGGCCCGCGTACGCGCCGTGCTGCGCCGCGGGGCGGAGGCGGCGGACGTCGAGGCCACCATCCGCAACAAGGACCTGACCATCCACCCAGGGCGTCATCAGGTCCTGGTCGGAGAGTCACCGGTCGAGCTCACTGCGACCGAGTTCCGGCTGCTCACCTACCTTGCACGCCGCCCTGGGTGGGTCTTCACGCGCCAGCAGCTCGTCGACGCGACCCAGGGCGACGACGCCTTCGTCAACGACCGCTTCGTGACCGACCGCTCGGTCGACGTGCACATCGTCTCGCTGCGCCGCAAGCTGGGCTCATGCGGCGCCTACATCGAGACGGTGCGCGGCGTGGGGTATCGTCTGCGGGACGCGTGACCCGTGCGTAGGCCGCGGCTGTTCTGGCGCATCTACGCCACCTACCTCGTCGTCGTGCTTCTGTGCACGGCTTCCGTCGGGTTCTACGCCGTGCGCTCCGCCCGTGACTTCTACTTCGCGCACACGGAGCGGGAGTTGCTGGCGCGCGCCCAGCTCGTGAGGGCGGACGTCGACGCGCGCTACGGCACGACCACTGGGCAGCAGTTGCAGGACTTCGTCACGAGTCTGGGTCGTGCGTCGAGTACGCGCATCACCGTTATCGCGGCCGGCCAACCCGGGGTGACGGTGGGTACCGTCGTCGCCGACTCCGACGTCGCCGACGTCAGCACGATGGCGAATCACATCAACGGCCCGGACTACCGCGCCGAGATCCACGCCGCGCTCAAGGAGGGCAAGGGTCTCGCCATCCGCCCAAGTCCCACCCTAGGCGTCGACATGATGTATCTGGCCCTGCCGCTGCACGAGGGCGGTCAGATCGTCGACGTCGTCCGGGTCGCGGTGCCGCTCACCGCAGTCAACGAGGCGCTTGGCAGCCTGTACACACGGATCATCGTGAGCGCGCTTCTGGTCGCCCTCGTCGCCGCGGGCATCGGGCTCTACGTGTCGAGCCGCATCAGTGGGCAGATGCGCGAGATCAAAGCCGGTGCGGAGCGCATCGCCGCCGGTGACTTCTCTCATGAGGTGATCGTGCCCCGGACCGAGGAGTTCGCCGTGGTCGCGGAGAGCCTCAACCAGATGGCGTCCGAGCTGGACGACAAGCTGCGGACGCTGACGCAGGAGCGCAACGAGCGCGAGGCGGTGCTCTCGAGCATGGTCGAGGGCGTGCTTGCGGTGGACACGGAGGAGCGCCTGATCGCCGTCAATGCCGCCGCCGCCCGCCTCCTGGACACGAGTCCCGCCGAGGCCGAGGGCAGGTCCATCCAGGAGGTCGTCCGCAACCCGGACCTCCAGCGAGTGGTCGCGCAGACGCTCGGCGGGCAGCGCCCGGTCGAGGCCGACGTCGTGATGCGCGTCGGCGCCGAAGACCGCGACCTGCAGGCCAACGGCACGCTCCTGCACGCCGACCATGACGCGGGGAGCGTGGTCGGCGCGGTGGTAGTGCTCAACGACGTCACGCGCCTCAAACGGCTCGAGGCGGTGAGGCGCGACTTCGTGGCGAACGTCTCTCACGAGCTCAAGACGCCGGTGACCTCGATCAAGGGCTTCGCGGAGACGCTCGAGGACGGCGCCCTCGACGACCCCGAGGCGGCTCGGCGGTTCGTGCGCATCATCGCCGGGCAGGCAGATCGTCTGAACTCGATCATCGAGGACCTGCTCGCGCTCTCGACGCTCGAGCAGTCTCAGGACAGCCCTCTCCTCCAGATCGAGGAGGCCGACCTCTGCGATGTCGTGGCGATTGCGCTCGATGTCTGCGGGCCCAAAGCGGAGGCCAAGCGCGTCCGCCTGCGCGAGACCTGCCCGGGGAGCCTGCTCGCTCCGGTCAGCCCGCCACTGCTCGAACAGGCAGTCGTCAATCTGGTCGACAATGCGGTGAAGTACAGCCAGGAGGACAGCATCGTCGACATCGTCCTCGAGGAGACGAGCGACGAACTGGTGATCAGCGTCGTCGACAAAGGGCTGGGAGTCGCCCGGGAGCACCTGCCGCGGCTCTTCGAGCGCTTCTACCGCGTGGACAGCGCCCGCAGCCGCGATCTCGGCGGGACCGGCCTCGGGCTCGCCATCGTCAAGCACATCGCCCAGATCCATGGCGGACGCGTCTCCGTCGACAGCGTCCTCGGTCACGGCAGTACCTTCCGCATCCACCTTCCGCGGACCTAACTACCCTGGTTCGTGCGACCCCCTGCTTCTCGTCGCGTGCATCTGACGTCGCGCTAACCGATCGCTAACAGACGGTGGGTAGCCTCCCTCAGCGGCGGCCCTCAAACGCCGCCTTCCGTGACGGTCGAGACATGACGCGAAACGAGGTCCACGAATGAAGAAGCCTCTGCCCTTCCGGCGCCTCACTCCCCTGATCGCCGCGGCGCTGGCGGTAGCCGCCTTGCCGCTGGCTGCGGCAGCTTGCGGCGGCGCAGCGAGCGAGCAGCAGCGCGCCGGCGGTGCCCGGCTCTCCCTCGCTGACGCCGGTGGCAATGAGCTCGGGCGTGATCGTGGGCGCCGGAGCGAGCTTCCCGGCTCCGCTCTACATGAAGTGGGGCTCGGACTACAACGGCGTCTCCGGCGTCAAGCTCAACTACCAGTCGATCGGCTCCGGCGGCGGCATCTCCGCGATCGAGGCCAAGACCGTGGACTTCGGCGCCTCCGACGCGCCTTTGGAGGCGGCCGATCTCAGTGCCAACGGCCTCGTCCAGTTCCCGATGGTCGTCGGCGGCGTGGTCATCGTCGTCAATCTCAACGGCGTCGCGGATGGCCAGCTGAAGCTGACCCCGGACGTCGTCGCGAGCATCTACATGGGCAAGACGACGATGTGGAACGACCCGTCGATCGCGGACCTCAACCCCGGCGTGACCCTGCCGTCGACCAAGATCAATGTGGTGCATCGCTCTGACGGCTCCGGCACGACCTGGATCTTCACCAACTACCTCACTGACGCCTCCGGGAGCGTGTGGACGGCCGGCGCGGACAAGGAAGTCCCCTGGCCCGTGGGTGTGGGAGGCAAGGGCAACGAGGGAGTCGCCGCGAGCGTCCAGCAGTTGAGCGGCTCGATCGGCTACGTCGAGTACGCCTACGCCAAGCAGACAGGCATGACCACTTCGCAGCTCCAGAACAAGGACAACGCCTGGGTCAAGCCGAGCATCCAGAGCTTCAGCGCCGCCGCGGCCAATGCCGACTGGGAGGCCAGTCTGCCCAGCATGCACATGGTGCTCGTGAACCAGCCCGGCAAGGACGCGTGGCCGATCACGGGAGCGTCCTTCATCCTCGTCCAGAAGGACCAGGCGGACGTCGCTCGCGCCAAGGCGGTGCTCGAGTTCTTCAACTGGGGCTACACCGACGGAGCCGCCGGCGCGACGCAGCTCGACTACGTGCCGATCCCCGCCGACGTGTATGGGCTGGTCGAGAAGCAGGTCTGGCCGACAGTGTCGGCGGCCGGTACGCCCGTGTGGCCATGACCGCAAACCTCTGACGCTGACTCCCGGGAGGCAGGAACCGTGAGCACAGTCGAAGCACAGATCAAGCCGGCTTCCGGTGGACCGCGCGGCGCCGATAGGGCGCCGCGCGGTCACCGGTCCCGCATCGGCGACCCGCTCTTCAGGGCGCTGGCCACGGCTTGCGGCATCTTGGTCGCCGCGGCCATGTTCGGGCTCGCCGTCGTCCTCGTCTACGACTCGTGGCCGGCCATCAGCGGCCTCGGCACCCAAGTCATCACGACGGTGTCGTGGTCGCCTTCGACCGGCCAGTACGGCGCCCTGGCGGCGCTCGCCGGTACGGCGCTCTCCACGCTCGTCGCCATGGTGATCGCCGTGCCGCTCGCGCTGGTGATCGCCCTGCTCCTCGTCGAACTCGTGCACCCCGCCGTCGCCAGGGTCGTGGGCATGGGCATCGAGATGCTGGCGGCGATCCCCAGCATCATCTACGGCATGGTCGGTCTGTTCGTGATCGTGCCGTTCATCCAGGAACGATTCATGCCGTGGCTGCTCGGCACGCCGCTCGGCGGCATTCCCGGCCTCAGGCCCGGCACCCAGTTCCAGGGGGGCGGGCTCTCGATCTTCACCGCCGGCGTCGTGCTGGCGTTCATGGTCCTGCCCTTCATCACGGCCGTCTCGCGCGACGTCCTCATGATGGTGCCGAGGGTGACAAAGGAGGCCGGCTACGGCATGGGCTCCACCACCTGGGAGGTCATGCGCAACATCAGCCTGCGCTACGCCAACAGCGGCATCGTCGGCGCCGTGTTCATCGGCCTCGGGCGGGCCCTCGGCGAGACGATGGCCGTCGCCTACCTGATCGGCAGCCTCTATACGAACCTGCCCCACTCGATCTTCGACCCTGGCACCTCCATCGCCTCGCTGATCGCGCAGCAGTTCAGCGAAGCCACGGACGAGATCCAGGTGAGCGCCCTCATCGAACTCGGCCTCATCCTGTTCCTGATCACCGTGCTGTTCCAGATCCTCGCGCAGCTCTGGCTGCGCCGCGTCCGGCGTGCGACGGGAGGCAGGGCATGAGCACCGTGACCCAGACGGGCGCGACGCCCGCCGCCGCGCCTCTTCGGCATCGCTCGATCGCTCGCCGCAAGGCGACGGACCTCACCATCAAGATCCTGTCGTGGATCGGCGCCTGGATCGGGATCGCGGTGATGGCGTTCATCGTGTACGAAGTGGTGCGTCGGGGACTGGCAGCGTGGAACGTCGCCTTCTTCACGCAGCCGACGCCCCAGGACGTGACCTCTACTGCCGGAGGCTTCGCCAACGCGATCGTGGGCACGATCGTCATCACCGCGGTCGCCGCCCTCATGGCCATCCCAGCCGGCTTCCTCGGCGGCGTGTATCTCGCCGAGTTCGGGCGCAACGGCCGCGTGGCGACGGCCGTGCGCATGATCGCCAACGTCGTGATGGGGGTGCCGTCGATCATCGTCGGCGTCTTCGCCTTCGCCATCCTCGTCAAGCCGCTGGGCCACTACTCGGGGTTCGCCGGCTCGGTGGCTCTGGCCTTCATCATGTTGCCGGTCATGGCGCGCACCACCGAGGACATTCTCAATCTGGTGCCCAACGAGTTGCGCGAGTCGGCGCTCGCCATGGGGGCCCCGCGCTGGAGGGTCACGCTCGGCGTCGTCTGCAAGGCTGCGCGCGACGGCCTGATCACCGGCGCCACGCTGGCCGTCGTGCGTGTGGCCGGCGAGACGGCCCCGCTCCTCTTCACCGCGCTCAGCAGTCCCTACTGGATGACGGGGCTGTTCGGACCGGGCGGCTACTTCGGCGGCCCGGTCGCCAACCTCACCAAGACGATCTACGACTTCTCCGGGTCCCCGTACCCGCACTGGCAGACGCTCGCCTGGGGCGGCGCGCTCCTCATCATCGTCGCCGTCCTCGGCATGAACATCCTGGTCAGACTCCTCTTCAAGCGAGGCAACCAATGGTAGGCATCACAGCGAACCAACCGACACAGGTCGAGGGCACTGCCGTCGTCGTGCCGCCGCGGCTCCAGGTCGCCGAGGCGCGCCGCGGTCTCGACGAAGACTTCGCGGCCCTCCCCAGCCAGATCTCGGTGCGGCACCTGGATTTCTTCTACGGCAAGGAGCAGGCGCTCTTCGACAACGAGATCGAGATCAAGCAGCACCGCGTCACCGCCGTGATCGGCCCGTCCGGGTGCGGCAAGTCCACGCACATCCGCACGTACAACCGCATCTTCAATCTGTATCGCGATCAGAAGGCCACGGGCGAGATCATCATGGACGGCGTCGATCTCCTCTCATCGCAGACCGACCTGCTCGATCTGCGCCGCCGCATCGGCATGATCTTCCAGAAGCCGAGCCCCTTCCCCATGACGGTCTTCGACAACGTCGCCTACGGTCTGCGTCAGCACTACAAGCTGAGCCGGTCGGAGCTCTCCGATCGGGTCGAGGACGCGCTTGTGCGCTCGGCCATCTGGGACGAGGTCAAGCACAAGCTGAACGAGCCCGGCAACGCCCTGAGCGGCGGCCAGCAGCAGCGCCTGTGCATCGCCCGCGCCATCGCGGCCGAGCCGGAGGTGTTGCTCATGGACGAGCCGGCCTCCGCCATCGACCCGGTCGGCACGGCCAAGATCGAGGAGCTCATCCTCGAGCTCAAGAGCAAGTACACCATCGTGCTCGTCACCCACAACATGCAGCAGGCGGCGCGCGTCAGCGACTACACCGCGTTCTTCTTCCAGGGCCACATCGTCGAGTTCGGGCCGACCACGCAGATCTTCTCGAATCCGACCGAGAAGAAGACCGAGGAATACATCACCGGCCGCTTCGGCTGAGCCGGGAGGTCATCGTGGGACACGTGCAGCGGGAGACCGAACGACTCAAGCGCAAAGTGCTCGGCTTGGGTGCGATCGTCGAGGACAACCTGCGCCTCGCCTTCCACGCCATCGACGAGCGAGACGCGGCCAAAGCCCGCCGCGTGATCGCGACCGACGCGCTCGTCGACCAGAACGAGGTCGAGATCGAGGAGGAGTGCCTCAAGA
Source organism: uncultured Thermoleophilia bacterium (assembly GCA_963762125.1). Classification (GTDB taxonomy): domain Bacteria; phylum Actinomycetota; class Thermoleophilia; order UBA2241; family UBA2241; genus CAIXSE01. The sequence continues at coordinate 296,649 of CAVXJO010000017.1, forward strand.
TCCTCGCGCTGTACCAGCCCGTCGCCGGCGACCTGCGCTTCGTCGCCGCCGTCATCAAGATCAACAGCGAGCTGGAGCGTATCGGCGACCTGGCGGCGAACATCGCCGAGCGGGCCCTGCAGCTCCTGGAGGAGCACCCCGTACCGGTGCCTCCCGGCGTCGCCGTGATGGCCGACCGCACGGAGACGATCCTGGAGAGGGCGCTCGACGCGCTGGTCCGCCGAGACGCGCGGACCGCGCGAGAGGTCCTGGTCGCCGATGACGAGATCGACGACCTCTACGCGGCGTTGATCGAAGAGCTCAAGGGCGTGATCCGCGCCGACCTCGAGCACCTGGACGCCATCGTCCTGCTCTTCAGCGTGGTGCGATACCTGGAGCGTCTCGCGGACCACGCCACCAACATCGCCGAGGACGTGCTCTACATGGTCGAGGGCGAGATCCAGCGGCATCACCAGCCGCCCGTGGCCCCGGGTACGGCCGAGGAGCTTCTGCAGCTGCGCGACCTCGGGTTCAGGGACGAGTCCTGCTGATGGACGGCTGAGCGGAGACGCAAGTCCGCGCGTACGCAAGCGGTCAGTCGACCCTGATGGTCGTGACCGGCGACTTCGCCTTGAGGCTGGAGAAGTAGTACTTGGTCGTCGCTGTCGGGGAGACGGCGATGCTGTAGGCCGAGTAGCGCGCGACGTAGGAGCCGGGCAGCTTCTCCGACTTGCGGGTCGTGACGACGCCCTTCCTGTGCCAGGAGCCGCCGTAGTAGGAGTGCAGGTAGACCTTGGCCCCGTTGGCGAGCGCCGGGTAGAGGCGTCCCTTGAGGGTGATGCGGCGACCTGCGCTGACGTGTGCGCGGTCGCGGCCGGCCGGGCTGATGCTCATGCTCTTGAAGACGGCCCAGGCGCTGTTCAGCCCGAGCTTCATGCGCAGGGAGCCGCCGTCGATGAACGTGGTCCCTTTGCTGGCGATGACCGCCGCCTTGACGATGCGCGGCGAGGTGCCGCGCTTGAGGGTGTAGACGGCGCGGACGGAGCCGCTGGCGCCGAGCGGGCCGCCGATCTGGGAGGACGAGCGGCGGAGGGGGCCCCAGTCGTGCAGCGAGCCGTAGGTATCGTAGGGGTCGTCGACGCCCTTGAGATAGGGATAGGCGCCGCCCCAGACATTCTTGACGTCTTCGGTCTGCCCGCCGGAACAGGAGAAGTAGGTCGCCACGATGGGCTTGCCCCCGTAGGTGGGGCAGACGCCGGCGGTGCCGCGGACGGCGGCGTCGGTGCGCGAGTCCTCGATCCCGACACCCACGTAGGCCTGGTCGCGGACGTCGCAGTAGACGTCCCAGGACTTGCCCGACTGCCGGCTCCCGAGCGCGAACGCACGCGCCGCGCAGGCCTGGGTCTTGAGTGCCTCCCTCGGCCAGCTGGGCGAGACCTCGTGCGGGATCACCCCGCGCAGGTAGCTTTCCAGCGGCACGTGGTTGATCATCATGAGCCCTCCGCTGTGCACCACCCTGATGGTGCCGCGGTAGGCCCCGTCGTCGCCGAGATCGGTCTTCGTGATGAGGCGCAGCGACCCGGATGAGGGCTTGAAGGTCGGCGCCGCGTTGAAGGTCTTGCGCAGCGAGCCCGCGACGACGCGGTAGCCGAGTCTCGTCCAGGTCGTCTTCGCCGTCGTGCCGGCCGGGATCGTCCTCACCGCGCCCGAGCCCCGCACCGTGTAGTCCTTGGCGCAGCTGAGCTTGACGGCGCTCAGACCGCTGCGCAGGTTCACGCGGATGGTCGTGTTGTCCACATCCGAGAACGAGATGCCGGTGTAGTAGTGCCTGAGGATGTCCTTGTAGGCCCAGCCGTGCTTGGCGTAGCCGTAGGCGCCCCACTGCGACATACCCACTCCGTGGCCCCAGCCGTGGCCGTCGATGGTGAACTTGTACTGCGAGGAGAAGGCGGAGGCCGAGCCGGCAAGCGTCAGCATCACGAGAAGGGCGAGGACCGCGGCGAGCGCATGCTTGCCGCCGCGCGAGGCGCGCCGGGACGTGCAGGCCGCGTGCGGGCTTGGGGATTTGGGGGGTGAGGTCTGCATGGGCTCCTGAGGCACCTGCGCCTCCTGATTCGAGGATACCGCGCGCCGCGCGGGCGCGGCAAACGTGCGAACGGGTGGCCGTGACTGCTTCTGACATCGGTCGGCTTCTCCTTTACTTGAGACGCCGGCGGGGCGGCCGGTCCTAGCGTCGCGCCGCTGGCCGGCCCCGAGCGAGCTCGGAGCCCCTGCTCACCGGCGCCGCCGTCCGACCCGTGCTACCCTGAGCGCTTCGCACAGGGGAAAGGCGGGCCGGCGGCGAAAGCGTGGCCGGGCCCGCAGGGCAGGCCCCGGCCGCGCTCAAGCCGGTGGCCGACACGCCGATAGCAGAACGAGACATGACCCTACGCCGCACCCTCCTTCACAGCATCATCCTCACGCTACTCTCAGTGGCCATGCCGGCGGCCTTTGCCGTGCCGGCGATCGCCAAGTCGTACACCGACGTGTCCAAGCGCCACTGGGCGTACCCGTACATCTCCTCGGTGACCGATCGGGCGGCGGCCGGTCATGCGCTGCTCGACGACTTCGGGGCCAGGTTCCGGCCGGAGCGCGCCATCACGCGAGAACTCCTGGCGCGCTCCATCGTCCTGGCCTCCGGCCACTACGGCACGAAAGTCACGCCGGTCGAGATCAAGGACGTCCCCAAGGGCTATCGCTACTACACGGTCATCCAGCTGGCGGTGCACTACGGCTACATGGCGCCGGACGCTTCGGGGAACTTCCGCCCCACCAACAAAGTAGCGGCGGCTGCGGCCGAGACGGTGATGATCCGCTGGCTCAGGGAACGCTACCAGTCCTACGACTGGTCGCTGCTCAGCACTCTGGTCCCCAGCCGGTGGGAGCCCAATCCGGGATGGAAGACGGGCGCTCCGTCCTATCTGCCGGCGATCGTCGCCTCGCGCCAGCTCGAGCTCCGCTACAACCACCCGACCGCCGGCGACGGCCACGAGGCGCTCCCCAGGGAGCCCATAGACCGGGCCGAGGTCGCCTACATGTTCTACCGCGGCTACAAGCTGGCGAGCGACTGGCAGCTGTACGGCCTCGCCGGCTTCGATGCCATCAGCTTCCCCGCGCTCAGCGAGCGCCAGAAGCAAGTGGCCAAGTTCGCGCTCAAGTACGTCGGCTACCCGTACGTCTGGGCCGGCGAGTATCCCACCACTGACTCGCCCTACGGCTATCAGAAGTCGGGTGGGTTCGATTGCTCCGGGTTCGTGTTCTTCGTGATGAAGATGCACTTCGGCTATCCGATCACCGTGAACGAGCGCGGGGCCCACGACATGGCCGCCCGCGCCAAGCCGCGCGTCACTCGCGGCAAGCTGAAGTGCGGCGACCTGATCTTCTTCGGTCCGAAGGGGCCAAGCTCGAGCGTGGAGTCGATCTACCACGCCGGCCTGTATCTCGGTCGCGGGTGGTTCATCCACTCGACGGGCTCCAGTGACGGTGTCACGCTTGCCTCGCTGAACTCGTCGAGCTACTGGAAGGCGGCGTTCGCCTGGGGCCGCCGGCTGCTCACGCCCGCCGAACTGGTCCTGCCTTCGCCGTCGCCGTCGGCCGCGCCGGCGTCCGCGCAAGCGCCGGTGGAGGCCGCCACGGCGTCGCCTGGGCCCGTCGCCACAGCGTCACCCGCGCCGGCGCAGCCCTGACCGGAGTCGCCCGGCGCAGGAGCCCGATGAACCTCCTCGCCACAACGGCTGGAGCCGCCGTGGGGAGCCTCTTCAGGCTACACTTCCCGGCATGCTGAGCCGCTCGACGATCCGCACGAAGACCCGCGTCCACGTGCCGGCCCTGTTCGTCGCGCTCGCTGTCTCTGCCATCGCCTTGTGGGCCGGGCCGGCTGCGGCGGCCGCGCCGACGACGCTCACCGCGGCCGTGGCTTCCGCGGTCGTCTATCCGGCATCGGCCACGATCACCGGTACGATCTCGGTGCCCAAGGCAGTCCTCTCGCTGTCCATGAGTCCTGTCGGTGCCGGGGATTGGTCGCAGTCGCCGATCACCGTCACCGCCGGTCCCGACGGGAGCTTCAGCTGCAAGGTGGTGAAGCCGAAGACCTCCGCCGACTATCAGTTCAGCTACCTGGGCGACGCCGGCCACGAGCCGGCGATGAGCCCTGTGGTGACCCTGCACGTGCGTCCGCACATCACCACGTCCTTCCCCGCCAGCCTGTGGCTCGGCGGATCGGTGAGCCTGCGGGGCACTGTGGCGCCGGCCACACCGGCTCGCTCAGGCGGAGCCATCGTGATCGAGCGCCGAGTGGCCGGCGTTTGGCAGTCTCTCGCGAGCGCCACGCTCAACGACTCGTCCCGCTTCTCGGTCCGCTGGACTCCCGACACGTTCGGGTTCTATCGCCTGCGGGCGCGTATGGAGGCCGATGCCGATCACGCCGCCGGCGCCTCGGCTCCGGAGCCCGTGGTCGTGAACCGGCCGAACGCCCATCGTGTGCCGTACCGTTATGCGCACTACATCGTGATCGTGCGGCACGAGTACCGGCTCTATTACTACGAACACGGCGCCCTCGTCCGCGCCTTCGACGTGGCGCTCGGGCGCCCGGGCTACCGCACGCCGCTCGGCTACTTCCACATCTACGGCAAACGCAAGCCGGCCGGCGGCGCTCTGGGCGCCTGCGCCATGTACTACCGTCACCTGGGCGGCATCGCCATCCACGGCACCGACCAGCCGTACCTTATCCACAGGCGGGTCCCGCGGGACTTCTCGCACGGCTGTGCACGCATGCTGAACCGTCAGGTGCTGTGGCTGTACGACCGCGTGCCCGTGGGCACGCGGGTCCACAACCTGCGCTGAGGTCGGCGCGGGCCTGGCCCCCTTCGCGGCTCGTGTCGTAGACTCCGGGCCAGCACGAACCGACCCGGGGGGTCCACCGTGAACGTACGTACGAATCTCATCGCAGTGCTTCTGCTCCTGTTCGTCGCCGCGCTCGCCGCGTGTCTGCCCGCCGCGGCGCGCGCCAGCGAGCAGCCGGCGCTGACCCTCACGGCCGCGCCGGCCTCCCTGACCTGCGGAGCCAAGACCACGCTGACGGTGCAGGGCGCGCCGGCCGGCGCGACGCTCACGCTCAGCCGCAAGCGGGCCGGCGAGGGGACCTTCACCGCCGTAGACGATGCGACGGCGAACGCCGACGGCGCCGCCGCCTGGACGCGCAAGCCGCCTCAGTCGGCGACCTTCCGCGTCGACCTCGCCGCCGGCGAGGCCTGGGCGGCGGCCTGGGCGGAGGTCGCCGTCGGCGTGCGTCCAAGAGTGATGCTCGCCGCCACCGCGCGCAAGCCCCTGCTCGAGGACCGGCGCGTGCGCTACACGGTGACGGTGCGCCCGGCGCACCCCGGCGCCGTGGTCCAACTGCAGCGCCGGACGAAGGACGGCTGGGCGCCGCTCAGGGACCTCGCGCTGGGCGCCGACTCGAGCGCTTCCGCGGCTCTGCTTGCGGGGGCGCCGGCGCGCCTCGTCGTGCGCGCCCATATGGGCGCCGATGCCGACCACCTCGCCGGCCACAGCGCGCCCTGGAAGGTCACCGTCTACGACCGCCGCAATCCGTACGGTGTGCCGACCAAGTACCCGCACCTGATCCTGGTCGACCTCAGCCAGTACAAGCTCTACTACTACGAGCGCGGCACTGTGGTCCGGGTGTTCAAGTGCGTGCTGGGGCGCCCGTCGCTGCCGACGCCCAAGGGTCACTTCAAGATCTACGCCAAGGACCCGCACATGGGCGGTGCCTACGGGCCGTTCCGCATGCGGTACCTCGGTCTGTACGCGATCCACGGCACCAACGAATCGTGGCTGCTGAAGCGGAGCCCGCGCAACTATTCACACGGCTGCACACGGCTGGCGAACGCCGACATCACCTGGCTGTACTCGAGGGTGCGCGTGGGCACGCCGGTATGGAATGTTCCCTGAGCCGAGTCCGCGCGGGATCTGACCCCGTCGGCTCAGGCGAGGTCGCCGTACTGACGGGCGTAGTAGGCGCGCCACTCACCCGATTTGATCGGTCGCCACCAGTCGGGGTGGCTCGCGATACCACTCCACGGTGCGTGCGAGCCCGGCCTCGAACGGCACTTCCGGACTCCAGCCCAGCGCTCGCAGTTTGGAACAGTCGATCGCGTAGCGGCGGTCGTGGCCCGGCCGGTCGGTCACGAAGCGGATCAGCTCTGTGCCCTTGCCGAGCAGTTCGAGGATGCGGTGCGTGATGGTGAGGTTCTGCACCTCGTTGCCGCCGCCGATGTTGTAGACCTGACCCGGCACGCCCTCGCGCAGGACCAGATCGATGCCGGCGCAGTTGTCGTCCACGTAGAGCCAGTCGCGCACGTTGAGGCCGTCGCCGTACACCGGCAGCTGGAGGTCGTCGACGGCGTTGGTGATGAAGAGCGGGACGATCTTCTCCGGGTACTGCCAAGGACCGTAGTTGTTGGAGCTGCGCGTGACGAGGACCGGCGTGCCGAAGGTGCGGTGGTAGGCGAGGACGAGGAGGTCCGCGCCGGCCTTGCTCGCCGAGTAGGGGCTGGACGGATCGAGGTCGGACTCCTCGGTGAAGGCGCCGGTCTCGGTGCTGCCGTAGACCTCGTCGGTGCTGATCTGCAGATACCGGGGGATCTCGAGTAAGCGCACGGCCTCGAGGAGCGTGTGCGTGCCGAGGACATCGGTGCGGATGAAGTCCTGCGGGCCGCTGATGGAGCGGTCGACGTGGGTCTCGGCGGCGAAGTTGACCACGGCGTCGGCGCCGCGGAGAGTCTCGGCGACGACGGCCGAGTCGCAGACGTCACCCCTCACGAAGCTGTAGCGGGGATCGTCCTCGACGTCGCGCAGGTTCTCGAGGTTGCCGGCGTACGTGAGCTTGTCGAGGTTCACGATCTCGACGTCGTCGTGCCGGGCGAGCATGTAGCGCACGAAGTTGGAGCCGATGAACCCGGCGCCGCCGGTGACCACGAGTCTCACGCCTTCCTCCTCTGGGTCCGATCAGTCTGCGGAGTCGCGATGACGCACAGCCTGCCGCAGGTCCACCACACTAGCCGAGCGCGATGAGCCGGTCCACGGCCTCCGCGACGCCCTGCGCCCAGTGCGGCAGGCGCGGGATGGGCCGCTCCGTGTCGAGTGCCGAGAAGGCCGGCCGGCGCGCCGGCCGGCTTGCCTCGGCAGTGGTGATCGGCTCGACCTCCACATCGAGGCCGGCGAGATCGACGATCTCGCCGGCGAGCTCGCACCACGAGCAGTAGCCGCTACCGGCGAGGTGGTACAAGCCGGGGCTGATGCCCCGCTGCAGCGCCTCGTCGACCGCCGCGGCGAGGTGGTCGGCGTAGGTCGGCGAGCCGACCTGGTCGTCCACGACCCGCAGCGGCTCGCCCGTGCCGGCGCGATCCTGCGCCGCGGCGAGGATCGTCTTCACGAAGTTGTGGCCGGTCTCGCTGAACAGCCACGCCGTCCTGAACACGATGCCGTGCACCCAGCCGAGCACTTCCTTCTCGCCCGCCAGCTTGGTGCGTCCGTACACGTTGAGTGGCCGCGTGCGGTCGCTCTCGACATACGGCGTGCTCTTCGTGCCGTCGAAGACGTAGTCGGTGCTGAAGTAGACGACGGCGGTGTGCGTGCCGCGCACCGCCTGGACGACGTTGCGTGTGCCCAACACGTTGACCGCTTCGGCGCGTCTCGGGATCCGCCTCGGCGCCGTCCACGTTGGTGAACGCGGCGCAGTGCAGCACGCAGTCCGGGGCGAAGGCGTGGACGGCGGCGGTCACGGCCTCGGCGTCGCGGATGTCCAGCGTCTCCTCACGGCTGAGGAAGACCTCGCCCTCGAGCACGCGGGAGAGGGCAGTGGCCAGCTGGCCTCCGGCCCCTGTGATGAACCAGCGCGACATGCAGCTTCGCCGGCCGCGCTTAGCGCAGCTTGACGCCCCAGTCGTACGGGATCGCGTCGCTGTCGTGCGGCAGTTCGAGCTGGTCGGGATCGTCGTACTTGTAGACCTCGGTCGGCGCGTTGACGATGTACGCCTCCTCCGGGCTGACGCACTTCCAGCCGTGCCACAGCCCGGGCGGCACCCGGACGAGAAGCGGCCGGTGCTCGCCGAGGAAGAACTCATCGATCTGACCGGCCGTCGGGGATGGGTCAAAGCCGGGCGCGGCCGCGCCGCCGGCGACTCCGCGGCCGTCGAACAGCACGAGCTTGATCATGCCCTTGACGCAGACGATATTGTCCCACTGGGCGCCGTGCAGGTGCCAGCCCTTGACGACCCCTGTGAAGGTCGTCGTCATGTAGAACTGGCCGAAGCCGACGAAGAGGTCGTCGTCGCAGCGCAGGCACTCCATGAGGCGGCCGCGCTCGTCGGGGATCACCTTCAGCTGCTTGGTCATGACGCCGTCGATCATCTGCTTCCTCCTCCCCGCGGCGCGGGGCCGTGTCTACAGGATGCCGATCTGGCAGGAGTCGCCGACCAGGAAGCGGTAGGCGACCGGGCGGGCGTCGCTGTGTGCGATGACACAGTCCCGGCCGATCAGGCTGTCGGTCATGCGCGTGCCCAGCCGCGAGATGCGGCTGTTCGCGAGGACGATCGAATGCTCAAGCTCGGCGTGCTCGACGATCACGCCGTCGCTGATGGACGTATAGGGGCCGACGAAGGTGTCGCTGAGCCGGCAGCCTTCGCCGATGACCACGGGGCCGCGCACTGTGCAGCGCTCGAGCCGGCTGCCGCGGCCGATGCGCACCGGCCCCTCCAGCGTGGTCTCGTGCAGCTCGCCCTGGACGTCCCTGACGAGGGTGCTGAGCACGAGTCGGTTGGCCTCGAGCATGTCCTCGAGCTTGCCGGTGTCCTTCCACCAACCGGTGACCACGTGGGGCTCCACACGCAGGCCGCGGTCGACCATGTGCTGGATGGCGTCGGTGATCTCGAGCTCGCCGCGGGCGCTGGGCTTGATGGCTTTCACGCTGTCGAAGACGGCCGGCGTGAACAGGTAGACGCCCACCAGGGCGAGATCGCTGCGCGGCTCGGGGGGCTTCTCCACGAGGCGCGAGACGCGCCCGTCACCGTCGAGCTCGGCGATGCCGTAGCTCTGTGGATCGGCGACCTTCTGCAGGAGGATCAGGGCGTCGGGAGCGCTGGCATCGAAGGCCTGCACGAACGGCTGGATGCCTTCCTTGAGCAGGTTGTCGCCGAGGTACATGACGAACGGCTCGTCGTGGAGGAAAGCCTCGCTGATGAGCACCGCATGCGCGAGGCCCAGCGGCGCATTCTGTTGCAGGTAGGTAACGGAGAGGCCGAACGCGCTGCCGTCGCCGACGGCGGCCTCGATCTCGGCGTGGGTGTCGCCGACCACGATGCCGACTTCTGTGATCCCGGCCACGCGCATGGCCTCGAGGCCGTAGAAGAGCACGGGCTTGTTGGCGACCGGCACCAGCTGCTTGGCGGCGGTGTGGGTGATGGGGCGCAGGCGTGTGCCGGCGCCGCCGCTGAGGATGAGGCCTTTCATGGGCGTGCCCCCTGCGCCCGCAGGTCAGATGGTCTCGTCGCCGGCGAGCTGGTCGTCGGTCTCGGTGGAGAGGAGGTCAAGGACGTGATGTTCGTCGACCGCCTTGCCGACGAAAACGACGTTGGGCCCCGTCCAAAGAGTGACGCGGGTCCCGACCAGCAGCCGGTAGGGGTCGCCGTTCAGCACGATGTTCGTCAGCGTCGAGCGCTCGATATCGCGCGTGACCTCGGCGCTGTCGATGCGGAACGGCTCCGCGTCGCCCAGCTGCAGCCGAGGTTCTCTGCTGTCGTCGATGATCACGGCGCGGAGTATAGCACCGGTCTGCTGGCCCGGGCCTCGGGTTCGTGCTTTAGTAGGATGGATCAGCACGGTCTGTCCGTGGGGGGGAACGGAAGGAGCAAACGTGGCTGGCGTAGGCACACATTCCAAGGGTCGGCTTCTGGCGGCGGTCGTCGTCGTCCTGCTGGCCATCGGCCTCTTGTGGGGCATCACCAGCGCCATGGCGTCGAGCGACAGCCCGTCGCCCGCAGCCGGCAAGACCATCCTGCGTCTCGGCTGGACCAACGACCCTGACAACCTCAACCCGTTCATCGGCTACGAGTCGTCCAGCTACGAGATCTGGGCGATCAACTACGAGCTGCTCGTCGGCTTCCGCGCCAGCGACTACGCCAACGTGCCCGGCGTCGGCCTCGCCACCGACTGGCAGACGTCCGACGACGGCAAGGTCTGGACGTTCACGATCACCGACAAGTCGAAGTGGCAGGACGGCCCGCCGCTGACCGCCAAGGACGTCGCCTTCACCTTCAACTACATCATCGACAACCAACTCGGCATGTTCACCGACTACGTCAAGTTCATCGACAAGGTCGAGGCGCCGGACGCGACGCACGTGGTGTTCACCTGTTCGAAGCCCAAGGCGAACATGCTCGGGCTCTGGATCCCCATCCTGCCCGAGCACATCTGGAGCAAGGTCTCGCCGAAGGACGTCGAGAAGAGCTTCAAGAACCCGCCGCCGATCATCGGCTCGGGCCCCTTCCAGACGGTGGAGTGGAAGAAGGGCGAGTACACGCGCATGGTGGCCAACAAGGACTACTGGCGCGGCGCCCCCAAGGTCGACGAAGTCATCTTCCAGACCTACCAGAACCAGGACACGATGGCGCAGGACCTCAAGACCGACGCCATCCAGAGCGGCTGGAACATCCCCTCGGCGCAGTTCAGCGCGCTCAACAATGAGCCCGACCTCGAGGCCATCAAGGCCGTCACGATCGGGTTCGACGAGCTCGGCTTCAACTGCGCCGACAAGAAGATCTACCCCAAGTCGACCGGCCACCCTGTGCTGCAGGACCCGGCGTTCCGCAGCGCCCTGCAGTGGGCGGTCGACAAGGACAAGATCGTCTCCATCGGCTACAGCGGCAACGCCGCTCCGGCGGACACCATCATCACGCGCGACCTCTACGCGGCTGAGGCCGACTACCACCTCACGCCGCCCTCTCCGTACACGTTCGACCTCGACAAGGCGCGCCAGGCTCTGGACGCCGCCGGGTACCCCGACGCGACCGGCGACGGCATCCGCGAGTACAAGGGCAAGCCGATCAAGCTGCGCCTGTACGCGCGCTCCGAGTCTCCCGAGAGCCAGAACTGCGGCAAGCTCATCACCGGCTGGTTCCGGGACATCGGGCTGGACATCGACTACCAGGTCATCGATGACGGCGCGCTCGGCGACAAGCAGTACAACTACGACGGTAACGACTACGCGCCGGACTTCGACCTGTTCATCTGGGGCTGGGGCGGGGACGTCGACCCGAACTTCATCCTCTCCATCCTGACTACGGACTCGATCGAGAACTGGAGTGACTGCATCTGGTCCAACGCCGAGTACGACAAGCTGTTCCTTCAGCAGCAGACGACGATCGACGTCCAGGAGCGCATCGCGGTCGTGAAGAGGATGCAGCAGATCGTGTACGACGAGTCTCCGTACATCCCGCTCGTCTACCCGCTCGACCTGGAGGCGGCGAACAAAGGCAAGTGGACCGGCTGGGTGCGCGCGAACGAGAACAAGGGCGCCTGGTGGTACAACACGCAGCCGGACACCTACGTGGCCGTGCACCCCGGGTCTACGACCGTTGCCGCGAGCGGCGGCGGGTCCAGCACCGGTGCCATCGTGGGGTCCGCGGTCGCGGTGATCCTCGTGGTGATCATCGTCGTCCTGCTGCTCCGGCGCCGGAGCGGGCGCGCCGAGACGGAGTGACCGGCGCGCCGGCGGTCCAGGCCGGCGAGAAGCTGAGAGACGGGAGGGGCCGGCAGCGCCGGTCCCTCCCGTCTCAGGACGCGTAGCTCAAGTAAGGGCGCCAGCTCTCGTGGACGTGGTCCACGTGGAGCAGCACGAAGGCCGCCGGCCCGGGCGGCCGTGGCGGCCGCATGAGGCGCAGTCCCGCCAGGTGCAGCGGCCTGTCGCCCTTCTTGCGGTTGCACGGCGCGCACGATGTGACGAGGTTGTCCCACGTGTCGGCGCCGCCCTTGGAGCGCGGGACGACGTGGTCCACGGTCAGGTGACGGGCGCTGCCGCAGTACTGGCAGCGATGCTTGTCACGGGCGAAGACCGCGCGCCGCGAGATGCGTGCCGTGGCCGCGCGGCGTGGGATGTGGACGTAGGAGTTGAGGCGGATGACCAAGGGGATCTCGTGGACGCCGCGCTCGCTGTGCAGTGCGGTGCCGGACTGCTCGAGCACCTCGGCCTTGTCCTTGAACAGGAGCACAAGAGCTCGCCGCACCGTACACACATTGAGCGGCTCATAGGTGGTGTTCAGGACCAGCACCTTGCGCATCGTTTGGGATAGTAGCAGATAGCCGCGCGTGTGTGACGAGCCTGAGCCCTGACGTAGACTGGGCCCCATGGACGACCTCTTCTCGATGAGCGACGAGCAGGCCGCGGCGGAGGCGCCGCTCGCGGCGCGCATGCGGCCGCGCACGTTGGCGGAGTTCGCCGGGCAGGAACACATCGTCGGGCCCGGCACGGTGCTGCGCGCGGCGGTCGAGGGCGGTCAGTTGTTCAGCATGCTCTTCTTCGGGCCGCCCGGCAGCGGCAAGACGACGTTGGCGCGCCTGATCGCCGCCGAGACCGGCGCTCGTCTGGCGCAGCTCTCGGCGGTCAGCTCCGGCACCGCCGACGTGCGCGCCGCCATCCAGGGGGCGCGCGAGGCGCGCACCCTCTCCGCGGCGCGCACGGTCCTCTTCATCGACGAGATCCACCGCTTCAACAAGGCGCAGCAGGACGCGCTCCTGCCGGCGATCGAGGACGGGATCGTCACGCTGATCGGCGCCACTACCGAGAATCCCTACTTCGAGGTCAATTCGGCGCTCATAAGCCGTTGCCAGCTCTACCGCTTCGAGCCGCTTGCGCCCGACCTCGTGGAGCGCGTGGTGACGGCCGCGCTGCAGGACGAGGAGCGCGGCCTCGGCGGCAAGCCGGTCACCTTGGGCGACGGTGCGCTTGGCCTTCTCGCCGAGATCTCCCGCGGCGACGCGCGCGTCGCGCTCAACGCGCTCGAGACGGCGTGGCGCTCCCGCGCCGCCGGGGCTCCGGAAGCGCCCGTCACCCTCACCGTGGGCGACCTGCAGGATGCCGCTCAGAAGTCGCCGGTCATGTACGACCGCGAGGACGCCCACTACGACACCATCTCGGCGTTCATCAAGAGCATGCGCGGCAGCGATGCGGACGCCGCGGTCTACTACCTCGCCTCGATGATCGCGGGCGGCGAGGATCCCAAGTTCATCGCCCGGCGAATGATCGTGTTCGCAAGTGAGGACGTGGGCAACGCCGACCCCCAGGCGCTGCAGATCGCCGTGGCCGCCGCGCGGGCCGTGGAGTTCGTGGGCCTGCCCGAGTGCCGCATCAATCTGAGCCAGGCGGTGACGTACCTGGCGCTGGCGCCCAAGAGCAACGCCGCCTACAAGGCGGTCGACGCCGCGATGGACGACGTGCGGCGGGAGGGCAACCAGCCGCCGCCGCTCCACCTGCGCAGCGCGAACTATCGCGGCGCGAAGGAACTCGGCCACGGCGCGGGGTACAAGTACCCGCACGCCATCGGCGGCTGGGTCCCGCAGCAGTATCTGCCGGACAAGCTCTCAGGCCGTCGCTACTATGTGCCGATACGAGGGGTCGAGAGCGAACTGGCCGCCCGCCTGGACGAGATCCGGCGGCGGGCGGCGTCGAGCGGCGACGAAGAGGAGGGCGAGGATACGTGAGCGGCGTGTACGTGTGGGTCCTGCTGTTCCTCGTCATCGCGCTCGCCGCGCTCGTCGTCATCTGGTATCTGGCGCGCCGGGTCAAACGCGATCTGGACGATTCGCCGGGCGCGGTCGCCGGCGCCACCGCCGCTCTGGAGTTGGCGCCCGGCAACGCCGCCCGCCTGCACGAGCTCAGTGCCGAGCCCATCCTGCTCAAGCAGAGCGAAGAGGGCGTGCGCGTGCAGATCGAGCACCGGCCGATGTTGCCGCTCATGGCGTTCGTCGGCAAAGAGGTCAGCGCCGCGCTCACAGAGGCCGCGGGCCGCGTGAGCGAGCAGTGGGGTCCCAAGTGGGTGGTTCTGCTGACCGCGCGCGAGGACGGCAGCATCTCCGTTCAGCGGCTCGCCTGAACGCCCGGCAGGACTGCACCCGGGCCCCGCGTATACAGGGCTGTACACTGTAAAGTTCGGGCACGTTTCTACCGACGTACATCCCGCCGGCTTCGCGCGCCTGTGCGGCTGGTACGGCAGCGGTCAAGGAGGCAGCGATGAAGGTGATGAGGTTTCTTCTCGGGCTTGCGATAGGGGCGGGCGTCGCCCTGTTGGTCGCCCCGAAGAGCGGACGTCAGCTGCGCCAGCAGCTGGCAGGCGGCGCCAGCGGCAGACTGTTGGGCGCAGGGCCCGACGAGTACCCGCAACCGGAGCCCGTCGCCGAGTGGGGCGGCGCGGTCACCGTGGTCGCCGACGAGCCACCGGTCGTCGAGCCTGAGCCGTGGACGGCAGAGCCCGTGGTCGACGAAGTGGTCGTCGCCGAGGCGGTCGCCGAAGAGGCAGCAGAGCCGCCTAAACCGTTTCCCGCCCGGGACGAGCCGGCCGAGACGCCGGCAAGCGATGATCTGCGCGCGCGTATCGTCGAGACGCGATCGGCCCTCGAGGACGAGCTTGCTCAGCCGTTCGCGGACGAGGCGGAGGAGCGCGCCGACGAGTCCGTGGCGGCGGCCGATGACGCCGTCGTCGAAGCCGCTGCCGCCGAGCTGGTGGCCGAAGAGGCCGTAGTCGAGGCAGTCGCCGCCGAGCTGGTGGCCGAAGAGGCGATCGTTGAAGCTGAGGCCGCCGAGATCGTCGCCGACGAGGCGGTGAGCGAGGCAGTCGTCGCGGAGGAACTGGCGGAAGACGCCGTCGCCGATGCGCTCCTCGCCACCGACGAGGACGCTCCTGCGGCCGAGCTGGCCGCCGAGGCTGCGATCGATGAGGCCGACGCGGCCGCCGCCGTCGCCGAGGAGGCGGCTGCGGAGGCCGATGCCGCCGAACTGGTCGCCGAGGTAGCCGTCGTCGAGGCCGTCGCCGGCGAGATCGTCGCGGAGGAGGCCGTCGTCGAAGCTGCGGTCGATGAGGCCGTCGCCGAAGATGCCGTGGAAGAAGCAGAACTGACCGACGCCGTCGCCGAGGAGGCCCTCGCCGAGGAGACCGTCGCCGACGAGGTGGTCGCCGAGGCGCCGCTGGCCGGCGAGGAGCCGGAGCCGTTCGTCGGTCCCGCTCCACCCCAGCTGGTCCCCGAGTCGCCCGCCGAAGCGGCGCCTGTCGAGCAAGCGCCGGCGGAGCGGACGCACTCCTGGGACATCCCCTATGGCGACGAGCTCGCAGTCGCGGAGGCCGCCGCCGAAGTCACCGCGGCCGAGGCCCTCGCTGCCGAACCGGCAGAAGAGCTCACCGCCGCCGAAGAGCCGGTCGCCGCCGACGAGCCCGCCGCGGCAGAGGAGACGGTGATCGACGAGTCCGTTGCGGCTGAAGCGGCCGCCGCCGAAGAGCCGCCGGCCGAGAAGCCTGCCGCGGCCGCCGCTCCGTCTCGTGAGGGCGGCGGCATCGACCAGGCCGAGATGCGTCGCCGTATCGAGGAGACGCGCGCCCGCCTCAAGGCCAAGGCGTTCGACGCCATGATGAGCGGCGAGGCCGCGCTGCTCTCGCGCGACAGCGGCGACAAGCCGGTGCCGTCGGCGGACGACATCAGTCTCGATGCCGAGACCGACACGGCCATCGACGAGTCGCTCTCCCAGGAAGACTACTGAGTGACTGACGCCGAGGCCGGGGGCGCTCCCGTGGAGCGCCCCCGGCCTCTGTCTATCTCCTGGCGGGCCCGCGGCGCCGGCGCGAGCGCCCGCCGCGGCGGGCGCTCGCGGTGTCCACCTCCGCGACGGCCGCATAGTCCTCGTCGCTCATGCGCTGCGGGCCGCGCCGGTCCACGGCCGGCCACGTGAGCGCTCCCGGCGACAGCCCGCGCTCGTGGAGCGTGTGCGCGAGGACGCCGGCGGTCGAGAAGAAGAGCGCCGCGAGCAGCACGGCGATGGCGGGGATCGTGCGGTTCTCGAAGAGCAGGAAGAAATACCACCAGACCTTCCAGCCCAGATCCAGTTGCTGGGCGTAGTAGATGAGCGGTACCGGCACCATCAGCAGTCCGAGATAGACCGGGACGATCGAGCGCGCCCAGCCGCCGGGCCGTGCGAGCGGCCACAGGATGGCGCCCGGCAGCACCAGCAGCACCGTGAACGGGTCGATCAGCAGCAGCAGCAGGGCGATGACCGCGAGGAGCAGGTGCGAGACGAAGATCGTGGCGCGGGCGTCCGTGGCGATGCGCCGTTCCAGGCGCCGTTCGACTGCCACGGCGTAGGCGTAGGCGAGCAGCATGAGGGCGAGGAGGATGATCACGCGCAGATAGCGCGGTGTGTCCGCGAGCCGCGAGCCCGGAGGTATCACCGCGTCGGGGCTGTGTGGCAGCAGGCCGACGAGGTTGGCGAAGTAGACGATGGCGATGAGGACGAGCCACGGGGCGAGATGCAGGCCGGCGCGCACGAAGGCGGGGCGCAGGCGGATGCCACCGCGCCGGCAGTGGGCGAAGAGGTCCACGGTGACGGCGACGAGCGGCAGGAGCAGGGCGGCGAGGATGGCTGCGAGCGCGCCGCCCGGCAGCGTCGCCTTGTGCGTCAGGAAGATGGTGCCACCGCTCGGCGCGCCCGGCTCGTTGGTCCCGTCGACGGCCATGACCATGTTCAGCGCGGTCGTGCCCACCTTGGCCAAGGTCTCTTTGGAGACGGCGTCGAGCGTGTCGTTGCGAGCGGGGGCAGAGGGGCCGGCGGCGGACACGGTGATGGCCGGCACGCCTTTGGCGACGAACGGTCCCTGGCCGCCGGCGCCGGTGGGAACGGCGAGACGCAGCACCTGCGCCGCCACGGTCGGCAGCATCGCGTCCAGGTTGGAATCGCGCTTGGCGGCCGGCGCCGAGAGTAGCCAGAGCCACGGTGGCGCGGTCTTGGGCTCCGGGCTCCAGCCGTTGAGGCCTATGCCGTGGCTGTCGCGCTTGGCCACATCGTGGAGGGCGATCGCCGCGTAGAGATCGTCCGTCTGGTGGACGTCGGCGAAGTCGTGCGCGCCGAGGGCGCCGAACGCATCGCCGGTGGTGCAGAGGAAGATGAGCGTATGCTCGTGGGCGGTGACGGTGAACGACTGGGCGAGGCCGAGCATCGCGGCGACGCCCGATGCGTTGTCGCCGGCGCCCTGTGTGGCCAACGGCGAGATGTCACGGTTCGCCAGGACCATGATCGTGCCCTGCTTTCGCCCCTTGGAGACGGCCCAGACGTTCTGCAGCGCGACACCCTTGCCATTCACGGTGGCCGCGAAGCCGTCGATGTGGGTCTCCATCCCCATCGCTCGGAACTGCTGCTCGACCCAGATGCCCATACGGTTGTCCGGATCCGTTCCGGCGACGCGCTGGGGAAAGTCCTTGACGATCGTCACAAGGTCGGCGTACGCAGCGTCGCCGTCGAACGACGGAGGTTCCTGGCTGAGCTTGGGGGTGTCCGCGTTCCCGAGGGTGAACAGGGCCGCGATGACGAGTACGGCCGCGACCACCCAGGCCACTCGGTAGACCTTCAGGTTGGGCAGGGGAGACCTCCTCGGGCGTGCCCGGCATCCTATCAGATGGCACGTACCATGAGCCCCTGCAGCCGGGCGTCTGGCCCGGGCGGGCCGGGAGCCGCCACGGGTGCGGGCGGGTATGATGGCTCCATGCCCGGACCCGCCCGCATCCTCGTCGTCGAAGACGAGGCCCGCATCGCCGAGGTCGTGCAGAGCTACCTCGAGGGACAGGGGCACACGGTCGACCGGGCGGCGACGGGCGAGGAGGCTCTCGCCGCTGCCGCAAGCCGCCGGCCGGACCTGGTGGTCCTGGACCTCGGCCTGCCGGGCATGTCTGGTGAGGAGGTCTGCCGCCGTCTGCGCGCCGACTCCGACGTGCCGATCATCATGCTGACGGCCAGGGACGCGGAAGAAGACCTCGTGCATGGGCTACAGCTCGGCGCCGACGACTACATCACCAAGCCGTTCAGCCCTCGGGAGTTGACGGCGCGTGTGCGGGCGCTGCTGCGGCGCGCCCGCCCGGACGAAGTGCCCCAGGCGGACGTGCTCGAGCGAGCCGGCGGCCGGCTGGTCATCGACAGCGCCCGGCGGCGCGTCACTCTGGACGGGGAGCTCGTGGAGCTGACCGAGTCGGAGTTCCGTCTGCTCCAGGCGCTCGCTCGATTCCCCGGCCGCGTGTACACGCGGTCGGAGCTGGTGGAGCGGCTGCAGGGCATGGAGTTCGAGCCGTATGAGCGCACCATCGACGCGCACATCAAGAACCTGCGCCGCAAGCTGGGCGACGATGCTCGCGCGCCGCGGCTCGTCGTCACGGTGTACGGCCGCGGCTACGCCTTCGCGGAGGACCAGCGGTGAAGCGTGGCCTGCGCTTCCGGCTTGCGCTCACGCACCTGGCCGTCGCGGTGCTCGCCATCGTCGCCGTCGGTCTGATCGTCACCTACGCCGGCTCGCGGCGCTTCGACAGCTATCTGCAGCAGGTGCAGACCAAGCGCAATGCCGCCGTGGTCAGCTCGCTCGAGTCCACGTACAAGCCTCCAGATGGATGGGACGCCACCGCCATCTACGCGCTCAGCCAGGTGGCGATGTTCAACAACGTCGACGTGGCCGTGTACGACACGGACGGGCAGCTTCAGTTCACCGTCCAGGGACGGCACATGGGCCCCGGGATGATGGGCGGCCAGGGCATGATGGGCGGCGGTGGGATCGGCGCCGCGAACGGCCCCGCATCCGCGTCGCCGCAGGCGACGCCGTTCAGCAGCGGCGACTTCACCGTGCAGAGTACGCCGATCGTGGTCGACGGCCAGGAGGTCGCCACGGCGGAGATCTACGCGCCCAAAGGTGCGCGCGCCGCCGCCGAGGACGCGTACCAGAGTGCGCTCACGCGCAACCTCATCATCGCCGCGGCGATCGCCGGGGTGCTGGCGCTGCTCGTCAGCCTGCTCGTGAGCCGGCGCATCACAGGCCCGCTCGAGGAGCTCACCGATGCGGCGGGCGATGTCTCGGCCGGCAACCTGGACGTACGCGTGGCGCCGCGCGGCGACGACGAGGTCGCGGCGCTGGCGGCCGCGTTCAACTCCATGGCCGACCGGCTCGCGCGTGACGAGCAGTGGCGCCGCGACATGACAAGTGACCTCTCACACGAGTTGCGCACTCCGCTGGCCACGATCCAGTCGAGGGTAGAGGCGCTCGAGGACGGCGTCCTGCCGGCGACCCCCGAGAACCTGCGCGTGATCGGCGAGGAAGTCGAGCGGCTCGGGCGCCTGCTCGGTGCGCTGCGCAGCCTCAACGAGCTCGAGAGCGAGGACCTGAGCGTCCAGCACGAGCCTGTGGACCTGGCGGACGTCGCCGCCGGCGCCGCGGACAGGCACCGTCCGGCTTTCCTGGCCAAGGGAGTCGAGCTGACCGAAGACCTGCGGCCGGCGGTGGTGCTGGGCGACCGCGACCGCTTGCTGCAGGTGGTCGCCAATCTCCTCGACAACGCGCTCAAGTTCACGCCCGCCGGCGGCCACGTGACGGTCGCGATCGGACCAAGCCCCGAGGCGAGCAAAGGTGCAGCCGGCCATGGCGGCGCCCTCGCCGGCCCGGCAGGCGCGTCGGTGCGCCTCACGGTGACCGACGACGGCCCCGGCGTGGACCCCGTCGACCTGCCGTTCGTCTTCGATCGCTTCTACCGGGCGCAGGTCGCGCGCGGGACTTCCGGCGCCGGGCTCGGCCTCGCCATCTGCCGTGCGCTCGTGGAGGCCCAGGGCGGATCGATCGCCGTCGGCGAGGCCCCGGGCGGCGGCGCTCGTTTCACCGTGCTGCTGCCGTCCGCCGGCAGTCGTACCTGACCCGGCGGATGGACGCTCGCGTCCGGCCCTCGCGCGAGCCGCTGCTGCTCGCCTGTGACCTGGATGGCACACTGCTCGACTATCAGGCCACGCCCGTCCTCGGTGTCGGCGAGGTTCTCGGTGAGCTCATCGCTGCCGGCGCCCTGTTCGTCGTCGTCACCGGGCGGCCGATGCAGTCGGCGCGGCGGGCGACGTCCGCTCTCGGCGTGGAACCGGTCATTTTCGCCTGCTTCCACGGCGCCCTCATCGTGGAGGCGGACGGCACGCCGATCCGCCAGGTCCCCGTGCCGTCGGGCCCCGCCCGCGCCGTCGCCGCCGTCGCGCTGGCGGGCGGCGCCGGCGTCACCGTCTGGGATGTGGACGAGCCGCGGGAACTCGAGGCGGGCGCGGGTCCGGGGGACGAGCCGGGGGACGAGGTCAGCCGGCTTGTGTTTCACGGCGATCCGCTCGTCATCGCGCGGCTGCTCGAAAGGCTGCGGCCAACGTGGACCGGGCGGCTGCGGATCGAGCAGATCCGCCCCGGCTACCTCGGCGTCTTCGCGCCTGAGGTGGACAAGGGCGAGGCCCTGCGGCTCGTCGCCGGCCGCCTCGCGGTGCCGCTGGCGCGCACGGTCGCCTGCGGCGACGGGGCGGCGGACGAGACGCTGCTCGCGGCGGCGGCGGTGCGCATCGCGGTGGGCGAGCCGCCGCACGTGCTCGGGCATCTGCCGGAGGTCGTCGTCAGCAGCTGGGCGCGGCTTCCGGAGACTCTGCGCGCCCGGGTCCTGCCGCTGCTCTAGTCTCCCCCACAGCCGCGCCCTGCTGCCGCCAAGCCTCTGCTGCCACCCGTACGTGCGAGAGGGCGGCGGGGCCGTGCGCCCCGCCGCCCTCTCGCGGCTTCACCGTCGGTGCGGCGGCGTCACACCTGCGGCAACCTGGCGATCGAGGCGGCGATCGCCTCCTCGGGATGGTCGTAGTCTTCGAGTTCCCCGGAGAGATAGCGGTCGTAGGAACCGAGGTCGAGAAGACCGTGGCCGGTGAGGTTGAACAGGATGTTTCTGCTCACGCCCTCTTCCTTCGCCTTCAGCGCTTCGTTGATCGCGGCCAGGATGGCATGCGCGCTCTCGGGCGCCGGCACGATGGCCTCCGTCTTGACGAAGAGCTGAGCGGCCTCGAAGACCTTGGTCTGCGGCACGGCGACCGCCTCCATGAGGCCGAGCTCATAGACGTGGCTGAGCAGCGGGGCCATGGCGTGGTAGCGCAGTCCGCCGGCGTGGATTCCGGGGGGCATGTAGTCGTGGCCGAGCGTGTACATCTTGAACAGCGGCGTGGTCTGCGCCTCGTCGCCGAAGTCGTAGCGGAACTGACCCTTGGTGAGGGACGGGCAGGCAGTCGGCTCGACGGCGACCAGGCGTGTGTTCGTCTTGCCCGCGAGGTTCTCGCGCAGGAAGGGGAACGCCAGCCCACCGAAGCTCGAGCCGCCGCCGACGCAGCCGACCACGACGTCCGGGTAGGCCTCGGCGTCCTGGCTCTGCAGGATCGCCTCCTCACCGATGATCGTCTGGTGCAGGAGGACGTGGTTGGTCACGCTGCCCAGAGCGTACTTGGAACCGGGATGGGTCACGGCGTCCTCGACGGCCTCACTGATGGCGATGCCGAGGCTGCCCAGCGAGTCCGGGTCTTCGGCCAGGACCGCGCGACCGGCGTTGGTCTGGTCGCTCGGGCTGGGGATCACGGTACCGCCCCACAGCTGCATCATGCTGCGCCGGTAGGGCTTCTGGTGGTAGCTGACCTTGACCATGTAGACCATGCACTCGAGGTCGAACATCTGGCAGGCCATGCTGAGGGCGCTGCCCCACTGGCCGGCGCCGGTCTCGGTGGCCAGGCGCGTGGTGCCATCGAGCTTGTTGTAGTACGCCTGCGCGACCGCCGTGTTGCTCTTGTGTGAGCCGGCCGGGCTGACGCCCTCGTGCTTGAAGAAGATCTTGGCCGGCGTGTCGAGCGCCTTCTCGAGGCCTGTCGCGCGGATGAGCGGCGTCGGCCTCCAGATGCGGTAGATCTGGTGGATCTCCTCAGGGATCTCGATGTAGCGCTCTGCAGAGACCTCCTGCGCGATGATGCTCGGCGGGAAGATCGGCGACAGATCGTCGGGGCCCGCCGGTTGCAGGGTCGCGGGGTTGAGTGGCGGCGGCGGCGGCGCGGGGAGGTCGGGCACGATGTTGTACCAGGCCTTGGGGATCCTCTCTTCGTCAAGGACGAACTTCTTCTTGTACTCGCTCATGACCTACCTCGTCTCGAATGACGCCTGGGCTGACGGCGTGGTTCTGGCCGAAGCTGCACTGATCCTGCGCTCCGTGTCCAAGGACGGGACGACCGCTGGAATGCGGTCAGGGATGCGGGCAGGGCCCGCGCGGGTGTCAGGATAGGCGCGCTACGCGCGCCAGGCCCAGCGACGCCGATTGGCGCAGGAGGTGCTGCCGCTGCGTTTGGTGGACGGTGCGGCTGCGCTGTCCCGTCCCGAAGCGTTCCTGCGTCGGCTTGTGTCGTGGGTCGTCATCGTGCGCGGGATGCTATCACACCGGTCTGGCGGCCGCCAGGGTCCTCGGCCTCAGCGAAAAGCGCCGCGAGGTCGCTGTGCTCACTTGGGCGTCACCGCTTCGAGCGGCGGATAGGTCTCTCGCAGCGGCTGGTCAGAGCCCGGAAGGCCGAAGAGGAAGCCCTGCCCGTGAGGGACGCCGAGCTCCTGCAGAGTGTCGAGTTGCTTGCGCGTCTCGATGCCCTCGGCGATGAGCGTGATGGCGGCCTCGCGGCAGAAATCGCGCAGCGTGCGCACGAGACGTTGCTTGACGATCGATGTATCCACGCCGCGGATGAGGGACATGTCGAGCTTGATGAAGTCCGGCTCGATCTCGACCATGGTCTGCAGGCCGGCGTAACCGGCGCCGGCGTCGTCGATGGCCACCCGGAAGCCGTGCGCGCGCAGCTTGCGCACGATGTCGCGCATACGGTCGAAGTCGTCGATCACCGTGTTCTCCGTGATCTCGATCACCGTCAGACCGCGGAGCGACGAGGGCGTCACCTCGACGAACTCCTGCACGAAGTCGTCGCCGTGAGAGTGCAGGAACATGGTCAGCGGTTCGGTGTTCACGAAGCGCAGGCAGCCCAGAGGCAGATCTTCGCCGGCTCGCGACGCGGTGCGCCGGCAAAGCCGGTCCAGCTCGGTCACGCGGCCTTCGTTGCGCGCGATATCGAAGAGCGCGTCCGGCAGGTGGAGCTCGCTCTCTCGCGGGCCGCGTGACAGCAGCTCGAAGCCGATCGCCGCGAAGTCCCTGAGGCTGACGATCGGCTGGAACACGCAGGTCAGCTGCTCTCCCGCCATCACCGTCTCGAACTCCACGCGGAGGCGGGAGCGGATCTCGTCGCGCTCCGCCTCGATCGACTTGGTGGCGCGCGCGATGGCGTCCAGCAGCGCGCGCCGGAAGCGGATCTTGGGCGATTGCGTCAGCCGTGACGAGCCGACGAACAGGTCGATACTGGCGAGCAGGCGGCTCTCCAGCTCGGTCTCGAGCCGTGAGAGCAGGTCCTTCTCGAGGCGCTGCTTGACCATGAGCAGGTCCTCCTCGGCGATGAAGCCGGTGTGCCGGGAGGGCGAAAGGACGACGAGAAACGCGTCACCGAGGCTGGAGACGGAGACGAAGTCCTCGCCACGGATCAGGTCACCGCGCGCCTGCTCCAATCCCTGACCGACGACGCGATAGACGTCGTCGACGACCTCGAACCCCTGCAGTTGCTCGAGTGCTTGCACGCCGGCGACGTTCACGTAGATCACGCCCAGCTGGCCGTGGTCCGACAGCATGCGCTGCAACTCGACCTGGACGTTCGCCAGCGTCGGCAGTCCGGTGATGTCGTCGCGGTACACGCGCGCGTCGCGCAGGACGTCCGAGATCGTGCGCAGCAGGTGATCGGATCGGAAGGGCTTGGTCACGTAGGCAGAGGCACCGGAGCGGTTGGCCTCCATCATGTGGGCGAGCTCCGTCCTTGCGGTGAGGAACACGACCGGGATGTCTTTGGTGTAGCCGAACTGAAGCTCGCGACACACCTGGTGGCCGTCCATGCCCGGCATGGTCACGTCGAGGAGGATGAGGTGCGGGTGAGTGGTGAAGGCGATCTCGAGGCCCTGCTCGCCGCTGGTCGCGGTGGACACCTCGTAGCCGTTCGCGGAGAGGACGGCGGCGACGGACGTCGTCAAGTCGTCATCGTCGTCGATCACCAGTATGCGGAGTCTCTCGTCCGGCATGCCCATCCCCCAGGGCCGGTCAACGTGGGTCACGGCAGGATGTTCGTGCACCCGCGCACGAATCCTATCGGCACGCGGCGCTTAAGGGATTAGGCGGACACTGCGCGGGCGCGGGCCCGGGCGCGATAGACTTGTCAGAGAGCCGAGTGACGAGGCGAGGAGACGATCATGAAAGGCTACGGCCCTGACGGCGGGACGCGCTCGCCGCGCATCGCCGGCGTGACCACGTTCCTGCGCCTGCCGCACGTGACGCAGTTCGACGGTGCGGACGTCGCGATCGTCGGTCTTCCCTTCGAGTCGGGCCTCGCCGTACGCACAGGCGCCCGCCTTGGGCCCCGTGCGGTCCGCGAGGCCTCGCTCACCATTCATCCCGCCTACAATCCGGCGCAGCGCGTGGCCGTCTTCGAGCGGCTCTCCGTGGTCGACGCCGGTGATGTGCGCGTGGTCGCCGGCTTCACCGACCGCAGCCTCGCCGCCATGGAGGACACGCTCGCCCAGGTGCACGCCGCGGGTGGCGTGCCTCTGGGCTTCGGCGGCGACCACACGGTCACGCTCGCCGAGCTGCGGGCTGCCGCCCGGCGGTTCGGTCCCCTTGCGCTGCTGCACTTCGGCGCTCACACCGACTGCCTGGATGAGAGCGCCGGGCAGCGGCACATCCACAGCACGGTGGTCCGCCGCGCAGTGGAGGAGGGCGTCGTGGATCCCTCGTGCTCGGCCCTCCTCGGCATGCGCGGCGGCCTCGATACACCGGACGAGTACGACCAGGCGCGTGAGCTCGGCTTCACCGTGGTGCCCTGGGACGATCTGGCCCAGCTCGGCACCGGCGTGGTCGCCGCGGCGGTCGAAAAGATCGGCGAGCGGAAGGCGTTCATCACCGTCGACGCCGACTTCGTCGATCCCGGCTTCGCCCCGGCCGTCGGCACGCCGGAGGTCGGCGGCCCCAGCTCGGGACAGGCGCTCGCCCTCATCCGCGGCTGTCGCGGCCTCGACCTCGCCGGCGCCGACATCGTCGAGGTCGTGCCCGAGCTCGACAGCAGCAGCCTCACGGCGACCGTGGCGGCGACCATCGCCTACGAGCTGCTGTCGCTGATGGCCTGCTCGGGAGGGACCTGCGAGTGAGCGGCGCGCCGGAGGAGGCCGGCGGCGCGCCGGCCGCCGGCGTCCTGCGCGCCGCCTGCATCCAGCTCAACACGCGCGACGACGTGGCCGCCAACGTGCGTGCCGCGGTCGAGCTGGTGGAGGCGGCGGCCGACCAGGGAGCCCGCCTGATCGCCCTTCCCGAGACGTGGGCCTTCAAGGGCCGCCGGGAGGGCATCGTGGCCACCGCGGAGGCGCCCGATGGGCCGTCCAACCGCGCCCTCGCCGCCGTCGCGGCGCGGCGCGGCGTCTGGCTGCTCGCCGGGTCCATCTACGAGCCGGTGCCCGGCGGGCTCGTCGCCAACGTCTCGGCGCTCTTCGACCCCGCCGGCGTCCTGCGCGCCGTCTACCGCAAGATCCACCTCTTCGACGTCACGTCCGGGACGGTGCGCTACGAGGAATCCGAGGAAGTGGCGCCGGGCCAGGAGATCGTCACCGCCGACGTCGACACCGCGGACGGGACGCCCGTGCGGCTCGGCCTCTCGATCTGCTACGACCTGCGGTTCCCCGGCCTCTACAGCTCACTTGCGCTGCGCGGCGCGCGCATCCTCTGCGTCCCTTCGGCGTTCACCGCGCACACCGGCGCGGCGCACTGGGAGGTGCTGCTGCGCGCCCGGGCCATCGAGAACGGCTGCTTCGTCCTCGCCCCGGACCAGGTGGGCGAGCACCTGCCGGGGCGTGACTGCTTCGGCCACAGCATGATCGTCGACCCGTGGGGCGTCGTACTGGCGCAGGTCGAGAGCGGCGTCGGGATCTGCGTCGCCGATCTGGACCTCGCGCGGCTCGACGCGGTGCGCGCGCAGATCCCGTCGCTGGAGCATCGTCGGCCGGACGTCTACGACCGCTGACGCGCGGCGCGCCGGCTGCGTACACCGATCAGTCCGGAAGGACGCGGCCGGCGCGGTCAGGCCGCGGCGGTCTTGCCGGCGCGGCGATCGGCCAGCGCGCGCCGCGCGAACGCGACGATGATGCCGATGACCAGGCCGGCGAGGGCGCCGACGGCCACGTTCATCGTCATGCTCGGTCCGCTGGGCGAGTCGGGGATGCCGGCCTCGTGGAGGATGCGCGGCTGCTCGACCTGCTTGGCGGTGAGCAGCAGCAGCTCGGTCTTCTGGTTGGACGACGAGAGCGATTCCTTCTCGGTGGCCGCGGCCTGGACGATGGTCAGGTAGGGCGCGGCGGCGGCGGCCTTCTCGGCGGAGGAGCCGCCGCCCTTGGCGATGCTGGCGATGTTCTTCTCGGCGGTGATGGCGCGCGCTGTGGCGGCCGCGTACTCCGCCTTTCCCTGCGCCAGCTGCGCCTCGAGCAGCGTGATCTTCGCGCTCGTGCCGGTGTCCAGACGCTCGAGCAGAATGTCGGCGAGCGCGTTGGCGGCCGCGGCCGCGCGCGCCTTCTTGGTGTCGGTCACGCTGATGACGATGATGTTGACGACGGACGTCGATACCTTGACCGTGGACGAGGGAGTCTCCACGGTGGTCTCTTTGCGCAGCAGGCTGGTGGAGATGTCCATGCCGATCCGTCCCGCCGCCTCCTCGAGGACGACCTGGGAGGCGAGCAGCTGCACCGCGGCCTTGGCGTTGGAGTTGAGGCCGGCCATGGGGTTGCCGTTGGCGTCGGTGGTCTGCCCGATGTAGACGGAGGCCGTGGCGGTGTACTCGTTGGGCTGCGCCTTGGCAGCGACGGCGCCCACGACGACGCCGATGACGATCAGGCCGACGATCACCCACCAGTTGCGGGCGAGCGTGGCGAACCAAGACCCGATGTCGATGGTCGTGCTCTCGTCGCTGCTCATGCGCTCCTCCGGGGGCGGTGGCTGCTCGCCGTCATCCTACAGCAGGCGGAGGGGGGCGGCGCCCGGCGGCGAAGCCGGCCCGGGCGCTCAACGGCGGCCCCGCCTGTGGTCGGCGCGCACGCGCTCGAGGACCTCGAGGTAGCCGTGCGCGAGCCTGCGGCGGTCGAAGTGCTCCAGGACGTAGCGGCGGCCGTTCTCGCCCAGCCGCCGTCGCTCGTCGTCGGGGGCGGCGGCGAGGCGCTCGGCCGCCGCCGCCAGCTCCTCGTCGTTGGACGGCTCGAAGGCGATGCCGCAGTCGGCCTCATCCAGCATCGCCCTGGCGTCTCCTTCGAAGCCGAGCAGGATGGGGCGCTCCATGGCGGCGTCCTCGAAGAACTTGCTCGGCAGGATCGTGCCGAAAAGGTCGTCCTTGCGGAAGTGCACGAGGCAGGCGTCGCTGCTCGCGAGGTAGGCGGGCAGCTCGGCGCGCGGGACCAGGCCGGTGAAGACGACGTTCGTGAGGCCCTGCGCGCGCGCCTGCTCCTCGAGCTCTGCGCGCACGGCGCCGTCGCCGACCAGGAGGAAGGCGATGTCGTCACGACCCCTCTCTTTCAGCCGGCGGGCCGCGCCGAGCGCTACTTCGAGGCCGCTGGCCATGCCGATCGTCCCCGCGAACGTGACGACGAACGCCTCCGGCTGAGAAGCCGAGCCGCGAGCGGAGCTCCTGGTCGGGCTCGCGCGGCTCAAACAGATCGACGTCGACGCCGTTCGTGATGACCGAGATCTTCGATGGGCCGATGCCCTTGCGGATCATGTTCATGCGGTAGCCGTCGCCGACGGCGACGATGTGGTCGGCGCCGGCGTAGAGCGCCTGCTCGAGCCTGCCGAGAGCGCGGATGACGTGGCCCTGCTCGAGCGCTCCGACGGCGACGATGGAGTCCGGCCAGATGTCGCGGATCTCGAGCACGAACGGCGCCCCGTGGGCGCGCGCGACGGGCCAGCCCGCCCAGCCGGCGAAGAACTGCGGGCTCGTCGCGATGACGACGTCGGCGCGCGGCCGCAGCAGCGGGCCGGCTGCGCCGGCCGCGGCCAAGTAGGAGAGATAGTTGAGGCCGCGGCGTACACGGCCGCGGTTGGCCGCCAGCCAGGTCCAGACGCGGACGGTGCGCACGCCGTCGATCCATTCCTCCTGGTAGAGCTTGTTCCTGTAGCCCTCGAAGACGATCCCGGCCGGGACGTTGGGCGCGCAGGTGAGCACCGTGACCCGGTGGCCGAGCCGCGCCCACTCCTTCGCCAGGCCGTGCACGCGCGCGGCGGGGGCGTTGTTCTCGGGGGTGAAGTAGTGCGTCAGGAAGAGGATGTGCACGCGGCGCGCGCCTCCTTGTCGTCGGGCCGGGGCCGGCTCACGCCGGGCATCACTCGTCCCAGAAGACTTGGTCGTAGTAGCGCACCGAGCGCCGGCTGGTGCGCACCCGCGCCTGGATCCCGGCGACGTCGTCCTTCGTCAGCTCGCCGAGCGTGTACTTGATCCCGAGGTACGGGATGATGAAATCCTCCTGGTACA
Organism: uncultured Thermoleophilia bacterium; assembly: GCA_963762125.1. Lineage (GTDB taxonomy): Bacteria > Actinomycetota > Thermoleophilia > UBA2241 > UBA2241 > CAIXSE01. Next base: position 325,387 of record CAVXJO010000017.1, read on the forward strand.
CGAACGTACTGACGCGCGGGTTGATCTCGAGCAGTCTGCCGCCGATCCACTGCACGCTCTGGTAGTAGTCCAGGTCCAGGTGGCGGACGACCTCGCGCGTGAGCTGCACGAGCTCCGGACGGTCGATGGTCTTGAACGCCATGGCGAGGCCGGTGAGGAACTCCTCGCGCGTGCGTGTCTGGTGGAAGACGACCTCGCCCTTGTCGGCGAAAAGGTCGACGGTGATCTCGGGTGCGTCGACGTACTCCATGAGCATGAGGTCCGGAAAGGGCTCGTAGCCGGTGAAGAGGTCGACGAAGTCGTCGAGCGTCAGGTAGCGGTTGATCGGCTTCTCGTAGAGCAGCTCGTGGACGCGGTCGACGTGTGCGGAGAGGATGCGGAAGCCGCGCGAGCCCTTGGCGACCGGAGGCTTGAAGCACACGGGCACGTCCGGGTAGCCCAGCTCGCGGGCGCCGGCGACGAACTCCTCGAGGCTCGCCGGCCGCAGCAGCTCCGGCTGCGGCACGGGGATCTCGCTGCAGGCGGCGTGCATGACGGCCTTGTCGCTGGCGATCTCGATGCCGCGCACGCCGTCGGCGAGCACGCGTGTGCCCAGCGCCTCGAACACAGCGCGGTGGCGCGCGACCGTCTCGATCTCGTGCGAGGACTGGATGAAGAGCAGGTCCGGGCGCTCGCGCTCGACCACGTCCGCGAGCGCCGGGATGTACTCCGGCGAGGCGCCGGCCGGCACGAGGCTGAACTCGTCGCACAGGAAGCGCCCGACTGCGTCCGGCCGCATGTCCACGCCGTGGATGACGATCTCGCGCTCGCCGTTGGCCTTGAGTTGGCGGATGAGCGTGCTGGCTCCGGGGCAGCCGGCGGCGGTGAGCACGAGTTTGAGCGGCGGGAGCGTCATGCGGTCTCTCTGCAGTCGAGGTGGAGCCGGCGGGGACGGGGCGCTAGAGGATCCAGCGGTAGACCTCGAACACCTCGGCGTACTCGCAGCCGATGTTGATGCCACGCGTGAGGGCGACGTTGCGGATGTAGTCCTCGTTCAGGTAGTTGCGGTGGCCCTGGCTGGCGTAGCAGGCCAGGGCCTGCACCTTCTTCTCGATGTGCCGATCCTCGAGTCGCACGTAGGCCTGCTGCGAGAAGTTGAGGTTGTTCCACGGGATCTCGTAGGCCATCACCGTAGTGCGCTTGAAGGCGCGTAGGCCCTCCTCGGCGATGGTCTTGTGGTCCTGGTGCAGGTCGATGAGCGCCGGGAGCAGCACGCAGTCCGGGTCGAGCTCGCGCTGCAGGACGATCATCTCTTCGAGGATGTCCTGGCGCATCGTCGGGAAGGTGCGGACCTCGAAGTCGTACACCTTGAGGTCCGCCTCGGCGATGCCGAGCACACCGGTGGCCGCTCGCACCTCGTGTTTGAGCACGTCCTTGGGGAAGCCCTCCGGGACGCTCTTGGCGGCCGTGCTGAAGGCGGCGTAGGTGACCTTGACGCCATTCTCGATGAGGCGCGCCATGGTGCCGCCACAGCCGAACTCGCCATCGTCGGTGTGCGGCGCCAGAACGAGCACGTTGTCGAAGCGCTCGATGCTCACGAAAGGTCCTCCCCTGCGGTGAGGCGGTCGTAGAAGTCTACCAAATCGCCCTGCACGGCCTCCCAGGAGTAACGGCGCTCGACCGCGCGGCGGCCACGAGCGCCCATGCCGGGGAGCGCGGAGCGCTCGGCGAGGAGGCGCCGCAGCCCGCGCAGGTGGCCTTCGGCGCCCGGCTCTACGGCGAGACCGCACTTCTCGAGGCGCACCAGCTCGCCGCGCCCGGGCATGTCGCTGACCAGCGACGCGAGCCCGACGGTCATGCCTTCGAGGAGCTTGGTCGGGACCGTCGGGTGGCTGTACTGGCGGTCCGGCTGCGAGGGCACCCAGACTACGTCGGCCGCCGCAAGGTAACGCGGCAGCTGCGGCGGCGGGATGCGGCCGAGCAGTCTGACGCGGTCGGCGAGGCCACCGGCGAGGCGCTCGCGGACCTCCGTCTCGAGCGCCGGATCGTTGAAGGTGCCCCCGAGGTACAGGACTGCCTCGTGCGGCTGGACCTGCTCCATGACGTCGAGCATGAGCGTGCAGCCGCGCGCGCGGGAGAGGCTGCCGACGTAGATGAGCTTGAGGCGCGGGTCGGCGGCGAGCTCGGGCACCGGCTCGGCGCCCTCGAAGCGCTCTACGCGAGGGTAGTTGGGCAGCACGAGGCGGAGCTTGGGCGTGCTGCCCAGCGCCGCCAGCTGGTCCTCGGTGACGACCACGACTCCGGAGCCCAGCGCCGCGAGGCTCCTCTGGGCGATAGCGGTGGTCTGCGACGCGACCGGTCTGACCGCGGGCGGGATGTACGGCTTGCCGGCCACGGCCTCAGGCACGTACTCGTGCATGTCGTACACGAGCTTCGGCACGATCGCCTTGGCCGCGGGGAACAGCGTCAGCAGTTCGGGGTCGTGCACGTGCAGGACGTCCGGCTTGAGCGTGCGCAGCGCCTTGGCGATCTGGACGGAGCTCAGGAAGCGTGTGCTGCGGCCACGCTCCGGCAGCGGCGCCAGGATCACGCCGGCGTCGTCGCGGCCCGGATCTGCGCCGGGGACCATGTACATGACCTCGTAGCCGGCCTCCGCCAGCGTGCGACACTCGCGCTCGTGGATGCGCGGATCGTCGGGCTTGTGGACGACGCTGAGGTGAAGGACCCGGGTCATGCCGTCGCTTCCTTCCAGCGGGCGACGACGTCTGCGGCGCTGCTGCACCAGGCGCCGTGCGCCAGCGCCTGGTCGAGCAGGCGCCAGTAGACCTTGTCGTAGCCGCGCGAGACGCGCTTGTCGAAGCGGTTGTTGTGCCAGAGCAGGCTGACCGCGCCGCCGCTGCGCAGGGCGCGGGCGAGCACGGCGGCGGCGGCGCGCTCCGCCCCTGCCGCCTGGAGGCCGCGGTAGTGCGGCTCCTGCAACGTGCCGTCCATCACGGCGAGCGGCAGTTCGACGAGCTCGAGCGGCCGCTCCTCGTCGAGGGAGTAGGGCCGGAACGGGAACGAGCAGCCGCAGCGGAAGCCCTCGTGTTCGGCGAATGCCAGGGTCGTGTCGTAGGTGAACCCGGCCTGCTCCAGCATGGGCAGCGTCTCGTGGTAGAGCGCCCGCAGGTAGTGATAGCGGACGCCGCTCACGGGGCGGCCGGCGCGCGCGGCGAGGTCGTCCCGGTCGAGGGTCACCTCGGCGAGGGCGAGCCGATCGGCGTCGTTGCCGTGCAGGCCGATCTCGCGCCCCGCTGCGCTGACGAGCTCGAGCGCCTCCGGGACCTTGCGCCGGTACGTCTCCGGCTGGTTGCCGTCCTGCTTGTGCGTGTGCCGGGCGATCACGTAGAAGGTCGAGGAGACGCCGCGCACGTCCTCGCCGCTCAAGAGCTGCGGGAAAGTCCAGAAGGGGTCGCTGCGCCGCGGGAGGTGGCGGACGAGCCAGTCGGCGCCGTCGCCCAGCTCGCGGCTCACGCCACGAGCGTCCAGGTGCCGGGCGGCGCGCAGCGTGCGGTAGCCCGAAGCGGCGAACCCGCGCCGCGTCCAGCGCCAGAGGTTGTCGAGATCGTGGGTGAGCGCGATCGCGAAGCGGCCGCGCGCTCCCCAGAGGCTCCCGGCGGCCGGGAGCGGGTCGAGGCCGAGCTCGGCGAGGCGCGGCGCCAGGGCGCCGCGCAGGAGCTCGGCGTAGCGGTCCACGGCCGGCTCGTCGATCTTCAGCTCGGGGTTCGCGGCGAAGACGCTCGCCGCGAAGGGCAGCCGACCGTACTTGTCGCGCTCGGCGGTCGTGCGCTCGTCCCAGCAGGCGAGCAGAGCGAACGCCGAGGCGACGAGGTCGAAGGGGACGGCGAAGCCGGCGCCGGGGTCGGCGGGCCAAGCGGCGACGACGGCGCCGTCGCCGCTCTCGTGCGCCGCGAAGGCGCCGGCCGGCAGCGGTCGCCCCGCGGCGATGAGCTCCATGGCGCCGACGTCGCAGGGGATCGTCGGTACGCCTGCGACCGGCTCGGCGGAGTACGCCAGTGCGGCTTCGCTCGCTTGGGCCGGGTCGCGGGTCGCGGCCGCCCGGCGGCCGAGCGGCGCCAGCAGCGTCTGCAGCACCCAGTCGGCGCGCGGCGCGAACGCGTGCGGCGCACCGATGAAGACAGTCAGCTCGGGTGTCGTCACACTTCGGCCCTCGCCCGCGGCGCCCGCGTCAGGACCTGCCGGGCGACCGTGCCGGCGTTCAGCAGGCCGGGCAGCGGGTCGTCGAGCGCGTGCAGGCCGTCCATGCGCGTGCCGCGCAGCGAGCGCAGGTACTCGAGCGCGCTGCGCCGGCGCTGGGCGATCTCGAACAGCGCCAGCGGCACGTCCTTGTTGGCCACGATCCACTTGACGCCGTCCTGCTGGCGGCGCGCGATGTAGGGGTCGCCGATGGCGTCGCGATAGGCGGCGAAGGAAAGGTTGACCCCGCAGCGCGCGGCCAGCCCGTGCCACTTCCAGTGGCGGGCATTGACCTCCATGAGGCAGAAGCGCCCGTCGCGCGGGTCGCGCTTGAACTCCACCTGGCTGACGCCGTGGAAGCGCAGCTCCTGCAGCAGCCGCAGGGCCGCGTCCGCGAGCCTGTCGTCCCAGTGGCTCACGCCGGCGAGGCAGCTGCCGCCGGCGTGCGGGTACTGACGCAGCTTGTGGCCGGTGAAGACGGCCAGCGGCCGCGACTCGGCATCGAGGTAGGAACCGACGGTCCAGAGTTCGTCCTCTCCGCCCGGGATGCGCTCCTGCAACATGAGCAGGCCGAGGTCGTCGACCTTGTCGTAGATGCGCCGCAGTTCGGCCGGGGTCTCGACGTCGAGGATGTGGCGGTGGAAGCGGAGCTTGAACGCCAGCGACTCGACCGGCTTGAGCACAGCCGGGAAGCGGATCTCGCCGGCGGCGGCCTCGAGCTCCGCGCCGGAGCTGACGAACATGGTCTTCGGCGTGTCGACCCCGGCGCTCCAGGCTGCCTCCATCTGGGCGCGCTTGTCGTGCACCTTGGCCATCACGTCCCAGCGGGCGAAAGGTACGATGAACCACGGTTCGAGCCGTTCCGCGTGGCGCGACAGCGGCCAGATGAACTCGTCGTGGCTGGGGAAGACGACGGCGCGCTGCGGCAGCCGGGCGCCGAGGGTCTCGAGCGAGGTGAGGAACGCCTCCTCGTCGGCGAGCGGACTGGGGCAGACGCGTCCGGCGGCGTAGCGCGAGCGTAGCCCGATCGCCGCCGGGTCCGGGTCGAGCGCGAGCATCGGGACGCCGTGCCGCCCGAGGTCGCGCAGGACGTCGAGGCCGCAGGCGTAGCTGACCTGGAAGACGGCGGCGGGAGGCTTGGACGCCGCCGCCGTCAGGAACCGTCCGAGCTTCACAGAGTCTCCCCCTCGGCCGCCTTGCCGCCGCGCGTGACGATGTTCCGCAGCTGACGCGCGGTGAGCAGCGCGCCGGGGAACGGGTCGCGCAAGGAGTACAGGCCGTCGACACGCACGCCGCGGTAGCTCTTGAGCCACGGCCAGAGCCTCTCGTCGCCCCTGCGCCAGCGCGAGAACGCGTCGCGCGCGTCGGTGAGCGCGACCACCCATTTGAGGTCGTCGACCTGGCGAGCCGAGAGGTACGGATCGCCGATGGCGTCGCGATAGGCGGCGAGCGAGAGGTTGACGCCGCAGGCGGTGGCGAGCGAGTGCCACATCCAGTGGCGCGCGTTGACCTCCATGAGGCGGTAGGCGCCGTCGCGCGGGTCGCGCTTGAACTCCACCTGGCTGACCCCGTGGTAGCTGAGCTCGTGGAGCAGGCGGAGTCCCGCCTCCGCGAGCTCGGGCACCCACTTGCTCACGGCCATGCTGACGTGGCCGAAGCGCGGCGGGTGCTGGCGCAGCTTGTGGCCGGTGAACTGCGCCAGTGGCCGGCTCCGCGCGTCCAGGTACGAGCCCAGCGTGTAGAGTTCCTCGTCGCCGCCCGGCACGATGTCCTGCAGCATCAGCGTGCCGCAGTCGTCCACCTTGGCGTAGACCTCGCGCAGTTCCTCCGCGGAGCCGATCTCGAGCACGTGCCGGCGGAAGCGCGTCTTGAACGCCAGGGATTCGACCGGCTTGAAGATGCAGGGGAAGCCGACCTCTTCCACGCCGCGCTCGAGGTCCTGGGCGGAGTCGACGAAGACCGTCTTCGGCGTGTCCACGCCCACGCGCCAGGCCGCCTCCATCTGGGCGCGCTTGTCGTGCAGTCGCCGCATCGTCTCCCAGCGCGAGAACGGGATGAAGTAGTAGGGCTCGAGACGGGCGGCGTGCCGGGAGATCGGCCAGATGTACTGGTCGTGGGTCGGGAAGAGGACGCCCTTGCGCGGCAGGCGCCGGCCGAGGTCCTCGAGGAACGAGACGAAGGCCTCCTCGTCCTGTCGCGGGTCGGGGCACACCATGCCGGCGGCGAGCCGGGATCGCAGCCCGAGGGCGCGACTGTTCGAGTCCAGCGCGAGCAGCGGCACGCCCTCGGCCGAGAGGTCGCGGATGATGTCGAGGCCGTTCGCCCAGGAGACCTGGAAGACGAGCGCCGGGTGGCGCCGGCCGGCTAGCGTGAAGAACGTGTCGAGGCGCATGGCGTCCTTTCAGGGTGCGGCGGCGAGGACCCGCTCGTACACGCCGAGTGTGAGCCTCGCGTTGCGCTCCCAGCTCAGCTCGAGGGCGGCGCCGCGGCCGGCTTCGCCGATCGCCGCCGCCTTCGGAGGATCGTCCAGCACCCCCGCGATGATACTAGCCAGGGCGTCGGGCGAGCGAACCGGGACGAGGTACCCGCTTACGCCGTCCTCGATGAAGTCCTCGGGTCCCTCGCCCTTGCCGGCGACGACCGGGGTACCCTGCGCCATCGCCTCGGTGTAGACGAGCCCGAACGCCTCGTCCCAGCTGGGGAGGGCGACCAGCTGCGCGCGCGCCATGAGCCCGAGCACGCGTGCGTGCGGCACGCGGCCGAGGAAGTGGACCGTCCCGGCGACGCCCTCCTCCGCGGCCTGCGCCTCGAGGGCGCCGCGGAGTGGGCCATCGCCGGCCACCGCGAGGTGGACTGTGCGGCCCTCGCGACGCAGCCGTCCGAGGGCCGCTATCAGGTCGCGGATGCCCTTGCGCTCGATCAGGTAGCCGACGGTCAGGACGAGCGGCTCGCCGGGCAGGTACTCGTCCGCCGGATCCACCATCTCGCCGAGTCCGGTGGTGCCGTTGAGCACGACCGTGAGCTTGTCCGGCGTCACGACGCCGTCCAGCAGGGCGGCGACGGCGCTTGAGTTGGCCATCACGGCGCCGGCGGCTCCGAGTACCTCCCTGGTCCGGCGTTCCACGGCGCCCGCCCATGCGGAAGTGCTGGTAGACGTCGGCGCCGTGCACCGTCACCACCCAGGGCACGCGCAGGTCGGCGGCCAGACGCTGCGCGAGCGCGCCGTCCGGCAGCGCCTGGTGAGCGTGGATGAGGTCCCACTGACCGGCGGTCACGGACGGCAGTGAGCAGACCTTGCGGTATGCGAGGTCGCCGAGGCGGTCGAAGAGAAGGCGCCTCGGCGGCTGCAGCACGCGCGGGTACTCGGCGCTGATACCGTCGCGGGTCGCCTGCTTGGGCTTCTCGCCGCGGCGGCGCTGGCGCTCGTTGCGCCAGAGCACCCGCGGCGCCCACGGCGTCGGCGAGATCACGTGCGCCTCAACGCCGAGCTCCCGGAGCGCCAGCAGCTGCTCGTGCACGAAGAGGTGGCGCTCAACGCCCGGCGAGGGGTACAGGTGCGAGATCACGAGGAGCTTCACGAGCGGGTCTCCGCGGGCGCGCCCGTTCGCCGGCGCTCGCCGGCGGGAGCGGCTCCGTCGCCCGCCCCACTCTCCTTAGCCCGCTCCCTCGCCGCCAGCCGCGAGCGCGAGACGATGGCGAGCGCCAGCCCGTAGAGGATCCACATCGGCGCGAAGCTGACCGAGCTGCTCGGCCCCACAGAGCCTATCGACCAGCCGAGCAGAGCCAGCCAGGTCCCGCAGGCCAGGTACCGCGTGAGGGGGTCCGGGTCGTGCCGGGCGATCGGCCAGAGGGCGATCACCAGCAGCAGGAAGAAGACCAGGTGCAGCGCGAAGCCGACCAGTCCGCCGTCGGCGTAGGTCTCCAACCACCAGTTGTGGAGGTTCGTGATCCCCAGGGCGTCGGTGCCGGCGCCGATGATGCCTTCGGCCTGGCCCGGTCCGGCGCCGACGAAGAACGTGCTGCCGGCGATCTGCAGGCCGCGTTCCGTGAGGCTGGAGCGGATCGCGCCCGAGCCCTTGTTGGCCTGGGCCTGGCTGAGCAGCGACTCCAGGCGGAACTGTCGCAGCATGTCGTTGGAGCTGTTGTTGAAGAGCAGCCAGCCGGCGACCACGACGAGGCCGACGATGACGAACCCCATGGCGATCCTGCCGGTCCGGCTGGTGAGCTTGGGGCCCAGGTGCCAGAAGAGCACGACGGCGGCCAGCGACGAGATGCCGGCGGCGACCAGACTCGAGCGCGAGCCCGTGCGCACGAACGCCGCCGCACCGATGGCCATGAAGAGCAGGGTCAGCGCCAGCCAGCGCGGCTTCCGCGTGAAGAAGAACGCACAGAGCATGAAGGGCCAGCACATGACGATGTAGGTCGCCAGGTCGTTCTGGTTGTGGAAGACGCTGGTCACGGCGTAGGTCTGGGAGGTGACGGTCGTGAGGAGCCGCGAGGTCGGGAGGCGGATGCCAAGACGCGCCTCGAGGACGGTGAAGCCGACCACGAAGGCGTAGCCGAAAAGCATCGTGTAGCCGAACCAGAGGAGCCGCCGGCGGGTGCCGCCGGCCGCCGCCGTCGCCAGCAGGACGGCGGCCATCGTCACCACGATGGCGATGTAGTTGAACGCCGCCGGCTTGTCCGGCGACCACAGCGTGCCCAGCAGCAGCCAGGCGAACCACAGCACCGCCGGCAGGGCGAGGTCCTTGGCGGCGAACGGCATCGGGTCGCGGCGCAGCAGCAAGTAGCCGATCCCCGCGTAGATCACGATGGCGAGGACGATGCGGAAGAGGAACGCCTGGGGCACGGCCGGCAGGGCGAAGGAGGGGCCGAGGAGGGCGAGCACCGGCAACGACACCAGCAGTGCGGTGAGCAGCGTGCCGACGCGGGCGCGTGCGAGGCGCTCGCGGCCGAGGAGCACGGCCGCCGCGAGCGCCAGCACCACGAGCACGCCCGCGGCGGCGGCGGGCTGCCTGGTCGCCGCCGCGGCGACCACCGCGGTGAGGACGGCGCCGCCACCGAGCAATGCGGCGTCGCCGGCGGAGAAGTCGCCGCGCGCGGCCGGAACAGGCGGCCTCGCGGGCGCGCGTCCGGAGTCAGACGGGGAGCCGACGGTCATGCCGGCATCCTACCAGCGGGGTCCCAAGGGCCGGCGGCGTCGGGCCGGCCGGCCAGGCCGTCGAGAATGGCGGCGAGCTCGGCGGTGAGGTGGCTGAGCTCGTAGCGTGAGAGCGCGGATGCGTCGGCCACCGGCGCCGTCCCTGCGCGCACGGCAGCCACGAAGGCTGCGAGCGGCTCGGCCATCGGGGCGTCGGGCAGCACGCAGGTGCCGCCTCCGGTCGCGGCGAAGAGCCCGCGCGCGGCGGACCCGGTCGGCGAGATGGCGAAGATCGGCCGGCCGGCCGGCAGGTACTCGAACACCTTGCTCGACATGCTCTCCGGCCGGCGCCCGTTGACCAGCAGCAGCGCGTGGGCGGCGCGCTGGTAGCCGAGCGCGACGGGCAACGGCACGAACGGCTCGACACGCACGCGGTCGCCGAGCCCGAGCCGGTCGACGTCGGGACGCACACGGCTCTCGTCGACGCCGACGAAGAGCGCCTTGACGTCCGCCGGCAGCGTCGCGAGCGCCTCGAGGAAGGCGGCCACCTGCTGCTCGCGGCCGTAAAGCCGGCCGGTGTGGACGATCCAGAAGCCGTCGCCGAGGGAGACGTCGGCCGGCTGCTCGGCCCGGTCGAATCCGTTGGGGAGCACGTGCGCGCGGTCCGCCAGCCACGGGTGGCGCGCGACGAGGTCGTCGACGATCGGCTGGTTGACCGCCGTCACGGCGGCGGCCCGGCCGAGCGCCCAGGCCTCGAGCTTCTCGTGCGAGGCTTTGTGCGCCGAGGTCGGATAGTGCCGGAACTGGTACGTCGACCACGGGTCCCTGTAGTCGGCAAGCCAGGGCACGTGGGCGTGGTCGGTGAGGACGGCGGCGACGAGGTGCGCGCTCGCCCGCGGCGAGCTGCTGAAGATGACGTCGAAGCGCTCGTGCTTGAAGATCTCGCGGCCTTTGAGGACGGCCGGCCCGACCCAGGCGAAGTAGGGGTCGGGCACCGCCACCCAGCGGTTCACGCGGGTGCTCCGGCGGCCGCCGCCGAGCAGTTGCCTCGGGTACGGCACGGCGGCTCGTGCGACGCGCACGCCCGCCGGCACCGCCGCCGATCCCGTCGCTGTCGCCGTCAGCACCGACGGCTCCCAGCCCTCATCCGGCAGGTGCCGCAGGAAGCGCACCACCCGGGTGGTGCCCGCGCTCGCCATGGGCGGGTACGGGTTGGCGACCACGAGCAGCTTCTTCATGTCTGTGTGCTCCCACCCTCGGCGATGTCGACCTCGAGCTCGATCTCGGTCTCTTCCAGCTCGGCCTCGATCTCGTCTTCTGAGAGTCCGGCGGCGACCGCTTCGCCGGCGCCGATCGTTCCGCCGGCTGCGCCGACGACTGCGGCCGCAGGGACGGCCGGGGCGACCGTCGCCACGGCCGGCTCCTTCCGGCGTCCCGTCAGCCGCCGCCCCAGTCTGCCGATCATCTTGCGTTCCTCGGGCGTCAAGAACCGCGCCGCCCAAAGGACGAGCGGGAAGACCAGGAGCGCCGGCGTCATCGCCAGCTGCCCGAGCAGCAGATCCCAGAGCGGCTCGTGCACTTCGACGCCGGCCGCCAGCCCGATCGCCCAGGCGGCGCCGAGCGTGAGGGCCGCCGCCACGCCGAGCGTGATCAGCCGCCGCCATTCGTACGGGATCGGATACCACTTGTTCGAGATGAAGAAGACGAGCACCGCGAGGATGCCGAAGCCGATCACCGTCGTCCACGCCGCCGCCCACATGCCGTACACGGGCACCAGCACGAAGTTGAGGCTGATGTTCACGGCCGAGGCGATCAGCGTGATCACCGGGACCAGACGGTTCTTCTTGGCCACGTTGCAGCCGATCCAGAAGATGAAGTACAGGTTGTAGAGGGCCACCGAGAGTGTGAGCACGAACGTCGTGGGCCCGATGGACCAGAAGTCCTCGGCGAGCAGCACGTGCACCACGGAGGGCAGATAGACGCCGACCAGCACCAGCAGGACCGCGTTGATGGCCATGAAGTAGGTGGACGAGCGCGAGACCATGCGCTTGTGCAGTTCGGGCTCGTTCAGCTTTGCGTAGTGCCACTGCGGCCAAGCCATGCGGAACGCCATGCCGACGATGTAGAGCGGCTGCGCCAGCGAGTTGGCGAGGGTGTAGAGGCCGACCTCGGCCTTGCCCTGGTAGTGCAGCAGAAAGAACCGGTCGCTCAGCTTGAGGAAGAAGAAGGAGACCGCGGTGAACATCGCCGGGATGGCGAACGCCAGCATGTCCCGCATGAGTTCCCGGTCCCACAGCCAGCGCAGCTTGGGGACGTAGATCGGCAGCGCTGCGAGGTTCAGCAGGATCGCGGTGAGCAGGTTGGCGCCCAGGTAGCCCTCCGGCCCGAGGTGGAACACGGCGAGGAAGACGACCGCCATCGGCACCTGGATGATGACGCGCGCGAGGGTGAACGAGGTGAAGGTCCAGGGCCGGTGTTCGAGACGCAGGAGCGTGAACGGGAGGTCGCTGAGGTTGGTGAAGAAGAGCGTCGCGACCCCGATGTCGAAGTAGATCGTGTAGCCGGGGCCGCCCATGATGAGCTCTGAGATCTGGGGCATGAAGGCGATGAGCGTGCCGAGCAGGATCGCCGGATAGAAGAAGTCGACGAAGAAGACATGGGTGATGACCTTGCCGCGGTTCTTCGGGTCCTTGTCGTCGAAGTAGAAGCGCGTGAAGGCGACGTCGAAGCCGAGGGTGACGAAGACGTCGAGAAAGGTCGTGACCGTCACGACCATACCGATGACGCCATAGTCGCTCTTGCTGAGGAACACCGTGAAGAGCGGCAGCATCAGCGCCGTGAGGAACTTCTGCATGGCGCGCCCGGCGCCGTAGATCACGGAATCCTTGAGAAGCAGCGAGTAGGCGTGGCTCTTGGGCTTGGCAGCCGAGCCCGTGCGTCGACGCGCCAGTAGCTTCGTGGTGCCTCCGGAGACTGGTGGTGCGGCCGGCCGCGAGGACGGCCGCCGGCCGTCGTTGCCGTGGTCCGCCGGATTCTACCATTCAGGCTCGGGAGCGACCCCCGGACGGGCGTACGGGTGCCGGAAGCGGACGCCCGGAGCGGGGTGTGCTCCGCCGAGCCGCTTGCGCCGGCTCGTCGGCGCCGCTCAGAGCCGGGCGGCGGAGAGGTCCTTGGGCAGTAGCTCGGCGTGCGCCTCGACGGCGGCCAGCTGCTCCGCCGCCAGCGGTGAGGAGCCGCGCCGCCGCGCCCGGGTCATCACCTCGGCGACCTTGAGGCCGGCGGCGTGGCGCGCGACCACGGCCTGCGGCAGCAGGTCGAAGACGCCGCCGGGGCCGCCGGCAGGCCGGCAGCGCAGGCCGGCGGCGCCGAGCGCGCGCAGGTCGCTCTCGGCGTCCACGCCTACCACGGCGAGGTGCGGCGCGGCCGCCGAGAGGCGCGCCGCGTCGGTGGGCGCGCCTGGTCCGATGCGGCGCTCGTCTGCATCGGCCGGGCAGAGCACGAGGGCGTCCGCCTCGGGCAGGCGCCCGGCGACGGCGTCGTCGCCCAGGGCGTCGCCGGCCTTCTCGCCGCCGTACAGCGCGATGCGCCCGGCCGTCTCCGGCGCCGCGACGAGCACGCGCGCACCCAGCCGGGCGAGCGCCTGCACGACGTAGGCGCAGGCCGGACCGTCGCCGGCGACGACGATGGTGCGCCCGGCGACCTCGACGCCGAGGTCGAGCAGCGCGGCCAGCACCGCGAGCGGGGCGTAGCGATGCAGCCCGACGGCCTCCTCGTCCAGCCCGGCCACGGCGACGCCGTGTCGCCGGCAGGTGGCCACGTCCACGTCGCCGCCACGCCAGTGCGCCGCCCCGTGCATGAGCGCGACGGCGGCGGTATCGGCGACGTTGCGCGCGATCGACTCGTCGATGGGCCGCACGCCGGGCAGGTCGGTGACGACGTCCACAGCCGCGAGCGGCGCCTGCAGCCGCGTCGAGAGCAGCTGCACACGCGCGCCGACGCGCGCCAGTTCGGCGAAGTACGCCGTCTGCTCCTCGGCCTCCTTGCGCGAGGCCGCGACCGTGTCGCGCCCGACGGCGAAGACCTCGTCGGCGCCGGCCAGCGCGGCGAGCACCGGCGTGATGCGGCGGTACCCGACGGAGGCCTCGGTGAGCACGCGCAGGCCCTTGAGGTCGAGGCGCGTGCTGTCGATCGCGCGACGGATGAGGCGCACGATCTGCAGGCCGGGGAAGCGGTCGTCGCAGGCGAAGCGGTCGAGGTCGGCGGTCATGCCTCCATCCTACCTGCTGGAAGTGGCGTCGGAACCCGCCGGTCGTAGGCGGATGTCCCGGTCGGGCGCCCCCACGGACCCGCCGATGCGCGCCCGTCTCGTTCTGGGGCGCCACGCGGGACGGCGCCCGACGCCGGGTCGGCGCAGGGCGCCCGTCCCGGCTATACTTGAGCTCCATGCCGGACGGTAGGAGAACCTCGTGATGGAGCGGGTCCACAGCAAGCCAGCCCAGGTCGTTCTCGCGGCTGCCTTTGTCGTGCTGCTGGCCGCCGCTCTTGCCGGCGCGTTCGCGCCGGCCGCCGCCGCGGCCCCGGACGCCGCACAGCTCGACGCCTTTCTCGCCCAGCACGGCTCGCCCATGACCGGCACCGGCGCCACCTTCATCGCCGAAGGCCAGATGTACGGGGTCGACCCTGTCTTCCTCGTCGCCATCGCCGGCGCCGAGACCAGCTTCGGCAGGCTCCTCTACTCGGAGAACGGCGACCAGTGCACGTACAACGCTTTCAACTGGTTCTACGGCCCCACGTGGCCGACCAGCGACTTCACCTCCTGGGGCGAGGGCATCGCCCGCGTCGCCGAGGGGCTCGGCGGCCCCCTCTACCACGGCGTCGGTCTCATCTCCGTGGACGCCATCGCGCCCAAGTACTGCCCCGACGGCACCGCGGAGTGGGTGGCCAACGTCAAGGCGTTCATGACCGCGCTCGGCGGCGACCCTTCGGAGACGCGCGTCGCGGTCGCGGGCGCGGTGCCCAGTCCGGCGCCTCCGTCGCCGTCCGCGGAACCGGGGCTGGTCGCGCTAAGCGGCTCCGTCAAGCTTGACCACGGTGACCGCGAGGTCGGCCAGCGCATCTACGCCTGGTTCACGCTGAGCAACACCGGAGGGCAGTCGCTCGACCTGGAGGGCATCCGCCTCGCCATCCGCGGCCCCGGGCGGGTGGTGCGCGACCTGGTCTCCGACAAGCCGCTCACGCTTGCCCCCGGTCAGTCGATCGAGGTGTCGTCGTCGTGGCCACTCGACCTGGCCGGCCGCTGGCGCGGCTGGATCGAGGTCACGCGAGGCGGCACAGCGAGCCTCGTCGGCGACGAGCAGGCGTTCGGTTTCTGGGTCCACCTGCCGCGCGACTTCGAGCTGCGCCGCTGGGAGCAGCGCGACTCGACGATCAACCAGGCGCTCTGACGCCGGCGACCGGGCCGCGGCCCGGCCTCGTGGCCTTCTCCGCCTTCGTTACGGGGCGGCCTGCGGTGTGATCGCGTAGATCTCCACCATCCCGTTCGTGCCGACCAGCGTGACCTCGTGCGCGCGGCGCAGGTTGGTGAGGATGCGGTTGCGGCGCCAGCGCAGGCCGCCGCTGCGCAGGATGCTCACGTAGTACGCCTTGTCTCCCAGCGCCGCGTTGCGCCAGGCGTCCTTGTCCGCGAGGAGTTGCTCCTGCTCGCCGGCGAAGACCTTGGCTTCCCTCGGCACGAACCACAGGAACCGCGGGAGCTCGCCCACGCCGACGTTGTCGACGATCACGGCGTCCGCGTCGGCGAGCCGCTGGAGCGGCATCCGGTCGGCGCCGCCGTAGAGCAGCGGCGCCGCGATTGTGGCGGGGATGAGCACCAGCAGGCAGAGGGCTGCGGTGAGCGCGTAGCGCAGCCGCGGCCAGATGCCGAAGAACAGCAGCGGCAGGAAGGCAAGGAACGGCCACGCCATGGCGAGGTACCGCGCGCTGATGCGCGGCGGCATGCTGAGGAAGAGCAGGTTCTGCAGGATGATCCCGCCGGCCGTGACCAGGGCGAAGAAGAAGATCGTCCACCAGCCTGGCCGGGCCGTCCGGATGCGGCGCACGAGGATGCGGCGAGTGCGCGGGACCACGAACAACACCACGACGACGGCGATCGCCGCCCCCATGGCGATTCCAGGAACGGCGACGAACCGGCCGAGCGTCTGTGCGATGGCTCCAAGCTTCTCGAAGAACACCGTCATCGAGAAGCCATCGAGTTTGGAGCGCTCGCGGCCGAAGGCGCCACTCCAGCCCGGCGCGAGCAGGGCGGCGACGAGCGCGCCGGCGGCCAGGCCGAGCAGCGGCGGCCACCAGGGTCGCCGCCTGGTGTCCTGGCCGGGTAGGAGGACGCGGGCGAGGCCGTAGACGGCGCCGCCGGCGACCAGTAGCACCGCCTGGTAGTGCGTGAGCAACGCGGCGGCGGTGGCGGCGGCCAGCCAAAGGGCGTCGAGCCACGGCCAGGCGCCGGGGCGCCGCCCGCGGCCACTTGGCTCGGGCTGCGGCGTGACCGTGCGTACCAGTCCCCAGACGAGGAGGACCGTCGTCAGAGCGACGAGGTCGTACTGGCGGGTCAGCGACGAGATGCCGACCACCGCCGGACTCACCGCCCAGACGAGCGCTGCCAAAGCGCCCTCGAGCCGTTCGAATCCGAGGGCGCGGGCAAACCCGAATACGCCGAGGATGGTGAGCGCCGCGAAGACCAGATTGAGCGCTCGTCCCTTCCAGACGCTCTCGCCGGTGATGGCCAGCCAGCCGTGCAGCAGGCCGAAGTAGAGCGGCGGGTGGACGTCGTAGGCGGCGAGGTCCGGAGCGATCCGGCTCACGCCGCTGAGGCCGTCCGACTGCCAGAAGTACCGCCACTCGCTCGCCGGCACCCAGCGTCCGGTGAGGCCGCCGTCCATCGCGGCCAGGAACGGGCCGAGCCGGCCGGCGGCACTCGCGTACGACCACGCCTCGTCGTGCTGCACGTTGGGGTTCGCCCGCTGGGCGTGGATGCGGAGACCGGCCCCGGCCGTGAGAGCAATCACGAGCACCACGAACGCGATGAGGTTCAGGCGGCGGGAGTGAGCGTGACCCACCTCAGCCTCCTAGAACTGGACGTAGAGGAACGGGCTCGGTTTGCTCAGGGCCAGCAGCGACGCCGCGAGGACGATCCCGAGCAGCAGAGCGTAGCGGAGCCTCGGACGGGGCTGGATCTGCCAACTGTTGGGCAGCAGGTTCACCCAGAGAAGGCCGCCGACGATGAACGCGGCGAGCAGAGGCGCGACGCGCAGGATGCCCTCGCCGCTCACGCCCCTGAGCCCGGCCATCGCGAGCAGCACGTCGGCGGCGGCGCGCATCGACGAGGCGCGGAAGAACACCCACGCCACGGTGGCGGCGAGGAAGGTGAGGATCCGATTGAGCCAGACCCACTTCGGCGTCAGGCCGTACTTCCTGGCCACCACGTGCACCGACTGGTAGGTGCCCCAGAGCAAGCCCCAGAAGACGAACGTCCAGGCGGGCCCGTGCCACAGGCCACCGAGCAGGAAGGTGATGAGCAGGTTGCGCACCGTGAGCAGGGTGGTCCCGCGGGAACCGCCGAGCGGGATGAAGAGGTAGTCGCGCAGCCAGCCGGAGAGGGTCATGTGCCAGCGGCGCCAGAAGTCAGACGGGTTGACCGCCTTGTACGGCGAGTCAAAGTTCTGGGGGAAGCGCAGGCCGATCATGATGGCCACGCCGACGGCCATGTCGCTGTAGCCCGAGAAGTCGAAGTAGAGCTGCAGCGTGTAGCCGAGGGCTGCGGCCCAGCCGGACAGCAGACCGAGGTGGGCGTGGTGGGAGAAGAGGTGGTTCACGTAGGGCGCCATCATGTCGGCGACCAGGACCTTCTTGGCGAGGCCCATGATGAGGAAGAAGAGGCCGGTGCCGATGAGCGCCCAACGGAAGCGCTGCTGCGAGCGCTCGAGCTGCACGCCGACGTGGCCGTAGCGGATGATCGGCCCGGCGAGGATGTACGGGAAGAGCGTGACCCAGGCCAGGTAGTGGATCACGCTCTTGGCCGGCTTGATCATGCCGCGGTAGACGTCGACGGCGTACGAGATGCCGGCGAACGTGTAGAAGGAGATACCGATCGGCAGCAGCAGCTTGATGGCCGAAAGCGGCTCGCCGGCGCCGAGGAGACGGAAGACCCCGTCCAACGAGTTGACGAAGAAGCCGCGGTACTTGAAGTAGCCGAGGAAGGCGAGGTTGACGGCGATGGCCGCCGCCAGGAGAAGCTTGCGGCGGCGGCTCGTCCCCTCAGCCTCGCTCTTCCCCAGGTAGTGCCCGGCGACCCAGTCGACGAGCGTTGTCGCCAGGAGCAACGGCACGTAGCGCCAGTCCCACAGCCCGTAGAAGAGGAGCGACGCGGCGATCAGGACCAGGAGTCGCGGGTACCCGCGCGGGATCGCCCAATAGAGGACGACGACGACCGGGAGGAAGATCAGAAGGAACGTGTAGCTGTTGAGGAGCACGCCGCCGGGCCTACTTGTCGCCGCCCGGCGGCTTGACCGGCGGCACGCCGCCGGTCGTCTTGAGGATGTAGTCGATCGCCTTCTCGGTGTTGACCGTCGTCATGTGCATGCCGTCGTAGAACTGCTTGGGGTCGAAGCCGAACAGGGACGGGTCGGTGAGGTCGAGGAACTTGAAGTCGTAGGTGCTCTGCAGCGAGTCGATGTACTGGACGACCTGCTCGTGGCGCGCGTCCCAGCCGAGCGGTCCGAGGACCGTGCGCAGCTTGGGGTTGATGGGCGTCAGGACGAGGAGCGGCGTGGCGCCCTGCTCGTTCATGAACGCGAGCGTCTTCTCGAAGTAGGCCTCGGACGCTGGGTCGGGCCGGCGGTAGACGTTCTTGTAGAGGTCGCTGTAGCGCTTGACCGAGTTGGGGAAGCGCCGGTCCCACTCCTTCGCGCTCCACAGGCGCTGCTTGAGCACGCCGTCGGCGAGGATCTGCTTCTGGTACTTGCTCTGGCTGTTCTTCGCCTTCTCGCGGTAGAGGATCAGCCGAACAGAGTCTTTGGCGGTGTCGAGCGAGAGCAGCGTGGTGCGGTTCTGCCAGATGGCCCGGGCCAGCTCGACGGGGCCCTGGCCCGCGGTGGCCGCGCCCACGAACTTGGCGAGGCGTCGCTCGTTGGCGGTGCGCGCCTGGACCTCGAACGGCACGAACGATTCCACGTCGACCATCCACAGGTAGGCGGGATGGGAGTCGGGCCACACCTCATGGATGAACTGCGTCATCGCCCACGCGTCGGCGGTGCCGCCGATGCCGTTGACGCCGGCGTTGAAGGTCTTGAGGCCGGTCTTCTCCTCCAGATACGAGGGCTCGTAGCGCATCGAGCGCGAGCTGCCGAGGACGACGAGGTCCGGCGGCTGCTTGAGCGCCTCGACACGGTCGGCCTTGACCGTGCGGTCAGAGGTGGTCACGGTCGGGAACAGGTGCGTGCCCACCGAACCGTAGGGATCGGCGACGACGTTGAGCGCGAGGACGGCGCCCATGACGAGCGCTGTCACGAGCACCAGGATGAGCACGAAGAAGAACGGCCGACGGCCGTTCTTCTGGTCCATCTCCGGCGGATCGGGGATGAGCCGCTGCTTGAGCTTGCCGGGCGCCGGAGCGGCCGTCTCGATCGCCGGCGCCTCCGCGGAGCCCGTCGGATAGCCGGGCTCACCGGGCAACGGGGGCTGCGCAAAACCGTCCGGCGGCGTCGGTGTGGGGTCGTCGGGTGGAGTCATAGCCTCTGTGAGCAACGAGAACAGTGAGCGGTCAGCACGGGGCTCAAGAATAGCACAGGGACGTCTGGAGGCCCGGCGGGGTTCGCTCGGCCTCCGCCGGGGAGCGGGTCACGCGCGGCCGCCCCCGGGCTTCTTGAAACGCTGCTGCATCCTCCACAGACCGAGGAGGCCATCGACGATCGCTCAGCCGTAGCTGGTGCAGGCGGGGTCGCGGGTCGGGCGAGAGGCGCCGGCCGCCGCCGGTCCGCCCGCCGGGGCCAGGCGCGGCTGCGCCCCGGGCGCCTCGGGGACGGGCTCCTCGGGGGGCTTGGCTGCGCCCGGTCCCGGTGCTTCGTCGTGCGGCGCCACCGGTCAGCCCGCCAGGCCCAGGTAGGCGGCGATGCGCCCGTCGAGGCCGTCGGTCGAGATCTCGTCGACGCCGCCGTTGGCGGTCCTGGTGGTGTGGAACGCGTCGATGCCGTGTCCCTCGAGGAAGCAGCGCGTGAGGCGGAGGCTGCCGCCATGCGTCACCAGCAGCGCCGTGCGCCCGTCCAGCGCGCAGTCACGCAGGCAGGCCAGCACGCGTCGCTGCTGCGCCTCGAGGCTCTCCCCGCCCGGGAAGCGGAATCTCTCGGGGTGTTCACGGTAGAGCCGCCACGTATCTGGTTCCTCGCGCATGATCGCGGTGAATCGGCGCGTCTCCCACTCACCGCGGTGCGTCTCCGCGAGTCTGGGGTCGACGATGAAGGGCAGCTCGCCGCCGAGCTCTTCGCGGAGCAGCTCGGCGGTCTCACGCGCACGCACCAGGTGGCTGGTGACGATGAGCTCAACGCCGCGCCCGTCGAGCGCGCGACCGAGGTCGCGCGCCTGGGCGCGGCCTTCCTCGTTCAACTCCACCTCGGCCCAGCCCGAGCAGCGTGTCGGCTCGCGGTTCCAGTCGGTCTGGCCGTGGCGGACGAGAAAGAGCGTCATGAGTGGGTCCGGCCGATGAGCGGGGCGCGTCCTGGCGCGGCGCTCAGTGGAAGTGCAGCAGCGTGTCCCCGCGCACGCCCACGCGCAGCGTCTCGACGGAGATGACCTCGTCGGGCGCGATGTTGCCCAGGTTCACGTTGCTGCCGAACTCCGTGATGAACCAGGCCTGCTGCTTCTTGATCGGCGCCTCGAAGAGGAGCTGAGAGGTGTCGAACGACTCGCGGATCTCCTCCAGCAGGCCGTCCTTGACGTCGCCGCTCGGCCGGTAGATGCCAACGGTGCCACTCTCGCGGCCCTCGGTGATGACCTTCCAGGCGCCGGCCTCGAGCTCGCGCTTGATCGAGTCGATCCACGTGGACGGCGTGATCACCACGGAGTCGTCCTTGCTGCCGACCTCGCTGAGGACCCTGTAGCGCTTGCTGAGCCTGCGCAGGATGGCGAGCTTGTCCTCCTCTTCCATGGCGACGGTGCCGTCCGAGATCTCGATGCAGTCCATGCCGCACTCGTCGACGAGCGCTAGGTACTCGTCGAACTTACCCTGGCGCAGGCAGACCTCGAAGAACGTGCCGCCGAAGCACACGGGGATGCCGAAGCTCTGGTAGAGGGAGATCTTCTCCCTGACGTTGGGAGTCACCACGGCGGTACCCCAGCCGAGCTTGACGATGTCCACGTAGTCGCTGGCGACCTCGAGGAACTGACGCACCTGCTCGAGGCTGTAGCCCTTGTCGAGCACGTGCGTCAGACCGCTCTCCCGCGGCTTGCTCGTGCGCTCGGGGAGCGTCAGGAACTCGAACATCGGTCATCCTCCCGTGGAAGGCCGCAGGGCGTCGCGGCGCTCGCTAGATGGTACCAGACGCCTCGTCGGCGGTCGCGCTCCCCTGCTCACACGGCAGTGACGCCGCCGTCCGCGACCAGAGCCGTGCCGACGACGAACGAGCTGTCGTCGCCGGCGAGGAAGACTATCGCGCGGGCGATCTCATCGGCGCGCCCGAGGCGCCCGAGCAGAGTCGACTCCACGATCTCGCGACGCTCCGTCCCGGGGTCGCGAGCGGTGGCGATGAGGTCGCTCAGGAGCGGCGTGTCGACGGGTCCCGGACACACGGCGTTGACGCGGATGCCCTCGCGCGTGTGATCGGCGGCCATGGCGCGGGTGAGCTGGAGCACGCCGCCCTTGGTGGCCGCGTAGGCTGCGCTCTCGGGAGCACCGACCAGGGCCAGCTCAGAGGCGACGTTGACGATTACTCCGCTCCCCTGGTCGCGCATCACGCGCACAGCCTCGCGGCAGCAGCGATAGACGCCGCCGAGATTGACATCGACAAGACGCTGCCACTGGTCGGGGTCGGTGTCGGCGATCGTGCACGACAGACCGACGCCCGCGGCGTTGACCAGCACGTCGATTCGCCCGTGGCGCTCGCGGGTGACCGCAAAGAGGCGCTCGACGTCGGCCTCGCGACTCACGTCGCAGACCGCCGCGTGGGCGTCCGCGTCCGTGTGCGCGAGTGTCGTCGCCTCGGGTCGGCAATCGCGGACGTCGGCCAGGATCACCGCCGCCCCCTCCGCGGCGAAGAGACGCGCTGTGGCGAGGCCGATGCCGGAGGCCGCCCCCGTGACGATCGCCACACGGCCGGCGAGTCTCACGGCCGCGTCCGGCCGCCGGCCGGCACCTGTTGCGTGATGCAGTGGATGCCGCCGCCACCGTAGCCGACGACGGGCGCGGGCACGCCCACGACCTCCCGTCCCGCGAGAATCTCGCCCAGGTGCTCGAGGGCCGCAAGGTCGTCGGCGTTTCCCGCCGTCGGCACGATCACGGCGCCGTTCGCCTGGTAGAAGTTGACGTACGTCTCGACGATGTCCCGGCCTCCCACGGACACCGGCGCGGCGCGCAGGTCGAGCTCGACGACCTCCAACGGCCTGCCGAGAGCGTCGGTCGTCTCGAGCCGTCGCCGGTTCTCCGTGAGGTTGGCGAAGTCGGGGTGTTCGCGGTCTCTGACCATGTGCAGCAGGACTCTCCCCGGACCGATGAAGGCCGCGACGCCGTCTACGTGTCCGTCGGTGTCAGGGTCGTCATCCAGGCCGAGGCCGGACACGAGCCAGATCACCTTCTGCACTCCGAGGTAGTCTTTGAGCCGCTGTTCGATGCCCCCTTTCGTCAGTCCCGGGTTGCGCGAGGGGTGCAAGAGACAGCTCTCGGTGGTGATCAGTGTGCCCTCACCGTCCACCGTGATCGATCCGCCTTCGAGGACCATCGGCGTCGCGTAGCGCCGCACGCCGAAGTGGTCGGCTATCCGCTCGCCGATCAGGGCGTCCTGATCGTAGGGCAGGTATCTCTCGCCCCAAGAGTTGAACGCGAAGTCGGCGATCGCGATCTCCCCGCCCCGGCCGCACACGAAGATCGGGCCGCTGTCGCGGATCCACGAATCGTCCAGGGGCAACTCGAGAACCTCGATGCCGTCCGACCCGCAGTAGCTCCGCGCCTCGGCGCCCTCACCGGGGCGTGCGAGCATGAGGACAGGTTCGAAGCGGGCGATTGCCCGGGCGACCGCAGCGTAAGTGTGCTGCGCGAGCATGTAGAACTCGCCCCAGTAGTCGCGCGTGCGCGTCGGCCAGGCGATCAGGCAGCGCTCGTGCGGGGCGAACTCGGCCGGCATGCGGAATCCGTCCGAGCGGGGGGTCGTCGGGAGCGCTTCGTGTCCCTCGCAGGCGTCTGTTGAAGTGCCGACCATGCCCCTCTCCTTCGTGTAGAACG
The DNA here is from genome assembly GCA_963762125.1 of uncultured Thermoleophilia bacterium. GTDB lineage: Bacteria > Actinomycetota > Thermoleophilia > UBA2241 > UBA2241 > CAIXSE01. The sequence continues at coordinate 348,222 of CAVXJO010000017.1, forward strand.
CCGTCGACCTTGACCCGGCCACGACCATAATATCTAATTGGTCAAGCAGTCAAAAGTTGAGGCTGGGCGCGCTCGGGGGCGCCAGGCCGGACCGGCGCGGCGCGACTGTCGGCAACGACGACGCACCCGGCGGCCGAGACTCGGGAGCAGAGGGGGACGACATGGGTACGTCACGCAAGCGTGTGAACCGCGGAGGCCGCGGTGCCATTCTGGCGGCGGTGCTGATCGCGACGCTTCTGACTATCGGCGCGCTCTCCGCTGGCTGCGGCAGCTCGAGCACGACCGCTGCGACCACCGATGCCGGGATCCTCAGGCTCGCCTCCGATCTGCAAGTGACCACCTGGGATCCGCGGACGGCCGCCAACAGCGAGCCGCTGTATCTCGCAAACGTCTACGAGCCGCTGCTCTACGCGAACCCGCCCGGCAGCGCCGAGCCGTTCACGCCCTGCCTCGCCACCTCGTGGGAAGTCTCGAAGGACGGCATGACCTGGACCTTCCACCTGCGCGAGGGCGTGACCTTCCACGACGGCACCCCGTTCAACGCCGCAGCCGTCAAGTACTCGATTGAGGCGACGCAGAAGATCGACCTCGGGGCCGCGTACATCTGGTACCCGGTGGAGAAGATCAAGGTCGTCGACGATTACACCGTCGAGATGCAGTGCAGCTACCCGGCAGCGCTCGACCGCGTGGCGACCTCGATGTATGGCGCCTGGATGTTCTCCCCCTCGACCAAGGGTAAGGATGCCGACTGGTGGAACCTGCCCAACGAGGTCGGCACCGGCCCGTACCAGCTGGTCTCCTACGCGCCGAACGAACAGGCGGTCTTCAAACGCTACCCGGACTACTGGGGCGGCTGGTCAGGGAGCAAGCCGGAGAAGGTCGTCATCAAGTACGTCGACGAGCCGGCGACCAAGCGCCAGATGCTGGAGGCCGGCGAGGTCGACTTCGCCGACGACCTCTCGCGCGACGCCATCCCCGCCCTGCAGAAGAACCAGGACCTGAAGATCATCGATATCCCCAGCGTGCAGAACACCCTGGTGATGCTCAACACCCAGAGCAAGCCGCTAAGTGACGTCAAGGTCCGTCAGGCACTCAGTTACGCGGTCAACTACCAGGACGTCTTGGCCGTGGCCACCAATGGCTTCGGCAAGATCTCCCGCGGGCCGCTCCCCAGCGGTCTCTACCCCCACGACCCGAACACGCCACAGTACAGCTACGACCCGGCCAGGGCCAAGCAGCTGCTGGCGGAGGCTGGCTTCCCGGGCGGTGGCTTCGCGGTGACGATGACCTACGCCTCGGACGACGCCTTCGGCTCGAAGCTGGCGCCGGTGCTCAAGGAGAACTTCGCCGACGTCGGCGTGACCCTCGACCTGCAGCCGCTGCTCTGGGAACAGAGCTGGGCGAAGGCCAAGGGGCCGGCCAAGGGTCGCCAGGACCTCTTCGAAGTCGTCTGGTGGCCAGGCTACCCGGATGGCTATGACACCCTCTATTCGCTGTTCCACTCGGAGAAGCAGCCGCTCTGGAACATGGCCTACTGGTCGAACCAGACCTATGACGACACCATCGACACGGCGTTCAGCGAGGAGCCCGTCGACCCAGCCAAGGCACAGGAGCTCTACAACGAAGCCCAGAAGATGGTCGTCGACGAGGCTCTGGCGCTCTATCTGTTCGACCAGGACAGCCTCTATGGCACGTTGGCGACTCTTAAGCTCGAGGACACGGCGCTCAACCCCAACTACACGTCGGTCCTCTACTTCTACCGGACGTCGAAGTGACCGCCACGGCGGCAGCGGGCGGCGAGCCCTCCGGCCCGCCGCCCGCGGCCTCAGCGGCATTCGCAGGCCACTCGGCGGATCTGAGCCGGCGGTAGGGGTTGAGCGTACGCACGTATCTTCTGCGCCGCGTCGTGCTCATGGCGTTCGTCCTTCTCGGGGTCACCGTGGTCACGTTCTTGCTGGTGCGGGTGGTGCCCTCTGACGCGGCCGCGATCTACGCCGGGCCGCGCGCCCGACCAGAGCAGATCGAGGAGGCTCGCCATATCCTTGGTCTCGACCGTCCGCTGTACGTGCAGTACGGCATCTACGTTCGCGACCTGGTCCAGGGCGACTGGGGTACGTCGTTGCGTACGCGGCGGCCGGTCCTGGGCGACATCCTCAACTTCTTGCCCTATTCCTTGCAGCTCGTCTTCCTGTCGCTGCTTCTCTCCATCGTGGTCGGGGTGAGCCTCGGCGCACTCACGGCCCACAGGAGGGGCAGCTGGGTAGACAACTCAACCCGAGTGCTCGCCATCGGTGGCGTCTCCATGCCGTCGTTCGTCCTGGCCGTCCTGCTTCAGATCCTCTTCTTCCGAATACTCGGCCTGTTGCCGGTCTCCAACGAGCTCGACATCACCGTCGCGCAGGCGCACCCGATCACTCAGATCACAGGTATGACCGCCGTCGACGCCCTCGTCACCGGCAACTTCGTGGCCTTCTTCAACGCCATGGAACACCTGGTGCTACCGGTCCTGACGCTGGCGGCGTTTTCCGCCGGAGTGATCACGCGGATGACGCGCTCCGCGATGCTCGAGTCGCTGGGTCAGGACTACATCCGCATGGCAAAGGCGATGGGCGTGCCCACACGCACGATCGTGCTGCGCTACGCGCTCAAGAACGCGATGGCGCCCGTGCTCACGGTCATCGGCCTGGAGTTCGCCTACCTGCTCGTTGGCACATTCTTCGTCGAGCGGATCTTCGCGCTCCCGGGTCTCGGGACGTACGCGACCACGTCGATGCTCAGCCTCGACTATCCGGCGATCATGGGCATCACCGTGCTGCTGGCGCTCGTCTATGTCTTCGTCAACCTGATCATCGACCTGGTCATCGCCAGGCTCGATCCGCGCGTGGTGCTGAGCTAGGGGACGCCGATGGAAGCATCGACAGAGAGCGCGTCGATCGGCCTTCTCGCTGACTGGCGCGTGCGCCACTCTTCGACGCTCACGGAGACGCGTCACAACCTGCGCGTCTTTCTGCGCGACAAGCTGGCCGTCGTCGGTGTCGCCTGGATCCTTTTCATGGTGTTCGTCGCCTTCGGCGCCCCGTGGATCGCCCCGTACCCGGAGGAGGGCCGCGGCAGGTCGAACCTCAGCCAGCGTTTCGAGGCGCCCAGCTCCGCCCATCCCTTCGGCACCGACAACCTCGGCCGCGACGTGCTCTCCCGCGTCATCTTCGGGGCGCGGATCCCCCTCATGATCTCGGCCCTCGTCGCGGTCGCGGTGCTGATCATCGGCCCCGTGCTGGGTGGCCTGGCCGGGTACTACGGCGGCCTGCTGGACGAAGTGATCATGCGCATCACCGACATCTTCCTGGCGTTTCCGGCGCTGATCCTGGCGATGGCGTTCGTCGCGATCCTCGGGCCGAGCCTTCAGAACCTTGCGTTCGCGATCATCATCACCTGGTGGCCCTGGTACACGCGCCTGGTGCGCGGCCAAGCCATCTCGTTGCGCCAGCGCCCCTACGTAGAAGCGGCCAAGACGATGGGCGTTTCCAACCGCACCATCGTACTGCGTCACATCCTGCCCAACGCCTTCGGCCCGGTCATCGTGGGGATCACGCTCGACCTCGGTACGGTGATCCTCGAGGTCGCCGGGCTCTCCTTCCTCGGCCTGGGCGTCAGGCCGCCGACGCCGGAGTGGGGGCTCATGGTCTCCGAGGGGGTGGAGTACGTCCTCGAGCAGTGGTGGATCAGCATCTTCCCAGGTATCGCCATCTTTCTGCTGGTGCTCGCGTTCAACGTCGTCGGTGACGGCCTGCGCGATGTCCTCGACCCGCGGATGAAGAGGTAGCGGCGATGCAGGAGCTGCTCCAGATCCGCGACCTCAAAGTGCAGTTCAACAGTCTGCGCGGGACGGTGAAGGCGCTCGACGGCGTCAATCTCACGGTGCGCGAGCGAGAGATCATCGGTCTTGTGGGCGAATCGGGCTGCGGCAAGACCATCACCGGCTTGTCGGTCCTGCAGCTGCTGCCCCGACCGCAGACGGAGTACACGAGCGGCGAGATCCTGTTCCGCGGCGACGATCTGCTCAAGAAGAGCGAGACCGAGATGCGGCGCATCCGCGGCGGGCGGGTCTCGATGGTCTTCCAGGACCCGCTGGCCTCGCTCAACCCCGTGTTCACGATCGGCGCGCAGATCGAGCGGGTCGTACATCTGCACCGCGACGTCTCCGGCAAGGAGGCGGCCGAGGCCGCTCGCGCGGCGCTGGTCTCGGTCGGCCTGCCGGGAAGCAAAGACATTCTGGGGAGCTACCCCCACCAGCTCAGCGGCGGCATGCGTCAGCGGGCCTGCATGGCCATGGCGCTGTCGTGCGACTCCCCGCTGCTGATCGCCGACGAGCCGACCACGGCCCTCGATGTGACGATCCAGGCGCAGATCCTGCGGCTGCTTCTCGAGTTGCGCGAGCGTCTGGGCATCGCCCAGATCCTTATCACTCACAACGTCGGTGTCGCCGCCCAGACCTGCGACCGGGTGGCGGTGATGTACGCCGGCTCCGTGGTCGAGCAAGGCCTGACGAAGGAGGTCCTGAAACACTCCAGACATCCCTACACCATCGCGCTCTACGAGTGCCTTCCCCAAGGCAAGAAGGCGGGAGAGCTCCATACCATCCCCGGCTCCGTGCCCGACCTCATCGACCCGCCGAGCGGGTGCCGCTTTCACCCGCGCTGCGAGCACGCCATGGAGGTCTGCGCGACCGTCAAGCCGGAACCGACGCACCTGACAGCCGAGCACTGGGCGGCCTGCCATTGGGTGGCCGAGCAGGAGCGCTCGGCGCGCGCGGCCGGAGGCGTGTCGTGACCGCGCTCCTGGCCGTCGAGGACCTCACCGTCCACTTCAAGATCCGCCGCGGCCTCAGCAGGAAGTCGACCGACGTCGTTCACGCCGCCGACGGCGTCAGCCTGAGCATCGAATCCGGTCAGACGATGGCCCTGGTCGGCGAATCGGGGTCCGGCAAGACGACCGTCGCCCGGGCGATCCTGCAGCTCGCGGAGCCGACCGGGGGACGCATCGTCTTCCAGGGGCTGGACATCGGCTCGCTCAAACGCGCCGAGAAACGGGCCGCGATGAGCGATGCCCAGGTCGTCTTCCAGGACCCCTACTCGTCCCTGAGCCCGCGCTTGACGGTCCACGACATCATCGCCGAGCCGCTACGGGCTCAGCGGCGACTGAGCGGGAGCGGAGCTCAACGAGCGGATCCTGGGCCTGCTCGAGATGGTCGGGCTGGGCACCCAGCACCTCTGGCGCCGCCCGCACGAGTTCTCCGGCGGGCAGTGTCAGCGGATCGCCATTGCCCGGGCGCTGGCTCTTGACCCCAAGCTCGTCGTGCTGGACGAACCGACCTCCGCCCTCGATGTGTCGGTCCAGGCTCGCATCCTCGTCCTGCTCGAAGAGCTCCAGACCCGGCTCGGCCTTACCTACCTGTTCATCGCTCATGACCTGGCCGTCGTCGAGTCGGTCTCCGACAGGGTCGCGGTGATGTATCTCGGCCACATCATGGAGACGGGGCCGACCGACGCAGTCCTACACGATGCTCGGCACCCCTACACCCGCGCCCTGCTGGCCAGCGTGCCTTCGCCGGACCCCGGTCTCCGCAGCGAGCTTGGGCTCATCTCCGGGGAGGTCCCCGACGCCGTGAGACCGCCGTCGGGGTGCCGCTTCCATCCCCGCTGCCCGTTCGTCATGGACATCTGTCCGGCCGAGCGACCCCCTCTACGCGACATCGGCGGCGGGAGACGCGTGGCCTGCCACCTGGCCGACGACTTCGAGTTCCCAGCGGTGGCGCGCCCGACGGGCGGCGAGCGGACGTCGGCTCGGCCGTCGGGCGACGTCGACGGACCGGCCGACCGACGCGGCGTCACGGACGCCGAGGCGCCGACGCTCGGTCGCACGATGAAGGCAGCCCTGTTCGGGACCCGCAGAAGAGCCAGGCTGGTGCCCGGCGCGATGGTCGACAAGCGGCTGTGATGGAGATGGGGTTCGGGCATCCAGACGAAAGCGAGGGTCGGGCGAACGGGCGGCTCGACGACACCGTCGCCGTGGTGACCGGCGGTGCGCAGGGAATCGGCGAGTGCATCGCGGCCCGGTTCGCTCGCGAAGGCGCGCGCGTGCTTGTCGGTGACATCCAAGAGACGAAGGCGGGGCGCGTGGCGTCCGCCTTGCGCGACGAGGGGCTCGACGTCGAGTCCGCGCCGCTCGACATCCGGGAGCCCGATTCCGCGGTCTCCCTCATGGCCCGCGCCGTGGAACGCTGGGGACGCATCGACGTGCTCGTCAACAACGCCGGCCTCGACGCGCCGCCCGGGCCGGCGTGGGAGATCGGCGAGGAGGAGTGGCGCGACGTCATCGAGACCGATCTCTCCGGCCCGTGGTGGTGCACCCGGGCGGTGCTCCCTCACATGATGGCTGGCCGCCACGGTCGCGTCATCTTCATCAGCTCGGGGAGCGCGCGGATCGGCGCCGCCGAGATCTCGGTCGCCTACAACGCCGCGAAGGCGGGGCTGGTCGGCCTGACGGTAGGCCTGGCCGTTCACCTCGAGCCGTACGGGATCCTCGTCAACGCCGTCGCGCCCGGCCCGACGGGCACGGGGATGCCGATGACGCCCGAGGAGAGGACCACGCACGAGCGCGACTTCCCTCTCGGGATCGTCGGTCCGGAGCCGGTGGCGCAGGCCTGTCTCTACCTGGCCGCGGAGAGCGGCGACTGGGTGAGCGGCAGCGTGCTCAACGTCAGCGGCGGCTGGTGGAGGGGGTTCTGATGTCCGACCGCCGGGCGCCGACGACGGAAGCGCGGATCGCGTGGCCAGGGAACGCGGCGGCGGCCGTGGTCCTTACGTTCGACGTCGACGCCGAGAGCGGGGTGCTGTGGGAGTTTCCCGAGACCGTGCGCCGTCTCGGCATCATGAGCCATCAGGCGTACGGACCGCGCGTCGGCTTGCCGCGCCTGCTTCGCGTCCTCGCACGGCATCGGGCGCGCGCCACGTTCTTTGTGCCCGGCTTCACCGCCGAGGTGCATCCGGATGCCGTGCGCAGCATCATCGCCGCCGGGCATGAGGTGGGTCACCACGGCTACCTTCACGAGATGGTCACGGAGTTGTCCCCGGCCGACGAGGCGGCGGTCCTCGAGCGGGGCAGCGACGTACTGGAGCGCCTGACCGGAATCAGGCCGCGTGGCTGGCGGGCGCCGATGTGGGAGATGAACTACAGCACGCCCGCTCTTCTCGCGGCGCACGGCTTCGCCTACGACTCGAGCCTCATGGATGCCGACCTGCCGTACCGCATGCGCACCGGCCCGACGCCCGACGCCGCCACGCTGGTCGAACTGCCGCCCCACTGGAGCCTCGACGACGGCGAGCAGTATGCCTGGCTGCCGGGGATCTGGGACACGGCCGTGATCGAAGGTCCTGACAAGTTGCTGCGGATGTGGGAAATGGAGTTCGACGCGACCCTCGCCGAAGGGGGATGCCTCGTGCTCACGATGCATCCATTCCTCTCCGGCCGGCCGGGGCGAGCGGCGGCGTTCGAGAGCCTTCTCGAGCGGATCGTGGGCACCCCCCGAATCTGGATGGCGACGGCGTCTGAGGTCGCGGACCACATGGACGCCCTGGCGTCAGAGGCGGTCTACCACCAGCCGCCGCCCGTCGATCCATCCCAACTCGCACGCAGGGTCCGGCCTGCGCACGACCGTATGGACACCGAGGAGGAGACATGAACGAGACGGCCTCGCCAGGCAGCGACGGACATGACCGGGAGGGCGTGCCGCCGTGGGCCTCCGGCTACCGCATGCCGGCGGAGTGGTGGCCGCACGAGCGCTGTCTCATCGCCTGGCCGACCGCCTCGCGTGCATACTGGGGTGAGCTCTACCTGCTCGCTCAGGCGACGCATGCGGCGGTGGCGCGCGCCGTGGCGCGCTTCGAGCCGGTGCTGGTCATCGCCAGGCCTGGGGAGGGTGGCAACGCCAGGAGCTACTGCGGCTCTGACATCGAGGTCATCGAACTTCCCATCGACGACTCCTGGATCCGGGACAACGGGCCGTACTTCCTGCTCGACCCGGATGGTCAGCGGGCGGTCGCCGACTTCGCCTTCAACTCGTGGGGGGAGAAGTACTTCCCGTATGACAAGGACGCTCAGGTCACCCGACTGCTCTGCGAGGAGTTCGGCTGGGAACGGTTGCCCGCGCCGATGGTCCTCGAGGGCGGAGCCTTCACCGTCGACGGAGAAGGCACACTCGTCACGACCGAGAGCTGCCTGCTGCACCCGACGCGCAATCCGCACCTCTCGCGCGAGCGGCAGGAGGAGATCCTGCGCGACTACCTCGGCGCCGAGAAGGTCGTGTGGCTCAAGGCCGGGCGTACAGAGGCGACCGACACGGACGGCCACGTCGACGGCGTCTGCCACTTCGTCGCGCCGGGCCGCGTCATCCTTCACATGGTCCGCGAGCCCAGCCACGTCGACTTCGAGAACTTCCGCGAGAACCGCAGGGTGCTCGACGAGACGACCGATGCGCGGGGGCGGTCGCTGGAGGTTCTCGAGATGGACCGGCGCACCACGACCGATATCGGCGGCAAGCACCTCACAGTGACGTACATCAACTCCTACCAGGCCAACGGCGGGCTTGTCGTGCCCACGGCGGGGAGCGACTACGACGCGCACGCACTGGAGCGCCTCCGCGAGGTCTTCCCCGAGAGGGAGATCATCGGCGTGCCGACCCCGGTTCTGGCCTACGGTGGCGGGGGCATCCACTGCATCACCCAACAGGTACCGGCCTCGACTGGAGGCGCGCGGTGACTCGGACGGCCGGACGCGCGACACCAGCTCCGCCCGAGGGGCGGGCGAGGAGGGACTTCCCCCCGACGGCGCGCAAGCTCCTCATCGCCGCGCGGCGCGTCCTGGTGCGCAACGGATACCCTGGCCTGACGATGCAGGCGATCGAGCGCGAGTCGGGCATCAATCGGGCCCTGATCCACTACTACTTCGGGAGCAAGGCCGGACTCCTGGAAGCCCTCGTCGACACGCTGTTCGAGGACCCGGCCTTCGGTTACAGCGATGCCGTGGCCCGGGCGCCCGCCGGTCCGGCGCGCAGGGAGGCACTGCTCGAGTGGCTCGCTCGCATCTCCGCGAACCGGCGCTCGGGGCGCCTCCTCTACGAGTTGCTGCCGCACATCGTGCGCTCCAGTACGTTGAGGAACCGGGCCGCCGAACTCTATGGAGCCTATCGGCAGTTCGACGGCGAGGTCCTGGCGCCGCGCGCAAGCCCGGATCTGCGTGAGGACCTCGGAGCATTGAGCGTCGCGATCGTCGACGGTCTGAGCCTCCAGACGGCCATCGACCCCCGCGGCTTCGCCCGCGACCGTGCGTTCACGCTCTGGACCCAGGTCCTCACGCACTATCTGCACGACACGATCGACGACAAGGAGGCGGAGTGATGAACCAGGCCGCCGGCGACTCGCCCGGGCAGCTGAGCGGCTACGCGAAGTTGCGCGGACGCCACTACCTCACCGATCAGGACTACAGTCGCGAGGAGCTGCTCGAATTACTGCAACTCGCGGCACGGCTCAAGGCCCTCTCCGTCCGCAAGACGCTGACTCCCTTCCTGCCCGGCAAGACGCTGGCGATGATCTTTGAGCATCCGTCCACGCGCACGCGAGTCAGCTTCGAGGCCGGCATGACGGAGCTGGGTGGACACGCGCAGTACCTGCGCCCCGGGGAGATCCACCTGCCGGGACGTGAGAGCATCAAGGATACCGTCATCGTGCTCTCGCGCCTGTGCCACGCGATCATGGCGCGCACGGCGTTCCATACCTCTCTCGTCGAGATGGCTCGCTGGGCCACCGTACCGGTCGTCAACGGCCTCACCGACGACTACGACCATCCGATCCAGTCACTCACCGATGCGCTCACCATCTGGGAGACCGCGGGCCGCTTCGAGGGTGTCAAGCTGGCGTTTCTCGGCAAAATCAGCGACGCGATGGCGAGCTCGGTCGCGCTCACCTGCAGCAAGCTCGGCGTCGACGTCGTGTTGGCCGGACCCGCCGAGCACCAGATGGCGCCCGAGATGCAGGCGCTGGTGCGAGCCAACTGCGAGCAGAGCGGCGCTTCGCTGACCCTGACCGACGACCCAGAGGAGGCGGTCGCCGACGCCGACTTCATCTACACGGTGCTCTGGTGGTGGCTCGAGGAGGGAGAAGCCAGGGAGGCGTTGCGGCGCACCTATCAGCCGTATCAGGTGAACGAGGAGCTGTGGGCGAAGACCAAGCCCGGAGCCCGGTTCATGGACTGCCTGCCGGCCGTGCGCAACGAGGAGGCCACCGACGCCATCATGGACGGCCCCATGGCGCTGTGCTTCGACCAGGCCGAGAACCGCAAGCATCTGCAGAAAGCGATTCTGCTCGCCCTGATCGGGATCGACGATCTGCCGGCCGACCCCGACCTCCGGGAAGTGGGCCGGGCTCTGCTCTCGTAGGTTCGCGGTACGACTACGGCGCCACTCGCTTCAGGGCGATTCCGCCAACGACCAGGAGACATAGCGATGAACGACGGCAATCAGGCACCGGCAGTCGCAACAACACCGCACGCGGACGGGCTGCGTCTGCCGGCGCGGTTCGGCGACCATGCGCGCACCCTACTCTCGTGGCCCTGCCGACACGAGGTCTTCGGGCCACTCGAAGAGGCCGCCAAGGAGGAGTGGGCAGAGGTCGCCCGTGCGATCGCGCGGTTTGAACCGGTCACGGTGGTGGCTCGTCCCGAGGACGCAGACGACGCGCAGGCAAGGTGTGGCGATGGAGTCGACGTGCTCGCCCTCCCGCTCGACGACTCCTGGATCCGCGACAACGGCCCTATCTTCGTGCGCGACGAAGACCAGGCGGTAGCGCTGGTCGGATTCGGCTTTGACGGCTGGAACCGGCAGTACGAGCCCTTCGATGCGGACGCGCTGGTACCAGGGCGGATCGCGGAGACTTGGGCGGTGCGCTCTTACCAGGCGCCGTTCGTCCTCGAGGGCGGCGCCTTCAACACCGACGGCGAGGGTACACTGCTGACCACCGAACAGTGCCTCCTGCACAACCGCAACCTTGGCATGGCGAGGCGCGACTACGAGCAGGCGCTGCACGAGTGGCTTGGTATCGAGAAGGTGATCTGGCTGCCGTTCGGGTTGGTCGAGGACTCCGGCCCGCTCTCGACGGCCGGGCACGTCGATGACGTCGCCCAGTTCGTGGGTCCGGGTGTCGTCCTCGCCCAAACGGCGCCGGCGGACAATCCGAATCACGCCCGGCTGCAGGAGAACCTCGAGCTCCTCAAGGAATCGACCGACGCCGCCGGCCGCAGACTAACCGTCGTCGAGATGGACCTGCTGCCGTACGTGAAGGGCGTCGGCGCCGGGCTCGACCTGCGGATCCCCGGCGCCACCAAGCTCATGCCGGCGCCGTACGTGAACCTCGTCTTCGTGAATGGCGGCGTGTTGCTGCCGCGACTGGGCGTTGAGGATGAGGACGCCGCCTACGCGCGCATCGGCGAGTTGCTTCCCGGACGCGAGGTCGTCGGTCTTCCGGTCGAGATGTCCGCATTCGGCGGCGGCGGGCTGGGCTGTATCACCCAGCAGGTGCCTGCCGGCCAATTTCTCAGCTGAGGCGACGAGGGCGAGGGCAAGAAGACCGATCGAGCAGGAGGCACGGTGACCAGGCTCCTCGACAGCACGCCCCGCGAGGACGGCTATCGCATGCCGGGCGAGTACGAGCCGCACGCGGGGACCTGGCTGCTTTGGCCGCAGCGCCCCGACGTATGGCGGCTCGGCGGCAAGCCGGCGCAACGCGCGTTCGTTGCGCTCGCCACGGCGATCGCCCGATTCGAGTTCCCCGCCAGGGAGGTCGTTCCGTTGTCCAGCCGCGAGATCATCCTTGCGGGAGGCAACGTGCACTGCGTCACGCAACAGCAGCCCCTCGGGGAGAGGAGATGACATGGCTCGGACCCTGACGATCGCGGCCACACAGATGGCCTGCTCGTGGGAGATCGGCGAGAACATCGACCGGGCCGAGGGCCTGGTGCGCGAGGCGGCGGCACTCGGCGCCCAGGTGGTGCTCCTGCAGGAGCTGTTCGAGACCCCGTACTTCTGCATCGACCAGGACGCGCGTCACTTCGAGCTGGCGCGACCCGTCGACGGTCATCCGACCGTCACGCGTTTCCAGCGCCTCGCCGCCGAACTCGGCGTCGTCCTTCCCGTGAGCGTGTTCGAGCGCGCCGGGCAGGCCTTCTTCAATTCCGTGGCGATGATCGACGCCGACGGGACAGCTCTCGGCGTCTATCGCAAGACGCACATCCCCGACGCGGCCGGCTACCAGGAGAAGTACTACTTCTCGCCGGGCGACACCGGTTTCAGAGTGTGGCGCACGAGACACGGCGTGTTCGGCGTGGGGATCTGCTGGGACCAGTGGTTCCCGGAGAGCGCCCGCAGCATGGCACTCATGGGGGCGGAGGTGCTGCTCTATCCCACGGCCATCGGCTCCGACCCGCCCGCCCCGGAGGAAGACTCGAGTGGTGCCTGGCGACGTGTCCAGCAGGGGCACGCGGCCGCGAATCTCATGCCGCTCCTGGCCTCCAACCGGATCGGCGTCGAGGAGGGAGCCTCCGCGAGCATGCGCTTCTACGGGTCTTCGTTCGTCGCCGATCACACAGGCGCGATCGTGGCGCAAGCATCGCAGGACCGGCAGGAGGTCATCACCGCCACGTTCGACCTGGACGACGTGCGCAGCTATCGCGAGCGCTGGACGATGTTCAGGGACCGGCGCCCGGAGCATTATGGGCGGCTCCTGACGCTGGACGGAGAGACGGACGGCCACATGCCGAGCGGTGGGAGGTGACTGCATGACCGGCGACGCGGTCGGCGAGGAGCAGGTGAAGAGCGCCGCGAACGCACTCATCTCGGCGTTCGGCGCGCATCACACCGAGGAGTACTTCCGGGCGTTCAGCCCCGACGCCACCTTCCTGTTCTACAGCTCTCCACAGCGGTTCGAGTCCAAGGCGGCCTACCGCGCGGAGTGGGAGCGCTGGGAGCGAGAGGATGGCTTTCGTATCTTGGCGTGCACCTCGACGGGCCAGAAGGTGCAAGTGGTGGGCGACGCCGCCATCTTCACCCACGACCTGGTCACGCGCGTCGGTCTCGATGCCGGCGAGGAGACCGTCCATGAGCGGGAGACCATCGTCTTCGCGCGTCGGCGCGGGGGTTCATGGCTCGCGATACACGAACACTTGTCTCCCGACCCCGGTCAGAGTGCGGGGTGAGCGCGCCGGGTAGTGCCGGCCGCCGCGCTTCGCGCTACGCTTTCAAGAGCAGCGCCAGCCCGCTCAGGAAGAGCACGGCCGCGAGGATGCTGCGCAGCACGCGGGTGGGCGCCTTGACCGTGAGCTGCGAGCCGAGCAGGACGCCGGGGATGGAGCCCATGAGGAGCGAGGCCACCATCCAGAGGTTCACGTTGCCTACGCCGATCTGGGCAAGCCCGGTGACGAGCAGCAGGATCATGGCGTGGAAGATGTCCGTGCCGACGATCCTGTCGGTGGTCAAGGGATAGAAGAGGATGAGGAAGACGGCGAGGAAGGTGCCGCTGCCCACGGACGTGAACCCGATGATGAACCCGGTGCACAGGCCGAGCGTGACGGTGAGGAGCTTGAGCCGTCGCGTCATCTTGATGTTCTCGCGGCGGTGTGCTTTGTCCACGTGCAGGACGACCTTCACGATCAGCAGCACGCCGACCATCATGAGGGCGGATCCGATGGCCCGATAGAGGATGTTGTCTATGACGTCGCCGTACGTGTTCTTGGCGTAGGCGACGGTCGCGACGCCGACGAGCGAGGCCGGGATGCTGCCGAGCGCCAGCCAGAGCGCCAGGGGGATGTCCACCGAGCCCTGGCGCCAGTGCTTCCACGAGCCGGCGATCTTGGTGACGGCGGCGTAGGTGATGTCGGTACCGATGGCCATCGTCGGCTGGAAGCCGAAGAAGAAGATGAGTACCGGCGTCATGAGCGCCCCGCCACCCATGCCGGTGAGACCGACGAGAAAGCCGACCAGGAGGCCGGCGAGGCTGAGGTACGCGTTGAGGTGTACGCCGGCCGTCAGGTAGACCACGAGGACGAAGACACCCCAGCCGGCGAGCCCGACGCCCCAGCGCCTGAACCAGGCCCCGGCCGACAGCCCCGAGGGCTCGGGGCCGGGGCGGAACGGCGGAATCGTCTCGTCGATCTCGGGGTCGAAGATCTCTTCGTCGGCCGGCGCCGCGAGTGCCCCGGCGGTCGCGGCGGCGGCCGACGTGCCGGCGGCGGGCACCGCGCACGCGTTGCTCTCGGTCTCAGTCATGACTTCCCTGTCGGCGGCTTCCGGCGAGTGCTGGCCCGCTCCGGATTGGGCGCGAGTATGGGAGCCCCACTCTTATCTGTCAAATAAGAGGAAGAAATCCTTCGAAGAGCCGCGACGGCGTGTGTGCCGGCTCACGCTCAGGGCAGAAGCAGGGCTTATCCGCGTCTAGCGACGTATACGAAATCACAATGGGACGGCGGCGTCGACGGACGGCTGGAGGGCCGGCGCCCGGCGCGATCGCTGGGCAATCGGCGCCGCACGGGACGAGCCGGCGCCCGCCGAGACCGGCCGCCTTCGCCGGCTCAGCCGGCCGCCGCGTACTGCTCGCGGAAGTACGCGAGCAGTGCCTCGGCGGCCCGGCTCAGCACCCGGGTCTTGGAGCGCACGGTGTAGAAGTCGCGCAGCACGCGGAAACCCTCGATCGGCACCACAGCCAGCCTGTCGTGCTCGACCTCGGGGCCGATCGCCCACCGGCTGAGGAAGGTCACGCCGCCACCGGCGATCGCCGCCTGCTTGGCCGACTCCATGAGGCCCATCTCCATGACCACGTTGAGACGCCCCGGGCGCACGCCGGCGCGGCGCAGATGGTCCTCGACGACGATGCGGACGCCGGCGCCCTGCTGCTGCACGAGCTGCGGCTCCGCGACCACGTCGTCGAGGGTGACCTGGTCGCGCGACGTCCACGCGTGCGAAGGCGCGCACACGAGCACGATCTCGTCGCGCGCCAGCGGCTCGGCGACGAGCTCCGGTCGCGGCGTGACGGCGCCGACGGCGCCGATCTCGAACTCGCGTGCCAGCACGCGCTCGATGACCGCGTGCGTGTCGTCCACGTGCAGGGAGATGGTCACGCCGGGAAAGTCGCTCTTGAACTGGGTGAGCATGGCCGGCAGCACGTGCTCGCCCGGGCCGGTGGACGCGCCGACGACGACGCGGCCGGCGACCAGCTCGCCGAGGTCGAGGATGTCGGTGCGCGCGCGCTCGTCCAGGTCCAGGATCTCGCGGGCGTAGCGGTAGAGGACCTGGCCGGCATCGGTGGGGACGACCGTGCGGCGCGAACGGTCCAGCAGCGTCGTCTTCAGCTCGCGCTCGAGGCTGCGGACCTGCTGGCTGGCGGCCGGCTGGGTGATGTGCATCTCGTCGGCCGCCAGCGAGAAGCTCTTGCGGTCGACGATACGGCAGAACAGGCGCAGTTGGCGGATGTCCATAAGCGAAGCTTATCCTGCGAAGTCAGCCGGGGCCAGCGGGCGGCGCCGTCTGACGCGCCGACCCGTCAGACGATCCGCGGCGGCTGCTGGTGGTCGGCTGCATCCTGGACGAAGCGGCCGAGGCGCGCCCGCCGGGAGCGGCGGCGCGCCAGCTCGACCAGACGCTCGGCGAACAGCCAGGGGTCGCGCGGCAGAGCCGTCGACGTCCTCGTCTCCTTCTTGCGCAGCGCGATGTCTTCCGGTCCGGCGATTCGCGTCAGTCGGCCGTCGCCGAGCAGCGACGCCTCGACGGGGCCGGTCGACGCCGAGAGCGTGTAGGCCGGCGTGCCCAGGGCGGCGGCCTCCCGCAGCATCACGCCGCCGAGTCCGACGGCGAAGTCCGCGGCGGCCAGCAGCCCGACGCCGTCCGCCGGGCCGTCCGGCACGATGACGCCCGGCAGCCCGAGGGCCAGCACCCGTTGCCGCTGGCTCTCGTCACGGGCGACCACGATCAGTGTCAGGTTGCGCCGGCCGGCCAGGCCGGCGAGCAGCTCGAAGAGGTCCGCCTCGTCTGCCGGCGCCGTGCCTTCGTCGCCGAGGCGCGACCGCGGCGCTGCCGGCCGCACGACCCCCGTGATGTGGCGGCGCTCGACGCCGAGCCGGGCCAGCGCCGCCGGGTCCGGCTGCGCGTCGTGGAGGTAGTACTCCTCCTTGAATCCTGGATAGCGGAAGAGCTTGTCCCTGGTCGCGCCGAGGGAGGTGAGGCCGGCGACCGGCACCGCCTCGGGGACCGCGACCTCGTCCACCAGGCGCACGTTAACGAGGTTGCTGCGCCCGAGGCGCTCCGGGCCGAGGAACGTCATCTGGGGGATCGCCAGAGTCCAGGCGGTGAGCACGAAGTCGCTGGCATGGCTGCCCGCGGCGACGTCGAAGCGGCCGCTTGAGGCGGAGCCGAGCAGCTGCGCCGTCCTGTTGACCAGGCCGACGGCTCGCGTCCCGAGGCCGCCGCCCCGGTGCTGGGTGGTGAGCACGCCGCCGAGGCCGTAGCGCCGCAGCACGAGGTCGGCGCCGGCGAAGCGGCGTGCCGTGAGGGTGACGGTGTGGCCGGCGTCTTCGAGCCGCCGCACGATGGGCGCGAAGAAGACGACGGCAGTCGCGTCGGTGATGTCGACCCAGACCCTCACTGCGCGCGGGCCGGAGCGGAAGGCCGAGGTCAGCAGGGCCGGAACGCAGTCGGGCCGGGCCGCCGTCAGGCCAGCCCGGCCTCCACCGCCGCGGCCACTTCTTTCACCTGCTCCTCGGTGAGGTTGGGGTGCATCGGGAGGGCGAGGTTGGTCGCCGCGGCGTCATCGGTATGGGGGAAGTCGCCGAGCTTGTGGCCCTGGTCGGCGAACGCGGGCTGCAGTTGCAGCGGTGTCGTGTAGTACGCGGCGCAGTCGACCTGGCGCTCCTTGCACGCGGCGGCGATGTCGTCACGGCGCGCATGGCGGACGACATAGAGGTGATAGACGTGCGTGTGACCGTCGGGGACGGCGGGCCGCACGACCTCGTCCGGCAGGTGCTCGTCGTACCACTCGGCTACCAGCGCGCGGCGGCCGTTCCAGTCGTCGATGACGCCGAGCTCGATGCGCAGGATCGCCGCCTGAAGCTCGTCCAGACGGGAGTTGAAACCGATGTCGGTGAACGTCTTCTTGTCCTTGCTGCCGTGGAAGCGGAGCTCGCGGGCACGAGCCACGAGGACCTCACTGTGGCCGGTCACCAGACCGCCGTCGCCGTAGCCGCCGAGGTTCTTGGTCGGGAAGAAGCTGAAGACGCCCATGTCGCCGAGGCTGCCGGCGCGACGGCCGTCGTAGGTCGCGCCCCACGCCTGGCAGGCGTCCTCGACCACGGCGAGGCCGTGCGCCTCGGCGACCTTGCGTACGGCGTCCGCATCGGCGGGGAGGCCGAACAGGTCGACCGGCATGATCGCTCTGGTGCGCGGCGTGATCGCCGCCTTGATCGCGTCAGGGTCGATGCAGAGCGTGTCGGGACGGATGTCGACGAAGACGGGCTTGGCGCCGGATTGGGCGATGGCCTCGGGAGTCGCGTAGAAGGTGAACGGGACGGTGATGACCTCGTCCCCGGCGCCGATGCCCAAGGCGCGGAGCGCGATCGTGAGGCCGTCGGTGCCGTTGGCGACGCCTACGGAACCGGTGGTCCCCATGTACGCGGAGGCCTCTTCCTCGAACCCCTTGACGTTCGGCCCCAGGATCACCCGCCCGCTGCGCAGCACCGACAGCACGGCGTCCTCGATGCGGTCCTGCAGCTCGGCGTACTGTCCCTTGATGTCCATGAGTCCGACGGCCATTGCTACGCCTCCTTGAGGGCGGGAGAAGTCGAGCCTGGAACCTACCACAGGGGCCCTGGAGGGGGCTACCGGCGAACGGGCCCGGCGGTCGCCGTCGGCCTGGGTGCAGCGACCGCTGCTGTTCGCCCGCACGGCGCCCGGTGCGGTACGCTGTCGCGCATGATGCAATCCGTCATCGACGCCGTGGTCCAGTGGGCGACCGCCCTCATCGGAGACTGGGGCCTGCCGGCCGTCTATCTCCTGATGCTGCTCGAGAGCGCCTGCATCCCCGTCCCGAGCGAGGCGATCATGCCCTTCGCCGGCTTCGCCGTGAGCGAGGGCACCATGACCCTTCTCGGCATCACCGTCGCCGGAGTTCTCGGCAACCTGACCGGCTCCTGGATCGCCTACGCCATAGGCCTCTACGGCGGGCGCCCCTTCATCGACAAGTACGGCAGGTACGTGCTGCTGCGTCACCACCACGTGGAACTCGCCGAGCGCTGGTTCGCGAAGTACGGACCCACAGCGGTCTTCTTCAGCCGCTGTCTGCCGATCGTGCGCACCTTCATCTCGCTGCCGGCGGGCATCGCGAAGATGCCCTTCTGGAAGTTCACTCTCTACACCGTCCTCGGCTGCATCCCGTGGGTGTTCTTTCTTGGGTGGCTCGGCACTCGTCTGGGCGCCAACTGGGAGAAGATCCGCCCCTACCTGCACTATGCCGACTATGCGGTGGTCGCGGCGCTGATCCTCGTCGTGGTCTGGGTTGTCTGGCGGTGGCGCAGGAGCCGCGGTGGTGGGGGACCCGACGTGACGGAGTACGGGGACGAGGCATGAGTCCCGCCGGTCGCGCGCCGGGTGCGACCTGCCGGGTGAGAGTCCCGGCCACCTCCGCCAACATCGGTCCGGGCTTTGACTGCCTCGGGCTGGCTCTGGATCTGTGGAACGAGGTGCGGTTCTCCGTCGAGGGTGACGACGTCGTGGTCACCGTCGAAGGACCAGGCCCGGCCGGGCTTCCGCGCGACGAGACCAACCTGGTCGCGCGCGCGTTCCTGCGTCTGTGCGAGGAGGCCGGCCGGCCGGCGCCTGCCGGCCTGCGCATCCACTGCGACATCCGCGTGCCCATGTCGTCCGGCCTCGGCTCGAGCTCCACGGCCATCGTCGCCGGTCTCCTTGGCGCCAACACGCTCGTAGGCCGCCCGTTCGACCGCGATGGGATCCTCGAGCTTGCCGCCGACATGGAGGGCCACCCGGACAACGTGGCGGCGGCCCTGCTCGGCGGCCTCACCATCGTGGTCCAGAAGGACGACCGCCTGCTCACCAAGAAGATCCTCGTCCCCGAGGTGCATGTGGCGCTGGCGGTGCCCGACCTTCCTTTCAGCACCGATGCCGCCAGGGCCGACCTGCCGACTGAGGTCACGATGGTCGACGCCGTCTTCAACCTGCAGCGCACGCCACTCGTCGTTGAGGCGCTGCGCACGGGCGACTACGGATTGCTCAGCCAGGTGATGGACGACCGCCTGCATCAGGCCTCCCGCCTCAAGCGCATCCCGGGAGGCCGCACCGCCTGGCTCGCGGCGCTGAACGCGGGGGCGGCTGCAGTCGCCGTCTCCGGCTCTGGTCCCAGCCTCATCGCGTTCGTGAGCCTGGCCACCGACGCCTCGCGGATCGCGCGCGTGATGGCCGAGGCGTTCGCGGCCGAGGGCGTGACGGCGATCCCGCTCGGCCTCGCGGCCTCCGCAGCCGGCGCCACGGTCGCCGCCTGACGTTTCGCGACCGGCCAGCGGGCGCGCGGAGTCAGCTCGGCATCGCAACGAGCCGGACCGCGCGGCGTTCGGCTCCACTGGGTACAGTGCGTACATGAGCGTGGGCTACGAACTCGTCGATCACACCGCCGATATCGGCGTTCGCGTGTGGGGCCCGACGGCCGAGGAGGTCTTCGAGCAGGCCGCGCTGGCCTTGTTCTCCTTGGTCTGCGATCCCCTGCACATCGGCGCGCGCGAGACCGTCGAGGTGACGCTCGAGGCCGAGGCGATGGATCTGCTGCTCGCGGCGTGGCTGAACGAGCTCCTCTCCGTCTTCGAGGCGCGCCACCTGGTCCTCTCCCAGTTCGATCTGGAGGAGCTGGGTGAGCACTTTCTGCGCGCCACCGTGACCGGCGAGCCGCTCGACATGAGCCGGCACGTGCCCTGCGGCGGCGTCAAGGCGGCGACCTTGGACGAGCTCTCGCTCGAGCAGCGAGAGGATGGCTGGGAGGGCTTCGTCCTCCTGGATGTCTAGCCGCGACCGGCGGAGCCGGCTGCTCGCGAGGACGCGCCTACAAGGATCTGGCCGACGTCGGGGACGTCGGGGACATCCGTCTGCCTGGCGCGCAAGGTCGCGCGCACGCGGCCGCTCGGGGTGCTGAGGGGCTAGCTCAGCCGGCGCCGAGCCGCGTGGCTTCGGTCTTGGTCGTCTCGACGATGGCCCTGTAGACCTCGACCAGCGCGTCCTGCGAAAGCGGACCCTTGTTGGCGCGCGAGAGGAAGGTGAGCATCCACTCCTCGCGCTCGGGGTTGTACATGTCGACTCCCTGCTCGGCCTTGTAGCGCCAGAGCTTGTCGACCAGGGACAGCCGCTTGTTGATCAGGTCGATGATCTTGAGATCGTTGTCGCTGATCTGGTCGCGGAACTGCTTGATGACCGGGTCGTCGCTGGTCGTGCTCACTCTGTGGGCCTTTCGTTGCGGGAGGGTCTGCTGAGGATAGAGGCGGGGAGCGGGCGGCTAGTTCTGCGGCGGGCCGCCGGCCTCGTCGTCGAACTCATCATCATCATCATCATCGTCATCGCCGTCGAGGTCGTCATCGTCGTCATCGTCGTCATCCTGATCGATGAGGTACGCCTCTTCGTCCGCCGTGACCTCGGCGGTGCGGAAGTCGTCCGGCGTGACGCCCTCGAGGAAGTCACGGAAGCCCTCGATGATCTCCTCGGTGTCGTCGACCTCGCGCTCGAACTCGATGGCGTTCTCGTCGATGAGCTCGGTGCTCGCGAAGATGGGTGCGTCGGTGCGAACCGCCAGCGCGAGCGCGTCGCTGGGACGGGAGTCGATGTCTACCTCCTGGCCGTCCTTCATGAGGGTCAGCCGGGCGTAGAAGGTGCTCTCCTTGAGTTCGGTGACCGTGATGCGCGCGACTTCGGCGTCGAACTGGCCGATGACACTGGTGAGCAGATCGTGGGTCATCGGCCGCGGCAGGCTGGTGCCCTGCAGCTTGATGAGGATCGCTGCCGCTTCCGGGTGCCCGATCCAGATCGGGAGGAAGCGGTTGCCCTCGACCGTCTTGAGCAGCACGATGGGCTGCTTGCCGATGACGTCGAAGCTCACGCCGTAGATGACCATTTCCTGTACATCCATCATGGTCTGAGTATACGGCAAGGCTGGGGGAGCTCACACCGATGGGGGCGGATGCCGCGGAGTGGCTGCCGGCGCTCCTGCGCTGCGCGCGGCCGGCCGGCCGCCGCTCCGCGCGGTTGACGCCTCGGCGCCTGCCTCGCTACACTCCAAGGCCCTTGTGGGCGCATAGCTCAGTCGGTTAGAGCGCTTCTCTGATAAGGAAGAGGTCCGTGGTTCGAATCCACGTGCGCCCACCAGCGATTTGCAGCGAAATCGCGATTCCCACCCTCCGCTAGAACCTCGTTCTGCAACCATTCTGCAACCCAAATGCGTGCGCAGCGTTGGGCCTGGACAGGTCACGACGGGGCCAGAAGCGAAGTCGCGTTCGGATTACGATGGCATCACACACGAACCCATTGCAAGCGCATCGGCGCCCTTTCCCGCGAGTGCTGTGACCTTGTTCGCGACGGCCTCCAGGTTGGGCAGGGAGCGACCTCGCTTGTATATCTCACGAGTCACTGCCGCTGCGCCGTCAGGGTTCTTGAGCGCCTTCTTCACGCTGTCGAAACCGAGCTCATCACGGACCGCCTGTGTGACAGCTTCCCACTCGGCAGCGTCCGTGCAGCCGGCCTGTAACTCGGACTCCAGTTGATCCTCGAACACCGCCCAGCCGTCTTCGATGCGCGTGCTTGGGAAGTCCTCGGGGTTCACTCCGGCAAGCCGCAGCAGGCGGTGATTGGCGAGTACCGCGCTTCCCTCGCCGGACGTGCCACGTTTCGAGATGTCACCGTCGAAAGCGAGGTAGCAGGGAATGCCTAGCCCTCGGAAGATCTGGATCGGCCGGTCGATGTTGTTCTTGCTGCGCGCCGGCACGATCACGATTCCCCGCGCATCCCATCTGAGTGCCAGTTGATCAGCGACGGCTCTCAGACACCCGATCTCGCCGTACCCCTCGACCACGACGGCGACAGAGGCGAAGAGGCCTTCGCTGGCCACGACGTCCATGACAGAGGCACATCGTGCGACAAAGCTATCGCGAGTGATGTCGTCGACGTTCATGTCGGCGACCCGGGCGATCTCACCCCTGATTGACTCGAAGCTCAGACTGCCAACCTCGCAGCAGGGCACGTCTTCCTCGCCGACGGCGCGACGGCGAATGGCGCAGATCTGCTCAAACTTGTCGATGCGGACGAAGTAGGGCGAATGCGTCGCGTACATCACCTGGACGCGAGCCGGCTCCCTGCCAGCCGCGAGCTGAGCAAGTAGGTCAGCGAGGTAGCGGCACTGCGCCGGATGAAGATAGAGCTCGGGCTCTTCGATGGCGATGATCAGATCGGGGGCTGGCGAAGGACCATCATCTCCGCCGGCGACCCCGCCACCCTGCGATGCCATGAGCTGGAGGAGCGACAACACGAGGGCGCGCTGCATCCCGTGGCCCTGGAGCGCGATGGGCGTGTCATATGCCGCGTCACCCATGCGTGTCTTGAATGGGGGCAGACCGAACGGCGGTGGCACGGCCTCCTGCCAGTCAAGCCGCAAAGCCAAACCGGGCGCATAGTTGCCGAGCAGCTCGTTCACGGCCCCCGAGACGCGTTCGATCTCGGTGAGGTTCTCCGGCGCATACAGCGCCTTGAAGCGCTCCTCAAAGTCATTCCTGAAGCTGACTATGTCGTCGCGGCCTGCGAGGGCGGAAGTCACGAGCCTGTCGACAAGGACCTGAATCGCGCCGCGCTTGCCGGTCTCCTCCGTCGCTTCGTGCACTGCCGGTACCAGCACGAAGGAGGTGTGGTTGTCAAGTCGTCCTGCTCCTGCGTGGGCCTGGCCGAAGAACTGCTCCTGCCGCTCAAAGTCCTGGAGATGGGCAGCGTTGGCGGGGTCCTGCTCAAAGGCGTCCATGGCCGACTGGACCTGAGCTTGGCTCGCCGCCGTCGGTAGGCCCGGGTAGCGGTCCGATTCGCGGAGCGTCTTGTACGCGGCGTTCTGCTCGCGTGCGCCGGCGATGGCACGTATCTCGACGAACTCGGGAAGCTGAGGAACTATTCCGTAGTACCGGCCCGGCTGTCCCGCGCGCGCCCGTTTGATGACCGTCAGGGTTTCTTCTCTGACGTAGAGGCCGAACTCCTCAAGCTCGGCTTCTGATAGGCCCGAGTACGTGACAGTGATCTCGGCTTCGACGTCGGCGCCCGCGTGGATGTCGTCCGTGGTCAGCGTTCCAGTCACGTCATAGAAGAAGTCAATCGCGTAGAGGATGGACGACTTCCCCCGCCGTTCCGGCCGATGAAGGCCGTGAGATCCGTGAAATCGACGCTCGTCTGGCGGTGCACTCGGTAGTTCGCAATCTCGACGCGAGAGATCTTCACTTGGGCACGCCCCCGTCATCTGTCCCTCGTGGTCAGCCGTGTCTCTGCCGGCTGCCTTACATTAGGCACAGTACCACCCCTATCGGATGACGGGGGCGGCCTTGCCTCTCGTGCGCTCAGGCGAGCTGCCCACAGGTCCGCATCGCCCACGGTCTTGACGCCGCGGAATTGACACAACCGACAGAACTACGGTGCAGTTCGGTCATGTAGTGCGACGGTGTAAATGCATGAGTTGTCGCACTTCCCCGGGGCCTCGGTCGCTCGGCCGGGGGTGTCGGCTAAGTCGCACGAGCATCGTCCTGCCGGGCCGCCCTCACAAGCGCTTCCACCTCGAAGCCGTCCAGCGACTTCTCGCGCATGAGGGCTCCGGCGACCATGCCCACGCCGCGGAACACCCCCGGCCTCCTAAGGATGTCCTGGGCCGTCCGTGCGAGATCGGTAACAAGCCTGGTCAGCTCGTCACGGTCGCTGTGGTCGGAGAGAAGCCAGGCGGCCGAACGTCCCGGCGCCGTGACCCCGTCGCAATCGGCTCAGCTCCAGCTCGCGGCCCCGTCGCTGAGGAACTCGTGCATGTCGTCGGCGGCCTTGCGCGCCGCGCCCATGGCCAGGATCACCGTCGCGGCGCCGGTGACGATGTCCCCGCCGGCCCACACCTTGGGCACGCTGGTCCTGCCCGACATCCGAGAACGTCCTGATGTAGCCACGCTCGTTGCGCTCGAGGCCGTGGGCGTCCTCGAAGAGGGCCCGGTTGGGGCCCGCCCCCACGGCGACGACCACCATGTCGACGTCGATCAGGAAGTCCGACTTCAGGATGGGGACAGGACGCCGGCGACCGGAGTCGTCCGGCTCGCCGAGCTTCATGCGCACGCAGCGCATCTCGTGCACCCAGCCCTGCTCGTCGCCCTCGTACGCGATCGGGCTGGTGAGGTACTCGAAGCGGATCCCCTCCTGCTCGGCGTGGTGGATCTCCTCCTCGCGCGCCGGCATCTCGTCCCGCGTGCGCCTGTAGACGATGCTGACCTCGCGCGCGCCCATGCGCAGCGCCGTGCGCGCGCAGTCCATGGCCACGTTGCCGCCACCGACCACTGCGACACTGGTGCCCAGCGGCGCCGGCGTGTCGTACTCCGGGAACAGGTACGCCTTCATGAGGTTGACGCGCGTGAGGTACTCGTTGGCGGAGAGTACGTTGCAGAGGTTCTCACCCGGCACGCCCATGAACCCGGGCAGGCCTGCCCCGGTAGCCACGTACACGGCGTCGAACCCGAGGTCGAACAGCTCGGTGAGCCCGTACAGCTTGCCGACGATGCTGTTGAGTTCGAACCTGACGCCGAGGTGCCGCAGGTTGCCGGTCTCCGCCTCCACTATCGCCTTGGGCAGGCGGAACTCGGGGATGCCGTAGACGAGCACGCCTCCGGGGCTGTGCAGCGCCTCGAAGATAGTGACGCTGTGGCCATTGCCGGCCATGTCGGCGGCCATGATGAGGCCGGCCGGGCCGCTGCCGACCACGGCTATGCGGAAGCCCGTCTTCGCCGCCCGCGGCGGAAGCATCACCTGGTCGGTCTGGCGCTCGAAGTCGGCAGCGAACCGTTCGAGCGCGCCGATGGCGAGCGGCTCGCCCTTCTTGCCCAGCAGGCACACCTTCTCGCACTGGTCGTCCTGCGGGCAGACGCGGCCGCAGATGGCCGGCAGCGCGTTCTTCTCGCGGATCAGCCGGGCAGCTCTGGCGAAGTCGCTCGCGGCCACCAGCTTGACGAAGCCGGGGATGTCGACGCCGACGGGGCAGCCCTCGACGCATGCCGGCTTCTTGCAGTCCAGGCAGCGGCTCGCCTCGGCCACGGCCAGCTCGCTGTCGTAGCCGTAGCTGACCTCCTGGAAGGTGCGGATGCGCAGCTTGCGGGTCCTGCTCGGGCTTCTTCTGCCGCGGCGCGCCGGCGAGGATCTTGGCGCGCGTCCTCTTGGGCACGCCGTGCCAGCGGCAGTCCGCGCGCGTGCAGCACGAGAGCGGCGCCACGCGCGTGTGTAGCGAGACATCGATGGTGAACACGCGTGACTCGCACTTGCCACACAGCGCCTCGTCCTCGATGAGCGTCTCGTGACAGTGCGGACACAGCACGTTCGCTGCAACCGCTTCCCCGGTCCAGCAGGGCGAGCAGACGCGCTCGAACTCCTCCAGCCGTGGGTTCACCAGCAGATCACAGCAGACGTCGTCGACTTCCACGTCGAGGCTGACCCAGACGCGCTTGGTCTGCGCGTCGTAGACGTTGAGCGCCGCGTGGCAGTGCGGGCAGAAGCTCGCGAGGTCGCCCTGCTGGGCGAGTGTCTCGAGCTCGTGGTCGGTCCCGGTCATCGCCGCCTCCTAGCGTGCCTTGATGGACGTGAGCAGCGAGATGCGCTCGTCACGGCCGTACATGGCGTTCCGCTGGATGAGCTCGTCGAAGTCGACCTTGAAGGCGTCGAAGTGCGGGCCGTCGACGCAGGCGAACTTCGTCTCCCCGCCGACGCTGCAGCGGCAGCCGCCACACATGCCGGTCCCGTCGACCATGATCGGGTTGAGGCTGACCTCCGTCGGCAGGCCGTAGATCCGCGTCATCTCGGTGACGGCGCGCATCATGATGAGCGGGCCGACGGCGAGGACCCGGTCGATGTGCTGGTGCCGCTCCACCAGAGCCGCCAGCGCGTCGGTGACCTTGCCGTGCACGCCGTAGCTGCCGTCGTCCGTGGTCACGATGAGCTCGTCGCAGAGGGCGCACATCTCGTCCTCAAGGATGAGGAGGTCCTTCTCGCGCGCCCCGACGACGCCGATGATGTGGTTGCCGGCGGCGCGGTGCCCGGTGAGCAGGTGATGGAGCACGGCGATGCCGGAGCCACCGCCGATGCCGACGACGGTGCCGAACTTCTCGATGTGCTCCGGCAACCCGAGCGGCCCGCAAAGATCCTTGATGGCGTCGCCCACGCCCAGCGACGCCAGCATGGCGGTGCTCTTGCCGACCACCTGGAAGATGATGGTGACGGTGCCGTTGGCCGCGTCGCGGTAGGCGACGGTGAGCGGCACCCGCTCCCCCGTCTCGTTCACCCTGAGGACGACGAACTGCCCCGGGCGGATCTTGCGCGCGATCTGCGGCGCCTCGAGGGTGAGGCTGATGAGATCGCGCTTGGTGAGCTCTTGCCGGTCGACGATCGTGTGCATGGCGCTCCCCTGAGCCGGCTCGTTGACGACACACGCCCTGTCCTCCGAGTGACGAGGTCACGGTCCCGGGACGCTCAGCCGCGGTGACCTCGTCTGGAGGAGCTTTGCTGCCCGTCAGGCGGACTGGACCTCCGCGGCCGAGAGTTTGTGGGCGATGTCCTCCCAGTAGGGGGCCACCCCTTCCTCGACCTCGTCCCAGTGCACCGCCTCGAACTCCTCGTTGAGCTCGCTGTGGTCGCCTTTGGTGAGGTAGTGCTGTGCGGTGTCGAAGAAGACCTCTTCCTCCACCTCGATGTGGCAGCGCACTACCTCCACGTACTCGCGGAGCCGTGCGGCGAAGTCGAGAGTGGCCGCTTGGTCGTTTGGGTCCATGTGTTCGAGCGCCTGCTGCAGCCCGTCGAGCGTGCCGCGGCACCATTCGTGCTCGCCTATCATCTGCTCGAGTGGCTCGTCCTGCTCGGTCATTCCGCGCCGGTGGCAGCGCGCGTACAACAGACCTTCTTCCTTGGGGTGATGCAGGCCGTCGGCGAAGTACCGGAAGAAGCCGATCATGTCGCCGGCGAGGTCACGGCGAACGCTCCCGGTGGCCTCGGCGCGTCGGCACTCGGCTTCGGCGGCGTCGGCGACCTCCAGCACCAGGCGGTGCTCCGCCTCCACGATCTTCCTCCAGCCCATGGCTCCTCCTTCCACGAGCTTTGCGGGTCGCAGCGCGCATGCGACTCCTTTCACAAACACTCTATCCCCGTCCGGCACATGAAGTGTGTACTGGGCCACTTAAATAGGGTGTTCACCTGAGAGGCGAGGTGGGCGTAGCCCGGCCCTGAGGCTGACGGCGAGCGGAACCGCTACTGCCGAGGAGCCCCACGGGGGCGCTTGGTCGCCTGGAGCCAACGGACGGTCGCGGCCTGTTGAGATCGCCTACGGGCTCGCCGCGGGGACTGTCTGCTGCTTGCGATGCTGATTGAGTCAGGTACCCGCCTCATCCATGAGCACGATGCTGAGCCCCTTGCCGGTTCTGTACAGTCTGGTGCGGTGCGCACCGGCCGGGGCGACGGGTAATGTAGGGGGGCTTCGTGCACTCGTCTTCCAAGACAGGCAGGCACGGCGGAGGTCAGGGGTTCGACTCCCCTGCGGTCCACCACCGATTTCCAGCGAAATCGCGTCCCTAGTGACTCCCTGCCAGTCCCCGGATTGCCCGCCGACAACCGGCTGACAATGTGCGGTCCCGGTACATGCTTTCCACATCGGCTCCGACAGATGCGTTCCAGGCCTGAGACGCGGCTCCGGTAGACGGGCGACACTGGCTCCGGTAGATGCGTTACACCTCCAAGCCTGAAGCCGGCGCCGACCCTACCTCGAATAGACGACCAGTTGGGTCGGCGAGTCGAGGAGGGCAGGCATCGTGCTCATCGAGCTGGGGGTCGTGGAGCAGCGCCACAAGGCAGTTCTCGAGGTCATGGAGGGCCTGCCCGTCACCGAGGTGGCGGGCAGGTACGGGGTCACGCGCCAGACGGTCCACCGCTGGCTGCGCTGGTATGCGCAGGGCGGCATCGCAGCCCTCGCCGGCGGCGATGAGGAAGCGCTCGAGGCGGCCCGAGACGTGGCGGCAGTCCTCGAGCGCGAAGCGGCGCTCAGGGCCGAGCGAGCGGGCCCAGGCGAGGAGCCGCTCGTGACCGCGCCCGTCGGCCGCCACGGTGAGCTCGCCGCGCACCTCGCCGGTGGCGGCCTCGAGGGCGACGACGGTGTGGCTGTTCTTGTGCGGGTCGACGCCGAGTACCATCATGAGCTGTCCCCTTTCGGACCGATTCTCCGAAGCGCGGGACCGTCGGCGGACACGCCTTGAGTGGGGGCCTCTAGCCAGGCTCCTATCAGGTCACGTCCGCGAACCTCGCGGCAGGCGGCGGGGGACACAACGAATGTGGGTCAGCCCCGTCGGGCGACAGCAACCCAATGGGTCACCCCGCCGCCACGCCGCAGGTTACCCGACCAAGTCGGGAATCCCAACGGACTCACACTGACACTGATGCAACCCAAGTACTCGATCGCAGATGGCACGGAACACGCCTGACTGTCCCTCCCTGTGACGGTCCCGCCGGGTCGGACCACGCCCATCTCCGACCGGCTTCGCAGCAGGCTGTCAGAGCGACAGAACTGACGGAACCGACGGCTCTCGGATCGGCGCCGTCATGCAGAGAGTCTCGTGTACTACTGTGAGTTGTGGCCCTTACCCGGGTACTCGGACCTGCGGCTGCGGGTCTCGGACGAGACTTGCGAGCTCGGCTACAGAGTCGAGGACTGGACGTGGGAGGCGCGGCGAAGGCCTTCATGACGCCTCGAGCGCTTCCGGTTCCATGCGCTCAGAGGTAGTCGCGCACGGTATCGAGCGCCCCCTGCAACTGCTCGTTGAGATCCCCCGCCTGCGACCGAAGCTCATCGACCTGGTCCTGGACCTCCCGTCTGGTCAGTCCCTCGCTCTGTGCGCGCGAGCTCAGTCGGCTCGCCGTCTGCTCCAGCCTGGTCTGCACCCGCTGGATGCCTCTGACCACGGCATCCTGGATTGGCCGCAGGCCGGAGGGCGGCTGCAGGTCCGCGAGCCGCGAAGCCTCATCGCTGAGCTCAGCGGCCGCCTGTTGAAGGCCA
Organism: uncultured Thermoleophilia bacterium; assembly: GCA_963762125.1. Taxonomy (GTDB): domain Bacteria; phylum Actinomycetota; class Thermoleophilia; order UBA2241; family UBA2241; genus CAIXSE01. The sequence continues at coordinate 377,657 of CAVXJO010000017.1, forward strand.
TCGCTCGCCGCCGTCCAGGTATCGTCGGGAGCCCCGCTGATGTCTTGGACCGTGCCGGGAAGCTCGCCCAAGGTGTCGCGGACGTCAGAGAGCACCGCATCGGCCTCATCGAGGTACGCGCCGAGTGCCGGCGCCGCCCCGGTAGGCGACGACTCCGGTGTGACGATCGACGGTGTGACGGTCGACGGCGACTCGCTGGGGGTGGTCGTGCTCCCGCAAGCTGCGAGGACCAACGCGAGCAGGAGCACTGCGAGAGCCCCGATCACGCTCAGTCTGCGTGTGTGCTTGCCCACGGTTCCTCTTTCGTTGTCACGGCCGGAGTGCAGCGTCTGGCACCTTCGTCTGCCCCCCTGCCGTGGCTGGCCTGTCCGTCTTCATGTTCCCGGGTCCGGCCGGGCCGAACAGGCCGGCGTTCCCGGCTGGCCGTCACACGCGAGGTCAAGCGGCGGCAAGGTGGAGGCGTTCGTGAAGATCGTCCAGAACGGATACAGAACAGCTAGCCCCCGCTTCTGCAACCATTCTGCAACCCGAGTGCTCGGCTGTGGATGGCGCGGAATGGGTCTGAGCGAGTCTCGCTGTGTCATCGCGCCTCGCTGAACGACGACCATCTCCGCCCGGCTGCGCAGCTGCCTGGTCGAGTGCCCGAAGTGACAGGATCGATGGGATCGAGAAGATTGATGCGAGGAGCCGTCTCGGGAGGCGCCGACGGCGGCTCGAGAGATCCTCACCCCCGGCGGCGTCCGTGCGATCCGGGATTGGCGCCGGGCGCATTGCCTACTTCCATCACGTCTCGTCATCCCTGCCAGGGCCGCGAGGGCGCACGGCCTCCGGCAGCTGCGGCGTCCCTCGCCAGAGCCGGCCTGGCCAGGCGCCCAAGCGCCCGAACACGACAACGAGCGCCGGCACGAGCAGCGAGCGCACGAAGAAGGCGTCGACGAGCACGCCGAAGCAAAGGATGAAAGCCAGTTCCCTGAATGACCTCAAACCGACGATCGCGAGCAGGGCGAAGCTGGAGGCGAGCGCAAGAGCGGCAACGGAGATGGCTCGCCGCACGCGAGGGACGGCGTCCTCGATGGCCGGCCGCCACGGCCGGACACGTGCCTCCTCCCAGATCCGCCCCACGAGGAACACGTTGTAGTCGGATCCGAGCGAGACGAGGAGTACGGCGGCGGCGAGGGGGACATAGTACGTCAGACTCCCGGCGTCCAGCAGGACGACGAAGACGTAGCTCGTGACACCGAGGGTGGCGGTGAGTGCAAGCATGCTCGCAGCCGCGAGGTAGACAGGAGCCAGCAGGGCGCGGAGGAACAGCACGAGCAGGAGGAAGTCGACGACGAGTACGGCGAAGGCGACGCGAATCAGGTCGGCCATCGTCAGCTTGACGCTCTCTTCGGCCAGCGCTGTGTCGCCCGCGTAAAGCACGCTCGCCCCTCCGATACCCACCGCGCTCAACAGCGACGGCATCGCTGCTCGAAGACTGTCGTAGCGGGCGATGCCCTCGCTCCCTAGAGGGTCGACGTCGAAGACCACGAGATAGCGGACGGCGGACCGATCTTGTGAGACGGCGATCGGTGGCAGGACGACACCACTCTCCGCCAGCAGGCTCAGCTCTCGCGGCCCGAGGACCTGCGCGACGCCGGGAAGGCGCGCGATCGCCCGTTCGAGCGCCGTCAGCTTGCTCGTCTCTCGCCCGACGTCGGGCCGCTTGATGATCACTTCGGTGGGCGACAGGATTCCCTTGCTGAACCCCTTCTCCGCCGCGTCGGCAGCCTGTTTGACCTCAGCCGACGACGGCAGCACAGAGATGAGATTGAAGCCCACGCGCAGACGCGTGAGGCCGCTGGACGCCGCTACGAGCACGGCGACGCAGAAGAGGATGGTGACCGCCGCCGCCACTCTGTTGGTGGAAAGGTGGGTCAGTCGGCGGGAGAGCGACCGGGCCTGCGTGTCCGGGCTCCCGCCTCCGGCTTCCTCCGGCGCAATGGGGACGCGCGGCCAGAACACGAGCCGGCCGAAGACGGCCAGCAGCGCCGGGACAAGCGTAACCGCGACGATCAGGCCTATGACGACGGCGAGGGCCATGCCGGGGCCGAGAGCCCGCATGAATCCAAGCCGCGCGACCAGCAGCCCGAGGGCGCCGGCGGCGACCAGGAGCCCCGCAGTCACGATCACCGGCGTGAACTCGGCTGTCGTCTGGCGCACGGCGGTGCTTCTGGGAACGCCCGCCACGAGGCGGTTGCGAAACCCGGACAGATAAAAGATCGAGTAATCGGTGACGATGCCCAGCAGCAGCACGACCATGAGCGGCTGTAGCTCGGCCGGCGCACTGACCCCGAACTCGCCGCCGACCCAGGCCGCGACGCGGATGGCCACGAGATAGGCGATGATGCCGGCGGCGAGGGTGATCAGCGGAGCGCCGACGGCGCGAAAGGTCAGGCCGACGATCAGAGCGATGACGATCACCGTCGCGATCTCGACCAGCTCCAGACGGTCGCGGATCTCACGGCCTTGGGCGAGACGGGCTGGGAGCGCTCCGGTCACGCCCACCACCGAACTCCCAGGCGCATCGAGGTAGGCTCGCGCATACTCCGCCGCAGAGGCTTCTCTGGTGCCCCAGCTCGACGCCGGGTCGAAGAACAGGAGCGTGATCGCCGTGGTCGCGGGGACGCGGCCGACGCGGGCTACCCCAGGGGCGTTGATGATCGGCAGCGCGCCGAGCATGCCCCGGGGGGGCGTGACCGTGCCCTGGTCGACGGCCAGCGCAGCCGTGATCGTCTGCTGCTGCGCGCCGAGGGCCAAGCCGCCCGGATCGCGTTGCACGACCACCGTCCTGCTGAGGACGGGGAACGCGAACAGCCGCGCGGCTTCCCGCTCGGCGCGAATGGCCGCGGCGTTGCGCGGAGTAAGGTCACCGATCGCGCCGGGACCTGATGACACGCTGGGCAGATACAGCGTGGCCGCGACAGCGACGGCGATCCAAAGCGGCGTGACGACGTACCGAAGCGGGCCCGTGACCAGCCATGCGTGCGTGCGCGCGAGGCGGCCGATTACCGGCAAGGGGCCGACGGCGCCGCCGATGCCCTCGTCGTCAGTCTGGTGCTCGCTCACGGCCGCGTCCGCCGCTCGTCGACGTTCCGGTCGAGCCGTCACGCTCGCCCTGACCGCCTGAGTCCGCGACGAGGACCGCCAAGAGCCCGCGTCTGAACGCCAGGTAGATGACCACGATCGGCAACGTGGGCACGAGAGCGACCAGGAGCCCGAGGAGGATCGCGAGGCTGTGGAATTGCCCCCGCATGGCAAGCGCCTCGGCCTCCGTCTGAGCGGCAGCCTTGCGTATCTCGCTCGCGACGTTGCCGACGCGGTCGCCGACCAGCGGCAGGCCAGAGAGGGAACTCAGGCTGCCGCCCGTGTCACCGAGAGCCTTTGCGTTCTGGGCCACGCTGGTCCCGAGCCGGTCGAGCTGCCACACTTCGACGCCGATGACGGCACCGAAGGCGACCCACGCGATGACCCAGCCGACCAGCGCCGCGTTCAGCTTTCGCATGGTCCCTCGATCACCTCGGACAGTACCGTCCATCGGTCTCCACACGGCCGACTGGTCGCAACCTACCCTACGTGCTGTCTGGGCAAGCGTGGCGCCGCGCATGGACAACTCTCAAGCCTTCGTCATGGAAACCCGCGGCGTACAAGGATGAGTCGTGACCCGTTCCCGGCAGACTATCCTGATAGTCAGGGGTCTCAGCTTCGGCCGCGGCCACCCCTGTTCGTCGCGCTTCGCACCAGCGCCTCCAGCTCAGAACCCTCCAGGGTCCCCTTGCGCAGCAGCTCCGAGGCTACGGCGGCGACGCACTTCAGGAAGCCTGGACGCGCGAGCAGGTCGAAGGTTCGCTGGAGCATCGCGTCCAGCCAGCGCTCCACGGACTCGGCTTCGATGCCGTGCAGGAGCACGCCGCTCAGCTGCACCCGTTCCCAGTCCTTGCGCTCGAAGAGGCAGTGGTCAAGGACTGACCGCACGTCCTCGGCGAGGACGTCCTCAGCTCTGAAGCGGCCTGTGGTGTACCACATCGCGCAGAGCGGCCCCGCGATGGTCACCACGGCGTCCGACCCGGCCGACTCGAGACCTCCATCTCGGCCAGGAGCGCTTCGCGAGTAGCTCAGCGGGCGGTCCGGCCCGTCGCAGTGCGTGCGCCCACTCCCACCATCCTCATCCACCTCGATGCGCACGTACTGCAGCCGTCTCGGCGGATCGACATGCAGCGCGGCGACGGCGTGTCCAGCCTTGTAGGCGTTGAACAGGGCGTCGCCCACTGGGCAGTACTCCTGCCGGGCGCCGGGATCCTGGGGGCTCATCCCGCCAGCGCCTTCCTCAGTCCCACATCGATGAGCTCCGCCGCGGCCTCCTGCATGCCCGGCATCACGTGGCTGTACGTGTCCAGCGTGATTCCGATTGAGGCATGACCGAGCCGCTCACTGACGACCTTGGGATGCACGCCGGCCTTGAGCAGCTGCGTCGCGTGCGTGTGGCGCAGGTCGTGGAAGCGGATCTCGAGGCCTTGCTGCCTCCGGAACCGCCGCCAGATCCTGTCAAAACCCGCCGGTCTCCACGGCCCCCCATGCGGCGCGGCCAGCGCGTACTCGGAGTCGCTCCAGCCGGGTTCACGGGCGAGAGTGCGGCGCGCCTGCTCTGCCCGCTGTGTCCGCATGGCTTCGACGACGAGGGCCGGCAACGTGATGGTTCGCCGGCTTCTGGTCGTCTTCGGCTCCTTGAAGATGAGTTCGCCGTACGCCTCCTGGAGCGTCTGGTTCACGGTAGCCGTGGCGACCTCAAGATCGACGTCACGCCGGCGCAGACCAAGGAGCTCGCCGCGGCGCATCCCGGTGCCGACCGTCGTGAGCAAGGCTATGTACAAGTGCGTGCCCTCGGCAGCCTTCAGCATCTTGGCCGTCTGCACCTCATTGAGGAACTTCATCTCGGTGCGCTTCGGCCGCGGTGGCACGGCGACGTCGGCAGGGCTGCTTGCCAGCTGCCCCATGCGCACGGCGTGCCTGAGCGCCGAACGGATGATGTTGGCCTCCTTGCGGACCGACGAGGCGGCGGCTCCAGCGTCGAGGCGCTTCGCGAAGTAGGTCTGAAGATGCGCAGGTCGCAGCTTGTCCAACTTGTGGCTGCCTATGCCGGGGTCGATGTGGCGCGAGATCAGGTAGCCGTACGATTCGTTCGTGCGCGCAGCCACATGGTGGCGGGCGTGTTCCTCGTGCCAGGCGCGCGGCTGCTCGCCGAAGGTGAGCCCCGTGTGCTTGACGTGCATGCGTCCCTCGAGCTCGTTCTGCCACTCGTGGGCGACGTCCCGTGCGTGACGCTTGGTGCCCTGCGCGCTCTTGTATCTCAGCTGGCGATGACTGGCCTCATCGCGCCAATCGGCAGTGAGCTGGTGCAGATCCGGTCGGTGCTTGTGACGTGAACTGATGCGGACGATCACGAGATGTCCTTGCGCAGCACCCTTCGCCCTACTTGCGCGGGCGCTTCAGGTAGAAGGTTTGACGAAAGCTGGCCATGGATCCATAGCGGGCGTGTGGGCGCCGGCCCTCGCGCCTTGCATATCTCGTGACGCGGGGGAAACTACGAGCAGGCGCTCAGGTCACCGAGGTGGCAGAGCACGTCGTCCTTCGAGCTGTATCTGGCGACCTGCATCTCACGCAGCTGGCCGAGAGTCTCGTGCGGGCAGCTGTTGCCGGCGGCGCAGTCGACGACCTCGCCTCTGCTGGCGGGGAAGCTGATGTCCCGAAGACAGCTGTCGATGGTGCTTCTCTCAATCATCGGAGCCTCCTGAAACTGGGGAAGTGCCGTGTAGGTGATGATTCCCGCTCCATGGCACTTCCTCTCGCCTGGGAGTGCGGTGGCCGGACCAGCGCACGTGAGGGAACGCCGGATCGCCGCGGCAGGCGAGGGACCCCGTACTCCTGCTCCGGGGCAGCGAGTCGAGGCCAGTTCTTGGGCCTGGGCCGGCGAGTCGTCCGCTGCCGCGCCGATGCGTCGACTGGGCAGCTTGGGGCCTATGCCATAGAGTTGTTCCCCCATGGCCCGCCCGGATGACGTCACGTGGACACGCGATGACCGCCTCACGGCCGTCATTGCCGCCGTCCTGATCGCCCTGCTTGCCCTCACCAGTCTGCGCTCCTACCTGCTCTTCCACACGCTCGCGGAGCTCGCCTTCATCATCGTCTGCGCGACGGTGATCATCGTGGCTTGGACGCTGCGCCAGTTCCAGGATGACGACCTCGCAGTCTTCCTCGGCATCGCGCTGGCGAACGTCGCTATCTTGCACACGGTGCATCTTGCCGACTACCCCGGGCTGGGCATGATCTCGGACTCGCTGGACCCGCCCACGCAGCTCTGGCTCGGCGCCCGCCTCCTGCTGACCGCGACCTTCATCGCCGCGCCCTTCGTCGTCGGCCGCCGCCTGGACCTGCGTCTCGTCATCGCCTGCTTCGCCGTCTACGACGCGGTCTTGCTGGCGGGCGTCTACTGGTGGGGCATCTTCCCGGCGACGCTCACGGCGGCCGGCCTCACGCCGTTCAAGAGTGCGACCGAGTACGTCATCTGCCTCCTGCTCGCGCTCGCCATCGCGCTGCTTTGGCGCAAACGTGAGCAGCTGCCCCCGCAGTCCTTCCGCCTGCTTGGCGCAGCGCTGGTGGCGAGCATCTTCGCGGAGCTCTGGTTCAGCGTCTACCACATGGCGGCGACGTGGCCCAACCTCATCGGCCACTTGTTCGTGGTCCTCTCAGCCCTGTTCTTCTTTCGCGCCGTCGTGGACGACGTGCTGGCGAGGCCGCATGCCCGGGCAGTGGTCAGTCTGGGTGAGACGGCCGAGCTCCATCGCCGCCTGGAGCTCGGCCTCTTGCCCAAGCTCTCGGTTGAAGCCAAGGGTCTGCGCATCCTCAGTGTCTATCGCCCCAGCGAGCACCAGCTCGCCCTCGGCGGCGACTTCATCGACGTGCTCGACCGTGGCGAGGAGGGCGTGGCCGTCATCTGCGGCGATGTCAGCGGGCACGGCCCCAACCCTGCGGCTCTCGGCGTCATGCTGCGCGCCAGCTGGCAAGCGCTCTGCCAGAGCGGCGCCGACCCGCTGGCCATTGTCGACGGTCTCAGGGCGGTGCTCGTCCGCGAGCGCCGTTCGCCGGACACGTTCGCCACCTTCTGCCTTGCCTGGATCGACCCGGCCCGTGACGAGGTCCGCCTGCTGAGCCTCGGGCATCCCCTGCCGCTGCTGGTCGTCGGCGACGTGAAGCCCCTCCAGGTGCAGCCGCTGCCGCCTCTCGGCACCCTCGACTGGCCTCTCTCCGAGCCGCAGTCGATCGGATTGCCCGCGGGCTGGCAGCTGTTCTTCTACACCGACGGCCTCATCGAGGGCCGCAGCAGCCCCGGTTCGCGGGAGCGCTACGGCGAGGAACGGCTCATCGAAAGCCTCCGGACGCTTGCCTGCGAGCGCATCGACCGCGCCTGCACGGACCGCCTCGTCTCAGCGATCGAGGCCGCAAGCGGCCAACCGTTCGAGGACGACGTCAGCGTGATGGTCATCGCCAAAGCCGACGATCCCGGTCCGGCTTCGACCGGCTCGACTCGGCGCCGGGCCGGCCGCGGCGGCTCGGTGGCGAGCGTGCCCTGACCGTCTCATCGCCTTCTGACAGAGCGCCGACCGAGCTGCGCTTCTCCCTGCCCCTGCAGCCTTCAGCGCTGTTCGGAGTGCGGGCGCGCCTTCGCACGCACCTCCAACTGTCGCCGCTGGACGCGGAACAGATCGACGAGGTCGTGCTGGCCGTCGAAGAGGCTTGCACCAACGCGATACTGCACAGCGGCGCTGAGCGGGACCTGGAAGTCAGCCTGACCTTGGAGGGAGCAGAGCTCGCCGTCGTGGTGCGCGACTGGGGACGGGGCTTCGACCTCTCGCGCTTCGACCCTGAGGCGACCCCCGATCTGCTTGCGACCGGCGGCCGCGGTCTGTTTCTGATGTCGCGGCTTATGGACGTGCTCGATCTGCGCCTTCACGAAGGGCTCGAGGTACGCATGCGTAAGCGGGGTGCGGGGGAATGACTCGCCCCCACGGAGCGACAGGGTCCCCAATGCCAGAAGGCGAAGCCATGATCGACGTGCGCTGCCCCTCGTGCGCGCAGACGACCAGGGAGAGCGTCTACTGGGTGTGTCGCCACCGGTACCTGGCGTGCTCGGCGTGCGGAAGCGCGATCATGCTCGCGTCCGCGGAGATCCAGGGCGAGGCGGACCGGGCCGAGCGCGAGTGGAGGGTCAGGTGGAAGGTCCGGAAGGGGTCCTTCCGGTCCGTGAGGCGCGCGGCTTCACCGAGTGGTTCTGGCCGCTGCTGCTCGGCGATCTGCGCGTAAGTGTCCCCACACGCCGCCGAGATCGTCACCTACATGGTCGAGCGCGTCGACCAGGTGCTGCGCGGCGGCGGGAACGCCGATGCGGGCGAGGAGCTTCTGCGTGCAGCGGAGGGTGACCATCGCCGAACGCCACAGTCGCTTCTAGCTGAACAGCGAGGAGGGGCTCGACTCCTTGCTCTGCCTGGTGTCCCCGAACGGCACCGACCTGGTACGGATGGAGCTCCTCCGGCGACTGGGTGGGCTGGATCGACCGTAGCCGTAACCTAGCCTCCGTCATTGCCATCGGCAGTGTCTGCGGTAGGAGCCAGGTCCGGATCGCCTTCAAGTTCGAGAGCGACGAGTCGATCACGGTTTGTCGTCCCGGGTCGAGTCGCCCCGGTTCGTCGGAACCCTTGCTCGTGATGACCATGCCGTCTGACGGGCGATGTGGTGGTGGACGAAGGCTTCGTCGTCGGCGGGGGATCAGGTGGCCCCGGCGGTCATCCTGTGGCGGTCACCTTGGTGACGTAGCCGCTGCCGCCGTCGCCTTGGGTCGCGATGTAGTAGATGGCGTGCGGCCCGATGAAGATGCGGCCGATGCTCGGCTGGGAGCCGGCGACCCGGATGCGGGCGATCTCGTTTCCGGTCATCAGGTCGAGGACGACCAGGTAGACCTTGCAGCCTCTCCCTTTGGAGTTGCACTCCCGGTCGTCGGTGTAGAGGCGGTGCTGGTCAGCGACGATGGCCGCGCCGACCGAGACCGCGTACTTGTCGGTGACCCAGAGCTTCTTGAGGGATCCGTCATCTGTGATCTTCCAGGCGGCGAGCCGGCCGTTTACGGCGTCGGCTGCCACCATGACCGAGTTGACGAACGGGTCCCCCGGAGGTGGAGCGAAGGTCCCACCTGGAAGGTCCGTTGACGTTGCGTTCACGCTCGACACTCCTGCGGACGGGTCGGTGGTCGACTGCCACAGCATCTTGAGAGGTGAGGTGACATTGATCGACACGGTGTTGTTGTTGGGGAACACGACCGTCCCGTGGTTGCCGGTCGGGGTCATGGCCACGCCGGGCGTCGAACCGTCCTTGTCGGTGCGGTAGGGCTGGGACCAGCTCGGATCTGGCGTGAAGCCGTCATCGGACACCTTGAAGCGGAGGGTTGAGGTGTCGCCGGGAAGGTACGCGTACTCGGTGCCGCCCTGCATGAGGAGGGTCATGCGGGCACTCGACAGCGCCGTGGTGAGTTGGTTTCGGATCACGAAGTGGTTGACGTCAACCGCCACGAGCAGGCCGTTGCCTTGCTGGGGCGCGGTCTTCAGGATGAGGTCGCCGTTGCGGGGCGAGATCTGCATCGTGTTGTAGATCGTCGATTGTGGCTCCGTCGGGTTGAGCGGCAGATCCAGCGAGCGGGTGATCTTGAACGTGTCGGGATCGATCTCGAACAGGGTCGCCGTCGCGACCGCGTAGATCATCCCGCTGCGGTGCGCGACGATGCTGCCGGGGTAGTTGGGGGTGGACCTCTGGGGCAGGTCGAGGATCTGCGCCTTCATGGTCGCCGAGTCGATCTTGGCGACGTACGCGCTCGAAGACTTCTTGGAGGTCGATGCTCTGGCGGCGTCGCCCAACGCCCCCGCGGCGCCGTCGGGGAGATCGTTGCCCTGCGCCTTGGTGAACAGGTCCATCAGGTATGGGGCGCCGCCGATCACGAAGATCGAGTTGTCGTGGGTGATGCCGAAGATCGGGTCCGGGCCCAGCTTCAGTCTCTTCGCCCGAAGGTCACTGCTGGTGATCTTGTCGGGGAGCCCGCCGGAGGCGATCGAACTGGTGCGCCACGTGTCGGCGGTGGGCACCGGCCAGGTCGTGTCGTAGAGCCAGCTCCGCGAGGCTGCCCGCTCCGATGTCGCAGATGCGGCAGTCGCTGCGTCGGACGAGCCGGCCGACGAACTCGTCGAGGACCCCGGTGACGAACTGGTGCACGACGTGATCGCGATAGCCGAGACCACCAGGACTGCGGCCAACATTGCGCGTGTTCTCATGGCGCCGGCTCACCTTTCGTCGTGCTCGATTTGGTCTATGGCGTTTTCAATCAGAGCCCACAGGGACTGCTGGACCATCCGACGACCTGCATGCGGGTCACCCTTTCGGCCGGCCATCCGGAGCCACCGTGTTGCCCCACCATCCATCCCTGGGCGGGCAGGTTCCGCCGCGGGCGCCGAGTTCTTCTACGACGGCATCGACTTCCTTATTGCCTGGCGAAGGAGGGCCTAACGGTTGAGCCCCGGTGTGGTGGAGAATGCTTCGGGCCTGACAACCGGAGAAGCATCGGCCAGTCGTTCGGTCGCGTCGTCGACGTGGATTCCAGGCGAGCACCTCGCTAGCGTGCCTCACAAGGGCGACTGGCGGGACTCGCTGCGAGCCCGCGGTGCCCCCTCAAGTGCTGGGCCGGCCGTGAAAGAAAGCCGCTCGTGACGAACATCCGCAGCAGCATCGTTTGGAGGGCGGCACCGCCGCCGCCGGGTCGCACCTACTCGAGCTTCGAGCTGTGCGCCACCGAGCGTCGCGCCTGGGTCGGGAAGGTCATCGGCGGTCAGGCGGAGTTCTTCTTTGACGAGATCAGCTCCTGGCAACGCGCCGGCAGCGATCTGCTGCGCAGCATCCCCGAGGCCGAGGCTTCCACTGCCGGCTGGTGGCACCTGCCGGACTGCGCTTGCCGGCTGTGCCGCGAGTAGGTCGGCGCCGACGATGGCGCGTCCGCGAGCGGCGAAGGCAAAGGCGACGGCCCGGCGGCCGGGGCAGTGGGGCTCCTCGGTCGGTGGAGAGGTGAACCGAGGAAGCGGCCGTGCGGGGCCTCCCGGAAAGCCCGTCCGCGCCTGGCCGACGTTGCTCGTCGCACGCACGCGAGATCTGGCCACCCTGCCGACAGTCATTGGCGCGATGCAAGCGCTGAGAGGCCGGGAGACGGATCTGTCCCCGGCCCGGTGCGGCAGCGCAAGGAACGCCGAGCGTGGCGGGCAAGCTTTTCGGCTGCCCCAAGTAGCCGCCGACCTGCCGACGCGATGCTGACGAGACGCCTCGACACGGCGCCGGATGCCTGGGCACGCCCGGCCATCGCTCCTTCGCTGGACCTTGGACCGTGCAGCACCTTCCCGCATGAGCGCGCACCGCTCGTCACCATGGCCTGACGTCTGCAAAACCTCCATCATCGGTTCAACTCCGATCGCCGCCTCCAACTTCTCTCCTGCAAATGGGCAATTTTCGTTCCTCGCCGCACGCCCATTGCCTTCCGAATCGGCAAGACTGCCGACATGTTGCCGACGAGACCTAGGAACATAGGAGACCATGGCGCAGTACGCGGCAAGACGGTGCAGCGAGAGGCTGGCGCCTGGCTACCGCGCTGGCCGTGGCGTCCACGGTGAGCGCACCTGCCTGTGGCTGGGAATAGTGCGTGTACACACAGAACACGTCAGGTCGAGGGATCATGGCACGTCGACTGAGCGAAAGAGGGCACGTCTCCGAGCCCGAGTCGGTGGTGCGCGCTCAGCTCCAGCTCGTCGTCGACCGACCCGCACAGCTGGCCGGCTTTCGGCGCCGCCTGCGAACGCTGCTCAGAGAGCGAGGACTCCCGGATGAGGAGCGCGAGGCGATCGTGCTCGCCGCCGATGAGGCGCTGGGCAACGCCCTCCAGGCCTGCCACGTCGCCGCCTGCCACATCGAGGTCGAGCTCTCGTTGATCGGGGACTACCTCTGCGTCGAGGTGCGCGACGCCGACGAAAGCTTCCGGGGTGCCTGCGTCGACCTCATCGGGGCGCCCGACGAAGGCGCCGAGCACGGCCGCGGGCTCTACCTGATGCGCACCCTGATGGAGAGCCTCGAGCTGGTACCCCGCAAGCGCGGCACCTTGGTGCGCATGACCAAGCGCCTCGAGGCCCGGGAACGCGAAGCGGAGCCGCGCGCGGCGCGGCATTCAGCGCGGCCCTAGTCTGCGGCGCTCCCCCCGCACGCCGCCCGGACCGCTAGCTTCCCAGCGTCGGTCGTGCGGCCATGTGCCCTAGGCCGCTACAGACGAGGCTCCTGGCCACGGACGCGCTGCGGCCGTCATGCGGCACCGGGGTGGAGGCGGCAGCGCCGCCAAAGGCGCGGCCCCGGGCGGAACCGTGCCGCGCTCGAGGCCGGTGGAGGCAGGTCCGAGACGCTAGGACGGGTGACAAAGCCGCCCGGTGAGCTCAGGACCGATGGACTATCTGCAGACTCTGTTTCACGGCAGGCCGGTAAGCTATTCATCCGACGACGCAGAGGCGGTCCGCCGCCGTGGAGCCATCACCGGGCCGCCGACGCCAGTCGCTGCCCCTCCGCCAGCACCAGCGCCGCGATCCGCTCCGCCGCCTCCTCGTCCCGGCGCCGGGATGGCGTGCGAGTAGGTGTGAGGGTGATCGAGACGGTGGCGGCCCGAGGCGCTCGGAGACGACCTTGGGGTTGATGCCGGCCGCGAGTGCCAGGCTCGCGTACGTATGCCGCAGGTCATGGAGGCGGATCCGCGCCCGATCTGGCGCCTGGAGACGAACTGCTCGAAGCGGTCAACGGACGGCCCCGGCCCACAACGTTTCGCGCTGTCATCATTGGACGAACCCGAGACGAAGGAGCCCGCCATGTCACGTCGTCCCCTGCACGTCTTCCTCGTGGTCGCCGCGTTGGCCGCATTCGCACTGCCCGCGGCGGCATACGGGGCGGACAAGGGCGCACCGAACCCACGGTCCAACCACCACCAGAAGATGATCACCTACTCGCACGTGGTCGACCTCAGCCACGTCATCACGCCCGACATCCCGCTGTGGCCCGGCGACCCGCCCGTCGTCTTCACCGACGTGGCCACGTTCCTCAACGACGGCTACTTCCTGCGCAAATTCGAGATCGGCGAGCACAGCGCGACGCACATGAACGCAGCCAACAGTTTCATCGAGGGCAACACGCGGGCCATCACGAGCTACTCGGCGCGGCAGCGCGTGGTCAAAGCCGTGGTCATCGACGTGCGCCGCCAGTGCGCCGCCGACGCCGACTACCAGCTCAGCCTGCGCGAGGTACACCGCTGGGAGGCCAGGCACGGCAAGATCGCCAAGGGTTCGTTCGTCATCATGTTCACCGGTTGGGAGAACAAGTGGAGTGACCCAGCGGCGTTCATCAACCAGGACGCCGAAGGCAACCTGCACTTCCCGGGCTTCGCCGCGGCGACGACCGATTGGCTGGTGAGGGCGCGCAAGATCGCCGGCGTCGGCATCGACACCCACGGCGTCGACCCCGGCCTGGACACGAGCTACGCGACCAACACCGAGATGGCCCAGACGCACAAGATCGCCATCGAGTGCATGGCCAACCTCGGCAAGCTGCCTCCCAAGGGAGCCACGCTGATCCTCGCGCCGCTGCAGCTGCAGGGCGGCTCCGGCTCACCCATGGACATCATCGCTCTGGTGCCGTGAAGGAGAGCCTGATGGCAGCCGGGCGCCGGAGCTGAGGCGAGACCGGCAGACGCCGAAGGGCGAGAGGCCGGGGAGCGGCGCGCTGCTTCCCGGCCTCTCTCCTGTGTTCCTCCGTGCGGTTGCAGACCGCGTTCACGAGCACGCGGACTGGGCCGGCGCGGCCTACCAGTGCGCCAGGACCTATGATCCGCTCTGTCGTGTGCTCCTGAAGCGCAGCATCGGCACCAGACTGACGCAGGCGCTCGTCCACTCCCTGCTCACGAGAAGACATGCTTGTGAGGTATTTGGGACGAAAGCTCGGCCGACGTTCTCGACCCCTGCGTCATGGGAATCAGCGACTGGACATGGTCATGCCGCCTTGTCAGCCGGCGCTGCGGCGGCCAGCTGGCGCACCATATCGCCGCTGTGGTGAACGAAGACCGAGACGTGCCCCTCGCCGGGGTAGGTGAGCACGTGCGCACCGGGGAGGCGGCTTGCCAGGTAGCGCACGATTGACGGCGGCGCATCGGCGTCGGCCTCGCCGTGCCAGAGGTGGACGTCCACGGGCGGCGGCGGCACCTCCACCTGCCACTCGCGCGCGCCCAGCCGCAGATCGAGGAGGGGACCGCGTGGCCCCTGCCTCAAGGCGTCCCTAAGCATCGCGAGGAAGTCGCGCCTGATGCGGGGATCCGCAACCACCGCCTGGTCGGGCTTCGAGAGCATCGCCGTGCCGCGATCCACCGTGAAGCCTGGGGTCACTCGCACCGAAACCTGCACCAGGCGAAGCACTAGCGCGCTGACGAACGGATGACGCTCCGCGCTCTGCGGCAGCCCGGCGGGCACATCCGGGACGCCGCCGGGCGGTGCGTCTCCGCTGACGATGCCGAGCGCGCCGACAGTGAGTCCGGAGGCCGCGACGGCGAGCCCGTAGGTCGTGCCGCCTGAGAATCCGAGTACGGCGAAGCGCCCCAGACGCAGGTGACCGGCGATCGCCGCGATGTCGTTTGTGACGTCGGCGACGGTGCGGCCGGGCTTGAAGTCGGACAGACCGCACCCCGGCCGGTCCGGGGTGATCATGCGCACCCCGGCGTCGCGCAGTTCGGTTTCGCCCACGAACACACGGCGCTGCAGACGTGAGCCCGGAGAGCCATGGAAGAATTCCACGCAAGCCGCCACTCACTCACTCACTCCGTGTTATGCAGGCCCCGGGTTGAGGTCGTAGGGACGCCGGCTCGCCTTTCGCATCCCTGTGACGACCATCCCTGTGACGACCATCCCGGTGTGTCGACCGTGGTTCCGGGGTCACCCGGGCAACGCTCTCGCGTCAGACTTTTCCGGGCGCTGGAACGAAACAGGGAGAGTTCTCTCAAGGAGCGCAGATGCACAACGTTTTCATCAGGCTCCATGCGGCGGGAGGCCTCGTGGCCTTCGCGGTCGGCCATTCCGCAGTTGCATGGATATGGATGGTGCCGGCACCCGCGCCGCGACGGCGTCTGCGGCGAAGCGGCGATCTTCCCCGGTGGCCCCGCTGTTCGCTCGATTGACACCTACCTCGTCAGCCACAGCGAGGTTCTCCTGCCGAGCGGAGGCCACGTCCTGACGCTCTCGCGTCCGCCGACGGACGGCGAGCCTGAGGTCCTCGGCGACTACGTGGCCGAGCGGCCTTTGCCCCATGGTACTTGGATGAGGAGAGTGCGGCAAGACTGGTGCCGGCTCAACGGACAGCTCCTTTGAGCAGAGGCATGGCTGGGTAAGCCTATGGCGATGGCGCACGGCGGTCCCGACGGCCGCCGCGGGTGCTCTCGAGGGAAGGCGTCCGAGCGTCATTGCCATTGGAGGTGGTACCCCATGAAGAGAAACTCGTTCGTGACCGTCGCGCTCGTCGTGGCGCTGGCGGTGGGCCTACTTGTCGCCGTCCCCGCGGGGGCGAAGCAGAGGTCGCACCACCACCGTCACTACCTGCAGAAGGTCCTCTTCGTCCAGACCGACCAGCCGGACGGCAACCAGATCATGGTCTACGATCGGCACAAGGACGGCACGCTCACGTACCGGGCGACCTACGACACCGGCGGCGACGGTGCCGTCGCAGGGGGCGCCCCCTCGGACCCGCTGGCCTCGCAAGGCTCGCTCGTCAGCGCCGACCACGGCCGCATCCTGCTCGCCGTCAACGCCGGCAGCGACAGCGTCTCGGTGTTCCGGGTCAAGGGCGACCGCCTGAAGCTGCGCCAGGTCGTCCCCTCGGGCGGCTACGTTCCCCGCCAGCATCGCCGTCCACGGCAAGCTGGTCTACGTCATGAACTCGGGCGGCGAGGGCACGCTGCAAGGCTACCGGCTCGCCGGCGACAAACTGCATCCGATCAACCGCTCCTCACGTTCGATCGGTCTGGTCAAGCCGGCGCTGGACGATTTCCTCACCTTCCCGGGGCAGGTCGGCTTCTCGCGCGACGGCTCGCGGCTGATCGTGACCACCAAGGCGAGCGGCAGCCTGATCGACGTCTGGTGGGTCCACCGGAACGGTCGCCTCAGCGCCGACCCGGTGATGAACGCCTCGCAGTCGCCGGTGCCGTTCGCGTTCATGTTCGACCGCCGTGGCCGGCTGGTCGTCACCGAGGCGGCCAACAGCCAGGTCTCGACCTACAGGCTGAACCGCGACAACACCCTCACCGCGATCGGCACCACGACCCCGAGTGGTGAAGCGGCGCTGTGCTGGATCGCCTTCGCCCGTGGCCACTACTTCGGGACCAACACCGGTTCCGCCTCGATCAGCAGCTTCCGCGTGGCCTGGAACGGCTCGCCGATGCTCGTCGCCGCCGTGGCGGCGATGACCGATGGCGGTCCCACCGACATGGCGGTCAGCGCGAACCAGCGCTACCTCTACGTCCAGGGCGGCGGGTCCGGAACCATCGACGTCTTCCGCGTCGGCTGGAGCGGCTCGCTGACGCAGATCCAGACCGTCAGCGGTCTGCCGACCTTCACCGAGGGGATCGCCGCGATCAACTGAAGCGACTATCCATCGGTGCGCGGATCCAGCGGGACGGCCCGGCCGGCAAGGCCGGGCCGTCCGAGCGCTTGGAACACGGCACCGACAGGCCGGTCAATGGGAGGCGACAAGCGCATCGCGAAGCTGGCGGGCCAGCGCCTCGATGTCGATGCAGTGCGGTGGCCGGACCAGCGCGCGTGAGGGAACGCCGGATCGCCGCGGCAGGCGCGGCGAGCGGAAACCGGAGCCGGGGGTCACGGCGAGACAGCCTTGCAGACGCCTCCGACGAGCCCGGGCACAATCGCCTGGGGCAGGTGGCTCAGGCGCCCTCGGGGGCGGACCGCGAGTCCGCCTGCCGCGACCTTGGGGCCTCGGCGGGGCGCGGGTCACCGACTTCGCGCAGGGCACACATCGGCCCGCTTCCCTCCAGGCGCGCATGCCAGGCGCTCAAGTTTGCGGCTGGCCGCACCCACCCGCTGAGGCGCTCGCCGCTGCTTGCCAGGGCCGAGATGTGGCGGGCGTCGCTGAGGCGTGCGAGCTCGCCAAGCCGCAGGCCGAGCACGCTGACGCCCCATGCGCCCGGCGGGCCAGCCTCCCTCTCGCGAGTCAGGACGGCATGCTCGCAAGTCAAAGTGTGGCCGTCGACTTTCAGGGTCCGAAGAAGAATGGAAACCTCACACATTGGACTGATCTTCCCCGGCGTGGCGCGCGGACCAAACCGTCGACTGCGCGTCGACTGCGAGCTCCGGGAGGCGAAGCAATCAGACGTGGGTCGAATGCTGGAGTGCATCAGCTCGCCCTCTCGGCCTTGAGGGGCACCTGTCAGGCGCCTTGGAGGGCCGAGGTCGCGTGAGGATGCGGCGGTCGGTGGGGTAGGCGCAAGGTCACGATACGGTCTCGTCTCGAGCGGCGCCTGGAGCGGCTTCGGTGAACAGCGCTCCCAGCTGTTTGCCGATCGTCTGCCCCGGGGTCGCTGTGTGGGCCAGTAGTAGGGCATTTCGCACGCTTGGGCGAGCCTCCACAAGGCGGAGGTCGTCGGCTACGTCCTCCCAGCCGCGGCCAGCTCCGAGTGCGCGACCGGCACCCTCCTGGAGTCAGTCTGTCATCACATTCGCGAGGCGCTCGGTGACCGCGGCGAACGCCGCGAGACTGTCGGCCGAGACCTCGAGGTCGAGGGGATCGGGCAGCGAGGAGACCTTCGCCAGCACAACGCCCGCCGCGACGTCGATGTAGAGATACTGACCATAGATGCCCGCCGCGAGCAGGGTGCCGCGGCCCGGGTCGAGAACCCACCACTGGTTGCGATAGTGCCCGAGCGGCCGGCACGCCTGGTTCAGCGGCGGGCAGAGGGCTCGAGCGGCCTCGGGAGATGCCAGAAAGGCACGCCGGCAGGCATCGTCGGCAAATCGCGTATCGCTCACCCAGTCGCCGGGCACTACCTGGCGTTCGAGCACGCGCCCGCCCTGTAGCCACAGCTGGCCGAGACGGGCGAGATCGCGAAGGGCCACGGAGAAGCCGCCGTCGGCCATGGGGTTCCCGGAGCGGTCCACGGTGACCTCCGCGTCGTACTCGGCGCCCATCTGCCGCCACAGCAGGTGGCTCGTCAACTCCGCGAGCGGCATCCGCCCGGCGCGCTCGAGCACCAGTCCGAGGACGTCCGTGAGGATCGAACGGTACTCGAACAGCTCGCCGTGACTCCGCTGGTTAGGGAGTGCGGCCGCGTAGCCGGCGAGGTCGAGCTCTTCCTCACCCGGGGCGGCCGGCTGCCAGCCGGCCGCCCGTTCGTAGGCGCGCACGTCGGCGGTCGGATCGTCGTACTCCTCCGAGAAGCGCGTGCCGGCGGTCATATCGAGGAGGTGCCGGACGGTGGCGTCCTCGAACGACGTCGCCTTGAGCTCGGGCACGTGGTCCGTCACCAGGTCATCGGCGCTCAGGCCACCGGTCCCGATGAGCACGCCCGCCACCGTGGCGCACAGCGACTTGGAGACGGACTGGAGCAGGTGCCGCGTGCTGGGCGTCATGCCGTCGAAGTACAGCTCGGCCGCGACTCGGCCGCCCTTCAGAGCGATGAAGCCGTCGGTCGACGTCGATCTCAGGAAGTCGCCGAGAGACCGCCACTCATCGCCCTGCGTCCGGAAGCGCACGTTGTCAATGGCCACCCGGTCCGGGGGGAGGTCCAGTACTGGTCCCTCCCCACGCTCGACGCGGGCAGATGGCACCAGCTCCGCGACGTGCCGAAACGCCCAGCGGTTGAAGGGCGCGCGCTGCCAGTTCGACAGCGAGACGTCGGCGCAGCGCGCCCCCCTTTCCACCGGTCCCGCGTCGCCCGCGGCCGATGATGGCACCTGAGCGGTCACAGGATCTTGAAAGCACCGGCCGCCGGCGCCGGCGCCGTCCACGCTTGGTCGATCAGGTCGGGTAGCGCGATGGCCGCCGCCGCGACCTCGGGCCGAACGACGTACCGATCGAGCAGGCCGCTCAGCCACCGCTCCGCTCTCTCGTTCAGCTCACCGTCGTCGGTCATGAGCCGCCCTCGGGTGATGAGGATGCCGAGGTCCGCACCCTCATAGCGCCAGTCTCCCGGTCCGGCGATGCGCAGGAAGAAGCCGTCGCGCTCGGTCTCGACCGCCGAGCGCCGGTAGTCGAAGAAGTGGTATGCGACGCCCCCCTGCTCGTCCAGCTTGTAGATGCCCGACTGGGGAGCGGCGACGACCGGCTCCACCACCGACGAGGTCGACTTGAGGACCATCGCACTCCAGCTGTCGATGTACCGCGGGTCGGCCCAGCGATCGTTGAGAGTAGCGACGTCGAGATCGAAATCGGCGTCCGAGAACTCGAGCAGGTGGAAGAGGAACAGCGGCACGTCCGCGTGCGCGAAGGCGGCGTGGTTGGTCACCGGGCTGGCTCCGCAGATCCGGGGGTTGAGCTCGCCCAGGTAGACCTCGTCGTCCTGGCCGACCAGGATGTCGATGTCGAAGTAGCCTCGATAGCCCTCTTTGAGGAGCTGGTCGCCGAACTTCTCCGCGTAGCTGCGTGCATTGGCCCGCACATTCTCGGTGAAGGCTCCGGGGAAGAGCTCGTTGCCCGCCCAGCCACCGGCGTAGGGCGTGAGCTGCGGCATGCCTACGATCTCGGTGAGCAGGGGGCCGACGACGGTGCCGCAGCGGGTGACGCATGCTTCCAGCGTCGCCTGCCGCGGCACGATGCGCTTCATGACCTTGACCTCTGATTCGGCCGAGATCTCGGCCTCGTGGCGCTCCCAGTCGGACTTCGACGAGATGAAGAAGGTGGTGTGCCCGCTGTCTCCGTAGGCGGTCTGGACCACGAGATGCTTGCCGAGGCCGGCCTTCTTGGCCACGGCCCGCAGCCTCTGGTAGGACGTCACCTCTGCAAGCGCGTTGGGCACGCTCGGAACGCCGGCCTTCTCGCCGATGCGCACCGTCTCGACCTTGCTGTCGCAGCGCTGGCGGAGCTTGGCCGGCGGGAACCAGATGTCGAGGCCGAGGTCGGCGCAGAGCTCCTCGGTGCGCTGGTCGAACATCAGGAACACGGCGACCGGCTTGCCGCACTTGTCGCCGCGCACGCGGATGTAGTCGACGACGTCGGGGTGCCGCAGGAGATAGTTGTTCACGTCCTCGATGCCCGCAAACTGGTCGTGCTGCCGCTCGCGCGGGACGAAGACGTTGGGGTGGCGGCCGTCGAAGCAGTCGACGTGGCAGATGGCCTTGAAGTTGCAGACCCACTCGTCCATGCCCTGCAGATTGAAGTTGGTCGCGCTGATGTAGTAGATCGGGCGCTGGTTGCGGCAGAAGAAGCGACGTACGTCTGAGATGCTGGTGAGCGCGCTCAAGATCCCTCCCTTGTCCCCGGCCCGATCATCGAGCCAATCTGAAGCGGGAGGATTCGTGCCGGAGCGCTTGTGCACCGGAACCGCGGCCACACACAGGAGTGCTGCACCTTCCCCAATCCCGCGACCTTGTGCGGTGCATTCCCCGTATGATTGCGCTCGGGCGCACAAGCGTTGCCGAGCATAGTCATACGGTAGAGCCGGATGACGTCTTGCCAGCGGATGGTGCGGCCGAAGCCGTATAGGTGCCCTGCCCCGGCCCCGCAACTCGGATCCCGCAGCTTCGCACTGATCGCGCCATGCGGACCGTGAAGTTCGCCGCCGGCCGATCGCCCTCGTGAGGTCCACGGGTGACTGAGCGTCGTCGCACGGGTCGGAGTCACCGGGTCACCGTCTTCTCCCGCCAGGGGCACCCAGCGCGACGAGATCGGCGCCTTTGTCGAGCTCATGCACGAGGGTCGCCTGCCCGCACCAAGGGATCTGCGCGGCCGCACCAAGGCCGGCCTTCTGGCGCGGTTAGACCGAGAGCCCTTGAGGAAACCCGCATCGACATGATCACGCTCGCCGTCGCCGATCTGGAGCGGGCGCTCGACTTCTGTGGAGACGGCCTCGAACTGGAGTCGCACAGGGTGCTCGGCACCGTGTTCGTCGGCGGCGATGTCAACCCGGCCGGGGCCATCGCGACGTTCGAGCTCCGGGATAGCCCCGTTCTGTCACTCAACCCCGCAGCGACCTGGCTAAGGACGACCGGGGTCCCGTCCGGTCCGCCGAAGGCCGGCGAGTTCAGCATCGGACACGCGGTGGCAAGCAGAGTCGAGATCGACACCCTGCTCAGCCAAGCCAAACCGCCGGGGCCACGCTCACCGCCCGACCGCACGACCGTCCCTGGGGGATCTACTCCGGCTACTTTCGCGATCCCGACGGACACCTGTTGGAGATACTCTGGAACCCACGTCACTGCGGCTCGCAGGCATGGTCGAGTCGAATCACGGACCAGCGAGGTTGTGAAGCTCTTCATCGGCGACAACAAGGCGCTCCCGCGGTGCTCCTGTGAAGAGACTCTCACGGCCCGCCCCCGGCCGAGTGAAAGCCCAGAATGGAGTCCCGGCTTCGGCTCCCGGTCACAAAGCGACAACCGGTATCGTCAACCTACCTGGCTTTCGGACAAACGGCCGCCGCATCGGCTCTCGCCCCGGGCGCGGCGGCCGTTGCGCACTGCGCGAGCCTCCCGATGGCGAGACTGTGGCGCCGTGCACGTCCGGGCCCGACTGGGGCAGGCTGCGACGCAAGGAAAGCGATCCCAACGTGGCCCTGGCGAACATGGCGACCGCTGTGGCGCGATCAGCGCTCAGTAGCGCGGCGGGGGCAGATGTGTCGGGATCGCCTGCTCAGCGTACACCGCAAGGTTCGTCAGAGGACCGTTGACGGCGGAAGACCAACGACGATTCTTCCTGCCTCCCGATGCTCGGGGCACATTCAGGGTGACCCGAGGAGGAGGACTCATCATGACCACGACCAGCGAGGAACTGACATTCGTTTCCCTTGGCGGTGCAAGCGTCCCCTACTCGCATGCCGTGCTGATCGAGACCTCGCAGAGCTGGCATCTCGAGCTGGAGGACGTGCCTCAGGACAGCTGCCCCTTCATCGAGGCTGAGTGCGAGATCGTCTTCGACAGCTGGGATGGCGAGCGGTGCCGCGGGCGAGTGGTGATCAGCTATGCGGCCGAGGACCCGACCTACGTGGTGCTCACCGGCGTCGGCGAGCTTGAACGCGGCGCCTCGGGGTCGTGATGGCGATGGCTGACGCTCCGCGACCATCGCACGGTCAGCTTCGAGCTCGACGCATCTGAGAGCACCATTGCCGGGGCCGGCTCGGGAGAGACCGGCGGCATGAAGAGTCGGTGTCACGCCGCCGTCAGCCTAGAACCTGGTCGCCGGTCGGGGCGGCCGAGCTGCTTCGGCGTTGGGCAGCTTATCAATGCTGGCACCGGGCACCGTTCCACGTGCCGGGAGGCGAGGGACGACGAGAGCCCACGGGGCCGTGTTCGGCGGGGCATTCCTGCTCACCATCATCATCGCGATCGCCGTCGTGCTCCTCGCCCGGCCCGGCGACCTCACGGACCGGGGCGTCACCGAATCGGGCAGGTGGCTCGCACTGGCCTCGGTGGCGATGGTCGCGGCCGGCTGGGTGGCCGTCCTCACCGGTACCTTCGTCGTCGACCGGTGGTTCCACGCCGCCGGACCCTCGTCCGCGGCGACGCTGGAGACCGGTCTCGAGACGAGTGTGAGGGAGAGAGGGGCGCCGGCCGCCGTGGACAGAGCGCCGGCCGCCGTCACGACCCGGCAGCGGAAGAAGGCCGGTCCCATCGCGGCGGCGCTGCTCGGTCTCACCGCGGGGCAGTTCGCTATGGGCGTGTTCTCGCTGCTCAGCCAGTGGCTGAGCCCCACCGAGTGGATCCCGCCCAACGGCCAGGAGGGCGGCGCCAAGATGGTGCTCATGTGGAGCAACTACGCGGTGATGACCGGCCTCCTCTGCCAGACGGTGATCGCGTGGCTGGTCACTTGGGCCGTGGCCCACGAGGCGCTCGGGGCCGGGCGCGAGGTTCGGCAGCGCGTGTGGTGGGTGGCCGGCATCCTCATGGGCTTCGGCCTCCTGTTCGCCTTCACTCCGTTCTACAAATGGCTGATCCCGGGCTGATTCGTGCGCCGAAGTCTTTTTGCAAATAGTCGACGGCGATTGCGCAGTGCGGGTCGGGCGAGGGGTAGAGTCGGCATCGTAGTCCCCGGGAGCCGCAGTCCCGGCGCACGGCCCCTTCGCCTTGGCGAAGGGGCCGGTTGGCGCCGCGACAACTGCGGTCGGCTCCCGGGGACGCATTGCGTTAGGGGACAGGGGGGGCGATGTGCGGTCGCGCCTCAGGGGAGCCGGAAGGCATTCCGTGATGTGACGGTTCCGACGTCCGAACTCAGCGGAGGATCGAGCCTGTGGATGTCCTGGTGACGGGAGCGGCCAGCAAGGCCGGCGTCCAGATAGTGAGCCGCTTGCAGGCGGCCGGAGCACGTGTCCGATCCGCCTTGCATCTGGTCGGCGATGCTGGTGGCGCGAGAGCCACCGAGCACGTGGCAATCGACTTCCTTCGCCCCGAGACTCTCGATGTGGCGTTCTCAGGCATCGATGCCGCGGTGCTCATCACCCCCGAAGACAGCAGCATGATCGCCATGACCGCCAATCTCGTGGCCGCCGCTGAGCGGGCCGACGTCTCGCGCATCGCCTACATGTCTTTCCTGCACGCGGACAGCGGGACCGGCGGCCCGCTGCTGGCCTGGCATCGACGCGCCGAACGTGTGGTCGCCGCCTCAGCCCTCCCGTCTACCTGCCTGCGCCCCAACTACTACATGCAGAACTTTCTCTCGGCGCATGTGCCGGCCGCATCGCTAGGCGGCGGCAGTGTCAGCTACCTCGACGCGAGCGACGTGGCCGACGCGGTCGTCCGCGTCGTGATGAGTGGTGGCTATGAGGACAGGACCTTCTCTCTCACCGGCCCACGCGCGCTGTCTGTCGAGGAGGTCGCAGAGCTCTTGAAGGGCGAGCTCGGCCCCGTCTTCTCCTACGCCGGGAGGGGGTGGGAGGAGGCCTGTCTCCAGGGCAGGCGGAGCGCGCAGTCGGTCCTGACGCAGGCGCTGTGCGAGTTCTGGGTCGCGGCAAGCGAAGGCCTGTTCGCCACCATCACATCCGATTTCGAGCAACTCACGGGACGACAGCCCAAACGCTTCGAGACCTTCGTGCGCGAGCACCGGGGAGAGTTGCGAGCCGTGCGAGCGTCGTAGGGGCGCCAAAGGAGGTCACCTCGGTAGCCGACATCGCGGAATCCGACAGCGACGGCGGGAACGCCCGTGAGACTGGATGTTGCGCCGGCCCGTTCGCCCGCCGGCGCTCACCGTCCGCGCTCGAGCACCACGTGCTCCACGCCCGCCCGGGTCAGCTCCTGACTGACGGAGAGCCCGGTCTGCCCGCCACCGATGATGACGACTTTCGTGCGCAGCTCGTCCGAGGCGCTCTGATGTCAGAGCAAGACAAGCAGATCGTGCGCCGCGTCCCGTTCGAGGCCATCAATCAGGTTGACTTCGACGTCATCGACGAGGTGGTATCGCCGGATTTCGTGGAACACACCCGGCTGCTCGCCAGCTACGGCACGGACCGGGAGGCGTTCAAACGCTTCATCCGCGACTTCCGCTCCGCCCACAGTCAGCTGAGGTACACATTGGACCGGCAGATCTCCAAGGGCGACCTCGTTGTCCAGCAACTCACCGCGACCGGGACCCTGCAACGCGAGTTCCTCGGTATTCCCGTGACCGGCAGGAGCGCGACTTGGCAGGAGATGCACATCGCGCGAGTCGCCGGCGGGAAGATCGTCGAGCACTGGGGGCTCGTCGACATGCTCGGGGCGATGCAGCAACTGGGCGCGCTGCCCACACCGAGCCGAGCCAAGGCTGCCTGATCACGAGCCTGTGGCCGGGCCCAAGTTGGTCCGTTTTGGGGTCCGCCCCTTCAATGGTCCTGAGGAGCGCTCAGGGCCATCGGGGGCGGCCGTTGAATAGGAGGCGGTTAGCGCTTGGCCGGATCCGAGCGGACAGGTCTCAGCTCGGCTCAGACGTCGCGCTGCAGCGTCGTCCGGTCGAACTCCCGCGTCTGCTGTACCTGCTCGCGGGTCTCATCGACGAAGACCAGACGGGATTGCCACTCTACGCGGGTGAACTCACCGGCAGGCAGCGCCACCTTCCTCCCAAACCACCAATTGCTGGTGTCCACCACTACCGAGAGGATGCCCCAAGAGACTTCGTCGACAAGAAAGTCCTCGACGTGGCCGATCTCTCCATCGAGCGCCTGCACATGGTAGCCGTTCGTCTCCGAGGCACTGCGCAGATGATGGCTGGCCTCGGAAGGCTGACCGGCCGGCGCGCCGACGCTCTCCCCGTCGCTCGCACGCTCGGCTTCTCCGTCGCGCCCATCGGGCGGCGGCGTCACGGGCAACGGAGCGACGATGGGGAGCGCAGCCAATTCCCCCAGCGTACGCACCTTGCCAGTAGTACGGCCAGCCGAAGTAGTCGAAGTAGTCCCTCTCCGCCTGCAGCGATACAGGCTTCTCCTGACCGATGTCCGGCGACTCCAGCAACCGGTCGAGGTCGAGGCTCAAGTCGATCTGCGGCGGCTGGCCGCCGACGCGGTCCACCAGGAACGGAGAGACGAGCCGCGCTGCGGTCCCCTCCTCGATGTCGTCGACGACAAGATAGCGCACGGTCCAAGTGCGGTCATCGTAGTAGACGTCAGTCAGACGTCCCGATACGCCATCGGCGGTCGATACGCCGCACCCCAGAAGATCCTCGAGACTGCGCATGTTCATCACCTCCCCCCGCTCTGCTCTCGCGAACCGATGTCGATCTTCTTGTGTCTGTACTTCCCGTTCGCAGCTCGATCCGCCGCGCGCCCGCCGTTCGGTCCTCTCGGACGCGGTGATGTGGTCGCCTGCACCGGAATGCCTGAGGAGGCTGCCTGGTCACCAATGATCCGGCTGCTAATGGATCGCGGAGTCGTGGTTCAGGAGGGCTCGAGTCGCGGCGCCGAGTATCGGCTCGCGCAAGGCGGCCAACCGCATGGCGTGTAGGTCTGTTCCAGCGCTTGGGCGACCAGCTTGAGGTTTTCACGACTGGTCGGAGTCGCCTCCCGCCAGAACCATCAGCCGGCGTCTCAGCGCCAGGGACCGCCAGAATAGGTGGCGGCAACCAGCAAACGAACGGAACACACGGCCACCCACGTGACCGATGGACCGTCTCATCGCCTACCGGTACGACCAGGACGTGGACGATTGGGACTACGCCGGCGACGCGAGCTCCGCGAGCGATGGAGGCTACCTGATCACCGGGCTTCCCGACGGCGTCTTCCGTGTGGAGTTCTGGGATCAGACTGGCACCCGCGCCACGCAGTACTGGGAGGGCGCTTCCGGCTTCTTCCTGGCCGACGACCTGGACGTGCAGACCGGTGCGACGGCGCGGGCGGACGCCACGCTCGCCGTGGCCGGCCACATCAGCGGCAGGATCTCGAGTCCTTCTCCCCGCGATCTCTCGGACGTCTGCGTCGTCGCCTACCAGTCGGACGGTTCGGGAGGCTGGGAGTACGTGAACGACGTCTTCGCATCGAGCGACGGCACCCATGACCTCTCCGGCCTCGCCCCCGGCGACTACTGCCTGGGCTTCGAGGACTACATGGGCGCCTCTCTGGCCCAGTACTACCTCGGCGCGAGAGACCTTGACTCGGCGACGGACGTCGCGGTGGCGGAGGGGAAGACGACGAGCGGCATCGACGTGACGCTCGCGGAGGCCGGTCACATCGTCGGCCTGGTCACGACCGAGGATCGCCACGGCATCGGTGACATCGAGGTCGCCGCGTACCAGCTCGCGGACGGGTCCTGGGAACCTGTCTCCGGCGCGGGCACGACGGCGGGAGGCGTCTACGACCTTGCGGGTCTCGACACGGGCGACTACCGGATCCAGTTCACCGACTACAGCGGTCGCTATGCCGCGACGTGGTATGGGGGCCAACAGAACGTGGCCACGGCGACATCCGTCGCCGTCGTCGCCGGGATGACGACCTCGGGGATCGACGCGACGATGTCGGCCGCCGGGCACATCACGGGCGTCGTCACCAAGGCCGACTACGTGGGCCTCCACGACATCGACGTGAGCGCGTATCAACCCGACGGAGAGGGCGGCTGGACGTACGCCGGCTGGGTGATGACGGGCGCCGACGGGAGCTACGACCTCGGTGGCCTGGGGAGCGGGGCCTATCGTCTGGAGTTCGCCGCCTACGACGACGGGGACTACTTCGAGCAGTACTTCAACGACAAGGGAAGCCTGGACGCGGCGGACGACGTCGCCGTCACCGCCGGCGCCACCACCAGTGGGATCGACGCTACGCTCGTCAGTGTCGACGTCGTCGACACCACGCCGCCCACAACGACTCTGAGCGGCGCCGACGGCCTCTGGCACAACGGCCCCGTCACGCTCGGTCTGAGCGCCAGTGATGCTCCGGGCGGCTCGGGCATGGCCGGCGGCTCGGCTCAGACGGAATACCGGCTCGACTCCGGCGACTGGACGGCCGGGACCCGGATCGTCGTCCCCGCTCCAACCGACCATTCGGGCGACGGCGAGCACGCAGTGGTCTGCCGCTCCACGGACGCGGCCGGCAACATCGAGGCCGCGAAGAACGTCACGGTCAGGATCGACACGACGCCGCCGCCGCGACCACGAGCGGAACGGTGACGTGCGGCTCTTCGGTGACCGAGGCCCACGGCCCCCTCGAGATGCGCCTCTCCGCCGACGGCCGGACGTCCTGGTCCGCCTGGGAGGCCTGCGCCGCGGCGAAGACGATCGCGCTGCCCGCCGGCCTCGGCACAAAGACTGTCTTCGCCCAGTACCGCGACGCGGCCGGCAATCTGTTGGAACTCTCCGACGCCATCGAGTTGGTCGCGCCGCCCGACGTCGTGCCGCCGCTGATCACCGCAGGCGGGGTCACGGAAGGCGGCTGGTACCGCGCCGGCCTTCAAGTCGCCCTCAAGGCGAGCGACGACGACTCGGGCATCGCCTCCATCACCTACACGCTGGACGGGGTCGAGACCACCGTGCCCGGCTCCCTGGCCACAGTGACCGTGCCGGCGTCGCCGAACGCAAGCCATACCCTCGCCTACCACGCGACCGATGTAGCGACGAACACCTGCGCTGAGCAGACGCTCTCCTTCACGATCGACACCACGGGCCCGACGACCGCCGGCAGGGCGGCGAGCGGGCGCAAGGGACGCTACGTGAGGCTGAGGTACGTATTGCGCGACAACCTCAGCCCGAAGGCGACCGCGGTCAGAATCATCGTCAAGAACGCCAGGGGCAAGGTCGCGAAACGCTTTAGCCTAGGCACGAAGAAGACTGCCGCCTGGTACAGCGTCAAGTGGGAGCCCAAGGCCGGGGGGACCTACCGCTACTACGTCTACGGCAAGGACCTGACGAGGAACGCGCAGCGGAGAGTTGGCTCGGCGAAGGTGATCGTGCGGTAGCGACTGCTCGTCGGAAGGCTACGGGCGGACGATGCTTCGTCTGCAGGCATTGTGGGATTCCGCTCCAGCTCGCGTGGCTTGTCGGCGATGTCACTGCTTCGCGCAGCGCAAGGCTCACATGCGCGTGTTCGCGCCGACCGGACGGCCGATTGACTCACGGTCGACCGGCCGGTCGCTCGTCCACCGACCGGTCTCAGGACTGTACTCGCGGCCGATGCGGACCTTTCGGGCTCTTCGTACACTGGAGACGCGGCACCCGCCGCCCGTCACACGGTGATGCGAACGTCGACGCAGGGGGTCAATCATGACGACCGTGGCAGACCGGCAATTCGTGGGCCTTCCCGCCTTTTCGCAGGATGGCAGCAAACTAGGCAAGGTCAAGGACGTGGTCGACAGCGGGGAGTCGGCCAAGTACCTCGTGATCGGCAGCCTGTTCTCTCGACGCCTCGTGATCCCGAGTGACGTCATCCAGGAGCGGGGCGACGCCGTCGTCGTGCCTTTCACGATGTCGTACCTGGACATGGCTCCCGTGGTCAACCCCAAAGAGGCGATCTCCGCCTCCGATCGCGACAGGCTGCGGGACTACTTCCACACCCGCGAGTCATAAGGGCGACTGCACGTCGAAGGGCCTCGATCGGGCCGCGAGCTGGCAATCGCCCGCTCGCGGCCCTTCCTGTGTCGGGCGGCCCCTTCAAGGCCACGCTACAGGCGTCAGACGGCGCAGCACTCGCCGCCGGCGGCCGGCGGAAGTAGGCTTCGGGGGCTTCCGGAGGTGCTCTGTGCAGGCGACAGGCGAGGATCATGGCGGCCGCGGGCCGGAGGGCGGAGCGAGGGCGATGCATGACGATCATCGCTTCTTCGCCCGCGCCGTGCGCTGGATCTCCTGGCTACGAGCATCTCCCAAGCTCGCCGTCGCCCTGACGGTCACCGGCATCGCGGCGAGCTTCGCGCTCGACCTGGTCATTCCCGGGTACGCCATCGTCGGCTTCTATCTGGCCCCGATCCTCCTGGCCGCATTTGTGCTGCCGGGACGCTCCGCAGCCTTGGTTGGAGTGCTCTCGCTGGGGCTGGCCATCTTCGTCATGGTCATCCAGGAACGCGTCCAGACGCAGAACATCCTGCTGCTCTGGTTCGCGGTCGTCGCTGCCGTAGGCCTGTTCGCTCTCGGCTACCTCTACAATCGCTTCGATCAGCTCTACGAATCGGAGCGGCGTACCACGTCGAGGCTGCATGTGCTGACCGGGCAGCTCCGCGCCCTGCAGGAGACGGCGGTCCTTGATCAGCCTTCGGGGCCGGACGTCCTGCTCGCGCACGTCGCCTCACAAGCCCTTCAGCTTCTGGGCAGCGACCAGTGCATCGTCTACGGACTCCAGGGCGACGGGAACTCGCTCGCGCCGAAGGCCCAGGCGGGAGCGCCGCTCCAAGAGTCCGGGGATGATGGCGAGACGCTCCGCACTGCGGCCGATCGGGCCGTCGACCGGCGGCACGCCGTGGTCGAGGGAGCGTGCCTCGCGGTGCCCCTCGTCGTGCGCGATGAGGTGTTCGGCGCGATCGTCTTCAGCGACCGGAATCGGCACGCCTATCACGATGAAGACGTCAGCATCGCCACGACCTTCGGCGACCAGGTCGCTCTCGCGGTCGAGAACGCTCGGCTGCGCGAGCGCGTCGAACGGGCGGCCGCTGCCGCAGAGCGCAGCAGGCTGGCTCGCGAGCTGCACGACTCGGTGACGCAGTCCCTGTTCGCCGCGAGCCTCAAGGCCGACGTCGTGGCCGAGTCGTCTGTGGCGACGACGCCGCGCCTGGCGCAGGCGCTCGAGGATCTTCAGAGGCTCACCCGCGGCGCGCTCGCCGAGATGCGCACCCTGCTCTTGGAGATGCGCCCTGACGCACTCGTCAGGGCGCCGCTGGGTGAGTTGCTCAGACACTTGGCAGAGGCCG
Source organism: uncultured Thermoleophilia bacterium (assembly GCA_963762125.1). GTDB lineage: Bacteria > Actinomycetota > Thermoleophilia > UBA2241 > UBA2241 > CAIXSE01. Next base: position 408,343 of record CAVXJO010000017.1, read on the forward strand.
CTCAGAGCAGGGCGCGCATCACGGTGGATCTCAGCGTGAGCAGCCGGCGGCCGCTCCCGGAGGAGGTCCACGTCACCTTCTATCGCGTGGCCCAGGAGGCCCTCAACAACGTCGTCCGTCACGCCACGGCATCATCGGCTCGCGTCGAGTTGACCGGCGACAAGACCGTCGTCCTGACCGTCGTTGATGACGGTGAGGGATTCGACCCGGCCCTGGTCTCGCCCGACCGGCTCGGCCTCGTCAGCATGCGCGAGCGTGCAGCGTCTGTGGGCGCAGACTTCACCATTGAGACTGCCCCCGGTCGTGGTACGGTGGTGACGCTCGAGTGGCCGAGCGACGAGAGGGACCGGTCAGCCGATGGGTGATGTCGTTGAGGAGCCGAGACTGCCCAGGATCAAGGTCGTCGTAGTCGACGACCACGAGCTGGTTCGAAGCGGGGTCGAGATGTCGCTCGAGCTCTGCGATGACCTCGTCCTTGTTGCCCAAGCAGCCACGGGGGAGGCCGCGATCGCCGTCTGTGAAGAGACACAACCGGACGTCGTGCTGATGGACCTGGTACTGCCGGGCATGGACGGAGCCGAGGCCACCGCTGAGATTCTGCGCCGCGTCCCTGGGGCGAAAGTCCTTGCCCTCACCAGCTTCTCAGAGCCCGACCTCATCGGGCGCGCCCTCCGGGCCGGCGCGACGGGGTACGTGCTGAAGAACGTCTCCGCGAAGGAACTGGCGAACGCCATCAGGCAGACACACGCCGGCATCCCGACGCTGGCGCCCGAGGTTGCCGACGTCCTCATGCGGGCCATGACGGCGCCACCACCCCCCGGTGCGCTCCTGACGGAGCGCGAGCGGGAGGTGTTGGCTTTGCTCGCCGAGGGTCTCACGAACGCCGAGATCGCGGACCGGTTGGTGCTGACCCTGTCCACTGTGAAGTCACACGTCAGCGCCATCCTCACCAAGCTCGGCGCCTCTGGGCGCGCCGAGGTGGTCGCGATCGCACTGCGCGACCACCTCATCGACTTCCCGTGAGGCTTCGAGTGACCCTCGACGACGGTCAGCTGCGCCGCTGCCGCTACGGCTGCCCGGCGGCAGGACCGTCCGGCAAGCCCAGCGTAGAGCAGGTAGGCCATGCATGACCCTGATCGAAGCGCACGCGAGATCCCCGGCGGGCTCGCCACGGTGAGCGCGGGTACGGGGGCTCTCGCCCCGCTGCAACAGGCTACTCCTCCTCACACAGACTGAACACGTGCCTGCAACAGGAGTCACCCGAGCCGATAGCGTGCGTCTGACGGTGAGAGGATACGTCGACCCCGAGCATGCCGCAGAGCACGCCGCGGTCGAACGCGCACACTACGTCACGGTGCTCCAAGGACAGTTCTCGGTAGACGCAGTTGCGCACCTCAAGTGCGGCCTCGGCTCCGTCGCTGGACAGGAGCGTCACCTGGTAGCCGGACCGGTTCATCCAAGTCACCAGGGCCGGCAGAGACAGTTTGACCGGCGTCTGGATGCCCTCACCGGCGAGCTCCGCGGCAACGTGTTCCCCGTGGGCGCGCCCGACAGCGGCCGCCCGTTCGCTCAGCTTCTCTGGCGGCAGCGTCAGGAGCAGGTCCAAGAGCAGCCGCGACAGCTGCTCATAGCGTCGTTGCGGCAAGGTGAACTCGAGCCGGACGTCGATAGCGGCGTATCTCTTGCTTCGCATGGCGGGAGACGCACCATCGTGGGTGACCACGGAGACCAGGCCCAGCTCGCAGAGCTTCTCCAGCTGCGCACGGCCCGCGGTGCGATGCAGGCCGAACACCTGGGCCACTTCGCTGGCTGACATGGGGGTGCCACAGTCACGCAGATGAAGGTAGATGCCGTGCCGCGATGGATCGCCAAACGCATCGGCAAGGTGCTCCAGGCGCATGCATCGGACGGGCCGGCTCGCCACGGGGCTGCTGTCGCCGTCAGGCACCCGGGGCTAGAGTCCTGCCCCGCGGAGTGCTTGAGGCTCTGCTCGCATCGATCTCATCCACGACCTGGCGTGCGGTGGCGAGATCCTCCAGTCCAATCCATCGGCAATCGCACGAGATCCTCGTCGATGAATCTGGTCCACGATGGAGCTCCCTCGTCACGTGGCCGGTGGCGCAGCTCGATCCTCTTGGCTGCCTTCGAGAGTGCGGCCGCGAGGGACTCCCTGAGGTCGCCGTACTCGTCGGGCGCCAAGCATCCCGTCAAGAAGGCCTCAGCTCGCGTTTGCAGCCCTCTGCTCATGAGTCGGGAAGGACAATCCTCGGAGACGATCTCGACTCGGCCGGTGTCCAGCACGAGCGTTGCTCGTGCGATAGCGCTGAGAATCTCGGGCCGGAACCTACGCCCCACAGAGGGCAGCTCGTCCAACGTCCTCATGATGGCGATCGCTGGCAATGCCGCGAGTAACCGTTCGTCGGTCGGGCGTTGGTGTAGTTCGCCGTAGAGGATGCCGCCATCTGGTGCGAGACGGATCCGCTCCAGCGTGAAGCCACAATCGGTGTCCGTGATGAAGTGGACCCTTTGCGGCAGATCGCACACCGGCCCCTCCACGGCATGTCTCCGTCGGCCTCCGGCCTCAGGACGCTACATCCGCCTTCTCGTCAGTGACCTGGGCCTGCGTGCGGACCTCAACGATCTCGTCCTCGTCGCCCTCGCTCAGGCCCTTCTTGAAGCCGCTGATGCTCTGGCCCATCGACTTGCCCAGCTTGGGCAGGCGCGTGGCGCCGAAGAGCAGTAGAACGACGAGGGCGATGATGATCAGTTCTGGTGCGCCGAGGTTCGGCATGGTGGCTCCTTTTTCGGGTCTCCTGAGATTTTTGTGCTACTTGTGTGACGGTCGGCTGATCACGCGGGCTCGGGCAGTGGCCCGTCGCCCGGGTCGTCGTCGGGATCGATGGTGTCGCTCGCTGCCGCCTCCCCCTTCGGCTGCACCACACGCGCGAGCACGATGGAGATCTCGTAGAGGACGTAGAGGGGAAGGAACATCGCCAGCATGCTGAAGGCGTCCTGGCTGGGCGTGATGATGGCGGCGGCGAAGGCCATGGCGACGATCGCCCAGCGGCGGTTCTTGCGCAGGAAGCGGTCGTCGATCACGCCCACCTTGGCGAGCAGCACGAGCACCACCGGGAGCTCGAAGACCACGCCGAAGGCGAGGATGAAGAGTGCCATGAAGGTGAAGTAGTCGCTGGCGCGCAGCTGCACGTTGAAGAAGCCGGCGCTGAAGTTGAGCAGGAAGGCGAGGCCCTTGGGCAGCACGAGGAAGTAGGCGAGCGCGACGCCCATGAAGAACAGCGCCGTGGTGGCGAACACCACCGGGTAGAAGTACTTCTTCTCGCCGGCGGTGAAGGCCGGCGCGAGGAAGGCCCAGAGCTCGTAGATGATGATCGGCGAGGCCAGGATGAGGCCGCCGACGACCCACACCTTGAGGCTGACCATGAACGGTTCCGCGGGGCTGAAGGTGGTGATATTGGTGGCCGTCTCGGGGGAGTCCGGCGACGGAGCGAGGGGGCGCAGCAGCAGGTCGAACATGAAGCTGTTCAAGAGCGCTGCGAGAAGCACGCCGACGGTCGCGG